>JAFWNM010000003.1 GCA_017510335.1 Paracoccaceae bacterium
GCTGGATGCGCGACTGGCTGGCGCAGCGCGGGTATTGACAGCGCGCAGGCGCGCGCGCTGACCGGCGGGGGGGGGGCGCATGCGCCCCTGTGTTCTGGCGCGGGTCAATACCATCGCCCCACAGCCGACAGGGCAACATTCACCCCGTTTGCACGCGCCCCGGCACTGGTCCATGCGTCAAACTGGCAGTTGGCGGGCGTCGGGGAACTGATGGTTGCGCCATGAAAATCGGCCCCTTGGGCGCTGGCGGCGGCATGGGGCACGCTGGCAAAGGGCAGGGGGAATGTCCAGGATGTGGGCGCGGAACTGCTTTGGGTGGGGCGTGTGGCCCAGACGCGCTGCACCCCGTTTGACAGGCGTTCAAACTGGCCCTGCGCGGTGCTGCCGGTTTCGGGTGCACGCTCCAGCACCCATTGGCCCGCGTGATGGCGCGCGCGCGTATCGCACTCGGGACGGATAAAGCCCGCGGGCAGCGCCGCGCCTGTGGGGGTGACACAGGGCAGCGCAGGACCGGCATCCAGCGCCAGCGTGGCCGCGCCGGTATTGGCGAGCGTCGCGCGAAAGCGCAGTTCCAGCCCGTCGGGCAAGGGGGCTGCAAATCCCGCCCCGCTGGTCAGCGCCAGCGCATTGGCACTGCCCCCGACCGGCACGCGCAGAAGTGGCGTGGCCGCCAGCACTGCCGCACTGTCGCCCACCTTCAGCAGGCGCCCCGGTGTTGTGTCGCCGGGGGTCTGGGTGACAGCCATACCGCTGGCCAACCCGCTGCCCGCATCCAGACGCAGCGCGTCGTGCCATGTGGTGCCATCGGCACTGAGCTTGATGGTGAAATCATCATTGCCCGCCAGTCCCATTTCTGCCCGCCCCGACCAGTCGGACTGGAACAGCAGGCTTGCGGTCTGCCCGGTCGCGGCCTTGTTGATCTTCATCTGATGGCCGGTGCCGTCATGGGTGAACAGGCTTGCATCCCCCGCCACGGCCAGCCGGTTGGTGGCATCTGCACTGGTCCGAATTCCAAGGCTGTCCATCACCGGCGCAAGCACATCAGGCAGCCGCCAGTCGGTGCCGTCAAAAAACAGCAGGCGGCTTTCATCCAGCACCATGGCAAGCCAGCCTGCGACAGGGGACAGGAAATCCCACGCCCCGCCATCGCGCAGCGCGATCTGCCCGGCCTGTCCCGCCCATTCGCCCCCCGCACCGGCAGGGACCAGATAGCAACTGCCGTTCAGCGCGGCCAGTGGTGGCAGGGTCAGCGTGCGACTGGCCACCGAAAGCTGGACCAGCACATCCAGCACGCGCAGCGCTTCGTTATGGGTGACGTGTTTCTGGGCCTGCGCGGGCTGGATATAGGGCAAAGACAACCGGGCAGAGTTTTCAGGGAGCGTGGGCATCGCGCAGACCTTTCTGACATGAACATGCCCAGACCATAGCGCGCGCGCCTTAACCCCAGCCAAGCACAGCGCACGGTCCCTTGGCGGATTGCAAATGTTTCACAGGTTCACTACGCATAGGGCTGTTTTGCACAAGAATCGGGCGTGATGCATGAAAATTGGCCTTTTCTTTTTGGTGGTCGGGTATCTGCTTAGCCAGTTCTACCGATCCTTTCTGGCGGTGCTGGCGGGGATGTTGCAAACCGATATCGGGGTCAGCGCCGATGATCTGGCGCTGTCATCGGGGCTTTGGTTTCTGGCCTTCGCGCTGATGCAACTGCCGGTCGGTTGGGCGCTGGACCAATTCGGGCCGCGCCGCAGCACAGCGCTGGTTCTGGGCCTTGGGGGGACGGGCGGCGCGCTGGCTTTTGCGATGGCGCAAAATGCGGTGCATGTGCATGTCGCAATGCTGTTTCTGGGGGTGGGTTGCGCGCCGGTGCTGATGGCAGCCTACTATATTTTCGCGCGCATCTATCCGCCTGCGATTTTTGCAACCCTGGCAGGCGCGGTCATCGGATTTGGCAGTCTGGGCAATATTCTGGGGGCATTGCCGCTGGCATGGGCCGCAGAAGCGTTTGGCTGGCGCGAGACATTGTTTGCGCTGGCAGCGGGCACGGCGGTGATTGCAACAGTGTTGTGGTATGTGATCCAGGACCCCCCCGCAGTGACAGTCCCCGAAGGCGCGCGGGGCAGTTTGCTGGATTTGCTGAAAATTCCCGCGCTTTGGCTGATCCTGCCATTGCTGGCGGTGAATTACGCCCCGGCGGCGGGGTTGCGGGGCCTGTGGGCCGGGCCGTATTTCACGGATGTTTACGCAGCAGGTGCCACGCAGGTGGGGCAGATCACATTGCTGATGGCCTGTGCGATGATTGTGGGCAATTTTGCCTATGGGCCGCTGGACCGGCTGTTGGGGACACGCAAATGGGTCATTCTGGCGGGCAATACCCTGGGGGGGCTGTCGCTGCTGGCGCTGTGGCTGATGCCGGTGTCGGGGTTCTGGACCAGCGCGGTCCTGCTGGCGGCTGTGGGGCTGTTTGGTGCGTCCTTCCCGATGATGATGGCGCATGGGCGCAGCTTTTTTCCCGCCCATCTGATGGGGCGGGGGGTGACATTGCTGAACCTGTTTTCCATTGGCGGGGTGGGGGTGTTGCAGGTGCTGAGCGGGCGCGTGCATTCTGCAGTGCCCGCCGTCCCGCCCGAGGCCCCCTATCAGGGGGTATTCCTGTTTTTTGGGCTGATCCTGCTGGCGGGCTGTGTGATCTTTGTTTTTGCCAGGGATCGCATGGATTGAGGCTGCGCCAGGCGGGGTGGTTTGCCGTGACGTGGCTTGGGGGGCTGCAAGCCCCCCAAACCCCCCGCCTCAAGGGGGGCACACCCCCCTTGAGAAACCCCGGTGGATATTTGGGCCAGCGTGAAAGCACGATTGTCCGGTGTCTGCCCCGGTCGTCAGCCCCAGTCGCGGCAGACATATTTGATGTCGGTGAAGGCCTCCATGCCCCAGCGCGCGCCTTCGCGCCCGAGGCCGGATTGTTTCATGCCCCCGAAAGGAATGGGCGCGCCGGTAACCTTGGTGCGGTTGACCGCGACCATGCCAAATTGCAGCGCGCGCGTCATGCGGTAGATGCGGCGCGGGTCCAGTGTGTGGACATAGGCCACAAGCCCGAATTCGGTGGCGTTGGCGCGCGAGATGGCACAGGATTCGGACTCGAACGGGGTGACGGCGGCGACGGGGCCAAAGGTTTCTTCATGCATGATTCGGGCATCACCGGGGACATCGACCAGAAGGGTGGGTTTGTAGTAGAGCGGGCCTTGGGCATCGCGTGCGCCGCCCACCAGGCAGCGCGCGCCGCGGGCCATGGCGTCGGCCACATGGGATTCCTGTTTGGCCACTGCGCGTTCATGCATCAGGGGGCCGAGGTCGCAATCTTCCATGCCCGGGCCAAGCGTCAGTTTGCTGATGGCGGCGGCAAAGCGGGTGCAGAATTCGTCATAGACAGGGCGCTGCACCAAAAAGCGGTTGGCGCCCAGGCAATCCTGGCCGGTGGTGGCGAATTTCGCCTTGACGGCTTCGGCCACAGCGCGGTCGAGATCGGCATCGGCAAACACGATGAAGGGTGCATGTCCGCCCAGTTCCAGCACCAGCCGTTTGATGGTGTCGGCCGACTGGCGATAGAGAACCCGCCCCACTTCGGTGGAGCCGGTGAAGGACAGCGCGCGCACGCGGGTGTCTTGTGTCCATGTTCCGACGATTTCAGGCGCATCGCCGGGGACCACGTTCAGGACGCCCGCAGGAATGCCCGCGCGTTCGGCCAGAACGGCCAGCGCCAGCGCTGATAGCGGGGTTTCCGCGGACGGGTGCACCACGCAGGTGCAACCCGCCGCAAGCGCCGCGGCGGCCTTGCGGGTGACCATGGCGCAGGGAAAGTTCCATGGTGTGACAAGGGCCGCGACGCCCACAGGTTCGCGCCAGAGTTCGACCTCGGCATCGGGGAGGTGGGATGTCACGCCGCGAATATCGGGGCGCTTGGCTTCTTCAGCGTAGAATTCGACGAAGCCTGCGCCATATTCAATTTCACCGCGTGCCTCGGACAGGGGTTTGCCTTGTTCGGCGACCATGATCAGGGCCAGATCCTCGAGGTTGGCGATGATCAGGTCGAACCAGCGGCGCAGGGTGGTGCTGCGTGTCTGGGGCAGCGCGGCGGACCAGTCGGCGAAGGCGGCCTGTGCGGCGTCGACTGCGGCGCGTGCATCGGGGGCGCGCATGCGTGCCACGCGGGCGCAGTCCCTGCCAGTGGCCGGGTCGGTGACAGCGAAATCGGATGCCGCGCCGCGCCAGCCCGCGATATAGGCGTCACTGCGCAACAAGGAGGGGTCCGCGAGCAGCGAGGATAATTCGGGCGTGTGGGGGGCTGGGGCGCGGGCGGGGCGTGTCATGGGCGAACCTTTGGCTAGAGGGATATGCCAGCAGTATAGCTGTGCCCTGGCAGAAGAAACGGTGCTGCGATCTGGTGCGCGGCAGGGGATTGTTCCGAATTCGGTGTGTCTTTCCGATGATCCGTCTGGGGATCGGGGGTGTGGGCGCGGGCATTGCGGGCGCCTTTGGCGTGAAGGGGGCGTTGGCGCTTGGATCAAGCCCGCGCACTCGGCGGGCCGGGGTCTGCCGATCCGGCGTCCTAGGGGAAGCGTATTATCCAGGCGGCGTATTCCTGACGTCAAAGGCCTGCACTTCCCGCAGGTCATCGGCAGGCTTAGGGACGGCCCGCCGATGGCGTGGGCCACCTGCGGTCTTGATTCCGCGCTTTGGGGGACTGCTTCCCGCCAGCCAGGTCCAGCCTTGCCGAGCTGCGGCTTCTACAGCAGAACCTGCAAGGGCAAGGGGGCGTCCTTGACGTTTTTGGTGACAATATAGGTGAAGTATCGCTTCACACCCGCGCGCCGCGCCAGCAGCCCGTCCATAAGCACCTGATAGGCCGCGATATCGCAGGTGGTCACTTTCAACAGATAGTCGAAGCCCCCGCCAAGCGACCAGCAATCGGTAATTTCATCCAGCGCCGCGATGGCGCGTTCAAAGCGCTGGAAATCTTCGGATTTATGGCTGTCGAGTTCGATTGTCACGAATATGACGACATGGGGCGCAATACGTGCCAGTGCGATGTCGGCGCGGTAGCCCCGGATCAGGCCGGCATCCTCCAGCCGCTTCAGGCGTTCCCAGCACGGCGCGGGCGACAGGTTGACGCGCCGGGCCAGTTCAGCCTTGGTGATCCGCCCTTCGCGTGAAAGGATGGACAGAATTGCAATATCGCGGGCATCAAGGGCGGGGCTGCGCATTGTCCCAGCTTTCGAGAGCGGGCGCGCATTGTCAAGGGCAGGGGCGCTGCACCTGCGCCCGTGCAAACCGCGCTTGTGAGCGCAATCAGAAGGCGCAACAGGTTTATCCATGCGGAAACACAAATTTTTTGACCGATTTGCGTTGCGAATTTTGGCGCAAAATGTGAAACAACGCGCGCCAAGCCGGTATCATGCGGCAGGGCAACCGACATAAGTGCAAATCAGGAGTCGACCGATCAGATGGCAGAGCCTTCCGACCCGAACGCGCCCTGGGTGACGCCTGCGGGCATGATCACCGTAGCGTTGACCGCCGCATTATTCCTGTTTTTCCTGCAGTATCTGCCTGTTGTGCCCCGTGATGGTGCGGTGCAATGGGTCTGGGACTGGATACCCAGCCTGCAAGTGCGGCTGTCCTTCTGGCTGGACGGGTTAAGCCTGATGTTTGCGCTGCTGATCACGGGGATTGGCACGCTGGTGATGCTGTATGCCGCGCGTTATCTGGCCGGGCATCCGCAATATAACAGGTTTGCGCTGTATCTGTTCAGCTTCATGTTGTCGATGCTGGGGCTTGTTCTGGCCGATAACCTGATTGCGTTATTCGTGTTCTGGGAACTGACGACCTTCACATCCTATCTGTTGATCGGGTTTTCGCATACCGACCCCAAATCGCGGCGCAATGCGTTGCAGGCCTTGTTGCT
Source organism: Paracoccaceae bacterium (assembly GCA_017510335.1). Classification (GTDB taxonomy): domain Bacteria; phylum Pseudomonadota; class Alphaproteobacteria; order Rhodobacterales; family Rhodobacteraceae; genus Roseinatronobacter. Next base: position 5,954 of record JAFWNM010000003.1, read on the forward strand.
GACGGCAGCAGGCGGGCTGGCGCTGCTGGCGGGGTTCATCCTGATCGGGATCACGCAAGGCACGTTCGAATTGTCGCAACTGAACGCGGCGGGCAGCATGGCCGAACATCCCATCTATCTGGGTATTCTGATTCTGGTGTTGTTGGGGGCGTTTACCAAATCGGCGCAGGTGCCGTTTCATTTCTGGTTGCCCAATGCCATGGCCGCGCCCACGCCGGTTTCGGCCTATCTGCATTCGGCCACGATGGTGAAGGCGGGGGTCTATCTGCTGGCGCGGATGCATCCCAGCCTGTCGGGCAGTGATGTCTGGGTCTATACGCTGACCATTTTTGGGGCGGTGACGGCGGTGTTTGCGTCCTTCATGGCGCTGCGCCAGACGGACCTGAAACAGACGCTGGCCTATACCACGCTGATGGCACTTGGCACACTGGTCATGTTTCTGGCCGGGTCATCGGGCTATGCAATTACGGCGGCGATGACATTCTTGCTGGTGCATTCACTGTATAAGGCGGGCTTGTTTCTGGTTATCGGGATCATTGACCACGAAACGGGCACGCGGGACGCCAATGTTCTGGGCGGGTTGGCGCGGGCCATGCCGCTGACAGCGGTGGCGGCGGGGCTGTCGGGGTTGGCGATGGCGGGCATTCCGCCGTTTCTGGGCTTCATCGCCAAGGAAGTGGCCTATGCTGGCGCGCTGACCATGGCGATCAGCTGGTTTGTTGTCATCATGGGGATGGCTGCGTTTGCGCTGATGTTCGCGATCGCGCTGATCGTGGCATGGAAGCCGTTTTTCGGCCCGCAAGGGGATTTGCCGCGCACACCCCATGAGGGGCCTTGGGCCATGGTGCTGGGGCCTGTGACATTGTCTGTTATCGGGCTTCTGGCGGGGCTTTTGCCGGGGGTGACGGCCTATTATCTGGTGGAACCCGCAGTTGCCGCCGTGATGGGCGCGCCTGATACGGGCGGGCGGCTGAAGCTGTGGGCGGGGGTGAACCTGCCCTTGGGGCTTAGCCTGCTGACATTCGCATTGGGGTTTGTGCTGTATCTGGGGCATGGGCGGTTGCGCGCCATGCTGGCCGCCATGGAAGCGCGCGCCATCAACATGGATGCAAGCTGGGATGTCCTGCTTGAGCGCTTCATGGCTGTTGCCAAAGGCCAGACCCGCCTTATCCAGACGGGTGTTTTGCGCCACTACATGTTCGTGACATTCGCGGTTTTTGCGCTGACGGTTCTGGCGACATTGGTGCTGCGCCCCGCTGCTGTGCCGGTGCTGGATTTCGCGGGCACCGGCTTTGTGGAATGGGGCATTGCGGCACTGATTGGCGCGGGCACAGTGCTGGTGGTGCTGACATCATCGCGTATTGCCGCGCTGGTGGGGCTTGGCGTTGTGGGGATCGGCGTTGCGCTGATCTTCATCGCCTATTCCGCGCCTGATGTGGCGATCACGCAAATTCTGGTGGAATTGCTGGTGGTGGTGCTGCTGGCAGTGGCGTTGCTGAAAATGCCGCATCTGGACCGCACCGGCAAACAGACACATCGCCCGTTTGATGCGGGACTGGCCGTTCTGGTGGGCGGGGTCACTGCGTGGGTGTTGCTGCGCGTGACCAACACCCCCTTCGACCGCCGCCTGACCGATTTCTTCGAGGCGTCGTCGTGGACCGAGGCGTTCGGGCGCAATATCGTCAATGTCATTCTTGTGGATTTCCGCACGCTGGACACATTTGGCGAAATCGCGGTCGTGATTGTTGCGGCGCTGGGGGCGTTTGCCTTGCTCAAAGGGGGGGCAAAGCGCGCCCCTGAAGGCACCCCCGATCCCAAAGAGGAGGAACGCCCATGAACTCCATCATCTTTACGGCGGGTGCGCGCATTCTGGTGGCCCTGCTGTTCATCTTTTCGCTGTTCATGCTGCTGCGCGGGCACAACCTGCCCGGTGGCGGGTTTATCGGCGGGTTGCTGGGGGCGGTGGCGTTTATTGTCTATTCGCTGGCCTGCGGCCCGGCCGAGGCCAAATCCGCGCTACGTGTCAGTCCCGAGGGCATTGCCGCTGTGGGCCTTGGTATTGCGCTGGTGGCGGGGCTGGTGTCGTTTTTCTTCGGCGATCCCTTCTTTACCGGCCAATGGTATTGGGTGGGGGGCGACAGTTATGAAACATCGCTTTTCACCATAAACACTGTGCTGGTGTTCGACATTGGTGTGTATCTGGTGGTGCTGGGGTCGATCCTGTCGCTTGCCTATGCATTCGAGGAGGAAACCTGACCCATGGAAGCACTGACTGCCCTTGTCGTCGGCGTTCTGGTGGCCGCATCGGTCTATCTGATGCTGGCACGCAATTTCATGCGCTTCATGTTCGGACTGATCTTGTTGTCGAACGCGGCCAATCTGGTGATCTTCGCATCTGGCCGCATGACAAAAGGTGCGCCCGCGCTGGTGCCTTATGGTGCTGATACACCTGTTGGCGTGGTGGGCAATGCCCTGCCGCAAGCGCTGGTTCTGACTGCTATTGTTATTGGCTTTGGCTTGCTGGCCTTCACGCTGGCGCTGGCCTTTGAAACCTATCGCCGGTTGCGCACCATGGATACGGATAAAATGCGCATTGCCGAACCCAAAGATGCCGACGAGGACATGAAATGACAAGCTGGCTTCTGGTCATGCCCATCGCCGTTCCCTTTGCAACGGCGGTTCTGGCCTATTTGATGCGTCGCGCGCCAAGCGGGCGCTGGATTTCGCTGGCAGGGTCGGTTCTGTCGCTGGTGGCGTCCATCGCGCTGCTGATGGCCGTGCTTGACGAAGGCGTGATTGCCGCGCAAATGTCCAATTGGGATGCGCCGTTCGGCATTACGCTGGTGGCGGATTATCTGGGCGTGGTGATGGTGGTGATTACGGCCATCACAGGGCTTGCAACCGCCATTTATGCGCTGGGTGAAATTCCCGAACGGATTGAACGTCTGGGCTATCATGCGCTGTTCCAGACGCTGATTGCCGGGGTCACAGGCGCGTTCCTGACAGGCGATCTGTTCAACCTGTATGTATGGTTCGAGGTGATGCTGATTTCATCCTTCGGGCTGCTGGTTCTGGGGGGCACGCGCGAACAGCTGGATGCAGGCATCAAATATGTCGCGCTGAACCTTGTCTCGACCATTATTTTCCTGTCGGGGATCGGGCTGTTGTATGGCGTTACCGGCACATTGAACATGGCCGACCTGCGCCAGGCGGTGGCCAATGCCGAGGATCAGACCCTTATTACCGTCATCGCCATGATGTTCATGGTGGGTTTTGGCGTGAAGGCCGGGGTGTTCCCGCTGTTTTTCTGGTTGCCCGCCTCCTATCACACGCCGTCTTTTGCAGTGTCGGCAGTGTTTGCGGGCCTGCTGACCAAGGTGGGCGTCTATGCGATGATGCGCATGTTCACGCTGGTTTTTGTGGGGGATATCGGGTTCACGCATGAAATCCTGATCTGGGTGTCACTGGCCACAATGCTGACGGGCGTTCTGGGGGCGGCAGCGCAAACCGATTTCCGCAAGATCCTGTCCTTTCACATCATCAGCCAGATCGGCTACATGACGCTGGGACTGGCGCTTTATACGCCGCTGGCGCTGATGGGGGGGGTGTTCTATCTGGTGCACCACATCATCGTGAAAGCGAACCTGTTTCTGGTGTCGGGCATGGCGTTCAAGCTGACAGGGTCCACTGATCTGAACCGCATTGGCGGGCTTTACAAATCCTCGCCGTTTCTGGCAGCGCTGTTCATCGTGCCGGCATTTTCGCTGGCCGGGTTTCCGCCGCTGTCAGGGTTCTGGGCGAAATACCTGATTGTGAAAGCCTCGATTGAACTGGAAGCGTGGTTTATCACCTTTATTGCGCTGTTTGTGGGGCTGCTGACCATTTTCTCGATGACGAAAATCTGGGGCATGGCCTTCTGGAAGCCGCATCCTGACGGGATTGATCCAGTGCCTGCGCGTGTGCCCGCCCATATCCGCGTGCCCATGATGCTGCCAATTATCGGTCTGGCCATCATGACAGTGCTGATTGGCTTGTTCCCCGAACCCTTCGTGCAGTTTGCACAAACAGCGGCTGCGCAGTTGCTGGACCCAAGCGATTATGTCACCACAGTTCTGGGGGCGCAAAGATGAACGGTTTGCTGATTAACCTGCTGCTGGCCTTTGCATGGGCGGCGATGACCGGCTCTTTCGGGTTGGGGACATTGGCGATGGGGGCGGTGCTGGGCTTTTTCGCGCTGTGGCTGTCTGCCCCGCTGACGGGCATTGACCGGCTGTATTTCCTGCGCAGTTACCGCGTGGTGCGGCTGGCGGTGTATTTCTTCTGGGAATTACTGTTGTCCTCGGTGCGGGTGGCATGGGATGTCATTCGCCCCTTGCCCCGAAACAAGCCCGCTATCATCGAAATGCCGCTAAGCGTGAAATCCGATATCGAGATTTTGCTGGTCACCAATCTGATTTCGCTGACGCCGGGCACGCTAAGTGTGGATGTCACGCCAGACCGCAGCACCTTGATGGTGCATGCCATGTTCGCGGATGATCCTGACGCATTGGTGGCCGAGCTGAAAAACGGCATGGAACGCATGGTCGCGGAGGTATTTGAGAAATGAGCGCCGCTGATTTTCTTGATCTGTCAATCCAGATTGGCCTTGGAATGATCCTGCTAGGGTTGGCTGTGGCCTTCATCCGGCTGGCCATTGGACCGACATTGGCCGACCGCGTGGTGGCGTTGGACATGATGAACATTACCATCATCGCGTTTTGCGGTGTCTTTGCGATTGCCATTGACGACCCGTCGCTTCTGGATGTGGCGATTGTGGTGGCATTGGTGGGGTTTCTGGCCACAGTGGCGCTGGCGCGCTACGCCGAACGCTATTTCGAGCGTGAGAACAAGACCCCCCAAAGTGGTGGTGGCCAAACCAACGGGGACGGACATGATTGATGTTCTGAAGGGTATTCTTATTCTGGGGGGCGGCGCGTTCGTCCTTATTGCCGCCATTGGAATCGTGCGCCTGCCGGATTTGCTGACGCGGATGCATGCATCCACCAAGGCGGGCACATTGGGCAGTTTGCTGATTCTGGCTGCGCTGGCTGTCAATATCGGCACTGTGTCGGGCACCAGCAAGGTGTTGGCGACCGTGTTCTTTCTGTTGCTGACCGCGCCTATTGCCGCGCATATGATCGGGCGCGCCTATGCCAGAACCAGCGCCAAGGCCACTGACACCGACAAGGACTAGCTGCGCCTGCCCGCGGTGCGGGGGTTACAGCGGCCAGACCCATAGCAGCATGGGCAGGCTGACCGCTGTGACCAGTATTTCCATCGGCAGGCCCAGACGCCAGTAATCGCCGAAGCGAAAGCCGCCGGGGCCAAGGATCAGCGTGTTGTTCTGGTGCCCGATCGGTGTCAGGAATGCGCAGGACGCCCCGATGGCCACGGCCATCAGGAAGCTGTCGGGGTTGACCCCCAACGCGCCTGCAATACCAAGGGCAATCGGGCACAGAACCGCCGCAGTGGCCGCGTTGTTCATGACATCGGACAGGAACATTGTGACGATCAGCACAACCGCCAGCGCAGCAATCGCGTTGCCCTGTGCGATGGTCTGCACCAGAAACACCGCCAGCATATCGGCCGCGCCTGTGGTCTGCATGGCGCCTGCCACTGGAATAAGGGCGGCCAACAGCACGATCACCGGCCAGTCAATAGCCGTGTAGACCTGCCGTGGCGGCACTGTGCGCAGCGCCATGGACACCAGAACCGCCAGCACAAACCCGATAGCCGCCGTCAGCACGCCAAGTGTTACCAGCGCGACCGCGCCCGCCAGAACAGCCCCGGCCAATATGGCCTTGCGTTTGTCGGGAATGCGCAGGTCGCGTTCACCAAGGGGCACGCAGCCCGTATCATTGATGAATTCGCTCAACACATCAGCGGGGCCTTGCAGCAACAGCAGATCGCCCGATTTCAGCGCCACCTCGCGCAGGCGTGTGCGGGGCGGGTTGGGGTCGCGCGACACTGCCAGCAGGTTCAGGCCATAGCGCGTGCGCAACCGCATGTCGCTGGCCGATCTGCCCACAATGCTGGACGCAGGCAGCACCGCCACTTCGCGCAGGACGATCTCGGGGTCGCGGGCGGCGCCCTTGTCGTCGCCAGTATCCGTTTCGGGGCCAGTGGCGCTTTTGTCAGGGGCGGGGCTTTCTGAGGGGGGGCTGTCTGTCAGGTCGCCTGCATCGTCAGGGTCGACCTGTTCTTCCAGCTTCATGTCGAACACGGCCAGCGCTTCGGCAAGGGTGTCAACATCGGCTTCCAGCACCAGAATGTCATCAGGGCGGATGCGCCGCCCGCCATGGGGGGCAATCATGCGCACCTCGTTGCGCACAAGGCCCGCAACCTGCGCGCCGCTGTCGTCGATTTCGCGTTCGAACGCGCGCAGCGTCAGGCCCACGGCCTTGCTTTTTTCGGGCACGCGCACTTCGGAAAAATAGGCCCCGGTTTCAAAGCCCCCTGCGCCGGCGGCCTTGCGCGCGGGCACCAGCCGCCAGCCGATCAGGGCCACGAACACCACCCCCAGCACGGCGACAGTAACGCCCACTGGCGCGAAATCGAACATGCCAAACGCGCTGGACCCGGCCTGCGCGCGGAAGCCTGACACAATCAGGTTGGGGGGCGTGCCCACCAATGTTGTCATTCCCCCCAGAATGGTGCCGAAGGCCAGTGGCATCAGCACTTGCCCGGCCGTCATGTTCAACCGCCCCGACAATTGCACTGCAACCGGCATCAACAGGGCCATGGCGCCCACATTATTCATGAAGCCCGACATGGCCGCACCAAGCCCCGTCAGCGCCAGCAAACTGGGGATGCGCCCAGCATTGCGCGGCAGCACGCTGCGCGCCAGCCAGTCCACAGCGCCGGTATTCTGCAACCCCTGACTTAGGATCAACACACAGGCCACAGTAATGACAGCCGGGTGCGCAAACCCCGCAAACGCATCCGCCGCAGGCACCAGTCCCGCCAGCACACAGGCCAGCAGCGCTGTCAGGGCCACCACATCATGGCGCAGCTTACCCCATAGAAACAGGCCCATGGTCGCGGTCAGAATGGCGAGGATCAGCATCTGGGGGGGTGTCATCTGATAGGACCCTGCTTGCAGCCACATGCGCCAGACAATCAGGAATGCCAGCAGTATTCAACGCGGATTTGGCGCTAGGGTTCCTTTCGGTGTGTGTTCAGGCGGATGATGTGCCAGCTGTAAGAACGCGCCATCGGCGAGCCAGAACGGGAACTGGTTTTGCGTGTTCAAGACGTCAGGGGGCGCAAGCGTCTGGAAGGGCCGCAAGACTTGGCAGACTTTCGCGTGAAGGACTGGGATGAAGCCTGCGCTGTCGCAAGGCTACGGGATGGCCCGCGGAGTGTGCGGCGGCCTGCGGCCTTTGCTCCGCACCGGGGCATTCCTTCAACGTGCCCTTCAGGCCAGAAAGCAGCCAGTCCTTCCATGCCACCTGACCTGATACGGCCAAAAAAAACACCCCGCACATGATGTGCGGGGTGCAAGGGCCGGCGCAAAACTGCGCCTGCAAGATGTCAGTTTCAGGCCAGATCGAAGCGGTCGGCGTTCATCACCTTCGTCCATGCAGCAACGAAATCATGGACGAATTTTTCCTGATTGTCGTCTTGTGCATAGATTTCAGCATAGGAGCGCAGCACCGAATTCGACCCGAAGACCAGATCAACACGCGTCGCGGTGAATTTTTCCGCGCCGGTCTTGCGGTCCACAATCGCATAAAGATTGCTGCCCTTGGGCTCCCATTTGAACGCCATGTCGGTCAGGTTGACGAAGAAATCAGTCGTCAGCGCGCCTTCGCGGTCGGTGAAAACACCGTGCTTGGTGCCGCCGTAATTGGTGCCGATCACGCGCATGCCGCCCAGCAGGCAGGTCATTTCCGGCGCGGTCAGCCCCATCAACTGGGCGCGGTCCAACAGCATTTCTTCGGGCGTTACGACATAATCCTTCTTGGACCAGTTGCGGAACCCATCTGCCAGCGGTTCCAGATACTTGAAAGAATCCGCATCCGTCATGTCGTCAGTGGCGTCACCGCGACCGGCGGCAAAAGGCACCTCAATGTCGAACCCTGCCGCCTTGGCGGCCTGTTCGACACCGTAATTGCCCGCCAGAACGATTACATCGGCAATGCTTGCGCCGGTTTGCGCCGAAATGGGTTCCAGCACGTCCAGCACACGCGCCAGACGGGCGGGTTCATTGCCTTCCCAGTCTTTTTGCGGGGCCAGACGGATGCGGGCACCGTTTGCACCCCCGCGCAGGTCCGACCCGCGGAAGGTGCGCGCGCTGTCCCATGCGGTGGCAACCATGTCGCTGATGCTTAGGCCGCTGGCGGCGATCTTGGCCTTGACGGCGGCCACATCATAGCTGGTGTTGCCAGCAGGAACCGGATCTTGCCAGATCAATTCCTCACTCGGGGCTTCGGGGCCGATATAGCGTTCTTTCGGCCCCATGTCGCGGTGGGTCAGTTTGAACCATGCGCGCGCAAACGCGTCATCCAGCTGGTCTGGGTTTTTGTAGAAACGCTCCGCAATCTCGCGGTAGACGGGGTCCATCTTGATGCCCATATCCGCATCCGTCATGATCGGGTTCAGACGGATCGAGGGGTCTTCCACATCGACGGGCTTGTCTTCTTCCTTGATGTCGATTGGTTCCCACTGCCATGCACCAGCAGGCGATTTCTTCAGTTCCCATTCATAGTTCAGCAGCAGGTGCAGATAGCCGTTATCCCATTTGGTGGGGTGGGTGGTCCATGCGCCTTCAATGCCCGATGTCACGGAATCGCGCCCGACGCCACGGCCCTTGTGGTTGTTCCAGCCAAGGCCCTGTTCGAACATGTCTGCCGCTTCGGGTTCCGGCCCCAGATCTTCGGCGCGGCCATTGCCGTGGCATTTGCCGACTGTGTGACCGCCCACGGTCAGGGCAACGGTTTCTTCGTCATTCATGGCCATGCGGGCGAAGGTTTCGCGCACTTGTGCGGCTGTTTTCAGCGGATCGGGCTGGCCGTTCACGCCTTCGGGGTTCACATAGATCAGGCCCATCTGCACAGCGGCCAGCGGGTTTTCCATGGTGGCGGGGTTGGCAACATCGCCGTAGCGTTCATCGCTTGGGGCAAGCCATTCTTTTTCAGCGCCCCAATAGATGTCTTTTTCGGGGTGCCAGATATCTTCGCGGCCAAAGGCGAAGCCAAAGGTTTTCAGCCCCATGGATTCATAGGCCACAGTGCCGGCCAGAACCATCAGGTCGGCCCAGCTGAGTTTGTTGCCGTATTTCTTCTTGATGGGCCACAGCAGGCGGCGGGCCTTGTCCAGGTTGGCGTTGTCGGGCCAGCTGTTGAGTGGCGCAAAGCGGTGGTTGCCAGTGCCTGCACCGCCGCGACCGTCCTGAATGCGGTATGTGCCTGCCGCGTGCCATGACATGCGGATCATCAGACCACCATAATGGCCCCAATCTGCGGGCCACCAGTCCTGACTGTCGGTCATCAGGGCGAACAGGTCTTTTTTCAGCGCGTCAAAATCCAGCGATTTGACTTCTTCGCGGTAGTTCACGCTGCCAATGGGGTTCGACTTGGTGTCATGCTGGTGCAGGATGTCCAGATTAAGCGCTTTGGGCCACCAGTCCATGACGGAACTGCCTGTTTCGGTGATTGCGCCGTGCATTACAGGGCATTTGCCGCTTTTGGGGGTGTCGTTGCCGTCCATGTCATACTCCTTGGATTGCTTTCAGAATTGGCTGTCGGGAAGGGGCGCGGTTTTGTGGATCGCTGAATGGTGTCGATTCCCGTCTATATGATGGGGGCATAGCATGCTGCATTCATAAGTAGAACTTGTATTTTCTTATTGTTTGCATCAGGTAATGTTATGAATGCACGCGCATCCTGACCGCCCCCCGTCTTTCGGGGCAAAAGTGCCTTGCGCGCGATTTTGGGCGCGCGCGGCGCTGTCGTCAATGCGGCAATAAGGCTACGGGGCCTTTGGGGCTGCGCGCCACTCGCACCACTTGACGCAGGTCAATGACCGCGCATTGCTTTGCCCGCAAGGTGGTCCCATGCACAACACACGCGAACGCCCAATGTCTGTTTTCCGGCTGGTCGATGTGTCCCGCGTGTTTCGCACGGGCAGCGTTTCGGTGCATGCGCTGCGCGGGGTCACCCTGTCGCTGACCGAAGGCGAGGTTGTGGTGCTGTTGGGGGCGTCAGGGTCGGGCAAATCCACGTTGCTGAATATTCTGGGCGGGCTGGACCTGCCAACCGGGGGGCAGGTGTTCTTCCGCGACCATGACCTGACCCGCGCGCGCGACGCGGAACTGACACGCTTCCGGCGCGACCATGTGGGGTTCGTGTTCCAGTTCTACAATCTGGTGCCCAGCCTGACCGCGCGCGAAAACGTGGCGCTGGTCACCGAAATTGCGCGTGACCCGATGACCCCGGAAGATGCACTGGATATGGTCGGGCTGTCGGGGCGGATGGACCATTTCCCGTCCGAACTGTCAGGCGGCGAGCAACAGCGCGTGGCCATCGCGCGCGCCATCGCCAAGCGCCCCGAAGTGCTGTTATGCGATGAACCCACAGGCGCGCTGGACAGCAAGACCGGCGTGCAGGTTCTGGAAGCGCTGTGTGCGGTCAACCGTATGCTGGGCACGGCAACTGTGCTGATCACCCATAACGCCGATATCCAGCGCATTGCGCACCGCGTGGTTGTTCTGGCAGACGGGCAAGTGACGCGCGATCAGGTCAATCCCGACCGCGTATCGCCTGCGCAAGTGTCATGGTAAGGGTGCTGGACCGCAAATTGCTGCGTGATCTGCGCCAGATCTGGGCGCAGACTGTGGCGATTGCCCTTGTTCTGGCCTGCGGGATTATGGTGATGGTGGCGGCCTTCGGCACACAGCGGTCCCTGGTGGGAACGCAGGCCGCCTATTATGACAGGCACCGCTTTGCCGATCTGTTTGTCGCGGCCACGCGCGCGCCGGTCACGCGACTGGCGGAACTGGCCGCGATTGATGGTGTGGCGCAAGTGGACGGGCGCATCGGGTTTCATGCGGTGCTGGATATTGACGGGATGGCGGCGCCCGTCATGGGGCGTGTGCTGTCGCTGGCCCCCCAGGCAGGGCAGGGGTTGAATGTGCCGCTGCTGCGCCGCGGGCGTTTGCCCGACCCGCTGCAACTGGATGAAGTGGCGCTGAACGAACCCTTCGCGCAGGCGCATGGGCTGGTGCCGGGCAGCCGGTTTCGCGCCGTGCTTAATGGCCAGCTGCGCGAGTTGCAGGTAACAGGCTGGCTGTTGTCGCCCGAATTCATTTACACCATCGCGCCCGGAACCCTGATGCCAGATGACAGCCGCTTCGGGCTGATCTGGGTGAACCCGGCCGCAGCTGCGGCGGTCAAGGATATGGATGGGGCCGTCAATGAAATTGCGCTGCGTCTGATGCGCGGTGCGGATGCGCGCGCGGTCATCGCGCAGGTCGATCATGTGCTGGACCCTTTCGGCGGGACGGGCGCACATGGACGGGATCGGCAGGTCAGCCATGCCTTTCTGGACAGCGAACTGACCCAGCTTGATGCGCTGGCGCGCTATCTGCCGCCGGTATTCCTGATTGTGGCGGCGTTTCTGGTGAATATGGTTCTTGGCCGCCTGATTGCGATGGAGCGCCCCCAGATTGGCCTGATGCGCGCGCTTGGCTATACGCGGCGCGAAATCGGGCAGCATTACCTGAAACTTGCCGCCGCAATCGGGGGGCTGGGTGTCCTGATCGGGTGGGGCGGGGGCGTTTTGCTGCGCGAAGGGATGCTGGCGCTGTATGTGGACTTCTTCCGCTTTCCGTTCCTGATACGCGATCCGGCATTGGGGGCGATGGCGCTGTCGGGGGGGCTTGGGCTTCTGGCGGTTCTTGCAGGGGCGGCGCGCGCAGTGCTTGCCGCCATGCGCCTGCCCCCCGCTGAAGCCATGTCCCCGCCGGCCCCGCCCAGTTTTGCGCGCGGACGCATTGACCGGATGATGGCCGCGCTGCGTTTGCGCCAGACCAGTATGATGATCCTGCGGTCCATCCTGCGCTGGCCAGGGCGCGCGGCCATCACACTGTTGGGGGTGTCCACATCAGTGGGGGTGCTGGTGGCGTCCTATTTCCTGTTTGACGCGATTGATCTGGTGCGCGACCGGGTGTTTGAACAGGGCAACCGCCAGCATGTGACCCTGACCCTTGCCACCGACACCCCAGAGGCGGCCTTGCTGGATGCGTGGGCATTGCCCGGGGTGATGGACGTGCAAGGGGCCTATGCGATGCCGGTGCGGTTGGTGAACGGCCACCGCAGCCGCCAAAGCGCGCTTGTCGCGCAGTTTGACGGGGGTGTTCTGGCGCAGGTGACCGATGACATGCACGGGGTGGTGCGCCTGCCGGACCATGGGCTTGTGCTGCCGGAACTGGTGGCGCGACATCTGGCCGTTTCGGCGGGTGACACCGTGCAGATGGAATTGTTGTCCCCCCCGCGCGAAACCCTGACCCTGCCTGTCAGTGCGATTATCCGTCAGGGGTTGGGGGGGGACGCGCATATGTCGGCCCCCGCGCTGTTTGCCGCCATGCGCGCGGCCCCGCGTGTGAACCAGATACATCTGCGCGTTGACCCGCTGCAGATGCCCGCCTTGCAAGCACAGATCAAGGCATTGCCCGCTGTGGCCGGGTTTTCGGACTGGACCGAATTGCGCCGACAATTCGACGCCGCGATGCAGGAAGGGATGCTGACCATGGTGATGATCTACACGCTGATCGGTGTGCTGATTGCCATTGGCGTGGTGTATAATGCGGCGCGCATTCAGGTGTCGGAACGCAGCCACGAACTGGCCAGCCTGCGCGTTCTGGGGTTCACCCGCACAGAGGTGGGGTTTGTGCTGGTCGGTGAAATGATGCTTCTGACACTTGTTGCCCTGCCGCTGGGCTGGGGAATGGGATATGTCTTCGCACAGGGCATGGTGGATGCGGTGTCAACAGATGTGGTGCAACTGCCCTTCGTGATTTCGCGCAAAACATATGTCATGGCGGCGGTTGTGGTGGGGGTGGCGTCGCTGGCGGCAGTGCTGTTGGTGCGGCGCAGGTTGGACAAGGTTGATCTGGTCTCTGCGCTGAAGGCACGGACCTGACAAGGAAGGAAACGCATATGTCACGCGCACGCATCGCTTCGGGAACAGCGCTGGCCAGTGGTCTGGTGGCGGTCATTGTCTGGGCATTGTGGCCCGCCCCTGTGGCGGTCGATATGGGCATTGTCACCCAAGGCCCGATGCAGGTGACCCTTCTGGCTGAAGGGGTGACGCGGGTGCGCGACCCCTACACCATTACGGCACCCATTTCGGGCGCGACCACCCGCGCGCCGGTCCAGACGGGCGACCGCGTCGAGCAGGGCAAGACGGTGGTGGCTGTCATCCAGCCCGCAGACCCCGCCTTGATGGATGCCCGCACCCGCGCGCAGGCCCAGGCCGCCGTGGCCGAGGCGCAGGCCGCCGTTCAACTGGCGCAAACCAATGTTGCGCGCGCGTCCTCCAGTCTGGAGCATGCCCAAAGCCAGCTGGAGCGCGGACGCGGGCTTGCGCGCGCCGGCACCATTCCCCAGCGCATGCTCGAAGATCTGGAACAGGCTGTCAGAACGGCCGAACAGGTGCTGACCAGCGCACAGGCCGAACATGACCTGAGCGAAGCTGCCTTGATGCGCGCACGCGCCCAGCTTCTGGAACCCGGCCCCAGCTTGTTGCAAAACGGGCAGGCCGGGGAATGCTGTGTGCAGATCATCGCCCCGCTGACGGGCACTGTGCTGGATGTGCCCGACCGGAACGCGCGGCAGGTCGCGGCGGGCACGCCGTTGCTGAGCATTGGCGATCTGGCCGATCTGGAAATAGAAACCGATCTGTTGTCATCGGACGCTGTGCGCATCCGGCCTGGCGCATTGGCCAGTGTCGAACGCTGGGGGGGCGATGATGTGTTGCGCGCGCGTGTGCGCCGCGTGGAGCCGGCAGGGTTTACACGGGTGTCGGCGCTGGGCATTGAGGAACAGCGCGTGCGGGTGCAGATTGATCTGCTGACCCCGCCTGATGCGCGCCAGGGCTTGGGCGACCAGTTCCGCGTGATGGTGCGCATTGTGGTTTGGGACGCAGAAAATGTGGTGCAACTGCCCCAAAGCGCCTTGTTCCGCCATGACGGAAACTGGGCCGTGTTTCGCAACAGCAATGGACGCGCCGAACTTGTGACTGTGACGCTGGGAAGGCGCAATGACCACACCGCCGAGGTGCTTGGTGGCGTGGTGCCCGATGATCAGGTTGTGGTGTTCCCCGCAAGCGGACTGGAAGACGGGGCGCGCATTACGCCGCGTTCTTGAAGCGGCTGCGCGCCCCGGTCCCGGATGCGCGCCTGAGGGAACCCACTTGATGCCCGCCGGTATGAATGCTGAAAACCGGTGCCCGCGTCCTGCACCATGCTTGTGGTTTGGTTGGTGGTGGCCTGAAGGGGACATTGGGGAATGCCCAAGGTGCGGAGCAAAGGCCGCAGGCCGCCGCACCATCGGCGGGCCGTCCCGCGGCCTGCCGATTTCGCCAGTTCCACGCCAAGCCTTTGAACTCAGGAGTATGCCGCCTGCATAAATTGCGCCCCTAAAACGTGGGACCGGCAGACCCCGGCCCGCCGCTGGTGCGGGCTTGATCCAAGCTCGAATGTCCGCTTCAGGTCAAACACACTGCTTCGCCTTGTGCCGGCCACGTCCCCCACAAAACGGCAAAGGGGGCGCGCCAGCCTTTACAGCCGACACGCCCCCCTCGCAAAGCTACAGGGAAAAAGGGCTGTGCCCTCAGTCCTCGGATTTCTCCGCAGCAAGTTCTTCGCCCGTGGCCTGATCCACCATTTTCATGGCCAGCCGGACCTTGCCGCGCTCGTCAAAGCCCAGAAGCTTGACCTTCACTTCCTGACCTTCCTTCAGCACGTCGGACGGATGGTTCAGACGACGGTTTTCGATCTGGCTGACATGCACCAGACCATCGCGCTTGCCAAAGAAATTCACGAACGCGCCGAAATCCACCAGTTTGACAACCTTGCCGGTATAGATCTTGCCGATTTCGGGTTCTGCCACGATGGAATAGATCATGTCATAGGCTGCCTTGATGGCCGCCTGATCGTTGGATGCGATCTTGATCATGCCGTCATCATTGATGTCGACCTTCGCCCCTGATGTTTCCACGATTTCGCGGATGACCTTGCCGCCGGACCCGATGACTTCGCGAATTTTGTCGGTCGGGATCTGCATGGTTTCGATCTTGGGCGCATACTGGCTGAA
Organism: Paracoccaceae bacterium; assembly: GCA_017510335.1. Lineage (GTDB taxonomy): Bacteria > Pseudomonadota > Alphaproteobacteria > Rhodobacterales > Rhodobacteraceae > Roseinatronobacter. Next base: position 21,310 of record JAFWNM010000003.1, read on the forward strand.
GCTGCCTGCTTCGGTCAGCGCTTTGGACATTTCGCCCAGGATGTGCATACGCCCGTCCTTGGCTTGGGCCAGCGCCTGTTCCATGATCTCAAACGTGATACCGGCCACCTTGATGTCCATCTGCAGGCTGGTAATGCCCGCTTCGGTGCCCGCAACCTTGAAATCCATGTCGCCAAGGTGGTCTTCGTCGCCCAGAATGTCGGTCAGGACAGCGAATTTGCCGTCATTTTCCAAAATCAGGCCCATCGCAACACCCGCGACCGGCGCTTTCAGCGGCACGCCTGCATCCATCATCGACAGCGACCCGCCGCACACAGTGGCCATGGAGCTGGAGCCGTTCGATTCCGTGATCTCGGACACGATGCGGATGGTATAGGGGAAGTCGGTTGCCGCAGGCAGCACGGCTTGCAGCGCGCGCCATGCCAGCTTGCCATGCCCCACTTCGCGCCGACCGGGAGGGCCGAAACGCCCCACTTCGCCAACCGAATAGGGGGGGAAGTTGTAGTGCAACAGGAAGTTGGATTTGCTGGTGCCGGTCAGCGCGTCGATGAACTGTTCGTCATCGCCCGTGCCCAGCGTGGTGACACATAGCGCCTGCGTTTCACCGCGGGTGAACAGCGAAGACCCGTGCGTGCGTGGCAACAGGCCCGTTTCCGAAACGATCTGGCGCACTGTCTTGGTGTCGCGTCCGTCAACGCGGGGTTCCCCGTTGATGATCGCACCGCGCAGGATGGAGGATTCCAGCTTCTTGAGCGCTGCACCCAGGTTTTCATCGGCAAGCTGGTCTTCGCTCAGCGTGGCCTTGATGGCGTCGCGGGCGGCGGAAATGGCGGCAACGCGTTCCTGCTTGTCACGCAGCGCGAAGGCTTCGCGCATCTGCGCCTCGCCTGCGGCCTTGATGGCGGCATACAGATCGGCGTAATCGGGCGCCTGGAAATTGAACGGTTCTTTTGCGGCGTCTTCGGCCAGATCAATGATCAGGTCGATGACGGGCTGATAGCTTTCATGGGCAAATTTCACTGCACCCAGCATTTCAGCTTCGGACAGTTCATAGGCTTCTGATTCGACCATCATCACGGCATCTTTTGTGCCCGCGACAACCAGATCAAGGCGCTGTTCAGCATTCTCGCGCAGCTTTTCCATGTCCTGGCATTCAGGGTTCAGGACATATTCACCATTGGAGTAGCCCACACGCGCGGCCGCGATCGGCCCCATGAACGGCACCCCCGAAATGGTCAGCGCCGCAGAGGCCGCAATCAGCGCCACGACATCGGGTTCATTGACCAGATCATGGGACAGCACAGTGCAGATGACCAGAACTTCGTTCTTGAACCCATCGACAAACAGCGGGCGCAGGGGGCGGTCAATCAGGCGCGATGTCAGCGTTTCCTTGTCGGAAGGGCGCGCTTCGCGTTTCAGGAACCCGCCGGGAACCTTGCCTGCAGCATAATATTTTTCAACGTAATGCACGGTCAGCGGAAAGAAATCCTGACCGGGTTTCGCCGCTTTGGCGAAGGTGACATTGGCCATGACACTGGTTTCGCCCAGCGTGGCAATGACAGACCCATCGGCCTGACGGGCAATCTTGCCTGTTTCCAGGGTCAGCGTTTCTTCGCCCCACTGGATGGATTTTTTAGTGATGTTGAACATTCAGCGTATCCTCATGGGGGTCATCCGGCCCTCCGGCCCCCCGATTGCATAGCGGCCCCATTGCCGCCGACCCCCAATCCTGTGCATCACGCCGGGGTCAATGCGTCACGTCTCAGATGTGGTGGCCATACAGGAAAAACGATGCTGTGAAAAGTGACGATTGCGCCAGTGGAAACCGCCACTGGCGGGGGGGCAGCCAAAAGAAAAAGCCCCACCCGCACTTTGTGCAGGAAGGGCTTTTGAATGGGTCTGACAGGACCCCGCGCCTTGTGGGGAAGCGCCCGATCAGCGCCCCGTCATGCGCAGGATCGACAGGCCGGTTTTGACCATCAGGCTCAGGTCCCACAGCATGGATGCGTGCGACGCATATTGCACATCCAGCGCGACACGTTGCCGGTAGCTGATATCATTGCGCCCTGACACCTGCCACAGGCCGGTAATACCGGGGCGTTGTGACAGGTAGGCATCCTCATAGCCCGCATACATCGCCAGTTCGTCGCGCGTTACTGGACGGGGGCCAACGAAGCTCATCTCGCCTTTGAAAACATTCCAAAGCTGCGGCAATTCATCCAGACTGCTTTTGCGCAGGAATGCCCCCAGACGCGTGATGCGCGGGTCGTTTTCCAGCTTGAAATTCTCGCGCCATTCCTGGGCGGCGGCGGGGTTGGCATCCAGGTATTCTTTCAGCTTCTGTTCGGCATCGGGAACCATGGTGCGAATTTTCCAGCACTTGAACATCTGGCCATCGCGCCCCACGCGGTTGTGGCCGAAAAACCCCGGCCCCCCTTCGCGGCGCACCAACACCCACAAAACCGCAATCACCGGCGCAATAATGGGCACCAGCGCGATGGCGATCAGCAGGTCCAGAACGCGCTTTGCATAACGGCTGTAGGAATTCGAAGCTATGCTTGTGGCACCAACAGAAACGCCAACTTCTTGAGCGTCGTCAAAATATGCAGAGCCATCCAAATGTTTCATGTCCACTGTCCCCTATCGGGCAAATTTTATATAAGTTTTCGGGAACTAATGCTGAACTGGTTACAAAATTCGTCGTTAAGGCCCTATTAGGGAATTGTGAAGGTTTTATCAACCATGACGTATAAAATCGTAGCAATCGCCCAAAAAACGGTCGCAGCGTCTTTCTGCAGCGCAGAAAAACACCACTTGCCGTGCGGCCTTCGGGACCGCTGACCTGGGCCGTGGCCATCGGCAGGGGTGCCGTCTTGCGGGCAGTTCGGGACGGACGAATCACCCGATGGGTGTGACTGGGTGACCTGAAGGCGTGTCCGCACCACGCGCTAAGGGTTGCCATGACCGGGAAGATCGTTTGGCGCATGTGGCTTGCAGGGGTTTCTGGCTTGTGGGCGTCGTTGAAGGAGTGACCTGGCGCGGAACCAAGGCGCGCTTGTGCGCCGCCGCGCGGCACCCGACCACCCTGCGGGGCGGGCGCTATCGATCGTTCAGCGCCCTTCAGGCCCCTGCCTGCATCGCTGTGCCGCATGCTACAGGCGGGCTTGGGTGTAACTGCGCCGGTCCCCGAAATGCAAAAGGCCCCGGAAATTGTCCGGGGCCTTTTACTTTCGTGCGGCGGGGTGGGACGATGGCGCGTCCCCCATCAGCGTCCCTTCAGGGCGACGCGGTCGATATCTGCGCGGATCAGGCCGATATCTTGCAATTCGCGGTCGGTCAGGGCGTTCAGTTCGCGGCGTGTCACGCGGGCTTCGTTCCAGTTGCGCAGGCCGTTGAAGAACGCGCCGAAGGTCAGGCTTTGGAAACCGCCAAGCACGCGATCTGCATGCGGACGGCTTTGGGCGTAGAAAGACATTGTATTCTCCGGTGGGATAAGTTCACAAAGTGCCGCTGTATTGTGCGGACAACTGGCAGGTATGCTGTTTTCATGGGCGCAACAACTATGGGAATTCGCAATCCCCCTATGTCTTGGCTGCATGACTGGCGCGGATTTCGGGGTGTATCTGCCGAAAGGCTTGGCAGATGTTCGCGCTTCGTGCTAATGCGTGAAAAACTACAGGCCCCTAAATACCGGAGTGGACAGGCATGCGCGTGATCGGCATAGACCCAGGCTTGCGCAACCTTGGCTGGGGGGTCATTGATGTGGATGGGGTGCGCATGCGCCATATCGGCAACGGGATTTGCCATTCCGACCCGAAGGCCAGCCTGGCCGCGCGTTTGCTGGCGCTGCATATTGGCCTAAGCGCGGTTCTTGAACGCTACGCGCCCGATACCGCTGCGGTGGAACAGACATTCGTGAACAAGGACGCAGTTGCCACGCTGAAACTGGGCAGCGCGCGGGGAATTGCGTTGCTGGTGCCCGCACAGGCCGGGCTGGAGGTGGGCGAATATGCCCCCAATGCTGTCAAGAAAGCAGTAGTTGGTGTGGGCAAGGCCGCCAAGGAACAAGTGGAGCATATGGTGCGCATGCAACTTCCCGGTGTGAAGATCGAAGGACCAGACGCCGCCGACGCGCTGGCGATTGCCATTTGCCATGCGTTCCATTGCCAGTCTGCGCGCCAGCTTGCGGTTGCCGCGGGGGGCGCGCGATGATCGGAAAACTGACGGGTGTGGTTGACATGCGCGGGCCGGATCATGTGCTGCTGGATGTGCGCGGTGTGGGGTATATTGTCTATGTTTCCGACCGCACGCTGATGGTCCTGCCGGGCCGGGGCGAGGTGGCTGCACTTTATACCGAACTGGTCGTGCGCGAGGATTTGCTGCAGCTTTACGGCTTTCCCACCTTGCTGGAAAAGGAATGGCACCGTGTGCTGACATCGGTTCAGGGGGTGGGCGCGAAGGCGTCGCTGGCCATTCTGGGGGCGCTGGGGCCGGAAGGGGTGGCGCGCGCCATTGCCTTGGGCGACAGCAGCGCGCTGCGCAAGGCCCCCGGTGTGGGGCCGAAACTGGCGCTACGCATCGCCAATGAACTGAAGGACAAGGCACCTGCGCTGATGGGGATCGAAAGCGCCCCTGCCGCATTGCCCGCGCAAGGGGCCGTGATCGACGACGGGGCAGTGCCCGCCCCGGTGGCGCCCGCGCCCGCGCCTGTCATGCGGTCCAATGCCACATCGGACGCCATGTCGGCGTTGGCCAATCTGGGCTATGCGGGCAGTGATGCGGCGCGCGCGGTCGCAGAAGCGCAGGCCGCCACCCCCGATGCCGAAACACCTGCCCTGATCCGCGCAGCGCTGCGCCTGCTGGCCCCGAAAGGCTGATGAATGACAACACCTGACCCGACATTGCGCGGCGCGGATATGGCCAGTGACCCGCCCGAACTGGACAAGGCCCTGCGCCCGCAGGGCTTGGATGAATTCATCGGCCAGCACGAAGCGCGGTCCAATTTGCGGGTGTTCATCCAATCCGCGCGCATGCGGTCCGAAGCGATGGACCACACGCTGTTCTATGGCCCGCCCGGGCTGGGCAAGACGACATTGGCGCAGATCATGGCGCGCGAACTGGGCGTGGGGTTTCGCATGACATCGGGGCCGGTTCTGGCCAAGGCGGGCGATCTGGCGGCCATTCTGACAAATCTTGAAGCGCGCGATGTGCTGTTCATTGATGAAATCCACCGCCTGAACCCTGCGGTGGAAGAAGTGCTTTATCCCGCGATGGAAGATTACCAGCTTGATCTGGTCATTGGCGAAGGGCCTGCCGCGCGCACTGTGCGCATTGAATTGCAGCCCTTCACACTGGTCGGGGCAACCACGCGGCTGGGCCTTCTGACAACACCGCTGCGCGACAGGTTTGGTATTCCCACGCGGTTGCAGTTTTATACCGAGGCCGAACTGTGCCAGATTGTGGCGCGCGGTGCGCGTTTGCTGGGCATTCCAGCGCAGGAAGATGGCGTGCGCGAAATTGCGCGCCGTGCACGCGGGACACCGCGCATTGCGGGGCGGTTGCTGCGCCGCGTGGTTGATTTTGCGTTGGTCGAAGGGGATGGCAAGCTGACACAGGCACTTGCTGACAACGCGCTGACACGGCTGGGCGTGGACCATCTGGGCCTTGATGGGGCCGACAGGCGCTATCTGGTTTTGCTGGCGGAAAATTACGGCGGGGGGCCTGTGGGCGTGGAAACCATTGCCGCCGCATTGTCGGAATCGCGCGATGCGATTGAGGAAGTGATCGAGCCGTTCTTGCTGCAACAAGGTCTGATTGCGCGCACCCCGCGCGGGCGCATGCTGGCGGCCAAAGCATGGGCGCATCTGGGCCTGCCGGTTCCCGCCCCGCCAGAGGCACAAGGCCGCCTGTTCGAGGGGTAGCGGAATTTCAGGTATCGGTGTGGTGCTTTTCCAATGCGGAATTCCGATAAACCCTAAGGTAAGGCGCGGCACGTTCCTGTGCCTTCGCGCGTCAGGCCAGCACTGCAAACCCCGCCACCAGCGCGGCAACACCCCCGCCCACGGCCATGATATTGCGGCTGCGCACACGGTCCTGTCGGGACTTCGCGCCTGTGGCATAGTCGAAACGTTCATAGATTACATTCGCCATGGGCAGGCCAAGGTCAAGCAGCGCATCGGATACGGCCACCACCATGGGGCCGGGGCCACAGATCAGGGCCTTGGTCTGCGCGGGGTCCAGCCCCGCCAGCATGGCGCGCAGCCGTTCCTGTGTCAGGCGTCCGGCCAGAATGTCGGGGGCAGACGCGCCATCTTCGCAGGTCAGCCATAGCTGCAAATCCAGCGTGCGGGTGGCGGCGCGCATCTCGTCTAGGCAGGCAAAATTCGGTTCGGACCCAACTGCATAGGCCAGTCGCACGGGCCGCTTGTCGCCGCGTGCCACCATATCGCGCAAAATGCCCAGAACCGGCGCAATGCCCACACCGCCGCCAATCAGCAACACGGATTTGGGGTCATGGGCCTGCAGGCTGAATTCGCCATATGGGCCATCAATGCCAATGGTGCGCCCCTCGGGCAATGCGCCGATATGGTCCGTGAAATCGCCTGCTTCCTTGATCAGCAGGCTTAGCCCCGCGCGCGCAGGGCTGTCGGCAATGGAAAACGGATGGTCAAACAATGGAAAGCGGCGCGTGCCTTCGGTCATCCAGACGAACTGGCCCGCCTGATAGGGCAGGGCGGGCGTGCCCGGTGCGGGCTGGATGTCCAGTTCCCACATGCGGTCTGCGCGTTTGGTCACTGATGCCAGCCGCCATGGCTGGCGGTGCAGCCGCACCCAACGCCAGCCATACAGCGTAAGCATGACCATCAGCACCGCCGCGCCGATGCCCCACCACAGCAGCGCAACCGGCCCTTGCGCGCTGAACCGCCCCACCGCGATGGCATGATGCAGCCCGCCAAACACGGCCACCAGCCCCAATACCACATGCACGCCGCGCCAACCCTCGTAGCGCCACGGCAGGCGGTCGCGTAAAACCGAACTGGCAATCAGCACCACCAGCGCACCCAAGGCCACCACCCCGGTCCGGTAGGTCGGGTCGGTCATGTAGAAATGCAGCCGCAACCACCCCAGTTCGGGGTTTTGTGCCCATGTGGGCCAGATATAGGCCAGCGGATGCAGCACCACCGCAAGCGCCACCCATGACGCGGCCAGTTTGTGAAACCCCATGATCTTGTCAATGCCCAGCTTGCCCGACACTGCTTCGAACCGCCCGGATGTGACGAATTGCACTGCCATTCCCAGCAGGGCAATCATGCCCATTGCGGCAGCGGCATATTCCCAACGTGCGGCCGGGGCCACGTTCTGGCTTAGCGCCAGCACAAGCGGAAGGCCCGCACAGGCGACATACGCCAGCGCAAGGCCGGGACCGGGCAAACGGAAGGCATGCAAGTTGGACATGGGTTGATCTATACTCCTGAAAGGGGCAGACTGCGGGGGAACGATCACATCTACCATGATGCAGATCAAGGGGTGTGGGCAGCATTATGATAGGCTTGTCACCATATACTGCATAACGGGGGGACAGATGCGCCTTTTGTCGGTTCTTGTCATCGCCATGGTCGGTTTTGCACCATTGCATGCACGCGCCAGTGATCTGGTCGGGCTGGAACGGTTGATCGCCGCCTGGCTGAATTCCCCGCATGGGGATTACCATTCCCCGTCCTTCACCTATTGGAACGAACAGGGGCAGGTGCCTGAAAACTGTGCCATGTGCCATTCGGAAACGGGGTTTATGGATTATCTTGGCGCGGATGGCAGCGCGGCAGGGGCGGTGCACAGCCCCGGCGTGATCAATTCGCCCATCGGCTGCGTGGCCTGCCACACAGAAGAAGCGCATGCACTGGATGCTGTTACATTCCCGTCCGGCGTGGAGGTTCAGGACCTGGGCGCATCGGCCACGTGCATGGTGTGCCATCAGGGGCGGCAATCGGGCACGCAGATCACGGCACGCTTGGACGGGCTGGACCTTGACGCCGTGTCGGATGATCTGGCGTTTGTGAACATCCATTATGCGGCGTCTGCGGCCACGATGCTGGGCGCGCAGGCGGGGCCGGGCTATCACTATGCGGGGCGCAGCTATGCGGGGCGGTTCATGCATGTGCCGGGTGCCGATACCTGCGTGGCCTGCCACGAGCCGCACAGCACATCCGTTGAAACCGACGGCTGCCTGACCTGCCATCAGGGGGTAACGGATATTCGCGACATCCGCACCCAGCACCGCGATTTTGCGGGAACGGGCGACAGGTCTGGTGGAATTCATAGCGAAATCATTGCATTGCAGGGCGAACTTCTAGCAGCGATCCGCGCCTATGCCGCGCAGGTTGCAGGCACGCCCATTGCCTATGTGTCGCGTCATCCGTATTTCTTTGTTGATCCCGATGGCACAGGGGATTTGCCCGTGGAACAGGCAACGCGCGACACCCGCTACCAGTCATGGACGCCGCGTTTGCTGAAGGCGGCCTATAACTATCAGGTCGCGGTCAAGGACCCCGGCGGATATGTGCATAACCCGCGCTATATGCTGCAAATCCTGTATGACAGCCTGCAAGACCTGTCGCAGCAGGTAGAGGTTGACATGTCAGGTATGGCGCGACCCTGAGCGGGTCAGTCCAGTGCCGCAAGGATGGCGCGCGCCTGCGCGCTGTCGTCGTCCATTTGCACAATCAACCCCTCAAGGCTGTCGAATTTCACCTCGTCGCGCAGATGCTCCACAAGCGCCACAGACAGATGCGCATCATACAGATCGCCTGTGAAATCGAACAGGAAGCTTTCCAGATTGGGCTGGTTTTCCCCGAACATCGGGCGCACGCCCATCGATGCAACGCCCCCATATCGCCCCTTATGCGCGCCAGTCAGCACATCGACCTGCACCGCATAAACCCCGAAGCGGGGCGGGTGCAGGCCGGTGATGGACATGTTTGCAGTCGGGTAGCCAAGCGCGCGCCCGCGCTTTTCGCCATGCAGAACCACCCCGTCAATGCGGTGCCAATGGCCCAGCATGCGCGCCGCGTCGCGCGCGCGCCCGTCGCTTAGCGCTGTGCGAATGGCAGTGGAGGAATAGACCGCGTCCCTGTCGCGCAGCAAGGGCGCGATGGTCACGTCAAACCCCAGTTCGCGGCCATATTGCGCCAGATGGTCGGCGGTGCCTGTGCGGCCCTTGCCGAAACAGAAATCCGCCCCCACCACCACATGCGACACGCCAAGCCCTTCGTGTAGCACCACCTGCGCAAAGTCCTGCGGTGAAAAACCCGACAGTTCCGGCCCGAAGGGCAGTTGATACAGGCACCCCACCCCCATGCGGGCCAGACGGTTGGCGCGCGCTTCGGCATTCATCAGCCGGAAGGGCGGGGCTGCAGGGGCGAAATATTCGCGCGGGTGGGGTTCGAACGTAACAATACCCAAAGGCGCATCATCGCGCCGCGCAAGGTCAATAACTGTCTGGTGGCCCAGATGCACCCCGTCGAAATTGCCCATTGCGACGGATGCGCCCTTGCAGGCTGTTTCCAGCGATGTCCAGTGATTTACAATACGCATCTGTCCCCTGCGGGACGCGATGGCGCGCATGCATCCCGACTTAGTCGAATTTCCGGCTGGGTGCCAACACTGTGGCTTCACCCTTCAGAACAGTCGTATTGCCTACACTGCACCGACAATCAAGAGTGACGCGGCGCTTGGCGTAATCAATGGTCAGAACCGTGACTTCGGCCAGCACCACATCACCGGGGCGCACAGGGGCCATGAATTTCAGGCTTTGGCCCATGTAAATGGTGCCGTGACCGGGCAGTTGTTCACCAATTACGGCGGAAATCAAGCCGGCGGTCAGCATGCCATGGGCAATGCGCCCTTCAAAAATGGTGTCTTGTGCATAGGACTCGTCCAGATGCACGGGGTTGCGGTCTGTGGACACTTCGGCAAAAAGTTCGATATCGCGGTCGGTCACCTGTTTGCGCAGGTGGCGCGTCATGCCGATTTCAAGATCCTCGATACAGATTGTGCCGCGGGGAAAATTATCATTCATGGCATGGTCCAACATCACTGCAACCCTTTTGTCGTGGCGAATCTGACGTGTTGTTGCGGTGCAGCGTTAGCCCAGATTGCAGGCGCGCGCAACAGGCTTTGGAATTTTAAGTCCAAATAATGCAGTTCGTGGTAATTTTATTGCGGGGCCGTTTCGGGCTGCGCCGCCCTGAAATGCAGCAGGCCGGGCATTGCCGCCCGGCCTGTGTCTGGTAGTGCAAGGGTGTTTCAGCCCAGATAGGGGATTGCAAAAGTCGGGTGCAGCGCCTTGTCGTCCAGCCACGCTTGCAGGCGCTTGGGGTCGGGCGCGGCGGGGTCGGGGCCGAATTCGGCGGCGGCCAGACCACTGGTCACAAACAGCGTGTCAATCCCTTCGGAAATGCCGCCCTGAATGTCGGTATGAATGCCATCGCCAATGGCGATGATCCGGTCATTGGCAAATTTCAGCCCCAGTTGTGCCGCATGCCTGCGTGCAAGGTCATAGACGGGCGGATGCGGTTTGCCGAAATACAAAACCTCGCCGCCCATGTCGGAATAAAGCTGCGCCAATGCGCCTGCACAGTAAATGCGCTTGTCCCCGTAATCCACAATCAGGTCGGGATTGGCGCATAGCATTTTCAACCCCCGCACCTTGGCCGACAGCAATCGCCCGCGGTAATCTTCGGGGGTTTCCGTCATGTCCTCGAACGGGCCAGTGCAGACAATCCCTTCTGCCTCGTCAAAGGGGACGCGCGTGATGGGCGTGTGCTCGGCAGCCCAATCGGGCAGGTCCAGAAACAGGTCGTCATCCTTGGGGGGGCCAAGATGCCAGACCTTGTGGCCCACGGCCCCTGTCAGCATGGCGTCTTGCGTGGCATCGCCGGATGTGACGATCCCATCATAGGCATCGTGCGACAGGCCCATTTCATCCAACCGGGCGCGCACGGACGCGGCGGTGCGCGGTGCGTTTGTCAGCAGCAGCACCCGCCCGCCATTTGCGCGAAACGCGCACAGCGCGGCCTGCGCGCGGCCATGGATGGCGCGCCCGTTATGGACGCAGCCCCACAGATCCACCAGCGCCAGTTCATACTGTGCAGCGATCTGGTCAAACCCTGTCAGCAGGCGGGTCACAGCGCCAGCACCGGAATGATCTGTTTCTTGCGGCTCATGACACCGGGCAGAACCACGCTGTCGCCTGTGGCCACAACCCCGAAGGATTTTTGCGCCACTATGCGTGTCAGCTCATTGGGCACCAGAAGCGTGGCTTCTTCGTTCAGAATATCCACGATGAACAACAGCACCTGATCCGCGCCATCCTCGCGCGCGACGGTTTCCATGCTTTCCATCAGGCTGGCCTTGCGCGCCAGAACCTGCGCGGGGGCCGTGGTTTCCAGAACCGAGACGCGGAATTTCTTGCCGCCCACGTCGAAATTCTTGGAATCCATGCGCAGCAATTCGGCATCGGTAAAACCCGACACATCGGATTTCGCAGCAAACATGGCGCTGACCAACTCGCCCATGTCCACGCCCAGATCATCGGCCAGCGCATGGGCAATGGCGCGGTCGGTCTGGGTGGTGGTGGGGGACCGGAATTCAAGCGTGTCCGACAGGATGCACGACAGCATCAACCCCTTGATGGCGCGCGGCGCCTGCGCCATGTGCTTGCCGATCAATTCATACATTATGGTGGCCGTGCAGGCCAGCGGGCGCATGGTAATGTCGATCGGCCCTTTGGTTTCCAGCCCGCCGACAAGTTTGTGGTGGTCGATGATGGCGCGAATATCGGCATCATTGATGGTGGCGGGCAGTTCTGCGGGGTTGTTTGTGTCCACAATCACCACGGGCGTGCCTGCGGGCAGGTCGGTCAGGATGTCGGGCTGCGCGACGCCCCAATGCTCCAGCACGAATTTCGCTTCGGAATTGGGTTGCCCCAGTAGCACCGCCTGCGCGGGTGTGTCCTGCACCTGCGACAGATACCACGCCCAGATCAGGGGCGAGCCGGTCGAATCGGTATCGGGGGAAAAATGGCCAAAGACTTTGATCATGTTGAAAGGTCCGCATGTTGGGCTGCACAAAGGTCGCGCAGGCTTATAACGCCGCGCCGCCGCATTGTCACGCAAGCGCTGCCAAAAAAGGATGGGGCGGCCCTGCCTTCGGATGTCGGCGCGTCTTAATGCGCTGTTTATGTATGTGCGGCATGCTGCCACACGAAGCCCATAACAGGTTGGTATGGACAACAGTATTGATATCCGGATCGTGGTCGCCACTGCGACTGTTGTGGTGATTGCATCGCTTGCGCTGACCAGTTTGGCAGGTGCGCGCAATCATGCGCGCCGCGATACTGCGGCCTTCTTGTGGCTGGGGGCAATAAGTCTTGCGTTCGTCATCGCCGCTGTCGGGCTGGTGGCGTGGCACCTGCTGCCGGCCTGGCTGAGTGCGTCCATGGTGATTATGGGCATGCTGTTTGGCCTGATCAGCGGGTATATTGCACTTTCAATCGGTATCGGGGCCAATCCTGCGCCCTTGCCTTACATAGTCCTTGGGGCTGGTGCGGGGGTGCTTCAGGCCATCCTGGCCTATTTTACAGAAGAAATTGGCGTGCTTGTGGTCAGCAGTTCGATGATCAATGGTGTGCTGGGACTGCTTTTTGCCAAATGGATATATGGGTTGGCAATTGTGCATGGACGGCAACTTGCCATGCTGGCCAGCGCGCCGTTCGGGGCTATTGGTCTGGTCTATCTGGGGCGGCTGGCGCTGGTGGTCCTGGGGTATGACGGGTTTGCGCTGGCGATTGCCACGATGGTGATCATGTTTCTTATCGCGTTTTCCGCCCTGCAATGGAGTTTTGCGCTGATCGCGTTTCGTGTGGCCCGCCTTAACCGGTATTTGCTGGACGCCCGCGACAAGGCCGAACAGGCAAGCGCGCTGAAATCGCGGTTTCTGGCGAACATGAGCCATGAATTGCGCACGCCCCTGAATGGTATTCTGGGCATGGCGCAGGGGCTGGAAAATGTGGTGATGGAGCCGCAACAAGCCCAGATGCTGGCGACAATTCGTGATAGTGGTGACGGGTTGCTGATGCGGCTGAACGATGTTCTTGACCTGTCGGAACTGCAATCCGGCCAGCTGGACCTTGTCTGCACGGCGTTTGACCTGCCCGCAGCCATCGCGCAAACAGCAGCCCAACTTGCGGATGCGGCAGCAGGCAAGGGGGTTGCGTTTGAAATTGTGCTTGATCCGGCCATGGCGCGGCTGCGCCTGGGGGACGGGGCGCGCGTGGGCCGCATGGTGGGCAATGTGCTGCGCAATGCTGTGAATTTCACGCAAGCGGGGCATATCGCGCTGACGGTGCAGGGCGGTGCGGATAATGTGCGGGTTGTGGTTTCCGATACTGGCATTGGCATGACCGAAGAGCAGCTTGCCAGCGTTTTTGAGCCCTTCGTGCAGGCCGATTCCAGTGCAACGCGCCGGGTTGACGGGGCAGGGCTTGGCATGCCTGTTGTGCGCGCCCTTGCGCAGGCGATGGGGGGCACGGTTACAGTTGTGTCGCGCGTGGGGCAGGGGACATGCGTGACGCTGGACCTGCCCTTGGCGGCGGTGGGGCAGGTTCCCGACGCGCCGGTGGGGTTGGCTTGCGCGATGGGTCGTGACCGCGGCGCAGGCATAGCCCGCGACCCCGAGCAGGTAGTTCTGGTGGCAGAAGACAACAAGGTGAACCAGCGCGTGCTGAAAGCGCTTTTGCAAGGCGCCGGCCTGCGGCTTGTCATCGTGGAAAACGGCGCGCTGGCGCTTGAAATGGCACGCCAGCACAGTTTCGATCTGTTCCTGTTCGACGTGATGATGCCGGAAATGGACGGGGTGACAGCGCTGCGCCAGATACGCGCGGAATATGGCGCCTGCGCAAAACCCGTGCCCCCCGCCATTGTGGTGACGGCCAATGTCGCGTCTGGACAGGTGGTGCAATATCATGATGCCGGGTTTTGCGATGTGATTGCAAAACCTGTGCGCAAAGCGCGCCTGCTAGAGTGTCTGGCCGCGCATGGGGTGGTTGCTGGCACCGTGGTCGATGCACCCCGACAGCCCCAAGCAACCCCTTGAAGCATGTCGGTTAGAACTGCGAACCGGCTTTAAGCGTCTTGAACATGTGAAATCCCTAAATCAGCGCGTGTCCCGTGGGCGGGAATGACCGCGGCATGCTCCTGGCGGCAGTATCTGGCGGGCGGTGCCGGTCCCTGTTCTGTGGCGTGCATTTTTTTGCTGAACGCGGTGTTGACAGCGCGGCTGGCTATGCCTACCTATGCGTTCGTTAGCACTCGACCTGTGTGAGTGACAACAAATTTCAACCTGGAACCAAAGGAGCGTTCTCAGATGGCATTCAAACCGCTGCATGACCGTGTTCTCGTCCGTCGCGTCGAAGGTGACGAAAAAACCAAGGGCGGTCTGATCATTCCCGACAGCGCCAAAGAAAAGCCCGCTGAAGGCGAAATCATCGCCACCGGCGACGGCGCGCGCAAGGATTCGGGCGAACTGATCGAGATGGCTGTAAAAGCTGGCGATCGGGTCCTGTTCGGCAAATGGTCCGGCACCGAAGTCACCGTCGATGGTGAAGAGCTGCTGATCATGAAAGAAAGCGATATTCTGGGCATTCTGGCCTGATCGCTTCCGTTTTTCAAGAAATAGAGACAACCAGGAGGCACCCCAATGGCTGCTAAGGACGTCAAATTCAACACCAACGCCCGTGACCGTATGCTGCGCGGCGTTAACATTCTGGCCGATGCGGTGAAAGTCACCCTTGGCCCCAAAGGCCGCAATGTCGTCATCGACAAATCCTTCGGCGCACCGCGCATCACCAAAGACGGTGTATCGGTTGCCAAGGAAATCGAACTGGAAGACAAGTTCGAGAATATGGGCGCGCAGATGGTCAAAGAAGTGGCCTCTCGCACCAATGACGAAGCAGGCGACGGCACCACGACCGCAACTGTTCTGGCACAAGCCATCGTGCGCGAAGGCCTGAAATCGGTTGCCGCCGGCATGAACCCGATGGACCTGAAGCGCGGCATCGACCTGGCAACCACCAAAGTTGTGGAAGCCATCAAGGCTGCAGCACGCCCTGTCAATGACAGTTCGGAAGTTGCGCAGGTTGGCACCATTTCCGCCAATGGCGAAGCTGAAATCGGCCGCCAGATCGCGGATGCGATGCAAAAAGTCGGCAATGAAGGCGTGATCACCGTCGAGGAAAACAAAGGTCTGGAAACAGAAACCGATGTTGTCGAAGGCATGCAGTTCGACCGCGGTTACCTGTCACCCTATTTCGTGACCAACCCCGACAAGATGATCGCGGAACTTGATGACGCGCTTATCCTGATCCACGAGAAGAAACTGTCTTCGCTGCAGCCCATGGTTCCGCTGCTGGAGCAAGTGATCCAGTCGCAAAAACCGCTGCTGATCATCGCTGAAGATGTCGAAGGCGAAGCCCTGGCAACGCTGGTGGTCAACAAACTGCGCGGCGGTCTGAAAATCGCGGCAGTCAAGGCACCCGGCTTCGGGGACCGTCGCAAGGCCATGCTGCAAGATATCGCAATTCTGACCGGCGGTCAGGTCATCAGCGAAGATCTGGGCATGAAGCTGGAAAGCGTCACGATGGACATGCTTGGCACCGCCAAGACCATCAAGATCACCAAAGACGAAACCACAATCGTTGATGGGTCCGGCGAGAAAGCTGAAATCGAAGCCCGCGTGGCCCAGATCCGTCAGCAGATCGAAGAAACCACATCCGACTACGACAAAGAGAAGCTGCAAGAACGTCTGGCCAAACTGGCCGGTGGTGTTGCGGTCATCCGCGTGGGCGGCATGTCCGAAATCGAAGTCAAGGAACGCAAGGACCGCGTTGATGACGCCCTGAACGCGACCCGCGCGGCCGTGCAGGAAGGTATCGTCGTGGGTGGCGGTGTTGCCCTGATCCAGGCTGGCAAAGTGCTGGAAGGCCTGACCGGCGACAACAGCGACCAGACAGTTGGTATTTCCATCGTGCGCAAGGCACTGGAAGCGCCGCTGCGCCAGATCGCGGAAAACGCCGGTGTGGACGGGTCTGTTGTTGCGGGCAAAATCCGCGAAAGCAACGACAAGTCCTTCGGGTTCAACGCACAGACCGAAGAATATGGCGACATGTTCAAGTTCGGTGTGATTGACCCTGCGAAAGTCGTGCGCACAGCCCTGCAGGATGCCGCTTCGGTTGCAGGTCTGCTGATCACCACGGAAGCCATGATTGCCGACAAGCCAGAGCCGAAATGCCAGGGCGGCGGCGGCGGCATGCCCGACATGGGTGGCATGGGCGGCATGGGCGGCATGATGTAAGCTGTCCTGCCCATACTGGCAGACATGGAAAGGGCCGCGCCTGTCGCGGCCCTTTTTGCGTTTCCGACGCGGCAATGCAGCATTGCGACAGCATTAAAGCATGTTGCTTAAAGTCGGGAACCGGTTTGGAGTTTTCCGAACATGCTCAAAAAAACGCCCCGAAAGGGGCGTTCTTGCGCGTTCACAAAGCACTTTCAGGCAGCGCGCATCACAGTCCCCGCAGGTCAGTGCACACTGACAGGGGTGTAATCGTTCTGGCGCGCCATGACAAAGGCCAGTGTTCTGTCAGTGACCACAGCCATTTGTTCGCCTTCTTCATGGTGAATTGCATAAAGCTGCACGACATCAGGCAGTTGCGCGCGAATTTCTTCTGGCAGGTCGCTGGCCTTGATGGGCCGGACATAGACGATGGGCCGGTTTGACTGTTTCACGGGATAGGCGTTTTCCATAGGGGGTATCCTTTCCTTGGTGCATGGTGCGGAACTGGGGCCGTTCTTTCAGAAATGCGCGCCTGCAAACTCAAGTGGTTAGGGCATAATCCTTAACGTCGCATGACACCGCGATACGCTAGCCCCGCCTGATTGCGATGGTCTGCACAGTATCTTCGGGTTCCTGCCGGATCAGGTCGATATGCAAAAGGCCGTTTTCCAGACAGGCTTGCTTCACATCGACACCTTCGGCCAGGGCAAAAACCCGCTGGAACTGGCGCGCGGCGATGCCACGGTGCAGGAAAACGCGGTCTTGCTTGGCGTCGTCTTGTTGTTGGCCGCGCACCATAAGCTGTCGTTTTTCAACCGTGATGGCCAGATCCTGTTCGCCAAACCCCGCCAGCGCCAGCGTGATACGAAAGCTGTTTTTGCCCGTCACTTCAATGTTGAAGGGCGGGTAGCCATCTGCGCCGGTGCGCGCGGTGCGTTCGACAAGGCGTTCAAGCTGGTCAAACCCCAACAACAAGGGATGGGAAGGAAATGTCAGTTTGCTCATCAGCCCGGCCCTTTCATAAGCGACATTGCTGCAGGCCCCGTTCTGGCGGCCCTGCTAAATATATGGGGCGGATATGCGAAATCGCAAGATATGCGCATCATCAAAGATGAATCCGCGCGCACCTGCACAAAAGCTTTTGCGAACCGGAATTTATGGCTATTGTGACAGCAGGTTACATAAAGATGACGGGCAAAAATGAACTCTCCTCAGGAATTGGATCATGAAGACGTGCTGCGCGTCAAACTGGAAGTGCTGCGCCAGAAACACCGTGATCTGGACGAAGCGATCGACGCCTTGCAGGAAAAAGGCGCGTTGGAGCAATTGACCATCCAGCGCCTGAAGAAGGAAAAATTGCGCCTGAAGGACCATATTTCCCGCATCGAGGATGAACTGACCCCCGATATCATTGCCTGATGCAATTGCACCTGCGCGGCCCATCGCTATAGTGCGCGCAAATATTTTCTTCGGGGGCAAGGGCAACGATGTCAGCTGTGAAGGTGGGAATCATCATGGGCAGCCAGTCCGACTGGCCAACCCTGCGCGAGGCAGCAGTTGTGCTGGATGAATTGGGCATTCCTTATGAATCCCGAATCGTATCCGCGCATCGCACGCCTGACCGTCTGTGGGACTATGGGCGCAGTGCTGTGGCGCGCGGTCTGCAGGTCATTATCGCCGGGGCGGGGGGGGCTGCGCATTTGCCCGGCATGATGGCGTCAAAAACCCGCGTGCCCGTCATTGGGGTGCCGGTTCAGACACGCGCCTTGTCGGGGGTCGACAGTCTGTATTCCATTTTGCAAATGCCGCGCGGCTTTCCAGTGGCGACAATGGCCATTGGTGCGGCGGGGGCGGCAAACGGGGCGCTATTGGCGGCGGGTATTCTGGCGCTGCATGATGCGGATATTGCGGCCCGGCTGGACACGTGGCGCAGCGATTTGTCCGCATCCATACCAGAGGAACCCAGCGATGACTGACGCGCTTGAACCGGGCCGGGTGATCGGCATTCTGGGCGGCGGGCAGTTGGGGCGCATGCTGTCGGTGGCGGCGTCGCGGCTTGGTTATCGCTGCCATATATTTGACCCCGCACCGCAGCCGCCTGCGGGCCATGTCGCCGAAAAGGTGGTGACGGCCCCATGGGATGACGCGCGCGCCTTGCGCGATTTTGCCGCCGGTGTTGATGTCATTACCCTCGAGTTCGAGAATATTCCGACCGCCACGCTGGATTTGCTGGAACCGCTGCGCCCCATTCGTCCGGGCAGGCAGGCGCTGGCCGTGTCGCAGGACCGCTTGACCGAGAAGGATTTTCTGCGCGATCTGGGGTTGCAGACCGCGCCCTATGCCGCAGTCAGCAGCGCTGCCGACCTGACTGCCGCGCTGGCCGCGATTGGCACCCCGGCCATCCTGAAAACCCGCCGTCTGGGCTATGATGGCAAGGGACAGGCGCGGTTGCAAACCCCCGAAGACGCAGGCGCCGCATGGGACGCTGTGCAAGGCGCCCCCGCCATTCTGGAAGGGTTCGTCAGCTTCAGCCATGAAGTGTCTGTGATTGCTGCGCGTGGCCTGTCGGGCGAGGTGGCCGCCTATGACCCCGGTGAAAACCTGCATCAAGACGGGATATTGCGCGAAACCCGCGTGCCCGCGCGCCTTGTCCCCGCTTTGCGCAGTGATGCGGTGTTGATGGCTGCCAGAATTCTGAACGCGCTGGACTATGTGGGTGTTCTGGGGGTGGAACTGTTTGTTACGGCCGACGGGCTGGTGGTCAATGAAATTGCGCCGCGCGTGCATAATTCCGGCCATTGGACGCAGAATGGCTGTGCGGTGGACCAGTTTGAACAGCATATCCGCGCGGTTGTGGGCCTGCCCTTGGGGGATGGCGGGCGTCATGCGGATGTGGTCATGGAAAACCTGATCGGCGATGACATGGACCGTGTGCCCGCATTGCTGAAAACGCGCGATGCGGCGGTGCATCTTTATGGCAAGCCCGAACGCCGCGCCGGACGCAAGATGGGGCATGTCAACCATATCCAGCGCCCGAAGGGTTAGTCTGGCCCGCGCTGTCAGCCGCCGTTTTCGGGCGCGGGTGTCAGGTTGCGCAGGATATCGGGTTTTACCCAGCGGCTAAGCGCTTCAGAATCTGGGATATGCTGCAGCACATTGCGCTCCAGCATGGATTGGAACGCGCCCGGTTCGGTGAAGCTGCCCAACGGGGTGGGCGTGGCCAGATAGCGCAGCGCGTCGGGCAAGGTCATGTCATGGTCGAACTGGCCATGCTCCAGAAATTCCAGCGTATGGGCAATAACAAGCGGGTTGTTCATGATGAAAGTATGCGTTGCCGCAATCACGATATGGTCGCGCATTCCGTCCAGACGCGTGCTTTCCACCGATACCTTGCCATCATCCGCCCCGTCGATCAGTGCAGATAAAAGCGGGTTCAGCGACACATCCCCCGCGATGATGCCAAGGTCATAGGTCGGAAAGGCGGGCAGCGTTAGCGGGGTGGAGTCGTCGCTGGTGCCAAGTTCCAAACCGGCGGGGCCGTTTATCCACGAAAACGCCTCGATATCGGAAAAGTAATCCACCAGTTCCGACCCGTGATTGGGCGGTGCCAGCATGACCACACGGCCCAGGATGTGTTGGGGGCGGTTTCGTGCCAGCCATCCGCGTGCCAGAATGCCGCCCATGGAATGGGTGACGAAATGCACAGGGCTAGCGTCGCAATCGTGCACAGCCAGCCCCACATGCTGCAACAGGTCCTTGATGGGTGCAGCCGTTGACGGGTAGCCGTGATTGACCGTCTGGTAGCCATGCAGTTGCAGCGCTTCTTCCATCACGGCCATGGAATGCTCGCTGCGCGCCAACCCGTGCAGAAGCACCACACACTCCGCCAGGGCGGGGGTGGGCAGAAGAAAAAGTGTCGTCAGAAGTTTTTTCATGCCACCAGTATAGGCGCGCGGACTTTGCTGCACCAGTGGCCGCAAGCGCAGATGACGCAACTGCGATGTGGGGGGGGGGGCGCCATGCGCCCCCCATCCTGGCCCGAATTGCGCCGGGGTTTGTTGTCAGCCCTGTTCGGCCAGATATTTTTCCGCGTCCAGTGCCGCCATGCAGCCCATACCCGCGCTGGTTACGGCCTGACGGTAGGTGTGGTCGGTCAGGTCGCCAGCGGCAAACACCCCCGGGATTGAGGTGCGCGTGCTGCCCGGTTCCACCCAGACATAGCCGCCTTCCTGCATTTTCAGCTGGTCCTTGACCAATGCGCTGGCAGGGCTGTGGCCGATGGCGATGAACACACCTGCGCAGGCGATGTCCTGTGTCGTGCCAGTGGCGACATGGCGCAGGCGCACCCCTTCGACACCGGGGGCCGCAGAATCGCCCAGAACCTCGTCCAGATTATGATCCCACAGAACCTGAATCTTGGGGTGGTTCAGCAAACGGTGTTGCAGGATTTTTTCGGCACGCAGGCTGTCGCGGCGGTGAACCAAGGTGACCTTGGACGCAAAATTGGTCAGAAACAGCGCTTCTTCGACGGCAGTGTTGCCGCCGCCAATAACCACAACATCCTTGCCACGGTAGAAAAACCCGTCACAGGTGGCGCAGGCGGACACGCCCATGCCCTTGTATTTTTCTTCCGATGGCAAGCCCAGCCAGCGGGCCTGCGCGCCGGTGGCCAGCACAATGGCATCCGCAGTATAGGTGGTGCCCGTGTCGCCTGTGGCAGTGAAGGGGCGCTTGGACAGGTCCAGCGTCGCAATATGGTCCGAGATGATTTCGGTGCCCATTTCGCGGGCATGCGCTTCCATGCGCACCATCAGGTCCGGCCCTGTGACCATGGAATCGCCGGGCCAGTTTTCCACTTCGGTGGTGATGGTCAGTTGCCCGCCGGGTTGAATGCCCTGCACCAGCACTGGTTCCAGCATCGCGCGCGCGCCGTAAACCGCCGCCGTATAGCCCGCAGGGCCAGAGCCGATGATCAATAGCCGTGTATGGCGGGTGTCCGTCATTGTCCTGTCCTTCATCGCTGTATTTCAGGGGCAATGTAGGCATGTGGACTGCCAGCACAAGGGCCATTCCTTGCCGCAGTCACAGCTGCGGGCGTGCGAACAATTTATTGCGCAACTTTGAAAGATTATTGCGCGCGCGCCTGCTTCGGCATACATAAGGCGCAAATATCAAGGAGTGTTCGCATGTCAGGCAGCAAGCTTGATCCCATTGACCGCAAGATTTTGGCGGAATTGCAGGCCGATGGCCGCATGACCAATGTCGAACTGGCCAAGCGGGTGGGAATTTCGGCGCCACCTTGTCTGCGGCGCGTGCGCACGCTGGAAGAAGCGGGTTATATTCGCGGCTATCATGCGCAGGTCAATGCGCGCGATCTGGGCTTCGAGGTGCAGGTCTTCGCCATGGTGGGCCTGAACAGCCAGGCCGAGGCCGATTTGTCGCGGTTTGAACAACGCTGCCGGAACTGGCCCTTCGTGCGCGAATGCCACATGCTGAATGGCGAGATTGATTTCATCCTGAAATGCGTGGCCCCTGATTTGTCGAGTTTTCAGCGCTTCCTGACCGAAGACCTGCTGGCCGCCGACAATGTGGCAACAGTAAAGACATCGCTGGTCATTCGCTGCGCGAAAGCTGAACCGGGCGTGCCGTTTGACGTGCTCGAAGCGCGCGCGGTGGATGTCCGATAAGGCTGCGCGCGGCGTGCCATCCGGGCCAGATGGTGCCCGTAACGGGATGACAGGATGGCCCACACGCGGGGCGGGGGGCTGAAGCAGTTACCCAAGGCGCGGAATCAAGGCCGCAGGTGGCCCGCGCCATCGGCGGGCCGGTCCGCGGCCTGCCGATGGGCTGAAGGTGTGCCAGACATTTTCAGTCAGGACTATGCCCCGCTTCAGGCCAAACCCCGCATTGTCCAATCGCGTAGCTTGTTGCGCATCTACCCGAACGCGTCGGGTTCAGATGCCTTGCGCTTGTCCACGAAGACTTGCAGCGATTCCGCAATCGCCGGGTCAAGGGCGGGCTGCTGATAATCGCCCAGCATTTTTGCAACCCGCACACTGGCCAGCACCTGCGTGTCGCGCGCGCCTTCTTCGTCCCATGTCTCGAAGGGTTTGTAATCCAGCAGGTCCGAACGCCAGAACGCGGATTTGAAATTTTCCTGCGTGTGGTTGCACCCCAGAAAATGGCCGCCAGGACCGACTTCGCGCAGCGCGTCCATGGCCTGTCCGTTCTGGGACATGTCAATCCCGCGCGCCAGATGGTGCAGCGCGCCCAGCTGGTCGGCATCCATGACGAATTTTTCGTAGGATGACACCAACCCGCCTTCCAGCCAGCCGCAGGCATGCAGCATGAAATTCACACCTGCCAGAAGTGCCATGTTCAGGCTGTTTGCCGTTTCATAGGCGGCCTGCGCATCGGGCAGTTTTGACCCGCAAAACGACCCGCCCGACCGATACGGCAACCCCAGACGCCGCGCCAGTTGCCCCGCCCCATAGGTGATTAACGCCGCTTCGGGCGTCCCAAAAGTGGGCGCACCGGAGTTCATGTCGATGGATGTCACGAACGCGCCAAAGATGACCGGCGCACCGGGTCGCACAAGCTGGCTATAGGCCACGCCCGCCAGCACTTCGGCCAGAACCTGTGTCAGGGTGCCTGCAACGGTGGTCGGGGCCATCGCGCCCCCCACAATAAAGGGCGAGATGATACAGGCCTGATTTGCACGCGCATAGATTTCAAGCGCGCCCATCATCACGGAATCAAACGTAAGCGGGCTGTTGATATTGATCAGCGACGTCATGACCGTGTTCTGGTCCACGAAATCCGACCCGAACAGCAGCTTGGCCATGTCAACGGAATCCGCTGCGCGCACAGGTTCGGTGACCGACCCCATGAAGGGCTTGTCCGAATACAGCATATGCGCCTGCAGCATGTCCAGATGGCGCTTGTTCACTGCCACGTCAGTGGGTTCGCACACAGTGCCGCCCGAATGGTGCAGCCATTTGGACATATAGCCCAGTTTCACGAAATTGCGGAAATCCTCCATCGTGGCATAGCGCCGCCCGTTGGCCATGTCGCGCACGAAGGGCGGGCCATAGACTGGCGCCAGCACCAGATTGCGCCCGCCAATATCGACATTGCGCGCGGGGTTGCGGGCATGCTGGGTGAAGCTGGCAGGCGCAGTTGCACAAAGCTGGCGTGCCAGCCCGCGCGGTATGCGCACCCGTTCGCCCGAAACTTCCGCCCCCGCTGCGCGCCAGCGGTCCAGCGCTTCGGGGTTGTCCACGAAATTGACGCCGATTTCGGCCAACACGGTTTCGGCGTTGGTTTCGATAATGGACAGGGCTTCTTCGTCCAGCACGTCAAAATTGGGAATGTTGCGGCTGATGAAGCGCGCGGTTTCCACGCTGACGGCACTGCGCGCAGCGCGCCGTGCCGCCCCCCCGCCGCCCCGCCCGCGCCGCGCTGCCGCTTGTTCTGCTGCTTCTGTCATCTGTTGGACACCCCGCCCTTTTGCATGGCCGCCCTGTGCCACCGGGGCATGCCAAGGCAAACCGGCGGCACGGGGCGTGCTGATTCATGCCATCTTGATACTTGCCTTCGCGCTGTGCCAATCGCCGGTTTGCGGCGCAATAGGGTGCAAAGCGACATCGCGCTTTCGTGCTTGGCTGGACAGCGCAGGTGCAAAGGTTTAAGTGATGCCTCAAGACCTTGGGTCAAAGGCCGCAGGAGGATACGCCACCCCCCCGAAGCCGCGGAACACTCTCCGCGCAGAATTCGGCCCCTCGGGCTTGATAATTCTTGAACCGCATCATCTTCTCACCATATCAAACCTTCTCGCCGGTGTCGGCGTGGATTGTGACCGGAGCCTTGCCATGCTGGATATGCCTGCCATTCGTCAGGATTTGCGCGCGATTTACGATCTGGCCCCAAACCCCGAACTGGCCGCCAGCATGAGCGCGGAATATGCGCGCATGTCGCGGGTTGTCTCGCCCGTTGACTGGGCCATTCACGCGCCCTATGTGGCTGCCATCAACACGTTGAAAAAACAGCGTAATGCCGCGATTCTGGCGCATAATTACATGACGCCCCAGATTTTCCATGGCGTGGCCGATGTGGTGGGCGACAGTCTGCAACTGGCGATCGAGGCAACGCGCACCAAGGCCGATGTCATCGTGCAATGCGGTGTCCATTTCATGGCCGAGACGTCAAAAATCCTGAACCCTGCGAAAACGGTTCTGATGCCCGATATGGCGGCGGGCTGTTCGCTGGCCGACAGCATTACCGCCGAAGGGGTTGCGCAGATGCGCGCGCGCTACCCCGGCGCGCCCGTGGTGACCTATGTGAACACCACCGCCGAGGTGAAGGCCGCATCTGACATTTGCTGCACATCGTCGAATGCGGTGCAGATCATTCGCGGGCTGGATGCCGACACCATCATCATGACGCCGGATAAATATCTGGCGCAGAATGTGGCGGCACAGGTGCCCGAAAAGCGCATTGTGTGGTGGGACGGGTCGTGCATCGTGCATGAACAATATACCGCGCAGGATATTCGCGATTTCCGCGACTGGAACCCCGGCACCCGTATCATAGCCCACCCCGAATGCCCCCCCGATGTAGTGGCAGAGGCTGATTTCTCCGGCTCTACCGCAGGGATACTGGAGTATGTCAGCCGCGAACGCCCCGACCGCGCCATGTTGGTGACCGAATGTTCCATGGCGTCCAATATCTCGGATGCGCATCCGGATGTGGAATTCATAGGGCCGTGCAACATGTGCCCCTATATGAAAATGATCACGCTGGAAAAGGTGCTTTGGTCGCTGCACACCATGACCACCGCAATTGAAGTTGATGCGCAGGTGGCCGACAAGGCGCGTCTGGCCGTGCAGCGCATGATCGACCTTTCGGCGAAGAAGGCCTGAACGCGTGTTGCGCACAGACCGTGTGGTTATTGTGGGGGCAGGGCTTGGCGGGCTGTATGCCGCGCTGTCGCTTGCCCCGCACCCTGTGCTTGTCATCTCGCCCGAAGCGTTGGGCGAAGGGGCGTCATCGGCCTGGGCGCAAGGCGGGGTTGCCGCTGCCATGGCCGCCCATGACAGCCCCGAAGCCCATGCCAGCGACACGCTGGCTGCGGGTGCGGGCACAGTCGATGCGGGTGTGGCCAGCATGGTCACACAGGCCGCGCGCGACCATATTCTGGACCTTGCCGCGCGCGGCACCCCGTTTGACCGCGATGCAGACGGGCAGTTCCAGCTAAACCATGAAGCCGCGCATTCCACAGCGCGCGTTGTGCGCGTGAAGGGCGATCAGGCTGGCAAGAAGATCATGGAAACCCTGATTGCCACAGTGCGCGCCACCCCGTCCGTGCAGGTCATGGAAGGTGTCGTGGCGCAGGCGCTGGAGGTTGCGGACGGGCGTGTGACAGGCATTTGGCTGGCGCGCGCGGCTGGCGGGTCGCAGGCAGTGCGGCTGCGCGCACCGGCCGTGTTGTTGGCCGGTGGCGGGTCGGGCGGGTTATACGCGCTGACCACCAACCCGCCGCGCATTCGCGGGCAGGTGATGGGCTTGGCCGCGCGGGCAGGGGCCATGATGGCGGATATGGAATTCATCCAGTTCCACCCCACTGCCATGGATCTGGGTCTGGACCCCGCCCCCCTTGCGACAGAAGCCTTGCGCGGGGCAGGGGCGCGGCTGGTGAATGCTCAGGGCGTATATTTCATGGAAGGCCAGCACCCGCTGGGCGACCTTGCGCCGCGCGATATTGTGGCGCGGGCCGTGTTTGCACAGACGCAGACAGGCCAGCGCCCCATGCTGGACATGCGGGCCGCAGCAGGAGGGGGGGGGGAGCTGTCCCTGCGTTACCCTGCGGTGTTTGAGGCGTGCAGGCGTGCAGGGCTGGACCCTTCGGCAGTGCCGGTACCTGTGGCGGCGGCGGCGCATTACCATATGGGCGGGGTCGCAACTGACCGGCAGGGGCGGTCCAGCCTGCCGGGGCTATGGGCCTGCGGCGAGGCGGCCTCAACAGGGTTGCACGGGGCCAACCGTCTGGCCTCGAACGGGGTTCTGGAAGCGCTGGTTTTCGCGCGTGCGGCTGCGGCCGATATGGCGCTTGGGCTGAACGGCCCGTCCGATGTGCCCGCAGTGGCGCTGGAATTTCCCACGGGCGGGGTGGCGCTGGATGGCGGGGCGGTCATGCAGTTGCGCCAGACCATGAGCGCGCATGTCGGTGTCCGGCGCACAGCGCAAGGGCTGTCACAGGCGCTTGCGGTGCTGGAAGATCTGGAAAACACCTATGCAGACAGCCCCGATTTCAGGAATATGTGTGCCACTGCGACCATGATTGCCGCCTGTGCCCATGCGCGCTGCGAAAGCCGCGGGGCACATTGGCGCGATGACTTCCCGCAGGCCGACCCCGCGCAGGCCCGGCGCAGCTTTATGACCTTTGAACAGGCGCGCGCCTTGCGCGCCACTGTCAGGATACCGCAGGAATGACCGATTTCCCCCCTTTGCCCGATCTGTTGCTGGAACCGCTGGTGCGTGCCGCCCTGCTGGAGGATCTTGGCCCCAATGGCGATGTGACAACGCGCGCGGTCATCGGGCAGGGCGTGCGCTACCGCGCGGCGGTGAATGCGCGCGATGACGGGGTGGTGTCGGGGGTGCAACTGGCCTGCATTGCCTTTCGTCTGGTGGACCCGGCGCTGAAGATTGATGTTCTGGCACCCGACGGGACGCAGGTTGCGGCAGGCCAGACCATCCTGACACTTGACGGCGCGGCGGCATCCATCCTGTCGGGCGAAAGGGTGGCGCTGAATTTTGCCGGCCGCCTGTCGGGCATCGCTACATTGACAGCGGCCTTTGTTGCGCAGACGGCTGGAAGAAAAGCGCGCATCACCTGCACGCGCAAGACAACACCGGGGCTGCGCGTGGTTGAAAAACAGGCCGTGCTGCATGGCGGCGGGTCCGCGCATCGGTTTGGGCTGTCCGATGCAATCCTGATCAAGGACAACCATATCGCGGCGGCGGGGGGAATTGGCGCTGTGCTGACAGCCGCGCGCGCGCGCGCAAGTCACATGATGCGCATTGAAATTGAAGTGGACCGGCTGGACCAGTTGCAAGAGGTGCTGGACACGGGCGGCGCGGATGTGGTGTTGCTGGACAATATGGACACACAAACGCTGTCGCGCGCGGTGGCAATGGTGGCGGGGCGTCTGGTGACCGAAGCATCGGGGAACATGCGGCTGGCCCGCATTCCCGAAGTGGCGGGCACCGGGGTCGATTACATTTCGGTGGGCGCGTTGACGCATTCGGCGCAAGTGCTGGATCTGGGGCTGGATTTCTAGAGCATGCCGCTTAGAAATATGACCCTGTTTTGAGCTTCTTGAGCATGCGAATGACCCCGAGCTGCCCGGGGCAGGGCGGGCGGCATTCTGCCCGCGCGACGGCACGCCCCACCCGCCCACC
>JAFWNM010000034.1 GCA_017510335.1 Paracoccaceae bacterium
GCGCCGCGCCGCCCGCGCGCGCAGCCTGCGCGGGCACACGGCGTTGCGCATGGCGATGGGGGCCATCGGCAACCCGCGCGAAGGGGCAGGGGCTGTCATTGTGTCGCTGGGGCTGGGGTTGACGGTGCTTGCGGCTGTGGGGCAGATTGACAACAACCTGCGCCGCGCCATTACCTCCGATCTGCCCGACCGCGCGCCCAGCTACTTTTTCCTTGATATCCAGAACACCCAGCTTGACGGGTTTCTGGACCGGCTGGCACAGGACGAAAACGTAACCGATGTGCAGACCGCCCCCATGCTGCGCGGCGTGGTCACTGCGCTGAACGGCATTCCATCGCGCGACCATCCGGCCAGCGGGCATTGGGTTCTGCGCGGGGATCGTGGCGTCAGCTATTCTGCGGTGCTGCCACAGGGTGCGGAACTGGTTGCGGGCGAATGGTGGGCTGAGGATTACAGCGGCCCCCCGCTTGTCAGCTTTGCGATTGAAGAAGCGCAGGAACTGGGGCTGTCCTTGGGCGACACAGTTACTGTCAACATCCTTGGCCGCGATATCACAGCCACGATTGCCAGCTTCCGCAGCGTCGATTTCTCGACCGGCGGAATCGGGTTCGTGATGGTCATGTCCCCCCACCCCATCAGCGCCGCGCCGCATACGCATATTGCCACCGTCTATGCCGCAGAAGCCGCCGAAGGGGCCATTTTGCGCGATTTGTCCAACGCATTCCCCAATATTACCGCGATTCGCGTGCGCGAAGCGGCAGAACGTGTGACCGAAGCCTTGTCCACCATGGCCACAGCCACCAGTTTTGCGGCCCTTGCAACATTGTTGACGGGGTTTGTGGTGCTGATTGGCGCAGCGGCGGCGGGCGAACGCGCGCGCGTGTTCGAGGCGGCTGTGATGAAAACGCTTGGCGCGTCGCGGCGTGGCATTCTGGCCAGTTTCGCGCTGCGGTCCGCGCTGATGGGGGCAGCGGCGGGCAGTGTGGCGCTGGGCGCAGGGGCGCTGGCCAGTTGGGCGGTCATGCGGTTCGTGATGGATGCCAGCTATCAGTTTGAATGGCTGCCCGCGATTTCCATCATAGCCGGCGGCGTGCTGGCAACATTGCTTGCAGGGCTGGCTTTTGCGTTGCGCCCGCTTGCTGTGCGCCCTGCGCGTATATTGCGTGCGCAGGACTGACCGGACGCATTCCCAAGCATGGGCAAGCAGGGTATAGCTTGCCCATGCAGGCGGATCTGACCCTTCTGATTAGTGTGGCCCTTGGCGGGGGATTGGGCGCAATTGCGCGCGCGGCGCTGTCGTCATGGCTGGCGCGGCGTGTGCATGTGGCATGGGCCACGCTGGTGGTGAACCTGACGGGCAGCGCTGCGCTGGGACTGGTTTTCGGGGGGCTTCTGGCAGGGGCGGACAGTGCTGCATTGTCCATTGTTGCGGCAGGCGCCCCGCCGGTGCTGGCAGTGTTCACGCTTGGTGTGCTGGGCGGCTACACAACCGTGTCGACATTGGCGCTGCAGGTCCTGACACAATGGCACGAAGGACACAGACGCGCGGCATACGCCAACGCGCTGGGGTCGGTTCTGGCCGGTCCGGTGGCGGCGGGCATGGGCGTGGCTGTCGGGCTGGCCGGTTTCTCGCCGCTGGGCTGGGCGGTCTGATTATGGGCGCTTTCCTTCTTGCAGTGGGTGTTGGCGGGGCTCTGGGCACGGGCGCACGCGTTGCGCTAAGTCTGGCTGCGCTGCATCTGCTGCCGGAATATGGTGTCCTGGCCACGCTGGGTGCCAATGTTCTGGGGGCGGCGTTGATCGGGTTCCTTGCAACGCGCGCATTTGGCCCTGTGGCGCGCGCGCTGATGATGACAGGGTTCTGCGGGGGCTTTACCACGTTTTCGCTGTTTTCTGTAGAAGTGCTGATGCTGCTGGAACGCAGCGTGCTTGCTGCGCTGGGCTATGGTGCGGTGTCGGTGGTGCTATGGATTGGCGCAGCAGCGCTGGGCTATCGGCTGGGGTCCCGTCCGTCCGGGGCGTGAAAGCGGCCTTTACGCCGTCTGGTCGGGCATATGAGCGTCGCTTGATATTCGATTGATCTGCTTGAAACTAGTTTGGTTCAGCACCCTGTTTCCGCGTCATGCTGGGATATCACCATTCGTCGGATTTCAGCATCATTTCCAGCGCGTTTTTGAATTCATCCACCGGCACAGTATACGAGGCGTTATATTCATCACGTTTGCGATTCAACGTAAGAGTAGGTTCAACAGAAATACACCGTAGTTCACTGCCAGTCACTTTTGCAAGGTTCGAAAACGAACAAAAACCAGTGGAATGTGAATATATCCAACTTAATATTCGCGTTCTTTCCTGGCAGAAAAGCGTATTTGCAAAAGCTGCGCCCGATGCGCCTATAATGAACTCTGCACTGTGAAATAGTTCTACCTGATCTTTGAATGATAGCCGTTCTGGATAAACAATTTCAAATCCGTGGGCCTTGACGATAGAAATCAGTTCATCTTGATTATATGATCTTGTGGTCTTGCTGCGTGCAAGAAACACGCGCTTGTTGATATTGCGCGGCAAAACGCCCAAATTTTGTAGTATTCTTGACCTGAACGCGAGGAGTTGGGTTGCGTGGTAGGAGTAGTATTCTGCTTTGATTTGGTGGTTTTTATGTAGGTAGATCGGCTCAAGAACTGCCTTGCCAATCACGATGATTTTTTCAAAGCTATGAAGTCGATGGGGTATCGAAATAACCCTTCGCTGCCCGCGGACGGTATCAAGGCTATCTTTGAATTGATTAATCTTAAGCACGCCTTCAGGCACGATTAACGGTAGGTCATGATATTTATCTGGCAGGTCGTGTGACAGATGCGCCAAAGGTAAAAACTCGATCAGCCAATGATACCAATTATCTACGCCAGCGCCGAAGATCATGATCCCAGATGGGGCAGGCTTGGGTTCCGGTTGGAAGACAACGCCCATATTGCAATCGTTTTTCCAGAACAGAACGCATCCATCACTTATATCGAAATTGGGGTTCTCCAGATAATAATCTGGAACATATACCTTGTCGCCTTGCAAAAACACGGAGCTTTGCGGGTGCGTCTGAACGGAATTGAGTAATTTGTAATCAATTGACGCAATTATTCCGGGGATCTGTCGCTTTTCCCCGCCAACAGCCTGGGGGGGCTTCACATACAAATTCCTCATCAGGTGCTAAATATCCAACCTCTTTTGCAACATCGCTTAGCCCGACGATAGGAAGGACCCTGCCGCCCCTTCGTGATTGTGACAGGCGACGCAGTAAAAAAGATTGAAGCAGCGTCAGTTGAAGATCAGGCTTTCGGTCACGAATAATACTTTCGAAGACTTTGCGGAAAAACTTCCACTTTTTCTTACTGATTTTTTTTTAAAATAAATTTTTTCATCATGCGGCACCCAGAATTTTGATGATACTATCATTTTTGGGTCAAGGATGCGTCGTGTTCAGGCGACTGGTTAAGTTTAGTAAAACCTGTGAATGGCATAAAGCGGATGGATTTCTTGACATTTCGGCTGGTTTGGAAACCATTGAATGGGAACCACGCAGGGGCGCGCTGAAAGCGTTTCAGGACATTCCGCAAAAAACCCGAAACGCTTTCGCGCGGTAAAACAGGCATGCGCGCAGTCAGATATTGTCGACCTGCGGCATGCCCATGACGTGGAACCCGCCATCGACATGGATAATTTCGCCGCTGGTGAAGGCCCCGTAATCCGACGCCAGATAGACAGCCGTGCCCCCCACGCTTTCCAAAGTGGCATTGCTGCGCAAGGGGGCGTTGGTTTCGGTGTGGCGATAGGTCTTGCGCGCCCCCCCGATGGCGGCACCTGCAAGGGTTTTCATGGGGCCGGGGCTTATGGCATTGACGCGAATCCCCTCTGGCCCCAGATCATTGGCCAGATAACGCACCGAACTTTCCAGCGCCGCCTTGGCCACGCCCATGACGTTGTAAAACGGTGTCACCTTGTTGGACCCCTGAAACGTAAGCGTCAGAAGCGTGCCACCATTGGGCATCATTTCCGCTGCGCGCCGCCCCAGATCGATAAAACTGAAGCAGCTGATTTCCAGCGAATGCTTGAAATTCGCGCGGCTGGTGTCGCGGAAGCGGCCTGCAAGTTCGGTCTTGTCCGAAAACGCGATGGCATGGACCAGAAAATCCATACTGCCCCAGCGTGTTTTCAGCGCGTCAAAGCACGCATCAAGCGATGCTTCATCGGTGACATCCACATCCAGCAAAATGTCGGACCCGACCGAAGCTGCAAGCGGTTCCACCCGCTTGCCAAATGCCTCTCCCTGATAGGAGAAGGCCAGCTCCGCGCCCTGATCGGCCATCGCTTTGGCAATGCCCCACGCGATGGAACGTTCATTGGCGACGCCCATCACCAACCCGCGTTTTCCGGCCATCAAGCCGCCCATGGCATGCCCCTCAGTCACGCAGCGCACTCATGATAAGGGTTGCGTTGGTTCCGCCGAACCCGAAACTGTTGGACAGCACGGAATCCAGGTCCACATCCTCGACCAGACGGGTTGCGATTTCGCCTTCGCGGATGGCGGGGTCCAGTTGCGTGACATTGGCCGATGCCGTGATAAAGCGCCCCTGCATCATCAGCAGTGAATAGATCGCTTCCTGCACGCCCGTGGCCCCAAGGCTGTGGCCCGTCAACGATTTGGTGGATGAAATGGGCGGCACGTTCCCTTCACCGAAAATGCGCCGGATCGCTTCCACTTCGGTGACGTCGCCCGCAGGTGTCGATGTGCCATGCGCGTTGATATAGCTGACCTTGCGCCCCTCGGGCAGGGTGGACAGCGCCAGCCGCATGGACCGTTCCCCGCCTTCGCCAGAAGGGGCAACCATGTCATGCCCGTCAGACGTGGCACCATAGCCGGTGACTTCGGCATAGATTTTTGCGCCGCGCGCCTTGGCGTGTTCCAGTTCTTCCAGCACGACAACCCCGCCACCGCCGCCAATCACGAACCCGTCGCGTGTCGCATCAAATGCGCGCGCTGCGGTTTCGGGCGTGTCGTTATATTTCGATGACATGGCCCCCATCGCGTCAAACAGGCAGGACAATGTCCAGTCCAGTTCTTCCCCGCCGCCCGCGAAGACGATGTCCTGTTTGCCCATCTGAATCAGTTCCGTGCCATTCCCGATGCAATGCGCCGAGGTTGAACAGGCCGAAGTGATGGAATAGTTCACACCCTTGATCTTGAACGGTGTTGCAAGGCAGGCCGAGTTTGACGACGACATGCAGCGCGTGACCATGAATGGCCCCATGCGCTTGGGGCTGCCCTTTTCGATGACAATCTTGTGCGCCTGAAAGAAGTTCGAGGTGGACGGCCCCCCCGACCCCATGATCAGGCCGGTGCGTTCATTCGACACATCGCTGTCATCCAGTCCGGCATCAGCAATGGCCTGTTCCATCGACAAGAAATTATAGGCCGCACCCGGCCCCATGAAGCGCAGGTTGCGCTTGTCGATATGATCTTCCAGCGTGATTTGCGGCATGCCGTGGATCTGGCTGCGAAACCCGTGTTCGGCATATTCAGGTGCGAAGACAATGCCTGATCGTCCAGCGCGCAAGCTGGACGCGACCTCATCGGCAGAATTCCCTAGGGGCGAGATGATCCCCAGCCCGGTAATGACAACGCGACGCATGGGCGTCCCTCCCTGTTGTTGGATCGGCGCTTCAGCTTTCCGACAGCGCGACTTTCATATCCTTGACCATATAGATGACATCGCCATCCGCCTCTACAATGCCATCGGCAACACCCATGGTCAGGCGGCGTGTTTGCAGTGCTTTGGTGAAATCCACCTTATAGGTCAGCATTTTGCGATCCGGGCGCACCATGCCCGTCAACTTGACTTCGCCAACCCCAAGGGCGTAGCCGCGCCCCTGCCAGCCACGCCAGCCCAGATTGAACCCTGTCAACTGCCACAACCCGTCCAGTCCCAGACAGCCCGGCATGATTGGGTTTCCCGGAAAGTGGCAGTCAAAAAACCACAGATCCGGCGTAATGTCGAATTCCGCCACCACATGACCTTTGCCATGCGCACCACCATCGCCCGAGATTTCGGTGATCCGGTCCATCATCAGCATCGGGGGGGCTGGCAGTTGCGCATTGCCCGGGCCGAACAATTCGCCGCGCGCGCAGGCCAGCAGGCCCTCTTTGTCGAAGGATGTCGGGAATTGGGACATGAAACTCTCCTGCATGGGTTTTCTTCCTCTAGCACCGTGCTGCAAAGTCATGCAAGCCCGCGCATCATGACAGATTGCGACCGTTGCAAGTGAATTTCATTTGAAATTCATGTCCACTACGCCCTATATACACGTTATGGATACTGATTTTTCGCAATTGAACGACGAAGCCCTGAAAAAAGGGTCCGACTGGCTGGCGCGCGCAGGCGTTCGGCCAACCCGTCAACGCCTGTCATTGGCGGGTTTGCTGGTGGGCGACGGGCATGACCGGCATGTTACCGCCGAAAGCCTGTTTCTTGCTGTCAAGGACAGCGGAGAGTCGGTGTCGCTGGCCACTGTCTACAACACCTTGCGGGCATTTTGTGACGCGGGGCTGATGAACGAGATCACAGTTGATGCCACGCGGTCCTATTTTGATACCTGCGTGGAAGAGCATCCGCATTATTTCTGGGAAGACAGCCAGCAATTGACCGATGCCCCGTCAGGCGAGGTGGCGTTTTCCCGCTTGCCATCAGCGCCCCACGGTGCCGAGATATCGCGCGTGGACGTTGTGATCCGCCTGCGCCGCAAATAGTCCAATTTGTCGTTTTTTTGAACTTGCGTGCGCACAGGTCTTGTGGACTTATAAGGCGTGAGAATTGCTTTTCGGGGGAACAATGCGTTTTATACTTTCCGCTTGTGTTGCGCTGGCAGTGTCGTCTTCTGGTGCCGCGGCCAAGGATTGCCCGGATTTCACCATCGAAGCCCGTTATGACCTTAGCTATAGTGAAGATGACCTGTGGTCTGAACGCACGCACTCCATCGCGGCGGGTGGTTCGGTGGAATTGTGGAACTGTTCGCGCTTTGATGGGTCCGGCTATGTCGCGCGCCAGCCGGATTTCAACATGTTCCTGACCCGCAACAACAAGGATCGCATGATCCGTTTCAAGGTTAGCGGTGACGAAGGGTGTGATACCGTTTTGCTAATCAATACCCCCAGCGGAAGCTGGTTGTTCAATGATGATGATGACGGGATCGACCCTGTTATCCGCGTGCGTTCTGCGGAAACAGGGCGCTACGATATATGGGCAGGAACCTTCGGCCCGGATATCTGCATGAGCACCTTGCATATCGAAGCTTTCCCCTAAAACGGCTTGAAGCATGTTGCTCAAATGTGGGAACCGGTTTTGAGCAACATGCTCTAATACACCCACAGCATTGGTTGCACAGTATACCCTATGTAAAGCGGGTGTTTGGGGTGGCCTGCTTTGCTTAACCCCAGATGCCATAAATCCCGCCCTGTTGCACGCAGCAGGGTTTCAACCTGCGCGCCGCGGTCCAGATGCGCCCCATGCGTTCCCCACGCGCAGATGATCCGGTCCGCCCATGGCGCGCTTTGCGCGATTGCCGCATCGTTCAACGGCCCGACAGGATCGGATGTGGCGCGCATGACGCACGGATCAGTCGCGCGGAAGGCGAAAATATTGCACACCCGGAAGGCACCGAACCCAAGTGCCCGCGCGCGGCGTTCACAGCGTTCCACTGTCGGGTCATTCTGGACTTCGGTTGCGGTTGACGGGTTGAGCATGACAAACAGCACCCGCCCCGCATTGGCATCCCATTCGCGCGTCAGAAGATAGCGAAACGCCTCGCAGCGGGAATACACGGCCACTGACGGGGCGTCGCCTTTCACATGGCTGCGGATAACAACATCGCGCAGCTCTGTCATTTCTGATGCGCTTTCATTCCTGATTGAACACGCGGTTGGGGTGCAACTCGCCAGCCTTGTAGATGCCAACGGCAACCGCGCGCCCCTGATAGCTGGCCCATGCCTCGTCACCATAGTCGACCGACGCACTCAGCACCATGCCCGGGTTGCCATTGCGCAACTTTGCGGCCCCTTCGGGTGTGGCAGGCAATTCGGGCAGATCGGCCAGCCCTTCTTCCAGCGGGCGCAGGTGGCTGTCCAGTTCGGGGCTTTGGGCCATCGCCTCGATCTGTGCCATGCTTAGCCCGTCACTGGCGTCAAACGGCCCCGACCAGGTGCGGCGCAGCCATGCGACATGGCCCAGACACCCCAGCGCCGCGCCAAGATCGCGCGCGATAGACCGCACATAGCCCCCCTTGCCGCAGACCATTTCCAACTCAACATGGTCGGCGTCCGGGCGGGCGACACGTTCCAGCCGTTCAACCCAAAGGGGCCGCGCCGCAAGGTCCATTTCATCGCCCGCGCGCGCAATGTCATAGGCGCGCTCCCCGTCCACCTTGACGGCTGAAAACTGGGGCGGGATCTGTTCAATTTCACCGCGAAAGCTGTCTAGCGCGGCGTCGATTGCGGCGTCGTCTGGGCGTTCATCGCGTGTTGCGATCACGGTGCCTTCGGCATCGTCGGTGGTGGTGGACTGGCCCAGCCGCACCATGAAGCGGTAACATTTCAGCGCGTCGGTAATATAAGGCACAGTCTTCGTGGCCTCGCCCAGCGCGATGGCCAGAACACCTGTGGCCGCGGGGTCCAGCGTTCCGGCATGGCCTGCCTTTTGCGCCTGCAAGGCCCAGCGCACCTTGTTGACCACGGCTGTGGATGTGATGCCTGCAGGCTTGTCCACCACCAACCAGCCCGATATTGCACGCCCCTTGCGCTTGCGTCCCATACTTCGCCCTTTTGTCTGTTTACGCGCCTGCTACTGGGCGGGCCTGCCCGCGTCAACAACCTTGCCCACAATCGGGCCCAACATTGCCCCCCAATCCGAGCGCCGCAATTCGGGCGCATGCAGGCGTGACACATTGCCATCGATGTAAAGCGCTTGTGGCATGTCCAGATGGTCGCGGAAAAACCGCGCGAATTCAAACAGGTTTACGGGGGTGTTCGAAATGACGAATGCCGCGCGCGCCCCATCCGGTGACACGCCCACCCCATTGCGGATCAGGCGGGAGTCGCTGTCTTCAAGAAAGCGCGGGTGGTATTGGCCGTCAATCACCAGCATGGGGCCGGACTGGGTTGCATGGCGACAGGGCAGGGGGGCTTGGGCGAAGGCGCGGGTTTCGATCACAGTGAATCGCGCATCTTCAATGCAAAACACACCATTGGGCAGCAACCCGAAATTGCCCGGCCCAGCTGATGTAACAAGCCGCGCCAGTTCCGCGCCGTTTTCAATATACAAGCCCACGGGGCGGCGGTCAGAATGATACATGCCGCCATTCATTGCAAAGGCCAGCTTCTTGCCGTCGCGCGACAACGCGTCATCCACCGTGGCGAAGTTCCCAAAAACCCGTTCTGGACCGGAATACAGGAACATGCGGATATCATCCTGCGCCTGTGCAGTGCAGGATGTGAAGCTGGCGCCGTGAAACTCGGTCCGGGTGCAGTCTGCAGCGGCTGCACTGGATAGCGAAGCCCACAGCGCCAGCGCCCCTAGACCTGTCTTAATCGCGGTCCGCATCATCATCATGCCCGGCGGCATTGACATCGCGTTGAACGCGGTCCTGTCCCAGCAGGCGGCGCGTATCATCCATGCGGTCAAATGTTTCGTCCAGCTTGAAACGCAGGTCCGGCGCGTATTTCAGCGTCAGTTCCCGCCCCACAAGGTGGCGCAGCTCTGCCTTGTTGCGCGCAAGCGCTTTCAGGGCGGTCTGCTGGTCCTTGCCGCCAAGCGGCATGACATAAGCCGTGGCGATCTTCAGGTCTGTCGATGTGCGCACTTCGCTGACGGTGATCGGCATGCGCGACAGGTCGGGATCATGCACGTCGCCACGCGCCAGAACGTCTGACAGCGTGCGCCGGATCAGTTCTGCCACACGAAGTTGGCGTTGCGACGGGCCTGTGCCCTGATGCTGGCGTTTTACACTCATGCGCCACATTTAGGTCAATCCGCGCCCGCGCGCAACGAGGCTTTGCCAAATTCTGCATCACGCGATAGGAAGACGCAGAACTGTGATCAAGGCAGGAGTGGGGCAAATGGTCCGCATTGCGATAATGGGCGTTTCAGGGCGCATGGGGCAGATGTTGCTGCGGCTGGTAGAAGACAGCGATCTGGCCGTTCTGGCGGCGGCTGTCGAACGGCAGGGGCATGACTGGATCGGCCAGGATCTGGGCACGGTTCAGGGCGGGGCGGTGCGTGGGGTCATTGTCACAGATGATCTGGCGCAGGCGCTGGAATGTTCCGATGCTATTCTGGATTTCACCGCGCCACAAGTGTCTGTCGCGCTGGCGCAGCAGGCCGCGGCGGCAGGGGTTGCCCATGTCATTGGCACCACAGGGTTTGATGATGACGATCTTGCCGCCATTGCGCGCGCGGGGGAAACAGGCCGCATTGTGCGTGCGGGCAACATGAGCCTTGGGGTCAACCTGCTGGTCAAGCTGACACAACAGGTCGCCCGGGCGCTGGACACCGACTACGATATCGAGATTATCGAGGCCCACCATCGCCACAAGGTGGACGCGCCATCAGGCACAGCGCTGATGCTGGGCGAAGCGGCGGCACGCGGGCGCGGTGTCATGCTGCCCGAAGTTGCCGACCGGGGCCGTGATGGCATGACAGGCCCGCGCGATGCTGGCGCCATCGGGTTTCATGCCATTCGCGGCGGGGATTACATTGGCGAACATGATGTCATCTTTGCCGGTCCGGGCGAACGGATCGTGCTGCGTCATGTGGCGTCGGACAGGGCGCTGTTTGCGCGTGGGGCCATTCGCGCCGCCATCTGGCTGCAGGCCCAGCCGGCAGGCGAATATTGCATGCTCGACGTTCTGGGCCTGTAGCCTGCATCCCGTCTGCGGGCGGTTTTCCGCCGATCAACCGGCAGGCCCGCCGCCCAGGGCGAAACTGGCGTGATCCGGTTTGCATATCTTTGCGTAACACACCTGCACAGATACCGGAGGATCGCCATGAAAGCCCTGATAGTTTCACTTGTCGCAGTTCTGGCCAGTGCCCCGCTTTCGGCCATGGCGGAATTCCAGCCTGTGCGCGATGAAGCCACCTTTCGTGCCCTCGTCGAAGGACGAGAGCTGGCGCGCTTCGGCGTCCGGCTGGAAGTGCTGCCCCAGGGGCAGATCACCGGGCGCGGGTTCGGCATGCGCGTGGGCGGCATGTGGGAATGGCGCGACGGCTATTTCTGCCGTACACTGGAATTCGGCAGTTCCGGTGATCCCTATAATTGCCAACTGGTGCTGCGCGATGGAAACACCCTGCGCTTCATTTCCGACCAGGGGCAGGGCGATTACGCGGATCTGCGGTTGCGTTAAGGGGCACTGGACAGGGCAACAGTGGCAAGGCTAATCTGCCTCGATGCAAATTCCTGAAAACCTCAAGCCGCAAGCAGCGCCGCCCGCCCCCTTCAACGAGGGGCCGCTTTGATAGGCACCGCCCGGATCGCGGACCGCGACAGCTTGCAGGCTTGGCTTGAGCAACGCATGGAAGCACCGCCGTGTGATTTGACCGCCAGTTCCGCCCAGACCCGCCCGCCTGTCTCCTTCATCTTGCCCCAAATACTCCTGCCGGAGGCACCGACCCAACGGCAATCAGTGCCGTCAGCCATAGATGCCCTGCATCTGGACAAACCCCTTGTTCCTGCCTAATTCAATGCCATGACACCTGACATGATCCCCGTGCGTGGCACGTTGACCCCGCAAAAACCGCTGGACACACTGACATGGTTGCGCGTCGGCGGGCCGGCCGACTGGCTTTTCCAGCCTGCGGATGAAGATGACCTATGCGCTTTTTTGCGCCAGTTGGCCCCTGACATTGCGGTTTTTCCCATGGGGGTCGGGTCCAACCTGATCGTGCGCGATGGGGGTATCCGCGCGGTGGTCATCCGGCTGGGGCGCGGGTTCAACGCCATTGATGCCGGTGACACCATAACAGCAGGGGCTGCTGCGCTGGACGCCCATGTCGCGCGCAAAGCCGCTGATGCGGGGCGCGACCTGACTTTCCTGCGCACCATTCCCGGCAGTATCGGCGGGGCTGTGCGCATGAATGCGGGGTGTTATGGCACATATGTTGCCGATCACCTGATTGACGTCACGGCCATTGACCGCGCGGGCCAGCGCCATGTGCTGGGCGCTGACACGCTTGATCTGCGCTACCGGCAGTCCGATATTCCCGATGGCATGGTCATTACGCAGGCACGGTTTCACGCGCCCAAGGCCGATCCTGCGGATCTTCATGCGCGCATGACCGAACAGCTTGCACGGCGCGACGCAACCCAACCCACCAAGGACCGCAGTGCAGGGTCCACCTTCCGCAACCCTGCCGGTTTCAGTTCCACAGGGCGCGCGGATGACACCCATGATCTGAAGGCATGGAAGGTCATCGAAGATGCGGGGTTGCGCGGCGCCCGCATGGGCGGCGCGCAAATGTCCCCCAAGCATCCCAACTTCCTGATCAACACAGGCACTGCCTCGGCTGCCGAATTGGAAGGATTGGGGGAAGAAGTGCGAAAAAGGGTTTTGCAAGCGCGCGGTATTTCGCTACACTGGGAAATCATGCGGGTCGGTGACAGCTTGCCTGACATGGAACTGCCGCCGGTTGAACTTGCATCAGGCGCAGTGAAAACAGAATAAACACCCCGAAAATGGGGCAAAAAGGGCCACAAAGGCCCAGAGGCAGTGGGAATGGGCATGTCGAGCAGGGCAGCCCCCCGGATATGTGTTCTGAAAGGCGGACTCTCGGCTGAGCGCGAGGTGTCGCTGTCGTCAGGGCATGAATGCGCGCAGGCGCTGCGGGTGGCGGGATATGAAGTGGTCGAACTGGATGCGCGCAGCGATGTGGCGCAGCATCTGGTAGATATTGCACCTGATGTCGTGTTCAATGCCTTGCATGGCCGGTTTGGCGAAGATGGCTGTGTGCAGGGCATTCTGGAATGGCTGCGCATTCCCTATACACATTCCGGCGTGCTGGCATCCGCCCTTGCGATGGACAAGGACCGCGCGAAAGCGGCCTTTGCGGCGGCCGGTTTGCCAGTTCTGCCCAGCCTGATTGCGCCCAAGGCAGATGTGATGGCGCGCCACCTGATGGACCCGCCCTATGTGGTCAAGCCCAATAACGAAGGGTCCAGCGTTGGCGTGTATCTGGTCACCGAAGGTGCGAACACGCCCCCGCAGCTTGGGCCGGACATGCCCATGCATGTCATGGTCGAAGCCTATGCGCCCGGGCGGGAACTGACCACCACCGTCATGGGCGACCGCGCGCTGACTGTGACCGATATTATCACAGATGGCTGGTATGATTACGATGCGAAATACCGCCCCGGCGGGTCGCATCATGTTCTGCCTGCCGACATTCCCGAAGACATACACGCCGCCTGTCTGGACTACGCCTTGCGCGCCCATCAGGTGTTGGGGTGCCGTGGACTGACCCGGACAGATTTTCGCTGGGACGAAGGGCGCGGCCTTGACGGGCTGATCTTGCTGGAACTCAATACCCAGCCGGGCATGACGCCGACTTCGCTTGTGCCCGAACAGGCGGCGCATTGCGGCACGAGTTTCGCTGACCTGTGCCACTGGATGGTCGAGGATGCGTCATGCGACCGCTAGACCAGTTTGACCCTCACCATGAGGATGGCGCGACCAGCCATCACAGCGATGGGCACGAGAGCGATGCCCCCCTGTCAGCCCTGTCCCCTGAAATGAGTTTCTGGGACCATCTTGGGGCAACGCGCGCAGATGAATACGCCCAGGATGATATTCTGACGGGCATTCCTTTGCCGGATGTGCCGGTCATGCCAGCGGTGCCGTTGTCCATGGTTGACATGGCGCCCCCCCGGTCCATGCCGCAACACGGCTTCACGCGGCTGGATGACACCCTGCGCGCCCGCGAAGCGGCTGTTGAAACGGGCCATTTGCTGCGGGAACGCGTGCCTGTTGACGGGGGCAGGCCCGA
Source organism: Paracoccaceae bacterium (assembly GCA_017510335.1). Lineage (GTDB taxonomy): Bacteria > Pseudomonadota > Alphaproteobacteria > Rhodobacterales > Rhodobacteraceae > Roseinatronobacter. Next base: position 14,079 of record JAFWNM010000034.1, read on the forward strand.
TGCGTTGCGCCGCGATCGGGCGCGTCATCCTGCCGGGTTTCCATCTGCGCAGGACGTCCCCCCCCCCGAGGCACGCGCCGCCGGTATGGCGCGCAAAAACCGCCGCAAGGCGCATTTGCCCAGCCGGTTGTCCTATCGCATTCAGCGGGTCTGGCTGACGCCGTTTTACCGCCGCGCCATCAAGATTGGTCTGCCTGCTGCCGCCTGTATGGTGGCGCTTGCCATGACACTGGCCAGCGCGGACCGCCGCATGGCGATTTCGGCGCAGGCCGAGACTGTCTATGCCGCTTTTGTCGACCGGCCTGATTTCATGGTGACCGAACTTCGCTTGCCCGACATGGCCCCTGAACTTGAACAGGCCATTCGTGGCGTCATCACCCCCGAATTGCCGAAATCGTCGTGGCGGCTGGACCTTGATGATCTGCGCAGCCGGATTGAATTGCTGGACGCGATTCTGGTGGCAGATCTGCGGCTTCTGTCCGATGGCGTGCTGGCTGTGTCGGTGACCGAACGTGTGCCCGCAATATTGTGGCGCTCTGCCGATGGTCTGGAAGTGCTGGACATTGAAGGCATGCGCATCGGCTTCGCGCCTGATCGCACTGCCCTTCCTGACCTGCCCGTTATTGCGGGCGAAGGGGGCGGCGCACAGGTGCCCGAGGCACTGGACCTGTTTGATGCGGCAACCCCGTTGGGGGACCGTATGCGCGGGCTTGTTCGGGTGGGGGAACGGCGATGGGATGTCGTTCTGGACCGTGGACAACGCGTAAAACTGCCTGAAACGGGCGCTGTTGCAGCGCTTGAACACGTTATCGCGCTGGAACAGGCGCAGGATGTGCTGGCGCGCGACATACTGGCGGCCGACATGCGCAATCCTGCGCGCCCGGTCTTGCAAATAAGCGAGGGTGCGATGGAAACAATCCGCGACATCCGCTCTCAGAATACGGAGGCATTGCAGTAATGATTGATCCCTACTCCTCGCAACGGGCCATGCGGCAAATGCGCCGCGCAGCAATGCAACGCGGTGTTATCGCGGTTCTGGATATCGGCACCTACAAGGTGGCGGCGCTTGTGCTGAAGGTGGACCCGTCCGGCCCCGAACCCAAGGCCGCGAGCATTGGCAATCTGGGCGGGCAGGCAGGGTTTCGCGTGATCGGTGCGGGCACGACGCGGTCGCGCGGCGTGCGTCTGGGCGAAATTGCCGCCATGTCCGAAACCGAGACAGCGTTGCGCACAGCGCTGCAAGCCGCGCAGAAAATGGCGCAAACACGGGTGGATCATGTGATCGTCTGCGTATCCGGGGGCGCAACGCGGTCCTACGGTCTGGCAGGGGAGGTCGATGTCGAAGGCAGCACTGTGGTTGAAAACGACATATCGCGTGTCATGGCCGCGTGCGATGTGCCTGATTTCGGGGTCGGGCGTGATGTCTTGCACGCGCAGCCCATCAACTTTGCCTTGGACCACCGCACTGGCCTGTCTGATCCGCGGGGCCAGATCGGGCAGCGGCTGGCCTGCGACATGCATATGGTCACCGTGGACACATCGCTTGTGCAGAATATCTGCAACTGCCTGAAACGCTGCGATGTGGAACTGGCCGGGATTGCGGGCAGCAGCTACGCCAGTGGTATGGCCGCGCTGGTCGAGGATGAGAAGGAACTGGGCGCGGCCTGTGTCGATCTGGGGGCAGGCACGTCCGGGGTGTCGATCTTCATCAAGAAACACATGATTTTCACCGATACAGTGCGCCTGGGGGGCGCGCATGTCACGCTGGACATCGCCAAGGGGTTGCAGGTCGACATGACCACCGCCGAACGCATCAAAACGGTTCATGGCGGGGTGCAGGCCACGTCCATGGACGACCGGGAGATGATCGAGATTGGCGGCAATTCCGGCGACTGGGAAAAAGACCGCCGCACTGTCAGCCGTGCTGAACTGATTGGCATCATGCGCCCGCGGATTGAAGAAATCCTTGAAGATGTGCGCGCGCGGCTTGATGCTGCGGGCTTTGGCTGCCTGCCAAGCCAGCAGGTGGTTCTGACGGGGGGCGGGGCGCAGGTGCCGGGCATAGACGGGCTTGCGGCGCGCATTTTTGGCCAACAGGTGCGGCTGGGGCGCCCTGTGCGGGTGCGTGGCCTGCCGCAAGCTGCATCAGGGCCTGCGTTTTCGGGGTCTGTCGGCCTAAGTCTGCTGGCAACTAGCCCGCAGGATGAATGGTGGGATTTCGAATTGCCGACCCAAAGTTACCCTGCGCGGTCACTGCGCCGCGCTGTTAAATGGTTCAGGGACAATTGGTAAGCGCCAGATATGTCACATTTGTGGAAATCCAGCGAATCAGAATGAAAAAATTGCCATATTTGGTGCGGAAAAGTGACTTTTTTAATGACCTCAGGAACGAAGCACTGTAGGATTCCAGCAAAACCAGCACCCTGACGCGGGAAATTGGCGGCAGGGTTCGGCAAAAACGAGGCGGAGTGATCATGGCATTGAATTTCGTAGAAACTGATACTCATCAGGAACTGGCGCCCAGAATTACTGTTTTCGGCGTGGGTGGCGCTGGGGGCAATGCGGTCAATAACATGATCGACAAGCAGTTGGAGGGGGTCGATTTCGTCGTCGCCAATACCGACGCGCAGGCGCTGCAGCAAAACAAGGCCCCCGGCCGCATTCAGATGGGTGTGAAAATCACCGAAGGTCTGGGCGCCGGTGCGCGCCCGTCCGTGGGGTGCGCGGCCGCTGAAGAAACCATCGAAGAAATCATTGACCATCTGGCCGGCTCGCATATGTGCTTTATCACGGCCGGCATGGGCGGTGGCACCGGAACCGGCGCGGCCCCGATCATTGCGCAAGCTGCCCGCGAACTGGGCGTTCTGACAGTCGGTGTGGTGACCAAACCCTTCCAGTTCGAAGGGGCCAAGCGCATGCGTCAGGCCGAAGAAGGCGTGGAAGCGCTGCAAAAGGTCGTTGACACGCTGATCATCATTCCCAACCAGAACCTGTTTCGCCTGGCGAATGAAAAAACCACCTTCACCGAAGCCTTCGCCATGGCCGATGATGTCCTGTATCAGGGCGTCAAGGGCGTGACCGACCTGATGGTGCGCCCCGGCCTGATCAACCTTGATTTTGCCGATGTTCGCGCCGTGATGGACGAAATGGGCAAAGCCATGATGGGCACAGGTGAGGCCACAGGCGAAGATCGCGCAGTTCAGGCCGCCGAAAAGGCAATTGCCAACCCGCTGCTGGATGAAATCAGCCTGCATGGCGCGCGCGGTGTTCTGATCAACATCACAGGCGGTTATGACCTGACATTGTTCGAACTGGACGAAGCAGCAAACCGTATTCGCGAAAAAGTCGACCCCGAAGCGAATATCATCGTCGGCTCCACGCTGGACCCGTCTATGGAAGGCGCAATTCGTGTGTCGGTCGTCGCAACGGGCATCGATGCCGTGCAAAACACCCAGGCAGAGGAATTGCCGCGCCGCAGCCTGTCGACACCTGTTCCCGCACCCGAACGCGCAGCGCGCCCTGCAGCTGCACCCGCGCCGCAACAGCCCGAACAGCAGCCTGCCGCCGCTGTCGCACAAACCCCTTCGCAGCAGCATTACCAGCCGCAGCCGCAGCAAATGGAACAGCCTGCCGCCTATGCCGAACCCGAACAGCCCAATCTGTTCGCCCGAGAGGCACTGCGCCCGTCCTATCCCGAACAGGCCCCCGCACAGCGCTACGAGCAGCATCCAAGCCCGTTTCCGCGCGACATGCCGGCGCAACATGCCCGCCCTGCCGCGCATGACCGCTATGACGCGCCCGCCTATGACCAGCGCCGGTCGGATGACGGGTTCGACATTGACGCTGTCATAGATAATGGCCATGGCATGCACCCGTCTGCGCAATTTACCGCGCCGCGTCGCCCCTCGGCGGGGACACCCTCGCCGGAAACTTTGGCACGCCTGCAACGCGCTGTTCAAAAAGCGCCCGAGCAAGGCGCGCCCCGCGCACGCCCTGCAGCGCCTATGGCGGCCCCGGCCCCCACCCCGGAGGCCGATCGCGGCGGGTCGCGTTTCGGGATCGGGTCATTGATCAGCCGCATGGCTGGGCACGGAAATGATGCCCCCGCGGCCAGCGCACAACGCCGCGTCGCGCCCCCTGTGCACCATTATGACGAAGAACACGCCCCTGCGGCATCCGATGAAAGAATAGAAATACCGGCATTCCTGCGTCGTCAGGCAAATTGACACGGTAACTTATACTTCGGCAACTTATCAGAAGACCGGCTTTTGCCGGTCTTTTTTTATCATTAAAACAATATGTTGCAGGACCGAATGTGGGGTGTGCAGGAACCCGCCGAAAGCTGGGCGGTTTGTTACAAAGGGTCACAATCTGTGAATTGCACCTTTTGACCCCTGATGGTTAGGTGCATGTAAGCATCACCAAGATGTAGTGAAATATGAATAATCCGGCGGTATGGAATGCAACAAACGATAGCGAAACCCGTTAGCATCGCAGGCACAGGGCTTCATAGCGGGGCGCCTGTGCGTCTGGTATTGTGTCCGGCTGCGGCAGATCATGGCGTGACGTTTGTGCGCGTGGATATCGAACAGGGCGACAACCTTATCGCAGTTCACCCCAAAAACTGGGTAGAAGCCAGCCTGTGCACTGTGCTGCGCAACAGCGACGGCGCCAGCGTCAGCACGATTGAGCATTTGCTGGCGGCGCTTCACGGGTGTGGCATCCACAACCTGCGTGTTGAAATTGACGGGCCGGAAGTGCCTATTCTGGACGGCAGTTCCGCGCCGTTTGTCGCGCGCATTCTGGCGGCAGGGCTGGCTGAATGCGACGCCCCTGTGCGGGTTTTGCGCGTGTTGCGCCCTGTGAGTGTGGAACGCGATGGCGCGCGCGCCAGCCTTGCGCCGTCTGACGGGTTTGAACTGTCTTTCGAAATTGACTTCGCGGATCAGGCCATCGGCTATCAAAGCCGGTCCTTGCAGATGTATAACGGCGCGTTCCTGCGCGAACTTAGCGATTGTCGCACGTTTTGCATGCGCGCCGATGTCGAAGTGATGCAGGCGAATGGTCTGGCGCTGGGGGGCACGCTGGATAATGCTGTCGTGTTCGACAGCGGCACTGTCCTGACGCCCGGGGGGCTGCGCCGTGCAGATGAACCTGTCCGCCATAAGATGCTTGATGCGATGGGGGATTTGTATGTTGCAGGCCACCCCATCATTGGCCGCTACGAAGGGGTCAAGGCCGGTCACGCATTGACGGGCCTGCTGGTCCAGGCGTTGTTTGCAGATGCCCGGAATTATGAAATTGTCGCTTGTGATGCGCGGTGCTCAGCGCGCTTGCCCGGCGCAAATATCAGCCGGAAGGATATGCAGCTATCTGCATGATCCCCTTGGGGTGTGTGCAGGTTGAAGCATGGGCAAAAAGGCGTTTTGCGCCCCGGTTTTTTATGTGCTAGGACAAAGGCACTTTTTGATGGGATGGGGTAGTGCCAAGATGATTTCGCGGGCAGGCTTTCGGGGTTTCGCAACAGCAATTGCACTTCTGGCGGCGCTAGGGGCTTGCAACCGCAATACTGGCCCCGACGAATCATTGTCCGGATTCACCGCTGAAGAGATATTTCAGCGTGGTGAATACGAACTGGAAACATCACGTCGTGTGTCCGGCTCTTTGCGGTATTTTCAGGAAATAGAACGGCTTTATCCCTATACGGAATGGGCGCGTCGTGCCTTGATCATGCAAGCTTACGGGCATCATCGGGCGCAGGAATATGAAGAAAGCCGCGCAGCCGCGCAGCGCTTCCTTGACATGTATCCCAATGATGAAGAAGCGCCCTATGCCGCGTATTTGCTGGCGCTGTCCTTCTATGATCAGGTGGATGAAGTGGGCCGCGACCAGGGCATCACGTTTCAGGCCTTGCAGCATTTGCGCCGCGTGATCGAGGATTACCCGGATACGGATTACGCCCGGTCTGCGGTGCTGAAATTCGAACTTGCGTTCGACCATCTGGCCGCCAAGGAAATGGAAATCGGGCGCTACTATCTGAAGCGTGGCAACTACAACGCTGCGATCAATCGTTTCCGTGTTGTGGTTGAGGATTTCCAGACATCCACCCACACCCCAGAAGCGCTGCACCGTCTGGTCGAAGCCTATTTGTCCCTTGGCCTGCGCAGTGAAGCGCAGACTGCAGCGGCAATTCTGGGCTATAATTTCGAGGCCAACCCCTTCTATCAGGACAGTTTCGCGCTTTTGACGGGGCAGGGGTTGCAACCTGCGGATAGTGGCGAAGGCTGGTTAAGCCGCATCTATCGTCAGGCGGTGCGCGGGGAATGGATCTGACACTGTTGATGTCCGCACCGCATTAGCGTGTGTCGTGGACATATGGACTGGTCCCGCCTGGTCTGACGTGTTGATGTTGCATGTCTTTTTGCGCAAAATCAGGTCCTGCTTTTGCGTGGCATATTCTAGGGGCATTCATGCTGCTGTCGCTTGATATTCGGGATATGTTGATCATTGACCGGCTGGAACTTGCGTTTCAGCCGGGTCTTAATGTGCTGACCGGGGAAACCGGCGCAGGCAAGTCCATCTTGCTGGACAGTCTGGGCTTTGTTCTTGGCTGGCGGGGGCGCGCGGATCTGGTCCGGCAAGGGGCTGATCAGGGCGAAGTTGTCGCCGAATTCGCACTTGGCCCAAACCACCCCGCCCAAGCAGTGCTTGCAGAAGCGGGATTTGCGCAATCCGATACAGTGTTGCTGCGGCGCGTGAATTCGCGCGACGGGCGCAAGACTGCATGGGTCAATGACCGTCGCGCTTCTGGCGAGGTGTTGCGCGCCTTGTCGGAAACACTGGTTGAACTGCATGGCCAGCAAGATGACCGTGGCCTTCTTAACCCGCGCGGGCACCGTGACTTGCTGGATGCCTATGCCGGTGTGGCCAGCCAGATTGCCGCCACGCGCGCGGCCTGGACCACCTTGCGCAAGGCACGCAAAGCCCATGAAACCGAAACCGCCCGCCTGGCCGAGGTCAAGGCCGAGGAGGATTTTCTGCGCCATGCGGTTGGCGAGCTTGACGCCCTTGGGCCTGAACCGGGTGAAGAAGCCATATTGGATTCCCGCCGCCGCCTGATGCAAGCCGCCCAGAAGCTGAAGGGCGATGTGGCACGCGCGCTTGCGGCGCTGTCGGCGGAAGGGGCTGAACGCCTGCTGGTCGACGCCACGCGCTGGCTGGAAGGTGCCGCAGACGAGGTTGAAGGCCGTCTTGACGCCCCCCTGGAAGCGCTGGCACGCGCCCTTGATGCCTTGGGCGAGGCGCAAAACGGTGTTGAAACCTGCCTTGATGCGCTGGACATCAACCCAATGGAACTGGAAGCTGTAGAAGACCGGCTGTTCACGCTGCGCGGTCTGGCGCGCAAGCATTCGGTTTTGCCCGATGATTTGGGCGATTTTGCCGCAGGGTTGCGCCAGCGTCTGGACGCGCTTGATAATGGGGCGCGCAACATGGCCGAACTGGCACGCGCCGAACAGGATGCGCGCGCGGCCTATGATGCGGCCGCCCTTGCGCTTAGCGCTGCGCGCAAAACTGCTGCGCTGCGCCTTGATGCCGATATGGCGCGCGAACTGGCCCCGCTGAAACTGGACCGCGCCGTGTTTACAACTGTCCTGAGCATGGACAGCCCCGGCCCGGACGGCGTGGATGGTGTGACATTCGAAGTGGCGACCAACCCCGGCGCGCCCGCAGGCCCGTTGTCCAGGATTGCGTCTGGCGGGGAATTGTCGCGTTTCCTGCTGGCGTTGAAAGTGTGTCTGGCGCGCGGTGTGTCCGGGGTCACCATGATCTTTGATGAAATCGATCGCGGGGTGGGCGGGGCTACTGCAGATGCGGTCGGGCGCAGGCTGCGCGCGCTGGCGGAAGGGTCGCAAGTGCTGGTCGTCACCCATTCCCCGCAGGTCGCGGCCCTTGGCGCCCATCACTGGCGGGTTGAAAAGCAGGTTCATGACAATATCACGTTGTCGCGTGTTGTGCCGCTTTCCGCCGATGACCGGGTGCAAGAGATTGCAAGAATGCTGTCGGGTGATACGATTACCCAAGCAGCCCGCGCCGCAGCCGAAGATTTGCTGCACGCGGGCACCTGACAGTATTTGGAGCAGTAGAATGGCAAAAGCACGGTTTCAGCGCATCGCACGCACCACCGGGGGCATTGTCCTGATTTTGGGTCTTGCAGGCTGCATGGGCGCGCCCATGGCGACTGGCCCACGGGTTATTCCGGCCCCTGCCGCCACACCGCAAACCAGTGTGCCACCCATGGGCAGCGCCAGCGCCGAACAAGCGTGCATCGCCGCCGGTCAGGACCGTGGCCTGGATGTGCAAGGCGTGGCCGGATCGCGCAGTGTCACAGGCCCGGACGGCCAAGAGGCGCGCGACGTCATGCTGCGCGTCAGTCGCAGCGGCACACAGATCGAAGTGCGCTGCAACTATCAGATGACCACAGGAATGGCGCGTATCATGCTGATCTAGCGCATGTTGCCCGAAACTGGGACCCGGTTTTGAGCAACATGCGAAATCAATAAGTCAGATCATGCCACCAAAGGGGGCTGGCCACCATGACCTGTTCCCTTTGACGCCATGCAGCATACGCAGATTTGCAGCGTCACTTTTTCCTTGATTTGGCGGCCTCTGCCATTTTCCGGGCACCGGCTGCGGCTGTGCGCAGTTCCTGCGCGATTTCCTCGGCCTCTTCGGGGTCGAAATCCAGCGGCAGGTCAATACCATCGCCCGCAACATAGATGCGGACCATCCCCATGGTGGTCGGGCCGATCTGAAGATTGGCGGAAATATCGCTTTCGGAATTGATTCCCATTGTGCACATCCTTTGGTTTATGCCTGATCCCAACGCCAGACTGGCTGCAATAAAGGCACCTGAGGGGCCTTGTTCCGTCATGTGCAAACCCTTTGGTATGGTCAGACAAAGCGGTGTAATAGGGCGATACGCGCAGCGGATGGAATTTTCAAGCACATGCCCTATTGCATTCGCCCGCCAGCAGCGCTAAATCGCCCGCAGTGCCGCCTTAGCTCAGTTGGTTAGAGCGCTGGATTGTGGATCCAGAGGTCCCCCGTTCAAGCCGGGGAGGCGGTACCACTTCACTTACCATTATGAGCGCTGCTTTATCCTATCGCTTTATGGCGATGCTTGCGTTTGCCGCTTGTCGCGCGTATGTCGCAAAGCTGTTGTTTGTGAACAATAAGGTTTGCGCCCTGTCTGCCTTCGCCCGCCATTCTTTGCCGTCCGCCCCAAAAGGGGCCACAATCGGCCTGTTCGGCGGATCGTTCGATCCTGCGCATGAAGGGCACGCGCATGTGACACGCCACGCGCTGCGTGCCTTCGGGCTGGACCGTGTGTGGTGGCTGGTGTCACCGGGCAACCCCCTGAAGGCCAACGGCCCTGCACCCATGGCCCAACGCGTGCAACGTGCCACTGCGTTGATGTCCCACCCGCGCGTGACTATCACCACCGCCGAGGCGCGACTGGGCACGCGCTACACTGCTGATACACTGCGCCGTCTGATGCAGCTGTATCCCGACCGCCGCTTTGTCTGGATTATGGGCGCGGATAATCTGGCGGGGTTCCACCATTGGGAAAACTGGCGCTGGATCATGCAATCAGTGCCTGTCGCTGTCATTGCCCGGCCCGGCCAGCAACGCGCCGCATTGTCATCTGTCGCGGCGCGCGCTTATGCGGGCGACCGTATTTTGCCAGCGCGTGCCACGCAGCTTGCCACCCTGCACGCCCCGGCCTGGTGTTATGTGACAATTCCCATGCGCGACATTTCCTCTACACAGTTGCGCGCGGCGGGGTTCTGGGGGTAACAGGTGTTTCCATTTTTGAAACACTTTGTTTTGCGCAAGAAATTCCAATGATTTTCTTTATTTTTTCTGTGGATATTGGTTAAGCTGCCATGGCATGCGGGACAAACTGATAGTCGTGCAGTGGTGAACGGTTCTATTGTGTAGCAGGGAAGATAGAATGACTTGGGGGCCAGAGGGGGACCGGCGCAGTGTATTGCGCCTGCTGGTCGGGGGGGGCGCGTTATGTGCTGTTCCCGCCTGTGCTGAAGCGCCGGAGCGTTCACGCCGCCCGCTGCAACGCCCCGCACAACCTGCCGACAGGATTGTGTCGCGCGCGGATCTTGGCGGGGATTTGTCCTATGCGGTCATGGACATGGGCAGTGGCAACCTGTTGGAAGGGCGGGGCGGCAACACCCCGTTGCCCCCTGCAAGTGTGGCCAAGACCCTGACCGGACTGTACGCGCTGGACGTTCTGGGTGGGGCCTACCAGTTCCGCACGCGCCTGATGACAAGCGGAACAGTCGCTGATGATGTGTTGCGCGGCGATCTGGTTTTGGCCGGCGGTGGCGATCCGGTGCTGGATACGGATGATCTGGCGCGCATGGCGGCTGATCTGCGTGCCGCAGGTGTCCAGCGTGTGGACGGGCGTTTTCTGGTCTGGGGGGGCGCGCTGCCTTTCGTGGAACAGATTGCCAATGATCAGGCCCCGCAGGCGGGCTATAACGCCACTGTTTCGGGGTTGAACCTGAATTTCAACCGCGTGCATTTTGGCTGGACGCGCGCGGGTGGCGATTACACAGTCACCATGGACGGACGGTCAGACAGGCACCGCCCTGCTGTGCAGATGGCGCGTATGCAGGTCGTCAACCGCGCCAGCCCCCTATATACCCACAGCCGCGCGCAGGCACAGGATTTGTGGACAGTCGCGCGCGGCGCATTGGGCAATAGCGGGTCGCGCTGGTTGCCTGTGCGCCACCCCGAACTTTACGCAGGCGAGGTGCTGCGCGCCCTTGGCACTGCACAAGGGGTGACACTGCCTGCACCGCAGGTCACGCAATCGCAACCTGGCGGGCAGGTTCTGGTGGAACATCGCTCCAAGGTGCTGACCGAAGTGGTGCGCGACACATTGCGCTTTTCAACGAACATAACCGCCGAAGTGCTTGGCCTGATGGCCAGCGCCGTGCAGGCGGGGGTGGTGCCGCGCACTCTGGCAGGGTCGGCGGGGCAGATGTCGGATTGGGCGCGCGCGCGGTATGGCATGTCCAGCGCGCGTCTGGTGGACCATTCCGGCCTTGGAGCGGCATCGCGCGTGTCGATGGTGGACCTGTGCAACATGTTCCGCCGCGCCGGTCAAGAAGGCGTTTTGCGCGGCTTGCTGCGGGAACATCCGTTGCGCGACGCGAACGGGAATGTCATGTCCAACCCCGGAATTAATGTGCGCGCGAAGACTGGAACGCTGTATTTCGTTTCGGCCCTGGGCGGGTATGTCGCGGCACCGGGGGGGCGCGATCTGGCCTTTGCCATGTGTTCGGCCGATCTGTCGCGCCGGTCACAAGTGGCGGGCGGGGATGCTGATCGTCCCGATGGAACCGCTGACTGGGCGCGCACTGCGCGGACCATGCAGCAGGATTTGTTGTTCCGCTGGGCGCAGGCGCATTCCTGACGGGATGGCCTGCGCGACCGGCAGGGGGGCTTATTGCGGGTCCAGCGCCTGCGCCAGAAACTTTTCCAGCCAGTGGATGTTATACGCGCCGGTCAGCACATCATCCTGTTCCAGAAGCGCGCGGAACAGCGGAACCGAGCTGTCGACCCCGTCAATGATAAGTTCGCCCAAGGCCCGGTTCAACCGCGCCAGCGCTTCGGGCCGGTCGCGGCCATGCACGATCAGTTTTGCAATCAGACTGTCGTAATAGGGCGGAATGGAATAGCCGGAATACAACGCCGAATCCATACGCACACCCAAACCGCCGGGCGCGTGATAGGTGTTCACCCGACCGGGGCAGGGCGTGAAATTCGGCAGTTTTTCGGCATTGATGCGCACTTCTATCGCGTGCCCCAGAACCTGAAGCTGGTCTTGCGTAAAGGACAAATCCGCCCCTGCCGCAACGCGGATCTGCTCGCGCACCAGATCGACACCGAAAATCGCTTCGGTCACGGGGTGTTCAACCTGCAGACGGGTGTTCATTTCGATGAAATAGAATTCATCGTTTTCATACAGGAATTCAATCGTGCCCGCCCCGCGATATCCAATGCGGGCCACAGCTTCGGCGCAGGTCTGGCCAATGCGGGCGCGGGTGGCGGCGTCAATGGCGGGGCTGGGTGCTTCTTCCAGCACCTTCTGGTGGCGGCGCTGCAACGAGCAGTCACGTTCCCCCAGATGCACAGCATTGCCCTTGCCATCACCGAACACCTGCACCTCGATATGGCGCGGGGTGCTCAGGTATTTCTCGATATACACTTCGTCATTGCCAAAGGCGGCTTTCGCTTCGGCGCGGGCCGTGCGGAATGCGGATTCCAGCTCCGAGGGGGTGAGCGCTTGCTTCATGCCGCGCCCGCCACCGCCTGCTGTGGCCTTGATGATGACCGGATAGCCAATGTTTTCCGCCACGGCCTTGGCCGTCTCAAGATCCGCGACGCCGCCATCAGACCCCGGCACGCATGGCACGCCAAGGGCTTTCATGGTTTCCTTGGCGGTAATCTTGTCCCCCATCATACGGATATGTTCCGCCGAAGGGCCAATGAAGGTGATGTCGTGATCTTCGACCACTTGCACAAAAGCCGCGTTTTCCGACAGGAACCCATAGCCCGGATGAATTGCGTCAGCGCCCGATATTTCACAGGCGGAAATAATTGCAGGAACGGACAGATAACTTTGGCCGGACGGGGCCGGACCGATGCAGATGGCTTCATCGGCCATGCGCACATGCATTGCATCGGAATCCGCAGTGGAATGCACCGCAACAGAGGCGATGCCCATTTCACGGCAGGCGCGAATGACGCGCAGCGCGATTTCCCCGCGATTGGCAATCAGGATCTTCTGGAACATCACATGCGCCTTATTCAATAATCATCAGGGGCGCGCCATATTCGATGGGGCTGCCATCTGCGACCAGAATACGCTTGACCACACCGGCGCGCGGGGCGGGAATGTGGTTCATGGTTTTCATGGCTTCGATGATCAGCAGCGTGTCGCCTTCGCTGACCTGATCGCCGATGGTGACGAAATTTGCGCTGCCGGGTTCGGGGGCCAGATAGGCGGTTCCGACCATGGGGCTTGTCACTGCGCCGGGGTGCTGGGCGGGGTCTGCGCTGGCGGGCGCGTCCCCAACTGCGCCGGTTTGCGGCGCGGGGGCGGCGGCTGGCATCATCATGGTTTGCGGCTGGTGCACAGGGGGTGCAACGAAATACTGCGCGGTCATTTTGGACACACGGACATTCAGACTGTCATTGTCGCCATATTCGCGCTTGACGCTGAGTTCGGACAAGTCGTTGTCATTCAGAAGCTCCGCAAGGGCTTTGATAAAGGCTACATCGGCGTCGTTGCGGGTCTGATCCATATGGTCCTCGATATGCTGGCAAAACTGGGTTGGGCGCGACAGGCACCCTGTTTGTGGCCAGCTTATACGGCAGTGTGGCCCCAGTGTGAAGCGCGGTTTTCCCGATTGCCTTGTGAAACCCGCAGTTGCCGCATCGCCGGGGCGGAATTTGCCTTTCTATCGGTGTAAAGTTTTGTAAACTGCAGGCTTGGGGGTGTAAATTGTCCAAATCCAGCCTGACAGGAACCCGTATTCGTGCCCGGCGCAACCTGCGCGGGTTGCGCCAGTCCGATCTGGCGCAAATGGTCGGGGTATCCCCGTCCTATATGAATCTGATCGAGCATAACCGCCGCCGGGTCAGCCCGGCCTTGTTGCAGGCCATCGCGCATGCCCTTGACGTGTCCGAGGATGCGCTGGTGGAAGACAGCGATATCCGCTTTGTCGAAGGCGCACGCGCGGCGGCGCTGCGCACGGATACCGACATTGTGGATCTGGAACGTGTGGACGAATTTACCGGGCGGTTCCCGGGGTGGGCGAAGGTGCTTGCAGAAACGCAGGCGCGCGTCGAAACGCTGGAACGGGTGGTGGACCAACTCAATGATCGCATGACGCATGACCCCTATCTGGGGGCTGCGCTGCATGAGATCATTTCGGCGGTCACGTCGGTCCAGTCAACTGCGGCCATCCTGAATGACGGGGGGGATATTGCGCCCGAATGGCAGGCGCGTTTTCACAAAAATATCCTGAACGATTCCAAGCGGCTTGCGGAAGGGGCTGTTGCGCTTGTGAATTACCTTGATGCCGCCGACGATACCGAAAGCGGACTTGCCGCACCGCAAGAAGAAGTCGAAGCCTGGCTGGCACGCAAAGGCTTTCATCTGGCTGTGCTGGAAGCCCCGGACAGGGCGGCTTTGCCCCAGCTGTTGCGCGCGCAGGTCGAACTGTCATCAGATGCGTCGCGCGTGCTGGCGTTGCAATGGCTGGTGCGCCTGCAAGAGGATGCGCGCGCCCTGCCGCTTGATCCGTTTCTGGATGCGCTGGCAGAACAGGGCATGGCCCCGGACCTGCTGGCCGTCCGGTTCAATGTGCCGTTGCAACAAGTGCTGCGCCGTCTGGCAATGTTGCCCGCAGATGACGCGCGCGCCAGCGCCTTTCCGGTCGCCGGGCTGGTGGTGTGCGACGGGTCGGGCACGTTGGTTTTGCGCCGTGCTGTTGACGGGTTTCCCATGCCGCGCTTTGGCGGGGGGTGCCCGTTATGGCCGCTGTATCAGGCACTGCACAGCCCCGGTCGTCCGTTTCGCGTGCCGTTGCGCACTGATGGCCGGATGGGACGCCAGTTTGTGGCCTATGCAATCTGCGCGCCAGACACCCCGCCAAGTTTTGACTACCCGCCGATCCTGCAATCCACAATGCTGGTCGTCCCCGAAATGCCGCAAGCGGTGCCGCAGGGGCAGCCCGCGCTGGTGGTGGGGGGCAGTTGCCGGACCTGTGCGCAAACCGATTGTCCGGCCCGCCGGGAGCCGTCGATACTTGTGGCTTTCGCGTAGCGGCGCGACATCGGACTTTGACAGAAGCGATGGAATACAGGATAAAACTTTCAGCCGGTCCCACTGGGGAGAAGGGACAGGGCAGAATTTGCGCGCAGTCGGGAACGGGCCTCAGGGCCTGATGCGCGTGCGGAAGGGGGGATCAGGTGACACAAGGGCAGGCGTGTCGCCGATGACGCAGGGGGACCAAGATGGAGAAGCGCGTTCTTGTGGTTGAAGATGAACCCAACATTTCGGAAGCGATACGCTTCATCCTGATGCGCAACGGCTGGCATGTGGATGTGACTGCCGACGGTATTGCCGCCATAGGGGATTTGCAGACAAACCCGCCGGACGTGCTGATCCTTGATCTTATGCTACCGGGCGTTAGTGGCTTTGACATTCTGAAAGCGCTGCGCGCCGACCCTGTTACGCAGACCATGCCCGTTCTTATGCTGACCGCCAAGGGCCAGGCAGCAGACCGCGAAGAAGCCGTGCGTCTGGGCGTGACCCGTTTCATGACCAAACCCTTCGCAAATGCGGATGTGGTGGCGGCTGTGCGCGAAATGGCAGGGCCATGAAGCTGCCCTCGCGCAACATACAGTTTCTGGCCCGTGACGGCTACAGGATGCGCCGCCTTATGGATGCCGCGCGCATATTGCCGGTGATCGGGCTGGTGTTGCTGTTGCTTCCCCTGATGCGGCAGGATTCGGGCACAGACAGCCCGCCCACTGCTTCTGAGGCGGTGTATCTGTTTGTGGTGTGGATCGGGCTTGTTGTGACCGCTTTTGTCATGTCGCTGGGGCTGCGGCGCACATTGGGTCCGCTGCGTCCCCCCGTCGGGCCATTGCCGCCACATCAGGCCGGTGGTGACACCCCGACTGTCCCACCACCGGATCAGTAGGCATGTCGTTCAACCTGCTTGTCCTGACATGCATTGCATATGTGATTTTCCTGTTCTTCGTGGCCTCTGCGGCGGAACGCAGCGCGCAGCAAGGACGGGCGAAGTGGTTGCGCTCGCCGCTTGTCTATACATTGTCGCTGTCGGTCTATTGCACGGCATGGACGTTCTATGGCGCAGTCGGCTACGCGGCGCGCTCGGGGCTGGAATTCATGACCATCTATCTGGGGCCTACACTGGTTTTCGCTGGCTGGTGGGTCTTGTTGCGTAAACTGGTGCGTATCGGGCGGGAAAACCGTGTCACCTCGATCGCGGACATGATTTCCGCGCGTTACGGAAAATCAAACCTGCTGGGGGTGATTGTGACGCTTCTGTGTGTCGCGGCCGGAACCCCCTATATTGCGCTGCAACTGCAATCCATTGCGCTGTCTTTCACAGTGTTTGTGTCCGATCAGGGGCGCGCCCCGCTTGCTGCGGATCGCAACCTGATTGCGTTCTGGGTCGCGGCGGGCCTGACCTTCTTTACCATCGCTTTCGGCACCCGGAATCTGGATGCGAATGAACAGCATCACGGTGTGGTCACCGCCATCGCGGTAGAAGCAGTCGTCAAATTGCTGGCGCTGATTGCTGTGGGTATCTTCGTGGTGTGGTTCGTGGCCACTGGCCCAAGTGATATTCTGGCGCGGATCGATGCGCAGGCCCTGCCGGAATGGACCATCCAGCCGGGGCGCTGGACCGGCCTTATTTTGCTGTCGGCGATTGCGATCATCTGCTTGCCGCGCATGTTTCAGGTCACGGTCGTTGAAAACATCGATGACAAGCACCTTGCCACGGCCAGTTGGGCCTTTCCGCTGTATTTGTTCATGATCTCTTTGTTTGTGCTGCCGATTGCGGTTGTTGGCATGGAACTGATGCCCGAAGGGGCCAACCCTGACATGTTCGTTCTGACGCTGCCGCTGCATCTGGGACAGGACGGGCTGGCGCTGCTGTCGTTTCTTGGCGGGTTTTCGGCCGCAACCTCGATGGTTATTGTGGCATCGCTGGCGCTGGCTACGATGGTGTCGAACCATATTGTGGTGCCGCTGTGGCTGAAACTGCGCGCGGCGCGCAATCTGGACACCGGCAATATGCGGTTGCTGGTGCTGAGTGTGCGCCGCCTGTCCATCAGTCTGGTTCTGGGGCTTGGCTATATATACTACATCATTTCGGGCGGGTCCGAAGCGCTGGCGGCCATTGGTCTGGTCGCGTTTGTGGGCGTCGCGCAGGCGCTTCCGGCGCTGATGGGGGCGTTGTTCTGGCGCGGTGCCAGCCGCAACGGGGCCGCGCTGGGCCTGAGCATTGGGACGTTTTTGTGGTTCTATACGCTGTTCCTGCCCAGTTTCGGGCCGGATGTGCTGCTTTCGGCGCAGGTGATGGAACAGGGGCTGTTCGGCCAGTCCTGGTTGCGCCCGTACAGCCTGTTTGGACTGACAACGCTGGACCCGCTTTTGCATGCGCTGTTCTGGTCGCTGTCGCTGAACACGCTTGCCTTCTGCCTTGGGTCGCTTCTAAGTTTTCCCAGCCCGATAGAACGTGTTCAGGGCGCGCTATTCGTCAATATCTTTGACCGGCCCGGCCCGGCGCGCAGCTGGACAAACCCTGTCGCACAAGCCGAAGATCTGCTGCCGATGGCGCAACGCATTCTAGGCGCCAGCGAAGGGCAGGCATTTTTCCGCGCGCAGGCGCAGGCGCAGGGCAAGAACGGCTTTCTGCCCGACATCACGCCCGAATTCCTGCAAGGGCTGGAGTTGAAAATGTCCGGCTCCGTCGGGGCCGCAACGGCCCACGCGATGATTTCGCAGACCGTGGGCACAGCTGTCGTCTCGGTCGAGGATTTGATGGCAGTGGCGTCAGAAACCGCGCAGATCATCGAATATTCCAGCCAGTTGGAAGCGAAGTCCGAAGAACTGACACTGACCGCGCGCAAATTACGCGACGCCAATGAAAAACTGCGCACCCTGTCGGACCAGAAAGATGCGTTTCTTAGCCAGATCAGCCATGAATTGCGCACGCCCATGACATCCATACGCGCATTTTCCGAAATCATGATGGAGTCTGACGGCCTTAGCGCGCAGGAACAGACCCATTTCGCGCGGATCATTCACGACGAATCCATTCGTCTGACGCGGCTTCTGGATGATTTGCTGGACCTGAGCGTGCTGGAACACGGGCAGGTTTCGCTTGATATCCGTCCCGTCAATTTGCGCGATCTGATCGACAAGTCCCTAACAGCGTCCAAATCGGTGCAGGCGCAACGCAACTTCCGCATCCTGCGCAGCCGCGACCCCGAAGATGTGGACATTGTCACCGATCCCGGCCGCCTGACGCAGGTTTTCATCAATATCCTGTCAAACGCGCGCAAATATTGCGATGCCGCTGACCCGCAAATGAAAATCATCGTGCGACAGCGCAAATCCATGATCGAGGTGGATTTCATCGATAACGGGTCCGGTATTGCGCGCGACAAGCAGGCCCTGATCTTTGAAAAATTCTCGCGGTTGACAGATTCGCTTCAGGCGGGCGGGGCGGGGCTTGGTCTGGCCATCTGCCGCGAAATCATGAACAACCTTGGCGGTGACATCGATTATGTGCCCGGTCAGGGGGGCGCTGCGTTTCGGGTCAGCTTGCCGCTGGTGCTGGAACGCCCGCTTGACGCCGCGTCGCGCAGCCATCCCGGGGGTGCGGGTTAGACCTGACCGGCGCGCAGGGGCCAGAACCTGCCGGCCTGTGCTTGACCATGCGCGCGCAGCACCCGCAGGCACTGCGCGCCATGCGCGCTTATTCCCCCAGCATGCGCCCGACCATTTCCCCCATGTCGCGGCTCAGGTCAGGGTGGTCGGCCATGCGCTGCAACTCTGCCCGCAGCAGGGTCTGGCGCGCGTCATCATAGCGGCGCCATGTTTCAAACACAGTGGAATTGCGCGCTGCCGCTTGCGGGTTCACCGCGTCCAGACGCAGCAACCAGTCAGCGACCAGACGATACCCCGCCCCATCCTGACTGTGGAACCCGGCCGCATTTGCACCAAGTGCGCCAATGACGGCGCGGAACCTGTTGGGGTTTTTCCAGTCAAATTTCGCATGGCGGGTCAATGTCTGGGTTACCCCAACAGCGTCTTGCGGCGATGCGTGCATGATCTGTGCCGTAAACCATTTGTCCAGCACCAGCCTGTCACCTTCCCAGCGCCGATAGAATTCCGCGCCTTCCTGCGCCCCTGCGCCAATATCCAGAAGGGCCGTCCATGCGCCCAGTTGTTCCGTCATTGTCGTGGCGCGCGCGAAACTTGCGCGCGCGGCCGCACCCGAATCGGCCTGCGCCAGCAAGGCCACAGCCTGCACCCGCAGCGCCCGGCGCCCTGCATCGCGCGCGGACGGACTGAAGGGACCGGGCGTTTCCATCATTTGCGCGATCCGCGACAGGTCAGGTTTCAGCGCTTCGGCTATGGTTTTCAGTGCAGACTGGCGTTTATCGAATATCGCAACAGGGTCGGGAATATGGCCGACTTCATGAAGCGATGCGGCCAGTTCGTCTTGGCCGGGCAACCGCAAGGCCAGCGCGCGAAACGCCGGATCAAGCGTGTCGTCGCACAGCACAATGCGTAGCGCGTCGATGAATCGCGCGTCAGGGTGCGTGGCAGTTTGCACGATCATGGCCTGCAGTGTTTCCCGTGCCAGACTGCGCCCCGCCTCGAACCTGTTGAACGGGTCGGTATCATGGGCCAACAAAATGGCGCGGTCCTCGGCGGGTTGGGAATGGTTCAGCACAACTGGCGCTGAAAACCCGCGCAGAAGTGACACAACCGGCCGCGCGGGCAGCGCGTCGAAGGTTACGCTTAGCGTCGGTCCATCCAGTTCCAGAACCTGCGTTGGCACAATTTCGCGCCCGTCCCGCCCGATCAACCCCATCGCCACCGGAATAAGCAAGGGTTCCTTCAAGGGCTGTCCCGGGGTGGGGGCCGTGTGCTGGCGCAGCGTCAAGGTATATTGCCCGTCCTGCCAGTCTTCGGTGACGTCAATGCGCGGGGTGCCCGCCTGCCCATACCAGCGTTTGAACTGGGACAAATCGCGCCCGCCCGCTTCCTCGAACACGGCAATCCAGTCCTCAATCGTGCAGGCCTGCCCGTCATGGCGGCTGAAATACAGGTCCAGCGCGGCATTGTAGCGGTCCTCGCCGACCAGCAGGCGCATCATGCGGATCAGTTCAGCGCCTTTTTCATACACAGTGGCAGTGTAGAAATTGTTGATCTCCACATAGCTTTCGGGACGCACAGGGTGGGCAAGCGGGCCTGCATCTTCGCGGAACTGGCGCGCGCGCAGGGTCAGCACATCCTCGATGCGTTTGACTGCATGGCTGCGCATATCCCCCATGAACTGCTGGTCGCGGAAAACGGTCAGCCCCTCTTTCAGGGAAAGCTGGAACCAGTCGCGGCAGGTGATGCGGTTGCCCGTCCAGTTGTGGAAATATTCATGCGCGATAATGCGTTCTATGCTGGCAAAATCCGCATCGGTGGCGGTTTCCGGTGTGGCAAGGACATATCTGGAATTGAATATGTTCAATCCCTTGTTTTCCATCGCCCCCATGTTGAAATCGTCAACTGCGACAATGTTGAAAATGTCCAGATCATAGGCACGCCCGTAAACCTGTTCATCCCAAAGCATCGCGCGTTTAAGCGCGTCCATCGCATAGCTGGTGCTGCCTTCATCGCCGTGCCGCACCCAGATATTCAGTGTGACGTGCCGGCCGTCCATTGTTGTAAAACTGTCAGCGGTGGACACCAGACTGCCCGCCACCAGCGCGAACAGATACGCTGGTTTGGGGTGTGGGTCGTCCCATTCGGCCCAGCCGGTTCCCGACGCTACCGGGTTGCCATTGGACAGCAGCACCGGCAAATCGCTTTCGATCCGCACACGGAAGGGGGCCATCACGTCGGGGCGGTCGGGGTAATAGGTTATTTTTCTAAACCCTTCAGCCTCGCATTGGGTGCAATACATGCCGTTCGACATATAAAGCCCCTCCAGCGCAGTGTTGCCTTCGGGCGCGACCTCGACTTCTGCCTGCCACAGGAAGGGGCCGTCGGGCAGGTCTGCCGCCGCGACGGTCAGGCCGGTTGCGTCGGGGCGTATATTCAGCGCCTTGCCGTTGATGTGTGCCGATATCAGGCGCAGTCCTTCGCCGTCCAGCCGCAGATCATGGCCCGCGGTGGCGGCGGGGTTCGCACGAAACCGGATTTCAGACAGGACCCGTGTTGCGTTCGGATGCAACCGAAATGTCAGCGCGACGGAGTCCACCAAAAAGGGCGGCGGCTGGTAATCGGCCAGAAAAACAGGCTGGGATGGGGTGTCGGGCATGCGTTTCCTCCGGCAGGGTGACGCACAGGGTGTAGACCAGTCCGGACCGGACAGCAAACACCGCTTTGGTCGTCGCGCCGCGCCGCTGGGTCGGTGTCAACAGGTTGCCGCAAACATCTGCACCCAATAGGCACCGGGTGCGCGCCCGAACCCGACCAGCGTCATGCGCGCGTCAAGGATGTTGCGCCGATGCCCTGCAGAACCCGTCCAACTGCGCATGGCCTGTGGCACGTCGCGCTGTCCTTTGGCGATGTTTTCGGCGGCGCGACATATCCCTTGCACGCGCGCCTTGGCCAGCCGGTCCATCATTCCCGTGCCATCGGGGCTGGTATGGCTGAAATACCCGCGTGCGGACATGTCACAGGCATGTGTCTGGGCAATGCGCGTCAATTCAGGTGACAGGGCGAGTTGCGCCATCCCTGCGCGCGCGCGTTCGCGATTGACTGCATCCAGATGGATGGCAAGTTCATCCGCGACAGGCACGCTGCACGATTGGGCAGGCGCAGCAAGGACCCCCAGACATAAAACAAGCAGTCGTGCGAGTGTGTGCAATTTACCCCCTTCATTCCCATCATGATACTCTAGCGCCAATGGTGCCGGAAATGCATGAACATTGTGTGAACAAAACGACTTGACCTGCCATCTTTCTGCGATATGTCATGGCGCCATGAGCAACCCTGTCCTTGTCTGGTTCAAACGCGATCTGCGCTTGCGCGATCATCCTGCGCTGGCGGCGGCGGGGGCCTATGTGCTGCCGGTCTATGTGATCGAACCCGAATATTGGGCGCTGCCTGATACATCGGGGCGGCAATGGGGGTTTACGGCGCAGTGCCTGCAGGACCTTCGCGACGAACTGGCGCTGTTGGGCCAGCCATTGGTCATTCGCATGGGCGATGCAGTGCAGGAACTGGCGCGGCTGTGCCAGCGCCACAATGTGACGCGCATGATAAGCCATGAAGAAACCGGCAACAGCTGGACCTATGCGCGCGACAGGCGGGTGGGTGCGTGGGCGCGCGGCGCCGGTGTCGACTGGGTGGAGCTGCCGCAATCGGGGGTCGTGCGGCGGTTACGGTCGCGCGATGGCTGGCAGGGGCAGCGCGACAGGTTTGTTGGCAAACCGCTGCTCGATGCGCCCACGGCCCTGGCGCCTGTTGTGCCCGAAACGCCCACCTTGCAGCATTTGCCCGATGCAAAGGCCCTGCGTTTGCGGGCCGATCCCTGTCCGCACCGCCAGCGCGGGGGGCATGGTGCGGCCATGCATACCCTGCAGTCATTTCTTGACACAAGGGGGCAAGGGTATCGGGTGCAGATGTCGTCGCCGCTGACAGCGGAACGTGCCTGTTCGCGCTTGTCGCCCTATCTGGCGCTGGGGGTTTTGTCCGTACGCGAGGTGGACCATGCCCGCAGACAGGCGCGCGCCGATCACGGCGGGCAGGGGGGCTGGAACGGGGCGCTGGGCAGTTTTGCCAAGCGTCTGGCATGGCGCGATCATTTTATCCAGAAGCTGGAAGATGAACCACAACTGGAAAGCCGGTGCCTGCACCCCGCGCATGAGACGCTGCGCCCGCGTGCCGACAGGCAGGAGCTGCTGCAGGCATGGGCGCAGGGGGAAACCGGCGTTCCCTTCGTGGATGCCTGCATGCGCTACCTGATATCCACGGGCTGGCTGAATTTTCGCATGCGCGCGATGCTTATGTCCTTTGCCAGTTATCATCTTTGGCTGGACTGGCGCGATACCGGCCCGCATCTGGCGCGCATGTTCACGGATTACGAACCTGGCATTCACTGGTCACAATGCCAGATGCAGTCGGGCACCACGGGGATAAACACCATACGGGTGTATAACCCGCTGAAACAAGGGCTGGACCACGACCCCGACGGGCGCTTCATACGGGCGTGGGTGCCGGAACTGGCACATGTTCCCCAACAGCACATTCATACGCCCTGGACATGGCCGGATGGTCGGCGGGCATTGGGGCAGCGATACCCCGCGCCAGTGGTCGATATCGCGCAGGCGGGGAAACTTGCGCGCGATACCCTGTGGGGGCTGCGCAAACAGGCGGGGTTTCGCGATGTGGCGCAGGCCGTCGCAAGCAAGCATGCCTCGCGCGCGGGGGGGACGGACCGCAGCAGCGCGGCCAGCCTTCGTCAGGCGGCGGCGCGGCGGCGCAATCACGACACGGCGCAATTGCGGCTGGATTTGTGACATGGGGCGCATGCGTCGGAAATCCGACTTGCCACAGAAAATTTGCGCCACCTGCGCGCGGCCTTTCACATGGCGCAAGAAATGGGCCAAAGTCTGGCAGGAGGTGCGCTATTGTTCGGACAAATGCCGGGCAAACAGGCCCAAGACGGATGTGCCCGGTCAGTGAGGTGTCACGTTGGCGAAGGCCTTGCGCCATGCAGTCGGCGGCTGGCCGGTTTGCAGCGCGAAAGCGCGTGCGAAATAACCGGGCGTGGAAAATCCCAGATCGCGCGCAATCTCCTGCACGGGCACTGCGGTTTCCGACAGCATGCGCCGCGCTTCGTATAAACGCCGGTCCTGCAGCAGCGCCATTGCCGTGCGCCCGCAACTTGCGCGGCACGCGCGTGTCAGGTGTGTGGGTGTCACGCCCAGCGCGGTGGCGTAATCCGATACATTGAGGGTTGAACCGAATTCGCGTTCCAAAAGCGCCGTATAGCGTGCAGTCAGCCGTTCATTGGCATTGCGCGGTCCGGCCTGAGTGACCTCTTTCAGGTGTTCGGCGCGGTGCCGGTCCAGCCAGACCGAAAGCAGCCCCAACTGGCACAGCGCAGCGCGTTCCGCCAGGGGGCGTCCGCCGTCAAGTTCGCGGTGGATGGCGTCAATGATCTGTCCTGCCTCGGATTGTTGCCCACCTTCGCGCAAGCGCAGATGCAGGGGCGTTTCCGGCAGCTTCAGCCCGTGGTTATGCCCGAAATAGACCGCCATGCCCTGCACCCGCGTCATGGCCTGAAAGCTGAACATGACCCCTGCGGGAATGAAGATCGCGTTATGCGGGTGAAAGCCGCGCGCACTGCCTGCAATGGTGATGCGCCCTTGCCCGTGGGTGAACCATAAAAAACACGGCTCGTTGAGCGCGCGCAGCGTTTCCAGCTGCCATTTCGGGCTGTTGGCCAGTTTGGCAAGTGGCTGCATGCGCAGGCGTGATGGCGTGTCCGGAATTCGCATTGTTGGTCATCTTCCCCCAAAGACCTTCAGCGACACTAAGTCCGATGCGATGCAGGAAAAGGAAAATCGCTCACGCATCTGTGTCAGACAGGGCAGTTTTCTGCATGGCGTGGCAAATCGGTGACTCTGATTTTCGGGGAAAACGGGCGTTATGGCAAGGAAATCCAGCCCTGCATGCGGTTTCTGAACCATGT
The DNA here is from genome assembly GCA_017510335.1 of Paracoccaceae bacterium. GTDB lineage: Bacteria > Pseudomonadota > Alphaproteobacteria > Rhodobacterales > Rhodobacteraceae > Roseinatronobacter. The sequence continues at coordinate 38,648 of JAFWNM010000034.1, forward strand.
TCGCTGGCGTTTGGCATATTGGCGCGTGGCAAGTTTAGCGGCCTCGACCGCATCGGGCAACGATATGTGCCCCTGCAGGTGGGCAACCAGCTCCGGGGCGCCGATGGCTTTGGTCCAGGGGGCGCCGGGGGTCCAGTGTGGCAATGCCGCGCGTGCCTCATCCAGGGCCCCTGCGGCAATCATGGTGTCAAAACGCGAATCGATTCGCGCGTTCAGCCAGTCCTTGGGGGGGCGCAGCACATAGGGTGTGGTGCTGTGCAGCGCCAGCAACGGGGGGGGCGTCTGGTCCTGCCAGCTTGCCAGCCCGCGCCCTGTCGTGCGCAACACTTCCCACGCGCGCTGGATGCGGGCGGGGTTGGCACGGTCAATTCTTGCGGCTGTTGCATCATCCAGTTCATCCAGCAGGGTGGCCGCGCCATGGTCGGCCATGCGCTGGTCGGCCAATGCACGAATGCTGGCCGGCGTTGGCGGAATTTCGACCAGACCTTCGGTCAGCGCACGAAAATACAGGCCGGTCCCCCCCACGATGACCGCATTCGGGTGCTGTTGCAACACTGGCCCCAGCGCGCGAAGCCAGTGCCCGACCGACCAGTGCTGATTCCGCCCGACACATCCATACAAGATATGGGGGGCCTGCGTGGTGTCATGCGGGGCCGGGCGCGCACTGAGGATGCGCCACATATCATAGACCTGCAGTGCATCGGCATTTACCACAACGCGGCCCTGCGCACGCGCCAGCCACAGCGCCAGCGCCGATTTTCCGCTTGCAGTTGGGCCTGCCAGCAGCACGGGTCGTGTCGCATCGGGGGGGGATGCCTGCACATGGCGCAGCGCCATCAGCGAAGGATCCGTCATTTCCTGCATCACACCCCGCTTTCACATTGAACCTGTGCCCGTTTTCCGACATTTTGCGGCGTGATGAAAGCGCCCTGCCAGAAGTTCTGCCGCGCCACACATAAAAAAGGATTGCCCCATGAGTGAAGTCGCTGACACCCGCACCACCTATAAGCGTGTGATGCTGAAAATTTCGGGCGAGGCGCTGATGGGCGATCAGGGCTATGGGTTGCACCCGCCGACGGTCGCGCGCATCGCGCAAGAAGTCAAATCCGTGCATGAAATGGGCGTCGAGATTTGCATGGTTATCGGGGGCGGCAACATTTTTCGCGGGTTGCAGGGGTCCGCGCAGGGGATGGAACGCACCACTGCCGATTATATGGGCATGCTGGCCACAGTGATGAACGCGCTGGCCATGCAGGCCGCGCTGGAGGATCTGGGCGTCTACACGCGCGTCATCAGCGCCATTCCCATGGATCAGGTGTGCGAACCCTATATTCGCCGCCGGGCCGTGCGCCATCTGGAAAAGAAGCGTGTGTGCATTTTTGCAGCAGGCACCGGCAACCCCTATTTCACCACTGACACTGCCGCGACCTTGCGCGCCAATGAAATGGCCTGCGAAGCCATCTTCAAGGGCACAAAGGTTGATGGCGTCTATGACAAGGACCCCAAGAAGCACAGCGATGCAAAGCGTTTCGACACCATCAGCTTTGACGATGTGCTTATTAAGCACCTGCAGGTCATGGATGCTTCGGCCATTGCGCTGGCGCGTGACAACCATTTGCCGATCATTGTGTTTTCGCTGGACGAACCCGGCGGGTTCAGCGGTATTTTGCGCGGCGAAGGGACGTATACCCGCGTTTCGGACTAAGCGCGCTGTCAAGACGGGCTTACAAAGTGGCGAAGTTGGCGCTAGAAGACGGTTGAGATGCAGCATCATGCGATGCCGGACCAGTGACAGGAACACGAAAGATGTCAGAAGATATTGAAATTGATCTGGATGATCTGAAACGCCGCATGGACGGGGCCATGAATGCCTTGAAAACCGAATTCGCCTCGCTTCGGACGGGGCGCGGATCTGCCAGCATGCTGGAACCTATCATGGTGGAAGCTTACGGGCAGATGACACCCATCAATCAGGTTGGCAGTGTCAACGTGCCCGAACCGCGCATGGTCACCATCAATGTGTGGGACAAGGGCCTTGTGGGCAAGGTGGAACGTGCCATCCGCGATTCGGGGCTGGGGATCAACCCGCAGCTGAACGGCACAATCATCATGTTGCCCATTCCCGAACTGAACGAAGAACGCCGCCGCGAACTGACGCGCGTGGCCGCGCAGTATGCCGAACATGCGCGCGTTTCCATTCGCAACATCCGCCGCGACGGGATGGACCAGATCAAGAAGGCCAAAGCCGCCGGCATGTCCGAAGATGAGCAGAAGCTTTGGTCAGAAGAAATTCAGGAATTGACCGATTCCTATATCGTTCATGTCGACAAGGCGCTGGACGGCAAACAGGAAGAGATAATGCAGGTTTGAATTGCGAACGCGCACGGTCCGGTGCCTGTTGCGAAGGGTTTGGTGAATGATGTTTGACAAGTCAGCCCAATCTGGCCGTGACTTTCCCGCCTTGCCGAATGATCTGCATGTCGCAGTGATCATGGATGGCAACGGGCGCTGGGCCAGCAACCGCGGCTGGCCGCGTCTTGTGGGACACCGCAAAGGGGCCGAACAGGTGCGCAAGCTGGTAGAAGCCTGTCCCGAACTGGGCATTCGCTACCTGACGCTTTACGCATTCTCCACGGAAAACTGGAAGCGGTCCACGGAAGAAGTGCTTGGGCTGATGTCGCTTTTTGCCCGCTACATCCGGCGCGAAGCGGGCCGTATGAAGCGCGAAGGCGTGCGATTGCGGTTCATCGGGGACAGAACGCGGCTGGACGATAATTTGCAGGTTCTGATTCAGTGGATCGAAACCGAAACCGCCGGGAATGACAGGGTGCATTTGTCGGTTGCGCTGAATTACGGTGGGCGCGATGAAATTACCCGCGCAACCCGCGCCATGGCGCAAGATGTCGTAGCAGGCAAGCTGAGCGGTGATGACATCTGCGATGCGGTCTTGTCGCGCTATCTGGACACGCGGGATCTGCCTGATCCTGATCTGGTGGTGCGCACATCCGGGGAAACGCGCGTGTCGAACTTTCTGCTATGGCAGGCGGCGTATGCCGAATATGTTTTCATTCCAACGCTTTGGCCGGATTTTACGCCGGTAACGATGCAAGGCATTCTGAAAGATTTTGCGCAGCGCGAACGCCGTTTCGGTGGTGTCAGCGCATGAGTGGGGCAAGTTTCAGCGATTTGCGCGCCCGCGCCCTGTCGGGCCTTGCCATGGCCGTTATTGGCATTGGGGCCGTATGGGCAGGCGGGTTTGCGTTTGAACTGCTTGTCTATGCGCTGACTGGCGCGATGGTGTGGGAACTGACCCGCATGCTTGACCCTGACGCCCCATTTGGCAAGGCCGAAGGGGCGGGCCTTACGGCGGCGGCGGCGCTGTGGGTGTTCAGCGCAAAACTGGCGGGCGGCTGGCTGCTGGGCGCGGTGGCGCTGTCGATCGTGTTGCTGGCATGGCGTTTTCCAAAAGACAGGGCTATCGCTGCGGCCTATCTGGCGTTGATCCTGTTTGCAGGGTTGGGGCTGATCTTGCTGCGCAATGTCTATGGCTGGGATTGGGTGCTGTGGCTTGTCTTGCTGGTTATAGGGTCCGATGTGGCGGGGTATTTCGCCGGGCGTATTCTGGGGGGGGCAAAGCTGTGGCCGCGTGTCAGCCCCAAGAAAACATGGTCAGGAACTGTTGCGGGCTGGGTTGTGGCTGTCATGATAGGTTGGGGTTTCATGGGTATTCTTGGGGCCGGCGCAGGGCTGGTGGTGGTATCGGTTCTGGTGGCGATGGCCGGGCAGGCGGGTGATATTGCCGAAAGCGCGATCAAGCGTCATGCTGGTGTCAAGGACAGTTCAAACCTTATTCCCGGCCATGGTGGCGTGATGGACCGCTTCGATGCGATGATTGCGGCAGCGCTGATGGTGCTTTTGATGACGGAAACCGGCGTGATGGCGCTTGCCTTCGCACAACCGGCAGGCGCCTGAGATGCGGCGGGTTTCTGTGTTCGGGGCCACCGGCTCCATCGGGGAAAATACGTTTGACCTGTTGTCGCGCCGCGCGGATATTCAGGTTGTCGCGCTGACCGGGGGGCGCAATATCGCACGGCTTGCGCATCAGGCCCGCGCGCTGCGCGCTGAAATCGCGGTCACGGCACATGACGACTGCTATGATGCCCTGCGCGATGCGCTGGCGGGCAGTGGCATTCAGGTTGCCGCTGGCACACAGGCCCTGATCGATGCCGCCGACCGCCCCGCAGATTGGGTCATGTCCGCCATCGTGGGGGCAGCGGGTCTGGTGCCGGGGTTGCGGGCCTTGTCGCGGGGCGCGACCCTGGCGCTGGCCAACAAGGAATCACTGGTTACCGCAGGGCCTTTGATGCTGGCCTGTGCGGCGCGGCATGGCGGGCGCATCCTGCCTGTGGACAGCGAACATTCCGCAGTGTTTCAGGCGCTGGCGGGCGAAGACATTGCCGCAGTGGAACGGATCATCATCACGGCCTCTGGCGGACCGTTCCGCAGCTGGACCAAGGCGCAGCTGGAAGCGGCGACATTGGCGCAAGCGCAGGTTCATCCAAGCTGGACCATGGGCCAGCGTATCACCATCGATTCCGCCAGCATGTTCAACAAGGCGCTGGAACTGATTGAAACGCGCGAATTCTTTGGCCTTGATCCCGCGCAGATTGAAACTGTTGTCCACCCGCAATCGATTGTGCATGCACTTGTCGGTTTTCGCGATGGCGCGATGATGGCGCATATGGGAATGCCGGACATGCGCCACGCCATTGGCTATGCGCTGAACTGGCCTGCGCGCGCAGACCTGCCTGTGGCACGGCTGGATCTGGCGGCGCTGGGCCAGCTTCACTTCGAAGCGCCAGACGTCGAGCGTTTTCCTGCCCTGCGCATCGCGCGCCATGTCATGGAGTTGCGCGGCCACGCGGGCACAGCGTTCAACGCGGCCAAGGAAGTGGCGCTTGATGAATTTATCGCAGGGCGCATCGGGTTTATGGATATGGCGCGGCTGGTGGACCGCACGCTGGATCGGCTTATGTCCGACAGCGCCCTGACTGCGCCGGTTCAGGCGCTTGAAACCGTGCAGGCAATGGACCAAATGGCCAGAAGGGTGGCGTGCGACCTGGCGGTGCGCCCCGTCACATAAACAAGGCGCTGCCTGTCCGGCGGCGCGACAAAGGGGAAAACACTTGGATCTGATCGGGTTTCTGCCCAGTTTTGGCAATTTTTTCTACACGATCGCGGCGTTTGTTGTGGTGCTTTCGGTGATCGTCGCGGTGCATGAATACGGGCATTACATTGTCGGGCGCTGGTCGGGCATTCATGCCGATGTGTTTTCGATAGGGTTCGGGCCGGTGCTGGCCAGCCGCAAGGACCGGCGTGGCACAGTCTGGCAGCTCGCGGCGATCCCGCTTGGGGGCTATGTGAAATTCGCAGGCGATGCAGACGCGGCGTCGGGCAAGGATGCCGATGCGATGTCGGGCATGGATGCGCGCGCGCGGCGGCGCACCATGCATGGCGCGCCCTTGTGGGCGCGATCTGCCACCGTGGCGGCGGGGCCGCTGTTCAATTTCATCTTCTCGTTTTTTGTTTTTGCCGCTTTGATGATGGTGCAGGGCGTGGCCATCGATGAACCCGTGGTGGGCGAAATCACACCCCTGCCATCGCAACCCTTCGAGTTGGCACAAGGTGACCGCATTCTTGCGGTCGAGGATATTGAAACCGCCACCCTGGGCGATTTTCTGTCGGCGGCCGAAACGCTGCCTGCCGAAGCGGTCCTAAGCTACCGTGTCGACCGTGACGGGCGCGTGATGCAGGTGACAGGCCCGCACCCGCAACCCCCGCTGGCCGGGTCTGTCGCCATGCAATCCGCCGCGCGCGAAGCCCGCATGCAAACGGGCGATGTCATCATGGCCCTCAACGGCACACCCATTGCGACCTTCCGCGAATTGCGTGAATTGGTCGCGCTGTCAGGCGGGGCGGCGCTGGACCTGTCGGTGTGGCGCAATGGCGACATTCTGGACCTGACACTGGTGCCGCGCAGCACGGACCTGCCCTTGCCCGATGGCGGGTTCGAAACCCGCTACCTTATCGGTCTGACGTCAGGGGTGGTGTTTGACTATGCAACCCGCACCCCGGGCGTGGCCGAAGCCGCTGGCATGGCCGCAACCCAGATATGGCGCGTACTGCGCACGTCGGTCGAGGGGCTTTATTACATGGTGTTGGGCCAGATCAGCACCTGCAACCTGTCCAGCCCCATAGGCATTGCCGAAGCCTCTGCCGCGATGGCAAGTGACGGCCTGTTCGAACTGGTCTGGTTCATCGCGGTTCTGTCTGTGGCCATCGGGTTTTTGAACCTGTTTCCGATACCGCCACTGGATGGCGGGCATCTGGTGTTTTACGCCTATGAGGCGGTGATGCGCCAGCCTGCCGGTGACGCGGCGGTTCGTATTCTTATGGCAATCGGGTTGACGCTGGTATTGTCGCTGTTTGCGTTTGCGCTGTTTACCGACCTGACATGCTGATCTGAAACCGGCGGGGCATGGCAGCCAGGCGCGATGACGCCGAACTGCCATGCCTTTGCCCAAATCGCGCCCCAATTTGCAGGCATCTGGTCTGCGCAGGAGGTGCGAATGGCTTATCTTGACAGTGAATTGCGCAACGCGCGTATCATTTGGCTGGCAGTGTCAGACAGGGTTCTGGTGCTTGCACTGATCATGGCAGGCATGTCTGTCGCGGCACTATTGGCCAGCTATCTGGGGCATGTGCCGCACGAAATAACGCCGCCGCGCTAGCCTTCGCGCGCCCGACACATCGTTTGTGAAACCGACCAAAGCGTGCGATCTTCGCGCGCTTTTTGCTGTGCGCCGCTGATAGAGGGGCAACACCGCGCAACCAAGATGGATTACGGCAGCGATTGCTTTGACTCTTTTATCTTTAGCCGCTAGGCAGTGAAGTAACAATAATGCGGAAATACGGGGCCGGATATGCGCGGAATTCATGGGATGCTGCCGTCGCGCGCAAGGGGTAAGGGCGCGCATGCGCACTTCTTTGCTGCGGTAGTCATTTGTTTTGTTTCATTGGTAAATGTTGCGTTTGTTGCACCTGCACAGGCGCAGAATTTCCAGTTCTCTAGCATTGCGATTGACGGGAATGTCAGGGTTGATGATTCCACCATCATCGGACTTGCGGGAATCAGGCCGGGGCAGACAGTCAGCGCCGCGCAGGTAAATGCGGCTGTGTCGCAACTGTCTGGGTCGGGCCTGTTTGAGGATGTGTCGGTCGAACCGCGCGGCAACACGCTTGCCATTACTGTTCGGGAATACCCCATCATTGGCGTTGTGAATTTTGAAGGCAACCGCCGCTTGGATGATGATGTGATTACCGAAGTGGTGCAAACGACTGCAGGGCGCGTTCTGTCCCCCTCGCAGGTCGAAGCGGATGCGCGCGCCATTGCCGAATTGTATAACCGCCGTGGCCGTGTCGCTGCCGAGGTCACGCCCGAAGTGCTGCCGCGCGGCAACAACCGCGTTGATCTTGCGTTCGTGATCCGCGAAGGCAATGTTGTCGAGATTGAGCGTATCTCCTTCGTGGGCAACAGCGCGTTTTCAAACTATCGCCTGCGTCAGGTGCTCAGCACCAAACAGGCGGGCATTTTGCGCCTGATCATCCAAAGCGATACTTTCATTGCCGAACGCATTGCGCTGGACCGCCAGCTTCTAACGGATTTCTACCTGTCGCGCGGCTATGTGGATTTTGAAATCCTGTCAGTCACCCCCGAAATTGCGCGGGAACGCGACAGTTTCTTCCTGACGTTCAACCTGCGCGAGGGGCAGCAATACCGCTTTGGCAATGTCACTGTCGTCAGCGAGGTTGAGGGGATCAACGCCGCGGATTACCAAGGTGATGTGCAAATTCCGGCAGGCACATTGTTTACCCCTAATACGCTGGACCTGAATATCGCGCGGCTGGAACAGCGTGCCGAACGGCAGGGCCTGCGCTTCATTCGTGCGGAACCACGCTTCACGCGCAACAACCGCACGCAGACGATCGACGTGGAATTCGCGCTAGTGCGCGGCGAACGTATATTGGTGGAACGCATCGATATTCAGGGCAACACAACCACCCAGGACCGCGTTATCCGCCGGCAGTTCCGGTCCGCCGAAGGCGACCCGCTGAACCCGCGTGAAATTCGCGAAGCTGCGGAACGTATTCGCGCGCTTGACTACTTCTCGGATGTGTCTGTGGAACCGCGCGCGGGCAGTGCCCCCGATCAGGCCATTCTTGATGTTGAGGTGGAGGAAACCACCACAGGGTCGCTGGGCTTTTCGGTCAGCTATGCTGCAAGCGAGGGGATCGGGTTCGGGATCAGCTTTTCGGAACTGAACTTCCTTGGTCGCGGGCAGGAAGTGGCCGTTGCCTTCAACGTCATCAAAGGGTCGCGCGATATTTCGCTGTTCTTCACCGAACCGGCCCTGTTTGACCGTGACCTGTCCTACACGCTGGGAATCGGGTATCAGGAAACGTCATCGCTGAATTCGCGTTTTGACACGCGCGAAGCGTTCCTGAACAACTCCATCAGCTTCCCCGTCAGCGAATTCGGGCGCCTGCAACTGCGTCAGGGGTTGGTGATGGACCGCTTGAAAGGGCTTGATTCTGCCTCGTCCGAGCGTATTCGTCTGGATGAAACTGCGGGCACGGCGGTGACCGGGTCGCTTGGGTATACCTACAGCTACGACACCCGCAGGGTTGGTATTGACCCCACGCGCGGCATGCTTCTCAGCTTTTCGCAGGATGTGGGGGTCGGCAACCAAAGCCGCCGCTACCTGCGCACAGAAGCGCGGGCAGGGTATGAAATGTCCATCTTCAATGAAGATGTGACGCTGACAGGCGACGCGCGTGCAGGGGTGCTGCACATGATCAGCGGCGATTCCCGCTACCGCGAACGGTTCCAGTTGGCCAGTGTGATGCGCGGCTTCCGTCCAGGTGATGCTGGTCCGCGCGATTTTGGTGCTGGCAACAACGATGTTCTGGGCGGAAACCGCTATTTCGCGCTGTCTGCCGAAGCCCGCTTTCCGCTGGGCACGCCCGAAGAATACGGTCTAAGCGGCGGCGTGTTCGCAGATGTCGGTTCGGTCTGGGGTGCTGACGGCACCGGATTGGCGGCTGTTGATATGTTCGACGCCACGGGCGAGAATTCCAACAAGATGCATCTGCGCGCCACTTTGGGTGTGTCACTGTTCTGGGACAGCCCCTTGGGCGTGCTGCGCTTCGACTTCTCGCGGCCACTGCGCAAGCGTCCCTATGACCGCGCACAGAATTTCGACTTCACGATTGTTTCGAATTTCTGATGATGCGGCCTGACTGGGTTCTGGCATGTATCGGGGCGGCAGGCATTCAGCTTGCCGCCCCGGCCTTTGGGCAAGGGATGCAAGGACTATCGCTTGGCCAGTCCCTTGATGTGGCCGCCCCCATCCTTCAGTTGCGCACCCTTGATGAAGAACGCCTGTTTCGTGCGTCAAGTTTCGGGCTGCGTGTGGCTGCGGACATCGATTCCGCGTCCCGCGCGTTGGAAGCCGAAAACGAAGATTTGCTGGAACAGCTGACCACGCGCGAACTGGAACTGACTGAAGCGCGCGCCACCATGCCACCTGCCCAGTTTCGCGCCGAAGCCGAAGCTTTCGACCTGGAGGCAGAAACCATCCGGCGCGCGCAGGCCGAAAAGCGCCAGCGCCTTAGCATCTATGAAGATGCCGAGCAGCGCCGCTTTTTCCAGCTTGCTGCCCCTGTGTTGCAACAGGTTCTGGCCAATGAGGGTGCGCAGGTTTTGATTGATTCCCGCGCTGTCATCATTGGGGTCACCGGCATGGACATGACAGACCCCGCCATTGCCGCGCTCGATGATGCGATAGGGGATGGCGCACCGTCACCCAATCCGTTGCGTGTGCCTTGATTGCAGCTATGACGGGCCGCTTGTCACGCGGGCTGCAGCTTGATAGATCAGCGCAAAATTTGATTGCCAGCCTTTTGCCACGGCAAATGCCGGCAGGGACCAACAGCGAAGGAAGCCTTTTGATGAACGATCACGCGCAGCCGCAGGAGCATATTGTCCCGTCAGAAGCCGACCTTACGACAATCATGCAGATCATCCCGCATCGCTATCCGTTTCTGCTGGTCGACAAGGTGCGCGATGTTGTGGCGCGTCAGTCTGCAGTTGGAATCAAGAATGTCACCTTCAATGAACCCCATTTTCAGGGCCATTTCCCCGGCGCGCCCATTATGCCCGGCGTCACAATCGTAGAAGCCATGGCCCAGACAGCCGCCGTTCTGGTGGGCCTGTCGGTCGGGTTTGGCGACAAGGCACCACTGGTGTATTTCATGTCCATCGACAAGGCCAAGTTCCGGCGCAAGGTGGTGCCCGGCGATGTGTTGGAACTGCATGTGCAGGTCAAGCGCGGCTCAACCAAGATATGGAAATTCGAAGGCGTCGCCAAGGTGGATGGCCAGATCGCCGCCGAAGCCGAATTCGCGGCCATGATCGACGCCAGCGCAAAGACTGCGCAATGAGTGCGGCGATGATTGACCCCAGCGCGGAAATTCACCCCATGGCAATTGTGGAGTCAGGCGCCACAATCGGCGCTGACTGCAAGATCGGCCCTTTTGCTATTATCGGGCCGGAGGTGACGCTTGGGCGGGGGGTGACGGTCAAACCCCATGCGCTTGTCACCGGCTGGACCGAGATCGGGGACGAGAGCACCATATTTTCCTTCGCTTCCGTGGGCGAGGTGCCGCAGGATCTGAAATATGCTGGTGAACGCACGCGGCTGATCGTGGGCAAGAAATGTCGCATTCGTGAAAACGCAACATTGCATACAGGCACCGATGGTGGTGGCGGGGTGACACGCCTTGGCGATAATTGCCTGATCATGGCGGGCGCGCATGTGGGCCATGATGCGCAAATCGGCGATAACGTAATTCTTGCCAATTTCGCGGGTGTTGCCGGTCACACAACCATTGAAACCAACGCGATCATTGGCGCATTGGCGGGGATTCACCAGTTTGTGCGCGTGGGCGAAGGGGCGATGATCGGTGGTTTGACGCGCATTACCCATGACGTCATGCCGTTCGGGCTGGTATCTGGCCCGGATGGCACGTTGCAGGGGTTGAATCTGGTGGGGCTGCGGCGGCGCGGCATGGCCCGCGATGACATTTCGGCGTTGCGCGCTGCATATGCGCGGCTGGCCACAGAAGATGGCTCGCTTGCCGATCTGGCGCAGGCGCTGCTTTTGGACAGCAGTTCCGAAGCTGTGCAGCAGGTGGCGCGTTTCTTCACCGAAAACAGCAACCGCAGCTTTTTGCGCCCGAAATGACCCGCATCGCATTGATATCAGGCAAGGGCCGTTTGCCGCATCTTTTGGCGCAACGCCTGCAGGCGTCAGGGCAAACCCCGCTGCTGGCCGAGATGGAGGGGTTTGAGACCCTTGGCACCGCGCATGGCACGGTCGAGCGGTTCCGTCTGGAACGGTTGGTGCCCTTTCTGGACCTTCTGCAGGACCAGGGCGTGACGCGCGCGGTGTTTGCCGGTGCCGTCCATCGCCCGCGGCTGGACCCGTCCCTGATTGACCCCGCGACTGTGCAGCTTTTGCCGCGCATCATGGCCGCAATGCAGCAAGGCGATGATGGCACGCTGCGCGAAGTCATCGCGCTGATGGGGGAATGGGGCATCGAGGTGGTGGGCGCGCAGGATATCTGCCCGGAATTGCTGGCCGAACCCGGTATTCTGACCGATGCGCAGCCTGTAGGCCAGGACAAGCAGGACGCCACACGCGGGTTTCGCATCTTGCAGGTTATGGGTGCCGCAGATGTGGGGCAGGGCTGTATCGTCGCGCGCGGCCAGTGTCTGGCGCTGGAGGCATTGCCGGGCACCGATGTGATGCTGGCCCATCTGGCGGATTTGCGCGCGCGCGGCACGGAATTGCCAGCAGGCGGGGTGTTTTGCAAGGCCCCGAAACCGGGACAGGACCGCAGGATGGATTTGCCCGCATTGGGGCCAGACACGGTGGATGCTGTTCACCGCGCGGGGCTGCGCGGCATCGCCTTTGATGCGGGCGGGGTGATGCTGATTGACCGTGACCGGATGGTGGCACAGGCTAATGCGCTTGGGGTGTTCCTGTGGGCGATGGACGCGCCTTGAAGGTCTTTGTCATTGCGGGCGAACCGTCAGGCGACAAGCTGGGCGGCGCGCTGATGGCGGGGTTGCGCCAATTGGTCCCGGATGTGACCTTCCTTGGCGTGGGCGGTGACGATATGTCCGTCCAGGGGCTGGACTCGCTGTTTCCAATGTCGGATTTGTCCGTCATGGGGCTGGCCGAGGTCTTGCCGCGCATTCGCCTGTTGCGTGCCCGCATCCGCGAAACGGCTGCCGCACTTGCGCGCGCTGCGCCCGATGTGGTCATAACCATCGACAGCCCCGATTTTTGCCTGCGTGTGTTGAAACTGGCGCGTGCCGCGCAGCCGGCGCTGCGGGTGGTGCATTATGTGGCCCCTTCGGTCTGGGCATGGCGGCCAAAACGGGCGGCGCGCATGGCCCCGCTGGTGGACCATGTGCTGGCGCTGTTGCCGTTTGAACCGCCCCTGATGCATGCAGCCGGCATGAGCTGCGAATTTGTGGGCCATCCGGTGGTGGCCGAGCAGCGCGCCACAGCAGCGGATGTTGCGCAGTTCCGTGCAGGCCATGACGGTGCGCTGGTGCTGGCCCTGCCCGGTTCACGGCGGGGGGAAATCGCGCGCCTTGCCCCGCGTTTCGGACAGGCATTGGCACTTGCGCTGCCGCAAACTGCCCGCGTGGTGGTGCCCACAGTGCGCGCGCAGGCGGATTTCATGCGTGCGCAGGTCGCAAAATGGCCGCTGCACGCCGAGGTTCTGGACGACAGCACCACCAAGCGCGCGGCCTTTGCGGCCGCAGATGTTGCGCTGGCCGCGTCTGGCACGGTGTCGCTTGAACTGGCCGCCAATGATACGCCCATGGTCATTGCCTATGACATGGCCCCCCTGACGCGGTTTCTGGCGCAGCGGCTTATCAAACTGGACACTGTGACATTGGTTAATCTGGTGTCGGATACCCGCGCGATTCCCGAATTTCTGGGCCATGACTGCCAGCCCGAACGCATGGCCGCAGCCCTGCGTCAGCTTCTCGACAGCCCCGATGCGCGCGCCGCGCAACATTCGGCAATGTCGCTGTCCATGGCGCGCCTGGGGCAGGGGGGCATGCCGCCGGGCTTGCGCGCGGCGCATTCCGTGCTGCGCTTCATGGCTTCGCAAGCGGGTGATGGTCCAGCACCAGCGCCTTAAGGCGTTCTTCCAGCACATGGGTATAGATTTCGGTTGTCGACACATCCGCATGGCCCAGCAGGGTCTGGATCGCGCGCAAATCCGCGCCGCCCGCCAGCAAATGCGTGGCAAAGGCATGGCGCAGCACATGCGGACTGACGCGCGTGGGGTCAAGCCCTGCTTTCAGCGCAATTTCTTTCAGCACAAGGAAGAAACCGACGCGGCTGAAATGCCCTTCGCGCCCGTTGGACGGGAACAGGAAGCGCGGTTCGGGCTGGCGTCTGGCGCGCAATTCCGCCGCCTGCCTGTCCCATTGCGCCAGCCAGTCTGTCAGGGCAGTGCGCGCAGGTTGCGACAGCGGCACCATGCGTTCGCGCCCCCCTTTGCCGCGCACCAGAATCATGCGCGGGTCCCCGCGCACCGCAGCAACCGGCAGGCCGACCAGTTCGGTAACGCGCAGGCCGGTGGCATACAGCAATTCCAGCAAGCAAGTGTTGCGCAACCTGTCGGCAGGGGTCCGGCCAGTGGCGCGCGCAGCATCCAGCAGGGCGGTCACATCATCTTGCGACAAGGTGTCGGGCAGTTTCTTGGACTTTCCCGGTCCGCGGATGCGGCTGGCGGGGTCATCCTTGCGCCACCCTTCGGCATAGGCAAAGCGATACATCGCGCGGATTGACGCCAGCCGCCGGGCGCGGGTTGTGCGTGCCAGCCCCTGCGCATCGCAATGAACCAGATAGGTTTCAATATCCGCCCGCGTCAGTGTCTGAAACTGCAGCGCGTTGGCCTGCGCCCAATCCGCGAAATCGCGCAAGTCACGGCCATAGGCCAGTTGCGTGTTGCGCGCGGCCCCGGATTCGGCTGTGGTGGCGTCCAGAAATGTGGAAATCCATTGGTAATCCTGATGCGGTGCCATGACCTAGCCGCGCCGTTCAAGCAGCAGCAATTCAACAGCGATCTGGCGTGCGGGACCGTCCAGCCCCAGTGACAACAACCCTTCCAGCCCGATGCGGGCCGCGCGCGGGTCGCCAATCGCGGCCTGTGCAATGCTGTTCAGCGCATCCAGCAGGACAATTCCCCCCGAACTGACAGGCGTGGGCGCGTTATCTTGCGTGTGGGGCTGCGATGAAAACGCCTGCGCAATAGCCGCAGCCATGGACGAACTGTCCATGTCGGGCAGCGCGGGGGCTTGCTGCACAAGTGCCGTTGCAAGGCGCGCCGTGGTTGTGTCAGGCGCCAGATGCACGGCCATATCCAGCCGGGTTTGCGCCAGTAGCAAAATCTGCCACATAATGGCGCGCGCCGGCCCGTCCAGTGCCATCAGGTCTGTGGCCCCTTCGGTCAGGGCCGGGGCAAACATCTGGGCGAAGGCAACTTCCAGTTCCACGCTGGCAAATTGGGGCCATGCGGTGACCAAGGCCTGTGACAGGGCGGCAGGGTCGTTGCCCGCCAGCGCCTGATCAAGCGCCTGAACTGCCCGCACGCGTTCCCACACCCCCCCAGACGCCGCCGGACGGCGTTGTGCATACAACCCCAGCAGACGGTTGGGCTGCATCACTCCGGCACGGGTCAGGCGTTCGGCCGCGTCAAGCTGCGCGCGCCACCCGCTGGTGCCGCGCAGATCGGCATAGGCAAAGGCCACCGGCAGGCTGGATGTCGGCACCGGATCGCCCAACGCTTCCAGGATGCGCCAGCCCAGCGGCGACAATTCCGCAGGTGGCGGCGGGGTCAGGATAATGTCTTCTTCTTCCAGAAAGCGCAGCAGAAGCGCGGCTTCGCTTGTGTCCAGCAATCCCAGCGATGTTGTCGCGTTCAGTGTCATATAGGCACCCTGCCAGTCGCCCCGCCGCGCCAGACAGAAAATTTGCGCCCCATGGCCGAAATCCGTGGTGATCTGGCCGCTCATGCTGGTGCAAGCGCGATCTTCTTCGCCCAGCAGCAGGGCAATGTCGAAGGCGCGAGTGTTCAGCGCCGCAGTGCGCACAGGGGCTGCGTCAATCAGTTGGGTGGCCTGTTCCAAGGCACCCATCGCCATCAGCTTGTCCACACGCGCGTTCAGCACTGTGCCTTGGGTTTCGGGCTGCAACCGGGCGGGCGGGGCAAATTCCGCCAGCAACAAACGGTAGCCAAGTTGCAGCGCACTTGGCACAGTGTCCACGGGCAGGGCGGAAATTCCCGCCAGCACTTCCGCGACAGGGGCCTGTCCCCACAAGTCCCGCGGCAGGCCCGCGCGTTCGGGAATGAACAGCCCCACCTGGTCCAGCGCAGGCGGGGACAGGGGGGTGACAGCGATATCATCGGCCTCGGCCCTGGGGGGGATGGGCGGCAGGTAACCGTCGGGGGCCGTGTCCTGCAGCTCTGGCGGGATCGGGTTGGACATGGCGTCTTCCAGCCAGTCAATCGCGTTCAGGGGGCGTTCGGTATGCAGGGCTTGTGCCCCAACTGGCTGGACATGCACCATCATGGCAGCCAGCGCCACCGCGACAAGCCCGCCCTGACGGCGCAACCGCAGATATGGGCCTGCTGGCGTCAATTCACCTCCAGCGTGACAGGGGTTTGAACACCGCGCTGTTCGGCGGACATGTCCCCGAAATAGGCATAGGCCACCACGGCCAGCCCCGCCAACACCACCAGAACCAGGATAAGCCGCACCAGATGTCGCATTTCGCCTGCCTTTCGTTGCGCCGCCCCCTCTTTTCGCGAAGAACGCTTCGGGGGGTTTCCCTTTTGACAGTGCCGCAATATCACGACAAGGACAATGCAGGCCACGAAAACTTGTTGCGGGGCAGGCGAAGGGGCGGAGCTTAAGCATGAAGTTGCATAAAACCGTGGTGCTTGTGGGAATGATGGGGGCAGGCAAGACGGCAGTGGGGCGGGAACTGGCCCAATGCCTTGGCGTGGCGTTTCGCGATTCGGATGAAGAAATCGTCGAAGCGGCCCAAATGAGCATCGCCGAAATTTTCGAACGCGACGGAGAGGCGTTCTTCCGCGCTCGCGAAGCCGAAGTTATTGCGCGCCTGATGCGCGGGCGTCCGGGCATTTTGTCCGTGGGCGGGGGGGCGTTCCTGAATGCAGGCACGCGCGGCCTGATTTCGGACCTTGGCGTTTCTGTCTGGATCAGGGCGGATATTGACTTGCTGTGGTCGCGGGTGCGCCAGAAGACAACGCGCCCCCTGTTGCGCACGGCCAACCCGCGCGAAACGCTGGCAACGCTTCTGACCACGCGCGAGCCGTATTATGCCAGGGCGGATCTGGCGGTTCAAACCCAACCGGGCTATGCCATAGCTGACACGGCGCGCGCGGTCCTGAACGCGCTGTCAACACGCCCCGATGTGCTGGAAGGATTTGCCAATGAAAACTGACCGCGTTCATGTGCCCCTTGGGTCGCGTGCCTATGATGTCGTGATCGGGCGGGGCCTGATTGCACAATCCGGCCAGATGATTGCGCCGTTTTTGCACCGTAGCCGTGTTCCCGTCCTGACAGAAACCCGCGTGGCCGCCGCCCATCTGGATGCGCTGATGGCTGGTCTGGCCACAGCCGGGATTGACAGCACCGCTCTGACACTGCCCCCCGGCGAGGGAACGAAGGGCTGGAACGGGTTGCAACATGCTGTGGAATGGCTGCTGGATGAAAAGGTGGAACGCCGCGATGTGGTTGTGGCGCTGGGCGGCGGTGTGATCGGGGACCTGGGCGGGTTTGCATCGGCAGTGTTGCGGCGGGGGGTGCGCTTCGTGCAAATTCCAACATCGCTGCTGGCGCAGGTCGACAGTTCCGTGGGCGGCAAAACCGGCATCAACACCCGCCACGGCAAGAACCTTGTGGGGGCTTTCCACCAGCCGGCCCTTGTGCTTGCAGATATTGACGTGCTCGCTAGTCTGCCGCGCCGCGACTTTCTGGCCGGTTATGGCGAAGTGGTCAAATATGGGTTGCTGGGCGATGCAGCGTTCTTTGATTGGCTGGAACGTAACGGCCCTGCCATGGCAGGCGGCGATACGTCCCTGCGCCACTATGCTGTGCATCGGTCTGTCCAGATGAAGGCCGAAATCGTGGCACGCGATGAAACCGAACAGGGCGACCGCGCGCTTTTGAACCTTGGGCATACCTTCTGCCACGCGCTGGAAGCGGCCACCGGCTATGGTGAGCGGTTGCTGCATGGCGAAGGGGTGGCCATCGGGTGCGCGCTGGCGTTCGAATTGTCCGCACGCATGGGGCTGTGCGCGCAGGAAACGCCCGGGCGCGTGCGCGCACATCTGCGCCAGATGGGCATGGCCACGGACCTGGCTGATATTGCGGGTGACCTGCCCCCGCCAGAGGGGCTGATTGCCCTGATGGGGCAGGACAAGAAGGTGCAGGACGGGCGTTTGCGGTTCATTCTGGCGCGCGATATCGGCGCGGCCTTCGTCTGTGATGATGTGCCTGCTGACCTGTTGCATGCGGTGCTGGCAGACGCGCTAGCCTCGCGCGGCTAGAGCATGTCAGGGAGCTGAGCAAGGGCGGTTTTTGGCCTTAAGGGGACGTTCGGGGGTGCCGCGAAGTGCCCGACCGCGGGGGGGCGCTCCCACGATTTTGGCGGGCAGTTTATGCTGCGGCCTACTGCGACGGTTCAAGGGTGCTGAACGGTGAATAGCGCCCGCCCGGGGGGCGGTCGGGCGCTGCGCGGCGGCGCGCACGCGCGCCTTGATTCCGCGCTGGGGCATTCCTTCAACGTCCCCTTCAGGCCACGAACGCATGTCCCGGCCACGCCCAATCCAGTCCCCTGACGCCCTTTTTTGGTATTGGCCTTGGCGCAGTCAGTCCTGCCAAGGCGCAATGGTTGCGATTTCCCCGTCGGACCAGCCGAAATGATGCGCCAGTTCGTGGATGAACACATGGGCAACCAGCGCCCCCAGTTCTATGTCCCCTCGGGTCACCCATTCATCCAGAATGGGGCGCCGGAACAGCCAGATGGTGTCTGGCTCCATCGGTTGGTCCATCACGGATTTTTCGGTCAGCGGAATACCACTATACAGCCCCGTCAGTTCGAAGGGATCATCAAGCCCCAGTTCCGCCAGCATCGCATCAGGCGCGAAATCGACAATCCGCACTGCGATATGGCCCGCCGCCTGCCCAAAAGGCGCAGGCAGGGTATCAAGCGTCTGCGCCACGATCTGTTCGAACACGGTTTCGTCCGGCGGCAGGCATGTGGGCCAGTGCTGCGTTTCATCTGTCATGGTGGTGCCTTTGTTCAAACCTGTTTCAAAGCACGGGGCTTGCACTGGAGCAAGGCTTGTGAAAAAGCATGAACCAATCAGGAGGTCTTTTCCATGTCCAAGATCGTCACCCGCTTCGCGCCCTCTCCCACAGGGTATCTGCATATCGGCAATTTGCGCACTGCGTTGTTCAACTATCTGATTGCCCGCAAATCGGGGGGGGAGTTCATCCTTCGGCTGGATGACACGGATCAGGAACGCTCCAAGCAGGAATATATCGACGGTATCCAGCAGGATCTGGACTGGCTGGGCATTGGCTGGGACCGTATCGAACAGCAATCGACCCGACTTGACCGCTATAAGGAAGCTGCCGACACATTGCGCGCGGATGGCCGTTTTTACGAGTGTTTTGAAACGCCGGGTGAACTGGACCTGAAGCGCAAGAAACAACTGAACATGGGCCGTCCGCCGGTGTATGACCGCGCTGCACTGGATATGGAAGATGCCACGCGCCTGCGGCTGCGCGCCGAACGCGACGGCTATTGGCGTTTCTTGCTGGACCAGACACGCATTGAATGGACAGACGGCATCCTTGGCCCGCTGTCAATTGACGCGGCGTCTGTGTCCGACCCTGTGCTGATCCGCGCTGATGGGCAGGTCCTGTATACACTGGCCTCGGTGGTGGATGACATGGATATGGGGGTCACGCATATTGTGCGCGGGTCCGACCATGTGACCAATACGGCAACGCAAATCCAGATTATTCAGGCGCTGGGCGGGGCGGCCCCGTCCTTTGCCCATCATTCCCTGTTGACCGGCCCGCAGGGGGAAGCGCTGTCCAAGCGTCTGGGCACGCTGTCCTTGCGCGATCTGCGTGCGCAGGGCGTAACCCCAATGGCGCTGTTGTCGCTGATGGCGCGGCTCGGGTCCAGCCAGCCGGTGGAATTGCGCGCCTCGCTGGACGAGGTATCCGAAGGGTTCGACCTGTCGCAATTCGGGTCCGCGCCCACCAAGTTCGATGCCGAAGATCTGTGGCCGCTAACGCGCGCTGACATGCAATCCCGCCCCTATGACGCTGTTGCAGGTGATCTGGCGGCATTGGGTGTGCCTGCGGAGATTGCGCCGCAATTCTGGCAGGTGGCGCGCGAAAATATCACCCGGCTGGAAGATGTCGGCCCGTGGTGGACACTGTGCCAGCAGGGTGCCGCCCCCGTAATCGACCCAGAGGATGCGGATTTCGTGGCCGAAGCGCTGACATTGCTGCCGCCCCCGCCTTATGGGCCGACCGCGTGGAAGGACTGGACCGACGCAGTGAAGGCGCAGACCGGGCGCAAGGGGCGGGCCTTGTTCATGCCCTTACGCAAGGCATTGACGGGGCAGGCGCATGGCCCTGACATGGCCGCGCTGATGCCACTTTTGCAACATGTGCGCGCAAAAGGGTAACAGGCGCCCCGCTGGGACAGTCAGGTTTCCTGCAATTCGTTTTTTTGAAAAGACATCCCTGCCGCTAGGCGTTAGTGTTTGCTTATTGTGGTGAACCTTTTGTGCCGGTGGGGGTGTCATGCGTGTGATAAAGGCTTTTGTGGCTGTCATACTGGGGCTTGCGGTGCTGGTCGCGGCGGCCCTGTTCCTGTTGCCGTCTGAACGCATCGCGCAGATCGCCGCCCAGCAGTTCCAGACAGCGACGGGGCGCAGCCTGACGATTGATGGCGCTGTCCGGCCCAGTTTTTACCCCGTCATCGGGGCTACCGCGAATGGCATTTCCATTGGCAATGCCGACTGGGCGGATGACATACCCTTGCTAAGCGCCGAGCAGATGGAAATCGGGCTTGATCTGGCGGCGTTGATGCGCGGTGACATCCAGATTGAACGGATCGTTTTGCAAGCGCCGGCGATTGACCTGCGGCGCAACAGTGACGGGCGCGGGAATTGGGAAATAGCCCTGCGCGCCAGCGCGCCCCCGCCCGCAGACAGTCCCGGCGCCACCACCCCCGACACCCGCCCGCGCGCCTTTTCCCTGGGGGTGGGCCGGATACAGGACGGGCGGTTGCGGTTCCGCGATGCCGCATCGGGCACCGATATTTCCCTGTCCGGGCTGGAGGCCAGCTTCGCCTTGCCTGCACTGGACGGGCCTGCCGAAATAACCCTTGGCGCACAGATCAACAGCCAGCCTTTGCAGATTGAACTTGCGACAGACAATGTCGCCCGCCTGATGAGCGGGGCTGTGGTGGGCCTAAGCCTCGATCTGGGGGTGGCGGGGGCGCGCGCGCAGTTTTCCGGCCGCGCCGGTCTGGCCGACATGATTGCCGAAGGGCGGCTGGATGCCGATATCCCCGCCTTGCGCCCTGTGGTGCAGGCACTTGGCCGCGCGGGCGGGGACATGCCGCCCGCCTATCTGCCGCTTGGGTTTTCGGGGCAGATCACGCGCACGGCGGATGGAACGATCTATGCCCGTGATGCAACTCTGGCGGCGGGTGCGTTGCGTGTCGAAGGGGGCGTTGATCTGGAACTGGCGGGCGCGCGCCCGAAACTGACAGGGCAACTGTCGGGCGATGTGCTGGATTTGCGCAGCGCAGGCGGGGGCAGGGGGGGCGATGCGACGCGCCCGCAATCGGGTGCTGCGGCGCAGGGCTGGTCGCGCGATGTGATCGATGCAAGCGCGCTGGGGCTGCTGGACGCCGAACTGTCGCTTGCCTTCAACACTGTCCAGACAGATATGGCCACATTCGGGCGGTCGCGTGTGACAGTCAGTCTGGAGAATGCGCGCGCGGTTCTTGATTTGCGCGAAACAACAATTTTCGGCGGCAGGCTTTCGGGGCAGTTCGTGGCCAATAACAGGTCGGGGCTGTCGGTGCGTGCGGATCTGGCCGCGCGCGAAATATCGCTGCTGCCCATGTTGACGGAAATGGCGGATTACCGGCGTCTTCAGGGGCGCGCCAATATGGATATCAATGTGTTGGGGGTGGGCAACTCGGTTCATGCCATCATGAACAGCCTGAATGGCACGGGCGCAATCCGGTTTGATCAGGGCGAAATCATAGGGTTTGATCTGGCAGGCATGCTGCGCAATCTGGACATGTCCTATATGGGCGAGGGCAACCGCACAGTATATGACAGTATTACCGGCACATTTACAGTGGCAGACGGGGTTCTGCGCAACGACGACCTGGCGCTTTCTGCGCCGCGTTTTTCGGTGGCAGGGCGCGGAACGGTGTCCGTGGGGGCGCGCACGCTGGATTACCGGATTGTCCCCGCCGCCTTGCGCAGCGAAGGCGAAGAAGTGTTGCGCGTGCCGCTGATGATCACCGGCCCCTGGGATGCGCCCCGTTTCCGGCTGGACCTGGAAGCGCTGGCGCGGGAACAATTGCGTGTGGAACAGGAACGGCTGGAGGATCTGGCCCGCGAAGAAGCCCGCCGTCTGGAAGACCGCGCGCGCCAACAGGCCGAAGACCGCATTGAACGCGAACTGGGCGTGCAACGTCAGGAAGGCGAACGTCTGGAAGATACGTTGCGCCGGGGCGTTGAACAGGAATTGGGCAACCGCCTGCGCGGGTTACTGGGCGGGAACTGACCCTTACGCCCCGCCCAGTTCCTTCAACCCATACGCCACCCAGGCCCCTGCCACAGCCATAAACGCAAACAGCGCCAGCGTGACATGTGCCCCGGCCAATGCGGCCAGCGCGCCAAAAATGCCGCTTGCCAGCAGCACTACCCCGATCACTGTGTTCGATATGGCTGTGTATATCGCCCGTTTGTCCGGCCCCACCATATCCACCAGATAGGTGGAACGCCCCAGCCGCACGCCTTGATGGGACAGCGCAAGCGCGAACAGCGCAAGCGGCAGCGCCCAGATGGTTTGCGCCAGCCCGGCCGCGCTGAACCCCAGCGCCATGCCCAGTGCAACCGCCCCTGTCACCCCGGTCAGGATCAGCACCTTGCGCGCGGAAATATCGGCCAACCTGCCCCAGAAATAGCTTGATACCAGCCCCGCCAGCGCCGATGCCGCGACCAGCGCCCCCAACCCTTCCAGCGCGGCCCCCGCCGCCCCCGATGCCATCACCACCAGATAGGGGGGGGCCAGCGCGGTGGATGTCAGCAACCCGCGCGCCACAATAAAGCGCGCCAGTTGCCTGTCTTCGCGCAAGTAGCGCAGGTTCGCCAGCGCCGCCTGCCACCCGTTGCCGCCCCCATCGGTTGCGCCGTCCTCTTCTGCCAGGCCCGCGAAAATGCCCGCTGCCGCCATCCATGCCAGCGCCGCCAAGGCCACCGCCCCCAAAACAATGCCTGCGCGGGCGTCTGAAAACACCATCAGCATGAAGGCGAAACTTAGCGTCACGCCAGCAGCGCCACTGCCCGCCAGCCCTGTGACCGTGCCGCGCCGTGTTTTTGCGATCGTTTTGCCCAACACATCCTTATAGGCCACTGACGCCACCGACCGCGACAGGGCCACCAGCGCCAGACCGGCCAGTATGGTAACCCCTGCACTGGTGCCCGACATCATTACCGCCGCCAGTAAGATGACTGCCGCGCCTGCACCCTGGCCCATTGCCGCGGCAACCCATGCCCATTTGCGCCGTGCCATGGCGCGAATGCGCGCTGCAGTGAACAGTTGCGGCAGCAATGCACCCGCTTCGCGCACGGGAACCAGTAGCCCCACCAACCCGGCAGGCGCGTCAAGATGGGTCATCAGCCATGCCAGCACCAGCTTGGGGTCGGCCAGCCCGTCAGCTGCCTTGCTCAGGCCAAGCGCGCTGGCATGGCGCAGGAAATTGGCCGGTTGTTCCTTGCAGGCCGCATCGCTGATGTCCTTGCAAACCCGTCCGTCATCATCTGATGTCAAGCTGTCAAAGGCGTTTTGCACAGCAGGCCGCATCCGGTCCCTCCGGTCTAATTTGCCACAGTGTAACCTCGGTAAACGATGTCAGCTTGACTTTCGTTCCCTTGAAAGCGAAATCAAGCCCCCGACATAACCCGCAACCGGGCGTTCCGTGGGCGCCAAAACGACGAGGAGCACGGCCAATGGCCCAGATTTCCCTTAAATTCCCCGATGGCAATATGCGCGAATTCGCAGCAGGCATAACCCCTGCCGAAGTGGCTGCATCCATTTCCACATCCTTGGCCAAGAAAGCCATTTCCGCCACTGTGAACGGCGCGCATTTCGACCTGCAATGGCCGATCGAGCATGACGCAAGCATTGCCATTCACACCCTGCAAGATGACGCGCAGGCGCTGGAACTGATCCGCCACGATCTGGCGCATATCATGGCGCGTGCGGTGCAGGAAATCTGGCCCGATGTGAAAGTGACAATTGGCCCGGTGCGCGACAAGGGGTGGTTTTATGATTTCGACCGCGCAGAACCGTTTGTCCCCGATGACCTTGCGCAGATCGAAGCAAAGATGCGCGATATCATCAACGCCCGCGATCGTGTGCGCACCGAAATCTGGGACCGCGCCCGCGCCATCCAGCACTACAAGGACGCAGGCGAGCCGTTCAAGATTGAACTGATAGACCGCATCCCCGAAGGGGAACCGCTGCGCATGTATTGGCATGGCCACTGGCAGGATCTGTGCCGTGGCCCGCATCTGCAAAACACCGCGCAAGTGCCTGCAGATGCCTTCAAGCTGATGAATATTGCCGGTGCCTATTGGCTGGGCGACAGCACGCGCCCCATGTTGCAGCGCATCTACGGCGTGGCCTTCAAGAACCGCAGTGACCTGAAGGCCCATCTGACCATGCTGGAGGAAGCGGCCAAACGCGACCACCGCAAGCTGGGCCGCGAAATGGACCTGTTCCACATGCAGGAAGAAGCCCCCGGTCAGGTGTTCTGGCACCCCAATGGCTGGTCCATCTATACCAGCCTGCAAGATTACATGCGCCGCCAGCAGCGCAAGGACGGCTATGTCGAGGTGAACACCCCCCAGGTGGTCAACCGCAAGCTATGGGAGGATTCAGGCCATTGGGACAATTATCAGGAAAATATGTTCATCGTCGAGGTTGACGAGGATCACGCCCGCGAAAAAACCATCAACGCACTCAAACCGATGAACTGTCCCTGCCATGTGCAGATCTACAACCACGGGCTGAAATCTTACCGGGATCTGCCTTTGCGCATGGCCGAATTCGGGTCATGCGCCCGCTATGAACCTTCAGGCGCGCTGCATGGCATCATGCGCGTGCGCGGCTTCACACAAGATGACGGGCATATCTTCTGCACCGAAGACCAGATCGAGGCGGAATCAAAGAAATTCATTGAATTCCTGTCAGGGGTCTATGCCGATCTGGGCTTCGATCAATGGCGCATCAAGCTGTCCACCCGCCCTGAAAAGCGCATCGGCAGCGATGAAAGCTGGGACCGGGTCGAGGCCGCGCTGGGCAATGCCTGCCGCGCGGCAGGGCATGAATATGAACTGTTCCCCGGCGAAGGCGCGTTCTACGGCCCGAAGCTGGAATTCGTGCTGACCGATGCGATTGGCCGCGACTGGCAATGCGGCACCCTGCAGGTGGACCCCAACCTGCCCGAACGGCTGGGTGCGGCCTATATCGGTGCAGATGGGGGCAAACACCGCCCCGTTATGCTGCACCGCGCGGTGCTGGGCAGTTTCGAACGCTTCATCGGCATGCTGATCGAAAACTTCGCAGGTAAACTGCCCTTCTGGCTGGCCCCGCGTCAGGTGGTTGTCGCCTCCATCGTGTCCGACGCCGATGACTATTGCCGCGAGGTTCTGAACACTCTGAACGCTGCAGGCATCCGCGCCGAACTGGATTTGCGCAACGAAAAAATCAACTACAAGGTGCGCGAGCATTCCGTGGGCAAGGTGCCGGTCATTCTGGCCATTGGTGCGCGCGAAGTGGCGGAACGCACAGTGTCCGTGCGCCGTCTGGGTGAAAACCGCACGTCAACCGAAACCCTCAACGCCCTGGTTGACGCCCTGCGCGCAGAAGCCACGCCACCGGATCTGCGCTGAACCCGCATCTTCATCTTGCCAGAAATACTCATCACAGGGGGCCTTGGCCCCCTGTTTTTTTCTGTGCAAGATTTTGTTTGACGCAAGCATCCCGTCTGCGTATGAATTGAACAAGCGTTCAGTTGCGGGAGGATTGACGCATGTTCACAGCATCAATGAATTTAGACCTTGGAGAAGAGGTCAACGCCCTGCGCGACATGGTCCACCGCTGGGCGCAGGACCGCGTCAAACCCATGGCGGCGGAAATCGACCGCACCAACAGCTTCCCACCCGAATTATGGCGGGAAATGGGGGAATTGGGGTTGTTGGGTATTACTGTGTCCGAACGCTACGGGGGGGCGGAAATGGGCTACCTGGCGCATGTTATCGCGGTGGAAGAAATCGCGCGCGCCTCGGCGTCTGTGTCGCTGTCTTACGGGGCGCATTCCAACCTGTGCGTCAACCAGATCAAGTTGAACGGAACAGATGCACAGCGCGACCGCTATTTGCCCAAACTGGTCAGCGGTGACCATGTGGGCGCGCTGGCCATGTCCGAAGCGGGCGCCGGGTCCGATGTGGTCAGCATGACACTGCGCGCGGACAAGAAAAATGACCGCTACATCCTGAACGGCACCAAATACTGGATCACCAATGGCCCGGACGCGGATGTTCTGGTCGTCTATGCAAAAACCGACCCGTCGGCGGGCAGCAAGGGCATCACTGCATTCCTGATCGAAAAATCCATGACCGGGTTTTCCACCAGCGCGCATTTCGACAAGCTGGGCATGCGCGGGTCCAACACCGCTGAACTGGTTTTTCAGGATGTGGAAGTGCCCTTCGACAATGTGCTTGGCGATGAAGGGCGCGGTGTGCGTGTCCTTATGTCGGGGCTGGACTATGAACGCGTGGTGTTGTCGGGCATTGGCACTGGCATCATGGCCGCCTGCCTTGATGAAATCATGCCTTACCTGCGCGACCGCCAGCAGTTTGGCCAACCCATTGGCAGTTTCCAACTGATGCAGGGCAAGATTGCCGACATGTATACGGCCATGAACTCCGCGCGCGCCTATGTGTATGAAGTCGCCAAAGCCTGCGACCGTGGCGCGGTCACCCGCGCGGACGCGGCCGCTTGCGTGCTTTATGCGTCTGAACAGGCGATGGTGCAGGCCCATCAGGCCGTGCAGGCCATGGGGGGGGCAGGGTTCATGAACGACTCTACGGTCAGCCGCCTGTTCCGCGATGCGAAGCTGATGGAAATCGGCGCGGGCACGTCGGAAATTCGCCGCATGCTTGTGGGGCGCGAATTGATGGGGGCGATGGGCTAGGGTTTGACTGTGCTTGTCAAAAAAAGGAAATCCAATGCGCCTGACCATTCTCTTTGCCGCCCTGATTGCCGCGCCTGCGACTGCAGCAGACCTTAGCTTTGATCCCGCCCCGACCGACAGGTGCCTTGCCGCGTTGTCGGATGATGCACAGGGCTATGATTGCATCGGTCGCGCCGCGACAGCGTGCATGGAACAGTCGGGTGGGGATACGACCATTGGCATGGGCTTTTGTCTGGATGCGGAACTGGACCTTTGGGATGATAAACTGAACGGCGCATATCAGGTCCTGCGTGCGGATTTGGCTGCACAAGATTCGGACCGCACCAATGCGGCAATTTCCCTGTCTGACGGTGCGCGCGACATGCAGCGCGCATGGATCGGGTTTCGGGATGCGCGCTGCAGTTTTGAAGCGGCGCAATGGCATGGCGGCACAGGGGCCAGTCCCGCGTTTCTTGGTTGCGCCATGCAAATGACCGCCGAGCAGACGCTGTATCTCTGGTCCGTCCTGCAAGGCGCGCGGTAACGATGGTTGCGGCTGGAACATCGCAACCTACTGCGCGGATATGGCCTGCCAGCGCGTTGGACCATGGTGATTGGCGGAAATTGAATTTGACACCGGGGGAAGGGCATGAAGCTTAAATCATCTGTGCTGACAGGGTCGGATGCCTTTCGCGCGAACCGCACGGGGCACGAAGCCGCCTTGGAAGACATCCGCGCCGCCACAATATTGGCGCAAGCTGGCGGCGGCGAGAAGGCGCGCGCACGCCATATCTCGCGCGGCAAGATGCTGCCACGCGACCGCGTGGCTAATGTGCTGGATGCGGGCAGCCCGTTTCTGGAAATCGGCGCAACTGCTGCGCATGGTCTGTATGACGGGGCTGCCCCTTGTGCAGGGGTGATCGCGGGTGTTGGGCAAGTGTCGGGGCAGGATTGCATGATCATCTGCAATGATGCCACTGTGAAGGGCGGCACCTATTACCCGATGACGGTGAAAAAACACCTGCGTGCGCAGGAAATCGCCGCAGAGAACCACCTGCCTTGCATCTATCTTGTCGATAGCGGCGGCGCGAACCTGCCCAATCAGGACGAAGTGTTCCCAGACCGCGACCATTTCGGGCGTATTTTCTACAATCAGGCGCAGATGTCGGCCAAGGGAATCGCGCAGATTGCCGTTGTGATGGGGTCATGCACAGCGGGCGGCGCCTATGTGCCCGCCATGTCGGATGTCACCATTATCGTGCGCGACCAAGGCACCATTTTTCTGGCCGGCCCGCCACTGGTCAAGGCCGCCACCGGCGAAGTTGTCACCGCCGAGGATTTGGGCGGGGGCGACGTGCATACCCGCCTGTCGGGCGTCGCGGATTATCTGGCCGAAGATGACGCGCATGCGCTGGCACTTGCGCGCCGTGCTGTCAGCCACCTGAACTGCGCCAGGCCCGCAACTGTGCAATGGCAACCCCCCGAAGACCCCGCCTATGACCCGGATGAAATTTTCGGCGTGGTGCCCGCCGACCTGCGCATCCCCTACGACATCCGCGAAGTGATTGCGCGCGTTGTGGACGGGTCGCGCTTTGACGAATTCAAACCGCGCTTTGGCGAAACGCTGGTGACAGGTTTTGCCCATGTCATGGGCTGCCCCGTGGGGATTGTGGCCAATAACGGCGTGCTGTTTTCGGAAGCCGCCGTCAAAGGCGCGCATTTCGTGCAGCTGTGCAGCCAGCGCCGCATACCACTGGTGTTCTTGCAAAACATCACGGGCTTCATGGTGGGGCGCAAATATGAAAACGAAGGCATCGCGCGCCATGGTGCCAAGATGGTCACCGCAGTGGCCACAACGGCGGTTCCCAAAATCACCATGCTGGTGGGCGGGTCTTTCGGCGCGGGCAATTACGGCATGGCGGGCCGCGCCTATAGCCCGCGTTTTCTGTGGACATGGCCCAACAGCCGCATTTCCGTGATGGGCGGTGCGCAGGCGGCAGGGGTTCTGGCCACAGTGAAACGCGACGCACTGGAACGCGCGGGCCAAAGCTGGAGCGCGGAAGATGAAACCGAATTCAAGCGCCCCACTCTTGAAATGTTCGAACGCCAGTCCCACCCGCTTTATGCCAGTGCGCGGCTTTGGGATGATGGCATCATCGACCCCCGCCAATCGCGGCAGGTGCTGGCCCTGTCCCTGCGCGCAGCGCTGAACGCGCCCATAGAGGAAACACGCTTTGGTGTGTTCAGAATGTAAAAAAGAATGCCTCCGGCGGGAGTATTTGGCGCAAGATGAACCCTGTGTCCCTTCATCTTGCGTCAAATACTCCGGGGGGAATCGCCGTATGGCGATGGGGGGCAGCGCCCCCCTTTGCGACCGAAAAGGGATGCTGAGAGATGTTCGATAAGATCCTGATCGCCAATCGCGGTGAAATCGCCTGCCGCATTATGCGCACCGGGCGTTCCATGGGGGTGCAGTGTGTCGCAGTTTATTCTGACGCCGATATGGAGGCGCTGCATGTGGAACTGGCCGACCAGGCTGTTCACATTGGCGGGCCGGCACCGCGTGACAGTTATCTGCGCGGGGATGTCATCATTCGCGCCGCGCTCGATACGGGCGCGCAGGCCATACACCCGGGCTATGGGTTCCTGTCGGAAAACCCTGATTTCGTGGAGGCGGTCACCGCAGCGGGGCTGGTGTTTATCGGCCCCTCGGCCAGCGCGATCCGGGCGATGGGGCTGAAAGATGCGGCCAAGGTGCTGATGCAGGATGCCGGCGTGCCGGTCGTGCCGGGCTATCATGGTGCAAATCAAGACCCTGACCATCTGGCTGGTGCCGCCAGTAATATTGGCTATCCGGTGCTGATCAAGGCTGTAGCGGGCGGGGGTGGCAAGGGCATGCGGCTGGTTGAAACGCCGTCAGGTTTCATGGATGCGCTGGAAAGCACCAAAGGCGAGGCGGCAACTGCCTTTGGCAATGATGCTGTATTGATTGAGAAATACATCACCAAGCCACGCCATATCGAAGTGCAGGTGTTCGGGGATGGGCGGGATGCGGTGCATTTGTTTGAACGCGACTGCTCGCTTCAGCGCCGTCATCAGAAGGTTATTGAAGAAGCCCCCGCGCCGGGCATGACCGACGCGATGCGTTCTGCCATGGGACAAGCGGCGGTGCGCGCCGCGCGTGCCATTGGCTATTGTGGCGCGGGCACAGTGGAATTCATTGTTGACGGCAGTGACGGCCTGCGCGCAGACAGGTTCTGGTTCATGGAAATGAACACCCGGCTGCAGGTGGAACACCCCGTGACCGAGGCAATTACCGGCGTTGATCTGGTGGAATGGCAATTGCGCGTCGCAGCAGGCGAGCGCTTGCCTTGCGCGCAAGACCAGCTGTCGATCAATGGTCACGCTTTTGAAGCGCGCCTTTATGCCGAAGATGTGCCTGCCGGGTTTCTGCCCGCAACAGGGCAGCTGCGGCACCTGGGGTTCAGTGGCATGGCCCGCATCGATACCGGCGTGCGCGAGGGGGATGACATCAGCCCATGGTATGACCCGATGATTGCCAAGATCATTGCCCACGGGCCAAGCCGCGCGATTGCCCTTGCGCGCTTGCGGGCTGCACTGGCGGACACGGAAGTTGCCGGTTCAGTCACCAATCTGGCGTTTCTGGGTGCGTTGACGCGCCATGACGGCTTCAGGGCGGGCGATGTTGATACGGGGCTGATCGCGCGCGATATCGAGGGCCTGACCGCACAGGGCGCCGTGACGCCTGCCGAACTGGCGGCTGCAGCGGCCTGTGCCATCGGACTGGGGCAGGTGTGCGACCCGCTTGCGGGGGTTTGCCCCTCGGGGTTGGTCTGGCGTGACGTTGCGCTGACGTATCGCGCTGATGTGCATCCCCTGCGCCTTGCTGTGACAGGCCCGGCGCAAGCTGATGTCATGGTGGCCGGGGTGCCGCTTGCGGTCATCGCCTGTGACGGGGGCTATCAGGTTCAGGGGCGGCGCATGGCTGCGGCCTGTGTCGGGCAGCAGGTGTACCTGTTCGGGGAATCGCCCCGTGTGTTTGACCTGCCTGACCCGTTGTCGCGCCAGACAGGGCAGGGGGCGGGCGCGGATGGTGTGGTCGCCCCCATGCCGGGGCTGGTCAAGGCAGTGTTCGTCAGCGTGGGCGACAGCGTGGAAGAAGGCGCGCGGCTGTTGGTGCTGGAAGCCATGAAAATGGAACACACGCTGGTCGCCCCCCGTTCCGGCCGCGTGGCAGAGGTTCTGGCACATGCCGCCGTGCAGGTTGCGGCGGGTGATGCCCTGATCCGGCTGGAGGATGCACCATGATCCGCCTTTGGCATGTTGCGCAATCGCGGTCGCTGCGGGTGTTGTGGATGCTGGAGGAGATGGGCGCGCAGTATGACCTGATCCCGTGCAGTTTCTTTGACCGGTCCTTGCGCGATGCGGACCATCTGGCACGGTCCCCCGCCGGTCGGGTGCCCGCGCTGCAACTGGATGGCCAGGTGATGTGCGAAAGCGGCGCGATCTTGTTGTATCTGGCGGAATGCCGCGCGCCGCATTTGCGCGTGCCCGAAGGGGCGGCGGGGCGCGCGGCGTTCCTGCAGGGGTTGCATTATGCCGAAACGCTGGGGGCGCATCTGGCCAATCTCACGCAGCATCACATCGTCCTGCGAGAGGATGCCATGCGCTCTCCCACAGTCATGCGGCTGGAAGCGAAGCGTCTGGAAAATGCCCTGCGCGCCGTTGGGCCGGACTGGGTGACAGGCGCCTTCAGCGTGGCGGATATCGCGCTGGGCTATGCCGTTTGGATGGCGCGGCGTTTCGTGGTGTTGCCGGAAGGTGCCGCGCATTACGCCGCATCGTTTCATGCGCGCCCGGCCTTCCAGCGCGCTTTGGGCAAGGATGGGCCGGCGCAGATATACACGCGTGACTTCTACGCGCCACCACAGGGGTAAAGATGACCTATGTTGAGATATTCGAAGTGGGGCCACGCGACGGGCTGCAAAATGAAAAGCGCCTGATCCCCATTTCGGAGAAGGTTGCGCTGGTCGATTGCCTAAGCGGTGCGGGGTTCCGCCGGATAGAGGTTGCCAGTTTCGTCAGCCCCAAATGGGTGCCGCAAATGGCTGATTCCGCTGATGTTCTGGCGCAAATTACCCGCGTGCAAGGGGTGAGCTATGCCGCGCTTGCCCCGAACCTGCGCGGGTTTGACGCCGCCGTGAATGCCCGCGCCGATGAGGTGGCGGTTTTTGCGTCCGCCTCCGAAGGGTTCAGCCGCGCGAACCTGAATTGTTCGATTGTTGAAAGTCTGGCGCGGTTTGGTCCGGTGATGGACGCGGCCCGCGCGGCTGGAATTCCGGTGCGCGGCTATGTCTCTTGTGTCACTGATTGCCCGTTTGATGGCCCTGTTGCACCGGGGGACGTGGCGCATGTGGTGGCGGCGCTGCGCGACATGGGGTGTTATGAAATCAGCCTTGGCGATACGCTGGGCGGGGCCACACCGGACCGCATAGCGGCCATGCTGCGCGCTGTGGTGCAGGAATTGCCTGCGGACAGGCTTGCAGGGCATTATCATGACACGGGCGGGCGCGCGCTGGAAAATATCGAAGCCTCGCTTGAATTCGGGCTGCGCGTGTTCGATGCAGCAGTGGGCGGGCTTGGCGGGTGCCCTTATGCGCCCGGCGCTTCGGGGAATGTTGCCACCGAAACCGTGCATGACTGGTTGGTGGCGCGCGGCTGGGACACCGGACTTGACCGCGATGTGGTGGCAAACGCGGCGCGCATGGCGCGCGCCATGCAAAAGGGGCATGCGTGATGTTTGAAACACTGACCATCGAAACAGACGCGCGCGGGGTGGCCACGCTGGCGCTGGCACGCCCGGAAAAACACAATGCCCTTTCGGCGCAGATGATTGCGGACCTGACCGCTGCCGCGGCGCAACTGGGGGCCGATGATGCCGTGCGCGTCGTGGTGCTGACGGGCACTGGCAAAAGCTTCTGCGCGGGCGGCGATCTGGGTTGGATGCAGAACCAGATGCGCGCAGATGACGCAACCCGCGCATCCGAGGCGCGCAAACTGGCCGATATGCTGGGGGCGTTGAACCGGCTGCCAAAACCGTTGATCGGGCGCGTGCAGGGGCAGGCTTTTGGCGGGGGCGTCGGTCTGATGGCGGTGTGTGATGTGGCAATCGGTGTTCAGGGCGCCAAATTCGGGCTGACGGAAACCCGTCTGGGGCTGATTCCGGCCACCATTGGCCCCTATGTTCTGGCCCGCATGGGCCAGGCGATGGCGCGGCGCGTGTTCATGTCCGCGCGTATATTCGAAGCCGATGAAGCGGTGACGCTGGGCTTGCTGGCGCGCGCGGTGCCCTTGCAGGATATCGACGCTGCCATACAGGCCGAAGTGACCCCCTATCTGGCCTGCGCGCCCGGTGCGGTTGCGCGCGCCAAGGCACTTGCGCAGCGCCTTGGCGGGGGTATGGCCCCCGATTCTGTCGACCATTCCATCAACGAACTGGTGTCAGTGTGGCAAACAGCCGAAGCACAAGAAGGCGTTGGCGCATTTTTTGACCGCCGCAAACCCGTCTGGCAGGGCTAATCTGCCGCGGGATGCGCATTTTGAACTGCCGCGCGCAGGGTTGCACCGCACACTTCGGACTATGTTAACCAGTGTGATGTATCCGTCGCGTTGTGCCGTCTGTCTATGCGGTATGCAATAGTATTCAATGCGCGGTTTTTTCCTGCAATCGCTGTGCAGCGTTGGTTGACCCCATCGCCCTACAGGAGTAGAGGAAGGGCAGCCAAGTTGCGGTTCAGGAGGCCAACGGTCCTGAGGGTGCCTCTCTTCCCGCGCGAAAAAGGAGCCAAAGGTGGAAGATCTACTTGCATCCTACCTGCCTATTCTGATTTTCCTTGGAATCGCTGTTGTGCTTGGATTGGTGCTGCTTTTGTCAGCCATCATCATTGCAGTGCGCAACCCCGATCCTGAAAAGGTGTCGATCTATGAATGCGGTTTCAACGCATTTGACGACGCACGCATGAAATTCGATGTCCGATTCTACCTGGTGGCGATCCTGTTCATTATCTTCGATCTGGAAATCGCGTTTCTGTTTCCGTGGGGCGTCGCGTTTTCAGAAATGTCCATGACGGCATTCTGGTCGATGATGGTGTTTCTGGGCGTGCTGACTGTCGGCTTTGCCTATGAATGGAAGAAGGGGGCGCTGGAATGGGAGTGATGACCGGAGCGAATACCGCAGGCGCGGATCGTGAAGTTGCCACACAGGTGCTGAACCGTGAATTGCAGGACAAGGGGTTCTTGCTGACCTCCACCGAAGATGTGATCAACTGGGCGCGCAACGGGTCGCTGCACTGGATGACCTTCGGGCTTGCGTGCTGCGCGGTTGAAATGATTCACGTCGCCATGCCGCGCTATGATGTGGAACGGTTCGGCACTGCGCCGCGCGCAACGCCGCGCCAGTCCGACCTGATGATTGTGGCAGGCACGCTGAC
>JAFWNM010000035.1 GCA_017510335.1 Paracoccaceae bacterium
AACACGGATTTCGATGCAATGTCGCTGTCGCGCACCAATACCCATGTTGAAACAGGCATCGACATTGCCGCCCTGAACAGCAGCACCGCCGGCATGGACATGGTCGGCATATTGCTGGGCAATATGGACAGCGTGGCCTGATACACCGCGCACAGGGCCCGGCAGCTTTTGCCGGTGATGTCCTGAAATTTCGGCGTGCCGCAAACTGCCATTTGTTGCGGCACGCCAGAGCATATGGTGTTCATTCGCATTCAGGCAACATGCCGTGACTTATTGATGTCGCATGTTCGAGAAGCTCGACACCGGTTCCCGGTTTTGAGCAACATGCTTTATTACACCCTAAAAACAGTCGCATCTTTGACGAAAATGCGCGGCAAAGGTCGCGGTGTTGCCGCATTCACGCCCCTGCCCTTGTCAGGTCTTCGCGCCAGTCTTGCCCTTGGGTGAAGAAAAAATGGTGGGAAGATGCGGCTGCATGTCTTGGGCCGTGTCCAGACTGATGTTGACATGTTCGACAGCAGTTTGGGGGCAGCGACTGTCTGGCATACGGCCCCGGGCGGGCCGGTGCTGCTAATCAATTCAGGACGCAACGGGGGCATGACCGCGTGGCGGGCTGGCCCGTCGGGCCAGTTGCAGCTGGTTGACACGCTGGCCTATGGAACAACGGGCACCAACGCTGCGCGCGACCATCTGGTTCTGGCCCAGTTTCGCGGTGAA
Source organism: Paracoccaceae bacterium (assembly GCA_017510335.1). Lineage (GTDB taxonomy): Bacteria > Pseudomonadota > Alphaproteobacteria > Rhodobacterales > Rhodobacteraceae > Roseinatronobacter. The sequence continues at coordinate 718 of JAFWNM010000035.1, forward strand.
ACAGTGGCCTTTTTCGGCAGGGGGGATACGACCTTCTGGGGCTATGCCCTGAACGCTGACGGCACATTTGGCGCGCGCAGGCTTGTCAATTTTGACCGCGCAACTGAGGAAATTGCCGCAGGCAATGACGGCTTTGTGCAGCTATGGGCCATGATGCGCACCGATGCGCCCGCCGGATTTGCCCAGACGCCCGCATGGCAGGGCACAACGGGGCTGGTTTTTGCAGAAAACGGGGATGTCCTGCTGACAAGCGGTATTTCAGACGCGCTGCATGTGCTGCCCCCGAATGGCCCCCCCCAACAGGCAGGCGACAGCATAGGGGTATTCGCCCCCACAGGCCTTGTGGCGTTTGGCGATGCCGGACATGGCGCGCGGGTCGTGGTGGCGGGTGGCGGCAGTTCATCGCTTTCGGTGCTGCGCGCGGGTGTCGATGGCTACATGCCCACCGATCATATGCTGGATACCGGCAGCACGGCATTTTTCCGCGTGCAGGCCATCAGCGGGGCAAGTGTGGCAACGCCAAACGGGCCGCTGGATCTGGTTCTTGCGGGCGGTGCTGATCACGGTGTGACCTTGTTTGCAGTGACGCCAGAAGGGTGGTTGGTCTGGCTGGACACTGTTTTTGATACGCCCGCCACCGGCCTTTACAATATCACCACGCTGGAAAGCTTCGTTCAGGACGGGCAGTTGATCATCACCGCCACATCCGGGCGCGATGCGGGTGTCACTGTGCTGCGCCTGCCGCTGGCCAATCTGGGCGGCATTGCCCCCGCAGGCCAAGGGGGCGCAGGCGATGACATTGTCATCGCTCATGTCGGGCTAACGCAGGTGTCAGGGGGGGGCGGGTCGAATGTATTTGTCATTCGCCCACAGGCCGGCACCGTCACAATTACCGATTTCACGCCGGGGCTGGACAGGCTGGACCTGTCTGCATGGCCTATGCTGCGCGATATCAGCCAGTTGCAGATACAAACCACGCCAACGGGCGCGGTCATCAGCTATCGCGGGTATGGCGTGGACATCCTGTCTGACGCTGGCACCAGCCTGACGGTGCAGGATATTTTCCCGCAGGGCCTGCTGGGTGCGGACCGCTTGATGGTGCTTAGCCTGTCGGAATTGCACGGGGCACCCCCGCCTGCGGACCCGCCTGCAGACGACCCGGTAGACCCGCCGCCCGTGGATGACCCCACCGCGGACCCCCCCGACCCCGGCACGCCCGACCCCGGCACGCCCGACCCCGGCACGCCCGACCCCGGCACGCCCGACACAGGCCCGACGGACCCGCCGGACGTGACCCCGCCCCCCGATCCCGCGCCAGAAGACCCGGCGCCGCCGGTATTGCCAACGGGCAACGGGGTGTTGCAATTGCAAACGCCAGCGGGGGTGCCATTGGCCAACACACTGGTGCATTTCACCTTGCAAGATGGCATGCAAGCCAGCGTTATGGCAAACGGCACCGGCGCGTTGTCCCTGCCAGATGCGCCATTGGCCACCATTCAGGCCACCCGCCCGTGGGATATTGCTGCGGGTGACCCGGTCGTTACTGCGCGCGACGCGCTGGATGTGCTGCGCATGGCAGTGGGGGTTACCCCGTCTTTCGGGCCAGCATCAGCGCAAAGCTTTATCGCAGCCGATATCAACCGTGACGGGCAGGTTACGGCGTTGGACGCGCTGGAAGTGCTGCGCGCGGCAGTGGGGCTGCAATCCGCGACGCCCCCACGCTGGGTATTCTTTGACGCGCAAACAGACTGGAACGCGCTGGCACTGGGACGCAATGACACCAACCTGCCTGCAGGGCTGGCGCTGGGGAATGACTGGCAAAGCGGGGATCTGGCCATGACAGGCATTTTGCTGGGTGCCATGTCCGAATTCATTTGACGGCATGCCAGTCCCGGCCATTGGCCGCTATTCCCGAAAAGCGCGGTCCCTGACGCGGACAACAGGCGTGGTCAGGTATTCCAGCACGGTTTTGCGCCCCGAAAGCATGTCGATTTCCGTGACCATACCGGGCATCACCTCGACCACGATACCATCGGCATCCAGAAAATTCTCTTCGGTGCGGACATGGACAATGAAATATTCTTCCGGGTCGCGTTCGGACCGGGTGACGGCATCTGCGCCAATGCGGGTAATTTCGCCGTTCAGGCTGCCATAGCGCGAAAAGTCATAGGCCGTCACCTTCACCTTAACGGGCTGTCCTGGATAGACAAAGGCAATATCGGCAGGGCGCACATAGGCTTCGACCAGAAGCGTGTCGTCCAAGGGCACAATTTCGATCAAATCCTCGCCCGGGCGCGCAAGACTGCCCAGGGTGGACCGGTGTATCCGGTTGACCACCCCGCGCATGGGCGCACGGATGGCCGCGCGTTCGGCGCGGTCACGCAGGGCGGGCAGGCTGGGTTCCAAAGCGGCCAGTTCCGCCGTGGCCAGCGCCAGATCAGACAAGGCGGCCGCCCGCGCACGCGCGCGCAAGGCACCAATCTGGTCGTCGATTTCATCCAGTGCGGACCGCATGCGCGCAAGGCTGGCGCGGGCGCGTGTCTCTCGGCCGCGCCATTCGGATTCGCGCCTGCGCAATTCCAGCAAGGTGGTTTCAGGTTCCACCCGCCGTTGGACAAGCGGTTCCATCATCGCGCGTTCCTCAGCCACGATACCCAGTGTTTCGCGCGCGGTGTCCAGATCCACTTGCCCTTCGACAAACTGTTCCTGCCGCTGGTGGCGCTGGCGTTCCAGAATGTCGATATCCGCCACCAGTTCGGCGCGTCTGGCATGATATAGCGCTGTTTCCGACCGCACCACAGCGGGGGCTTGCGCAACAAGGATGTCGGAAAAATGCAAATCAACGCCGTCAATCTCGGCTTGCAGTCGGGTTATGCGCGCCATCAGGCCATAGGCGCGTTGCTGTTCCTGATCCAGTTGGCTGGCAATTTGCGTGCCATCCAGTTCCATCAGGATATGCCCCTCCTCGACGACATCGCCTTCGGCAACAAACAACGCCTGCAGCACGCCCGGTTCGGTCGCTTGAATAAGCTGCAAATCCCGCGATGGCACAATGCGCCCTTCTGCGCGGGTGACGTCATCAATTTCGGTGCGGGCCGCCCAGACACCTGCGGACAGGAAAAACAGCAAGATCACGCCCAGAAGCACACTGCCCCGCCAGCTTTGGCGGCCCTGCATTTCATGGGCAAGGGTTTCAAGATCCCGGCTACGCGCCATCATTCCCCCCCGATCTGGTTTGTGTCAGGATGGATTTGGGGCCATCGGCGGCCACCTTGCCCTGATCAATGACGATAACGCGGTCCACCAGGTCCAGCAGGCTGGTGCGATGGGTGACAATAACCAATGTGCGATCTGCCATTTCCGCCTTCAGCCGCGCAATGACACCCGCTTCGTTTTGCACATCCATGCTGGATGTCGGTTCATCCATCAACATGATGGGCGGGCGGCCCAACAATGCGCGCGCCAGGGTGATGGCCTGTTTTTGCCCGCCTGACAGCCCTTCGCCACGTTCGGCCAGCATCATGTCATAGCCCGAAGGATGGCGTTTCACAAAATCCTCAACACCGGCGATGCGCGCGGCTTCAATAATGTCGTGATCGCGCGCGCGCATGGCCCCGATGGCGATGTTTTCACGCACTGTGCCGGAAAACAGCCATATATCTTGCAGCACAGACCCCATATTGCGCCGCAGATCACCTGGATCAATCTGGCGAATGTCAATACCATCCACCAGAACTGCCCCTTCACGCGGCTGATACAGCCCCAGCATAAGCCGCGCCACAGTGCTTTTGCCGGACCCAATACGCCCCAGAATGGCAACCTTCTCGCCGGGTTTGATGGTGAATGAAATGTTGCGCAGCGCATCAACAGTCTGGTCGGGATAGGCAAAGGACACATTGTCAAAGCGGATTTCCCCTTCCAGTCTGGGGCGGGAAATCCAGCCTTTGCCTTCGGGGCGTTCGCTTTCGGCCTTCATCAGCGCATCCAGACTGCGGTAGGATGTGCGCGCCTGATTGAACCGCGTCAATGTCTGGGCCAGTTGCGCAAGCGGGGCAAGCGCACGGCCTGTCAGGATAACCCCCGCAATCAAGGCGCCCATGCTGACTTCGCCTGCCGTGATCAGGAACACGCCATAAAACACAATCATCACCTGCGCACCCTGTTGGGCAAACGCGGTGGCGTTAATGGCAAATTGCGTCACAGCGCGGCTTTTCAGGCCATGTTCGGACTGGCGTTCGATTGCATCTTCCCAGCGTGCGCGCATGCGCCGCTGTGCCCCTGTCGCCTTGATGGTTTCCAGCCCCGCCAGCGTTTCAACCAGAACGCCCTGTTTGGACTGCCCGTCCGCAAAGCTTTTTTCGGCCAGCCGCGACAGGATGGGTTGAACCGCAATCCCGACAATCAGCACAAACGGCACTGCAAGCGCAGGCACAATCGCCAGCGGCCCGCCAATCAGGTAGATGACGCCGACAAACAGCAAGATAAACGGCAGGTCCACCACCGCCACCAACGTGGCCGAGGTGAAGAAATCGCGCAGGGTTTCAAATTCGCGCAAGGTGCTGGCCAGCGCGCCGGTGGACCCTTTGCGCGCGCGCATCTGCAAATCCAGAATCTGGTCAAATATGCGCCGCCCCATGACCATGTCGGCGCGCTGGCCGGCGCGGTCAATGAACCCTGCGCGCAAGGATTTGATCAGGAAGTCAAAAAGCAGCGCAATGCCCACACCAACGGTCAGGGCAATCAACGATTCAATCGCTTCATTGGGCAGCACACGGTCATATACAACCATGATGAACAGCGACGTCGAAAGGCTTAGGAAATTGGCCAGCACCGCAGCCAGCAATACCTGACTATAGGACCACCGGTTTTCTGCCAAAGTGGACCAGAACCAGTGCCCCTGCCGCCCGGTGGCGTTCAGCGCAATATCTTCGCGGTGTTCTGCGCGCAACAAAAGCGCGTATCCGGTATAAACCGCATCCAGCTTGTCCAGCGCGATCCGGCCCAAACCCTGCCCCAGCGCGGGGTCATAAATGGCCAGATCCCCGTTTGGCAGCACATCTTCCAGAACAACTGCGCGATCATCGTTCAGCATCAGGATTGTCGGGGTCAGCGTGGCGTCAAACGCCTTCAGCGGGCGTTTGCCGAAACCCGCCTGCACGCCCGCGCGCTCGGCTGCGGTGATTGCATCGCGCAGCGTCACGCCGCCTTGCGCGCCCGATTGCGCAGCGCGCAGCGCGGCCAGCGTCATGGGGCGGTCAAGGCTGGCGGTTGCGTGCAAAAGGCACGCTTCCAAAGCGCTAAGATCCGCGTCCTGTGCGCCAGCGCCCAACGTGACGGCGCGCGCGTCGTTCATGCGTCCTGCTCCGGGGCGTCGGCGTCGTCTTCGCTGGCTTTGGGGCCGGGCAGGGTAATTGCGAATGCATCCAGAATGTCGCCTGTCAGCGCAAGGGCCGCATAACCCGACAGCGCCACTTCGCGTTCGGCGGCAATCAGGGCCTCGCTGGCTTCGAAAAGGTCGCGTTCTGCGTCCAGCAACCCCAGAAGCGAACGACGCCCGATCGAGAACTCCTCCCTCGAGGCTTCGACCGTGGCGCGGTTGGCGTTCACGGCCTCTCTTGCGGCGGCGACACGCGCAGCCCCTGCCCGCTGGTCAGACCGCAGGTCCGACAGCGCGCGCGCAATGTCGCGCGCCAGCCCCTCGCGCTCGGCGCGCACGGCGTCAACTTGTGCTTCGGCGGCGCGTATTCTGGCCTGCTGGCTGCCGGGCGCGCCGGGGTCATATTCCACATCCAGCGTTGCACGGCTGCCGCCGCGCTGAGCGCTTCCATCGATGCGCAATTGCGGGAAGCGTTGCGATTTCGCTACCGCAACATCGGCTTCGGCAGCGGCAATCCGCGCCTCGACCCCCAGAATGCGGGGGCTGCTTGCAATAAGATCGCTGTCAGGGGCATTGGGCAAACCGGGCGCACCGGGCGGATCGGCCAATATGCTGCCTGCGCGTTGTCCGAAACTGGCGGCAAACCCCGCCGCCGCGCGTTCGGTGCGGGCATCCGCTTCTGCGGCGCGGGCGCGCGCAGTGGCCAGACGCGCACGCGCAGTCAGAACATCGGCGTTGCCGCCAGCGCCTGCATCCGCGCGTTGCTGCACCTGATCCAGGACACGCTGATGCGCGCGCACACTGTCGGCGGCAATTTCTGCGCGGTCCTGTGCCGCGCGCAGGTCATACCACGCCGCAACCGCCCCAAGCGCCAGCGCCGCCGCAACTTCCTGACGGGCACCGCGGCTTTCGAACACGCGCGCCTGTGCAGCAACCTGCCGGCTGGCCGCGCCCCCGCCATCATAGACCAGCTGAAGAACACGCAAAACCGGACTGATGCTGTTGGTGGTCACCCCGTTCACCACTGCGCCCAGCGTTGCCCCCACTGAAATGCGCGGGTAAAACGCCCCGCCTTCGGCATCCGCGCGGGCCTGGGCTGCACGCACACCCGCCGTTGATGCGACCATCTGCGGGTGTGTTTCCACGGCACGCGTGACCTGTTGACCGAAAGTGCTGCGCGCCACATCTGCCGACACGCGCACGGGGCGCATATCAGGCGGCGCGTCGAAGCTGGCGCGAATTCCACTTAGATCCGGGCCAGAGGTGCAGGCCCCAAGAAACACCGCGCCCACCAGCGGCAGCGCCCAAGCGGAGACGCGAAATTTCATGCGGAATGCGGGAAAGAGACAAGACGCAATCATCCAAATCCTAGTCTTTGATCAAAATACACTGGCTCAAAACGATTCACAGGCTGTAACCCCTGCATGGAGATGCACTACTTGCTGAAATTCCGCATGAAGAAGACCATTCCCAATTAATCTTGTCTTAAGGCATTTTGCGAGTCAATGCCATTCCATCCTGTTGGAATGCACAGAAAAAAATACGCGATGCGCCGTGCCGGGCCGCGACCGATCAGGCGGGGGCGATCAGCTGTTTTTTCGATCAGGGGGCGTGGGCTGGCCGCCCATCCAGTTCATCAAATCAGGCTCTTGCCCGCGGGCTGTCGCCAGGGCATCGAAGAAACCCGTCAAGGCGGGGTCCGGCGCAGCGACGGGCGGGCGGGCAGGTTGCGGGGGGGGGCTGTCGTGGGCCTCTGCCTGCGCAAGGAAGGCCAGATGGTGGCGTGCAACAAGCGCCGCATAAGCCAGCTCCAGCCCCCCGCAGCGGTGCAGAAACGACAATTCGTTGCGCGCCAGTCCGGCCAGTTTTTGCCCGTCCACAGTCATCAGGTCCGGCAATGACGCCGCTATTCCGTCCGGCGGCTGAAACGGGGCCAGCAGGTGCAGGCGCGCTAGCGCGGCCATCGCGGCGCGGGTTTGCGCTTCGGCTTGCACACGGTTGCGAAAGAACGCCACCACCTGCGCCAGCGCGGGCGCAAGCTGTCCATCGGGCGTGAAAAACGGTTCGTCACTGGGGTCTTGGGTCACCAGCCCGCTGTCTTCGGCGACCAGCAGGGCGAATTGCCCGTCTTCTGTTTGCCTGGCCTGAAAGGGATGCACGCGCAGGATGGACGGCACATAAGACCCGCGCCACGCGCCATTGCTGCCCACCAGCGCCGTGCGCGCCCCAAGGCGCGTCAGCGCAACGGGCCACCATGTCCCGGCAGATGCGGGCGTAAACATAATGGGCAGGCAGGCGGCGACCTGTTCATGTTCGCCAAGAACAAGCGGCACCAATTGATGCCCCTGCACAAAGTCAAAGGATGAGAACCGCCGCCAGCGCCGCGCGCTGTGGCGCTCGACGCTAACGGGGCTTAGCTCTGCCCCGGCACTCATGATGCCGGGGCCATTGTCAGGGTTGTGCCTTGCATCAGACCAGATGCTGTTCAAAGCCCAGAATATTCGCGGCCGAGACGCCCGACAAATCGCCTATGGCGTTGAATTGCGCATAAGCGGCGCCGGAATTGGTGTAGACGTTTATATTCGTCCCATCGAAGCTGACGGCCGTAAGCACCGCATCGGTTCCGTCACCGATCAGAAGATACAGGTCATCCCCCGCATTCAGGCCGGTCAGGCCCGAAAGTGCGGCTTCGATCGTGGCATCGGCAAAATCAGCAACAGCCGTGGTAAAGACCAAAAGCCCCACATCTGCGCCCACTGCCCCGCTTGTGATAATCTGGAAGTCAGACCCTTCACCGCGCAGGGCATCTTGACCGAAGGTATCAAACGCGAGTGAGAAGCGGTCCGCAAGCGGGCCACCCAATGTGAAGCCGGTTATGGTGTCAAACCCGTTGGCGCTGGAACTTGCTTCGAACAAAACAGTGTTCACACCAGGCGCCGACATGTCGATCATGTCATTGCCGCCACGACCACGAATGATAGTGTCGATGTTATGGGCGTCAATGATGTCGTCGTTCTCTGTCCCGATGATGCTGACCGATGGACCAAGGTTCGTGGTCGTATAAACAGGTTCCGGCTGCCCCTGGAAGGTCAGTTGTTCCGCGGTTTCAACGAAATGCGCGCTGTCATCGCCTGAGATCCTGATCGTGATGATCCCGCCGTTCAGGACGTCCATCAGCCCGAACCTGATAAGTTCTTCATCCTCCAGGTTGTCAAAGCCGCGCAACGACCCGCCCGCGAATGAAAACACGCCGTCATCCGAATTCGACAAACCAAGCTGAGAGATATTGAAGCGGTTTGTCTGGAAGGTATCGGTTGTCAACGCCGATGGGATGACGAAAGCATCCAGATCCAGGTCGCCAGTTACCGGGTTGAAACTGACAGTGAATTCCGCCGTGTTCAGCACCGAACCACTGACCGCGTCCATGTCTACCAGCACGTCGAACGCAATGGTGCCTGCCCCGCGCGCCCCGTCCAGAACGAATATCGCTGCCGCCTGATAACCGACAGCGGAAGCGGTTTCCTGAACCGTTCGGTCAGAGGCGTTTGCGACAACAAAATCCAACGACAAAACCTGCTCTGCGGTCAATGTCGGTGTGGGAATTGTCGTGGTCCATGTGCCATCAGCAGCGACTGTTGCAGTTCCCAGTTCCGCGTTGCCATCGCCCAGAATGCGGACCTCTTGCCCCGCTTGCACGCCGCGCGTGGTGCCCGAAAATTCAAGCGTTGCACCAAGATCCGCGATGATCAGCGCGCCATCTTCGCCAAATGGGTTCACCGTAATCTGGGGCGGTATATTCGTCGAGATCCCAAGATCGGCGGTGGCTGTGGCCGGGTAGCTGCCGCCGGGCACAGATGCGGTCAGGGTGAAGCTGGCCTGATCTGCGGCACCTTGCACAGCGGCGGCGGGCACAGATGTTGTCCAGCTGCCATCGACCTGCACTTGCGCGGTAACGCTGAAGGTTGCGGGGTCGTCACCACTGGTGATTGTGACGGTTGCGCCTTCGGCCACGTCTGTGGTGGTGCCGGAAATGGTGAACCCGTTTTCGAATTCATCAAGTCCAAGAACAAAACTTGCAGCGGGTGCGGCAATCGTAACGGTGGGTGCCGTCGCGCTGGCGGAGTCGGTGGTTTCATTTCCCGCGCGGTCCCGGGCGCTGGCACCGACAGAAACCGTGGCGCCCGGCGCTGCCACAGGCAGATCGCCAGTTGCGATGGCGGTGCTCCATGACCCGGCAGATACGGGCACAGTGATGGTTTCACTGCCGAGTGTGACAACCACTTCATCAACGTCTGTGGATGTGGTGCCGGACACAACAAAACCGTCCTCTGTGACGGCTGTTGTGACGGTCAGCGCAGGGGCGTCAGTGTCGCGTGTCACATCGACGTCGCGGGTGACCAATGTGCCGCCAATATCGCTGGACGCGGTGATGGTATACTCCCCATCAGTCGCGGGCAGGTCAGCGGCAAGGAATGTGGTGCTCCATACACCTGTATCATTGTCGGCCGTCACGATGACCGGCGCGATACCCGGAAACGTGACAGTGACAGGATTGCCCGGCACAGCGACGCCCGACACTGTCAGGTCGTTCATGTCGGCCACGTCCTGCGCGTTGATGAAGCTGCCATCCGCTGGCGCGGTAATGGCAAGCGCGGGTTGCGAAAAGTCCGTTTCGCTGGTGATCGGGGCGGTCGCGTCGCTGTTACCGGCGTTGTCCGACACAGCGGCGGATATCGTCACTTCGGTTTGGTCGGCCAGCGCGTCAATGACACCACTTGGGACCAGTGCAGACCATGTTCCGTCTGCCGCCACTGTGCCGGTATATGTGTCGCCGTCGAATGTGACGGTCACTTGGCGGTTTTCTTCCACCCCTGTGGTCGTGCCCGTGATGGTAACGCCGGTGAAGGTGTTTACAGTTTCAATCGTCACCGGGTTGATGGTGATTTCTGCTGTAAAATCCGTGGCAAGGGTTGTGGTGGCCTGTATGGCAGCGTTGCCGGCGGCATCGGACACATCTGCGGTGACCGGCAGGCTTGCGCCATCTGCCAGACCGACCAGGTCTGCGGCAGGCACGGTCACTGACCAGGCGCCGCCCGCGACATTGTCGGTATAGGTGGTGCCGTTGAAGGTAATGCTGACCTGTTGGCCATTTTCTGCGCCGGGGGCCGTGCCGGAAATGACCAGATCTTCGCCCTGTTCCTGCGCGTTAAGAACATTGTCGGCAGAAATTGCGTTTATGGAAATCGTGGGCGCAATAGTGTCGATGGCCAAACCCACAGTCGCATCGGGTGCGACCTGTATCGTGTTCAGTTCCGCACTGGCAGTGATGGTATATGTCCCGTCCGCAGGCAGATCGCCCGAAGCCACAGTCACAGTCCATGCGCCGCCGGAAGTGGCAGTTACAGACGGGAATGCGGTGCCGTTGATGCTGACCGTCACGGTCGCCCCCGGCACAGTCGTTCCCGAAACTTCCAGGTCTGTGGCTGCGGTGGTCGCGTTCAGCGTCAGGTCATTGGCGGGTGTATCAATTGCCAAGGCAGGTGGCGTGAACACGGCGGGAACGCTGGCAGTTGCAGTTCCGGCGTTTCCGGCCACGTCACTGACAGTTGCGGACACAGCAACGCTGCTCACGCCCGCATCGCGCAGACCGGCAAGAACAGATTGCGGAATGGTCACCGACCAGTTGCCCACACTGTCAAGCGGACCTGCATTATAATCAACACCCGCGAAGGTAACCGTGACGTTCTGCCCAGCCTCTACCCCGGCGCTGCCGCCTGTTATGGTCAAATCAAAGAAGCTGTCGGCGGTGGACAGGTCGCTTATGGCATTGATGGTTATGTCTGCCGTAAAATCGGTGGCGAAGCTGTCAGTTGCGGGTGCCACCACGGCGTTCCCCGCCGCATCGGACACAGTGGCGCGCACCTGATAGGCGGTGTTGTCGGCCAGACTACCCGCCGCGATCTGCACACTCCATTGTCCGCCAGTGACAATGCCTGTGCCGGTGGCAACAACATCATTGTTGATGTCCAGCACGTCAACAGTCACAACCTGCCCGTTTTCAGCGTCTGTCGTGCCCGTCACCACAAGGCCGGATGCCTGTTCCGCGGCATTGAGCACATTGTCGGCGCCGGCTACGGCAGTAACGGCGATAACCGGCGGGATTGTGTCGACATTGACCGTCACACTGCCCGAAGCGGTGGTTTCCGTCACATTCTCGCTGGTGGGGTTGCCCTGGTCGTCTTCGTCCGTGACAGTGGTTGTCCGTTCCACCCGGAAGCTGATGGATTGAACGCCTTGCGCATTGCTCAGGTCAAGATCGTTGGGGAAGGTGATCTCGCCATCCTGATTGACTGTAACTTCGCGTTCGGGTTCATCGCCAAACTGGATGAACACGCGGTCACCGGACTGCAAATCAGGGGTTATGCCGAAGATTTGCTGAAGACTTTGGGGGCTGGACCCGGACACGGAACCGATATTGACAACCGGCAGCGGTGGTGGTGCGGGGACCGCGTCACTACCGCCACCCGCAGCAGCAGCAGCAGCCGCCGCAGCGGCAACGCCCACACCTGCCGCGGCAGCGCCTGCACCGCCAACCCCGCCCAAAAGCCCGCCAACACCAGCGGCAGCCGTTGCCACTGCCGAGGCGGCAACTTCAGCCACAACCTGCGCGGCAGCCTGTGTCACCATGATAGTGCCATTGGCCGAAACCTGCACAACAGAGGCATTCACCTGAACGACCTGTCCGTTGGTCAATGTCAGCTGCGCGCTGCCGTCAGCGGCAATCTGCGCGGAACTGACACCTGAAATGTCCAGCGCGTTTACCATGGCTTCTGCAGTTTGCGCCTGCGCCAGCAGCGGCAACATAAACACAGAGCTTCCTAGACCAGCCGCCACCCGGCGTTGATTCTTCAAAATCCAATTCTGGATGTAATTGCGCCGTTCGGCCGCATCGTTTGCTAGTATGCCAGCAGGGTTTGCATCGGATTCAGGTGCATTTTCCAGATACGGGACGTGTTTGGTCATCGTAAACCTCGTCAATCAAATGGCTAATTTTCAATTTCTTAAGTGACATTTACACAACTTTCGGGACGTGGGAAGAGGGCATTGCCACAAATTTATTAACTGTGTTGTAGTTAACAACCTTTTAACATTCGCGCGGGCAGCGCAGCGCCATGTCCCCCATGCCCCGGCGATGGAACGCAGTGTTTTCATTGCGCGCATTCAAAGACCGCCCCCCCAAGGCACCGAGCGCGGCCCGGGGTTTGGCGATCACCTTTTCCCACCCGTCACTGTCGCGGTCTGCAGCCCCCGCGACGAAAAACCAACAAATTGATCTTGCTTGTATTTTCAATGCGCCCCGCGATACTCTGCCTTCGGTAGGGACTGGAAATAAAGCGGGGCCGGCGGGATGCAGATTGCCTATCTTATGAACACTTATCCCGTAACCTCGGGCACGTTTATCCGGCGCGAAATTGCGGCACTGGAAGCGCAAGGGGTATCCATCCGGCGGTTTGCCATCCGCGCCTGGGACCAGCCGCTGGTTGACCACGCGGACCGGCAGGAACAGACACGAACCACCTATTTGCTGGCCCCCGGCGGCCTGCGGCTTGGGGTCATGGCCCTGCAAGAGGCGCTTGGCAACCCGCGCGGTGTTTTGCGGGCGGCGAAAACAGCATGGCGCCTGCATCGCAATGCAGGCAGCGGCACATTTGTCCGCCATGCGGCATATTTGCTGGAAGCGGTGCATCTGAAGCGGCTGGCGGGGGGGTGTTCGCATGTGCATGCGCATTTTTCAACCAATACTGCCGCAGTCGCATTGCTGTGCGCGCGTCTGGGCGGGCCGGGCTATTCCTTTACGGCGCATGGACCGGATGAATTCGTGAACCCTGCTGCAGCATCCTTGGGCATGAAGCTTCATCATGCGCGCTTTGCGGTGGCCATCACCGAATTCGCGCGCGTTCAACTGGCGCTGGCGCAGGGGATGGACATATGGCCGAAGCTGCATGTCGTGCGCTGCGGGGTGGATGTCACGGACCTGCGCCCCGCGCCGCCACCGGACGCTGATGCGCCCTTTGTCTGTGTCGGGCGTCTGTGCGTGCAAAAGGCGCAGGAATTGATTGTGGCCGCGCTGGCACAGCTGCACCAGACCCACCCCCATGCCCGCGTTGTCCTGATTGGGGACGGGGACACCCGCCCCGCAATTGCCGCCGCGATTGCCCGCCACGGGCTGGACGCGCATGTGGACTTGCGCGGCTGGGCCGATAACGCGGCGGTCAAGGACGCGCTGGCAAGCGCGCGCGCGTTGCTGCTGCCCAGTTTTGCCGAAGGGCTGCCCATTGTCATCATGGAAGCGAATGCGCTGGGGCGGCCGGTGATTTCGACCTATATTGCGGGCATCCCGGAACTGGTGGATGATCAGACCGGCTGGCTGGTGCCCGCTGGCGATGTCGCATCGCTTGCCGGGGCGATGCGCGCCTGCATGGACACTGCGCCTGATGATCTGGCGAAAATGGGCGCTGAAGGGCGCGCGCGGGTGGAAACGGCGCATGACATCAGCCGCAGCGCGGCGGCATTGAAGGCGCTGTTTGGCAAGTTCGCGTGACGGGTTCAGCCGTTGCCGCGCAGTGCTTCGGGATGGTCCGCAAGAAACTGCTTCAGCGCCGCATATAGCCCGCGCGCCTTGGACAGATCATCGGCATGAAGCGCCTGTGCAATGTCATCGCAGATCATGCGTTGCACGCGCTGCGGGCCGTGGTGAATATGCATCATGTATTCCCCCATTTCGGCAGCGCTGACCGGGGAAATATGCTCATGCTCGGCAATTGCGGCAATCTGCGCGCGCGTCAGGCATGTCATATCCAGAATATCGTTTTCGTTTATCATGGCCAAACCCTCCTCGTGATTTGGCACAATACCAAATTCCGACGGGTTTTCCTTGTTCCATGTCAAGCAAGCCGGGCGTTGCGCCCCCGCTTAGCGCGTGGGCACAGGCGTTTCACCCCGATAGTCATAGAAGCCACGCTGCGTCTTGCGGCCCAGCCATCCGGCCTCGACATATTTGGTCAGAAGCGGACAGGGGCGGTATTTGGTATCGGCCAGCCCGTCATGCAGGACATTCATGATGGCCAGGCAGGTGTCCAGACCAATGAAATCCGCCAGTTCCAGCGGCCCCATAGGGTGATTTGCCCCCAGTTTCAGCGACTCGTCAATGGATTTGACCGACCCCACACCTTCATACAGCGTGTAGACCGCTTCGTTGATCATGGGCATCAGGATGCGGTTCACGATAAAGGCTGGAAAATCCTCGGCGCTGGCGGCTGTCTTGCCCAGCTTTTCCACCACGGCCAGCAGCGCCCTGTAGGTTGGTTCATCCGTGGCGATACCGCGAATCAATTCCACCAGTTGCATGACCGGCACGGGGTTCATGAAATGGAATCCCATGAATTTTTCGGGCCGGTCTGTGCGACTGGCCAGCCGGGTGATGGAAATGGACGAGGTGTTCGATGTCAGAATCGTATGCGGCTGGATATGCGGCAACAGGTCTTCGAAAATAGCCTGTTTGATCGTCTCTCGTTCTGTCGCGGCCTCGATGATCAGGTCAGAGGGGCCAAGTTCGTGCAGTTTGGTGGTGGTGCGAATGCGCCCCATCGCGGCGGCCTTGGCCTCGGCACTGATTTTGTCGCGCGACACCTGCCGTTCAAGGTTGCCATCAATCAGCGCAACCGCCTTGTTCAGCGCATCTTCGGAGATGTCGTTCATCAGCACATCGAAACCGGCCAATGCAAAAACATGGGCAATGCCATTGCCCATCTGGCCTGCACCGACAATCCCGACTGTCCTGATGTCCATTTTGCGCCCCCGGTTTGCTGCGTCGCGCCGACCATATGACCCCCATGCCCGCCAGCGCAAGAGCGAATGCCCTGCCCCGCAGCAGTTGCGGCCAATATCCGTCGCTAGGGCGCAAATCGCCAGACGCAGCCGCGCGCTGCGCGATGCCAATTGCCCTGATCCGATGCAAACAGATCGCGCTGTTCGGGAAATGTCGTCAAAGTGATGCTAACATGTTCGATTAAAGCAATTTTCCCGCTATAAAAGAGTATGGACATTATCACGCTTGTTGCCGCGCTGGCGGTGCTTTTCATCGTTATTGGCATATCCGAACCCTTGTCAGAACGGGCGCGGCTGCCGTTTACTGTGATATTGGCTGTGGTCGGCGGTGTTCTGGGCGGGGTCGCGCTGTATTTCCTGAATTCCGACCTGAGCGAGGCCCTGAACCCGACAGTCAGGCGATTGCTGGACCAACCCATACGCGCAAATGTGTTCCTGTATGTCCTGTTGCCGACATTGCTGTTTCAGGTTGCGCTGATGGTCAACGCGCGGCGCATGCTGGATGACTGGGTGCCCATTCTGGTTATGGCCGTGATGGCCGTTGTTGTTGCAACAGTGGTCATTGGCTATGCGCTGAAACCATTTACCACGCTGCCGCTGGTGGCGTGTCTGCTGATCGGGGCAATTGTGTCCACCACCGACCCGTCGGCGGTTGTCAGTATTTTCCGCAATATTGCCGCGCCCCAGCGCCTGACCCGCATTGTCGAAGGGGAAAGCCTGCTGAATGATGCCGCCGCCATTGCGTTATTCGGGTTTTTCATCACCTTGGTCATGCTGGGCGTGCCCGACCCCACCTTGCAAGAAGCGCTGGTCACCTTTCCCTGGTTGATCGCGGGCGGGGTGGGGATTGGCTGGGTCTTTGCCCGCGTGACAGTGTCGCTGATGGCGGTCATTCCGACCTTTCCGCGCGCGCAAGTGTCCATCAGTGTGGCGCTGCCATATCTGACCTATATCGTTGCGGAACAGCTTGCGTCCGCGTCAGGGGTAATCGCGGTTGTTGTGTCGGGGCTGACATTGAACTTGCTGGGGCCGGGGCGGTTAACACCCGCCAGCTACAACTACCTGCGCGAAGTGTGGGACGTGCTGGCCTATTGGGCGGGGGCGTTGATCTTCATTCTGGCGGCATTGCTGATTCCGCGCCTTATGGGGGATGTGCGGCCCAATGATATTTTCCTGATCGGGGTCATTGTTGTTGCAGCGTTCCTTGCGCGTGCCGTCATCCTGTTTGGCATGCTGCCGGTGCTGTCGGCGCTGAAACTGTCGCCGCGTGTGGACAGGCCCTATCGCGTGGCCATCCTGTGGGGGGGATTGCGCGGCGCGGTCACACTGGCGCTGGCGCTGGCCGTCACCGAAAGTGCGTTGGTGCCACCCGCCATCAAACGCGAGGTGGGGATTCTGGCCACCGGGTTTACGCTGTTCACGCTGCTGGTGCAGGGGACAACGCTGCGCTGGGTGATTGCGCGGTTGGGGCTGGACAGGTTGCCCGCACTGGACACGGCGCTGTCCAATCAGGTAATTGCTGTGGCCCTTCAGAACGTGCGCGAGGCCGTGGCAGACACAACCCGCGACTACCGCCTGCCCAAGGAAGTGATTCGGTCCGAGGCAAAGCGTTTCGCCGAACGGCTGGATATTGCCGTGGATCTGGCCGAGAACGCGCAGGCCATCCCGGACCGGGACCGCATTACGCTGGGGCTGATCGCGCTGGCAGGGCGCGAACGCGACCTGATTATCGACAATTTCCGCCAGCAATTGTTTTCCGCCCGTCTGGTGGAACAGATGCTGACAGATGTGGACCGCCTGATTGAACGCACACGGCAGGGGGGGCGTTATGAATACCGCGCAGCGGGCCGGATGGCACTGGGCTATGGCGCGTGGTATCGTGTGGCCGTGTGGCTGCACAGCCGCCTGAAATGGTCATGGCTGCTGGAAACCATGACAGCGGACCGCTTCGAGATATTGCTGAACCAGCGGCTTGTTCTGGGGCAGTTGCACGGGTTTCTGGACAACAAGATCCGGCGCATTCATGGCCGCCGCGTGGCGGACCTGCTGCACGAACTGTTGCGCCGCCGCGAGGAAGAAACAGAAAACGCCATCGAAGGGTTGCGCCTGCAATACCCCGGCTATGCCGAGGAGATGGAACGCCGCTTCATTCGCCGCACCAGTTTGCGACTGGAAGAACGCGAATATGAAGTGCTGTTCAGTGACGGGCTGATCAGCCGCGAACTTTACACCACCCTACGCAACCGCGCCAACACCGCCCGCACCAAGGTAGAGGCCCGCCCGCACCTTGATTTCGCCCTGCAGAAAAGCGCGTTTGTGCGCAGTTTCCCGTTGTTTCAGGACATGACCGACGAACAACGCCAGATCCTGGCGCGCACCCTGACCACACGCTATGTCGAACCGGGCGCAGTGCTGATCCGCAAGGGAGAGGTGGCGAATTGTGTGTTCTTCATTGCCTCTGGCGCAGTAGAGGTGGAACGCAAAGGCCAGAAAGCGCGCTTGGGGCGGGGGGAATTTTTCGGGCATATCGGAATGCTGGCCCGCGAACCGCGCAAGGCGATGGTCAGCGCCATCAGCCATTCCACACTTCTGGAACTGGACGAAACACGCTTTCGGCGGATGATGGCACGCAACAAGACCTTGTTGCAGGCCGTTGCCGAAAGTGCCGCCAAGCGCGGCGTGGTTCTGGACCTAAGCGCGTTTGAAACGACAATGGGGCGCCAAAGGTAGACGGCTATTCCGCGGCCAGCGCGATGGTCTGGTTGCTGTCGCGCCCGATATCGGCAAGTTCCTTGACGATCCGCGCCATTACCCTGGCAAAGCTGTTGAAATCCCGGTTTGGCGTGACGGTGCGTTCATCCAGATACAGGCCGCGGTCAATTTCCACCTGAACGACATGTTGCCCGGTGGACGGGCTGCCATAGCGCTGCGTAATATACGCCCCGGCGAACGGGGCATTGCGCGCCACACGCAACCCGGCCGCCGAAAAGACGGCTTCGGCCGCATCGCTGATGGGGCCGGAACATGCAGCGCCGAATCGGTCGCCCAGCACAATGTCCGGGCGTCTGCCTGCGAATCGGCGGTCGTGGCTGGTTGCATCGCGGGGCATGGAATGCATGTCGAACAATATCGCGCGCCCGAACTGCCGGCGCTGCTGGTCCATCACGGATGCAAGCCGTTCATGATAGGGGTGCCAGAAACGGGTCAGGCGGGTGTCGGCTTCGGTTCTGGTGATCTTGCCTGCATAGATGGCCCGCGACCCCGCGACAACGCGGGGAATGACACCCAAACCCGACATGACGCGCGGGTTCAGCGTGGCCTTGGGCACATCTGCAATAAGCGCGGGGTCCAGTTCCGTTGCCGCGCGGTTATAATCGACATAGGCGCGCGGCACACCACCCAGCAAAACCGGCGCGCCATGGTCCGGCGCATCTTGCAAGAACAGATCGACATAGGCATCCTCGGAAGATCGAAGTGCCGTTTCATCAAGCACAGACGCCTTCAGAAACTCGGGCGCATAGATTCGTCCGCTATGGGGTGATGCGAAAACCACCGCGCTTGTCGCTACTCGTGCTGGGAAAAAATCAAAAGCGTTCATATGTCCGGCCATGTTTCAGAAAATAACTATAGCGCGAATGATCTTGCTTTCGAAAGCCCTTGATCATGCCAGCGATTCTTTCTATACGGGCGGCAATTGACGCGGTTCTACCCCGCGTCCCTTTTGTTTGGGGCGTATGTTGGTTGGCCAGTCAGGGCGCGTAGCTCAGTGGTAGAGCACTACGTTGACATCGTAGGGGTCACAAGTTCGA
This sequence comes from Paracoccaceae bacterium, assembly GCA_017510335.1. Classification (GTDB taxonomy): domain Bacteria; phylum Pseudomonadota; class Alphaproteobacteria; order Rhodobacterales; family Rhodobacteraceae; genus Roseinatronobacter. The sequence goes on from JAFWNM010000035.1 coordinate 19,792, forward strand.
ACCTTGTCGTGCCCACCATTAACCCCTGCAGTCTGCAGGACAACCCAATGGCGCAAGCGCGCCGCGATAAGGAGAAGGCCATGAAGGTCAGAAACTCGCTCCGGTCGCTCAAGCAGCGCCACCGCGATTGTCAAATCGTGCGCCGCAAGGGCCGTGTGTATGTTATCAACAAGACACAGAAAAAATTCAAGGCACGTCAGGGCTGATCTTACAGCGCTGGTGTACTGAAAAACCGCCCCCCGTTCCTGCGGGGGGCGGTTTTCGTTTTGGCGTATCCAAATTGCGGGCCAGCAAGGTTGGCCAGCTTTGCCCGAAGCCCGCCAGATAGCGCGCGCCCTGCCCCGCCCGAAAGCCGGTGAAGCGCGACCTGTGTTGGCCGATGATTCGCACAACGCCAGCGGCCGTGAGTTGAACCCGCGAACAGCGGTTTACCGGCTGCGCACAACCGCAGCGTCACGGCTGCTGCTGAAAGCGCCCATACTTGCCTTGGCTGAACACCAGCGGCTGGCCCGCGTTGCTGTGGCACCGCAGCACACGCCCCACAATGATCAGATGATCACCGCCATCATGCGTATCATGCAACGCGCAATCGAGCCGCGCCAGTGCCCCGTTCAGAACCGGGGTTCCTTCGGGTGTGAACACATGCGGCACCCCGTCAAACCCCGCGCCAAGCCGGCCAAAGCGCGCAATCCAGTCTTTCGCGTCATCGCGCAGAATATGGACGGAAAAATGCGCCGCATTCGCAAAATGCCCGAAACGGCTGGACGACCGCGCGGGCGACCACAGAACCAGGGGCGGATCAAGCGACAAGCCTGAAAAGCTGTTGGCAACAAATCCCATGGGGCCGCTTTCGCTGGCAATCGTCACCAGTGTTATGCCCGTGGCAAACTGACCCAACGCGTCACGAAAGGCCCGCGAATTGCTTGCATCTGGTATGAAGCCCTGTTCCAGCACCGCGCCCTCGCTGTTTGGTTGATGATCGCCTGCGGCCTGTCGGGGGTATCGGCTTTGGGACCGGACATCAACAGGTGCGGGGGCAAAGGGGACGGTCACGGCATTCTCCGGTAGCTGTCAGCATGATCAAAAGAGAGGGAAAGAAAAGCCGCGTCACATGCAGCCACGTTTGTGGAGATAGGCCGTTTTGCATGTTGGACAAGGCGAATAGCTGCGCTTCAGATACGAAAATACCGCAAGCCACTTACAAGGACTTGCGGTATTTGAAACCAGGCGCGGAAAAGCGCAGGCGCGACTTAGCTCAAGGAACGCTCGACTTCCTCGCGCTCGAAAATCTCGATCACGTCCTTCACGCGGATATCATCATAGTTTTCAAAGGCCATGCCGCATTCCTGACCGGACTGGACTTCCTTGACTTCATCCTTGAACCGCTTGAGCGTCTTAAGCGTGCCTTCGTGGATAACCACGTTGTCGCGCAGCAGGCGCACACCGGCAGAACGCCGCGCTACACCTTCGGTCACCAGACAGCCCGCAACCTTGCCGACACTGGACACCTTGAACACATCGCGGATTTCGGCGTAACCGATGAAATTCTCGCGCACTTCGGCAGACAGCAGGCCAGATGCGGCCGCCTTGATGTCGTCCACAAGATCATAGATGATCGAGTAATAGCGCAACTCGACACCTTTCTGGTTGGCCGATTGCCGCGCAGACGCATTTGCCCGCACATTGAACCCGATAATCGGCGCACCCGATGCTTCGGCAAGCCCGACATCAGTATCGGTGATCGCGCCCACACCATAATGCAGAACACGCACGCGCACTTCGTCATTGCCAATTTTTTCAAGGGCCTGAACAATCGCTTCGGCGGACCCCTGAACATCTGCTTTCAGCAATACAGGCAGTTCCGAAATGTCCTTGTCGGCCTTGGCCTTGGCCATAAGCTGTTCCAGCGTGGTGGCAGCCCCTGCCGCGGCGCGTTTGTCCTTGGCGGCTTGCTGGCGGTAATCCGCAATCTCGCGGGCCTGCGCTTCGGTTTCGACGACGTTCAGCACATCGCCTGCTTCCGGTGTGCCGTTCAGGCCCAACACTTCGACAGGGACCGAAGGGCCTGCTTCCTTGACACGTTCGCCCTTGTCGTTGACCAGCGCGCGCACTTTGCCCCATTGTTCGCCCACGACGAAAATATCGCCCTGACGCAATGTGCCGTTCTGCACCAGAACAGTCGCAACAGGACCACGGCCCACATCAAGCTGTGCCTCGATCACTGCGCCCATGGCCGCGCGATCGGGGTTCGCCTTCAGTTCCAGTATTTCAGCCTGCAGGGCGATGGCTTCCAGCAAGGAATCCAGCCCCATACCCGTCAGCGCCGACACTTCGACATCCTGCACATCGCCCGACATCGCTTCGACGACAACTTCGTGCTGCAACAATCCGGTGCGCACCTTGTTGGGGTCCGCAGCGGGCCTGTCACATTTGTTGATTGCGACAATCATCGGCACCTTGGCCGCTTTGGCGTGGTTGATGGCTTCGATCGTTTGGGGCATGACCGAATCATCGGCGGCAACAACCAGAACCACAATATCGGTTACATTCGCACCGCGCGCCCGCATGCTGGTAAACGCCGCGTGGCCTGGGGTGTCCAGAAAGCTGAGCACCGCGCCTGATTCGGTTGTAACCTGATAAGCCCCGATATGCTGGGTAATGCCGCCCGCTTCGCCAGAAACCACATTGGTTTTGCGCAGCGCGTCCAGAAGGCTGGTCTTGCCGTGGTCCACATGGCCCATGATCGTGATGATCGGCGGGCGTGGTTGCAGCAATTCGGGGGCGTCCTGCACCTGATCGATCACTTGCTCGACATCCGAGTCGGACACGCGCACCACTTTGTGGCCGAATTCCTCGATCAGCAATTCTGCTGTATCTGCATCAATCGACTGGTTCATGGTCGCCATGACGCCCATTTTCATCAGCGACTTGACCACATCTGCCACACGTTCGGCCATGCGGTTTGCCAGTTCCTGAACCACAATGGTTTCGGGCAACTGCACTTCGCGCACGACTTTCTCGCGGCTTTGGGACTGGCCCATGGCCTTCTGGCGGGCGCGTTCCTGCTTGCGTTTCATCGCAGCCATGGACCGCTGGCGCCCGCCTTCGCCGGAAAGCGCGTCTTTCAATGTCAGCTTGCCGGACCGGCGGCCTGCATCGTCGCGCGGCTTCGCAGCGCGGGCCTGACGGTCATCATCAGGGCGCTTGGGGGCCTTGCGGGCATCTGTGGACACAGGGCGCGCGCGTTCAGACAACGGCGCTTCGGGCGCTGTTGGCGCAGCGGCGGGCTTTGCGGCTTCTGCAGCGGCGGCGGCCTTGCGTTCCTCGTGGATTTCGGCTTCCGCGCGGGCGCGGGCTTCTTCGTCGGCTTTTGCGCGCAGGGCGTCTTCGCGTTCGCGTTCTTCACGTTCACGCGCTTCGGCTTCGTCGCGGCGGCGCTGGCGGTCTTCTTCGCGCGCCAGTTCCTCGGCGGCGCGAATGGCCGCATCTTCGACCTCGCGGGATTTGGTTGCGGCCAGCGCCTTCAGGCGACGTTCCATTTCCGCATCAGAAATACCGGCCGGGCGTCTGGCGGGATCAGGACGCGGCGCGGCGCCGCCAGAGGCTTGCGCGCTTCCCGGCGTTCCGGGTTTCGGCACCACAACACGCTTGCGCTTCTTTTCGACCACCACAGATTTGGTGCGCCCATGGCTGAAGCTCTGCTTCACCTGGCCGCCTTTGCTGCCAAGTCCGAGTGGTTTTTTTCCGTCAGTATCGCTCATGCGTTCGTCTTGTCCTCTCCGGCGGTCGTTCCGCCGATTACCTTGCGCAGTCCGGCCAGTCTTGCCGCTTCCTGTACAACAGCTTTGCTCAGTCCACCAGAGCGAAGCGCGGCATGTATCACATGTTCCCGCCCAAATGCAAAACCCAATTCTTGTGCATTCAGGCACCCAATATAGCTGTTCTCCCCGTCGGGGGGGCGTAATTTTGTCTTTCCGCGCGTCGATCCGTCACTTGCCTGGATCAACACATACATCTGGTCTTTCAGTGCCAGATCGCGGCATTTTTCATATCCCGCCACCGCCAGCCCGCCCTTGCGCGCCAGTGACAGCAATTCCAGCACCCGCTTCGCGACAAGCTGTTCAACCAGATCGACCAAACCTTCCGGCACGGTGACCTGTTGCCGCGCCGCGCGCGAAAACAGTTTCTTGGCCTCTGCCCGCGCCAGTGCATCACGCTCCGCGCTGACCCATATTCCGCGCCCCGGCAGTTTTGCCGCCAGATCAGGCACAATCTGGCTGTCCGGGCCGACAACAAAGCGCACAAGCCCGCTGGCCGGTTGTGACTGGCCGGTGGCGATACAGCGCCGTTCCGGCCCGTCCTGTTCCGTTTTCTTGCCGCCGCGGGCCATGCCTGCTTGTCCCTGCTCAGTCTTCCTGATCCGCCGGTTCCGCGTCTTCTGCATCGGCGTCCAGTTCGGACGGGTCAACCCAGCCCAGCATGACCCGAGCGGTCATGATGAGATGCTGCGCTTCTTCCAAACTCATGTCAAAGCTTTCCAGCAGACCTTCATCCTTGACGCGGGTCCCGTCCACAGTTGTCCAGCCGCCAGCCAGTTCCCAGTCGGCGCAAGTCGCAAAATCTTCCAGCGTCTTGATGCCGTCTTTGGCAAGGGCCTCGACCATTTGCGGGGTCAGACCTTCAAATCCGATCAGGCTGTCATCAACGCCCAGCGCGCGGGCGTTTTCCAGCGCGGCTGTGGCAATCGCTTCCAACTTTTCGCGGGCACGGGTTTGCAGTTCCTGCGCGGTATCTTCGTCGAACCCGTCAATCGCCAGCAATTCGTCCAGATCCACATAGGCCACTTCTTCAAGCGAGCTGAACTCTTCCGCGACCAGAAGCTGGGCCATCATTTCGTCGATGTCCAGTTCTTCCATGAACAGGCGCGTGCGTTCCGCGAATTCTGCCTGGCGGCGTGCCGAATCATCGGATTCCGTGACGATATCAATATCAAGCCCAGTCAACTGGCTGGCAAGGCGCACATTCTGCCCGCGCCGGCCAATGGCCAGTGACAATTGTTCGTCAGGGACAACAACTTCAATCTTGCCGGCGTCATCATCGATGACGACCTTGCTGACTTCTGCGGGTTGCAGCGCGTTGACAAGGAATGTCGCCTGATCTTCGGTCCAGGGGATAATGTCGATCTTCTCGCCCTGAAGTTCATTCACCACGGCCTGAACACGGCTGCCGCGCATACCTACACAGGCACCCACCGGGTCAATGCCCGAATCATGGCTGATAACGCCAATCTTGGCACGCGACCCGGGGTCACGGGCCACGGCCTTGATCTCGATGATGCCATCGTAAATTTCGGGCACTTCCATCTTGAACAGTTCGGCCATGAATTCCGGCGCTGTGCGCGACAGGAAGATTTGCGGCCCGCGCGCTTCGCGGCGCACATCCTTGACATAGCAACGGATGCGGTCGCCGTTGCGGTAGCTTTCGCGGCCAATCTTTTCATTGCGGCGCAGCACCGCTTCGCCCCGGCCAATGTCGATAACAAGGTTGCCGTATTCTTCGCGCTTCACAACACCGTTCAGAATGGTGCCTGCGCGGTCCTTGAATTCCTCGTACTGGCGGTCACGTTCGGCTTCGCGCACCTTTTGCAAGATCACCTGCTTGGCGGATTGCGCGGCAATGCGGCCCAGTTCCACTGGCGGCACCTGGTCGCTGATTTCATCGCCAATCTTGGGGTCATCCAGATAAGGCGCGGCTTGGGCAACGGTCAGTTGCGCATGGTGGTTTTCCAAGTCTTCATCCGCAACGACGGTGCGCACGCGGCTGAAGGTGGCAACCCCTGTCTTGCGATCAATATGGACGCGAATATCCATATCTGCGCCGTAGCGCGACTTGGCCGCCCGTGCGAGGCTGTCTTCCATCGCCTGAACGACCAGTTCGGGGTCGATCATTTTTTCGCGGGCCACGGCTTCGGCGGTTTGCAGAAGTTCAAGCTGGTTGGCAGAGGTGATTGCCATGTCTCAGTGCTCCTCTTGGTCCGCACCAATGTCGGGCGCGTCCGTTTCAATCTGGTCAAACTTGCTTTCGTCAATGGCACCACTGTCTTTGCGTGTGCGCAGCATTTCAGCGATCAATTCATCTGTCAGCACAAGCTTGGCATCCGACAGCCAGTCAAATTGCAGGCCAATGGTCAGGGCTTCGCCGTTTTCTTCGATTTCGATCAGGACTTCTTCGCCGTCAATACCGGCCAGAATGCCCCTGAAGCGGCGGCGCCCGTCAATCAGTTCCGTGGTTTCCACCCGCGCTTCATAGCCGTTCCAGACGTCAAAATCCTTCAGGCGGGTCAGGGGGCGGTCAATGCCGGGGCTGGACACTTCCAGCGTGTAGGCATCTTCCAAGGGGTCTTCGACATCAAGAACCGCGGAAACCGCCGTTGAAATTCTGGCGCAATCTTCAACTTCTATCCCGCCTTCGGGACGGTCAGCCATGATTTGCAGCGTGCGGGTTTTGCCCGACATCACGCGCAGACGCACCAGTTCAAACCCCAGCCCTTCGATGACGGGGGCGACGATGGCAGCAACACGCTGGTCCAATGTGGTTTTGGCGATCAGGTCGCTCATGCAGCCCTCCTGGGGGGCGAAATAAAAAAACGGGCCGCGCGGCCCGTTGGTTTTTCCGGTGGGCCTTCACAGGCGCCGCTGTTGGCAGTCATATAGGGGGGTGCCGCCGAAAACGCAAGCGCTAAAGGTTCAGCCTGTGCGCGTCGCTGCGCAGGTGGTTCATCACGCGCAACAGTTCGGCGCTAATTCCCGGCTCAGACAATGCATGTCCGGCCACTGGCACCATTTCCAGCCGCGACATGCCCCACGCCGCATGCAGGTCCCATGCCGTGCTTGGCGGGCAGATCATGTCATAGCGCCCCTGCACGATGGTGCCGGGAATATGGCGCATGCGCTCAAGCCCGTTCATCAGGGCGCGGTCCCCGCCCAGAAAGCACCCGTTGCGGAAATAATGGTTTTCCAGCCGCGCAAAGGCGCGCGCATATGTGCTTGGGGCGTCCGCACTGCCAAGCCCGCGCGTTTCAATAGAGGCGAGCGCGTTTTCCCAACGCGTCCAGCTGCGCGCGAAACGGTCTTCAAGCTGGCGGTCGCCACTGAACAGCCGCTTGCCATAGGCTTCGATCAGGTCATGCTGTTCATCTTCCGGCACAAGGCGCGTGAATTGCGCCCAAAGTTCAGGGAAAAACCGCCCTGCCCCGCCACCGTAAAACCAGTCGAGTTCGGCCTTGGTGCCCGTGAACACCCCGCGCAACACCAGATATGCGGCCCTGTCGGGATGGGCCTGCGCATAAGCCAGCGCAAGTGTCGCCCCCCAACTGCCACCGAAGACCACCCAACGCTGAATCCCAAGTGTCTGGCGAATAAGCTCGATATCGGCAATCAGGTGTTGGGTGGTATTATGGTCAATGCAGGCAGCAGGTTTCGACCGCCCGCACCCGCGCTGGTCGAACAGGATCGTGCGATAGGCCTTCGGGTCGAAAAAGCGCCGCATCGCGGGGCTGCACCCGCCGCCCGGGCCACCATGCAACACAACAACCGGAATACCATCAGGGCTGCCGCATTGTTCGACATAGACCTGATGCCCATGCCCGACATCAAGCATGCGCTGGTCGAAAGGTTCTGGTATCGGGTAAAGAGCCGATACTGCGGTGTCATGTCCGGCAGACTTATCCATAAGACGGACTATATACCTGTAAACAGCTTACTGCCATATGCCATAGACGAAAAAACCGGAGTGCGCATGACCATATCAACAATCGACCCCGCCGAGGTCGCCAAATTCGAAGCAATGGCCGCCGAGTGGTGGGACCCGCATGGCAAGTTCAAGCCCCTTCACATGCTCAACCCCTGCAGACTGGATTATATCACCCGCCAGATCGCGGCGGAATTCGGGCGCGACATGTCTGCGCCCCTGCCATTTGCAGGTTTGCGTTTGCTGGATATCGGCTGCGGGGGCGGGTTGCTGTCGGAACCCATGGCGCGGCTTGGCGCCGAGGTTGTGGGCGCTGACGCGGCCGCGCGCAATATTCCCGTGGCGCAAATACACGCCGAACAGCAGGGGTTGACTATCGACTACCGCCACACCACCGCCGAAGCCATGGTAGACGCCGGCGAACAGTTCGACATCGTGCTGAATATGGAAGTGGTCGAACATGTCGCTGACCCGCTGGCGTATCTGACCGCGTGCCAGCACTTGCTGAAACCGGGCGGGTTGATGGTGTGTTCCACGCTGAACCGGAACCCCAAAAGTTATGTCATGGCGATTATCGGTGCGGAATATGTCATGCGCTGGCTGCCCAAGGGCACGCATGAATGGTCCAAATTCATCACCCCCGATGAACTGTATGACCTGTTGCGCAATGCAGGCTTTGACCCGGTGGACCGCAAGGGTTTTGTTTTTGACAAGCTGCGCTGGGACTGGTCCATTTCCGAACGCGACCTGTCGGTGAATTATGTCACCGCATCGATCAAGCCACGCGATGGTGCGGGCGATCAGCTGTAAGCGATGACCAGCAAGATGGCGCCAAGGACCAGTCGGTAAACCACATATGGCGTGAAACTGACGGTGCGCAAAAGCTTCATCATGAAGACCAGCGCGACCCATGCCGCAAAGAACGAAATTACCGCTGCGATGGCCCCGTCCTTCGCGGCGGTCCAGTCCGCCAAACGCACCACATCCAGCCCCATAAGCGTGCCGGACGCAATGATGGTGGGAATCGACATCAGCATGGACAGTTTCGCGGCATCATGGCGCGAATAGCCCAGCGCGCGCGCCCCCGAAATGACGATCCCTGAACGCGATGTGCCCGGAATAAGCGCGACCGCCTGCCACAGCCCCAGAACAAGGGCGTGTTTCATGGTCCATTCCTGTGCAACGCGGGTTTGCTTGCCCATCTTGTCCGTCACATAAAGGACAATACCAAAAAGAATCATCGCCCAGCCAATCACCGCGACACTGCGCAGCATGTCCACGATGCCCAGTATCTTGAAAATCAGCCCCGCAATGATGACGGGAACCGTGGCAATCACCAGACAGAAGGCCAGAAACCCGCCACGGTCATGCAGGTCCCCGCGCAGCAGGTTCGGCACACCGCGCAGCGCCAGCCCCACATCCGCGCGGAAATACCAGCACACAGCAAACAAGGTGCCGACATGGACCGCAACATCAAGAACCAGTCCCTGATCGTCCAGTGACGTCAGCGCAGGCAGCAAAATCAGATGGCCTGACGATGATACGGGCAGGAATTCGGTTATGCCCTGTATCATCGCAAGCAGGAAAATATGAAAAAACGTCATGATGTCCCCGGTATTTTTCGGCAAGCTATCCGAATGGAGGCTGCGCGCAAATAGATATATATGGCAATACTTATGACCTAAAATTCGCAATAAAATGACTATTTCTTGCCAAGCGGCCCAAAAATAATCTATTTAGGTCAGCACTAGTGACTTTTCTTTGGTTTCGACCTTGGCTAAGACACAAATTCTGAATTCTGGAGGATCAGCCATGGCCAAGCAGCAAATGCTCCGTTTCGTGACCGTCGAGCGCGAGACACCCCCCAAGCGCCCGGCGGATTTGCGGACCGAAGATTTCGGTGAAATCTACCGCGAGTTTGCCGCCGAAAAGGCAGCAGAGCAAGCAGGACGCTGCAGCCAGTGTGGCGTGCCCTATTGCCAAAGCCACTGCCCGTTGCACAACAACATTCCCGACTGGCTGATGCTGACGGCCCAAGGGCGGCTGCAGGAAGCCTATGAAGTGTCACAGGCCACAAATACCTTCCCCGAAATCTGCGGGCGCATTTGCCCGCAGGACCGCTTGTGCGAAGGCAATTGCGTGATCGAACAATCCGGCCATGGCACAGTGACCATTGGCGCGGTTGAAAAATACCTGACCGATCTGGCCTGGCAGGAAGGTTGGGTGAAGCCGGTTGTTGCCAGCACCGAGCGCGCTGAATCCGTTGGCATTATCGGCGCCGGTCCCGGCGGTCTGGCTGCAGCGGATGTGCTGCGCCGCGCGGGTGTGCAAGTGACAGTTTATGATCGCTATGACCGCGCCGGCGGGCTGATGACCTATGGCATTCCGGGCTTCAAGCTGGAAAAGCCTGTCGTGATGCAGCGCATTGAACAGCTGGAACAGGGCGGCGTTGAATTTGTGCTGAACTGCAATGTCGGCGAAGATATCAGCTTTGATGCCATTCGCGGCAAACATGATGCCGTGCTGATTGCAACAGGCGTTTACAAGGCACGCGACCTGAACACACCCAATGCCACTGCCACCGGCGTTCTGAAGGCGCTGGATTTTCTGACGGCCTCTAACCGCAAAAGCTTTGGCGATGATGTTGCGGAATTTGATTCCGGCGCACTGGACGCGCGCGGCAAGCGTGTTGTCGTCATTGGCGGGGGGGACACGGCCATGGATTGTGTGCGCACCGCCATCCGCCAAGGCGCGACATCGGTGAAATGCCTGTATCGTCGTGACCGTGAAAACATGCCCGGTTCGCGCCGCGAAACCCAGAATGCCGAAGAAGAAGGTGTCGAATTTGTCTGGCTGGCCGCGCCTGCCGGGTTTGTCACTGGCGAAGATGGCAGCGTGACAGGTGTGCGCGTCCAGAAAATGCGTCTGGGCCAGCCCGATGCAACCGGCCGCCGTTCCCCAGAGGTGATCGAGGGCGCCGATTACACCGAAACGGCCGATATGGTGATCATGGCGCTGGGTTTTGAACCTGAAGACCTGCCAACGCTGTGGGGGGTGCCCGACCTGCCGGTGACCCGCTGGGGCACAGTGCGCGCGAAATTCAACACGCATGAAACCGACATGCCCGGTGTATGGGCCGTGGGCGACATTGTGCGCGGGGCCAGTCTGGTGGTCTGGGCCATTCGTGACGGGCGTGAAGCTGCGCAATCCATTCTGAATTATCTTTCGGCACCCGCACAGGTCGCTGCCGAATAACCGCATTCCGATCAAAGGAACCTGACATGACGCAATATGATGACGCATGGGCCGCCCGTGAAGAAGCCCGCCGTGCCTTTGTCGCAGAATATGGCCTGTATAAACCCGAAGATGAACATTCGTCCTGCGGTGTGGGTCTGGTGGTGTCGCTGGACGGCAAACCGTCGCGCAAGGTGGTTGAAAACGGGATCGACGCGCTGAAGGCCATCTGGCACCGTGGCGCTGTAGATGCCGATGGAAAAACCGGCGACGGCGCAGGCATTCACGTCCAGATCCCTGTCAATTTCTTCTATGACAAGATCCGGCGCACCGGCCATGAACCCATGGTCGACCAGTTGGTGGCAGTGGGGCAGGTGTTCTTGCCGCGCACGGATTTTGCGGCGCAGGAACGTTCCCGCACGATTGTCGAAACCGAAGTTCTGCGCATGGGCTATGCGATTTACGGCTGGCGCCATGTGCCGGTAACCGTCAGCGTTCTGGGCGACAAGGCCAACGCAACCCGCCCCGAGATTGAGCAGATCCTGATCCGCAATTCCAAGGGCACGGATGAAGAAACATTCGAGCGCGAATTGTATGTCATCCGCCGCCGCATCGAAAAAGCGGTCACCGCCGCAGGGATTGCGGGTTTCTATATCTGTTCGCTGTCGTGCCGGTCGATCATCTACAAGGGTATGATGCTGGCGGAGCAAGTCGCGGAATTCTATCCCGACCTGAAGGACGAGCGTTTTGAATCTGCCTTCGCCATCTATCATCAGCGCTATTCCACCAATACCTTCCCGCAATGGTGGCTGGCGCAGCCCTTCCGCATGCTGGCCCATAACGGCGAAATCAACACGCTGAAAGGGAACCTGAACTGGCTGAAAAGCCACGAAATCCGCATGGCATCATCGGCGTTTGGTGACATGGCCGAAGATATCAAGCCGATCGTTGCCGCCGGCGCGTCCGATTCCGCCGCGCTGGATTCCGTGTTCGAAGTGCTGGTGCGCGCGGGGCGCAATGCGCCCATGGCAAAAACAATGCTGGTGCCTGAAGCATGGTCCAAACAGGCCGTGGAAATGCCCAAGGCATGGCGCGACATGTATTCCTACTGCAATTCCGTGATGGAACCCTGGGACGGCCCTGCAGCCCTGGCCATGACGGACGGGCGCTGGGTTTGCGCCGGTCTGGACCGCAACGGCCTGCGCCCCATGCGCTATGTGGTGACAGGCGACGGGTTGCTGATTGCCGGGTCCGAGGCGGGCATGGTTGTCGTGGATGAATTGAATGTCCGTGAAAAAGGCGCGCTTGGCCCAGGCCAGATGATTGCCGTCGATATGGTCGAAGGCAGGCTGTATCATGACACTGAAATCAAGAACAAACTGGCGGGCGCGCAGCCCTTTGGCGACTGGAACGACAAGATTGTCGACCTGAATGACAAGCTGCGCGACGTGCCCGAAACCCGCAAGCTGGATGCCGCAGAACTGCGCAAGCGTCAGGTGGCCGCAGGCTACAGCATCGAGGAGGTGGAGCAGGTTCTGGCCCCCATGGCCGAAGATGGCAAGGAAATGATTGCATCCATGGGCGATGACACGCCGTCTGCGGTGCTGTCACAGGTTTATCGCCCGCTGTCGCATTACTTCCGCCAGAACTTTTCTCAGGTGACGAACCCGGCCATCGACAGTTTGCGCGAATTCCGCGTCATGTCGCTGAAAACCCGCTTTGGCAACCTGCGCAACGTGCTGGACGAAGACAGCAGCCAGACCGAAATTCTGGTTCTGGAAAGCCCCTTTGTAGCCAATGGCGAATTCGACGAGATGGTGCGCGAATTCGGCGATCAGGTCGCGTTTATCGACTGCACCTTCCCCGTGGACGCGAATGAAGATGCGCTGCGCGACGGGCTGGCGCGTATCCGCGCCGAGGCAGAAGATGCCGTGCGTTCGGGCGCAGGCCATCTGGTGCTGACAGATGAACATCAGGGGCCGGACAAGGTGGCCATGCCCATGATTCTGGCAACAAGTGCCGTGCATGGCTGGCTGACGCGCAAAGGGCTGCGCACCTTCTGTTCGCTGAATGTGCGTGCCGCCGAATGCATTGACCCGCATTATTTCGCGGTGCTGATCGGCTGCGGGGCAACCACCGTCAACGCCTATCTGGCGCAGGAAACCATTGCCGACCGCATTGACCGCGGGTTGATTGACGGCACGCTTGTTGATGCGATGCGCCGCTACCGTGCCGCGATTGATGCGGGCTTGCTGAAAATCATGTCCAAAATGGGCATTTCGGTGATTTCGTCATATCGCGGGGGCCTGAATTTCGAAGCTGTGGGCCTGTCGCGTGCGTTGTGCGCGGAATATTTCCCCGGCATGCACAGCCGCATTTCCGGCATCGGCCTGCATGGTATCCAGATGAAACTGGAAGAAGTGCATGCCAAGGGCTGGCGCGGCGGGCAGGATGTTCTGCCCATCGGCGGGTTCTACAAGGCGCGGCGTTCGGGCGAAAAGCATGCGTGGGAAGCGCAGACAATGCACCTGTTGCAGCAGGCCTGCAACCAGTCCAGCTATGCGCTGTGGAAACAATACAGCACTGCCATGCAGGCCAACCCGCCCATCCACCTGCGGGATTTGCTGGACATCAAACCACTGGGCAAGGCCATCCCGATCGAAGAAGTGGAAAGCATAACAGCGATCCGCAAACGCTTTGTCACACCGGGCATGTCGCTGGGCGCACTTAGCCCCGAAGCGCATATGACGCTGAATATTGCGATGAACCGCATTGGCGCGAAATCCGACAGCGGCGAAGGTGGCGAAGACCCGGCACACGCCCACCCGTTGCCCAATGGCGACAACCCCTGCGCCAAGATCAAACAGGTGGCGTCTGGCCGGTTCGGCGTGACCGCCGAATACCTGAACGCCTGTGAAGAACTGGAAATCAAGGTCGCGCAGGGCGCCAAACCGGGCGAAGGCGGCCAGCTTCCGGGCATGAAAGTGACCAAGCTGATTGCCCGTCTGCGCCACTCCACCCCCGGTGTGACGCTGATTTCCCCGCCCCCCCATCACGACATCTATTCGATCGAGGATCTGGCGCAGCTGATCTATGACCTGAAACAGATCAACCCGCGTGTGAAGGTCACTGTCAAACTGGTGGCATCATCGGGTGTGGGGACAATCGCGGCCGGTGTCGCCAAGGCCAAGGCCGATATCATCCTGATTTCAGGCCATAACGGTGGCACGGGCGCCAGCCCCGCGACATCCATCAAATATGCGGGCCTGCCATGGGAAATGGGCCTGACCGAAGCGCATCAGGTGCTTGCCATGAACAAGCTGCGCGAACGCGTGACATTGCGCACGGATGGCGGGCTACGCACAGGGCGTGATATTGTCATGGCCGCCATGATGGGGGCCGAAGAATACGGCATTGGCACAGCGGCACTGATTGCCATGGGCTGCATCATGGTGCGCCAGTGCCAGTCCAACACCTGCCCTGTGGGGGTTTGCACGCAAGATGAACGCCTGCGCGCGAAATTCACCGGCAATGCCGACAAGGTGGTGAACCTGATCACCTTCTATGCGCAGGAAGTGCGTGAAATTCTGGCCAGCATCGGCGCGCGGTCCATGGATGAAGTGATTGGCCGTGCCGATCTGCTGGCGCAGGTCAGCCGTGGCGCGGCGCATCTGGATGATCTGGACCTGAACCCGCTATTGCTGACCGTCGACGGGTCCGAACACATCCGCTATGACCGCGACAAGCCGCGCAACGCAGTGCCCGACACGCTGGATGCCGAAATCATCCGCGATGCCGCGCGCTTCTTTGAAGATGGTGAAAAGATGCAACTTTCCTATGCGGTGGAAAACACCCACCGCACTGTTGGGACGCGCGCGTCCAGCCATATTGTCAAACGGTTTGGAATGCGCAACAACTTGCAGCCCGACCACCTGACTGTCAAACTGGCGGGCAGTGCGGGTCAGTCGCTTGGGGCGTTTGCTGCGCCCGGCTTGAAGATCGAAGTGTTTGGCGATGCCAATGACTATGTCGGCAAGGGCCTGTCGGGCGGGTTGGTGGTGGTGCGTCCGCGCATGTCATCGCCGTTGATCGCGCATGACAACACGATTATCGGCAACACCGTCCTGTATGGCGCAACCGATGGCCATTTGTTTGCAGCAGGCCGCGCGGGCGAACGTTTCGCCGTGCGCAACTCCGGTGCAAAAGTCGTGATCGAGGGCTGCGGGTCGAACGGGTGCGAGTATATGACCGGCGGTGTGGCGGTTATCCTTGGCAGCATCGGCGCCAATTTCGGTGCGGGCATGACGGGGGGCATGGCCTATCTCTATGACCCCGACGGCATGGCGCCAGAGCTGATCAACATGGAATCGCTGGTGACCTGTCCAGTGACGGTGGATCATTGGGAAGATCAACTGAAAGGGCTGATTGAAATGCATGCCAAGGAAACGGAATCGCAGCGCGCGTTGGAAATCCTGCGCAACTGGGACCGTGAAAAGGCGCATTTCGTGCAGGTCTGCCCGAAGGAAATGCTGGTGCATCTGGCCCAGCCCCTCAGCTACGAAGCGGATGCCGTTCCGGCGGAATAGCGGGCCGTCATGTCCCTGACAAAAACGGCGCAAGACAGGGTCTTGCGCCGTTTTTCTTTGGTATCAGGCCATCTTTGGAAGAACCAAACGCAGGCTCGCGGGCAGATAAGGCGCTTGGACGCAGCCGCCGGCTGTCACCGTGCAATTTTCCTTGCAAGAATCCCTATTTCAGGCGGCATATTGATGAAATAGCCCTCGCATCCGCTTTTTTCTTTTGGTAGGGAATGCGCGACGCGGGTGTGGCGAAATTGGCAGACGCACCAGATTTAGGTTCTGGCGCCGCAAGGCGTGGGGGTTCAAGTCCCTCCACCCGCACCATCATTGATCACTGGTTCTGGAACTGCCGCGATATGCGCCGCGCAGCCACACACCATGAACCAAGCCTTACATGCCGGATTGCGCCTGTCGGGCCTCCTGGCTGATGGCTTGGCCTGCACTTTGCATATCACGACCCGCACCATCAACCGTTGCGCATGCGGCAAGCGTAGACAGGCAGATCAGCAAGATAAGGGGTTTCATTCTTCATTCTCCTGACAAACACATTCACATACGAACGCGCCAAAGCGGATTTCGTTCCATATGCCTGTGTTCTATAATCTTTCGGTCAATCGACACCGCTGAAATTAATGCCGCAACGCCCCGGTTCGTCCCGAAAATGGCACGGCCACGCACGCCGTAGAAGCGGCAACACAGCGATCATAAGCTTCCCGCCCGCAACGGAGCCGGGAACTGGGCATCCCCCCTATAACCGTCGCAAACTGGCGCAAGCCTGCGATGGCCGCGGATTTGAAAAGCGGGCCTATGAAGCACGCCGGGTTTTCCGAAGGGCAGAACTCTCGGAGGATTGCCCGCTACGGAACGAAAACGAAAGAAGCCCTCAAAGCCGTCTTCACCTGACAAAGGAGGGGCAGCAAACACTCCGGGGGATCATTTTCCCGCCGAAGGCAGATCGATGCTGACCAGCAGCGAGGCGAAGGTGTGGCGCAGATCGTGGTTGCGGACAGGCCCGGAAGCTCACCCAGAAAGGACAGCATCAGCCCGTGTGCCCCAGTTTCCCAGTCGCGCACCACTGCCTGGAAGTCCTCCATCAAGGCGCGCGCGCCTTCCCTTGAAGGGGATGAACCTCGGGCGGACTTCCCATGCGTCATCCGACATGAGGTCGAGCGTCAACAGCCGCGCCATTGCCGCTTCCATCAGCGTTTCATCGTTCCACCGTGAAGCCCCTGCCCCCGAAAACTTCCAGCAAAAACGGGCAGCCAGTGCCGCCGCCCGAACAACACTGCATTCCTTCGAGCCATCCGGCCAATTCATCCCGCATTTGCAGCGTGCCGCGCGGGTGCTGGGCTAGTATTGCCCCGCGCCGTTCAATAGTGCCATCATTCACCACCAGCCGGGGCACATGGGGCGCGGGTTCAATGTCGCAACCCTTCGGCCTATCTTGGGGGCGTATCGCCCGCTTTGATTGCTGCCTTTGCAGTTTCCGTCCATGTTTGGTCTGCCAGCTTGGCGAGTTCGGCTTTTTTGGCCCGTGCCTTGCGATGGGCTTTTGCCAGCGCTGGGAAAGCCTATGTAAATAGTCCAGATAACGGGCGGTTCATTCCATCCACGCCAAGGTGTAACCCAGCGGGACGAAGCTGCCATTGGCTTGATCAGCTATAGCTTTTGATAACTGAAATGCAGTTTGCCTTGGTATTTGTAAACTCAAAGACATAGCAGAAGCGTCGAGTATGCCCGTTCGCCAAGGTCACTTCTCCGTTCGCGGCACCGACCTTACCGTGCGAAATGGCGTGCAGAACTGTAATTGAGGCGGGTTTCGACCGAGACCCAAGATACTCAAGAAGAGCATTCTTTCCCGACGGAGGCTGTGTTGCAGGTTGCTCCCAAGTTACATCCTCGCTGAATGCCTCCGGCATAGCTTCTCCACATTCCATGGCGACAGAGACATCCTGAACAAACTGGTTCTTCGGGGAATTGCCACAATCCTTACTGCCTTGAATTTGGGTCAACCTTACCTCCACTTTTTGCTCGATGTAAGCATACAACCGACTTTCTGGCGGTCAATAAGGGCTCATTGTGAACTGATCATTTCGTTTCTGGTTGCCGAACTGACTGCGGTGGTCTTCGATATCATTCGACCGATCCAAGGATCCTGCCTTTTCGGAATTCCGCGAGATTACCGGCTAGACTATGCTCCGCGTAGAATTCTACCGAAACGGCAAGAGACTTGCAGCACGGCTTCAGGGCGCGCGTGACGCCCGCTTGCCGAACGCTATACATGGACCTGTCGCGGTTTGGGTAAGCAGTTGTACGCAAGCGGCGCGGCCCGAGGAGTCGGAAAGCGAAGGTGCCGGTTCCTGGCTTGGCTAGGGTCGTGCGCTACGTTTGCGCATTGCGACATAGACGCCCCAGATCAGCAGACAGAGTGTGATGAACAAAACAGTCGCGCTGATCGGACGCTGAAGGAATGTCATGGGATCGCCCCGACCAAGCAGCATCGCACGGCGGAAATGCTCCTCCATCAAGGGGCCTAGAACGAAGCCGAGTATCATCGGCGCAGCTGGAAAAGACAGATACCGCAAGGCATAACCCAAAACGCCGAAGAAGGCGACCAGAAGCACATCGAAGCTGCTGTTATTGACGCTGTAGGTGCCGATGCAGACGAACATCAGGACAGCAGGGAATAGCCATTGATAGGGGACCGTCAGCAGGCGGACCCAAAGTCCGATCAGCGGGATATTCAGAACCAGAAGAAGCAGGTTTCCAATCCAGAAACTCATGACCAGCCCCCAGAACAACGCCGGTTGTTCTGTCATCAGCTGCGGACCGGGTGCTATTCCGTGGATCATCAGGGCCCCCAGCATCAGGGCCATTGTGGCCGATCCGGGGATACCAAGGGCAAGCGTGGGTATGAATGCGGTCTGGTCAGCTGCATTGTTGGCTGATTCCGGCCCCATGATCCCTTCAATCGCCCCTTTCCCGAAGCGTTCGGGTTCCTTGGCGACCCTCCGTTCCAAGGCATATGACATAAACGCGGCAATCGAAGGCCCCGTGCCGGGCAAGGTTCCAAAAAACGATCCAACAGCAGAGCCGCGCAGCATTGGAAACCATGAACGGCGCATGTCATCCCGCGTGGGCTTCATCGCCTTGAAGCGCACTGCGTCCGGGTCCACCCCTTTTGCGCTGATCTTGCCGACACTTGCGATCACCTCGGATATGCCGAACAGCCCAAGCGCAAGGGCAACCAGTGCAATACCATCTGCAAGTTCGACAAGCCCGAAGGTAAAGCGCCGCGCACCGGAATATATATCAGCCCCCACCAGACCGAACAGAACCCCCAGACACACCATGATCAGCCCTTTGATCATCGCCCCGTTGGACATGCCTGATGCCGCAATGAGGCCCAGCAGCATAAGCGCGAAATACTCGGTTGATGAAAACTGCAACGCCATCTGGCTGATTGTGCCAGAAAACCCCATCAGCAGGATAATCCCGACAGAACCGCCAAAGAAGGACGCAAAGGTGGTCATCAACAGCGCAACACCTGCACGGCCTTGCTGTGCCATCGGGTATCCGTCCAGCGCGGTAATGGCGCTTGACGGGGTGCCCGGCACGTTCAGAAGGATTGACGCGGTGCTGCCGCCATAGGTGGTGCCATACCAAATGCCCGCCAGCATGATAAGCGCCGCTGTCGGTTCAAGCTGGAAGGTAAGCGGAAACAGCATCGAGATTGCTGCCAGAACGCCAATTCCGGGGATAACACCCAGAAGCGTGCCCATGAACACACCGACGAAACACCACATCAGGTTGTTCAACGACAGCGCAGTTTCCAGGCCCAGCAAGATGTTGTCAAAAAAGGTCATGACCAGTTCCACGCAATCAGGGCAAAGGACAGGCCAAGGCCAAACTTGAATATGACCGTGGCAAGCACGACCAGAACAAGCGCCAACACCGCGATACCAAGCGGCTTGTTTCGTGCATCGGACAGTGCGGAAATGCACACCACAGCTACCACGGCAGGGATCAAACCCATCGGGCGCAACAATAAGGCAAAAGCCACCACGCCAGCCACGGTCAGGCCGGCTGTGCGCAATTCAAACTGGACGGGCGGCCAGTCATGGCTGGCATTGGCGCGCAAGCTGCGCCAGCTATTGAGCGCAAGCACCATCCCAAGCAGGGACAGGACCGCACCCAATCCGGCAGGGAACATGCCCGGACCCATACGGCGCAAGGTTCCCATTGGATAATTTCCATGGGCATAGATGGCGATGACAATGCCAACTGCGCAAATCAGCAGTCCTGCAACCATGTCGGCGCGCGCGTTCTGGATCATCTCTCCCCCTCCCTATTGGAAACGACATGCGGGCCGTGGCATGACAGCCACAGCCCGCATTCTGGCAACCGCGCTTTAGCGCAAGCCTGCAGCTTCGACAACGCTGGCCCAAGTGGCTACTTCGTCAGCCAGAAAGGCGCGGAACTCCTCTGCGGTGCCGCCAAGGACAACACTACCCTGTGCCTCAAGCGCTGCACGCAATTCG
This sequence comes from Paracoccaceae bacterium, assembly GCA_017510335.1. Classification (GTDB taxonomy): domain Bacteria; phylum Pseudomonadota; class Alphaproteobacteria; order Rhodobacterales; family Rhodobacteraceae; genus Roseinatronobacter. Next base: position 39,896 of record JAFWNM010000035.1, read on the forward strand.
GGTTCTGCAAGCGCGTCATTGATTGCCTGATTCAATGCCGCGACTGCATCTTCGGGCATACCGGCCGGACCCACGACGGCCTTCCAGTCTTCGGCCAGATACCCGTCAAACCCGAGCGAGGCGACAGTCGGCACATCCGGCATCAGCGGGTGCGGCTGCGCTGATGTCACCGCCAGCAGACGCACATTCCCTGCATCCACATGCTGCATGACGCTGGGCAGCGACCCGACATAGATATCAACCACGCCGCCCATCACATCAGAAATTGCCTGCGCAATGCCGGTATAGGGCACATGTTCAAACACCAGATCGTCCTGCGCCATCAGGCGTTCAATCGACATGTGGGACACGGTTCCGGTGCCGGGCGTGCCATAAAGGACGGATCCGGGTTCTGCGCGCACAGCCTCCAGCACGGCCGCGAAATCCGCAAACGGGCTGTCGTTATGGGTGATTATCCCCATGGGCTGGGTGTTGATCAGGGCGATGGGGGTGAAGTCCGCCAACGGATCGTATTGCACCTCGGGGTTCAGTGCCGGATTGACGGCCAGGTTCGATGTCTGCCCCATGCCAATGGTCTGCCCGTCACCATCCGCGCGCGACAACTGGTCCATCCCGATTGTCCCGCCAGCGCCGGGCTGGTTCAGAATGACAAAATTCCAGCCGGTGGTGCGCGCAATCTGGTCATTCAGCTGCCGCGCAAGCACATCTGTGCCACCGCCTGGCGGATAGGGCACAATATAGTCAATGTTTCCGGCAGGATAGGATTGTGCAAACGCACTGCCCCCCAAGGCGATGACTGCAGCGCCTGCCAGCGCGAAAAGTTTGGTTTTCATGGTTTCTCTCCTCCTTAAGTGATCGATAGGGTCTTGCTCAGGCAGCGGGAAGCGCGCAGCCAAGGCGGCGCAATGTTTCATCTATCCAGCTGCGGTCGTTTGTTTGCGCGGTGATTTGCGCCATAAGTTTGGCCTCGGCCATCTGCTTGGCTTCGGTTTTCTTCAGAACCTCGGCAGCAACCGCATAGGGCACGGCCAGAACACCGTCACCGTCGCCGATGACCAGATCACCGGGTTCAATGACCATGCCATCCAGTGCAATGGACACGTTGATTTCGCCGGGGCCGTCCTTGTAGGGGCCGCGATGTGTAATGCCCGCAGCCCAAAGCGGCAGGTTTGCTTCGGCAATCGCATCTGCATCACGGATCGCGCCGTATATAACAAAACCTGCGACGCCGCGGTTGATGGCATGGGCCAGCATCAACTCGCCCATCAGGGAATTGGTCAGATCGCCGCCCCCGTCGACGACGATCACATCGCCGGGCAGCGCCATATCAATGGCCTTGTGCAGCATCAGGTTGTCACCCGGTCGCGCCTTTACCGTGATGGCAGGGCCTGCCATTCCACCACTGCGATGCATGCGCGTCAGGCGCGGCCCTGCCCCTGTCATGCGGTGCATCGCATCGCTGACATTTGCCACGGGCAGTGCAGCGAAGCGGGCGACCAGATCAGCGGAAACCGCGCGTTCACGGTTGAGGATACGAAAACCGATAGACATGTTATTCTCCTGTCGCCGGGGCCAGTTCGGCCAGCAAGTGCCGGTTCATGATGCGATGCGCGGGTATTTCGCGCCCTTCAAGCATGTCGATGATCCCGCGCAAGGCGTCTGTGCCGACGCGGGCATTGGCCTCATCGGTGACACCGCCAATATGGGGCGTGACCAGAATGCGCGGATCGGACAGGAAAGGATGGTTCGCGGGCGGGGGTTCCACTGCAAATGTATCCAATCCGGCCCCTGCAAGATGACCTGACTGGATTGCGTCCAACAGGGCATCTTCGTCGATCAACCCGCCGCGTGCGGTATTGATAACATAGGATCGCGCGGGCATTTGCGCGATATTCGCGGCATTTACGACCGCGCGCGTGGCGTCGTTCAGCGGGCAATGCAGACTCAGGATATCCGAGTTGCGCAACAGTTCGAGCAAGGTCTTGCAGCGGTCAATATCCATGCGTGCAAATGCGTCATCGGGTGCAAAAGGGTCAAAGGCGTGCAGCTTCAGGCCCAACCCGCCTGCCATCCGCGCTGTGGCCTGTGCGATTGCCCCCATCCCCAGCAGGCCCAGCCGCAACCCGGCCAGTTCCCGCCCTGAATACCCCGGTTTTTCCCAACGACCGGCCCGCATTCCCGCGTCAAGAGGACCAAGCCGCTTTACAACCCCAAGCATAAGCGCAATCGCGTGTTCGGCCACCGAAATGGCATTCGCACCAGTCGCGGCCAGAACCGGAATACCGCGAGTGGCAGCGGCGTCCAGATCGATATTGTCCACCCCGGCACCATGTTTGGAAATAACCCGCAGTCCGGGTGCGGCATCCATCACGGTTGCATCAATCCGGCCCATCCGCGCGACGATCGCGGCAGCGCCGCTATCGGCCAGCGCGGCCACCAGTTGGTCGGGGCTGGCATAGGGCGGGGCGTAGTGAAGCGCATATCCCGATGCGGTTGCCAACCTGACAGCGTCGGGGTGCAGGTTCGGTCCAGTAACGAGGATGGATTTCGACATAGTGTTCCTTGACGCAGATAGCGTGATGCCCTGCCGTTTCTGAGTCTGATAATTGATTGGGCCGACCCTCTCTCCCAAGGGGGCGGCATTCTCCTGTGGCTGAATATATCGAAAACTTATGCTTTACAAAAACGCCAATTTTGACATATTAAGTTAAGCAAAACTGGATTAATATGGACACGAGACAGCTTCGCACCCTATTGGCCATCGTCCAGCACGGCGGTTTCGCCAAAGCGGCTGAAGCTGTGCATATCACCCCATCGGCGGTCAGTCAGCAAATTCAGGCCCTGGAGCAGGAACTGGACGCAACGCTGTTCGAACGCAGCAGCCGCCCCCCGTCGCTGACGCCACAGGGCCTGCAAGTGGTCGAAATGGCCACGAATATTCTGCGTATGGTCACGGAAACGCGCACAGATCTGTCAGGCAATCAGGTGAATGGCACGCTTTTGCTTGGGTCGGTGCGCACCAGTGCATTGGGGGTCTTGCCGCGCGCAATCATGAAAATGCGCACGACATATCCGCAACTCAAGATTAATCTTCGTGTGGGCAATTCCTCCAGCTTGATCGCTGAAGTTGCGGCCGGGCGACTGGATGCAGCTGTCGTTGCGGAAAATATGAGTATCCCGCAACTAATACGCTGGAGTCCCTTCCTGCGCGAACCCCTGTGGGTGGTGGCACCCAAGGATCTGGCGTCTGATGATCCTGTCGCAATGCTCAGGACACTGCCCTTTGTACGCTTTCAAAGTCCCGTGCCGTTGGCAGGGCTTATCGACACCGAACTGGCCCGATTGCAGATCGCAACGCAGGATATCGCGGAAATGGATTCCATCGCATCCATCATCAATTGCGTCGCCGAAGGGATGGGCATTTCAATTGTTCCGGACATAGCGCTGCGCGAACCAGACGCCGAAAATCTTATCTACCGTCCCTTTGGCCAGCCGCAGGTTTATCGTCAGATCGGCCTGATCGAGCGGATTAATTCCAGCCGATCTGGGGTTATCAACCATTTCCATGGTATCCTGGCCGATATATGCGGCGAACATGGGGTTGTGCGTGACGCGACAAGCGAAGGTTATCTTTAAAAGGTAACCCCTCAAGCTATCACCAATTCCGTTTGCCTTGATTTGCCGATCGTCACACATATGTGGCATCCAGCTTAGCGTTTCGAAAACCGGCTGGTGGCGTTCCTTTGCTGCGATGTGCCTGAGCGACCGCTTCAGCGAACCCAGATCAACCGCAGATCAACCGCGCGCCGGTCCGCAATGGGCCGTTGATGTCGATCTGAGGGGCGCGCACTCACGGTGCAGGCTGCGCCGTCGCAGGTCGGATTGGCGCCGATTTTGACCATGATCCAACACGCGGTTACAAGGGATCAATGAAAATGCGTTCGACTGGCAGCGGGGGCTTGCCTGTAGAGAGGAGTGGGAATGGACGAGAATCTGGCCACCGGCCAATGCCTTTGTGGCGCTGTCAAATTCCGCATATCGGGACAGTTTGAAAGCTTTTTCCTGTGCCACTGCTCCCGCTGCCGCAAAGACAGCGGTTCGGCCCATTCTGCGAACCTGTTTTCGTCCATGGCCAAAATTATTTGGGTGTCAGGCGACGAAAACATCAAGACGTTCCGCCTCTCGGGGTCACGCCATGTGAAGAGCTTTTGCTCCGACTGCGGGGCCGCGCTACCTGTTTCCCAGCCGGAGGTTGGTTTGCTCGTGGTGCCGGCAGGGTCAATTGACAGCCGGATTGACATCCGACCCAACGCGCATATCTGCTGTTCCAGTCGCGCAAACTGGGACAATGATCTGGCCTCTCTCGAATGGATCGACGGGCTTCCCGGTTGAAATGTCGAGCCAATGATGCATGTCGGACAACAGCCAGACGACAAGGACGGGACCGTTGGTTTCGTCCTTCTAAAATGCTGTGCGCAGCGTGAATGGCCGCTTCGACGGGCCGCACCGCAGCATCTTGGCCGTCCTGACCGGCCGCCTTCGGCCGGGCATGTCAACGCTGCCACCGCCGCCACGTCGGGCAAGGAGCCAACTGAGAAGTCGCGGCATTGCATCTGCAGAAATCGGCGATAGCAGTCATTCGACACCCCCACTCACGCAACAGCGAATGGCAGATATGCAGGAGTTCAAACCTGCGCGACGTCCGATCGACGGATGCGTAACAAAACAGGTGACGTCCTCGTATCAGTAAGGGTCGGAAGCTTAGATCGCCACGGGAAATGCGTGATGGATTTTGTGTTTGGATATGTCGCGGGGTTGCTGACGCTGATCAACCCATGCGTTTTGCCTGTGCTGCCTATTGTGCTGGCCTCGGCGTTGCAAGGCGACCGGCGCGGGCCGCTTTACCTATGTGCAGGCATGTCGCTAAGCTTCGTGGCAATTGGTGTCGGGCTGGCGCAGATTGGCCCTGCCTTGGGGGTGTCCCCCGAAACCGTGGAGCGTGTGGCCGCATTCGCCATGATGGGCTTTGGACTTGTGCTGTTGTTGCCCGCATTGAACACGCGTTTTGCAACAGTGACCGCAGGGCTGGCCAGTAGCGCGGACGCCCGCATTGACAGGCTGGATCAATCCACCCCCGCTGGCATGTTTGGCGGCGGCGCGTTGCTGGGGGCGGTCTGGTCGCCCTGCATCGGCCCGACCTTGGGCGGCGCAATCGCGTTGGCCGCACGCGGTGAGCACCTGGCGCAAGCCACGGGCGTGATGATCGCCTTTGCCTTGGGCGTATCCAGCGTGTTGCTGGCGCTGGCTTACAGTGCGCAAGGCCGCATTGCCAAACACCGCGCGGCGATGATGGCGTTGGCGGCACGTTCCAAGCCGATCATGGGCGGGGCATTCTTGCTGATTGGCATATCAATCTGGTTTCGGTGGCATATCGCGCTGGAAGAATGGGCGCTTGATCACCTGCCGCACTGGTTTTCCGACCTTTCCATCATGTTTTAACACACAGGAGCATACATGCTGACACGACGTCATCTATTGGCCACGGGGCTTGCCCTGGCAGTATTCCCCACCACCGTCGCGGCCGAAATCCAGGCCTATACCCCTGGACTGGCCGAGCAGGCCATGCGCGACGGCAAGCTGATCGTGCTGATCTTTGGTGCGGACTGGTGTTCAACCTGCCGCCGTCAGGAACGCATTATCAATGATCTTCGCGCCGCTTCACCGCGCTATGATGCCGAACTGACGATCATTCGCGTCGATTGGGATGCCTATGGCACGGGCGAGTTGTCGCGCGCACTGGCCGTTCCGCGCCGCTCGACCCTGATTGCGCTGAACGGCGACAAGGAATTGGCGCGGATCATTGCAGGCACGCGCGAAGCCGAGATCAGGCAACTGATGGATCGCGCACTTGCCGGATAGGCTTTGGCAAAGCACTTGGCCCTGCATCCGCGTCAGTTTGCGGGTGTAGGGCCTTATTGCATCTGAGGACTTGAACGCGCGCGACCAGATCAGCGTTTTGCCTTTCCAGCGTCCAGACCAAACAGGTGATCCAGCGATAGCCGGCCTGGTCCCTGTGCAACTATCACCAGCAAAGCTGCGGCCCAAAGCCCGTGCGTGACCCAAGCGTCAGGAAAGACAAAGACCTGGATGACCGCAGTCATGATCAGCAACCCCAGCGCCGAAAACCGTGCAAACACCCCCAATATCAGCAATACCGGCAAGACATGTTCGGCGACCGTGGCCAGAACAGCGGCTGGCGCATGCGGGATCAGGGGCAGCGCATAGACATGTTCGAACAGGAAATAGGTCGAGTCCTTGATCGAAAAGCCATCGACCTTGGTGCGTGCGGATTGCCAGAATACCACAGCAGGAAAGACCCGCGCAGCGAGGGCGAGCAGATCCTGCGGAATGTGCCCCCCCAGTGCATTTATGTGGCGGATCATATCACGGCTGTGGACGGGTGGGCTGTGCGGGGGTGTTGTCTCGGTGGAATGGGTCATCTGGGCGCTCCTGTGTCTATGATCAGCCCATGACGCAGCAACAGGGTCAGGGCGGGGGTTGGGTCAGATTTTTCGGATGCCACGCCGAGCGTTTCGCCGTCATAAAGTGCCGAGAGCACTGCAAATGTGTCCGGTTCAATACGCTCCACGATCACGGTGAAATCCGGCTGCCGCGCGATCAGCGCATGATCGGGGCCTGGCTCAAGCGGCGCGCCAGGGGCACCCGTCTGATGGGCTTGCCAGATTTGCACGACCGACAAAGACGAGGTGAACAATATGACAGATGGGTGCAGGGCCAGCCGCAACGATTCAATATCTGCGACGGCAAGCGCATCCGGGGCGACCGGATCTGCATCAGCGGCGTGACAAGCGCGGCCACGGGCGTATTCCAGCCGCGCGACATCACCCAGAAAGGGCAGATGCGCGACTGGCGGGAAGCCATCCAGAAAACCGGCAAAGCTATTTCCCCAGCGTAGCATGACAGGGTCTGACGGCGGCGCGGCAGTAATAAAAACCCGCGCCATGGCGGTAAAGAATTCGGCGCCGACAAGTTGTTCGATCACCGGAAACCGTGCGGCAAGGGCACGGGTCAGGCTATGCTGGACATTGTTGCGATAGACCTTGAAGCGCTGCGCGACCTCGCTTTGCTCTGGCGCGGTGATCCCGGCAGGCGGCATTGGCCCCCAAAGGGCCGCGTTAAAGGCGGCTTCTGTCTCGGCATGGGACACATCATGCCGCATGGGACTGTCCTTTCTGAAGCGCTGCAAGAACGGCTTTCGCGCGGGCTGCCTCGGATAGCAGCACCGGGAAATCCGGCACGTCGGTATCCCATTCAATCAGTGTCGGCAGTGGGCCGGTCTGTTCCAGAACATGCGCATAGAGCGCCCAGACCGGGTCAGCGACCGGCGCGCCATGAGTGTCGATCAGAAGCGGGCCTGAGGGCAGTTCTTCCGTATCATGCCCGGCCAGATGAATTTCGCCCACGGCCGCCAGCGGGAAAGCCGCCAGATAGGTGCGTGCGTCAAAGCGGTGATTGGTGGCCGACACAAAGACATTGTTGATGTCCAGCAGCAGCCCGCAGCCGGTGCGGCGGGTAATTTCGGTCAGAAACTCCGCCTCGGCCCATGTGGACTGCTCGAATGTGACATAGGTGGCCGGATTTTCCAGCAGCATCCGGCAGCCAAGCCTGTCCTGCACCTGATCGATATGGGTGCAGATCGTGACCAGTGTTTCCTGAGTGTAGGGCAAGGGCAGCAGGTCATTCAGCCACGCGGCCCCGTGGCTGGACCATGCCAGATGCTCGGAAAAACTCGCTGGCTGATAACGGTCTATAAGCTGCCGCAACCGATCAAGATGGTCGCGGCTCAGCCCGTCCGCACCACCGATGGACAGCCCGACGCCGTGAATGGATAACGCGTGATCTGTGCGCAGGGCGGTCAGCATCGCGTGCGGCGCACCCCCATCGCCCATGTAATTCTCGGCATGCACTTCAAAAAAGCCCACTGCGCCCGGCTGGGCCAGGATGGCGTGAAAATGTTCCGGCTTGAAGCCAAGCCCGGTTGTCTGCGGAAGCTGGGTCATGCGGCGCTCCTTGAAAGTGACAGGGATGCGAGATCAGGTCCCGCACCCCGAATACCGGTCACGCGGGCGGCAGGTCACGGTCCAGTTCTTCCAGCGACCCCATGCGCGCGGTTCCATCGGCCATTGCTGGCAACTCGATGTCGGCGCAGGTGCCTGCTGCAACCAATGTCCAGGCGTTGCCCTGATAATCCACGGTCGATGTGCCCGAACAGGTGGTGCCGGGGCCAGCGGCGCAGTCATTCGCACCAGCAAGCGAAATGCCAAAGCATTTTTCCATGGTGGCGGATTGTGCATGCGCATGACCGCCTGCGAGCGTCAGAGCGGTGGCCAATGATGCTGCAAGCGAAAGCGTGTTGGTTTTGGATGTCATGAAATCAAACTCCTGTTGAAGGGTGCATCAGCGCAGTCCCACAAGCCGTTACGCGGCAGGATGTCGCAGCGTTACGTCCTTCACGCGTACGTGATATCACCGACATGAAATATCGGTTTCTGGAAAACCGATGGTGGCCTTATGTAACGATAATCCTGCGCAAACCGAAAAGGGGTTGAATGGCGTGGCAGATACCGATGCCCTGGAGGACCTCATGCGCGCGGCAAATCGCGGCGATTCAGCCGCATATCACCGTCTGTTTACAGCGATCACGCCGGTTTTACGCAAGGTCGTGCGCGCCCGCGGGGCGGCGCTGGGGCACGCGGGGTGCGAGGACGTGTTGCAAGATGTGCTGCTGGCGATCCACAGCAAGCGCCACACATGGCGCGAGGATGCACCCCTGCGACCATGGCTTTATGCGATTGCGCGACACAAGGTAATCGATGCGTTCCGGGCGCGCGGCAGGCATGTTGAATTGTCGCTTGATGACTTTTCCGAAGGGCTTCCAGCGGCTGCGGGGCCTGATCCGACGGAAGGGCGTGACATGGACAAAGTGCTTGGACAGTTGGAACCGCGCGCTGCTGAGATTGTGCGCGCTTTCGGCTTGAATGGAGAGACGACCGCAGAGATGGCGGCGCGGCTGGACATGTCCGAGGGCGCTGTCCGCGTGGCCTTGCACCGGGCGCTGAAATCCATTGCCCGCCTGCGCGAAAGGATGATCGAATGAAAACCGAAGACCTTATTCTGGCGCTATCAGCGGACACTTTGCCACAGAAATCCGTGGTACAGCAACTTGGGCGTGCAATGCCGGTCGCCATCCTGATATCCATCGCTGCGTTTTTTGCTTTCTGGGGGCCAAGGCCCGATATCTGGGCCGCGCTTGGGTCAGCGGCAGTGCTGAAAACTATCCTGCCGCTGGGCCTTGTTGTCTTGGCCGCAGCCCTGGCGCTGTCGCTGACGCATCCGGGCGCACGGCATGACATCCGCAGCGCAGCGCTTGGCCTGCCTGTTGTCTTGGTGCTTGGTGTCTTTGGGGCGGCGTTGCTGAACGCAGGTGGGACAGGTCTGATCGCGGCACTGTCCACGCCCAGCCTGCTGACCTGCCTGCTTTCGATTCCGGTGCTTGGCTTGCCCGTTCTGGCCGCGACATTCTGGGCGCTCTCATCGGGGGCCGCGATGCGACCCCGGCTGACGGGTGCCGTAGCGGGTTTGATTGCTGGTGGTTTGGCGGCATCCGTCTATTCGCTCTATTGCGACAAGGACATGATCCTGTTTGTCGTGCCCGCCTATTTTGCTGCAATCGCATCCATCTCGGCAATTGGCGCTCTCCTTGGCCCGCGCCTGCTGAAATGGTAACGCCGACACCAAACTCCGCACGAAAGCCATGGAGAACATGGGCGACTGATGCCTTAATTTGGCAAGTCAGAATTTTCTGAACACTGTGGCACTCTTGATGAAGGTTTGCTTCTACCGGTCTTCATTGCTGCATTCGCTTCATCAACAGTTCGAAAACCAGCACGACAATGACTGCGGAAATACGCTGCGCTGTATATGAATGGTCGCTTTGGTGAACACTGGGCGGCAGACCGATCGGTGGCAATGGGCCGACCTTACTCGGCCAGATCATCCATACTGACGCCAAGCGCATTGGCCAAGGCGCGCAGGGTCGCGACAGAGCCCCGCTTTCGGCCTGTCTCAATTTCGGCCACAGTAACGCGGTTCACGCCCGCTTTTTCCGCAAGGGCAGCTTGCGTTATCCCGCGCAGGTCCCGGTAGACGCGCAGGGCGTTTTCGCCGTTCAGCAGGCGGTTCGCGTATTCCATAGGTATCAATTCGTCTTCGCCTGCCGCCAGAGCAGCCTTGGCGCGGTCGTAGCTTTGCAAATCAGCGAGATCTTCAGCCGCCGTCCGCAGGCGGTCATATTCTTCGCGTGGAATCGTCACCATCTCGTTCATGTCATGCCCCTTCAGTCATAGATGCCGCCCCGAGGGCCGATTTCCAGCACGGCCAAGACGTTGCCTTGATCGTCAATGATCACCCGCCAATCCCCGACAGGCAGTCTTATCCCCTCTCGGCCTTTCAGGGATTTCACGGTGTTTGCCTGCGAGGCCGGGTCTGTCGCATATGCCTCGATCTTGGTACGGATCAGCTTGGCCGTGTTCGCCGGCATCCGTCGCAAGACCCTGATCGCGGCTTTCGTGTAGCTGATCTGCCTCATGGTGTAGCTCTAGGCGACACGCGGCGCGAAGTCAAGCAAATTGTCGCCCTTGGCGACATGCCTGGCCAGCCTGAACCGGCCAAAAACAGCTTACAGGTCAATCCCTTCCGACAAAGACAGCGCATCACCCGGGTCAACGCCCAGATAACGCACAGTGCTGTCCATTTTCGTATGCCCAAGCAAAAGCTGCACTGCGCGCAGGTTGCCGGTCTTCTTGTAAATCTGGGCAACCTTGGTGCGCCGCATCGAATGCGCGCCATAGGCGCTCGGTTCGCACCACAGCGCCACAGGCTCCGCCCGCGCTGCATGACCCGCCGAAGCAAAGGACAGCGCCGCCAGCATCCATCCCAGCAGCACGGGCATCCGTAACCCATAGTTCCTGACCATGCCCGCCATCATCGGCAAAAAACACCCCCTGCCATTGGGCAATTGGGCAGAACCCCTTGGTGAACTGCCGCCAGAGCCCGGGTTGATATCCTTCAGCAAATTCGTCCCGGACTCGGTGCCATCGGATATCAAAAGAGCGGCACCAAACCGCGACAGGTCCAGCAGGTTTGGCGCAACCCACGCGCGCGAACTCTGTCCAAATTTACCCGGAGGACATGGGGCAAGCGCAGATCATCGAAACGCCTATTCCAAAAGTTTGCGAGGAGGAAGATGCACAGGTTCGCGTCATGCATTTGTTACGTCACAGCCTGTATACAAGTGGTCGATCATCCACATGCCAAATACCCAGCAAGAGCAAAAAGACAGAGTTTATGGACCTTCCTTTTGACAGCACCGCGCCTTGGAATCATGCCGGTTCGTTAACCGCCCTCAGGAAGCTTGATCTGCCAATTCCGATCGCTGGGGCGCTCTGGCTCTCCGGGCTGCCGGTCAGTGGAGGCCATCTAAGCCATTTTCGGGACGAGATCGCGGCGAAAGACATCACCCAGCTTGTGGTTCTGACTGAAGACCATGAAATCCGCGCCTTGGCTCCCAATTACGCGCGGCTCCTGTCATCTGGTGTTATAGGCCCCTCTGTAATACGCCTGCCAATCCGTGATTTCGGTGTTCCTGAAAGCCCGTCAGAGTTTCGCCATGCAGCTCAGGACATTGCCGCATCTTTGCAGCAAGGCGCGCGCATTGTGATGCATTGCCGCGGCGGTATCGGGCGGACTGGTTTGATGGCGTGTGCGGTCCTGACGGAACTTGGCTTGCCGATCGACGAGGCCATCGTGCTGGTCGCTGCTGCCGGATCGAAATGCGAAACAACTGAGCAGACCGCATTCTTGCGAAAGGCCTATGACAATGCTGAAGATTGAGGGACTGACCTGCCGCTTTGGGGCAGTGACCGCATTGGAAGACGTCACGCTGAGCATTTCCGAGGGAGAGTTTATTGGCATCATTGGCCGATCTGGCGCAGGGAAGTCCACGCTTCTGCGCCTGATCAACCGGCTGATCGAACCCAGTTCAGGCAAGATTGTTTTCGGGGATGAAGATGTGTTGGCCAAGCGCGGGCGCGCCCTGCAGGACTGGCGCAGACGTGCGGCGATGATCTTTCAGCAATTTGCACTTATCGACCGACTGAGCGTGTTGGACAATGTACTGGTTGGCCGTGTCGCCACAGTTCCACGCTGGCGCAGTTGGACACTGTCCTGGCCCCTTGCCGACCGCGCGCAGGCGATCGAGGCGCTGGACAGGCTGGACATGACAGCGCATGCCCTCAAACGCGCCGACCAATTATCCGGCGGGCAGCAGCAGCGCGTCGCCATTGCCCGAGCACTGGTGCAGGCGCCGCGGCTGATCCTGGCCGATGAACCTGTCGCCTCACTGGACCCGCGCAGCACGCAGGCGGTGATGGACAAGCTGGCGCAGATCAATCGCGAAGATGGGCTGACAGTGCTGTGTAATCTGCACCATATCGACCTCGCGCGCCAATACTGTCGGCGGATTATCGGCATCCATGCGGGTCGGGTGGTCTTTGACGGGCCGATCGAGGCGCTGGATGCAGCAGCAATCGCGCGCATCTATGGTCAGGGCGGCGAAGAATGACCGCCAAGACTGGTCCTGTTCAAGATATCGTCGCCGTCGTCGAGGCCCAGCGACACGCCATGAAGCGCAGCAAGCGCCTGCAGACATTTTTGTTTATTGGTGTCATGATTGTCCTGATCGGCGTATCAGGGCATCTGGGCGAAGTGTCGTGGCAGAAATTCGTCAACGGCATTCCGCGGTTCGGCAATTACATCTGGCGGACGCTGCCCGCAATGTCATCAGAGACATTCTGGGCCGACCTGTCGCGCTGGATGTGGGGGTTTCGCCGGTGGGTCGGGCTGTTGTTCGACACAGTGCTGATTGCGTTCGTGGCCACGACGCTTGGCGTGGTCTTCGGCTTCCTTCTGTCTTTCCCCGCAGCGCGCAATCTGGCAGGCAGCGTCGTCAGCTATCAGCTTGCGCGCAGGTTTCTGGAATTGATGCGCACGGTGCCGGAACTGGTTTTTGCCATGCTCTTTGTCTTTGCCTTTGGCCTTGGGCCAATGGCCGGGGTGCTTGCCATCGTGCTGCATACGATGGGGGTTCTGGGCAAGCTTTTCTCCGAGATCAACGAGACGATCACCGACAAATCGCTGGAAGGCGTGGTCGCGGCTGGTGCCTCGCGTGATCAGGTGATCCGGCTTGGCGTGGTGCCGCAGGTGATGCCTGCCTTCATCAGCTACACGCTGTTGCGCTTCGAGATCAATGTCCGCTCGGCTTCGGTGATCGGTTTTGTGGGTGCCGGCGGAATTGGGCAGGAATTGATGTTTGTTATCAACCAGTTCATCTATCGCGACATCAGCGCGATCCTTGTGCTGCTCATCATCACCGTGGCGCTGGTCGATATCGTGTCGGAAAAAATCCGGCATCGGGTTCTTGATGGGGAGCAGAAAAGATGACTGCGAAGGCTGATCGATCGTCGCAGATCGCCCACCTGCATCCTGGGCTTCTTTATCCTGACCCGCGCAGGCTTTGGGGACGCCGTGCTGCCTGGGCCGCATTTCTTGCAGCGTTCCTATGGGCGTCGCACCAATTGGGCCTCTCGCCAATTACTTTCTGGACAGGCTTTTCCGATCTGTGGATCATCGGCAGCCAGATGTTCCCGCCGACCCACAAAGGGTTCTGGCAGGAGTATCTGGCCGCATTGCTCGAAACACTGGCAATCGCCTTTCTGGGGACCATCCTCGCCAGTCTGATTTCAATTCCTCTGGGGTTTCTGGGCGCGCGCAATGTGGTGCCGAATTTCGCCATTCACTTCGGGCTGCGCCGGGTGTTGGACGTGGTGCGCGGGGTCGATACGCTGATCTGGGCGCTGATTTTCGTGTCTGTCGTGGGGCTTGGGCCTTTTGCGGGCATTCTGGCCATCGCGCTGAACGACACCGGCGTTCTGGCCAAGATCTATGCCGAGGCCGTGGAGAACGCAGACAAGAAAGCCGGTGAGGGAGTGCGTTCAGCAGGCGGCAGCGGCGCGGATGTGGCGCGGCTGGCGATCTGGCCGCAGGTCTTTCCGGTCTTCTTGTCCAACAGCCTCTATTTCTTCGAGGCCAACACCCGGTCTGCCACGATCCTGGGTGTGGTGGGCGCCGGCGGGATCGGGTTCTTTCTGGCCGACCGCATCCGGGTGAACGCCTGGAGCGATGTGGCCTTCATCATCTTGCTGATCCTGCCCACCGTGGCCGCCATCGACTACCTGTCGCGCTGGCTTCGGAAAAAGGCCATCGGTCGCCAGGACGCGCCCGGCGCCCGGCTGTGATACCGGGGGCAGCCTCCGACGAAAAAAGGCCCCGCTGCAGCAGCGGGGCCTTTCCCTGTCGCAGGCCGTGATCAGTTGCGCTGGGCCAGCATGGCCTCGCGCATGGCGATGCTGTCGAGAAACGCCTCGTGACCGACGGGCACGATCTGCGTCCAGGACCCGCCAGAGCTGACGATGTCGAAACGCTCGGGATCGGCCTCGTGGAAGCTTGTCAGTGCCGCAAGCAGATCAGCCTTCAGATCCTCGGGCATGGAGGCGCGCACCGACCAGGCGTCAGAGGGGATCAGCGGGCTTTCCCAGATCACCCGCACGGCGTCGGCAGGGATCTCGCCACGCTCGGTCATGCGCTGAACGGCGCCATTGTCCTCGGTGTAGTGCCATGTCGCGGCGGCGTCGTAGGTGCCGCGCACCACGGCCAGAATGCCGTTGTCATGGCTGCCCGAGAAACCGGTTTCCGAAAAATGCCCTTCACCAAGGCCCATCTGGCCCAGGTAGAAGTTGGGGACCAGATAGCCCGAGGCCGAGTTCGGATCGGCAAAGGCCAGCGTCTGACCGGCCAGATCCTCAAGCGACTGTGCCGTGCTGTCGGCCGAGACGATCACCACCGCGAAATAGCCGCGGTCGCCAGTGGCCGACACCGCATGCCCCAAGGGCTCGAGATCGCCGCCCAGAACGTCATAGGCCGAGGCATAGGCGGCGGCGCCAAACATCGCCATGTCGGCCTCGTTGGCATCCATTGCCTGAATGATACCGCTATATGCACTGGCCATACGCAGCGTGACAGGCACGCCAAGGGTTTCGCTAAGGTATTCGGCGAAAGGGCCGTAACGACGCTGGCCTTCTTCGGCATTCTCGATCGGAGGAATGCCAATGGTCAGGCTGTCATGGCTCTGGCGCCAATCCGCAAAAGCAGGAAGAGAAAGGGCAAGGCTTAGCGCGGCGGCGCTGGTGGAAAGCAGAAAACGGCGGTTCATGAGAGTTCTCCATCGCAGGTTCAGGCGGTCTGCCTGTATACAGGCTGCTAGCATCCAGAGATGACAAGCCAGTGACAGCCCTTGAACTCACATCTGAGTGGAAAACGACTTGCCGAATTCTCGCATCGCCAAAGCGATCATTTGCAACGCAGCACGGGCATCTGTTTGCACCAGCAAATTGCGGCACAATCGCCCAAGGATCTGCGCCTGTTTTTCTCTGGAACCTGGCCCATCCTGCTGCAGCAGGCGGCGAAGTGCGCGCCAATGCAAACTCGCGGTCGCATCTGCCATGATCGGTTCAGGGTTCAGATTCTTGGCCAAAACGATAAGCTTGGAACTTACCGCGAAGATGGTCGATCTACTCAGTGGCTGGACCGACGAAAACTGCGCGATATGCGTGTCGATGTCCCCTAGCAAGTCGCGCGTGGTCTGATCCAGCAACGGTTCCGCGGTTTGCGCTGCCAGTTCCAATGCGCCCGAGAGGGTCATGAAATCATGCGCTGCCCCTGCTGGATCAAGCTGTGGCACGACTGTGCCAATACCAGTGCGCGTTTCGACCTGATGCTCATAGGCGAGGCGTTGCAAGACCTGCCGGATCGGCGTACGGCTGACACCGAATTCTTCAGCGAGAGCGTTTTCATACAGGATATGCGTCTGGGTCGCATCCATCAAACAGATACGCAGTCGCAATTCCTGGGTGATGTCATCCAGACGCGACATTGGTGTGCGAGAGACAGGACGCTCCGCCGTTTTCATCTTCAATGCCTCTGATCGCAAATGCCTAGAGGACTATACTCGGGCTGAATGCGCGCAACAATCTTCGAAAGCAGTTGTCACTGTGAAAAACAAGCTACCTCCAGAAATGACCGATATCCGTTCTATGGTGCCAATTGGCGATGGAAGGATTGTCCTTTCAGGCTGGCCAGGACTTCGGATCACGCCCACCGGCAAGGCTTGGATCGATCCAGAGGCAACTGCAGCCACGCTGGCGGAAATGCAAACCCATAATGTCGCTGTTCTGATCGCTCTGTGCGAAACAGCCGAGCTGCGTGACCACGCCATCCCGCAACTGCGGCATTGCGCCCGACAGGCTGCAATAAGGCTTGTTCATGCGCCAATATGCGATTTCCAACCGCCAGATGAACGATTTTTGCGGCTCTGGCACGCATTTGCCCCGATCCTCTACCAACGGATTGATGCAGGTGCCGCGATCGCTTTGGTATGCTCTTATGGCGCAGGCCGCAGCGGTACAATTGCCGCCATGATGCTGGCCGAATATGGATTGCCCATGCCCGAAGCTGTAGCACAGATACGAGCGGGGTTTCCCGTAGCAATCGAAAGCTCAGCGCAGGAAAGATGGCTTTCAGAGCGGTGTTCACGCGATAACGCGATAGGACACCAGCGCTAAGGGCAGCAAGGCCGACTTCGATCAGAGAGCGCCAATCTCAGCGCCCGAAATCATGTCTCGTCTCGATATGTCAAGTGATCACGCAGATACTGCCCTTGGCATGAACGGTCGCTTTGATGAACCGGAAACAGCAGATCGTTCGGCCGCAATGGGCGGGATATGCAGATGCGTGTTGAGCGGCAACCATCATGGCCAGTATCGACAAATAGCTTCGTCCCGCGACAATGACTTTGTCCTGCGCAACTCCAATCTGGTTCGAATGGCCTGCAAATGCTGTTGTGCTTCCTGCCATCGCGACACGGCAGGAGACTGTCCGACGCTCAACACACCTCCCCTTATTGCGCTGCCCTTCAAGACCACGTCGCTTCGCGGGAGTGGTGGGTTCGGGCGTCCCAGATCTGCTGGCATCGGCTGCACCCCCATGACCAGCGCGTCTTTTCCCTAGGACTTCGGTTTTCGCTCACCATCGCAAACTGACCGACGACGAACGCCGCCAGATCATTGAAGCCCGCGCCGGGGGCACCTCTGCCGCCGCTCTGGCCCGCCGCTTCAGCGTCTCGACCCGGACGATCTACAACACGCTGGGACGGGCCAAACGCGCGTGCCTGGGCCTAACCACGACGATCAGCACCCGCCTCAGCGCGCACCAGCTGGCGGGGTTTCAGGCCGCGCTGCCACGCCGGGGCATCATCGACCAACCGGCTGCCCTGCGCCGCCTGCTGGGGGCCGCCGACATCCTGCTCGCCCTGTCGATACGGTGGCGCTCGATCACTTGCAAGCCTGGGGCGCGCAGGTCGCCACCAAAGGTGCCGCAGTCAACCACATCGCCCGCAAGCTGAACGAAGCCAAGCTCCGCGGCCGCCCGTCTGGTGCCGCTTCAAGACCGGGCTGGAGGAAGAGGGGCTGATCGCGCCCGGCCTGACGCTCAAGGGCCTGCGCCATACCATGGCGACGACGCTGCGCGAGGCGGGGCTGGATGAGCGGCGCATCGCTGACCCGCTGGGGCAGAAAACACCGTCCGTGGCGCGGCACTATTCGCGGTCGGCAAACCTTGCCGACAAAAACCGTGAGACAATGGCGACGCTGGAAAAAGCGAACGCAAGGCGGGCGAAGATTGTCATACCTGTCGCCGAAAAGCGTCAAACCCGATATGAGTAAGGAGCGGACATGACCACAAAAC
>JAFWNM010000036.1 GCA_017510335.1 Paracoccaceae bacterium
GCCGCGGGCGGCCCCTGCCGTCGCGCGCGGGCACCCCGGATGCAGCCGCGCGGGTGGATGTGGTGGCCACGTTGCGGCAGGCCGCGCCGTGGCAGAACCTGCGCCGCCAGACCCGCCCGAACGCGCCCGCAGGCCAGGTATTGCTGATGCCATCCGATATTCGCGTCCGGCAGTTTCGCGCGCAAACCGACCGCGTGCTGATTTTTGTGGTTGATGCGTCCGGGTCCAGCGCCTTGGCACGTCTGGCAGAAGCCAAGGGCGCAATCGAACTGATGCTGGCCGACGCCTATGCCACGCGCGACCATGTTGCACTGGTCAGTTTTCGTGGCAAGGGTGCCGAACTCAGCCTTGGTCCCACGCGCTCACTCGTGCAGGCAAAGCGCCAGTTGGCGGGCCTGCCCGGCGGGGGGGGCACGCCACTGGCGGCAGGCTTGCAAGTGGCACTGGAAACCGCGCTGCAGGCGCGCGGTCATGGCATGGCACCTACATTGGCGCTGCTGACCGACGGGCGCGGCAATATCGCGCTGGATGGCCGCGCGGATCGTGGCCAGGCCGCCACAGATGCCGCTACGCTGGCGCAGGTCATCGCGCGCCAGGGCGTTCCCGCATTGGTTATTGACACGGGCCTGCGCCCGAACCCGCAACTTGTTGCGCTGGCGCGCAATATGGGGGCCACACAGATTGCATTGCCACGCGCGGATTCGCGCGCGTTATCGGCAACGCTGTCCGCTGCATTTGGGAATTAGATGATGCGTGCTGTCCCACAGGATTGGCCCTTATGCGAATATTCGCAGCTAATCCGCTGCCGGCCGCATGAATGGCATGTGCAGATCACGGGTTCGGGGCCGGATGTCCTGATGCTGCATGGCGCGGGCGCATCGGGCCATAGTTTCCACCGGCTTATGAACTATTTGCCGGGGTGCCGCCTGATTGTGCCTGACCTGCCCGGTCAGGGCTTCACGCGGGCAG
The DNA here is from genome assembly GCA_017510335.1 of Paracoccaceae bacterium. Taxonomy (GTDB): domain Bacteria; phylum Pseudomonadota; class Alphaproteobacteria; order Rhodobacterales; family Rhodobacteraceae; genus Roseinatronobacter. Next base: position 970 of record JAFWNM010000036.1, read on the forward strand.
GCGGCCAGATGCGACTGGGGCTGGACGCCATGGCAGATGATCTTTGCGCGCTATGCGAAGACCAGGACTGGCGCCCTGTTGCGATCATTGGCCATTCGGCCGGAGCTGCGGTTGCGCTGCGCATGACGGAAATGATGCGCCGCCCGCCGCGCGCTGTGGTGGCAATAAATGCAGCCCTTGGCCCGTTTGACGGGTTCGCGGGGTGGCTGTTTCCCAAGCTGGCCCGCGCCATGGCGGGCAGTCCGTTCATCGCGGCAATTGTCACGCGGCTATCCTCCAAGCGCAAGCAGGTCGAAAAGCTGTTGGCGGGCACTGGTTCGCCGCTGGATGAGGACGGCGTTGCGCTGTATCAGCGCCTTGTCAGCCGCACATCCCATATCGAGGGGACATTGGGCATGATGGCGCAATGGGATCTGGAACCGCTGCTGGAACGGCTGCCGCAAATTACAGTGCCCACGCTGCTGATCGCATCGACTGGCGATCTGGCTGTGCCGGTGCAGATATCGCGTCAGGCCAGCCGGCAACTGGCGCGCGCCCAATATGCGGAACTGGCGCAGGGCGGGCACCTGGTGCATGAAGAATACCCCGAGGCCGTGGCCGCCCTGATTTTGCCCTGGCTGTCGGAACATCAGGGCATGCTGACAGTGGTCCCCGATGGGCGAGGGCCGCGGGAGTGAGGGTTGCTTTCTACGCGGGGCGGGTTTTGGCGTGAAGCCGTCACCCAAGGCGCGGAGCCAAGGCTGCAGGTGTCCTTATGTCAGTGCAAGCCTTTGAAGTCAGGACTATGCCGCCTGGATAAAGCGCTTCCCCTACAACGCCGGATCGGCAGACCCCGGCCCGCCGA
>JAFWNM010000037.1 GCA_017510335.1 Paracoccaceae bacterium
CATGATGGTCAGCACCTCGCCGCCGGCCACTGTCAGGTCCAGTTGGGCCAACACGCGACCGGCCAGCGTGATGCACAGGTTTTCAAGGCGCAGGGTCATGTGATGCGCATGCCTTGGCGGTGGCGGAAAAGCAAGGCAGGCAACACAAGTGCCAGCGCGAACACCAGCATCGGAAGCGCCATTTGCACCACGGCCCAAACCCCGATCAGGCGGCGGTTGCCTGAACTGGCAAGGGCTATTGCTTCGGTCGTCACAGTCGTTACACGCCCTGCGCCGATCAGCAATGTGGGCAGGTATTGCGCCACTGATGTGGCAAAGCCAACTGCGAATGCAATCAGCAAGGGCCGTGTCAGCATGGGCAGACGCACGGCCCACAGCACCCGCCATCGCCCCGCCCCCAGCGCCTGCGCCGACAGGCCCGCGCGCGCGTCCCATGCGCGCCACGGATCGGCCAGCGCCAGATAGACATAGGGCAGCACGAACACCAGATGCAGCGCCATGACCGCCACGCGCGACCCGTCCAGCCCCAGAACCAGCGCGAAACTGGCAAGCCCCGGCAAAAACGCGATTTGCGGCGCAATCAGCGGCAGGTAAATCAGGGCAATCACAGGGGTCTTGTGCCCGCGGGCCTCGGCCTCCAGGACCAGGACACTTAACGCCATGGCCATGGCGGTTGCGCCAAATGCAATCAGGGCCGTATCGCGTGTGATGGGGCCAAGGCTGCCCATCTGGCTTGTCCAGTTGCGCACCCCCCAGCTTTGCGGCAGCAGGTCGGGAAAACGCCACATGCTGGCAAAGGACCACACCACCAACCCCGCAAGCCCCAGCGCCACAGCCCCCCCGATCAGCAGCGCGCCCATGGCCGCTAGTGGCCGCAAGCTTCGGTCTGCCCTGACCCCGCGCGCCCCGTCTGCCACCCATCTGCGCCCCCAACGCGCCACCATATGTTCCGCCAGCCGCCAAAGGGCCAGCACCCCCAGCACCAGCCCCAGTTGCACCACAGCGCCTGCCGCCGCCTGAAAACGCAGGGCAAGATCGGGGCGCGTCATCCATTCCAGTATCTGCACGGCCAGTGTCGGCGGGCGCGTTGGTCCAAGGATCAGCGCGACATCCACCACCGACATGGAATAGGCCAGCACGGCATAGACCGGCAGGCGGATTTGCGGGTAAACGCGCGGCAGAACGGTTTTCAGCCATCCCGTGACGCGCCCATAGCCCAATGCCCGCGCAACAAGCTGGCTGCGCAGGCTGTCGGATTGCCCCAGCGCGGCCAGCGTCATCAGCAGCAGAAACGGCACTTCCTTGACCACCAGCCCCGCGACAAGCGCCAGCCCCCAGGGGTCATTGACGATCAGCAAGTCGGGCGGGCGGTCCCAGCCCGTGATCGCAGGCGAAATGGCGCGCGCCACCCAGCCCGAAGGCGCAATCAAAAAGGCCAGCCCGAACGCGGCTGCCGCATGCGGCAGGGCCAGCAGCGGCGCCAAGGCGCGGGTAACCCAGACAAAGCTGCGCGTGCCCTGCCATGCTGCCACAATCAACAGGGTCAGTGCCAGTGACAGCGCAGTGGCACTTACACCCGTGACAACAGACAGGCGCATCGCGGCAGGCAGGCCCGGCCAGCCAAGGGTCGCGCGCCATGCGTCCAGCGTGACAGCATGCCCCCCCAACGCGGGCATATACCCGAATGCAGGCGCAACCACCCCAGCAAGGCCCGCCAGCACCGGCAGGGCCAGCACCGCTATGCTGACCCATGGCACCAGCGCCCAGCCGCGCAGATGGCGCATGTTACTGGCCTGCGCCGTAGCGCGCGGCCCAGTCATCGGCAATGCGCGTCATCCATGTGGGGTGCGGCTCCAGCAGGCCCGCGCCCATCTGGTCGGGCGCAAGGGTGGCAATGCCAAGTTCCAGCGCATCGAACCGCGCGCGGTCCTGCGGGTCCAGCAAATGCAATCCCAGAACCGTCTGAAAGCCCAGCACATCGGGGTCTTGCGCGCGGGCCTGAATTTCAGGGTCAAGGATCAGGTTGGCCAGCACCAATGCGCCCGCCTTGTTCGCCGCATTATAGGGAATGGACAGATAGGATGAATTCGCCAGCGTCCCTTCGTCAAACACATAGGTGCGCACGCTGTCTTGCAATTCGCCATCTGCAATTGCAGCCGATGCACGCCCCGGATTGAACGCGAAGGCGATGTCGATTTCGCCATCCGCCAGCAATTGCCCAAGTGCGGGTTCATTGGCCGGGTAAGTGCGCCCCTGCCGCCACAGATTGGGCGTGATGTCATCCAGAAATGCCCAAAGGGGGGCTGTTGCTGCGTCATAATCCACATCATCTGCAGGGGCCAACAGAACGGCGGGATCGTCCAGCACGCCATATAGCGCCTGTTTCAGGAAACTGGTGCCCAGAAAATCCGGCGGTTGCGGATAGGTGAACCGCCCCGGATTGTCGGCAATCCATGCGCGCAGGTCGTCCAAGCTGCGCGGCGGTTCCGGCAGGGTGGCGCTGTCATATTCAAACACCATCTGGAACATGGCCCAAGGGCTGCCAAACCCTTCGACTGGCAAGGTGAAATCTACCAAGATGCTTGGGTTTGCATCTGTATCGACCACCCCCCAGTTCGGCAAATCCTGCGCAAACGGGCCAAATAGCAGGCCCTGATCCTTCATTGAGGCGAAATTCGCGCCGTTTATCCAGATTACATCCACCGCGCCGCCGTCATCGCGGCCAGCGCTGCGTTCGGCAATAACACGGGTGACCGCATCAGCCGTATCGGCCAGCCGCACATGTTCCAGCGATATGCCATAGCGCGCCTGCAGATCATCACCCACCGACGCGATGAAGGCATTGATGCGCGCATCCCCGCCCCATGCGTGCCAATACACCGTCTGGCCGCTTGCCTGTTGCAACACGCCCTCCCAATCCTTTGGGTCAATGTCCTGTGCTGCCGCAGGGCTGTGCAATATGCTGCCGCATGTGACCAGTGTTGCCAGTATCAAGGGGTTCATGGCGTGTCCTTTTTGTCCGGTTCTTTTCTGCATATACGCGCGGGAACGCAAACTGTTTCAGATAAAAAATAGTTTGGCCCGAAGTGTAGCCGCATTATTATTGAAACATTCTACATGGACCGTGCGTATCAGCACCTGAAGGAATGCCGCACTGCACATCATGACAGGGTCCCACACGCGAATGCGCATGTGCAAACCCGTGCAGTCGGGTTACAGACAACCAGATGCCCCCGAAGGCGAAAGGCCAAAGATATGCTGGACCGTCATATCCGCCCGTTGATTGACCCGCCGCTGAACCGGATCGGGGGGCGCATTGCCAGATGGGGGTTCAGCGCGAATACGGTTACCCTTGCGGGGCTTGCTTTCGGGGTGGCGGCAGCGGGGGCCGTGGTGGCGCAGGCCTTTGCTGTGGCGGTGCTGCTTATTGCGGCGTCGCGGCTGGCGGACGGGCTGGACGGGGCTGTTGCGCGTGCCCATGGTGTCAGCGATTTTGGCGGCTATCTGGACATAACCTGTGACTATGTTTTCTATGCCGCCATCCCGCTGGCTTTTGTAATGCTGGACCCGGCAGCGCACGGGGTGGCGGGGGCGTTTTTGTTGCTTAGCTTCTATGTGAATGCGGGGTCGTTTCTGGGCTTTTCCATCCTGGCAGAGCGGCGCAAGATGAACAGCACCACGCATGGTGTGAAATCGCTGTATTTTACGGGCGGTCTGTTGGAAGGCACAGAAACAATTGCCTTCTTCGTTGTGCTGTGCCTGGCTCCGGGCTGGTTCGCACCGCTTGCTTTCGGGTTCGGGGTGTTGTGCCTTGTCACGGCTGTGGCGCGTGTTGGGCTGGCGTGGAAATTGTTCCGCCCGCAATAGGGCATGGTCCCCGCGCCGGGGTTACGACACCATCGTGCGGGGCGCGCGCGCAATCAGTCCAGTCGGGAAATGCGCTGCGACAATCCAACAGGGGCGGACATTTCACGCGGCATGACCAGTTGCGTGACCTGTTCCGCGATGGGGGGCACCGATAACGGATGCGTGGCGCTGGAATAATCAGACGGGTCGCCAATGTCGCGCCATTGCCCTTCGTGATACACTTCCAAGGCGCTGAAACCTGCCTTGTAGTCCATCTTCGGGCTGCCGGGCACCCAATATCCCAGATACACGAAGGGAAGGCCCGCAGCGCGTGCAAGTTCGATATGGTCCAGTATCATGTATTGACCAAGCGACTGTTTTTCCATCGCCGGATTGAAAAAGGAATATACCAGACTTAGCCCGTCATCCAGAACATCCGTCAGGCACACGGCCGACAGGGTTCTGCTGCTGGTGTCCGTGGGCCTGCGGTATTCGATCACGCGCGTGCGCACGGGGGTTTCCTCGATCATGGCCGCGAATTCGAAGACGTCCATATCGGCCATTCCGCCATCTGCATGGCGGTTGTCCAGATAGCTGCGGAACAGATCATATTGTTCTTTGGTGGCCCATGCACTCGTCACCTCGCGCGACAGAAGAGTGTTCCGTTTGCGGGTGCGCCGCTGGCTGCGCGATGGCGTGAAATCGGCCACGCGTATGCGCGCGGACAAACAGGCGCGGCAGTCAGAACATGACGGGCGATACAAAACATTCTGGGACCGCCGGAACCCTTGTTTGGACAAGGTGTCGTTCATCGCTTCTGCCTGATCGCCTTGCAGTGCGGTGAACAGCTTGCGTTCCATCCGTCCCTTCAAATAGGGGCACGGTTGCGGGGCTGTCACATAAAATTGTGGAATTGTCGGTAGACTATGGCGCATGAGTGTGGACTTGTTGGTAAATGGGTATCTGGCAGATTAGCAAGGCTTTGCATTAACGCCAAGCGATCATTGGCGTCAGGGCCTGTCAAGGTGCGATACGGTGCATCATTGTGGTATTCAGGACAAAATCATGCAGGCCCTGCCGATACGGCGTCAGCAGGATCATGACCATGGACGCAGCCTGCAGCGGCAGCACTGTCCACATGCCCGCATGCATCGCGCTATACCAGAACGCGGTCATAACATCGGGGGTGCGCCCGTCCAGACGGCGCCATTTCAGGGCAGTCGCCATCATCCCCAGGGTCGCGCCAAAGCGCGCCAGCATGATGGTTCGATACGCGATGGATGCTGTTGCAAACAGGACAGGCAGGAAAAAAATGCTGACAAACAGGGTCATGACCAGCCCGACCAAAGTAATCGCCAATGTCACCACCAGATCAATCGCCCATGCGCCCACACGCTTCAGGGGCACATCGGCGTAGAATTCCGGTTGTAATTCTGGGTCAGGCAGGGTCATTCCACAAAATCCGCAAGTGTTGCATTCGTCAGGGACATAAGCACTTGCGGGTCAATTGAAAAGACGTGGCGCGGTGTTCCAGCAGCGGCCCACACAGTTTCGAACGCCATCAGGCGGGGATCAATCCATATCGGGTGCGGGGTCAGGTGACCTATGGGCGCGACGCCGCCAATGGCAAAGCCGGTTTTGGCGCGCACAATACCGATATCCGCACGCCCAAGGTCCTCGGCCGCCAGTGCAGAGGCTTTTTGCGCACAGACACGGTTGCCCCCCGCTGTCAGGAACAGCCGCAGCGCACCCGATGACACGCCACAAAACAGGATGGATTTCACAATCTGGTCCAGTGCGCAGCCGCAAGCGGCGGCGGCCTGTTCGGCGGTGCGGGTTTCGCCGGCTTCGATGATTGTGTCAGGCAGGCCCGCATCCGACAGGGCGCGGGCCACACGTTTCAGGGATTTGCTCATCCCGTTAGTCCAGTGTGTCCAGAACCTCGGCCAGGGTGCCGATCAACTGGTCGATATGCGCCTTTTCGATGATCAGCGGCGGGGACATGGCAATGATGTCGCCGGTTGTGCGGATCAGCACGCCCTTGTCATAGGCTTTCAGGAACGCATTGAACGCGCGTTTCGTAGGCGCACCTGCAATCGGTTCCAGTTCCACCGCGCCGATAAGCCCCATATTGCGAATATCGATAACATGGCGGCGGCCCTTCAGGGAATGCACGGCCTCTTCCCAGTAGGGCGCAAGTTCTGCAGCGCGCTCAAACAACCCGTCCTCGCGGTAGGTTTCCAGCGTGGCCAGCCCCGCCGCAGAGGCAATCGGGCAGCCGGAATAGGTATAGCCGTGGAACAACTCTATCAGGTTTTCGGGGCCGGTCATGAAGGCGTCATGGATTTCCGCAGTCGTCAGCACCGCGCCCATGGGAATAACCCCGTTCGTCAGGCCCTTGGCACAGGCAATCATGTCAGGCATCACGTCAAAATGCTGCGCGGCAAAAGCGCTGCCCAAACGGCCAAATCCGGTGATCACCTCGTCAAAGATCAGCAAAATTCCATGCTTGCGGGTAATTTCGCGCAGGCGCTGCAAATACCCTTTGGGTGGGATCAGAACGCCCGTGGACCCTGCCACAGGTTCCACGATGACCGCGGCAATCGTATCGGCCCCATGCAGGGCCACAATGCGTTCCAGTTCATCGGCCAGATGCGCCCCATGTTCGGGCTGGCCGCGTGACCACTGGTTTTCAGGAATATGGGTGTGGGGCATATGGTCAACGCCAGCCATAAGCGTGCCGAAATGGCGGCGGTTATTGACAATCCCGCCCACGGAAATGCCGCCGAAATTCACCCCGTGATAGCCACGTTCCCGCCCGATCAGGCGGGTGCGGCTGGAATCACCCTTGGCGCGATGATAGGCCAGCGCGATTTTCAGCGCGGTTTCCACGCTTTCCGACCCCGAATTGGTGAAAAATGCGTGGTCAATGCCTTCGGGTGCCAGGTCCACCAGCCGGTTTGCCAGTTCAAACGCCTTCGGGTGGCCCATCTGGAAGGCGGGGGCGTAATCCAGTTCAGCAGCCTGTTTCTGGATGGCCTCGGTTATTTTCGGGCGCTTGTGGCCTGCGTTGCAGCACCACAGCCCGGCTGTGCCGTCCAGCACCTGCCGCCCGTCCGATGTGGTGTAGAACATTCCATCTGCGGCAACCAGCATGCGCGGGGCTTGCTTGAACTGGCGGTTGGCCGTGAACGGCATCCAGAAGGCGCGCAGATCGTTGGGCGTTGTGCGGTCGAGGGCCATGGCAGTTTCTCCCGTGAATTTGATCAAAATACGCTACCAGATTTGCGCGCCATGACAAGGGGGCAGACACGGGGTCAGACAAACACCATCAGCGCAGACAGCGCAAGAAACCCGGCCATGATGCGCATGAACACGCGCCAATGGGTCGGGTTGCGCAAAAGTGTTGTCAACAGCGCGCCGGCGCTGGTCCAGAACAGGCACACCCCCAGATTGACGGAACTGAACGCAAGACCAAGGCGCAGCCCTTCCAACGCGGGGGTCATGCCTGCGCCGTAGCCTGCAGATGCGGCAAAAGCTATCGCCCAAACCTTGGGGTTGATCCATTGAAACAGCGCGCCTTGCAGCGTTGTCATGGGTTGGCCGCCATCGTGCGCGCCAGATGCGGGGCGGCGTGTCGCGTTGAAATACGACCACGCCATATACAGGATCCATCCGGCGGCCAGCAGGCGCAACACCAGCCCCAATGCAGGATTGGCAAGCACCAGCGCGCCAACCCCAAGGCCGGTAATGCCTGCAGTTATGCCAACACCGATGACCACACCAAACAGATGCGGCAGCGTGCGCCTGAACCCGAAACGCGCCCCCGATGCTGTCAGCATGACAACATTCGGGCCGGGCGAAAACAGGCCAAGAAAGACAAAACTGTAGAGCAGCGGGTCAAGCAGGGTCATGCGCGCATTCAGACAATGTTTTCAGTGCAATGACAAGCATCTGAATCAGGGGATGTGCGCCCCGGTCAGGTGCCGGGCGGGCATACCAATGGCAGGCACATGGCGCTGTTGCCCCATCCCTGTCGTATCACGCCCCCAAGGTGCCGCAGAACCATCCGGCCGTTTTGCGAACTGGCCGAATTGACCTTGTGCGCAACGATAGGCAAAGTCGTCGGATGACATTTTGGCCCATCACCCGTTCCCCGATTCCCTTTGACCGTGCCGCTGGCGCGGAAGCGCGCGCGCTTTTTCCTGCGCTGGCCCCAGCGCTGGCTGATCTGGTCGAAGGCGCGGCAGGGTGCAGCCCCTATCTGAAAGCGCTGATGACGCGCGAACGCGACTGGGTCGAAGGTGCGTTTGCCACTGACCCTTGGGCGTATCTGCAAGCGGAACTGGACGCGCTGGACGGGGTGGCGCTGCCGGAGATGTCAGCGCGCCTGCGGCAGTCGAAACGGCGCGTGGCCCTGCTGGCCGCGCTGGCCGATCTGGGCGGCGTGTGGTCGCTTGATCAGGTCACTGGCGCATTGACCGACCTGGCCGACCGCGCCACCCATGTGGCCCTGACCACGCTTGTGGCCGATGAAATCCGGCGCAAGAAGCTTCCCGGCGCCACGCCGGAAGATGCTGCCACTGGCGCGGGAATGGTCGTGCTGGCCATGGGCAAGATGGGCGCGCGCGAATTGAACTATTCGTCCGATATTGACCTGATTTGCCTGTTTGACGAAACCCGCTTCAGCGCGGATGCGTACCTGGATGCGCGCGCAAGCTTCATTCGTGTCACGCGCAAGCTGTGCGGGTTGTTGTCGGATTACACTGAAGAAGGCTATGTCTTCCGCACCGATCTGCGACTGCGGCCCGACCCGTCTGTAACGCCCGTGTGCCTGTCGATGGATGCGGCGGAACGCTATTACGAAAGCGTGGGGCGGACATGGGAACGCGCGGCCTATATCAAGGCGCGGCCCTGCGCGGGCGATCTGGCCGCGGGGCAGCGGTTTCTGGAAACCCTGCGCCCGTTTGTGTGGCGCAGGCATCTGGATTTCGCGGCCATTCAGGACGCCCATGACATGCGCCTGCGCATCAAGGCGCATAAGGGGCTTGGCGGTGCGTTGTGTCTGGAAGGGCATGACATCAAGCTGGGACAGGGCGGCATACGGGAGATCGAATTTTTCACCCAGACCCGCCAGTTGATTGCAGGCGGGCGCGATCCCGACTTGCGCAGTTCGCGCACGGTTGACGGGCTGGCCGCATTGGCGGCCAAAGGCTGGATTCCCCTGGATGTCGCTGAAAAACTGACAGCGCATTACGTTGAGCACCGCGAAATCGAACACCGCTTGCAAATGGTTCAGGACGCGCAAACGCAGAAACTGCCCACCAGCACCGAAGCGCTGGACCGGATTGCGCGTTTCGTCGGGCTGAAGGACACGCAGAATTTCCGCGACCGCCTGTTGGCGCGGTTGCGTGATGTCGCGGAACTGACCGAAGGCTTTTTTGCCCCGGATGCGGGCCATAGCATTGACGAACCCGACCTGTCGCAGGGTCAGCAAGACATCATCGACGGTTGGCGCAGTTATGCTGCGCTGCGGTCCGAGCGGGCAAAGGAATTGTTCAAACGCGTGCGCCCCGCATTGCTGACCCGATTGCAAGACGCCGCCGACCCCGAAGCGGCGCTTGTGCAATTCGACCATTTCCTGGGGGGGCTGCCTGCAGGTGTGCAGCTTTTCGCCCTGTTTGACGCCAACCCGCAACTTATTGATCTGATTGTGGATATTTGTGCCACTTCACCGCGGCTGGCAAGCTATCTGTCGCGCAATGCGGCTGTGTTCGACGCAGTCATCGGGGGCGGGTTCTTTGCCCCCTGGCCCGGGACCGCGTCCTTGCAACATGATCTGGCGGACCGCTTGGCGCAACTGGATGATTATGAACGCCAACTGGACGCCGCGCGCGTCTGGGCGCGGGAATGGCATTTCCGGGTGGGCGTGCATCACCTGCGCGGGTTGCTGGACGCGTTCGAGGCGGGCACCGAATATGCCTCGCTGGGCGAAGCGACGCTTGGCGCGCTGTGGCCTGTGGTGGTGGCCGAATTCTCTCGTAAGCATGGCCCGCCACCCGGGCAGGGGGCCGTCGTGCTGGGCATGGGGTCACTTGGGGCGGGGCGGCTGAATGCGGCGTCTGATCTGGACCTGATCGTGATTTATGATGCCGATCCGTCACAGAATTCGGATGGCCCGCGTCCGCTGGACACGCGCAGCTATTACGCGCGGCTGACCAAGGCATATCTGGCCGCCATAAGTGCGCCAACGGCCGAAGGGCGCCTGTATGAAGTGGATATGCGGTTGCGCCCGTCGGGGCGCCAAGGCCCTGTTGCCACCAGCCTGACAGCGTTTCGCGATTACCAGTTCAACGAGGCATGGACCTGGGAGCATATGGCGCTGACGCGCGCAAGGCGGGTCGCGGGGTCGGTGGCGCTTGGCGACACCATTGAAGGGGTGCGCCGGACCTTGCTGCAGGACAAATCCACCGGCGCGGGCATTCGCCGCGATGTGGCCGATATGCGCGCCAGATTGTCCGACGCCAAGCCCGCGCATGGAATCTGGGACGCCAAGGCCGGGCCGGGGCGGTTGATGGATATCGAACTGGCCGCACAATTCTGCGCGCTTGCCGCCGGGCATCATGGCCGCCGGGTCGAACAGCAGTTGCGTGCGGGCGTCAAGGCGGGGGTCATCAGCGCGGACGATGAAGCCTGCCTTCTGCGGGCCTATCGCCTGTGCTGGACGATGCAGGCCACAGGGCGGCTGCTGGCAGACCAGATTTCCGATGTCGCGGACCTTGGCCGGGGGGGGCAGAAGCTTATCTTGACGTCGGTGGGGTGTGACAGCGTGTCAGCGCTGGCCAGCCGTTTGAAAAACATGTGTACGCGGACCGCTTCGGTCATAGATTCAATTTTCGCCACAACTTCGGCAAACCAGGATGACGCAGAAAATGACAGCACATCATGACCCGAAGGGGTTGATCCGCGAAAGCTACCGGATGGACGGGATCAGCATGGGGGAATGCCGATCCATCCTTGTGGACTGGGCGCTAAGCCTGCCTGCGGATCATGATCCGATGCAGGCGTTGACGGCCCTGCTGGACGAGTATGGCACCCATGCGCCTGACCACCCCATGACCGCGCTTTTGCAAGAAGGGCTGGTGCCACGGCCGCAACGACCGCGCAGGGGGCGCAGCAAATGACATGCCAGTTTGTCGCTGATCACGACGTTGATGCAACAGGCTTGCTGTGTCCGCTGCCGGTGCTGAAGGCGCGCAGATGCCTGCAGCATATGACATCGGGTCAGGTGTTGCGGGTGCTCGCGTCTGATCCGGCGGCGGTGGTTGATATTCCGCATTTCTGCCAGCAATCCGGGCACCACCTGCTGCATTCGGAAACAGCCGGGTCGACAACAGCCTATTTCATTCGCTGCGGTTGATTTGCATCTCCTGCGTCGCCTTTAGGTGATCAGATCAACACCCGCATTCGTGCATGGTTTTTGCCCTGAAGGGGAGATTGAAGGACTGCGCCATTGCGAAGCAAAGGCCGCAGCCCGCCGCACACTCGGCGGGCAGTCCCGCAGCGTGCCGAGTGTGCGTGCTTCATCCAAGGGCCAACGTCCCTTCAGGCCAGAACCAGCCAGCACAGGCACTCAATCTGAAAATGCTCAACCCCTAGAGCTTCTCGAACATGCGACATGCTCTAGGGTTTGCGCAGCTGCAATTCACGCGCCACTTCGGCGCGCACAAGCTTGCGGATATTGCGCGTGATCCGTTCGCCCAACTCGCCCTGCAATTCCTGACGTACGATATTTGCGACGATCTGATGCAGCATGGCTTCATCGATTACAGACTCATCCGGGGTGGTGTTCACCCCTGTGGCCGCGTCGTGTGACTGCGCGACAGCGGCGGCTGGGGACGACGGGTGTTGTCCTTGGGCCAGCACATGTTCCAGACGCGCCAGTGTCGCTTCAAGCGCAACGTCGCCATCGGTGTCGGACGCGACGGATGGGCCAGCGCCGGAGGATGGGCCATGCACAGTGCTGGCCGCCGCTTTCTGGTCTGCGTCACGCTGGTTCATGACGCGCAGCATATGCACGGCGCTCGACGTAGCAGCAGGCGCGCCATCCCCACCGGCAAGGTCGGGATCATCGGACGCGCCAGGCTGGGCGGCAGGGCTTTGGGGGGGGGTGTCACCCTGTGCCGCAGCGGTCTGCACCGGCACTGTTTCAGGCTGTGCGGATTGCGATGCAGGCAGGTCGTCGGGCACGCGCAAGGCGGATGTCAAAATCAGCTTGCCGGGGCCGGTGTCACCGTCCTGTCGGGGTTCGGTCTGGTCCTGCGCGGGTTGGTCCTGTCGGGGTTGGTCCTGTGCAACCAGCCTGCGAATGGATGACAGAACATCCTCAATCTCGCGCCGTGACATTGCGTCTGTCATAGTGCCCTGCCTTGTTCCATGCCCGCCCGACCCCTGCCCTGCGCACCTTCTGGTCGGGCGCATCAGGACCACTAACGATAACTTGTCCAGCAAGTCTTAACGCCTTGTGGCTTCTCGCACAATCATTCTGTTGCGCTTTGCACCCCCCTTAGCGCGCCAACGGCAAGGCACTGCACCACAGGTAGCGCACCAGTGCTGCCTGTCCGCGCAACCCCGTGCGCGCATAAATACGCTTGGAATAGTTGCGCGCGGTTTCGATGGTCAGGCCCAGTTGGGCTGCTGCTCCGGCAAGGCTCGCCCCTTCGCCCAAAGCGCGGGCAAGGCGCGCTTCGGCGCGTGAAATACCCAGCGCCGCTGCAAGAAATCCCGCATCCGGCAAGGGTGTCATGGTCTGGCGCAAATATGCGACCGCCTGCCCTGCGGCCGGTTCGCCAGACAATACCAGCATATCCAACCCCGCGCCAAGCGGGACCAGCGCAGGCGCTGCGCGGGTTCTGGCGGCACTTAGCACAGTGGCCGTATCCAGCCCACTATCGGCCAGCAAACCCGCTGCCACCCTGTCCATATCGACAACGGCAGGTCTGGTCAGGTCCAGCACCAGCGCGCCAATGCCGATACGGCGCGCAAGATCCTGCGTCTGGCGCTGCTGTGCGGTGTTCGCCTGCACCATATGCCACAGGTCCAGCGCCTGCGCGATATGCGGACCAAACCCGGCAAGACGCGCTGTGTCGGCCGCGCGAAACGCGCCCTTGTCACGGCGCAGGACCATACAGGCCGGGCCATGGGTGCAGTTCAACCCGATCGCGCGGGTATCGGCCCCCAACCACACCAGATCGCGCGCAAGTGCGCGGTCATGAAGTTCATCGCCCGAATAGACCCGCCCCGCCCGCAAACCGGCAAACACCAGCGGCAACGGCACGGCCCCCATATGCGCGGCGCTGGTTCTGTCCCAGCCCCAATAGTGCTGAGACAAGAACAGCATGGCGGCGTCCGTCTGGAAAAACGCTGCGAAGCTGCGCAGAAAAACAGGCCAGTCAAGACGATGCGCACTTGCATCGCCCAAACCGAGCAACAAGGCGGATTCTTCGGGTTCCAGCATAATCGACCTTCAGCGTCACAAGATGCCGCGCAGCGCGCCCCCACTCCCATATGGCAGGGTTTTCCCAGGTTACGGGCAAACCTGCGCCATGTCGATTCCCGTCATCGTGAATTCTGCTTGCGGGGTTGCGCAGGATCAAGTCAATGGCCAGCATAAGGTGCTAGATACACCAGACCACCAAACTGAAGGAATGGACACCCATGCGCGATACCGGCACCCCATGGGCCACCCCCGCCAAGGATGTTCTGACACGGCTTGACAGCCGCCCCGAAGGACTGACCCCCGATGATATACGCCGAAAGCTGCAAGAGCATGGCGAAAACAGGTTGCCCGACGCCCCCCGCCCCGGCCCGCTGAAGCGCCTTGCGCGGCAGTTCAACAACCTGTTGATTCTGGTGCTGGTCGGCGCGGCAGCAATTACCGCCGTGTTGGGCCACTGGATTGATACCGGCGTCATCATGGCAGTGGTCATCCTGAACGCGGTCATCGGTTTCGTGCAAGAAGGCCGCGCCGAAGCGGCACTGGACGCGCTGCGGGACATGCTGGCCCCCAAGGCAAACGTCATCCGCGCAGGCCAGCGCCAAACCGTTTCAGGGGCCGAACTGGTGCCTGGCGACATTGTGCTGCTGGATGCAGGCGACAAGGTGCCAGCTGATCTGCGCTTGCTGGATGTGGCGGGCCTGTCGGTGGAAGAAGCCATTCTGACAGGCGAATCCGTGCCAGTGCGCAAATCCAAAGCCCCCGTGGACGTCAATGCCGATTTGGGGGACCGCAGCCCAATGGCGTTCAGCGGCACAATGGTGGCGGAAGGCACGGCAACAGGGGTTGTCACCGCAACGGGCAAAAACACCGAAATCGGGCGTATCAGCACCATGATGGGGCAGGTTCAGACGCTGAAAACCCCGTTGATCCGCCAGATGGAGGTATTTGCAAAATACCTGACCGGGTTTGTCATGGTGTTGTCAGCGGCGATTCTGGGTTTCACGCTGGCCTTCCGCGACACCCCGTTTGCCGAAGCGTTCATGATTGTCGTGGGCCTGTTTGTCGCCGCCATCCCCGAAGGGCTGCCCGCTGTGCTGACCGTCACACTGGCGATTGGCGTGCAGACCATGGCGCGGCGCAACGCCATTATCCGCCGCCTGCCCATTATCGAAACACTGGGGGCCGTGTCCACCATCTGTTCGGACAAGACAGGCACATTGACGCGCAATGAAATGATGGTGGCAACATGCGTCACCGCGACCGGCACCGTAGCAGTAACCGGCGAGGGGTATGCGCCTGAAGGCCAGATACAGGGCGCTGACCCCGCCACGCTGGACGCCATGGCAAGGATTGCTGCGCTGTGCAACACCGCAGCGCTGGTGCAGGGCGCGCAAGGCTGGCGTGTCGAAGGCGACCCGATGGAAGGGGCGCTGCTGGCATTCGCCGCGCGCGCCGGGCGCGACCCTGACCAGCGCCCCAAACCCCGCGCCAGTATCCCGTTTGATGCGCGCTATCGCTATATGGCGGTATTGCAGGACGGGCATATCCTGCTGAAGGGCGCGCCTGAACAGGTGATCGCGCATTGTGACCGGCACCTGGGACCGGACGGCCCGCAGACGCTGGACCGCGGTTACTGGAACGACGCGGCCCATGCCATTGCCAACAATGGCCAGCGGGTTCTGGCGCTGGCCCAGATGGCCCATGACGGCGATGATCTGACACATGAGACTGTGGCCAGGGGGCTTGTTCTGGTAGGGCTTGTCGGCCTGATTGACCCGCCGCGCGAAGAAGCGATTGCCGCTGTTGCCGAATGCCACAGTGCGGGAATTTCCGTCAAGATGATCACGGGCGACCACGCGGGCACGGCCGCCGCCATTGGCCGCCAGATCGGGCTAAAGCAGACTGATGCGCCCCTGACGGGTGCCGAAATCGACCAGATGGACGACCCGACACTGGAAGCCGCAATCCGGCGCACCGATATTTTTGCCCGCACCAGCCCTGAACATAAATTGCGACTGGTGCAGGCGCTTCAGGCAGGCGGGGCCGTCGTGGCCATGACCGGCGACGGGGTGAATGACGCGCCAGCGCTGAAGCGCGCGGATGCAGGCATTGCCATGGGCCAAAAAGGGTCCGAGGCCGCGCGCGAAGCGTCCGATTTCGTGCTGGCAGACGACAATTTCGCGTCTATAGCGGAGGCCGTGAAACAAGGGCGCGCAGTCTATGCGAACCTGAAGAAAGTCATCACCTTCTTGTTGCCGGTAAATGGCGGGGAATCGATTTCGCTGATCATTGCAGTTTTGTTCGGGCTGATGCTGCCCATCACGCCACTGCAGATCCTGTGGGTGAATATGGTCAGTTCGGTGGCGCTGGCGATGTCGCTGGCCTTTGAACGCGCCGAAGCCGGGATCATGCGCCAGCCGCCCCGCGCCGCCAATGCCCCCATCATGTCGCGCTTTATTTTGTGGCGGGTTTTTCTGGTGTCCATCTTGTTTGCAGTGGGCATATTCGGCCAGTTCGGGCTGGCACAGGCGCAGGGGGCGGGGCTGGATGAAGCGCGCACGATGGCATTGAACACGCTTGTCGCAATGGAAGTGTTCTATCTGTTTTCAGTGCGCTACCGGCATGGATTCTCGGTATCATGGGAAGGGGTCAAGGGCACCCCAGCCGTGCTGATTGCAATCGCGCTTGTCGTGGTGCTGCAAGCGGGGTTCACCTATCTGCCTGTCATGCAGGGCCTGTTTGACACAACACCGCTGAGCGCGTGGCAACTGGTGCAATGTGCGCTGGCAGGCGTGGCCTTGCTGCTGGTGCTGGAATTGGACAAACACGCCGCGCGCACATGGAAGAAGCTGGGATCGGCCGAGAGATAGACCACAGCCTGGCAAATTACCGGGGGCGCGCGCCGCTGCAGTGGCGGCATGCATACAATCCGGCACAAACGACATGCTTTGGCCAAATTGCAGCCAGATTCACCTGTCATTCGGCAGCCAGAGTTCTTGTGTCTGGAGCATGTCATGAATAGTCAAATCATCATCCGCGGAACGGCCATTGCGATTGCCGGAATTGCAGCATCCATCTTCGCTGCCAAGGAATTCATGGTGGAAGCCCCGCAATCGCACGCCCAGACACAGGTTTCGCCGCAAAATACCAACGGGGCGGTTGTCGGTGCCAGTTTGCTGGGCGCGGGGTCCGCGCCAGCCGAGATCAGTGCGCAACCGGCCAACAGTCAGGCTGAAGACACACTGATATTTGACGCTGACCTGGCCGATGGCACCGAAAATTCCACACAGCGCGAAACTGAGCTGGTGCTGGGCGCGCTGGACACAGTCGTGCCAAGCGATACCGCATCGCGTCTGGATGCCGATTTCCGCCCGGAACTGGCACTGGCCGAAACCAGCACGCGCGGCAATGACGCAAGCTGCGCGCCCGTCATGACACTGGAACCAAGCGTTGATGCGCTGGTGAATCTGCGCGTGTCAGCGCCGTGCAACATGTCCGAACGCATTGTCATCAGCCATGACGACCTGGCCTTCAGTGCCTATACCGATGATGACGGGGTTCTGTCGGTCTATATTCCAGCGCTGTCCGAAAATGCCAGTGTCGACGCCTTTCTTGAAGATGGCACGATCTTGCAAGACAGTGTGACAGTGCCTGATGTGGCGCTTCATCACCGTGTGATTGTGCAATGGACCGGGGATATCGGCCTAAGCCTGCACGCCTTTCATCGTGGTGCCGCTTATGACAGCAGCGGCCATATTCATGCCTCGCGCCCGTTTGACCCTGACCTTCAGGAAGCGTTTGTCATTGGTCTGGGCGAAGCGCGCGGCCCTGAACCGATGATGGCGCATATCTATTCGGTTCCAGTCAGCATGCTGGACCAATCGCGCATGGAACTGGAAGCCGTGCATGATATGCGCAGCTGCGGCAAGGATGTGTCCGCCTATATCGTGCAAAGCGGTGGCGGGTTGCGCGCCGAATTGAAGGAACTGTCGCTGGCTATGCCCGCATGTGGCATGGATCAGGGTTTGGCAGTCATCGCCCTGCCGTTCGAGCATGCCCAGCACGCAGAACTGCTGGACCTGGGCGTTTCCCCCGTGACGCTGGCCGCCGATCAGGACTAGTGCATGTGGCCCAAAAGTGGGAACGGGTTTTGAGCTTTTCGAACATGCGCGATCATGGGATTTTGGCGTGCCGCTTGAATTCGAATGAACATGGACCGCCGTTTTGCGACACCTTGCCCGCAAGGGTGGCGCCAAAGCAGTGATCGGTCACTATGTGGGCGTTTCATAGTGCAAGACTGGTGGTATTGCAGCTATAGCAAGCCACTGCTGCGAAAGCTAAGTTCACAGGCCTGTCCAATCACAATATGGTCGTGAAGGGTGATCGACAACGCATCGCATGCTGCAAGAATGGTTTGTGTCATGTCAATATCCGCCTGCGACGGTGTGGGGTCACCAGAGGGGTGGTTATGCACCAAAATCAGCGCCGAGGCGTTCAGTTCCAGTGCGCGGCGCAATATTTCACGCGGATAAACCGGCACATGATCAACAGTGCCCTGCCCCTGTGCCTCATCCGCGACAAGAACATTCTTGCGGTCCAGAAACAGCACGCGAAATTGTTCGGTGTCGCGGTGTGACATTGTGGTGTGGCAATAATCCAGCAACGCGGCCCAACTGGAAATGATGGGCCTGTTCATGACCTTAGCGCGCGCCATGCGCTGCGCGCAGGCCCCCGCCAGCTTCAGTTCCACGATCACGGCATCGCCCACACCGGGCACTGCGCGCAAGCGCCCTTCGGGGGCGGCGATCACGCGGTTCAAGTCGCCGAACATGTCCATCAACGCGCGCGCAAGCGGTTTGACGTCCTGCCGCGGGATGGCGCGAAACAGCAGCAGTTCCAGCAATTCGTAATCGGGCATTGCGTCCGCGCCACCATCAAGGAAACGCGCACGCAGTCTTTTGCGGTGGTCGCGCAGGTAAGATGGCACTGTCGCGCCCGATGGTTTGGTGGCGGCTGCAGCCGCCCCTTTGGCAAAAAGGGGCAAGGCCGCATCTGAAAACCCTGAACTTTCCTGTTCCATAGCCGGTATCTTGCCCCCAAAGGGCTAAGAAACCGTTAACCACGCCGTGGCCAGAGTTCAGTTTTTCATGCCATCCCAGAAGCTTTTGACCTTGTCAAAGAACCCGCTGCTTTCGGGGTTGTTTTCCGCACTCAGCTTCTCGAACTCTGCCAGCAATTCCTTCTGGCGCGTTGTCAGGTTGACAGGGGTTTCCACGGCCAGTTCGATCAGCATGTCCCCCTGCCCGGCGCCACGCAACGCGGGCATACCCTTGCCGCGCAGGCGCATTTGCCGCCCCGACTGGCTGCCTGCGGGAATTTTTACGCGAGAGCGGCCGCCGTCAATGGTGGGCACTTCCACTTCGCCCCCAAGGGCCGCGCGCGCCATGCTGACGGGCACATGACAATACAACGTCACACCGTCGCGCTTGAATATCTGGTGTTCGGCCACATTGACAAAGATATACAAATCCCCCGCCGGGCCACCGCGCAGTCCTGCCTCGCCTTCGCCTGACAGGCGGATGCGGGTGCCGGTTTCCACGCCTGCGGGTATGTTGACCGACAAGGTTGATTCCTTCTCGACACGCCCTGCCCCGCCACAGGCCGCGCAGGGGTTCTTGACGATCTGGCCATTGCCCCCACAGGTGGGACAGGTGCGTTCCACTGTGAAAAACCCTTGTTGCGCGCGCACTTTGCCCATGCCCGAACATGTCGGGCAGGTCACGGGTTCCGCGCCCCCTTCGGCCCCTGTGCCATTGCAGGACTCACATTGGGACAAGCGCGGCACACGAATGGTTTTGCGCGTCCCGCTGAACGCTTCTTCCAGCGTTATGCGCAGGTTATACCGCAGGTCCGACCCGCGGCTGGCGCGTGCGCGCGCCCCGCCCCGCCCACCACCGACAAAATCCCCGAACAGGTCTTCGAACACATCGGAAAACGCGCTGGCAAAGTCGCCATTGCCCGCAAACCCGCCCCCACGCGCGCCGGGATTACCCCCGCCGCCGCCCATGCTGCCGTCAAATGCCGCATGGCCGAAACGGTCATAGGCGGCCTTGCGGTCGGGATCTTTCAGCGCGTCATAGGCTTCAGTGGCTTCCTTGAACTGCGCTTCGGCATTGGGGTTGTCGGAATTGCGGTCGGGATGTAATTCCTTGGCTTTTTTGCGATAGGCTTTCTTGATTTCCTCGCTCGATGCGGAACGGCTGACACCCAGAACTTCATAGAAATCGCGTTTGGCCATGTGGGCTTACTTTCCAATGATGCAACCGGCCTGAACGGGCGTCAGACCGGCTGCGGGTTTCCTGCCAAGGGGTTTACTTGCGCTTGTTGTCGCCAAGATCTTCGAAATCGGCATCCACAATGTCATCATCAACGCTGCGCGGTTCATCCGAATCCGCATCAGCCCCCTCTGCGGCGTCTGCCTGCGCCTTGTAGATGGCCTCGCCCAGTTTCATGGACGCTTCTGTGACATTCTGAATACCGGATTTGATCTTGCCGGCATCTTCGCTTTCGACAGTTTCCTTCAGCGCGGCAATCGCCAGTTCGATCGCTTCAACCGTGGTCGGGTCCACCTTGTCCTTGTGTTCTTCCACCGCTTTTTCGGTGGAGTGGATCAGGCTTTCGGCCTGGTTCTTGGCCTCGACCAGTTCGCGGCGTTTCTTGTCGGCTTCGGCATTGGCTTCGGCGTCCTTGACCATTTTTTCAATATCGTCATCCGACCGACCGCCAGACGCCTGAATCGTGATCTTCTGCTCTTTGCCGGTGCCCTTGTCCTTGGCGGACACATTGACAATGCCGTTGGCGTCAATGTCGAATGTCACCTCGATCTGGGGCATCCCGCGCGGGGCTGGCGGAATATTCTCAAGGTTGAACTGGCCCAGCATCTTGTTGTCTGCGGCCATTTCGCGTTCGCCCTGGAACACGCGGATTGTCACAGCGCTTTGGTGGTCTTCGGCAGTTGAAAACACCTGGCTTTTCTTGGTCGGAATGGTGGTGTTGCGGTCGATCAGACGGGTAAACACCCCGCCCAGCGTTTCAATGCCCAGCGACAGCGGCGTGACATCCAGCAGCACCACATCCTTGACATCGCCTTGCAGCACACCTGCCTGAATGGCCGCACCCATGGCCACAACTTCGTCAGGGTTCACGCCCTTATGGGGTTCCTTGCCAAAGAAGTTGGTCACTTCTTCAATCACCTTCGGCATGCGGGTCATACCGCCCACCAAGATCACCTCGTCAATGTCGCCCTTGGACAGGCCCGCATCTTTCAGCGCAGCCGCGCAGGGTTTCAGCGAGTTCTTGATCAGGTCGCCCACAAGCGATTCCAGCTTGGCGCGTGTCAGTTTCATGACAAGGTGCAACGGCTGGCCGGTATTCTTGTCCATGCTGATGAAGGGCTGGTTGATTTCTGTCTGGCTGGAACTGGACAGTTCAATCTTGGCCTTCTCGGCGGCTTCTTTCAGGCGCTGCAGGGCCATCTTGTCCAGCGTCAGGTCAACGCCATTCTCTTTCTTGAACTCGTCCGCCAGATAATTGACGATGCGCATGTCAAAGTCTTCGCCGCCAAGGAACGTATCACCATTGGTGGATTTCACTTCAAACAGGCCGTCATCGATTTCCAGAATGGTAATGTCGAACGTGCCGCCACCAAGGTCATAGACCGCGATGGTGCGGGTTTCTTTCTTGTCCAGACCATAGGCCAGGGCCGCAGCGGTGGGTTCGTTGATGATGCGCAGCACTTCCAGACCGGCAATCTTGCCCGCGTCCTTGGTGGCCTGACGCTGGGCGTCGTTGAAATAGGCGGGCACAGTGATCACGGCCTGGGTGACCTTTTCGCCAAGATAGCTTTCCGCGGTTTCCTTCATCTTTTGCAGGATGAAGGCGGAAATCTGGCTGGGGCTGTATTTTTCGCCGCGCGATTCGACCCACGCATCGCCATTGCCGCCATCGATGATGTTATAGGGGACAAGGTTCTTGTCCTTTTCCACCTCTGCATCAGTCAGGCGGCGCCCGATCAGGCGCTTGACGGCAAACACAGTGTTGGTGGGGTTGGTGACGGCCTGACGCTTGGCGGGCTGGCCGACAAGGCGCTCGTTTTCCGTAAACGCAACGATGGACGGCGTGGTGCGCGCGCCTTCGGCGTTTTCAATAACCCGTGCAGCTGCCCCGTCCATGATGGCAACGCAAGAGTTGGTGGTCCCAAGGTCAATCCCGATGACTTTAGCCATGATGTGCATCCTCTTCTTCAAGCGATGTGGCAGCGGGCTGGTCCGTGCAGGCCCCGGCCCATCTGTTTTTCGTTGCAACACCCCAGGTCGGGGTGACTTGATCGCTATATAGGAAGGGGGTTTGGGGGCTGCAACCGTAACAGAGCTGTGAATTGCATATCATTCAAGAATTTCTTGGCGGAAACAGCCGCGCCACCGGCACTGACGGCGCGGGCAAGGCGCAACTGCGCGCAGCGGGGCGAATGTTTCCGTGGCACCCAATCAGGCCGCCAGCCCGCGCCCTTTCAGCAGCGCCTCAACGCCCGGCATGCGCCCGCGAAACGCGGTGTAAAGCGCCTCTGCTTCGTCACTGCCACCGGCGGACAGGATGAAGCGTTCCAGCTTCTTCGCCGTGTCGCTATCGAAGGCATCGCCAGCGTCACGAAATGCCTCGAACGCGTCGGCATCCATTACTTCGGACCACATGTAACTGTAATACCCGCTGGAATAGCCGTCGCCCGAAAACACATGCGCGAAATGCGGGGTTGCGTGGCGCATGCGGATCGCGCGCGGCATGCCCAAGCCGTCCAGCACCTGCGCCTGTTTCTGCATGGGGTCGGCGGGGGGCGGGCCATCATGGAAGTCAAGATCCACCAGCGCAGAGGCCACATATTCCACTGTGGCAAAGCCCTGATCGAAATTCTGCGCGGCCAGCAGACGGTCCAGCATGTCCTGGGGCATTGGGGCGCCCGTGTCCACATGGCGGGCATGTTGGGCCAGCACTTCGGGCACTTCCAGCCAGTGTTCATACAACTGGCTGGGCAGTTCCACGAAATCGCGCGCCACAGAAGTGCCGGAAATCAGCCCATAGGTGACATCTGACAGCATCTGGTGCAGCGCGTGCCCGAATTCGTGAAACAGTGTGCGCGCATCGTCATAGGACAACAGCGCGGGCGCGCCTTTGGCAAAATTGCAGATATTCACGACAATCGGCCGCACATCACCGCCCAGCTTGCGCTGGCTGCGCATGGTCGAACACCACGCCCCCGACCGTTTGGACCCGCGCGCGAAATAATCGCCAATAAACACGGCCATATGCCTGCCATTGCGCGTCACCTCCCATGCGCGGGCATCAGGGTGGTATAGGGGCACATCCAGCGCGCGGAATTCCAGCCCGAACAGGCGGTTCGCGCAGTCAAACGCGGCCGCGATCATGCTGTCCAGCGCAAGATAGGGTTTCAGTGCGGCCTCATCCAGATCATGTTCCGCGCGGCGCAGTTTTTCCGCATAGAACCGCCAGTCCCACGGCTCCAGCGGGCCATCATACCCGTCAGCGTGCAGCATCGCTTCCAGCTTGGCGGCATCGGCCATGGCCTTGGCGCGGGCGGGTGCCCAGACCTGCATCAGCAAATCGCGCACCGCGTCTGGCGTGCGGGCCATTTCGGTTTCCAGCTTGTAGCGCGCGAAACTGTCATAGCCCAGCAGGTTCGCGCGTTCACTGCGCAGGGCCAGAATTTCAGCGGCAATCGCGCGGTTGTCCGTTTCGCCACCATTTGCGCCGCGCGCGGTCCATGCCTGATAGGCTTTTTCGCGCAAGTCGCGGCGTGTGGAAAACTGCAAGAACGGCACAATCAGCGAGCGGTTCAGCGTAACGACATATCCATCGCGGCCACGCTCCTCGGCGGCGGCTTTTGCACTGGCCACCGCAAAATCCGGCAGGCCCGAAAGATCGTCCAGTGCCATGACCCAATCGCGTTCATCGGCCAGCAGGTTCTGGGTAAATTGCGTGCCCAATGTGGCAAGGCGGGATTTCACATCGGTCAGGCGGGCGGCATCCGCCCCGTCCAGCGCGGCGCCTGCGCGCACGAACATACGCCGATACAGCATCAGAACCCGCGCCTGTTCGGCGTTCAGGTCCAACTGGTCGCGGCTGGTCCACAGCGTTTCAATCCGGTCAAACAGCTTGCGATTATTGATGATTTCCGACGAATAGGCCGACAGTTTGGGCGACAGGTCGCGTTGTAGCGCGTCGCGCGCCGGGTTGGAATCACTGCCCGACAGGTTGAAAAACACCCCCGCCACACGGTCCAGCAGGTCATCGGCGCGTTCCATCGCCTCAATGGTGTTGGCGAAGCTCGGTGCGTCGGGATTGTCGGCAATCGTGGCATAGGCCGCGCGCCCTGCGTGCATGGCGGCATCAAAGGCGGGGGCGAAATCCGCATCTTCAATATCAGCGAATGGTGGAAGCTGGAAATCGGTATGCCATTGGGCAAGAAGCGGGTTTGTCATGGGCTGGCCTTTGCGTGTCGGGTTGACTACAAGCTAGGCCCGATACGGGGCAGGTTCAATGGGCACTGTCAGCTACGGCATGGATGCGGCCTGTCGTGCCACGGCGGCCACATCAAGGCTAAGCTGCAGCCAATGTTCCATATCCGTGACAGGAACCCAACGCGCGTCCAGCGCGTCATCGGCGGCAACAGGGTCGCCAGCTTGCCAGTCGCATTGCACCGCAATCAGGGCGAAATGTTGCACCATCACGCCGTTTTCATCGTGGCCATAGGCATCAAGGGCCGTGAAGACCCGCCGCGCAACCGCCCGCACGCCGGTTTCTTCAAACAATTCCCGTTCGGCAGCCGCCAGCAGGGTTTCGCCAAATTCCAGCTTGCCCCCGGGGAAGCCCCAAAGGCCCGCGTCAGGCGGGTTGGCGCGCTGGATCAACAGCACCTGCCCGTCACGGATAACCACCGCCAGAACGGCGGGGATGGGACGCATAGGCGGGGCGGGCGGGTTGTGGGCCATGACACGCAAGGTAGCGCCCGCCAGCACGCGCCGCAAGCCGCCGTTGTGCCCCTTTTACCCGTCCTTGCGGATGGTTGCATTCTCCGGGTCATAGGGGCTGTCAGCGGTGACAGTCGCATCCCAAAGCTGGTTGAACATCCGCACCTTCAGCCGTGTTCCTTCTACGGCCAGATCGGGGCGCACATAGCCCATGCCAATGGATTTGCCAAACACCACTGAATACCCGCCCGAAGTCAGGCGGCCCACCTTGGTGTCACCGTCATAAAGCGCTTCGCGGCCCCATGGGTCGGCATCTGGTGGCCCGTCAATCAACAGGGTGCAGCATTTGGCGCGAATGCCGGTTTGTTCCATCGCGGATTTGCCGTGGAATTCCTTGTTCATATCGACAAAGCGCGGCAGATCCGCTTCCAGCGGCGTTGCGTCGCGGCCCAGTTCATTGCCGAACGCACGGTAGGATTTTTCCTGCCGCAGCCAGTTTTGTGCCCGCGCGCCCACCAGTTTCAACCCCACATCTTCACCTGCGGCCATAAGCTGGTCGAACAGGTAATTCTGCATTTCAATCGGGTGGTGCAGTTCCCAGCCCAATTCGCCCGTATAGGCCACGCGCACTGCGCGCACCGGGCACATGCCCAATTCGATATTGCGCATCGACAGCCACGGGAAGCGCTTGTTCGACAGCACAGTAGCGGGGTCGGCATCCTTGACCAGTTTGCCCAGCAGATCGCGCGATTTGGGGCCGGCCACGGCAAAAACGCCCCATTGCGTCGTCACGTCATGAATGTCGATCCAGCCAAATTCCGCCAGTTTATCTTCAGCCGCCTTGCGCAGGTAATCCCCGTCATAGGCGGTCCATGCGCCAGCGGAAATCAGGTAATATTCATCCTGTGCCAACCGCACGATGGTATATTCAGTGCGGGTGGTGCCGGTTTCGGTCAGCGCATAGGTCAGGTTGATGCGCCCCACCTTGGGCAGTTTGTTGCAGGTAAACCAGTCCAGAAACGCGGTCGCGCCGGGGCCGCGCACAAGGTGTTTGGTAAACGCGGTGGCGTCGATCATGCCCACCCCTTCGCGGATGGCCTTAGCCTCGTCCACCGCATATTGCCACCAGCCGCCACGGCGGAAACTGCGCGCGGCGTGGTCGTCAAACCCTTGCGGCGCGTAATAATTCGGGCGTTCCCAGCCGTTCACGCAACCAAATTGCGCGCCCTGCGCTTTTACGCGGTCATAGCAAGGTGCTGTGCGCAGCGGGCGGCAGGCTTCGCGTTCCTCATCCGGGTGGTGCAGGATGAACACATGCTCATAACATTCTTCATTCTTTCGCGCGGCATATTCCGTGGTCATCCATGACCCGTAGCGCTTGGGGTCAAGGGCGGCCATATCGATTTCTGCCTCGCCCTGAACCATCATCTGGGCAAGGTAATGGCCGGTGCCGCCCGCGGCGGTAATGCCAAAACTGAACCCCTCGGCCAGCCACATGTTGCGCAGGCCCGGCGCGGGGCCAACCAGCGGGTTGCCGTCCGGCGTGTAGCAGATGGGGCCATTATAGTCGTCCTTCAGGCCCACAGTTTCCGAACTGGGAATCCGGTGGATCATGGACATGTATTCTTCTTCAATCCGGTCCAGATCCAGCGGGAACAGATCGGCGCGGAAGGATTGGGGCACGTCATATTCAAAACACGCGGGCGCATTTCGTTCATAGGGGCCAAGTATCCAGCCGCCGCGTTCTTCGCGGACATACCATTTTGCATCCGCATCGCGCAAAACGGGGTGTTCGGGGTGGTTTTTGCGGTATTCCACCAGCATCGGGTCGGGTTCGGTGACGATATACTGGTGTTCCACGGGAATGGCCGGAATTTTTATGCCCAACAGGCGCGCGGTGCGCTGGGCATGGTTGCCGGTCGCGGTGACGACATGTTCGGCCGTGATTTCAAACTGCTCGTCAGACGGGACCAGATTGCCGCCCTTTTCCACCATCCGCGTGCAGGACACCACCCATTCGGAACCCGTCCAGCGGTAGCCGTCCACCTGCACGCGCCGCACAATTTCCGCCCCGAACTGGCGCGCGCCCTTGGCCATGGCCTGCGTCACATCGGCGGGGTTTATGTAGCCGTCTGTCGGGTGATAGATCGCGCCTTGCAAATCTTCGGTGCGCACCAGCGGCCAGCGGTCCTTGATCTGGGCAGGGGTCATCCATTCATAGGGAATGCCCACCGATTCCGCCGTGGTCGCATAGACCATATATTCATCCATGCGCGCCTGTGTTTGTGCCATGCGCAGGTTGCCCACGACATAGAACCCCGCATTCAGGCCGGTCTCTGCCTCCAGCTGTTTATAGAATTTTACACTGTAGTCATGAATATGGCTGGTCGCGTAGCCCATGTTGAACAGCGGCAGCAGCCCCGCCGCATGCCATGTGGAACCTGATGTCAATTCATCGCGTTCCAGCAGCATCGTCTCCCAGCCTGCCTTGGCCAGATGATACGCGATGGACGCGCCCACTGCGCCGCCGCCCACAACAAGCGATTTGACATGAGTTTTCATTGCCGGCCTCCGCGCAAGGATGATTTGCGCCTAGATTGCAAATCCTGCGCGGTCATGGGCAAGCCCCGCCGACATGCAAGGGCGGAAAAACGACGCCTTGCCCAAAAGCTGCGGCATCTTGCGTGCCTGTCCGCAACCGCCTAAGAAATTGGCAGGTTTTCAACGAAAGGCCCTGCATGCATATCTGCCGCACCAAAGCTGCAATCCGCGCCACGGTCCAAGACTGGCGCAGCACCGGCGCGCCTGTGGTTCTGGTGCCCACGATGGGGTTCTTGCATGACGGGCACCTGTCGCTGATGCGGCGCGCGCGCGAACGGGCGGGCATGCAGGGGCGGGTCGTCGCCACAATTTTCGTCAATCCCACGCAATTCGGCCCCGGCGAGGATCTGGACAGCTACCCCCGCGATGAAGCGCGCGATTTCGACCTGCTGCGCAATGTGGGTGTTGATGCGGTTTTTGCCCCCGACGCGCGCGAAATCTATGATCCGCAGGCGCAAACCATCGTGGAAACCACAGAACTGGCGCGCATGCTAATCGGCAAGCTGCGGCCCGGTCATTTTCGCGGCGTGGCCACGATTGTGGCCAAATTGTTCAACATCATCCGCCCCGATGCGGCCGTGTTCGGCGAAAAGGACTATCAGCAACTGGCCGTGATACGAACCATGGTGCGCGATCTGGACATGGATATCGACATCATCGGCGCGCCAATACTGCGCGAACCGGACGGGCTGGCCATGTCGTCGCGCAATGTCCGGCTGGCCACAGAAGACCGCACAGCCGCCCCTGTTCTGGCCCGTGCCCTGGATGAGGCCGAAACCATGGCCCCCACCGGCATCACCGCATCGCGCCTGCGCTCGCATGTGCGCGCCACGCTGGAACGCGAACCGCGTGCGCAGGTCCAGTCCGTCGATATTCGTGACGCTGCATCGCTGGACAGTATTTCCGGCCCCCTGACGCGGCCAGCCGTGATATTGCTGGCCGTCAAATTCGGCACGGTTTTCCTGATTGATAACCGCGTCGTCCACCCCGCGAAGGAGACAACATGAGCATCACCGCACCGATCCGCCGCATGACTGTGCCACAAATCCGCGCCAGAAAAGGCGGCGATCCGATTGTGTCGCTGACATCCTATCACGCGCATACCGCGGCCATTGTGGACAAATACGCCGATTTCATTCTGGTGGGTGACAGTCTTGGCATGGTGATGCATGGCATGGACAGCACCATTGGCGTGCCGCTGGATTTGATGATCATGCATGGCCGTGCCGTTGTGCGCGGCACCAAGCGCGCGCTGGTGGTGGTGGACATGCCCTTTGGCACCTATGAAGAAAGCCCCAATGTGGCCTTTCGAAATGCCGCCAAGATCATGAAGGAAACCGGCTGTGGCGCGGTCAAGCTGGAAGGCGGCGCGCGTATGGCCGAAACCATCCATTTCCTGACCGAACGCGGCATTCCGGTCATGGCGCATATCGGGCTGACCCCGCAATCCAGCCATGTCATGGGCGGGTTCAAGACGCAGGGCCGCAATGAGGACACATGGGCCGCCCATATCAATGACGCGGTCGCCGTCGCCGAGGCAGGCGCATTCGCGATGGTGGTCGAAGGGGTGGTCGAACCGCTGGCCGACAAGATTACCGCCGCAGTGGATATTCCCACAATCGGCATCGGTGCATCGGCGCAATGCGACGGGCAAATTCTGGTTCTGGAAGATATGCTTGGCCTGAACCCATGGGTGCCCAAATTCGTCAAGAAATACGGCGATCTTGGCCCCGCTATTGAACAGGCCGTATCCGACTACGCTGACGAAGTGAAATCGCGCAGCTTTCCGGGCGAAGACAACATCTATCGCTGAATGCGCAGCTTTCGGGTCGCGGTCATGCGCCCCGAAAGCCAGACTTTGCCCGACACGCAGAAAGGGCGCAGGATGGATGACCAAAACAACTCTGAGCAGGGCTATCATTACCGGGTGATGGAACGCGCGATTGCCCTGATTGACGCACCGGGCGGGCGCACGCGCCCGCTGGAAGACCTGGCGCGCGACATGGGCATGAGTGCGGCGCATTTTCAACGCCTGTTCAGCCAATGGGTGGGGGTGTCGCCAAAGCGCTATCAGCAATACCTGACATTGGGGCATGCACGCGCGCTTATGGATGCGCGCTTTACCACACTGGGGGCCGCGCTGGAACTGGGCCTGTCGGGGTCCGCGCGGTTGCATGACCTGTTTATCCGCTGGGAAGCCATGTCGCCGGGGGAATATGCGCGCAAGGGCGCGGGGCTGGTCATACGCTATGGCTGGTTCGACACGCCGTTCGGGCAGGCGCTGGCCATGGCCACACCAAAGGGGCTGTGCGGGCTGGCATTCACGGATGCGGGCGCGCAAGCACAGACCCTCGCCGACATGACACGGCGCTGGCCGCTGGCAGATTACATCCATGACGCCGCCGCCCCTGCCCCGCATATTACCGCTGTCTTCGGCCAGAAGGGCGACGGGCATCTGCACCTGATCGGCACACCCTTTCAGATAAAGGTCTGGGAAGCACTGCTGCATATTCCGCCGGGCCATGTCAGCAGTTACAGTGAAATTGCGCGCCGTGTCTGTTCGTCAAAGGCCGCGCGCGCCGTGGGCAGTGCGGTCGGGCGCAACCCGTTGGGATTCGTCATTCCCTGCCATCGGTGCTTGCAGGGGAACGGCGCGTTGGGCGGCTATCATTGGGGGCTGGCCAGAAAGCGCGCGATGCTGGCGCGCGAAGCCGCGCGCCATGATGCGGGCACGCCCCCCGCCCCTGCCCATGACGAACACAATTCCGTTGACTGCGGAACTAACACTGACGCTGTGCGTTAAGGGGATGTATAAAACGCAAATAATCGTCTGACGTCTGAAAGGTGTATCATGAAACTGTCTGCAACTGCACTTCCGCTGGCCGCCGCTGCATTGGCGCTTGCAGCCTGCGCACCTGACCCTAACAACATGCAAAACCGCACCATGACCGGCGCCCTGACGGGGGCTGCGGTGGGTGGTGTCATAGGTGCCGCAACTGGCGACGGTGGCGGGCGACGCGCGGCGGCAGGTGCCCTGATTGGCGGGGCGACAGGTGCCTTGGTCGGCCAGCAACTGGACCGGCAGGCCGCCGAACTGCGCCGCCAGCTTGGCAGTGATGTCAGCATCCGCAACACCGGGCAGGAACTGATCCTGACCTTGCCGCAGGACGTGCTTTTTGCAACTGACAGCGCGACGTTGCGCCCGGATCTGCAACAGGATTTGCGCATCATTGCCCAGAACCTTGTGAACTATCCGCGCAGCGATGTGGTTGTCGTGGGCCATACCGACAATGTTGGTGCGGCTTCCTATAACCAAGGGCTGTCCGAACGCCGTGCGGCGTCTGTGGCGCAGGTGTTGCGCAGCGCGGGCGTGGCATCCAACCGCATTCAGACAATCGGGCGCGGCCTGACGCAGCCTGTGGCCGACAACAGTTCGGCTGCGGGACGCCAGCAAAACCGCCGCGTCGAAATTTTCATTCGTCCGCATCAACCTGCATAAGCGGGCGATGGCGGAACAAAAAGGGCCAGCCAGTCTGGCCCTTTTTTTATTGCGCGCCAAGGGTGGCGATCCTATTCAGTGAAGGTAGTCACGCGCGCCGGATCTGCCCCGCCCGGTCCGGTCCCTCGCCGCAGGAGGCGCAATGCCGTTTCAACGTATTCAACCAGAAAAACTGTCGCATAGCGTGGAGCGCCAGATTGAATTGCTGTTGCTGCGCGGCATCCTGTGGCCCGGCGAACGCCTGCCATCAGAACGCGACCTGGCCGAGAAACTGGGCGTATCGCGCCCGTCACTGCGCGACGCGCTGGCCAAGCTGCAAGGGCGCGGACTGCTGACCACACGCGCTGGCGCGGGCGTTTATGTAGAACAATTGCTGGATTCCGCGTTTTCCGACACGTTGGTTCAACTGTTCGCGGCACATGACGAAGCGCTGTTTGATTACATCAGCTTTCGCCGCGATCTGGAAGGCATGTCTGCAGAACGCGCCGCGCGCCATGGGTCCGACACGGATTTGCAGATTATCGACACCATATTCAGAAAGATGGAAGCCGCGCACCAGAAACGCGACCCAAGCGAGGAAGCGCAACTTGATGCGGAATTCCACCTGTCCATTGTCGAAGCGTCCCACAACATCATCATGCTGCACATGATGCGCGCCATGTTCAATTTGTTGCATGAGGGGGTGTTCTATAACCGCCAGATCATCTTCCGCAAACCCGCATTGCGCGATGATCTGCTAAACCAGCACAAACAGATAAATGACGCCCTGCAAGCCCGCGATGCCCCGCGCGCCAAACAGGCCGCCGAAGCCCATCTGAACTTCGTAGAACAAATCATGACAGACATGAAGCGCAGCCAGAAGAACGAGCAAATCGCCCGATTGCGGTTTGAACATGCGCAAACCAGATAGCGCGCTTGCTGCACAAAAAAACCCGGCACCAAGGCCGGGTTTTTTAATTTCGTGTCACGCCAAAAATTTAGTGCAGCCGGTCGTTGACTGTCTGAATGGCGTTCTGGATCAGGGCATTGCTGCGCTCTGCATCCATTTTCTTGGCAATCAGGTCACCAGCCGCCGCGATCGAAATCGCTGTGGCTTGATCCCGGACATCGCGTATTGCCGCAGCTTCCGCCGAAGCGATCTGATCTTCTGCCGCTTTCAGACGACGTGTGATCGAGGCTGCGATTTCGGCCTTGGCGTTGTCTGCCGCGATCTGGGCATCCGCCTTGGCTTTTTCAACAATGCGCGCAGCCTGATCGTTCACTTCTGCACGCTTCCTTTCGAAGGACGCATGCAGTTCCAGCGCTTCCTCGCGCAGGCGGCGGGCATCTTCAAGTTCAGCCTTGATGGTCTGTCCACGCTGGTCCAACAAACCAGTGATTTTCGCGGGAACCTTGAAATAGACCAAGATACCCACAAAAATGATGAAGGCCATCAGCACAATCAGATCGGTGTTATACAACGAAAAGAAGGGCTTGCCCTCGACCGCAGCAAAAGCAGGGCTGGCCAGCGCGATGGTGGCCAATGAAAGACGCAGCATCATGCAGCCCCCCCTTTCAAACGCGCGGACACAGCCGCAGTAACACTGCGCGCATCTGCCTTCACGTCAAATGCAGACAGAATTTCCTTCGTAACATCGCCGGAAACTTCTGTGACCATCGCCAGTGCATTGTCCCGAATCTCTGCGATGTGGCGCTCGGATTCTGCAGACCGTGCTGCAATTTCGGCGTTTGCCTTGGCAAGCTGCACGTCCAGTTCTGCCTGCATTTCTGCTTTTGCAGCCTCGACAATACGGTTTGCTTCGGTGCGCGCGTCGGCAAGTGCCTGATTATAGGCTGCCTCGGCCTCTTGGGCCTTCAGCTTGAAATCTTCGGCTGCGGCAATGTCACTGGTAATCGTGCCGCGACGGTCTGCCAGAACGGCAGCAATACGCGGCAGGGCCACGCGCGACATGATAAAATAGAGCACCACCATTGTGACCACGAGCCAGAATATCTGGTTCGAGAAGGTGGTTAGGTCCAGTTGGGGCATTCCCGGCCCCGAAGTGGCAGCGTCTGCCATGTCGTCCCCCTAAGCCCTGAATTGACCGAAGGGGCCACATGGCCCCCCCGGAGGAGTAACTATCGGGGTCAGATCAGACAGCGAACATCAGCAGCAGAGCAACGAGGAACGAGAAGATCCCCAGCGCTTCTGCGAATGCGATGCCGATGAACAGCATGGCGGTCTGGCCAGCAGCTGCCGAAGGGTTGCGCAGGGCACCCGACAGGAAGTTGCCTGCAATGTTGCCCACACCGATTGCCGCGCCGCCCATACCGATGGCGGTCAGACCAACACCGATGTATTTGCCCATTTCTGCGATATCGCCTTCCATGTCGTCTCTCCTTGAGTTTTGGAATTGGCTGGATTGGTATTCGACCCCTGCGCCCCGCGCGTCTTAGTGCGACGGATGCAATGCGTCACGAAGATAGACGCAGGTCAGAATGGTGAAAACATACGCCTGGATTACGGCCACCAGAAGTTCCAGCGCATACAGCGCCGTCACGGCCAGCACAGGCACAAAGAAGATGGCACCAAGCGCGCTGGCAAAGCCTGCAAACACCTTGGCCACAGCGTGGCCTGCCATCATCGCACCGGCCAGACGAATGGAATGGCTGATGGGACGTGCGAAATACGAAATAAGTTCGATCAGCGCCAACACCGGACGCAGCGCCAGCGGGGCTGAACTTACCCAGAACAAGCCCAGAAATTTGGTGCCGTTCAGGATGAAACCCAGCGCTGTAACCGACAAAAACACCGTCAGTGCCAGCACAGCCGTAACCGCAATATGCGATGTGGTGGTGAAGGCAAACGGGATCAGGCCCAGAAGGTTGGCAAACAATACGAACATGAACAGCGTGAACACATGCGGGAAAAAGCGCACAGCGTCATGACCGGCCACATCTTCGACCATCTTGTAGATGAAACCATAGGCCATTTCGGCAGCGGATTGGCCGCGCGACGGAATGATAGCCCGCTTGCGTGCGCCCAGAACCATCAGCGCTGTTGCCGCCAGAACCGTCAGTGCCATCCAAAGCGTGACATTGGTTGGCGTATACCAAGCAATATCGCCACCGAACAGCGCCTTAACCTCGAACTGGTCCATTGGCCTGATTGAGAGGCCACCATTTTCATCCGCCACTGGTCTTGTCCCCTTTTTCCGCACCCGTATCATATGGGGCAGTGTTTTCCGCCTGCGCCTGCAACGCGTGCGCCGAACGCATCATGGTCTTCACGCCGGCCGCAAAGCCCAGCAATGTAAAGAACACCAGCAAGAAGGGTCGGGTGTCCAAAAGAACATCCAGCCCGTAGCCAATGCCTGCACCGATGCCAAGCCCTGACACCAGTTCGATCACCATACGCCAGCCCACCTGGGCCATTGAATGGTGATCCTGTTTCGCCCTTGGCGGGTTTATCGCGGCCTTCGCCCTCGCGATCCGATCTTCAAGGGCCTTCAGCCGCTCCAATTCGTCACGCTGGTCCAAGCCTGCCACCTCCGGCTGCAAGTTGGGCGGAAATTAGGCAGGCACGCGCACAGAGTCAAGCATCTAAAGCACGCCACATGCCGCCACAACTATCTGATAATAATACATAAAAATTATTCACCCCAAGATCGCAATGTCACGCGGGTGGATTTCGCGCCAAATGCCATATTCAACCATTCAGTTGACCTTTTGCCGTTAGCGCGTGACAAGGCAGATATGACACACGCCCCTGCCCCATCGCTTGATCAGGTTTTCATGGCCCTCGCGGACCCGACACGACGGGCCATTCTGGCCATGCTGCTGGAAGATGACATGGCGGTGACCGATGTGGCGGACCCGTTCGACATGTCGCTTGCGGCCATTTCCAAGCATCTGGGCATATTGGCAATGGCAGGGCTTATCAGTCAGGAAAAGCGCGGGCGGGTCAAATGGTGCAAGCTGGAACCAGACGCCCTGCGAGAAGCCAGTATCTGGATGCAGGCATTCGGCCAGTTTGAAGCGGTCAATCTGGACGCGTTTGAACGGTTTCTGGCGCAAGAGTTGCAAACCCCACCGCCCGAGGCATAGGCGCCACGCGGCACTTCGGCACAGTATGCGTCATCAGGTAGCCCAAAGCGGCCTCAAGGGGACGTTCGAGCTTGGATCAAGCCCGCACCAGCGGCGGGCCGGGGTCTGCCGGTCCCACATTTTAGGGGCGCAGTTTATGCAGGCGGCATACTCCTGAGTTCAAAGGCTTGGCGTGGAACTGGCGAAATCGGCAGGCCGCGGGACGGCCCGCCGATGGTGCGGCGGCCTGCGGCCTTTGCTCCGCACCTTGGGTGACTGCTTCAGGCCAAAACCGCCTTATGCCGCCTTGTTACACGATCTTATGCAATCTGTGCGAAGGCATCGCGCAGTGCTTGCGACCACGCTGCCGACATTGCCGCGAAATCTTCGTCATTGGCTTCGATGCGGCGCTGTTCGCTGACGCGCAGATCGTTGGCTTCGATCAGCGCAAGGTCCAGCGGCATGCCCACACTAAGGTTCGACCGCAACGTGGAATCCATCGATAGCAAAACCGCCTTGCGCGCTTCTTCCAGCGGGGTGTCGACGGTGATAACACGGTCCAGAATGGGCTTGCCGTATTTATGCTCGCCGATCTGCAGATAGGGCGTGTCATCTGTGGCTTCAATGAAATTGCCTTCGGGATAGATCAGAAACAGGCGCATGCGCCCGCCCTTGCGCTGGCCTGCCACAATCATGGATGCAGTCGCCGCCTGCGTCATCCGGTCCATGCGGGCCTTTGTTTCTGCCGTCACCCGTGACAGCATTTCGCCGGTAATGGTGGCCACGTCCAGCATGCTTTCTGCCAGCATGATGGATGTGGCAGGCGTGGCATCTTCATCGTCGACCGCTTCATTCAGGCGCGCAAGCGTGGTTTGCGTGACCGACAGATTGCCTGCCGTCATCATGACGATCACACGCTCACCGGGTTGCTCAAACGTGAACATCTTCCGGTAAACCGATATATTGTCCAGACCCGCATTGGTGCGCGTGTCGGACAATAGAACCAAACCTGCCTTCAGCAACAGCCCTACGCAGTATGTCATCGCGCCTTTCCCTGCAAACCCGTCAACCCGCCAGTGTTAGCGCTGTGCCCAAGGCACTGCAAGGCTCATTGCTGCTGCGCTTCGATAACCACGGTGACATCAAGGGCCTCGGCAGCACCGCCCAGAACCAGCCCGCGCAACGGGGCGGCATCCTGCGCGTCCAACCCGGACCCAAGCCGGATATACTGGTCATTGGGGCAGCATTTGTTCGACGCATCAAACCCGACCCAGCCAAGGCCATCAACAAAAATCTCGGCCCAGGCGTGGCTGGCTTCATGCGCGCCCCCGTCTTCCGTGGCATTCAGGTAACCGCTGACATAGCGTGCTGGCAGATCGGCCAGATGCGCGCAGGCAATCAATACCTGCGTGTGGTCCTGACACACACCTGCGCCTTCATTCATCGCCTCGGCGGCGGTGGTATGGGCGTGGGTGGCACCGGGGCGATAGGGCAGCGCGTCCGACACGGCGGCAGCTAACAGATGTGCGCGCTCCAGTGCGGTGGCCGAACCGGCCTCGCGCAAGGTTTCTTGCACAAGATCCACAATCGCGCGGTTGGGTTCAGTGCGCACAGTGTTGCGCATATAGGCACGCGGTGGCACACGTTCGCGGTGGCCACGCAAAACGCCAGCGGTGTCAATGGTTTCGATTGTGCCTCGAACAGTCACTTCAATATGCTCCACCCGTTTGCGCAGGGAAACAGTCTGGATGTAATCCCCCGCCCCGTCGCGGAACGCTTCGCCCATCACAGCATCGGGCACGTCAACCGACCAGTCGATCACCTTCTGGCTGTCGCATTTGGCCGGGATCAGGCGCAGGCTTTGGATGATGCCGGCCACAGGATTTGCGAATTCATAGCGGGTCTTGTGGAAAACCGTCAGAATCATCGCGCTTCCCCTGTCAGATACTGGTCATGGATGGATTGCGCCAACACGGCGTTTTCATTGATCATGCGTGTCAGGAATTCGTGCAACCCTTCGTCGAACACATCGTCAATGCGCGCTTCGGCCAATTCACCCAGAAGCGCACGCGCGGATTCCTGTGCCGGCGTGGACCGGCCATAAACACGCGCCAGCTGGTCCAGATGTTCATTCGCTTCCGCATAACATGACAGCAAGGATCGCGGAAATTTCGGGTTCAGCAACAGGAAATGCGCAATCTGCACCGAACTTAGTTCGCCACCATAGGCCCAGTTATAGGCCCGGTGCGCGGACAAAGCCCGCAGAAGCGTGGTCCATTGATAATTGTCCAGCCCCGACCCCACATAGGCCACGGATGGCAACAGCACATAATATTTCACGTCCAGCAGGCGCGCAGTATTGTCGGCACGTTCCACCGCATAGCCCAGATTCATGAAACTGTAGCCGTCAATGCGCAACTGCGTGGATTCAATCGCGCCGCGGATCAGGGAACTGGTGCGGATTGTCCAGTCAGTCAGATCGGGGATGGACAGTTTGGACCGTTCCAGCCGCTGCATGGCCATCAGTTCCTGATAGCTGGTATTGATGGCGTCCCACACCTGAGAGGTCAGCGCAGTGCGCACAATGCGCGCGTTTTCACGCGCAGAACGAATGCAACTGGCAACTGAGGAAGGGTTTTCCATGTCGAAGAACAGGAAACTTTCGACATTGCGCTGGACAATCTCGCCGTATTTGTCGGTGAAGGATTGCAACACCCCCTTGCTTTGCAAGATGGCACCCCATTCATTGCGATACCCCCCGCCCGCATTGGGCAAAAGCGCATTGCGAAAGCCCATATCCATCAGGCGGGCGGTGGTTTCGGACCGTTCCAGAAAACGGGTCATCCAGAACAGATTGGCGGCTGTGCGGCTTAACATGTCATTCCTCTGCGATAACCCATGTATCCTTGACGCCGCCGCCCTGACTGGAATTCACCACCAGCGACCCATTGGTAAGGGCAACACGCGTCAATGCGCCGGGCACCAGTTCGACATCCCGTCCAACAAGGCAATAGGGCCGCAAGTCCACATGACGCGGCGCAATGCCTTCATCAACGAAAGTCGGGCAGGTTGACAGCGCCAATGTGGGTTGGGCGATGTAATTCGACGGGTTGGCCGCCACTTTTGCCGCGAATGTGTCTATTGTCGCGCGATCAGATGCAGGGCCGACCAGCATGCCGTACCCGCCCGATCCATGCACTTCCTTGACCACCAGTTCGGATATGTTTTCCAGCACATATTTCAAATCATCGGATTTGGCGCATTGCCATGTCGGCACATTGTCCAGAAGCGGTGTTTCCCCCAGATAGAAGCGCACCATTTCAGGCACATAGGTATAGATGGCCTTGTCATCGGCCACACCGGCACCGGGCGCGGAACAGATTGTCACCCCCCCCGAACGATACACATTCATCAGACCGGGAACACCCAGCGTGGAATCAGGGCGGAAACACAGCGGGTCCAGAAAGGCATCATCAATGCGCCGATAGATGACATCCACCTTGCGCGGCCCTTCTGTGGTGCGCATCCAGCAAAAATCGCCATCGACAAACAGATCCTGCCCTTCCACCAGTTCAATGCCCATCAGGTCGGCCAGAAAGGAATGTTCATAATAGGCCGAATTGTAATGCCCCGGTGTCAACAACACCACACACGGGTCGCGCTCGCATTTTGCGGGTGCCACGGACGCCAATGTGCGCTTCAGCAGCCGCGCATAGCCGTCCACAGGGGCCACGCGGTTTTCCTGAAACAAATGCGGGAACATGCGCATCATGACTTCGCGGTTTTCCAGCATGTAGGACACGCCCGACGGGGTGCGGCAATTGTCTTCCAGCACATAGAATTGTTCGGCCCCTGTGCGCACCAGATCAATGCCCACGATATGGCTGAACACCCCCAAAGGCGGCCGGAACCCTGCCACGGCAATTTCATAGGCGTCATTGCGATACACCAGATCGGCGGGAATAAGCCCTGCGCGAATAATCTCGCCACGGTCATACACATCGGACAAAAACGCATTCAGGGCGCGCGCACGTTGTTTGATGCCCCGTTCCAGCCTGCGCCATTCATGTGCGGTGAAAACACGCGGAAACATGTCAAACGGGATCAACCTATCAGGGTCGCCCCCTTCGCCATACACTGCAAATGTAATGCCATAGCGCCGAAACAGATCCTCGGCCTCGGCCTGTTTCAGGGCACGGAACTCGGCGGGCATGTTCTGATACCAGCCTTCCAGCATTTGATAAGGGGCGCGCAACCCGTCGGACGCATACATCTCGTTGAAAAAATTGGCCGCCATTGCGCAGAAACTCCGTTATTTTCAGACATCAAAACAGGTCTGTATAGAAAGTAAAGACCACCAGAAGTCAGTGCCCAAATTATAGGCATGCAGGCGGGCACCACGCTGTGCAACGCTGTCAAGCCATGCCTTCGCGCGCCTGTCGGGCATTCAGCCAGTTCAGTGTCAGCACCACCAGCAACACCCCCGCCCCCATCAGTTCCACCGTGAAGGACGGCCAGAACAGCGCGACCACCGCAGGCACCGCCACCAAACGCGAGGCCACGTCCATACGCGCGAACAAATACCCCTCAATCGCGGCAGCAAACGCCACCAGCCCCAGAATGGCGGTAAACCCTGTCCACAGCACATGCAGCAGTGGCCCACCATAGATGATTTCGGGATTGAACACCATGAACAGCGGAATCAGATACAGGCCCTTGGCGAATTTCCACGCCTGCATGCTGGTTTCCATGGGTTTTGCCCCCGCCACTGCCGCCCCTGCAAACCCCGCAAGCGCGACGGGGGGCGTCACATTGCTGTCCTGACTATACCAGAACACCACCAGATGCGCGATCAGCAGGGGAATGCCGAATTCATTATGCAGCGCAGGCCCCACCAGCACGATCAGCACGATATAGCTGGCCGTCACCGGCAGCCCCAGACCCAGCACCAGCGACGCAATCAGCACCAGCCCCAGCGCCAGCACGATATTGCCGCCCGACAGCGCCACCATCATGGAACTGAATTTCAGCCCCAGCCCCGTCAGCCCCACAACCCCCACGATAATGCCAGCCACCGCACAGGCAATGGACACTGCCACCGCATTGCGCGCGCCCAGTTCAAGCGACTCGAATATCATGCGCAGCCCGCGCAGAATGGACGCTTGCACCCGCTGGGATGTGACTGGCCCATCGGCCCAGACCGACCACGCCCCGCGCAGCCCCGCCACGCCGACAACCGACAAAATGGCCCAAAACCCCACCCGCATGGGCGAGATGTTGTTGACCAGAAGCACTACCAGCAGCACCAGCGGCACGATGAACTGCCACCCCGCCTTCAGCACATGGCGCACAATGGGCAATTCAGCGGCGGACAGCCCCTTCATGCCCTGTTTCATCGCCACGATATGCACGAACAGATAAACCGTGCCCAAGTAAAGGATCGCCGGAAAGATCGACACCAGCACAATGTCGATATAGGGCACTTGCGTGTATTCCGAAATCAGGAACGCGCCCGCGCCCATCAGCGGCGGGGTGATCTGCCCGCCGGTGGAGGCTGCCGCTTCAATCCCGCCCGCCTGCTTGGGCTTGTAGCCAAGGCGTTTCATCAGCGGAATGGTGAAGGCCCCCGTGGTCACCACATTTGCAATCGCTGACCCCGAAATCGACCCCATGCCGGCGCTGGCAATCACTGCCGCCTTCGCAGGGCCGCCCGGTTTGCGCCCCGTCGCAGCAAAGGCCAGATCGATGAAGAACTTGCCCGCGCCGGTCTTTTCCAGAAACGCCCCGAACAGCACGAACATGAACACGAATGTCGCAGCCACCCCCAAAGGCAGGCCGAATATGCCTTCCTGCCCCAGATATAGCTGGCCCACCAGCCGGTCCACGCTGGCGCCGCGATGCGACAGAATGCCCGGCATCCATTCACCCACCTGCGGCAAGGCCCCGCGCGGGCCTGCCAGCGCATAGATGATGGCCAGCGCGCCAATGATGGTCATGCCCAACCCCACCGCGCGGCGGCTGGCTTCCAGCACGGCAATAATGCAGATGATGCCCACGGCAATATCCGTGCCCGTCCACCACCCGGCGCGCGCGATGATGTCATCCAGATACCAGATGATATAAAACCCGCTTAGAAACGCCGCTGTCAGAAACCCTGCATCAATGATCCAGCCAAGAGGACCGCGCGGGCGCGTCTGCCCGAAGGCGGGGAAAACAAGGAATGCCAGAAACAGCACAAAGCCCAGATGCGCAGTGCGTTGGTAAAACAGGCCCAGCGGCTGGATACCTGCGGTGTATAGCTGGAACAGCGACAGCATGACCGCCACCGCCGTGATTACCCACAGCACCGGGCGCGGTTGCATCGCGTCCGCAGATCGCAGGTTTGACGGAATAACCCCGCCATCCACCTGATCGGGGTTTATGCTGTCAGTGATGCTTTTGGTTGATGCCATCGGGGCCGCCCTGTCACTTTTTTCGTTTGGCGCTACCGGCAAGGCCGTATCGGCCCGCCGGGACATGCGCTGTCAAATGGTTGGTGAACGGCGCGCCATGTGCGGCCCTGCGCCATTCATCAGGGTGTCAAGTTCAACTGCAACCGGACGCGTGCCCCGCGGTCCACATGGTCCAATAACGCCAGATCATGATCTGCGGTGGTCAGTCTGTGGCCAACATGGCCGGATCCCGCGCGCAAGGTCAGGCCGTTATCTGGCAAGGCTTCGTCAATTCCCATGATCCAGTAGCCCCCGCCCTGCGCAGATACCAGCATGCCACGCCCTGCCACCTCGCCCAGACCTGCGGCAAAATCATGCAGGAAACTGCGTGTCAGGGTCAGGGTGCCGGACCGGTTTTCAAAACAATCGGCCACAGCCCCCCCCGTCACGGAATGCGCCCAGCGCAAACAGATTTCCGCACCCGCCGACATGGGCAGTTGTGCCAGAACCGCGCCGCCCGCGTCTTGCAGTTGCAACGTGGCGGGGTCGGCGCAGGCCAAGCCCGGCACAAACAGGGCGGCAAAACACAACCGCCCCGTTGCCCGGCCCGTCACGGGCGCTGGTGGTCCTGCGGTGTCGCGCCCATTTCTTCCAGATAGCGCAGCGCGCCGGGGTGGAAGGGGATGGGCGTCGAATCAACACTGAAGTCAACTGTCGTGTCATTCGCGGCAGGGTGAATGGCGATCAGTTCTTCAACATTTTCATACATCGCCTTGGTGATGTTATAGGCCAGTTCCTCATCCATATCCGCGTGAACAATCAGCACATTGGGCGTGGAAATGGTCAAAACCGGCTCTGCCATCCCCTCATACAACCCTTCGCGCAGGGTATAGGGGGCAAATGTCGGTTCCGCCGCGATGGAGGCGGCAATTTCATCTGTGCTCAGCGCGACCAGACTGATGGCCCGCGTGGTGGCAAGGTTCATGATGGAACTGGTGGGCGGTCCCACACTCCAGAACCCGGCCGCAATGTCCCCATCGCGCAGCGCATCTGCGGTTTCATTGAAGTTCAGGCGCTGGGGGTCGAAATCATCATAGGTTATGCCATTGGCCGCCAGCAGGGTTTGCGCGCTGACTTCGGTGCCCGACCCCGGCGCGCCAACAGACACACGCTTGCCGCGCAGGTCTTCAAGGCTGGTGATCCCGCTATCGGCCAGTGTGACAAGCTGAACGGCATTGGGATAAATCGACGCAATGGCGCGCAATTCATCGACCTGACGCCCTTCAAATGCGCCTTCGCCGTGGAATGCCTGATACACCGTGTCGGCCAGCGCCAGCGCCAGATCGGAATCAAAACGCGACACCAGCGCCACGTTTTCCACCGATGCGCCGGTTACTTCCGCACTGGCGGATGCGCCATCCACATGGCGGTTGATCACTTCGGCCAGGCCCCCGCCATAGGGAAAGTAAACCCCGCCGGTGCCGCCGGTGGCAATGGACAGTTCCTGCGCCTGTATGGGCGCAGCCATAAGCACCGTTGCCGCAGCAATGGCTGCAAATCTGTAAGTCATGTGTATCCTCCCAAGGATCATTGTTTTTGTTTTTTTCAGATCGCACGCGATCCATGGGAAAGACTAGCGGCGCATTTCGTATCGCGCAAGCATTGTAGGGCCGTGTTGCGCAGGGTCACCCCGTGAAAACCACCGGCACAAGCGATGCCACCAGCAACGCCGCCATGGAATAGTTGAACAGCCGTAGCCAGCGGGGGCGTTGCAGCAACCGCCGCACCCCCAGTCCAAGGCCCGTCCAGATAACCGTTGATGTCCAGCCGACACATAAAAACCCCGCAGCGACCCACGCCACAGCCCCCCAATCCTGCGTTGGCGCATAAATCGACACGGCCCCAAGCGAGATGACCCATGCCTTCGGGTT
This sequence comes from Paracoccaceae bacterium, assembly GCA_017510335.1. Classification (GTDB taxonomy): domain Bacteria; phylum Pseudomonadota; class Alphaproteobacteria; order Rhodobacterales; family Rhodobacteraceae; genus Roseinatronobacter. Next base: position 42,915 of record JAFWNM010000037.1, read on the forward strand.
GACCCATTGGAACGCGGCGGCCTGCAGGAATGTCAGCGGGTTGCCCTTCGCGCCCGCCCCATCGGGGGGCGCAGCATGGGCAATTTTCCACGCCAGCCACAGCATATAGACCACGGACACCACCTTCAGCGCCAGTTGCGCGGGCGGGTAGCTGATGAAAATGCCCATCAACCCCACGCCCACCAGAAACACCATTCCCGCATGGCCAAGTGCAATGCCCGCCATATGCGGCAGCGACCGGCGGAACCCGAAATTCACCCCCGAGGCCAGCAGCATGACATTATTTGGCCCCGGTGTGGCCGACGTGACAAACGCGAAGGCAAGCAGCGCAAGGAAAACGTCTGGTGTCATTGTTCTTGGTGTCCTTGTGCGCGCGAAAACCGCGGCGGGGTTGGGAAAACGGGGCAGCGCATGCGCAAGCCCCCCCCATACTGACAACATGGGCGGGAATTCAACCGCCTGTGTGGGTATACCTCGCCACCCACGGGCAAACACGCCGCAGGTTTTTACGCGTGCATCCGGTCGGAAAACCCGCTATGCTGCAGCGCAGCAAAAGGGGTGAACCATGCCAAAAGGGAAAGTCATCACAGTGGCGCAGCAAAAAGGCGGGTCTGGCAAGACCACGCTTGCCGTCAATCTGGGGGCCATGCTGCAGCGCGCGGGCCATAAGGTGGCATTTCTGGACACGGACCCCCAAGGGTCATTGGGGCGCTGGTTCATGACCCGCCATCAGGCCGGACGCAGCGACGGGCTGGAATTTTCCACCGCCTCTGCATGGGGTGTGGGCTATGAGGTGGGCAAACTGCGCGACATCGCAGAATTCGTCATCATCGACACGCCCCCCAAGGCCGATGCAGACCTGCGCCCAGCGCTGCGAGAGGCCGATCTGGTGGTGGTGCCTGTAGCGTCCAGCCATGTGGACCTGTGGGCCACCGAAGGGGTGCTGGACCTTGCACGGCGCGAAGGGCGTGATGTGCTGGTCGTGCTGAACCGCGCGCGCGCTGGCACCCGGCTGGGCACCGAAATTGCCGAAGCGGCTGGCGCATTGGACGCGGCCCTTGCCCATACCCAGATCGCCAATCGCGTGGCCTATGCTGAAACGCTGGGTCAGGGCATGGCCGGGCATGAGGGCGCGCGCAACCCCGCCATCCGCGCGGAACTGGACGCGCTGCTTGCCGAAATACTGGACCGGCTGCAACAGCAAGACTAAGCACACCGCTTGCCCATGGACGGGGCACGGCGCTTGCGCTATCAGCGACGCGTATTCCGTCAAGAAAGGTGCGCGCATGTCCGGCCACGGCCCCGCAATTCCAATGACCGCCCGCAAATCCGCGCCATTGCGCGGTGTGGCGCAAATTCCCGGTGACAAGTCCATTTCCCACCGCGCGCTGATCCTTGGCGCGCTGTCGGTGGGTGAAACCCATGTGACGGGGCTGCTGGAAGGACAGGATGTGCTGGACACCGCGCGCGCCATGCGCGCCTTCGGGGCCGAGGTCATTCAGAACGGACCGGGCGACTGGACCGTGCATGGCGTGGGCGTGGGCGGTTTCCGCGAACCCGATAGCGTCATCGATTGCGGCAATTCCGGCACCGGCGTGCGGCTGATCATGGGGGCGATGGCCACCACTTCCATCACCGCCACCTTCACCGGCGATGCCAGCCTGAACAAACGCCCCATGGGGCGCGTGACCGACCCGCTGGCGCTGTTTGGCGCGCAGTCCGTCGGGCGCAGCGGCGGGCGCTTGCCGATGACCGTCACGGGCGCGCAAGACCCCGTGCCAGTGCGCTACCGCGTGCCCATGCCGTCGGCGCAGGTCAAGTCAGCGGTGTTGTTGGCGGGGCTGAACGCGCCGGGACAGACTGTGGTTATCGAAGCCGAGCCAACCCGCGACCATTCCGAACGCATGCTGCGCGGCTTCGGTGCCGAAATCACGGTTCAGGATACAGATGAAGGCCGCGTCATCACCCTGACCGGCCAGCCGGAATTGCGGGGCCAGTCCGTGGCCGTTCCGCGCGACCCCAGTTCCGCCGCCTTCCCGGTTTGCGCCGCGCTGATGGTGCAGAATTCCGACATTCTGGTGCCGGGTGTCAGCCAAAACCCCACAAGAAACGGCATTTTCACAACATTGCAGGAAATGGGGGCCGATCTGGTCATGGAAAACCCCCGCGTTGAAGGCGGTGAACCCGTGGCCGATTTGCGCGTGCGGTTTTCCACGCTGAAAGGGGTTGATGTGCCCCCCGAACGCGCCGCGAGCATGATTGACGAATACCCCATCCTGTCAGCACTTGCAGCCACGGCAGACGGGGTAACCACGATGCGCGGCGTCAAGGAATTGCGCGTCAAGGAATCCGACCGACTGGATGCCATGGCGCGCGGTCTGGAAGCCTGCGGTGTGCGTGTGAGTGAGACAGAAGACAGCCTGACTGTATATGGCATGGGCGCGGGTGGCGTTCCGGGCGGCGCCACTGTCCAGACCCATCTGGACCACCGCATTGCCATGGCGTTTCTGTGCCTTGGGCTTGTTACGCAAAAGCCGGTGACAATTGATGATGCGTCCCCCATCGCCACATCCTTCCCCGCGTTCGAGGGGTTGATGGCCGATCTGGGCGCGCAAATCACGCGCGACAATTCCTGACACCAGTTCAGTGGCCGCTAAAACGGCTGAATGAAACTGGCCTGAAGGGGATGTTGGCACTTGGCTGAAGCCCGCGCACTCGGCGGGCCGGGGGCTGCCGGTCCGGCGGTATAGGGGACGCCCTTTTTCCAGGCGGCATAGTCCTGCCTTCAAAAGCATGAGCTGCGCGTGGGTCATCGGCAGGCCGCGGGACGGCCCGCCAAGTGTGCGGCGGCCTGCGGCCTTGATTGCGCACTGGGGCATTTCCCCCAACGTCCGAAAAAGACCACAGTCAGCAGTTCCAAGCATTTCCCAAAACAAAAAAGCCCCCGCGCAAGCGGGGGCTTTAAGTGCCAATTCAGCGGATCAGCAGCTGTAATACATCGCATATTCGATGGGGTGGGGTGTGTGCTCATAGGCATACACTTCTTCCCATTTCAGATCGATATAGGCGATGATCTGGTCCTTGGTGAACACATCACCGGCCAGCAGGAAGTCATGATCCGCAGCAAGGTTCTCCAGTGCTTCACGCAGGCTTGCGCAAACGGTGGGGATGCCTTCCAACTCTTCGGGCGGCAGATCATACAGGTCCTTGTCAGATGCGGGGCCGGGATCGATCTTGTTCTTGATACCGTCAAGACCGGCCATCAGCAGCGCCGCAAATGCCAGATAAGGGTTTGCAGACGGGTCGGGGAAGCGGGCTTCCACGCGCTTGGCCTTGGGGCTTTCGGTCCATGGAATGCGAATGCAGCCCGACCGGTTGCGTGCGGAATATGCGCGCAGAACAGGTGCTTCAAACCCGGGGATCAGCCGCTTGTAGCTGTTGGTTGTGGGGTTGGTAAACGCATTCAGCGTCTTGGCATGTTTCAGAATGCCGCCAATGAACCACAGCGCTTCTTGGCTAAGGTCAGCGTATTTATCGCCTGCAAACAGTGGCTTGCCATCTTTCCAGATGGACATGTTCACATGCATGCCGGTGCCGTTGTCACCTTTGACAGGTTTCGGCATGAAGGTTGCCGTTTTGCCATAGGCGTCAGCGACGTTGCGCACGACATATTTGTATTTCATGATCTCGTCAGCTTGCTTGGTCAGCGACCCGAAGATCAGGCCAAGTTCATGCTGTGCGGATGCAACTTCGGTATGGTGCTTGTCGACCTTCATGCCCATGTCTTTCATGGTGGTCAACATTTCAGAACGCATGTCCTGATTGGCATCCATCGGGTTCATCGCGAAATAGTGACCCTTGACGCCCGGACGGTGGCCGGTATTGCCAGTGTCATAGTCGGTGTCGGAATTCCACGCGGCTTCTTCGGCATCCACCTCGAAGCTGACCTTGTTGATCTTGTCGCTGAATTTCACGCTGTCGAAAACGAAGAATTCCGCTTCCGGGCCGAAATAGGCCGCATCACCAATGCCCGACGATTTCAGATAGGCTTCGGCCTTCTCGGCGGTGCCGCGCGGGTCGCGCTCATAGGCTTCGTTGGTGTCGGGTTCGACGATAGACGCATGAATGGCCAGCGTCTTTTCAGCATAGAACGGATCGACGTAAACACTGTCCAGATCGAAGACCAGTTTCATGTCCGATGCTTCAATGCCCTTCCAGCCCGGCACGGAAGACCCGTCGAACATGAAGCCTTCTTCAAGGAAATCCTCGTCAACCAGATCGCCTACGATGGTCACATGCAGCATGCGCCCGCGCGGATCTGTGAAGCGGATATCAAGATAGGCGATATCTTCGTCTTTCATAAGCTTGAGAACGTCAGCAGAACTCATGTCTTTTTCCTTTTCTTTGGGAATTCGGTCCAGGGCAGCGCCCCGGTAAATTGCATCAGGTCAGAGGGCGTCATCCCCGCTTTCGCCTGTGCGAATGCGGATCGCTTGCTCAACCGGGGAGACGAAAATCTTGCCATCTCCGATTTTCTCGGTGCGGGCTGCGGCAATGATGGCCTCAATGGCCTCATCAACCTGATCATCAGGCAGGACGATCTCGACTTTCACCTTGGGCAGGAAATCGACCACATATTCGGCACCGCGATACAGTTCAGTATGCCCTTTCTGACGGCCAAATCCCTTGACCTCCAGAACCGACAGCCCCTGCACGCCAATATCTTGCAGCGCCTCTTTGACCTCATCAAGCTTGAACGGTTTGATGATCGCTTCGATCTTTTTCATGCCCTCGCCTTTTCGTTTCCTCAAGCCCTCGTCCGGCTTGCCTTGTTCAGATCATGTTCAGACCTTCCTCACAATCTGATAGACTGCAACTTGGAAGGAACAAAACACCCAATCAACACCTCGGCACAAATAATAGTCAATACGCATATTTTTTGTGCAATTTATGAAAAGTAGGTTCGCAAAAATGGTCGAAATACTGACATCCGCCCAAATGCGCGCCATTGAACGCGCCGCTATCGATTCTGCTGCGGTGACTGGACTGGAATTGATGGAGCATGCGGGCCAGAAGGTCGTCCAGGCCCTGCAGGAGCGTTGGAATATCCAGCGCGACTCCTACTGTACTGCCCTAATTTTGTGCGGTCCGGGCAATAACGGGGGCGACGGGTTTGTGGTGGCGCGGCTGCTGGCCGAATGCGGCTGGCGCGTGACCGTCTGCCTGTACGGGGATGCGGACGCCCTGCCCCGGGATGCACGCCACAACCATGACAGATGGGCGCGACTGGGCGCGGTTCATGCGCTGACAGCGGCGGTGGCGGACCTGCTGCCCCCTGATGCTTTCATCATTGACGCGCTGTTTGGCACCGGGCTGACGCGTGCGTTGCCCGAACCACTTGTTACAGCGCTTGCGCCACTGGCCCAGCGGCCCGCACAGGGACGGGTGGCGGTCGATGCGCCCAGCGGCCTGTGTCTGGATAGCGGGCGCGCGTTGGGATATGTGTTTGCCGCAGATCTGACCGTGACATTCCACCGCGCCAAGATCGGGCATTATCTGGCGCAAGGGCCGGAATATTGTGGCGCGCTTGCCATTGCCGATATCGGGTTGGCACAAAACAGTGGCGGCCCGGACCAGACAGACCTGTTGACCGGCAGCCTTGCGGGGGGCTTGGGCAAACGGGCAACAGGGCATAAATACACGCATGGGCACGCGCTTGTTCTGGCGGGGGGACCGGCCAAGGGGGGGGCGGCCCGCCTTGCGGCACGCGCGGCGTTGCGCATTGGCGCAGGCGTGGTGACACTGGCCTGCCCGCCTGCCGCCCTGCAGGAAAACGCCTGCCGTCTGGATGCAGTGATGCTGCGCGCCGTGCGCGACCAGGGCGCGGTGACGCAGCTTTTGCAAGATACGCGCGTGAATGCGCTGTGCCTTGGTCCGGGCGGGGGCGTATCACCGCGCGAGGCCGGCATATTGCGCGCGGCCCTTGCTGCAGGCAGGCCCGTTGTCCTGGACGCGGATGCACTGACCTTGCTGGCGCAGGGCGCAGCGGGGTTTGACGCGCTTGGCCCGCAGATGGTCCTGACCCCGCATGCAGGCGAATTTGCGCGGCTGTTTCCTGATATCGCGGCGAAACTGCATGCCACACCGACACGCGGTCCGGCCTATTCCAAACGCGACGCAACACGCGATGCCGCCCTGCGCGCCGGATGCGTGGTGCTGTTCAAAGGGCCAGACACCATAATCGCCGCGCCGGACGGGCGCTGTGCCCTGAACGGGGCGGCGTATGACCGCGCAGTGCCATGGTTGGCCACTGCCGGATCAGGCGATGTGCTTGCGGGCATGATTGCGGGATTGCTGGCGCGCGGGTTTCCGGCCTTCGAGGCGGCCTGCGCGGCGGCATGGCTGCATGTGGAAACCGCGCTGCATTTCGGCGCTGGCCTGATTGCCGAAGATTTGCCCGAAACACTGCCGCAAGTGCTGAACAAGGTGACGGTGAAACCGCGCGGGAATGCGCCATAAAGCCGTCAGACATGCAGGCCTGTCCGCGTGCACTGGCCGTAATGCGGTTTCCCCGTCCTTGTCGGGCGCGTTTCCGCGTCATCCCCCCCCTGTCAGTCTGGCGCGCGATCAGTGCTGTGCTGTCGCAAGGTGCCCACATCTTCGGGGGCTGTCGCAACGGATTTCAGAACCGCATGACAGGTCTGGCCGGGGGCAAGACCCAGGATTGTGGCAGATCGTCGTGTGATGCGCGCAGTCAACGTGTCATCCCCGAACGCCAGCGTGACCAGCGCACCGGGACCATTGCCCAGATGAATGTCGCGAATCGTTCCAGCAAGAATGTTCAGCGCTGACAAGCCTTGTGGCCGGTCGCGCGACAAGATCACGTCATGCGCGGCAATGCGCAGGCGGATCGCCGCACCGGGCGCGCCATCCAGCCGGGGCAGCCACAATGCACCGGCCGCAGTGGCAAGTTCGGTCAGCCCATCGTCATGATGGGCAACAACGCGCGCGCGGATAACAGATGCAGCGCCGCGCGCGCCCACGGCACCCACATCGCCAAGCACCTGCGCGGCGGGGCCGATGGCCGCCACCTTGCCCCCCTTCAGGGCGACCACTGTGGTGGCCAGTCGTGCAACTTCCGCTGGGGAATGGCTGACATAGACGATGGGCACTGACACCTCGTCGCGCAATCGTTCAAAATAGGGCAGGATTTCAGCCTTGCGCCCCTCGTCCAGCGCGGCCAATGGTTCGTCTGCCAAAATAAGTTTCGGCGCGGCCAGCAGGGCGCGGCCAATGGCCACGCGCTGCTTCTCGCCACCTGAAAGTGCGCCGGGGCGGCGGTCCAGCAGGTGACCAATGCCCAGCATATCCACCACATGCGCCATAGGTTCACTGCGCGCATAACGCGGCGCGAACCAGCGCCCATAGGCAAGATTCTGGCGCACACTAAGATGCGGGAACAACCGCCCTTCCTGAAAGATATAGCCCAACCTGCGCCGGTGCGGGGGCAGGAACCGGCGCGCTTGCGTATCCATCAGCACCCAGTCCCCCGCCGCAATGCGCCCGCTATCGGGGCGCAAAAGCCCTGCCACAGCATTGATCAAGGTGGTTTTGCCCGAACCGGACGGGCCAAACAGCACTGTCACACCCGGCGGCGCGTCAAAGTTGACGTCCAGCGCGAACCCCTTGAACCTGTGCTGAATGGCGATTGAAAGTGTCATGATCCGGCCACCCGCCGCGCCACCCGCCGCGCCAGAACTTCTGACACCACAAGTGCGGTCATCGCAATGACAACGGCAATTATGACAAGACGGCTTGCTGCGCTTTCGCCGCCGGGCACCTGCAAGAACGCATATATTGCCGAAGGGATTGTCTGTGTCTGGCCGGGAATATTGGACACGAAAGTGATTGTCGCGCCAAATTCGCCTATGGCCTTGGCGAAGGCCAGAATGGCCCCCGCAATAATACCGGACAGGATCAGCGGTAGCGTGACAGTGGCAAATACCCACAGTTTCGATGCGCCCAGCGTGCTGGCGGCTGCTTCAAGTTTGGGGTCCACGGCCTCAATCGCCAGCCGGATGGCGCGGACCATCAGCGGACAGGCCATGATCGCTGCGGCCACGGCGGCCCCGGTCCAGCGAAACGACAGCACAATGCCGAACCATTGGTCCAGAAACTGCCCCACGGCCCCGCGACGCCCGAACACCATCAGCAACAGATACCCCGTCACCACAGGCGGCAGGATCAGCGGCAGATGCACAAGACCGTTCAAAACCTGCTTGCCCCAGAAGTCCCATCGCGCCAGCGCATAAGCCACCAGAACCCCCAGCGGCAGGCTGCAGATTGTCGCCCAGAAGGACACGCGCAGCGACAGCCGCACGGCCTGCCATTCGGCGGGGCCAAGCCAGTTTGCCCACTCGCCCCCCATCAGTGCAAAACGCTGAAACCGAACTGTGCCCAGATGGTGCGGGCGGTGCCGGATGTCAGGTAATCATGGAACGCTTGCGCGGCAGCGCTTGTCGATTGCGCGGTAATTGCAGCGGGATAAGTGATTGGCGCATGGCTGTCGGCTGGAAAAGTGCCGATGACAGTGACATTGTCGGTCACCGCCGCATCTGTCGCATAGACAATGCCCAAGGGTGCCTCTGCGCGCGCAACGAAGGAAAGCGCGGTGCGCACATTGTCGGATTGCGCCACCAGCGGGGCCACGCTGTCCCAAAGCCCCAGCGATGCCAGCGCTTGCCTGCCGTAAATGCCTGCGGGCACCGCATCAACCAGCGCCATGGACAGCCGCCCATCGCCCAGCAGGCCCACCATGTCCAGCGTGGCATCAAGCGTGACGGGTGCCACATCGCGGCCATGCGCGACAAGCACAAGCGTATTGCCAAGTATATCCGCGCGCGTGCCGCTACGCAGGTCGCCGGAATGTTCAAGTGCATCCATCCAGTCCACGCTGGACAGGATCACCACATCAGCGGGGGCGCCATGTTGAATCTGGCGTGCAAGTGCAGAAGACCCGGCATAGGACATTACGGCCGTATACCCGGTTTCCAGCGTCCAGGCCGCGGCAACACGGTCAAGGGCGTTGGTCAGGCTTGCGGCTGCAAATACCGTGACATCATCTGCCACAGCGCGCGCGGGCACGGCGACGGCTGCCAAAGCCGCAATCACCATGGCGGCCATCTGGCAGGTCACGACAGTCCGCATAAGCTTCTTCCTGATGATATGTTTGACAAAACACATCGCACAGGCATCGCTTTTACAGCAAGCGTTATTTTTGTTCGGGTATCTGCCTGCGCGCGGCCACAGGTCTGCACGGCTTACAATGTGTGCCCGCCGCAGCGGCTTTGCGCCAGAAAGCAAGGCCGCACCACGCCAAACCCCGTCCCGTGTTCCCCACCACGGTCACGCCAGCGCGCCGGCCCGCGACAGCACCGCAATTGCGCCGCGCAGTTCGGCCAGCCCGACATGACGCCCGACAAGCGGGTAGCCCGGTTGCCCGCCACGACTGCGATCGTCGGTCATGTGCAGGCCGTGATCAGGGCGGAAGGGGATATTGTCATCGGAACGCCCCAAAGCGCGGCGGCGCGCTTCTTGTTGCAACACCGCGCCAAGAAGCGCCACCATGTCCACATCGCCATCCAGATGGCCGCTTTCATAAAAGGAAACCGGCCATCCGCGCCCTTCGCGGCGCACATTGCGCAAATGCAGGAAATGCACACGATCGCCCAACCGCGCCATCATGCCCGGCAGATCGTTGTCAGGGCGCGCGCCCAGCGACCCCGAACACAGCGTTACCCCGTTGGCTGGCAGATCGACCGCATCCAGAATGGCGGCATAATCTGCCTCGGTGGACATGACACGCGGCAACCCGAGCAGCGGAAAGGGCGGGTCGTCAGGATGACAGCACAGACGCAAGCCCAGTTCTTGCGCGACAGGCGCCACCTGTTCCAGAAAATCGACCAGATGCGCGCGCAAGCGTTGCGCATCTATGCCGCGATATAGCGACAGACAGTCCCGCACACCGTCCACTGTCAGCGCTTCGGCCGCACCCGGCAGGCCATAACCGACAGTGCGCGCCAGTTCGCTGCGGCGCGCATCTGGCATGTCGGTGAAACGCGCCTGCGCGGCCTGCATCAGTTCTGGCGCGAAGTCTGCATCAGGCCGGCGCAGGATGAACAGATCATAGGCCGCAAAATCAACCAGATCGAACCGCATGCAACTGGACCCGTCGGCCAGCGCGTAATCGATATGCGTGCGCGTCCAGTCCAAGACTGGCATGAAATTGTAGCAAATCACCTTCAACCCGGCATCGGCAAGGTGATGCAGGCTTTGAATCCAGTTCGCAATATGGGCACGCCAGTCACCAGTCTGGCGCTTGATATCTTCGGATACCGGCAAACTTTCGACCACACCCCAATGCAGCCCCGTGGGGCCCCCCTCCGGCCCGGCAATCAGCGCCTGGCGGGCCGCGATCTGCGCCCTTGGCCACACGTCCCCGGTGGGAATGTGATGCAGCGCCGAAACAATCGCCTTCGCACCTGTCTGGCGCACGGCCTCCAGCCTTACCGGGTCTTGTGGCCCGAACCAACGCCAGCCTTCCTGCATTCCATCCTCCTGCCTGTGTGAACGTCGCGCGCAAGGGTGCAGGCAAGCACATCGCAATCGCGGCCACAATCGCCCAAATCAAAACTGTTGACTAGTATGGTAGATAATGCCAACAGTGGCAACAGGGAGTTTTCACATGCCGCCACTTGGACCAAGGCCAGACACACTTTTGGAAACCCAGCCATTGGGCAGCCAATTGCTGATGATCCTGCGCGGAAGAATCATCCGGGGCGAATTGCTGCCCGGAACGCGCCTGTCCGAAGCCGGGTTGGCCGCAGAACTGGGTGTCAGCCGCCAACCCATCCGCGAAGCATTCATAAAGCTGGCCGATGAAGGGCTGTTGGAAATCCGCCCCCAGCGCGCAACAATCGTGCCGAAGATATCCACCCAGATGGTGGAAGACGCGCGCTTCGTGCGCGAAGCCATCGAGGCAGATGTGATTCGCCTTGCCGCGCGCGATTTCGATGCCGGACGCATCACGCAGCTGGATGATTTGCTTGTGGCACAGAACCGCGCCTCGGATGTGCAGGGGTTTATCGAACTGGATGACCGGTTCCACCGCCTGCTGGCCGAAGGTGTCGGGCGCGTCCACGCCTGGACCGTGATCGAAGCCCTGAAGGCACAGCTGGACAGGGTGCGCTACCTGAGTTTGCAGCAGTTCCCCAAGGCAAAGCTGGTCGAGCAGCATGCCGCCGTGGTGGACGCCATCCGCGCCCGCGACCCCAACGCCGCCGAAACGGCGATGCGCCAGCATCTGCGCGAAATCATCAGCGACCTGCCGAAAATCGCGTCCGAACGCGCAGAATTTTTCGACACAAAAACCCACGCGTCAATAGGCGCGCCAACAGCGACAGGAGGATAGTATGTTGGACTTTGCCTGGACTGGAAAGATGACCACAGCCACGCTTGCAGCCGGCGTTGCCCTTTGGGGGACAACGGCGCCTGGTCAGGATTTCACACTGAATATCAACACTGCATTATCCACATCAGACCCGCTTTATGCAGGATTGGAGGCCCTGCAGGAAAACATCGCGCAAGCGTCCGGCGGGCGTATGGAAATCGTGCTTTACCCGAATTCGCAGCTTGGCCCGGATGAAGATGTGCTGGAACAGGCACGGGCTGGCGCACCTGTGGCGGTGGTTGTGGATGGCGGGCGACTGGCTGTGTGGCAGCCCGAATTCGGTGTGCTTGGGGCACCCTATCTGGCATCGGGCTATGACGGCATCCGCAAGGTTGTCACATCCGATATGTTCGAAGGCTGGGTGCAGGCCTTGGCCGACAATGCCGATTTGCAGGTGCTAAGCTTCAACTGGTGGCAGGGCGAGCGGCACATGCTGACGCAGCGCCCCATCGCCACCCCAGCCGATCTGGCAGGGATTCGCGTGCGCACCCCCGGCGCGCCCGTCTGGACCGGCACTGTCACGGCCATGGGGGCCACGCCCACCCCCCTGCCTTGGGGCGAGGTGTATTCCGCGCTGTCGGCCAATGTCATCGATGGGGCCGAGGCACAGTTTCCCGCCATTCTGGGCGCAAACCTGCACGAGGTGGTGAGCCATATCACCAAGACATCGCATATCAACCTGATCACGGGCCTTGTGACATCCGGCCCCTGGTTCGCCAGCCTGCCAGAGGATTTGCAAGCTATCCTGCGCGAGGAATCTTTGCGCGCTGGCGATATCGCATCCTACGGAACCCGCGATTCCCTGGAGGAGATCGAGGCCGCGCTGGTCGCAGCAGGTGTCAGCGTGGACGAAGTGGACCTGACCCCGTTTCAGGACGCGACCGCGGTTGTCTATGACAACCTTGGATACGGCGAATTGCGCGATGTGCTGCGCGACATGGCTGCCGCAGACTGACACCCGTTGCATGGGCACGCGAAGCGGGTTTGCCGCCTGAACCGGGCGGCAAACCCCAAAACAGCAGGGCCGGCACGCGGAAGGGTGATCCGCGCAGCCGCCGCGCGCCCCGGGCGCGAAGCTGTTGACCATGGGGGCCACATAAAGCCCCCATCGCGGCGTCATATCTGTTCAAGAAAAAAAAGGGGGGGGCGCATGCCGGAATTTTACAACAAGGCCGAATTCGCGGTCGGCATGACGATTCTGGCCGCGATAACCGGGCTGGTTTTCAGTGCGGCAGTGATGCGTTTTTTCGGCAAACCCCTGATCTGGTCCGTTGACCTTGCGCAGCTGTTGTTCATATGGCTGTGCTTTCTGGGGGCCACGCGCGCCTTGCGCAAACGCGGGCATCTGGGAATTGATCTTCTGGTGCGCTATCTGCCCCACCGCCCGCGCCTGTGGCTGGAAACGGCTATTGCCGTTGTGTCGCTGGTTTTCCTTGGGGCGCTGATTTTCTATGGCATCCGCCTGACAATGGCCAATCTTGCGCGTCAGTTCGGCGACAGCGGGCTAAGTTATGCATGGGTGACAGGGGCTGTGCCTTTTGGGTCGGCCATGCTGGCCGTATCGCTTCTGGCCAATCTGAACGAAGCGTGGCGAACCCCCGGCAGCCTGATCTTCACACGCACGCCAAAGGAAGCCCCCACAACATGACCCCGATCGCGCTTGTATTTCTGGTCTTGATGCTGATCGGTGCCCCGGTGGCATTGGCCATTGGCATGGCAGGATTCACGTTTTTCCTGAATTCCCCGATTATGCCCATGTCCATCGGGGTGCAGAAGATTGCCGCAGTCAGCCAAAGCTTTCCACTGCTGGCGGTGCCGTTTTTCGTACTGGCGGGGCATTTGATGAATGCAAGCGACATTACCGAACGGTTGTTCCGCTTCGCGCGCATTTCCGTCAGCTGGATGAGTGGCGGGCTGGCGCAAGTGTCCATCCTGCTGTCAACGCTGATGGGCGGGGTCAGTGGCTCGGCTGTTGCCGATGCCGCCATGCAAAGCCGCGTTGTCGGCCCGCAAATGCTGGCGCAGGGATATGGGCGTGGCTATACAGCAGCGGTAATTGCGCTAAGTTCGCTGATCACTGCGACGATCCCCCCTTCTATCGGATTGATCCTGTATGGGTTCGTCGGGCAGGTGTCCATTGGCAGGCTGTTCATGGCCGGCATTGTGCCGGGGCTGTTGATGATGGCCTTGATGATGTGTGCCGCAGCCCTTGTCGCGCGCCGTCGCGGGTATGGCGCCGCCCCTGCCGAGGCCACAGGCGCACGCGCCCTTGCCCGCGCGGCATGGGATGCGAAATGGGCGCTGCTGTTTCCGGTGCTGTTGATGCTGGCCATCCGTGGCGGGGTTTTCACCCCGTCCGAGGTAGGGGCTTTTGCCGTGGTTTATGCAATTGCCATCGGCACGCTGGGCCACCGGGTGCTGACATGGGAAAAGCTCAAGCGCGCCTTTGGCGATGCGTTATCGGATATCGGAATGATCATGCTGATCATCCTGATGTCGGGGATGCTGGGCTTTGCCATCATTTTCTTGCGATTGCCGCAAGAAGTGTCGGGTTTCTTGCTGAACGGGCTTTCGAACCCTGTCGCGGTCATCACGGTGGTTTTGCTTGGATTGTTCATCGCGGGGCTGATCATCGAAAGCACGATTCTGGTTTTGTTGCTCACACCGATCCTTGTGCCTGTCGTCCAAAGCGTGGGTGTGGACCCTGTGCATTTCGGCATTCTTATGATGACGATTGTTACGCTGGGATCGATGACGCCCCCGGTCGGGGTTGCGATGTATACGGTCTGTTCGCTGCTGAACACCCCGCTGGAAGATTACATACGCGACAGCCTGCCCTTTCTGGCCTGTGTTCTTGTGCTGATCATCATTCTTGTGGCCTTTCCGGGGCTGGTCCTGTTCCTGCCGAACCTGATGTTCGGCTGACAGCCGCAGGCCCAAAGGGACCGGCGCCGGTTTCATATTTGCACACGCGTATCGGGCTTTTGGCAATGTCGGGCCTGAAAGGGACTATCGCACTTGGCTTGAGTCCGCGCACTCGGCGGGCCGGGGTCTGCCGATCCGGCGTTATAGGGGAAGCGCTTTATCCAGGCGGTATAATCCTGGCTTCAAAGGCTTGGCACAGCTTCAGGTCATCGGCAGGCCGCGGGACGGCCCGCCGATGGTGCGGCGGCCTGCGGCCTTGATTCCGCACCGGGGCATTCCGCCAGACGTCCCCTTCAGGCCCAAATGCGCCCCCTCAGGCACAGGTTTCACCCCAACCGCATCAGGCATCAGCGCCCCAGAACATCCCGCCAGTCATGTTGCGGATTGAACCCCAACAGCGCTTTTGCCTTGGCGTTGGAATAGAATGTCTCCTGCTCGTCCATCTGGCGCGTCAAGGGCACATCCGCATAATATTCGGCAATCAGATCCGATGTGCTGGTCGCCACAGAATGGGTGTCATTTGACACATTGAAAACCTGATATCCCAGCCCGTCAACTTGCACGCACCGCTCCACCATATGCCCCAGATCGCGCGCGTCGATATAGGCAAAGAAATTGCGCCGCCGAAGCGACGGGTTTTGCATATAGTCGGGGAATTGCGCGGCGTAGTCTTCCGGCTCGATCACGTTATTGATGCGCAAACCGTAGATATCTGCACCACTTCTGCGCTGGAAACACTGCGCTGTCGCTTCGTTGACCACCTTGGACATGGCATAGCTGTCTTCAGGAACAGTGGGGTGGTTTTCATCCAGCGGCAGGTAGTCGGGCTTGCGTTCGCCATCCGCAAAGCACACGCCATAAGTCGTTTCCGAGGATGCGAACACGATCTTGCACACGCCAAGCTTCAACGCGGCATCAATGACATTATAGGTGCCCAGCGTATTCACGCGGAAACATTCATTATCGCTTTTCAACAAGATACGCGGGACGGCTGCGAAATGGACGACAGCATCGAAACGAGGCACACCTGTGCCCGGGTCCAGTTCGTCAAACCCGGCATAGCTGGACATGACGTCAAACATCTGCCCCGCATCGGTAATATCGGCAATGCGGTTATCCACACCCGCCAGCGCCAGCGGCGCAAGATCCACGTTCAGCACGCGGTGGCCCTGTTGCAGCAAATAGGCTATTGCGTGGCGCCCTGCCTTGCCAGCACCCCCAGTGAACAGAATACGCATGGCCGCTTCCTTCTTATGTGACTGTCACGCAGTGTCAGGTGCCGGGGCGCTGGTGTCAATGCGTCCGTCAGCGTGCAGCCGCACAGCCTGCCCTGTCAGCGCGGAATGCTGCGCGGCCAACCCCATCTGGACGGCCCACAGACCATCCGACAAGGTGACATCGACCTTGCCGCGCCCGCGCACCACATCGGCAAAGCGGGCATGCTGGTAGAAGGTTGATCCATTGTGGTCCCCTGCTTCCAGAAGCGCGGGGTCAACGGGAACAGCCATCTGGCGTGGTCCTTTGGGGCTGCGCGGGCTGACGATCAGCTGCGGGACGGGCGGCGCCCCCAGATGCGGCGGCCAGAACCGCCCCGGACCGGGCACAAGGCATTCGATGCGTGCATCGGGACCGACGGCAGTGATCTCTTCCTGGTAGCGCGCCCCTTCCGCGAACATGCACAATTCCAACATTGCCCGCGCGCCACGCGCAAAATCCACAATCACATAGGCATTGTCCCAAATGTCTGGCTGCACGCCGTCATAGCGTTCCTCCAGATGGTTCACATCCTGCCCGCCCGACGCCATGATGCGAACCGGGTTATCATTCATAATCAACCGCATAAGGTCAAAAAAGTGACAGCATTTTTCAACCAGCGTGCCGCCGGTGTTGCGGTTGAAGCGATTCCAGTCGCCAATTTTCGGCAGAAAGGGAAAGCGGTGTTCGCGGATGCTGAGCATCTTTATACCGCCAGTCACCTGTTGGGCCTGTTGCACAAATTCTGCAACAGGCGGCATATAGCGGTATTCCATCGCAACCCAAAGCGGCGCGCCATAGTCCAGCGCCAGCAACGTGTCGAAATGCGCAGGGTCCGTGAAGACAGGCTTTTCCACCAGCAGCGGCAGCGGGCGGTTGGCCGCGATCTGCGCCATCTGGGTGACGTGCAGGTGGTTCGGGCTGGCGATCAGCAGCGCATCCAGCGTGTCCGTGGCAAGCAGGCTGTCGATTGTGTCGTGAAACTGCGCCATGGGGGCCAGTGCCTGCGCTTGCGCGCGCATGCCCGCGTCGGGTTCAAAAATCGCGGCGACCTGTGCCCCGTCGATCAGGGCGATATTGCGCAAGTGTTCCTGCCCCATCATGCCGCAGCCGATGATGCCGTATCGTATTTTTTCCAACGCAGATGTCCTTATTTCAGTCTGACAGTGTAGCGAACGCGCACCGGGTCATACCATGTCCAGGACGCTTCAACGGGTGTGCCCTGGTGGCTGTGGCTGATGCGGGTGATCATGGGCAGGGGCGTGCCCGGCGGGTGGGGGAATTCCGCAGGCGCCCAGTCGGGAACCGGCCCTTGGCCCACGCTGTCCACTGCACGCGCGATGCGCAGGTTCAACCGCGTGCGGTAGAAATAATACAACGATTCTGACAATTCCGGCACTGACAGCGTGGCGGCCTGACCTGCATCAAGCCAAATCTCCTCGACTGCGGCGACGATACCGGACAGGAAGCGCAACCGCCGGATACGGTGACCATGACTGTGGGGGCCGAAATCAGGCAATGCAGGGTCTTTGGGCAAGCGGTCAACCGACAGCACGCGCGCCTTGGGCAACCCGCCCCCGCAGGCCAGTTCCAGCCGCAAGAACGCATAGACCGAGTCTGTCTCGGCCCGCGCGCGGATGTAATTGCCAGACCCCTGCACGCGTTCCAGAAGGTGTTTTTCCTGCAACGCCGCAAGCGCCTTGCGCAGGGTGCCCACGGAAATTCCATGCGCGGCCGCCATATGGCGTTCGGGGGGCAGACGTTCCCCATCGACCAGCCGGCCCGCAGCAATATCGCGGATCAGAAGTTCTGCTATCTGCATGTGAAGCGGCAGTGATCCAGTATCAGACATAGCCCCCCCCTCTGGCCGCTGAAAATAAAATTGATACTCTATTGATTTACTATTTTCGACCTGCTAGCAAGTCCAAAAGATACATGTGGGATGGAGATTTTCATGAGCATCGTGCCCGTCACTTCGGCCGATCTGGATGGCGCAGAGGTAAGCTGGTTCGCGGCGCTGTGTTCGGATGATTACGAATTCCTGGGCGTGCCGGACGGGCGCTTGCGGTCAAGCTGGGCGCATTGTTCCAGCATTGTCAAAACGGCCGAACGCAACGGGTTTCGCAACATCTTGTGCCCGTCCAGTTTTCAGGTCGGACAGGACACGCTGTCTTTCGTGGCGGGCTGCGCGCCCATCACCGAACATATCAATTTTCTGGCCGCAATCCGCTGCGGGGAAATGCAGCCTGTCATGCTGGCGCGCACTGTGGCGACACTGGATCATATGTTGCAGGGGCGTTTGACCCTGAATGTCATTTCGTCGGATTTCCCCGGCGAAGTTGCCGAAAGTGCGTATCGCTACAAGCGCAGCCATGAAGTGGTCGAAATCCTGCGGCAGGCATGGACACGCGAGCATATTGAGTATTCCGGCGAGATTTATCAGATCAGCAAGTTGAATGCCGATCCTGCGCGCCCCTATCAGCAATACGGCGGTCCGCTTTTGTATTTTGGCGGCTATTCCCCCGATGCGCTGGAACTGTGCGGGGCGCATTGCGATGTCTACCTGATGTGGCCCGAACCCAAAGAGGTTCTTGCCCAGCGCATGCGCGATGTTCACGCCCGCGCACAGGCCCATGGCCGCACGCTGGATTACGGGCTGCGCGTGCATGTCATCGTGCGCGACACCGAGGCCGAGGCGCGGGATTATGCCGAACATATCGCCAGCAAGCTGGATGACGAATACGGCAAGCTGATCCGCGAGCGCGCGCATGACAGCATCAGCCTGGGTGTGGCGCATCAGGCCCGCGCGCGCGAACTGGCCGACAAGTTCGGCTACGCGGAACCCAACCTGTGGACAGGCGTGGGGCGCGCGCGGTCCGGCTGCGGTGCCGCGCTGGTGGGGTCGGTGGATCAGGTCCTGAGCAAGCTGGAAGACTACCGCGCCATGGGCATCCGCGCCTTCATCCTGTCAGGATACCCCCATCATGACGAAGCCGACATTTTCGGCCAGAAGGTTATGCCGCATCTGAAAACCGTGTCACTGCCGCATGAATATGGCCGCGTGCCCGCCCAGACCCCTGCAACCCCCCTTGGAACCGGAGAGCGTCGCTGATGGAAAAAATAGCGCTGACCCCTGATCTGGCCCTGTCGCGGCTGGTCTATGGAATGTGGCGTCTGGGGGATGATGCCGACACCAGCCCCGCCCATGTTCAGGCCAAGGTTGAAGCCTGCCTGCAGCAGGGCATAACCACGATGGATCAGGCCGATATTTACGGCGGCTATACAGCTGAAGCAATTTTTGGCGCCGCGCTGCGCCAAGCCCCGCATTTGCGTGACCAGATCCAGATTGTCACCAAATGCGACATCATAGCCCCTGCAGGCCGGCATTCCGGCGCACGGGTAAAATATTATGACACCAGCGCCGCGCATATTTCCGCGTCAGTTGAGGCCAGCTTGCGCGACATGGCCACGGACCATATCGATGTGTTGTTGATCCATCGTCCTGATCCGCTGATGAACCCCGACGAAACCGGCGCGGAACTGGACCGGCTGGTGACCAGTGGCAAGGTCCGCGCGGTCGGTGTGTCGAATTTCCGGCCCTTCGACATGGACTTGCTGCAATCGCGCATGTCCACACGTTTGGTCACCAACCAGATTGAAATCAGTCTGATGGCACATGACGCGCTGACAAACGGGGACCTGGCCTATCTGCATCAGCACAAGATCGCGCCCATGGCCTGGAGTCCCCTGGCAGGGGGCGCGTTGCAAACCGCTGCCCCTGACGAGTTGCGCGCGCGGCTGGAAGCCTTGGGGGCAGAGGCAAATGCAGATTGGAGCGCGGTGGCCATTGCATGGCTGCTGCACCATCCGGCAGGCATTTTGCCGGTTCTGGGCACCAATAGCCTGGGGCGTATTGCGCGTATATCGGACGCGCTGCGCGTTCCCATGGACCGCCAGACATGGTTCGAGCTGTATACGCTGGCGCGCGGGCAAGAGGTTGCATGATGGCCGATGGCGCATTGATGCCCCCCAAGGAATTCGTGCCCGGACGCGATAGCACGCGCCCTTTTCGGGATGCCTTGGGCTGTTTTGCGACCGGGGTTACGCTTGTCACAATCGCAGGCAAGGACGGCCCCATGGGGTTTGCCGCCAATAGTTTCGCCGCCGTGTCGCTGGACCCGCCGCTGGTGTTGTGGTCGCCCGCGAAGTCATCGCGCCGCTTTGCGCAATATGTGGGCGCGCGCCATTACGCAATTCACGTCCTGCCCCGTGACGGGCAGGATTTGCTGGCGCGTTTTGCCCGCGACGGTGCGGGGTTTGACGGGTTGGCACACCGGCACAATGCCGAAAATGTGCCGGTGCTGGATCATGCGCTGGCGCGGTTCGATTGCGTTCAATACGCCACGCATGACGGCGGGGACCATGTCATCATCGTAGGAAAAGTGCTGCGGGCGGCGCATCGGGGGGGTGCGCCGCTTGTGTTCAGCCAGGGGGGCTACGGCACTTTCGGCCCGTTAGACTGACATAGTGACAGATGGCCTGACACTGACGGGCCAAGCAAAGGGAGGGGGGCGAAACATGCGCATGCTTATCGCGCTGTCAGAACTGCTGGCAGTGGTAAATTCGGCTACCCTGACCCTGGGGCGCTGGCTGGGGGCTGTGTGCATCCTGCTGATGGTGTGTTTCATTCTGACGCAAGTGTTTTGCCGCTATGTGCTGGGCAGCGCCCTGCCCTGGCCAGAAGAAGCGTCGCGGTTTCTGATGCTGTGGTCTGCAGGGCTGATGATCGGCACGGCCTACCGGCGCGGTGGTTTCGTGGCAATCGAACTTCTGACAATTCTGCTGCCGCGGCTGCTGCGCCATGTGCTGACGCTGGTGCTGTTGTCATTGGCGATGATCATTTTGTGGAAGGCATGGCAGATTGGCCTGCGCGAAGTCACCGGCCTGGCGGGCCGGTTCGGCACTGACAGCCTGAATGTGCCCACAAGCCTTGATCTGTCCACATGGCGCAAGGTGCCCAAGGGCTGGCAGATGATGTCCATGCTGGTGGGAATTGGCGCATTGATGGCCGTGTCAGTGGAACTGATGCTGCGCGAAATCATCGCCCTTCTGGGGCGCGCTGACGATTTGCCGGAAATCACCGATCAGGTCACTTTGGGGGCGGAATGACATGCTAAGCTTTTTTCTGCCGGTATTTCTTGTCTTTCTGTTTCTGGGCCTGCCTGTATTCTTCGCGCTTCTGGCCGCGCCGGGACTGCTGCTGTGGGCGGCGGGAATGGAACGCGATATCACGCTGCTATATCGCAATGTCTATACCGGGATGGACAGTTTCCCGCTGATGGCGATACCGTTCTTCATGCTGGCGGGGGAATTGATGAACCGTTCCGGCATCACCTTGCGGCTGGTGGAATTTTCACAGGCGCTGGTCGGGCATCTGCGGGGCGGGCTGGCGCATGTCAATGTGTTGTCGTCCATGCTGTTTGCCGGGCTGTCGGGGTCTGCGGTGGCCGATGTTGACGCGCGACTTATCGTTTGATACCGGACGCGGCCCGATTTTACCTATGGTTTGATACCGGACGCACGGCAGATTGCGGCTAAGGTATTGTAATATTTTGGGAAGTGTCGGAGGCAGGAGGGGCCGCAATCGGCGGCTCCTCGTAGACGCGCGCAAGCCGTTGATTTTTCTTCACTTCCTGCCCGCGCAGGTGCGCTGATCGGAGATTGCGGCCACTTTGGCGAAGCGATTGACGAAACTCAATCGCCGGACTTCTCACAGTCAAAAAATTCATCGTGCACGATCACGCTGAACACGCTCTGAACGCTGGAGAGTTGAAAGCTTTCTGTGGCGTCTTTCACCTTCTTTTCGACATCTTCTAACGCCTGTGGATATTCACGGTAGAAGAAGAAGGGTAAGTTCCACCCAAATTCTAGAAATGCGCGCTCGTTTTGAGTGACTGCGGACAAATTACGCATACAGCGCATCATCGCGAGCGAGAAAGCGGCAACTTCTTCGTCTGTTTTGAAATCTGGTGAAGGAATGCCCAAGCGTTCATTCTTCATCACTGCGCCGACGTAGCGGGTCGGCACAGAGCCACGGTTACGCCAAGCTGAAATCGCAGTGCTCCCGATACCCAGCGCCTGAGCCAGTTCCTTATCAGAAGACGCGCGATACAGCGTCTTGAGGGCATCGATCTGTTCTTCGACGGTGTCCATGTTTCCCCCTTGACGTTCACTTTGGCAATTTGTATGTTACAAAGTGAACCACAGCATGAATATGTGATATCTGTGTGGAAATATGCGGGAAATCCCTCAAGAATGCAATCACCGTCGCCGGAAATGCTCTGCCAAGTTCGATCAGACCTTGTAAGGCGCGGAACATCGCTCAAGGCGTTCTGCGAAGATCAAGGCTTTTCCCGCGTAGCGGTCACTCAGGCGCTAAGCGGAGCGCGCACCGGCCCGGCATATCGTACCCTACTCAGCCGCTTTATGACGTGTATGCAAGAGGCTGACAAATGACGTTGCCCCTTGTTTCGTCGGAGGAATTTGCGAGTGCGGCGAGCATCGGCTTGCGCGCCGCGCAACTTGCCCTTCGAAACGCCGCACAGGGCAAGCTGTGGCGCGGCGAACCCCTGCCCGTTGTGCCTCTTGAAGGCCAGCGGGGCGGGGCGGCGGGTTGCGCCTATGCGCTTGATCTATCGCAGTGTTCCCCTGCGTTTCTGGCGAAGTATCCGTTCCTGCGGGCACTGCGGGACGAAGCTGTCGCGCCCGCTCCGCGTGTGCCGGTTGGC
Source organism: Paracoccaceae bacterium (assembly GCA_017510335.1). Lineage (GTDB taxonomy): Bacteria > Pseudomonadota > Alphaproteobacteria > Rhodobacterales > Rhodobacteraceae > Roseinatronobacter. The sequence continues at coordinate 65,391 of JAFWNM010000037.1, forward strand.
GTTCTGGAACCGTGGCGGGTCAAGGAACAACATCGGCGGCGCGACATCCTGCGCCCTGCCATGGGCACCGCGCCGAAGTCGCGGGAACGGGGCAAGGTGCTGCGGGACATCGCGGCGGCGCATGGGGTGGCGTTCAAGACGCTGCAACGCTGGCTTCTGGACTATGACAACAAGGGGCTTGCGGGTTTGCTGCCCAAGCCGAACGGCAACCCCGGCAAGCGCCGCGTTCTGGTCACGCGGGCATGGGATCGCGGGATCGATCTGGACGATGACCAGAAGCGCGATGTTGCCGACTTGATCGCCAAGCGCGGGCGCAGCATGGCGGCGAACGACGGCACGCCGGATCGCAAAATCATTGAGCTGTGCGAAAATGTCTTGCGCGATGAATGCCTTGCGCGGGGATCGAAGATGCACCCGCGCGTTCTGGCGTCGGTCTGCAAGCTGAACACAAAATGGTGCGCCGGGATCGATACCGACCAGGCGCGGCTCGACTATCTGCGCAAGAACGATCACAAGGTGTGGCAGGACAAATGCGTCAACCGCGTCCGGCGCGCGCTGCATCATCAACCCATGGGCCTGCTGATCGGCGATGTTCACTATGTGGACATGCTGGTCACGGAAGCCATGCACTCGGGCCGATCCGACCTGATCCACGCGGGCGCGGCGGCACAGAGTGCGGGCCGCGAAACAATTCGGGTGCGGCTGATCGCATGGATGGACGCGGCAAGCCTGTTTGCATGGGTGACGCCGGTCTTCCTAGCGAAGGGTCAGGGCATCACGCAAGCGGATGTGGCGCAGTCGCTGGCACAGGTCGCGTTTTGCCCGCACGGGGGCATCCCGAACGAATTCTACCTGGACAACGGAGGGGAGTATAAAGCCCTGCCGGATAGCATGACACAGCTTGCGAACCTTGCTGACATGGAATTCGGCATGACGCTGGCGAAGCCCTATTCGCCCACGTCGAAGGGGGATATCGAAGGCTTTTTCAACATCCTTGAAGGCATCTTGAAGGGTCTTCCCGGCTGGATCGGCGGGGACCGGACGAACAAGAAGTCGGAGAACAAGGGAAAGGTGGTGCAGCCCTACACCAAGGGCATTGCGGCGCTGGAAGCCGATATCGCATCAGCGGTCATGATCTATAACGACCGTCGCCAGAGCGGGCGGCTCAAGGGTCTGTCGCCGCTCGACATGCTGAACCGCAAGATCAAGGAAACCGGGTTCGAAGCCCGCGTGCCCAGCGAAGAAGCGTTCGACCTGATTTTCAGCCGGTCTGAGCGGCGCACCATCCGTCAGAACGCCATTCACTATGACAAGCGGCAGTGGCACACGCCCGCGCTTGATGATCTGCCGATGGGCGAAGAAGTCGAAATCCGCGTGCCGCTGCGCAAGGGTGCCGATCGCATCTTCGTGCGCCGGGGCAAGACGGATCTTGGCTGGGCCGAACCCATGCGGGTGTTTGAGCACGGCGACCGTGACGGCGCGCGCTACCAGGCGCAGCTTGAGAAGGGGCGCAACGCTGCGGTGGACCGGATCGCCGCGACCATCGATCCGAACGTGTCCACCTTCGAATACCAGAAGGCGGCAGTGCGCCGCACCGCGCCGGATGCGAACCCGCCGCAGTCCTGGACAACCGGCATCGACAAGACCCGCGACCGCGCGACCGTCGCCGAGATCGAGGCGGACGAGGACGCGGCGCGGCGGGCAGAAATCAATGAGATACTTCGGGGCTATGGTGCTGAAGTCGAGCGAAGGGCCGATGGGTGAGGACGTGCAATCAACGCCCACCGGCCCTTCAAATTGCAACCCTGTCAGAGGATTAGAAATGACAGAGCTACCACACATTCCTACCATCGAAACTGCCGTGTGCGCAACAATGCGCGGCGTGATCGGTGACGTGCTCGACGGCGCGGGACTTGCCGTCATGCGCGGGCCGGTCGGCATCGGCAAAAGTTATGCCCTGCGCCAGGTCATCGGCGAGTTTGAAGAGGACGGCGCTAGGGTCACATACCTTGCCGCAACGGGCGCGGTGCAGGGCAAGATTGCCGAGTTCCTGCGGGCACTTCACGGGCGCGAAGGTTTGTCCAGCGCCGAAGGTCTCGAACTGGCATTCGACATGCTGGCGGGCTATCCGTTCCGGTCTTATGGCCCGCGTGCGGCGCTGATTGTGGACGAAGCCCAAGACCTTGCCGCGCCGATCATCGCCCAGCTTCGCGGGCTTTGGGATCGCGGCGAACTGGCCCGGCTTGGCGACCCATGGTGCCCCGCCTTTGGGCTTGTCATGGTAGGGAACGACCAGTTCCTTGGTAACGGCACCCGGCAGGACCGGGTGAACCTGAAGCCCTTGTGGGACCGCATGACGCACAACATCCGGTTGCCGCGGCCCAGCAAGGAGGAACACGCGGCGTTCGCCCGAGCGCTTTTTCCGGCCGATGACGCGGACAAGATGCGCGCCATTGTTCAAGCGTTCGGCGAAGACCAGGGGAGCCTGCGCGCGGCGCACAAGGCCGCACGGCAGGCATACATTCGCGCCGGCCAGAAGGGGCAGGACGTAAACGCGGATCACTTAGCATTCGTAATCCGCATGATGGGAGGGGGCAAGTAATGAAGACGGTTTATGTGAACCTGAAGGAAGGTGAAGCGGTTCTTGTGATTGATGGGACGCCTGTCGAATTCTCGGAACTCAAGCGGGCTATGGCCGATCTGGAAGCTATGCTTGAAGCGCAAGGGGATGCGCGCGCCTTGGCCGCGTTCCGGGCTATCGGCGAAATGATCGCCCGCGCCCGCCCGGTCATCTATGAGCCGCCCAACCCTGACAGCCCTGAAGAGCAACGGCGCAAGAACACCGAACGGGCGAACGCGGGCTTGCTGCGCGCATTCGGTCCCAAGCCGAACGGGGAGTTTGACGCATGAGCCAGATCGAGACGGATCACGAGTTCAAGACGCGCATGGCGGCTGAAGGGCGAGCAATCTACGTTCCGGGCAAGACCGATGAACAGATCGCGGCAGAGCAAGAGCGCAAGGCCGCGCCCAAGCCGGTGACGCTGCACCTGTCTGAAAACGACCTGACGGGCATCATGCAGGCTTTGCCGCAAACCTTCGATCTTGTCAGCGACTTGGCGCGCGCCTGCGAATATCTGGGCGGTTCCGGGCTTGCGGATGACGTTGCATCCGACCTCGCCCCGGTCCTGCGGCTGTTTGCGCGTGCCTGCCAAGCGGCAGAAGCGCAGGAACTGGAAAGCCTGTTCAAACTGGAAACCCAGCTGCGCGATGCGGTTGCAGAGGAAGGAGCCTGACATGCCGTTGAGCAAAAGACAAACCCGCCTGATCCATGTGGCCAAGACCAAGCTCGGGATCGAAGACGGTCTGTATCGATCCATTCTGGCCAACCTGTGCGGCGTGACCAGTTCGATCGAACTTGATCAGGCGGGGTTCGAGTTGCTGATGGGATTTTTTGAATGGCGTGGGTTCAAGCCCATGACGCGCAACGGGGCGAACTACGGCCCGCGCCCCGGCATGGCCAGCTATGCGCAGCTTGAACTGATCCGGGCGCTTTGGTTCGAATACAGTCAAGGCCGCGCGGGTGAGGGTGAGTTGAACAAATGGCTTGAACGCTGTTTCAAACTGACCAGCCTGCGGTTTCTGGACAAGGCCACGGCCCCCAAGGTCATCACGGCGCTGAAAGCCATGAAAACCCGCGCGGCCTGATCTGGCCAGCAGGGCATGAAACCGGGGCGCGGCGCTGGCCGCGCCCCTTTCTTTTGGCTTCGCCCGTCCTGCCCCCTTTAATGGGTGTTTAACGGCGCGATTTCAGCCAAGGGGCAACCCTCATTCACAGCTTGCGCCGCGAAATGGCTTTCTGCTACGGTTCTGGGGTGCATGGTTTCGGGGAAAATACCCGACCCTTGACAGGTGTCTAGGTTGGACAAGTGACAAGGCTGACTAAGGTCAGACCATGACCAGCGAACACCTTTCAGATTTGCCCTATCCGACCTGCGCGCAATGCACGGGTATTGGAGTATATGCCGGTCCGAAGTGGCAGAACGACCTTGAAGACGATCTTGGATTTGACGTTCTGAAAGCCCTGATCTTGGCGCACGGCGGGCGCGAATTGCACGTCAAGCACACGCCCGAACCCGCGACCGATGCGCTTGGACAAGCGAAAGTTTGGATGTCGGAACGGTTTGGCGCGGGCAAGATTATTGTTCACTTTGGCCCCTTGGCCCGAAAGAACCGCGTGGCATGGCTGATCTACACCATGCTGCGCGACGGGGCGTCTTTGGCACAGATCGCAGAGGCGGCAAACACCACAATCCGAACAGTCGGGCGTCACAAGAAGCGCCTGCAAGACATGGGCGCGCTTCCCGCGCCTGCCCCTTCAAACACCCGGAGAACCTGAGCAATGATTATCAACGCAGCCACCCTTGACGCCATATTCAAAGGCTTCAAGACCCTCTACACAACGGCGGTTCTGCAAGCCCCGTCGCAGGCCCCTGAAGTGTCAATGACCGTGACCAGCGCCGCGCGCGATGAAACCTATAACTGGCTTGGCCAGTTTCCCCAGATGCGCGAATGGATTGGCGACGAACGTGTGATCCGCAAACTTGAAGCGCATGGCTTCACCATCACGAACCGCAAGTTCGAAAGCACAATTTCGGTCAGCCGCGACGATATTTCCGATGATCGCCTTGGCGTCTTCGCGCCCATGATCCAGAGCATGGGCTATGAGGCTGCAATCCATCCCGATCATGTGGTGTTCGGTCTGCTGGCCGCTGGCTTCAATACCCTGTGCTATGATGGTCAGAACTTCTTCGACACAGAACACCCGGTGCGCGATGAAGACGGCCCCGTCACCATTGACGGTGACAAATACCGGCTTGTCAGCAACATGGATGTTCCTGAAGAAAACCCCGGCCCTGCATGGTTCCTGCTGGACACGTCGCGCCCGATCAAGCCGATCATCTGGCAGGAACGCGAGAAATACGAGTTTCAGAGCGTCACAAGCCCAAGTGACCACTCTGTCTTCATGACGGACAAGTATCTCTATGGCGTGCGCGCCCGCGTGAATGCCGGTTTCGGCCTGTGGCAGATGGCCTATGCCAGCCGCGCGCCGCTGAACAAGGCGAACTATGAAGCCGCGCGCACGGCCATGCAGCGCCAAGTCTTCGACAAGGGCCGCCCGCTGGGCATCAAGCCCACGGTTCTTGTCGTGCCCCCGGAACTGGAAGGCGCGGCCATGCGGCTATTGAACACCGAACATGTGGACGGTGGCAATTCGAACGAATGGAAAGGCACGGCGAAACCGCTTGTCACGCCCTTCCTGACTGCGGCCTGATCATGACCCTTGTTCACGCCACATGCAGCGAATTGCCGGGGGGAACTGTGCCTGACACGGTGCAGCTACTGCCCCCCGGCAGCTTCAAGGCCCGCGATGGCCGCGCCTTCCGGATCGATAATCCGCAAGCGCTGATCGCGCGCTTCAGGGCCGACGCGGTGGACAAGCCGATTGACTACGAGCATCAAGAGGATGACCCGGCGCGGCGCGGTAATGGGCCTGTCCCGGCTGCGGGCTGGATCAAGTCGATCCTGTTCGATGCGCGCCAAGGCGTCTTGGCGCATGTGGAGTGGACGGCCCGTGCGCGCGAGTTGATTGCCAACCGTGAATACCGCTTCCTGTCGCCCGTGTTCCTGCATGATGCGAATGGACGGATCACCAAGCTTATGGGCGCGTCCCTTGTCCATAGGCCAGCCCTACACATCAAGGCACTTGCCAGCGAACAGGAGCACCCCATGCCCGACAACCCGAACCCCTTTGCCCGGATCGCCAAGGCGCTTGATCTGCCCGAAGACGCGACCGAAGACGCCATTATTGCCGCTCTGGGCGAACGCCTTGCCACGGCTTCAGAAGTCACGCCCGACCCGGCGAAGTTCGTGCCGATTGAGGCCGTGCGCGAATTGATGGCCGAACGTGTCACCAGCAAGGCCACGAACTCGGAAACCCAAGCCCGCGCCCGCGTGCAGGACGCCATGCGCGAAGGCCACATCACCCCGGCGATGCAGGATTGGGCGGTTGCCCTGTGCAGGCAAGACCCGGAAAGCTTTGAAAGCTTCGTCCAGTCCAGCGCCGCCCCTTTCGGTCACCTGTTCAAAGGCCCCAGTGCCAACCGCGCCATACCCGCGCACGGTGCAACGGCTGGCAGCGTCGAAGAACAGGCCATCTGCGCGCAACTGGGGATCGATCCGGGCGAATTGGCAAAGGGCTGATCCGATGAGGAACACCGGCCAGAGCGTCGGGCACGCCCGCGCCGGTTTACTGGCCCCGGACGGTGAAATCGGGGCCAGCAAGGCGGGGGCGTGGCTGCGCGCTCCCGCCTACACCTGAAAGGAAGGCACGATGGCAGAACACGACACGCCCAAAGATGCAGAGCGGATCGCAACCGCCCAAGGTATCCTTGCCATGTGCCGGGAAGTCAGGGCGGATGTTGCGCGGATCGAACAGGAAACCGAAGCGCTTCTGACAAGTCTTGAAGCTGGCCATGAAACCCCTGTTGAAGCCCCCGTTCAACGCCCTGTTCAACCGTCGCAGCACTTGCGCGAACACCGGCCCGGACGGCCCAAGAAGCTGGCCGCTGACCCTGAATTGCGCGCCTTCGTGGAAGCCCGCTTCAACCGGATGACCTTCGAACAGATCGCCGATGAAGTCGCCCAAAACTTCCCGCCAGAACGGCGCGTTGCCAAGTCTGCTATTCACGCATGGTGGCACGCTCACTATAAGCGGAAATAACAAACCGATCCGGGGTAGGCTCCGGACCCCCGTCCACTTCCGGTATCAAACCCTAAGTAACAGTATTAAAACGTAGGTTACAGCACAATGTGTCCGCGCTTGGGTCCATGCTGATACCTGCAATGGAAAAGAACGGCTACAAAAAACGCTTCGCTGCGGCCATCACGGCGGCCAGTTCCATCATCGGGCCGATCATTCCGCCATCGGGGATCATGATCATCTATGCCTATGTCATGGGCGAAAGCGTGGCGGCGCTGTTTCTGGCAGGGATTGTGCCGGGTATTCTGATGGCGGGCGGGTTGATGGTGGCTGTCTGGCTGATGGCCGACAAATATGAACTGCCTGCCGCCACGCAGCGCGCCAGTTGGGGCGAACGCGGCACGGCATCGGTCAAGGCATTCTGGCCACTGATGACACCCGTAATCATTCTGGGCGGTATTCTGGGCGGTGTCATGACCCCGACCGAGGCCGCGGCGGTGGCGGTCGGATATGCGTTCGTGGTGGCGCTGTTCATCATGCGCACCCTGAAACTGCGCGATGTGCCTGATGTGCTGATCCGGTCTGGCATTACATCGGCGGTGGTGCTGCTGCTGGTGGGGGCTGCGATGGCCTTCAAGACCGTCGCGGCGCTGGCGCGCACGCCTGAACAGATGGCGGGCATCATTCTGGCCCTGTCCGACAACCCGCTGGTGTTGCTGTTCCTGATCAACATGTTGCTGTTTCTTGTCGGCATGTTTCTGGATGCCGGCCCCGCGATTATCATTCTTGGACCAATCCTTGGGCCGATCTTCGTGGAGCTGGGCGTTGATCCGGTGCATTTCGCCATCATCATGGCCGTCAACCTGACAGTGGGGTTGCTGACCCCGCCCATGGGACTGGTGCTGTTTGTCACGTCCTCTGTGTCGGGGTTGCGGGTGGAAACCCTGTCAAAAGCGATCCTGCCGTTTCTGGCGGTCCAGATCACAGTGATATTCCTGCTGACCTATATTCCCGCGCTGACGCTGACAGTGCCGCGTTTGTTCGGGTTTGTTCAATGATCTTCAAACATCCAAGGGAGGATACCATTATGTTGAAGACGACACTGAAATCCCTGTTGCTGGCAACCATGCTGACGGCCCCCGTCAGCATGGCCTTCGCACAGGAAATCACCTTGCGGGCCACCGCCACCTCGAACGAAGATGACGAGGATTATGACGGTCTGGTGGTGTTCAAGAACTTTGTCGAGACAGCGTCAAACGGGGACATCGCCGTGGATCTGTTCATCGGCACCCAGTTGTGCACGCGCGGCGATGAATGCCTTGCCGGGGTGGCCGAAGGATCGATCGATATTTTCGTGTCCACATCGGGCGGGGCAGCGGGCCTGTTTCCCTATATTCAGGTGCTGGACCTGCCCTATCTGATGAGTGATGACCGCGTGGCCGAACATGTGCTGTCGGGAGATTTCGTGCGTGAATTGCGCGATCTGGCGCTGGCCGACAGTGACGGGCTTATCCGCTTGATGTCAGTGGGCAACACCGGCGGCTGGCGCAGTTATGCCAACACCCAAAAGCGCATTGAAACCCCTGCCGATCTGGCGGGAATGAAAATGCGCACTGTGCCTGCCGACCTGCCGCAGACACTGGCGACAGCACTTGGCGCGTCCCCCACACCCATTGCATGGCCGGAACTGTTCACCTCGCTTCAGACAGGCGTTGTCGAGGGCACGGCCAACGGGATTACCGACATCATGAACATGCGCTTCCCCGATGCCGGCCTGAAATACCTGACGCTGGACAATCACAGCTATATGGGCGCATTCTGGTGGATGACGAATGACAGGTTCATGTCCATGTCGGACGAACACAAGCGCATCGTGCTTGACGGGTTCGCAGCCCTGCAACAGGCAACATTCGCCAGCCCCAAGCGCAAGGAAATCGCTGCATACGAGGCATTTCGCGCCGCTGGCGGGGAAATCTACGTTCCCACCGATGAACAGCGCGCCGCGTTTCGTGATGCAGCCGACCCGGCATTTGACTGGTTCCGTGCCAATGTCCCGCATGGGCCGGAAGTGCTGGACAGCTTCATGGCCCATGCTGCCACTGCAGAAGAAGCCATCGAAAACGCACGTCAGGCTGATATGAACTGACCTGCGGCCTTATTCGCACAGAACAAGATGCCCGGCCCCATGCCGGGCATTTTTCTGGGGTTGTGATACGGCGGGTGCCTGTGCGAAATCCGACCTCCAGCGGGGCCAAGAGGGACCATGATCAAACACTTCACCTTGCGTGGCCATGCCGGCAACCTTGCCCCCGGTGCGCTTCTTAGTGCAACAATTGCTGCGGCGGCGGCATTTCTTGGTGCCCATTACGCAGCACCCGTCATGCTGTTTGCGCTGCTGCTGGGTATGGCGTTCAACTTCCTTCACGAACAGGGACCATGCCGCGCGGGCGTTGAATTTGCATCAAAGGGGCTGCTGCGGCTGGGCGTGGGCCTGTTGGGCATTCGCATTGTTCTGGAAGATCTGGCCCAGATCGGGCTGGTTGGTGCGGGGGTGCTGGTCGGGTTGATTGTCACCACCATCGGGGTGGGGTTCCTTGCTGCACCGCTGCTGCGTTGCCGGTGGCGTTTCGCGCTGCTGACGGGGGGGGCTGTGGCCATCTGCGGGGCGTCTGCGGCGCTGGCGATTGCTGCAGTTCTGCCCGCTGATGACAGAATGGAACGCGACACGCTGTTCACGGTCATGGCGGTTACGGCGCTGTCGACCATCGCAATGGTGGTCTATCCTTTGCTGTTCGGATATCTGGGGTTTTCGGACATTCAACAAGGCTTCCTTATCGGGGCCACCATTCATGATGTGGCCCAGGTTGTCGGCGCAGGGTTTTCCGTATCTGACGAAGCGGGCAACACGGCCACGATTGTCAAACTGTTCCGCGTGGCAATGCTGCCTGTTGTGCTGATTGCCATTGTCATTGCCTTGCGGCTGGCGGGGGGCGGGCAACAGGCGGGGCACGGGGCGGGCCATGGGGCGGGGAAAATCCCGCTTTTGCCGTGGTTCATGCTGTTGTTTCTGGCGCTTGTGCTGCTGGGGTCGGTGGTGGACCTGCCACCCATCCTGGTGGCGAAGGTCGATCTGGTGTCGCGCATATGCCTGATCACCGCAATTGCGGCGCTTGGGATCAAGACATCGCTTCGGGCCTTGTCCGCAGTGGGGGGCGGGCATATGGCCATTATCGTGCTTGAAACCATGGCACTTCTGGGCATTGCGACATTTGCACTTTATCTGCTGCAGCCCGTTTAAGGTGCCGGACGGGTATCCGGCATTCCAGCACATGCTTGTCAGGTAGGCGGCCGCGCCCCGCCGGGGGGGGCACGCACTTATTTCAAGCGGGCGAACAGCACCTTGCCCATGATGCGCATCATAATTTGCGGGAAAAGCGCCCCTGCCACAGCGGCCAGCTTTGCGCCAGGGCCGGGCAACAGCACAAACCGCCCATGCGGTAGCTCAAGGATCTGGCGGGCGACACGCGCGGGGTCAATACGCCGGTCCGCTCGCGCGCCTTCGGGGGCATGGCGCGCGGCATGGGGGGTGTCCATCGGGCCGGGGCAGACAAGCTGCACACTTATGTTTCCGGACTTGCGCAACGGCTTGCGCAACGCGCGTGCAAGGCTGGCCAAACCGTCCTTGCTGGCTGCGTAGCTGGCCGCCCCAGGATAGCCGGTAAATACCGACAGCGAGGAGATAAGCACCAACCGCCCCCCCGGGGCCAGAAGCCCCGCGTGCAACAGCATATGCACCAACCGCAGCGGGCCAAGCAGATTGACGCGCGCAACAGACAGATGCGTGGCAAGGGGTATTCCCTCAAAGCGGCCGGTCGCGTTGATCCCGGCATTCAGGATAACAAGGTCAAATGGCCCTTTCTTCTGCAGCGTTTCGGACAGTGCTGCCCAAGGCGCCGCCTCTTGGTCGGCCATGTCATGAAAAACCCAGTCCAGCTTGCCATCACCGGCATCCGGCGCAGGGTCAATATCCAGCACACATACCGGCGCAAGGCCCCGTTCAACGCACAGGTCGACCAAAGCCTTGCCCAACCCGCTGCTGCCACCCGTTATAAGAACCCGCCCCATCAGGTTGCCCCCCTGCGCAGCAACCGGGCCGGATGGAACAGCACCCGCCCATAGGAAATAACCTGCCTGTCAGCACCTTTGCGGGCCAGTGCCGCATCCAGAACGCAGTGCGCCATTGCGCGCGGTGACAGAAACAACCTGTCGGCAAAATCCGGCTTGCGCCCTGCGCGCGCGGCCATTCCGGTGGCAATCGGGCCGGGGTGCAGGACACGCACGCAGGCACGCCCCCGCCATTCTTCGGCCAAGGCCCTGCCAAACCCGTCCAAGGCACCCTTGCTGGACGCATATACCGGCATTCCGGCGGCCCCTTTGCGCGCGACAGACCCGATCAGCGCAAGGGTGCCACCGTCCAGGGCGGGCGCAAGTCTGTGCGCCAGTATCATGTTCGCTTCCAGATTAAGGGCCAGAACATCGGACAGGGAGGTGGCAGTTTCCGCCACCAGCGGGCGGAAATAGCCCGCAGCGGCATTCAGCAAGGCGCAGTCAATACGACCATGCGACTGGCCCAGCGCCCAGTCGGCGGCCTGTTGCGCCCCTTGTTGCGATGACAGGTCGCAGCAAAGATAAGGTATATCCGGAAAATCATCGGGCAGGTCCTGCACACCCCGCCGGCCCGTGCACATGACGCGATACCCCCTGCCCCACGCCAGACGCACCAGTTCCAGCCCCAGACCGGACCCGCCGCCCGTCACGAATATCAGCTTATCCTTCAAGACCTTCGCCCCTGTTTCGCTGTGCTGTTTTGCAGATATAGCGTATTGGCCCCGCGACAAAAGAAAAGCGGCCGGCCCACCTGTCTTTTGTGAAACCCCGCAATGATCGCAATACTGTGAAGAAGGCTGTGTCACTTATGCCCTGCATCTTGCGTAATACACTTATGATGGTCCAGATACGGAGGAAACCCATTACCCTTTCCCGCAGAGTCTTTCTTGCCGGCGCAACTGCAGGTGTTGCGTTGCATGGGGTCCACCCTGCAGCCGTGCAGGCATCAACAGTCAGTTTTGACTCAGACTGGGACCACCTGACGTTCCGGCGGCTTAGCCCCAACAGGTTTGAATTGCGCCCAAACCGTTTGACCGTCATATCAGATGGCACCTCGTCGATTCTGTATCGCATTCTGCCGCCGGAATTGCGCAACACAACACAGGCACGCTGGACATGGCAGGTCGACGCGTCTGCACCCGCGTCGGACCTGTCACAGATTGGCAATGATGATCGCAATCTGGGGGTGTTCTTTGCCAGCATGCCCGCCGATCAGGCCGCGCGCGTGCGCGCGGGCACCAGCATTGCCACCTTGCTGCGCAACCGTTCGGTGTATGTGCTGATGTATACCTGGGGCGGCAACCAGCCCCCCGGCACGGTAGTTCCAAGCCCACATGCGCCAGACCGGCTGCGCAATCTGATCACGCGCAGGCCCGCGACGGGGCAGTTCACCGAAAACGTCGATCTTGCGCGTGATTTTCCGCGGGTGTTCAACCGACCGCTGGAACAGGTTGTTGCGGTCGCTGTCTCCTCCAACAGTGAAAACACGCCTGCGCGCGTTGTCGCGCATGTCAGCGATTTCACCCTAAGCTAACGCGCCCGCACCATGCGGACGGGCATGTTTGGGCCGGCCAACAGGGCGGCCCGCCTCAAACATGCACTTGCATGTTATTTTCATCTTTCATAAAATCCGCCACAAGCCAGGTCCAAGCCCCAGCCATTTCCCGCACAGTTGGAGCTTGCCATGACCCCCTTGCCACAAACCGGCCATCACCGGCCAAAACACTATCTTGCCGTTTTCTTCTGCACCTCGGCGCTGGCCATTGTCAGCGCGCAAACCGCCCCTGCGCAGCAATCGGGCGGTTTGCATCTGGGCCAGCTTGTGCTGGACCCTGCCTTCATGCGCGCGCAGGACCCCGACGGCAATGCCGCTGACCGCACAAACAGCCATTATGTGGCAGATGCCGAACTGGACCGCGCGCGCATGGGCAACTTGCGCACGCTGTTTTCGGGAATTGCGTCTGTGTCTGTGGGCGGCGGTATTCCCGTGGCGCAAAAGATTTTTGTAAACGGTGTGGATATGCTGAACCTTGGCGTAACGCTGGACGGCGTGTCACAAAACAACCGTATCTTCCATCATACATCGGCGAATGCCTTTGATCCCGGCCTGATGAAATCCGTCCGCGTGGATGCTGGTGCCGCCGCCGCAGATGCCGGACCCCATGCAATGGCGGGCGCGGTGGTCATGGAAACAGTAGATGCCGCAGATGTCTTGCTTGCGGGCCGCGCTGTCGGCGGCAACGCGCGCCTGTCCTATGCCAGCAACGGCCGAACGCCCAGTGGTTCGGTCACACTGGCTGCGCGTCATGGCGGGTTTGAAGGGCTGGGCTATCTGAAACGCGCCAAGGGCAGCGATTACCGCACGGGTGCGGGTGCCCCTGTGGCGGGCAGCGCCGCCGACCTGACATCTGGCCTGCTGAAATTCGCGTATCAAACCCCTGAGGGGCACCGTTTCGAACTGTCTGGCCTGCGCATGATGGATGACGCGCTGCGCCCGTTTCGTGCCAACATGATCGGGGTGGGGGCACCGCGTGAACCACGCCGCTATGATACAACCCGCGACACATTTTCGCTGTCATATGAAAACACGGCTGCAGACGGGTTCTGGGACCCGCGCATCGTGCTGGGCCGATCTCGCGTGCGTGTTGGTGTCGATCAACCCTTGTCGCCAGCCTTGGGCACCAGTTGGGGCGACAGTTCCACCCTGTCGGCCAAGGTGGAAAACCGCATCCATCTGGGCGATCTGGGGACCGTCACGGCAGGTGTGGATTACTATGACCGCGCCAGCACCTACCGCGACACCGCCACCGCACCGCTGCGCGAAACCGCGCGCAACACCGGCGCCTATGCGCAAGCCCGGCTGGACCCGACACAAGCCCTGTCGCTGTCATTTGGCCTGCGCTTTGATCGTCAGGACGTCACCGGCGTGAACGGATGGCAAAGCAGCTTCAGCGGGTTTAGCGGGAACCTGTCGGCGGCCTATGCCCTTAGCGACGCGTTCAGCTTGCGGGCCGGGGCTTCGTCGGTGTTTGGCGGACTGTCGCTGGAGGACAACTTCATCTTCAATCCCGCATGGGATTACAGCGGCATGCGCGCGGCGCGGTCCACCAATTACACCATAGGCTTTGACTTCGAGGCCGACCAGTTCCGCCTTGATGGCGAGGTGTTTGTGACACGGATAGATAACGCCCGCGTCAGCGTATATGCGCAAAATGCACTGGGTGATGCGGAAAGTCGCGGGTTCAATCTGGGTCTGGGGTATGGATGGGACGGGGGGTATCTGCGCGCCAGCTATTCCCAAAGCAAGCTGAAGGTTGATGGTCAGGTATCCGACAGCTATTCCGCCCTTGATCTGGGCGCCCCCCTTGGGGGTGTCATGGCACTGGAGGCGCAGCACCAGCCGCGCAACAGCGATTTTGCATTCGGGGGCAGTGTGCAGGCCGCGAAAGCCTACCAGACCGTTGCGGCCGGGTCAGACCGCGCCATCCCCGGTTATGTCGTGGCAAACCTGTTTGCCGAATATCATGCCCCCAATATCAAGGGGCTTGTCCTGCGCGCCGAGGTCAACAACCTGTTTGACACGCTGTATGCGGATCGTGCGACCTATGGTGCGGATTTCAACAGTGTGACGCCCTTCTATGAACCGGGACGCAGTTTCTCACTGACCACCGCCTTGCGGTTCTGACGCGCACCCCATTGGCGCGCATGCCTGCGCCAATGGGGCATAAAGCCGGGGAATTCCGGCCCGAAGCAGTCATCCAAGGCGCGGAATTATGGCCGTAGGTGGTCCACGCTATCGGCGTGCCGTCCCGCAACCTGCCAATGGCGTGGGCTGTATCCAGGCGCAAAAACCCGTGTGCGGTTCGATGCCTAAAGAAAAACCGCGCCCAAGGGCGCGGTTTTCAGTCAACATAAAGCGGGCAGGATTACTTGATCTTGCCTTCTTTGTATTCGACATGCTTGCGCACAACGGGGTCGTATTTGCGCGTTGTCATCTTCTCGGTCATGGTGCGGGCGTTTTTCTTGGTCACATAGAAATGCCCGGTCCCCGCGGTCGAGTTCAGACGGATCTTGATGGTGGTCGGCTTCGCCATTTTTTACTCTCCTGAACCGGGACACGCGCCATAACGGCCCTGCGCCCGTGAATTCTGAACCTGCCTTCTACAAGGCTTGCGCCCCGTGTCAACCGGATTCCCGCAATATTCCTGCCCACCCCCCACCGTTTTCAAGGGCAGGCCGGAAAATAATTGTGCGGATGGTCTGTAAGCCGGGTTCTGTTCAGGGGGCACATGCCCCCCTTGATGACCATTCATCTGCCCCTGCCCTTGCGGACAGGATCTAGCTGCCAACCCGGACTTCAGGCTGAAGCGGCCCTGCGAAGATATCCGTGACCGGATCATACCCGCGTGAAGTCCCTATTCGGCATTGCTCCCGGTGGGGCTTGCCATGCCGGTCCGGTTGCCCGTCCCGCGGTGGGCTTTTACCCCACCGTTTCACCCTTACCATGCATGCATGGCGGTCTGTTCTCTGTGGCGCTTTCCCTCGGGTTGCCCCGGCCGGGCGTTACCCGGCACCGTTGCTTCATGGAGCCCGGACTTTCCTCGCACAGGGGCAGGCCCCTGCACGCGGCCATCCGACCATCCGCACATCTGCCACATAAGGAATATGGAACTGCGCTGCAACTGCTACAATCACGCAGGTATATAAATGGTTCAAGCTTCGCCCCTTGTCGCCTGCGCTGCCCTGTTCTAAGCAAGATACATACAGACCAAGGGGGTATTATGCGCATTCTGGTAACCAATGATGACGGGATCAATGCACCGGGATTGCAGGTTCTGGAACAGATCGCACATAACATCGCTGGCCCTGAGGGCGAAGTCTGGGTCGTGGCCCCCGCGTTCGAACAATCCGGCGTGGGCCATTGCATCAGCTACACCCACCCGATGATGATCGCAAAACTGGACAAGCGCCGCTATGCCGCCGAAGGGTCCCCTGCAGATTGCGTGCTGGCGGGCCTTTATGATGTGTTGCAGGGCGCGCGCCCCGATCTGGTTTTGTCGGGCATCAACCGTGGCAATAACGCCGCTGAAAATGTCATGTATTCCGGCACTGTCGGCGGCGCGATGGAGGCCGCACTGCAGGGGCTGCCGGCAATTGCACTGTCGCAATATATGGGGCCGCTGTCCGAAGACCTGCCAACATTGTTCGACAGTGCCGTGGGGCATGGCCAGTCCGTCATTGAACGCCTGATCAAGGACGCGCCCTGGGATCAGGGGGATTACAGGCTGTTTTACAATGTGAATTTCCCCCCTGTGGCAACGGCTGATGTAAAGGGCCTGCGCGTCACGCCCCAAGGCTACCGGCGTGACACGTTTTTCGGGGTGAAGCCGCATATCTCGCCATCGGGCCGGAAATTCCTGTGGGTGACCGGCGGGCCACAGCACCAGCCAACAGCGCCCGGCACGGATGCGGCTGTCAACCTTGAAGGGTATATTTCCGTAACCCCGATGCGCGCCGATCTGACGGCGCATGACGCCCTGAGCGATGTGAAAAAGGCACTTGAATGACGCAAGGTGACGATCTGGCCGAACAGCGCATGCGCTTCATCTATACCATCCGTTCGCGCGGGGTAACGGATGCGCGCGTGCTTTCGGCCATGGAACGGATCGACCGGCGCGCGTTTGTCACAGGCATTTTCAGCGACCGTGCCTATGAAGACATGCCATTGCCCATTGCCTGCGGTCAGACCATCAGCCAGCCGTCAGTGGTGGCGCTGATGACCGAAGCCTTGCAGGTCAGTCCGCGCGACAAGGTGCTGGAAGTGGGCACCGGGTCGGGCTATCAGGCCGCGATCCTGTCGCAACTGGCGCGGCGGGTGTATACAGTCGAACGCCACCGCACCCTTGCGAAAGCGGCACAACAGGTGTTCGATCAACTGGGACTGCCCAATATTACCAGCATGGTGTCTGACGGGTCTTATGGTTTGCCCGAACAGGCCCCGTTTGATCGCATCATCGTGACCGCAGCAGCAGAAGACCCGCCCGGCCCGCTCTTGGCGCAGTTGAAGATCGGGGGTATCATGGTGGTGCCGGTTGGCCAGTCGGACACAGTGCAAAGCCTGATCCGGGTTATCCGGCACGAAGACGGCTTGGAATATGAAGAAATGCGCGCAGTGCGTTTTGTGCCCCTTCTGGAAGGTTTGGGTCACTAGTTTGAAACAAGACAGCGGCAGCCGTGGCGCAGAACCACGCACGCCATTGCGCGACATAGCAGAGGTGACAGGACAATGCATCTGAAACGCCAGATGACACTACTCGGCAGTGCGGCCCTTCTGGCACTTGCGGGATGCGAAGGTTTTGATGCGGACCTGCGCAGTCCCACAAACGGGTTCACCACATCAGATGCGGCGCGTCAGGCCACACCCCAGCGCCCGCGACCGGACGCGCGCGGTGTCATCTCCTATCCTGATTATCAGGTTGCCGTTGCACGCAGTGGCGACACGGTCGCAACAGTCGCAAACCGTATCGGCATGTCCGACAGCGAACTTGCGCGCTTCAATGCGCTGACGCCCGAAACCAGACTGCGCTCGGGCGAAGTTCTGGCCCTGCCACGGGGTGCGGCAACATCAGGAAGCGCCCCGCGGGCGGGTGACATAGAAATATCCACACTGGCCGACACGGCCATCAGCCGCGCAGAAACCGGCACGGCCCAACCCGCGCCCGCAGCCCCGCGCCCTGCCGCAACCACCCAACCCGCCGAAGCCCAACCGACCCGCCATGTGGTGCAGCGCGGCGAAACTGCCTTTACCATTGCGCGGCTGTATAATGTCACCCCGCGCGCGCTGGCCGACTGGAACGGCCTTGATCCGGAAATGCGCGTGCGCGAAGGCCAGACATTGCTGGTCCCGGTGGGGCAGCAGCCGCAGCCCCAACAGCAGGCCGCAGCTGCGCCAGCGCCCGAACCTGTCACCCCGCCGGGCAGCGCAAGCCCTGCGCCCCCCCCGCCCAGTGCCTCCACGCCATTGCCGGCGGCTGTCCCTTCGGCCGAGCAGGCACAGGCCGCAGCTACAGCCGCAACGCCGCCCGCGCCCGACCTGTCGCAGGAACGCACCGAAGCCTCTAGGACCACGTTCGTGATGCCTGTTGACGGGCGCATCATCCGTGCGTATTCGCCCGGCCGCAATGAAGGCATTGGCATTGCCGCAAGCGCGGGAACCAATGTTCGTGCTGCCGCCGCCGGAACAGTTGCCGCGATCACGCGCACCACAGGCAATGTCAATATCATGGTGATCCGCCATGATGACGGGTTGCTGACCGTCTATGCAAATATTGACAGCCTGAATGTTGCCAAGGACGCGCGCGTGTCGCAGGGCCAGACCATCGGCAAAGTTGCAGCAGGCGATCCCAGCTTCTTGCATTTCGAAGTGCGGCGCGGTCAGGAAAGCGTGGACCCGATGCGTTTCCTGCAATAGGGCCTTGCACGCCCAGTCACACGGAACGCGATACGCATGCGTGCCGGAAGTGACAGTGCGAAACAACAGGCGCGTGGCCCTTCGCCGCCGCGCGCAGGTTCCGTTTCAGGACGCAGAAAGCGGCGATGCGCTTTTGAGCTTGTCGAAACTGCGAAATCAATAGGTTGGACGTTTAGCCCCTGAATTGCTGCATGAATTTCGCATCTATGCCGTCCTTCAGGCGCCATAACCAGCGCCCTTCAAGGGGAAGCCCCCATTTGTCCGCCAGCGCTGTCTTGTCGCCAAGCGACACAAGCTTCAGATAATCGCGCTGCGGCTGATAGGCCCGCCAAGCCCCCCCACCTGTCGCCGCCCGCAAATTGGCCAGCAGAAAGGGCGCCTGCCGCACTGCGAAAACACCCGCTTTCGGGCGCGGCGCATGGGTCATATGGGCGCAATCCCCCACCGCGAAAACCCGCTGGTCGGATAGCGCGCGCAAGTGGTGGTCCACCTTGATGAACCCGTTTTCAAGTTCAAGGCCAGTCCCATTCAGCCAGTCCTGCGGGCGCGTTCCCGCGACCCCCACGACGAAAGACGCCCCTATGGTGCGCCCGTCCGCACAGTGCAGATGGTCCGCATCAATTGCTGTCACCTGGGTATGTTCCAAAACCTCGACCCCAAAGCGCGCAAGATGCGACAGCAGGCGCCTGCGGGCGAAGTGGCCGATATTTGGCAAGGCGCGTCCACGGTCAATAATGCGCAACACAGGGGCATGCGCCTGCAACCTGAAGGCCATCGCCAAGGCCAGCTCCACACCGGCCACCCCTGCCCCAAGCACCACTACGTCAGGCCGCAGCGCGCCGTCTTCAACCTTGGTCAGCCAATCCTGCCAGCGTCGGGCATAGGCCCCCAACGGTTTGGCCGATACCGCATGCTCGGCATAGCCCGGCAACGCAGGCAAGTCCGAGGTGATCCCGATATCTACCGAAACAAGATCAAAGCGCATGTCATCAAATCCCGCCCCCCCGATGACGCCCGCCGCCCTGTCCAGCCTGTCCGCCTTGCCCGGAACCAACCTACCCCCCGCCTGCGTGCTCAGGTGCTCCAGATCAATATCCAGATCCTCGCGCGCGTAATGCCCCGCAATGAAGCCCGGCAGCATTCCGGTATAGGGGGCCTTCGGTGAGGGTGTGATCAAGGAAATCGCGGTATTCTGCAGCGGTGCTTGCGCCAGCTGATGCAACAGCAGCGCATGCGTATGTCCGCCGCCGATCAGCACAAGCTCCCTGGGTTTGGGGTCATATCTGTTCATATCGCTCCACCCATCAACACATTCAGATCACTGATATTCCCCCTGACCACCAGACACGAGGCAGAAGTGCGAAATATCCATCACAAGGATGCCATCAAGGCCTTGACGCTGATTCCGCACTGCTCTAAACGCATCTCCAGTTTGGCGGAGTAGCTCAGTTGGTTAGAGCAGCGGAATCATAATCCGCGTGTCGGGGGTTCAAGTCCCTCCTCCGCTACCATTTATCCCTTCAAAACAATAGCTTGCGCAGCTTCTGCCTCAACTTCATGCGTAGCACAGTCGTTGCACATTTTTTCAGTCGCATTGCAGCGCTTTTGAGCTTAGAATCACAGTGTTGACCAGTGTTTTCAATCGCTTTGTCGACCATAGAGAACGCGCATTTTGTCACAAAACACCTATTCTGAAAGGCATTCTGATCACGCCGCATGCCTCAGCTTAGCCCAAATACTGTCACCGTGCTCGATGGTGATGTGCGCCTTGTAAAACGCAAGAACAGCAGAGCATGGCAGGCTGCTTTCAAGATCGATGGCAGGTGGGTGCGGATCAGCACCAAATGCAGGCAACTCGACGATGCTAGAAGCAAGGCACGTGAACTGTATTTAGAATACAAGATGCGCCAGAAAAACGGACTGCCAGTTGTCAGCAAACGCTTTGCCGACGTGGCAAGACTGGTGATTGCGGATATGGAACAGCAGCTGGAAGCTGGCGTGGGCAAGAAAAGCTGGCGCGACTACAAGATCGTACTGGAAAAGTACTTCATCCCCTATTTCGGCGAGACCTTCGTCACGTCCATCAAATACGAGGAATTGCAGAAATTCTCTAAATGGCGTGAAGAGAAGATAGGCCATGCGCCCAAAGCTTCAACGCTGAACACGCATAACTCTGCGCTGAACCGTGTGTTTGATGAAGCTGTTGCACGCGGCTACATTAACCGCACCCATGTGCCTGTGCTGTTCAACAAAGGGCGTGACAGCCAGCGGCGACCAGACTTTCGGCGTGAAGAATATCGCAAAATGATCAACAATCTGCCTGCATGGATAGACGCAGGGCGGGCGGGTAAGTCACGTGACATGCGCCATCTGCTACGCGACTATGTGCTGATCTTGGCCAATACCGGCATACGGCATGGCACAGAAACCGAAAACCTGCGCTGGAAGCATGTGCATCTTTTTGAGGAGGGCGGGTTTACCTTTTTGGAAATGTCAGTGCCGGGCAAGACGGGGCAGCGCGATCTTGTCTGTCGTGCCAGCACCATCAACTATCTCAAGCGCATCCAGAGCCGTTGTCCCGACATTGCTGACATGACCTTTGAAGATTTGATTCGTGCGCAGCTGGATGTGCCTGTGTTTCGACTGCCGGATGGCACTGTCAGTAAGAATTTGCGTCAGACCTTCAAGTTGCTGATGAAACACACAGCGTTGCTTAAATGCCCGCGCACGGGACAGGATCGTACCTTGTATAGCTTGCGGCACACCTATGCCACGTTTGCGCTGCTGAATGATGGGATGGACGTGCACACGCTGGCAATACAGATGGGCACTTCAATTGGCATGATTGAGCGCCACTACAGCCACTTGACGCCACGACTACGCAAGGAAGTGCTGACAGGCAAACGCTATGAGCTGTCACCGGAAGAGTATAGGCGGTCACAGGGTATCAAGGGCATGGCTTTGGAGACGTCGCAATTGAATGCCGCAGTCGAAGCAGATGACGATGCTGATGAGCAGTTGCCCAATGACCCCGAAGCTGACGTGGGTAGTTTCGAAACTGACGGGGTCGATAGCGGGGCCGAAGTCGAGGTGATTGAACCGGATGCGAGTACTTCAGCGCAGCAGACTGCTGTGCCTGTTGAGACCGCAGCTGAGCGTGCGTTTGATCTGTTTGATGCTGGCAAGATTGGCGAAGCAGGGCTGATGGCAGCACTTGGAGTGTTACATGCGGACTATGTGCACACAGGAGCCATTGCTCACCGTGCGTTGGATGCAGTGGAAGCAGGGCGGCTCAGTGAGGCAGCGTTGACGCACGTGTTACGGCATAACAGCACTTAGATACCGTTCATACTTTCCTAACTAGGGCCCGCTCTGCATGAATTCAGCCCCAAACCCTGGCTGAAGCTGCATCAAAGTAGTCAACTTTTAGAACGGGGTTCGCTTTTGGGCGTAATCCGACGATATTTTCAATATTAGCTCGAATTGCAACGTTAGTCTTGCTGTCAGGGTCGCCGAAAAGGCTGACGAACAAGTGGGCGATCTTCCCTTGCCCAATCATGTTCAGAACGTGAGCATCATTCTTGGCGAATGAATGGCCATAGACGAAAAGCGCTGTGCCATCCCTCGACTTCGCTTGGCACACGCCAGCAAAACTCTTGAAATTGTGATGCAGATACGCGCTGTGCTGAATTTTTGTCAGCTTGCTCTTGCTGTCGCCTTCCGCCACGAAGACAGGGAACAAGTTTTTCTCTAGCGCTTCATTCGCCTGATCGACCAGAGCCTTGCCGGTGTTTACCCACGTATATTTCTGAAGCTGATAGCCTGCGTCGAAAAGGTGAAGCGCCCCGTGCAGGTAATGGATGTTCTGGCCATGCGCGGCTCTTTCACCCTGCCATTCGACGTAAGGCGCATCATAATCCGCTTGATCTTTTCGGAAACCATCATCGTGTTCCAACGCAATGTGCGCCAGTACATCTTCCTCTTTATGCATCAACGCCCAATAGAGCAGCAGGTCGTAATTCATCGTGTAAATTTTGCCGTTGGCTCCTGCGCCTACAAAGTTGGAAAGGAAGGTGCGACAAGCAATATAACGCTCATCTGCAATGTCGTTTGGTCGCGCCGGATGCCGACCCGCTACGGCTTGGATGAGGTCGGTTTTGAGCTTTTCGGCATCGGCCAAAAGCAGCCGTTTGGTCGACACAAATTTAGGTCGATAGACGCTCACAATTGCGGCGGCGTGTTGCAGCGCACGAATGACCTCTTCGAAGTCCTGCGTGCCCATCGCCGCAAAAATAGCAGCAAGCTCATCGGACATGGTCTTCTTCGCCTCTTCGAAGAGGGACCCATAGTCAAAGATGTCCGGTTTGCAGGCAATGCTGAAGCCATTTCCAAGAAGTAGGTGCTTCTTGCAATAGTTTTCCGCCTTTCGGAAAGCCTGCTCGAAGGAAAGGAGCTTGATAATCATCCGATCTTCCCCTCGACAACCGCCTTCACGAAACTCATGACAAGCCGGTTTGCCTCAGCCTTGCCGAGGTTCCTTTTCGTAAACTGAGCGATGCGGGTTTCGCGACCTGACGCCCTGTTGGTCTTAAAAGCAGTAACGGAAGAGTTCGACCCGACCGCCAACCTATGCTCAAACCGATAGGTGCAGCGCGCATCTTCACCGCACAACGTCCCCGTCTCGTCCACTGTCCAATGCCCTGAGAACGAGAGTCTTTCAAGCGCGCGCCTCATATCCAACGCTGACTGAAATCGTTTGGCGGGATCAGGGTTGATGGATGTCATGACCGCACGGCAAACCGCGCTCGGGATAAACGGCGGAAAGTCTGCACGGGTGATCAGCGATCCCTTTGCACTTGCGTCAGTATAGGCAGCGGCGCCAAGCGTGTTGAATTTTGCTTCAAGCGCACTGAGGCCCACCAGCAAACGGTACAGCGTAAGGCCAGTCTGAAAAACATCGGTGCGAGCCTCTATTCCATTGCCTACCACTGTCTCTGGTGCGGCATGGAGTATATACCAACTCGATGGCTGAACAGGTGCCCCGCTGACGGAAATCCCTACTATTCCATAGTCGGCGAGCTTCGCTTGTCCTTGCGGACCACGCAAAATGTTCTGTGGCTTCACGTCATTGTGGAAGAAGTTGTGAAGGTGCAGATGCTCCAACCCTTGTAACCTGTCGATGACAGTTCGTAGAGCGGTCGGCAATGACAGAAAGTTCCTTGGATTGGCGAGAGTTGTGATCGGTCCATCTGGAAAATAGTCCATCGCAATAACGACCGTACCGTCAGTCGTAACATCTGCCTGATGCACTCGTACAAGATTGTTGTGCGTGAAGGCATGTCCGACCTGAGCTTCACGTAGCCGCTGATCGATGCCAATCCCAGCATTCAGAAGCTTGATTGCATATTCATGGTTAACTGCCTGATCTTGCGCCAGCCAGACCTCACCGAAAGAGCCGCGCCCAATAGGCCGCATCAGACGATACTTATTGTAGAAGGTGGTGCCGTTTGTGATAGGTAGGGCGACAGGGGCTAAGTTCATGGGTTGCTCGCCCCCCACCATGCAGCAACAACAGCGTCCGCCATTTTGCTATCCCAATATCGTGTCGTCTGACCAACGCGTGCAATGGCGTGGTCGCGAACTTGAGCGCTCCTCGTGCCGAGAGAAGCGTAAATCTTAGTAACGACTGGTTTGTTGTGCAGACCGCAATAGAGAAGTAGCGCAGCTTCCTGATACGATGCGATACGTTTCGCGTTGTTATCACCTTGCGTAAATTCACCCTACTTTATGACAACGCGGGCGATATCTCGGTGTGTGTGGAAAATACGCTCAAACTCGCGATAGAGCCAAGTCACCTTTGCCGCGTCTTCGATGCAATCGGCCGGGAAGCGCAGGCGACTTTCCGTGTCTGCATTGAGTAGGACAAACGGAGCTAATGCACCGTCTACAATTGCAAAACGCGGTGTCTTTGGATCGCTTCTAAAGCCTAGGCTCCAGACTTCGGTAACGGGGTCGTCCTAGTCAAGCGTTTTGTGCCATAGGTTTTCGCCCGCTGGACCGCGGATAGATTGACTGGATGCGGCCATATTGCAGGTCTGTGTCGCTTGCCTTTGTCTGAGATCACCC
>JAFWNM010000004.1 GCA_017510335.1 Paracoccaceae bacterium
CCACTGCTCGACCCCTGAGCTACCCGGGCACGGGTGTGTGTGTGTCACACGACACGCAACTTGTTTGCGTTGGGTGGGCGCTTCTTATGTCAGGGAAATCGCACTGTCCAGAGGGTTGTTGAAAAAACGCGCGGATAATCATCGGGAATAATCCGGGGGCCTGTCGGACGGGTCCATATCGGGCACGTCCTCTTGCTCTGACACGGGGATGGCATAGCCGCCGCCCAGCCAGCGCGCCAGATCGACATCGGCGCAGCGCTGCGAACAAAACGGCCTGAGCGCCGGCGTGGGCTTGCGTTTACAGATGGGGCAGCGTGCTACAGACATGCCGACAATGCCACGCGGTCGCGCTTGCGCGTCAATTCGAAATTGCCAAGTGGTGTCCACCCGGCCAGCACTGTATCGCGCCCATCGCGCCGGAATGCCGCTTGCAGGGACTGTTCCAGAACCTGCCTGTCCTTCTTGGCGCAAGGGGCGAAATCAATCATCACCTGCCCGCCCAAACCGCGCAGGCGCAACTGCCGGGGCAGATCGCGCACACAGGCAATATTGGCCTTCAGCCCGGCAGCGGGGCTGGTGTCGGGGCCAGTGTTGACATCGACCGTCACAAAAGCGCGCGTCACCTCAATATGCATATGTGCGCCCCCTGACAGGGGCACATGGGCGCGTTGCAAGGTGTCGATGGCCTCGATCACATTATGGCGCTGGAAACTGCCCGCGGTATCATCCAGTGTGTCGGGCATGGCCCAGTCCCGCCAGGCGGCCATATGCGGCCCGACCGCCGCGACAAGGCATTCCGGCACGCCTGCATGATCGGCCAGCACCTGTTCGGCCAGGCCGCGCATCTGGGCAATATCTTCGATGATGGTCTGATCATCCGCATCCGCGCAGGCCGACCGCAGAATAAGCCCCATATGCGTTTGGGCGCCCGCCATCGCGCTTTGGGCCAGGTCTGTCAGAACGGCGCGGATCGCATCATCGCCAATCTGGCGGGAAATATTCAGGCCCGGTGCGTCAGGTGTTACAATCGCATACCGGCTTTTGAACAGCAGGCGGGTTGTCACGGGAATTGCCTTGCCCTGTTCGGCCAGTCCCGACACCTGAACCAGCACCGGATCACCGGGGCGCAGGCCCTTGGTCTGGCGCAAAAAGCCGCGCAGGCCATCCGGCAAATCCACAAACGCGCCGCCCAACCCCTTGACGGGGCGCCCCATCTTGCCGCGCAAAATGGTTTCTGGCGCCAGCACCCCATCGGGCAGCGCCACAACAATATCTTCCAGTTGCCCGTCAATCATCAGGGCGGCGGCTTCCTTGCCATGAATATGGTCAAGGGCAATCACACTGCCTTTCATGGCGCATCCCTTGTGTCATAGCCCGCCGCATGCAGCAGCGTCATGGTTTCTGCCGCGGGCAACCCCATAACACCCGTATAAGACCCCGATATCCAAGAAATGAACGCCCCGCCACGGCCCTGAATGGCGTATCCGCCTGCCTTGCCCTGCCATTCGCCGGACGCAAGATACCCATTGAGGTCATCATCGGACAAACGCTTCATCTTCACACTGGTCACCTGGGTGCGCAGCCAATGGCGGTCACCGCGCCGCAGGGCGACTGCAGTAATCACGCTATGGCGTCGTCCGCCAAGTTTCAGCAAAAACTCGGCTGCCTGTGCAGCATCGCGCGGTTTGCCCAGAATGCGGCGCCCAAGGGCCACAGTCGTATCGGCGCAAAGGACGATGTCATCGGGGTCAGACGCGAGTGCATCCAGCTTGGCGCGCGTGACCCGTTCACAATAGGGCCGCGGCAATTCCTGTGCATGCGGGGTTTCGTCAATATCAGCCGCGGTTATCGCATCAGGCACAATACCAAGCTGCGCCAGAATTTCGCGTCGTCGCGGACTTGCAGACCCAAGAATAAGGCGCATGCCTTATTTGAAACGGTAGTTGATACGACCCTTGGTCAGGTCATAGGGGGTCATTTCAACTTGAACCTTGTCGCCGACCAGAACACGGATGCGGTTCTTGCGCATCTTGCCTGCCATATGTGCGTTGATCTCATGGCCGTTTTCCAGCTCGACCCGAAACGTCGCATTTGGCAGGAGCTCCTTCACGACGCCTGGGAATTCGAGCAGTTCTTCCTTGGCCATGGTGACTCCGTACTTAAAGACAGCGCAGAATTGCGCGTCGCTTAGATGATCCCAATTCGGGCCTTTTTCAAGCGCTATATGGCGGTTTCACCACCTGTATTCCAGACAAAAGGCGGTTTTTCTGTTCATTCCAA
The DNA here is from genome assembly GCA_017510335.1 of Paracoccaceae bacterium. Lineage (GTDB taxonomy): Bacteria > Pseudomonadota > Alphaproteobacteria > Rhodobacterales > Rhodobacteraceae > Roseinatronobacter. The sequence continues at coordinate 2,281 of JAFWNM010000004.1, forward strand.
TGCGCGTGGTTCAAAACCGCACCTTCGCGGCGCACCCGCGAGATAGTGGCGGAATCGATTTGCGCGCACGCCCAGCCGGGCTGGTTCAGTGCCGTTTGCGCCAGTATTCCGGTTTCAGGAAAGCCCAGGTCAGGCGGGCCATAGACCGCCGCAGCGCCGGTGTTCATGTCCACAGCAGGGCACCACGGGGCCGCGCCCACAGTTGGCGCATGCACCACGATGCACTGGTTTTCCAGCGCGCGCGCCATTGCCCCCACCTTCACGCGTGTATATCCCGCCAGTGCTTCGGTGCAGGACGGGGCCAGCAGAATTTCCGCGCCCGCCTCCACCAAGGCGCGCGCCAGAAGGGGGAATTCGCTGTCATAGCAGATGATGATCCCGATTTTCCCCAAGGCTGTGTCGAAGACCCAAAGCCCCTGCCCCGGCACAATGTCCCAGTCTTCGCGTTCAAACCGCGTCATGATCTGTTTGTCCTGATGGCCGATGACCCCATCAGGCCCATACAGAACCGCCCGGTTGACTGGCCGCGCGCCCCCCGCCATGGCAGGGCCACTGCCCCCAAGGATATGCACGCCATACTGTGCGGCCAAACGGCAATGCAACGCCGTGACCGCTGCGTGATGGGACATGACCTCATGCAACCCCGCTTCCAGATCGGCGGCAACAGCGGCGCCCCCAAGGCTGGCCAGTTCCATGGCCGCGTATTCCGGAAATACCAGCAAATCCGCACCATGGGCCACCGCGCGTGCAACCCAGTCCGTCAGTTTGCGGTCATAGGCGTCCCAATCGGGCAGAAAATCCAGCGGATAGGCGGCAGCCGCAATTTTCATAAGCGTTTCATCCAGAATTGCAGGGGTTTGGCGCTTTCATCCTGTTGCCCGACATCGCGCCAGTGAAACTGCGCAACGACCCCGGGCAAGGGGGCATAGCCACGCTTGCGCCAAAAGCCGTCCAGCGGTGTGTAACTTGCAGGGCGCGCGGGGTGATCGTGGGGTCGCACCACACTGCAAAACGCCACCGCCCGAAGGCCCAGGGCGCGCGCATGCGCTTCGCGCAGGTCAAAGAAAAGGTGCCCTGCCCCCTGCCTGCGATATTGCGCCAACAATACCGATTCCGCACAATAGAAGATTTGCGACATGTCCTGCGCACTGTCCGCGAAGGCCGCCGCAAATTCGTCATCCGCATCAGCCATGGGCAGGCCGGTTGCCGCCCCCACAAGGGCCGCCCCGTCAAAAGCCGCAACCACAACAGCGCGCGGATTGTCACGATACACACGCAAATAGCCGCGTTCATAGTCCAGATCGCCATCGTATAAATAAGGCCAGTCGCGGAACACCCTGATACGCAACGCCGCCAGCCCCTCAATAACCGGGTCAATATCAGCCCCGGACAATGCCAGACACCGAAGGCTCATGCGGAAACCTGTGAAATCCAGTCCTGAAGGTTGTAATAGGTCGTAATGCGCGTGATCTTGTCGCCCTTCAGCGTAAAGAACGACCCCGCCGGCAGAACATATGTCTGCCCCGTGGCCTCTGGCAGGCCGGGATCGGTTTGCAGGTATTCGCCGTGCACTGTGAATTCAGCCGCCGCGCGCGTGCCGTGGTCATTGACGAAAATCACCATATCGCGCAGCTGTTCCCGGTAGCTGACCCCCATATGCGCGCAGAATTCGGCAAACAGGGCGCGGCCCTTGCGCATCTCGCCTTGATTGACGAAATGTTCCACATCATCGCTGACCAGCGCCAGCATGGTGTCAGTGTCGCCTGTGTTGAACGCTTCGAAATAGCGGTTAATGATTTCCCGGCTCATGGTCTACCTTTCTGTTGGTGGCCCAAATCTGGCCAGCAGGCGCTCCTTGATCTGGTCGCGGGTCTGGCGGTACGCGTCCAGCTTGGCCTCTCGCGTTTCGCCCAGACCTGACGGGTCCATGATCGGCCAGTATTCCACATCGATATGGGCAAAGCGCGTCAATTCCAGCGCCTGGCGCTGGCTGGCGGGGGACAGCGCGATAATCAGGTCAAACCCGCCCAGATCATCGCCCCATTCGATCATTTCATCAAAAGACCGTGCACGATGGTGGTCCAGTTCAACCCCGTCTTCTGCACTGACCGCAATGGAAAAGCCGTCAATGTCACGGTCGCTTTTGACGCCCGCAGATTGCACATAGGCGCGCTGCCCATACATTTTTTTCATCAATCCTTCTGCGATGGGCGAACGCACGGAATTGTGGTCGCAACAAAACAATATCGAAGAAGGAATGCAATGCACCATTCAGCCCCCGAAATGCAGAACACAAACCAGGGTAAACAGGCGGCGCGCGGTCGGGGTGTCCATCTCGGCCTTGCCTTCAAGGCGTTCTTGCAAAATGCGCGCGCCTTCGTTGTGGATGCCGCGCCGCGCCATGTCGATGGCTTCTATCTGGCTGGGTGGCAGGCGTTTGACCGCATCAAAATAGCTGCCGCAAATCTGGTAGTAATCCTTGACCACCTGCCGGAACGGCCCAAGTGACAGTTGCAATTCGCCCAGTTGCGCGCCACTTTCGTCCTTGATTTCTATGACAAGCCGCCTGTCACGAATACCAAGCCGCATCGCAAATGGGCCTTCGGGCGCGGCCTTGCCATCGCGGGCAATCAGGCAAAAGCTGTTGTCTTCCAGCAGGTCGAACACTGCAACCTTGCGTTCCTGCTCAACCTCTGGTGTGGGGGTCGGCAATCCGCAATCATCGATATCTATCTGGCAAATCCGGCTCATCGTCGCTCTTTACACTGGTGCATGGCAATTAGATGCCCCGTCCTGACACCATGTGCAAGACGCTAAACCAGTTCCAGCACCGACGCAGCCGGGATTTGGGCACCCCAAAACCTTGTACCGTCCCTGCAGGCGCAGCCCCCACAATGCGCCCCGCATGACCTGCGCGCCTATTTCTTCGCGTTGGCGCAGAACATGTCATAGACAACTTCGATAATGCGCGCGGCGCGCTGGTCGTGCAGCGAATAATAGATGGTCTTGCCATCCCGCCGGCACGACACCAGACCTTCCAACCGCAAACGCGCCAATTGCTGGCTGACTGCGGCCTGTCGGGACTGCAAAAGCTGTTCCAGCTCTGTCACCGATTTTTCGCCAGAGGACAGGTGGCACAAAATCATCAGCCGCCCCTCATGGGCCAGCGCCTTCAGGAAATTCGACGCCGCCTGCGCCTGTTCGTTCATATCCAGAGGGGCGACCCCCTCGGGGCTGTCATCGCGCATCTCAAGCAGATCGTCTGCGATGGTGCTGTCAAGCTTCATGGCTCACCTCTAGGACCCCGACAAAGGCTGGCCGGGTCGCAGCCGCACGCGACATTGCGCACAACAATTGCATTAAAACGAATATGTAGGGAATTCCCCGCCGAATGCAAGCAACACAGAAGAACATGCGCAGAACCTGGCCCAAAATAGCCGCTATTGTCCGAAATCATGCAATCGCTAACGAAAAGCGCCCGCCGAAACCTGTTCAGCGGGCGCCCCGGTCACATCAAGACGATCTTAGTCTTCGCGGGAATCGTCATCATCCATACCGGCAGCGCCGATATCGTCAAACAATTCCGAGATTTCGAATTCGGCAGCGGCTTCTTCTTCAGCAGCCAGTTCCTGAATCGATTTACCCGATGCCTGCAGCGTTGCTTCTTCAACCGAACGGGCCACGTTCAGCTGAATTGTCGCTTCAACTTCAGGGTGCAGCGACAATGTTGCCGCATGCAGACCAAGCGATTTGATCGGCGTGGGAATGACAACCTGACGGCGTTCAATGGTAACGCCAGCTTCAGCCAGCAGGTCGGTCACATCGCGCGGGCTGACAGAACCATACAGCGCGCCGCCATCAGACGCCTGACGGATCACGACATAGGTTTCGCCATCCAGACGCTCGGCCACGGCCTGTGCTTCCTTGCGGGTCTCAAGGTTCTGCACTTCCAGTTCCGCCTTGCGGGACTCGAAGGATTTGATGTTGTCATCAGACGCGCGAAGCGCCTTGCCTTGCGGCAGCAGATAGTTACGCGCGTAACCGGGCTTGACGTTCACAACGTCGCCCATCTGGCCCAGCTTGGCCACGCGTTCAAGAAGGATCACTTGCATGTCTCGTTCTCCTTATTTCACAGCGTAAGGCAGAAGTGCCAGGAAGCGGGCGCGCTTGATGGCGCGGGCCAGTTCACGCTGTTTCTTTGCAGAAACGGCCGTGATACGCGATGGCACGATCTTGCCGCGCTCCGAGATGTAGCGCTGAAGCAGGCGTGTGTCCTTGTAGTCGATCTTGGGCGCATTCTCGCCAGAGAAGGGGCACACTTTGCGACGGCGGAAAAATGGTTTTGCAGCCATGTCTTATACTCCTACTGAATCAGGACGCACGACGACGCGGTTCGCGCTCGTCACGTTTCTGCATCTGGGCAGAAGGCCCTTCTTCATGGGCTTCGACCTTGACTGTCAGAACCCGCATCACGTCATCATGCAAACGCATCAGGCGTTCCATTTCCTGCACGGCGCTGGCAGGCGCATCGGTGCGCAGGAAGGCATAATGCCCTTTGCGGTTCTTGTTGATCTTGTAGGCCATCGTCTTGACGCCCCAATACTCGTGTTCCACGAGTTTTCCGCCATTATCGGCCAGAATTGCGCCAAAATGTTCGATCAGCGCTTCGGCCTGTGTGTTCGACAGATCCTGACGCGCGATCATGACATGCTCGTATAGCGGCATGCGATCTCCAATCATATATGTGGTGCATTTCAAAAGGCGGGCCATCTTTCCACCCCCACCTACGAGAGCTGCACCGGTTCCATTGCTCGTGGAAAGACTGGGTTGCCTTACGGCAGTTGGTCTGGCCATGCAAGGGGCATTCACCCCGACCACAGCGCGAAGGTGGCATGTATTGGCGCTAACGCAGATTGCGCCGCTTGCCATACCGGCGAAGTTTCAGCATAACCAACAGCAACGGTTTGCAAACAAGAGGGGTCCATCATGGCTCATACTACACCCTTGGTCACGGCACTTGGCGGCAATGACACCATTGCGCGCAAGGTGGCGATGGTTCTGTTCGGTTCGGTTCTGGTGGCCATGTCCGCACAGATCAGCGTGCCGATGTTTCCGGTGCCTATGACCCTTCAGACACTTGTTATCTCTCTGATCGGGCTGACCTATGGCTCGCGGCTGGCGGCGGCAACGCTGGTCACCTATCTGGCGCAAGGCGCGATGGGCTTTCCGGTGTTTGCAGGTGGCGCGGCAGGGGCTGTGCATCTGGTTGGTCCCACCGGCGGCTTTCTGGTGGGTTTTGTGGCCATGGCATGGCTGACAGGTTTTCTGGTGGAACGCGGCATGAACCGTGGTTTCGCGCGCTTGTTCCTTGCTGCACTGGTTCCAGCGCTTTTGCTGTTCATCCCCGGCGTTTTGTGGCTGTGGGTCATCACCCCGCTTGACCTTGAAGCGGCCTTCATGGCGGGTGCGCTGCCGTTCCAGTTAGGCGGCGTCGTGAAATCTGCTGTGGCTGCGCTGATTGCCACAGGCGCATGGGCGGCGCTGAAATCGCGCGTTGGCTAAGGTATTGCAAAAAAACACAAAAGGCGGGCCATGTGCCCGCCTTTTTTATACCGAACTTGGCCTATTGCGGACATTCGCGCTTGGATCAAGCCCGCACCAGCGGCGGGCCGGGGTCTGCCGGTCCCACGCTAGAGAAATTCATTTTATGCAGGCGGCATACTCCTGAGTTGAAAGGCTTGGCATGTCGCTGGCGAAATCGGCAGGCCGCGGGACGGCCCGCCGATGGTGCGGCGGCCTTTGCTCCGCACCTTGGGCATTCCCCAATTTCAGCTTCGGGCCATTCCTTCCCGCATTTCCGCATCCCGGCACCCTGCCCTAGTCCCGATGCAGTGCAGACAATGCTGCCTCGCATAACCCGAATTCCAGCCACTGACACCCTGCGCATAGATCACTTAGTGAACCGGGCGGAACATGCTTTCGGATACGCGATTGCGCCTCGGCCCAGGTCAGGCACTGGCCAGGCTCCAGCCCCAATGCCTGCGCATGGCGTTCGTCCAAGGCGGCAATCTGCGCGGCCTTGACACAGGACTGGCCGCGCCGGTGCGGGCAAGGCGCGCACAGGCTGTCGGCCTGCCCTGTCACCGCAATCCGCGTGTCGCCGCCAGCGGGGCCACGCAACTGCGCAACCACACCGGCCATGTTTTGCGTGAAACTGTCCGAATACCCTTTGCCCTGAAACCCCAGGGCACATAAAAAATGATGCGGGCGAAACCGGACAGGCTGGTTCATTCCGCCGCTTTGGGAATAAACCCGCGTTCAATCATGTCCTGCGGGGCAACCGGATATTCGCCTGAAAAACACGCGTCGCAATATTGCGGGCAGGCATTGTTGCGCCCGTCTGGTTCGCCTGCAGCCCGATACAACCCGTCCAGCGACACAAACCGCAGACTGTCCACCCCGATATGGTCGCGCATTTCATCTTCGGTCATGGTGGCCGCCAGCAATTTTTCGCGTTCCGGCGTATCGACCCCATAAAAACACGGCCAGGCCGTGGGCGGGGACGCAATGCGGAAATGCACTTCGGCCGCGCCCGCTTCAAGGATCATTTCCTTGATCTTCTGGCTGGTGGTGCCGCGCACGACCGAATCATCCACCAGAATGATACGCTTGCCACGGATCAGCGCGCGGTTGACATTCAGCTTCAACCGCACCCCCATGGACCGGATCTGTTGCGACGGTTCAATGAAGGTCCGCCCCATATACTGGTTGCGCGTAATCCCCAGTGCGAAAGGTATGCCCGATTCCTGACTGAACCCGATGGCCGCAGGCGTGCCGCTATCGGGCACAGGGCAAACCATGTCAGCGTCAACCGGCGCTTCACGCGCCAGTTCAACCCCGATCTGGCGGCGTGTTTCATAAACCGACCGCCCCGCAAAAAAACTGTCAGGCCGCGAGAAATAGACATGTTCAAAGATGCAAAAGCGCGGCTTTTTCAGGCCGAAAGGGCGCATGCTTTCCACGCCCTTGGCGCTGATGACAACCATTTCACCGGGGTCAATCTCGCGTTCGAATTCCGCACCGATAATGTCCAGCGCGCAGGTTTCCGACGCCAGCACCCAACCATTGGCCAAACGCCCCAGCACCAGCGGGCGCACGCCCAGCGGGTCGCGCACCCCGATAAGTTTGGTGCGCGTCATGGCCACAATGGAAAACGCCCCTTCTGCACGGCGAAGCGCGTCCTTCATGCGTTCGGGGATGGTTTTCTGGAAGGACCGCGCCATCAGGTGGATCAGGCATTCGCTGTCGGAACTGGACTGAAAAATCGAGCCGCGTTCGATCAGTTCGCGGCGGATGCTTTCGGCATTGGTGATATTGCCATTATGCGCCAGCGCCGCGCCCCCCATGGCAAATTCGCCAAAGAAGGGTTGCACATCACGAATCTGTGTGGCGCCTTTGGACCCGGCGGTGGAATAGCGCACATGCCCTATCCCGATCGATCCTGGCAGCCCTTCGATAACGCCAGCCTTGGTGAAATTATCGCGCACAAGGCCGAATCTGTGGGCAGAATGAAAGCCCGATTCGGGGTGATGGGTGATGATCCCGCCAGCTTCCTGGCCCCTGTGCTGCAAGGCGTGAAGGCCAAGGGCCACGAAATTTGCGGCATCTTCCAGACCGATGCAACCAAACACACCGCATTCTTCGCGTAGCTTGTCATCATCGAAAGGGTGGCTGAGCATGGGCGCATGTGCTCCTGTCTGCTATGTCGCGCACCCTCTATCGTATCGGGGGGGCACTGTCACGCCTTGATGCACAAAAGCCGCCCCCGAAAATGCGCGCCTGCCCGGTTTAGTTACACACCGCCACCAGGTCTTCGTATTTCTGGACAAGCCAGTTCGGCGCATCATGGGGCACAGCGTCGTTCAGGTTACCCGACAACTGACCGAACACTGCCGCAGACCGCGAATTTTCAACCATATCGACAGACCCTGCGGGAACTGCGCGGTCAAACACCAATAGCGCAATCGCCACCAGCAGCACCCCGCGCGCCACACCAAACAAAAAGCCCAGCGCCTGATCCAGCCCGCCCAGCGCCGAATTGCGCACGAAGGACGAAAACAGCGGCGTGAACAGCGACGCCAGCAACAACGCCACCGCGAACACCACCGCAAATGCGGCAATCACCGACAATTCGCAGCTATCGCCCAGAAAGCCCCCCACAAACGGGATTTCGCGCACCAGCGGTTGTGCGGCAGGTGCCAGCACATAGGCCAGAACCGCCGCCGCCACCCAGCCCAATATGGCCATCGCTTCGCGCATGAAACCGCGCGAATAGGCCAGAATGCCCGATACGATGATAATGACCGCAACACCGCCGTCGATAATCGTAAAGCCTTCCATGACTGTCTCCCTGTGGGCACTTATGGATGGCCCTGACGTTTCTGTTCAGCCTGCACCGAAAATCTGGCCGACCACTTCGGCCAGATCCGGCATTTGTCGCAATCTCATTTCGTCCACGCCCAACGGTTTTGCAAGCGTCGGCGCGATTGCTGCGCAGAAACCAAGTTTTTGCGCCTCTTTCAACCTGTTTTCGGTCTGACTGACGGGGCGCAGCGCCCCTGACAGGCTGATTTCCCCGAAAACCACAGTATCAGCGGGAAGGGCAATGTCTTCGCGCGCCGACAAAAGCGCGCAGGCCACGGCCAGATCGGCAGCGGGTTCATGCACCCGCATCCCGCCTGCGACATTCAAAAACACGTCCATTCCTGCAAACGGGATACCACAGCGCGCTTCCAGCACCGCCAGAATTGTGGACAGGCGCGCCGAATCCAGCCCCACAACCGTGCGGCGCGGTGTGCCAAGTGGGGATGGCGCGACCAATGCCTGAATTTCCGTCAGCATGGGGCGTGTGCCCTCAATCCCTGCAAAAACCACAGAACCGGGCGCAGGCGTGCCACGTTCGGACAGGAACAATGCAGACGGGTTTGCCACTTCGGCCAGCCCCATACCCGTCATTTCAAACACGCCAATTTCATCAGCAGGCCCAAAGCGGTTCTTGACCGCGCGCAGAATGCGGAACTGGTGACCGCGCTCGCCTTCGAAATACAGCACGGTATCGACCATATGTTCCACCACACGCGGGCCGGCAATCTGCCCTTCCTTGGTGACATGGCCCACAATGATGACCGACACGCCCCGCCGCTTGGCGAAGCTGACAAGTTCGTGTGCCGCCGCGCGCACCTGCGAAACCGACCCCGGCGCGCTGTCCACGCTGTCCAGCCACATGGTCTGGATCGAATCGATCACCACCAGATCGGGGCGTTCGCTGTCAACGGTGGTCAGAATATCGCGCAGGTTGGTTTCCGCCCCCAACTGCACCGGCGCGTGTGACAGCCCAAGGCGCGATGCGCGCAGCCGCACTTGCGCGGCCGCTTCCTCGCCCGAGATATACATGCAGTTCAGCCCGGAATTGGCGAAGGCCGCAACCGCCTGCAACAACAGCGTTGATTTGCCTATGCCGGGGTCCCCCCCCACCAGAATTGCAGACGCCGCAACCAGCCCGCCCCCCAGCACGCGGTCCAATTCAGCAATGCCAGAAGTGCGCCGGGGTGGCGGCGCTTCGGAATCCGCCAGCGTGGACAGCGCGATCTGCCGCCCCTTGGTGGTGCGCGGGCCGGGTCCGGCTGAAATCGGGGCTTCTTCAATGATGCAATTCCAGCCCCCGCAGGCATCACAGCGCCCCGCCCATTTGCGATGCGTTGCGCCACAGGCGGTGCAGGTGAACTGAGGAAGTGCTTTTGCCATGACCGCCGTTATTGCAGGGCCGGGCTAGTCGCGCAAGCCGGTGCTGACACGGTGCAGGCGCAGAACCGCCACTTCCGGCAAGGCATGGGTCAGGGTTTCGGCCAGATGCGCTTCGGTCTGGCGCGGGTCCGCATCCGGGTGCAACTGCGCCAGCAATTCCACATGCAGCCCATCGTCAAAATACCCCAATCGAAGGGTGTCCAGCGCCACAACCATGGGGTGCGCCTGCGCAAGCGTCATGATCATGCCTTCCACTTCGGCGCGCAGGGGGGCGGACTGGGCGCCGAACCCTTCGAAATGGCCCGCAGGTTCCACATGGATGACCAGATCGGACAGCGCGTCGATGTCATCCAATGCGCGGGCACGGGCCACTTCGGCAATGCGGTGCCCTTCGGTAACGCTGATCTGGGGGTCCACCATGACCGACACATCAGCCAGCGTCTGCGCGCCGTGCCTGCGCATGCGCAGATCGCGCAACCCCTCGACCCCGGGGGTGGCGGTCAGCTTGCGTTCCAGCGCATGGCGCAAATCATCCGGGGCCTGCGTGTCCACCAGTTCGGCAGCCGCGGTTTTCCCGAACCCCCAGCCTGCATGCAGAAGCATCAATGCAATGATAATGGCGGCCAGCGGGTCCCCCCAGCCAAGGCCGAATTGCGCCGCCCCAATGCCCGCCAGTGCCACCACCGACGACAGCGCGTCCGTGCGATGATGCCATGCATTGGCTTCCAGCAACGCTGACCCTGTCACCCGCCCCACCCGCATGGTGTAGTGATACAGCCCTTCCTTGACCACGATGGACAGCCCCACAACCACCAGCGCCAATGCGCCCGGCGCAAATTGCGCAGCGCTTGACAGCCTGCCCACTGCATCCCAGATAACCCCCGCCCCGGTCAGCGCCAGCACAACCGCAAGCGCCAGTGTCGCCAATGTCTCGAAGCGTCCATGGCCATAAGGGTGGTCTGCATCCGGGGCGCGGGCGGAATGGCGCAAGGCCCATAAAACCATGATATCCGACGCCATATCCCCAAGGGAATGGAACCCGTCCGCCACCAGTGCAGGACTGGCCAGTGCAAAGCCTGCCACAATTTTCAGGGCGGACAGCACAAGGTTGATCGCAGCCCCCGCCAGCGTGACACGGGTTTTGGCCTTGGTGTGTCTGGGGCTGGTCATTGGCATCAATCCGGCAAGGCGCGACAGGGGCGCGCGCTTTTGCCCATCATATCGGGCCTGACAATCCTGTGGCAAGCTGTAATGCAGGCCGCGCCACGCAAGTCCAGTCACGCCCCCCCCTCATGCAAAAACCCCGTCATCGCGCGTAACCTCGGTCATCAGCCAATCCCGAAAGGCGCGCACGGCAGCGCCCTGACGGCCCTGTTCGGGGGTCATCAGCCAATAGCCTGACCCGTTCCCCCAATCCGGCCCAAGCGCCACCAGATCGCCAGCCGCCAGTTCCCCGCGAAACAGAAAAGGCGGCAACAAGGCAATACCCAGCCCAGCAATACAGGCTTGTGCCAGCGTGGCCAGATGTTCGAACACCATGTCAGGGGCGGGCGCGGGCGGCACATCCTGCGCAGCGGTCCAGCGGTCCCATTCCTGCGGGCGTGTGGTCAGCGCAAGGCGTGGCAGGCGTGCAATATCCGATGGCGGCGGGTATCCGCGCCGCATATCAGCCGCGGCCACCAGCGCGGGCGCCGCCATTGGCTGCACACGGTCGGCAAACAATTCCAGCGCATGCGCCCCCGGCCAGTCGGGCCGACCAGCGTGAACAGCCGCGTCCACCCCTTCGGCCAGCAGGTCAAATTGCCCGATGCGCGTGGTGAAATGCAACGTCACTTCAGGGTGCATACGCAGGAAACGCGGAATGCGCGGAATCAGCCAGCGCGTGCCGAATGTGGGCAGAATGGCCAGCGTCAAACGCCCCTTGTCCTGCGCACCCTGCACGGCCAGCGCGGCCTGCTGCAATTGCTGCAGCACCGCTTGCGCGGCGCTGGCGTAAACCTGCCCTTCTGCTGTGGGGGTGACCGACCGCTTGCCGCGCAGCAAAAGCGCCTGACCCAACTGCGCCTCCAGTGCGGCCACCTGCCGCGACACAGCCGATTGCGTCAATGCCAGGTCCTGCGCCGCAGCCGTGAAACTGCCCAGCCGCACCACCGCGTCAAACGCCTGCAAGGATTGCATCGAAGGAAGAAACCGCCGAGAGATCATGATCTATTCCATTTTGGAATGCATATATGCAAGATAATCCATTTATATTTGCAAAACCAGCGCGTATTTAATGCGTAATCGGAATAGAAAAGCAGGACGAACACCATGCCCCTGGACAAGCCCGCCTTGAAAGCCACAGACACCCCCGATCTGGGCAAATTCACTTGGGACGACCCGCTGCGACTGGAAACCCAGTTGTCCGAGGATGAACGCATGCTGCGCGATGCGGCGCAGGATTTCGCGCAATCCACGCTTCAGCCGCGCGTGATTGGAGCCTATCGCGACGAACGCGCCGACCCCGAATTGTTCCGCCTGATGGGGGGCGCGGGCCTGTTGGGCGCCACCCTGCCCGAAGAATATGGCGGGTTGGGCGCGTCCTATGTCACCTATGGCCTGATCGCGCGCGAGATTGAGCGCGTGGATTCAGGCTACCGCTCCATGATGTCGGTGCAATCGTCGCTGGTGATCTACCCCATCTATGCCTACGGGTCTGAAGAACAGCGGCAGAAATACCTGCCCGGCCTGTGTTCAGGCGATCTGATCGGCTGTTTCGGGCTGACCGAACCTGATGCAGGGTCCGACCCTGCAGGCATGAAAACCCGCGCCGAAAAAACCGCCAATGGCTACCGCCTGAGCGGTTCCAAGATGTGGATATCCAACAGCCCCTTTGCAGATGTGTTCGTGGTCTGGGCCAAATCTGACGCCCATGGCGGGCGCATTCGCGGCTTTGTGCTGGAAAAAGGCATGAAAGGGCTGTCTGCCCCCAAGATTGACGGCAAGCTGAGTCTGCGCGCCTCTACCACCGGCGAGATTGTCATGGACGGGGTCGAGGTCAGCGAGGATGCCCTGCTGCCCCATGTCGAAGGGCTGAAAGGGCCGTTTGGCTGCTTGAACCGCGCGCGCTATGGCATTGCATGGGGCGTGATGGGTGCTGCAGAATTCTGCTGGCACGGCGCGCGCCAGTATGGGCTGGACCGCAAGCAATTCGACAAGCCACTGGCGCAAACGCAACTGTTCCAGAAAAAACTGGCCGATATGCAGACCGAAATCGCCCTTGGCCTGCAAGCGGCGCTGCAGGTGGGGCGCCTGATGGATGCAGCCCGGGCGGCGCCCGAAATGATTTCCCTGATCAAGCGCAACAATTGCGGCAAGGCGCTGGACATTGCCCGCATGGCCCGCGACATGCATGGCGGCAATGGCATTTCAGAAGAATATCAGGTCATCCGGCACATGATGAATCTGGAAACCGTCAATACATATGAAGGCACCCATGATGTGCATGCGCTGATCCTTGGGCGCGCGCAAACCGGGCTTCAGGCATTTTTCTGAACCTCGTGCGGGAATTTGCGGAATTGAAAACGCCGGGCTGACGCCCGGCGTTTTTTTGAGTATTTGGGGCAAGATGAAATATATCAGTGACACACGCCCGCCCCCGTTGAAAGACAGCCCCATGCCCGACCGCCTGCCCGCCCACCAGCTTGCGTATATCGCGCTTCGGGATATGGTTTTATTCGGGGAACTGGCACCGGGCGATGCGGTGACCATCGAAGGGCTGGTGGCGCGACTGGGGCTTGGCATGACCCCCGTGCGCGAGGCCATACGCCGCCTGATTGCCGAAGGGGCCTTGCAATTGCAAGGCAACCGGCGCGTATGCGTGCCCCGGCTGAGCGAACCTGCATTGGACGATCTGGGCTATGCGCGCGAAGCCGTTGAAACCCGGCTGGCCGAACAGGGTGCCAGCCGTTGCGACGGGGCCGTGATAGACAGGCTGCGCGCCATCGACATGCGTTTGGACAGGGCGATTTCGGCAGGGGACATACCTGCCTATCTGCGGGCGAATCATGAATTTCATTTCGCACTGTATTCCTGCGCGGGGTCGGATGTTCTGCAGGCCTTGGCCGCATCCTTGTGGTTGCGCTTCGGCCCGTCATTGCGGGTGGTGTGCCATGGGCCGGACGGCGCAGACGCGCGCGGGGCGGATGGCGGGATATTGCACATGCCAGATCATCACAAACGCGCCCTTGCCGCATTGGAAACAGGCGACAGTGCGGCGCTGACATCCGCGCTGCGCGACGATATTGCCCAAGGTGTTGCCAATATCCGCGCGGGGCTGCGGGGGGGCGTGTTCGGACCACCTGCCAAAATTTGATCAAATTCCCTTGACGCCCCCTTGCCCCTGCGTATCCTTGGCCCCGAACCCGAAATTTGGAGCCTTGCAGATGACATTGCGCAATACCCCGCCCACCGCTGAGTTGCAGGCACTGGATGCCGCCCATCACATGCACCCGTTCACGGCCAACACCGCCCTTGGCCACAAAGGCGCGCGCGTCATCACCCGTGCGCAGGGCGTGCGGCTGACCGACAGTGACGGACAAGAACTGATTGACGGCATGGCGGGGCTGTGGTGCGTCAATATCGGCTATGGCCGCGCGGAACTGGTCGAAGCGGCCGCCCGCCAGATGCGCGAATTGCCCTATTACAACACGTTTTTCCAGACCACCCATGTTCCCGCGCTGCAACTGGCCGCGAAGCTGGCAGAACTGGCACCCGGCGACCTGAACCATGTGTTTTTCGCCAGTTCCGGATCAGAAGCGAATGACACCAACATCCGCATGGTGCGCCAGTATTGGGCGCTGAAGGGGCAGCCCGCGCGCCGCACCATCATCGCGCGCCATAACGGCTATCACGGGTCCACCATGGGGGGCGGGTCGCTTGGGGGAATGGCCGGGATGCATGCGCAAGGCGGTCTGCCCATTCCCGGCATCGTGCATATCGACCAACCCTATTGGTATGGCGAAGGCGGTGACATGACCCCCCATGATTTCGGCATTGCCCGCGCGCGCCAGCTGGAAGACAAGATACTTGAACTGGGCGTGGAAAATGTCGCGGCCTTTATTGCGGAACCTGTGCAAGGCGCAGGCGGGGTCATCATTCCGCCTGAAAGCTACTGGCCGGAAATCAGCCGGATCGTGGAAAAATACGGCATTTTGCTGATCGCGGATGAAGTGATCACGGGTTTCGGGCGCACGGGGTATTGGTTCGGGTCGCAAAGCTATGGCATTACACCCCATATCATGACCATCGCCAAGGGGCTAAGTTCGGGCTACCAGCCCATTGGCGGGTCCATTGTCTGTGACGAGGTGGCGCAGACCATCGGGCAGGATGAATTCAACCACGGCTATACCTATTCCGGCCATCCGGTGGCCGCCGCAGTCGCGCTGGAAAACCTGCGCATCTTGCACGAAGAAGGCATTATTGAGCGCGTGCGCACCCACACAGCGCCCCATCTGGCGCAGGCCTGGGGCAGTCTGGCCGATCATCCGCTGGTGGGCGAGGCCGTGTCGCGCGGCATGATGGCCAGCCTTGCGCTGACACCGGACAAGGCGCGGCGCGCACGCTTTGCGGCCGATGCGGGCACTGTGGGGTATATCTGCCGGGAATATTCCTTTGGCAACAACCTGGTCATGCGCCATGTGGGGGACCGTATGATCATCGCGCCGCCGCTGGTCATTACAGCTGCAGATATTGATGAACTGGTGGCGCGCGCGCGCAAGACACTGGACCAGACGCTGGACCACCTGCACCGCGAAGGGCTGTTTCAGGCAGCGGCCTGACGCCCCCCCTACCCGACCGGGCGCACCGGACCGTCGCGCAGCGCCGCAGCCATCATGCCAAGGCGTAACGCGGCCTTGCGCGGGATCAAGAACCGCGACGGGGCGCGGCGCGACAAGGCGGGCGGGGCCGACGCCTCGCCCATAAGGGCGCGGGCCACCCGCCTGCCCCCTTCGGATGCGGCGGCCACGCCATTGCCATGCCAGCCCAGCGCCAGCCACAGCCCGCCCGCGCCGGGCACCGGGCCGATATAGGGTGCCAGCGATCCCGTCAGACACACCAGACCATTCCAGCAATATTGCGTTTCGGCCTGCGCGAAGGCGGGAAAGATCACCTCGAATTCGGCGCGCGCCCGCGCGGCAAAACGCGCCACGGCATCGGGTGCGAAGGACAGCCCCCCGCGCGCGCCGAACAGAAACCGCCCGTCAGGCAGCAGCCGGAAATAATGCAGCATGATCCGCGCGTCATAGGCCATCAGCTGGCGCGTCCAGCCTTGCGCGGCCAGTTCGGCGCGCGACAGCGGGCGCGTGACCATGACATTGGACAGCGCGGGCAGAATGCGCCGCGCAATCCAGCGTGGCAGGCGTTCGTCACTATACCCATTTGTCGCAATCAGCACCTGTTTTGCATGAACCCGCCCTGTGGCTGTGTCCAGAACCCAGCCGCCGCCATCGGGTTGCAGCGCGGTGACACGGCTATTGCCGAAAATGCACACACCTGCCGCCCGCGCGGCGCGCGCAAGCCCTGCGGCATAGGCCATCGGATGCAGGCCAAAGCCATGGGGCACATACACCCCGCCATGATAGGCGGCTGTGTTCAGCCCCTGATCAAGCAGGGCCTGCCGGTCCCATAGCACGGCGGCTTCATCCTGTGCAGCGTCGCGCTGCATTCTGGCCCAGGCATTGCGCGAATGGGACAGAAGCACCTCGCCGGTTTCGGTGGCGTGGGCGTCAATGTCATAGCGTTGCAGGTTGTCGCGCACCCGCGCAATCGCGGCCAGTTCGAAATCCTGCCAGGCGCGCGCGCCGTCCTGTCCTGTGCGGCGCGCAATGGTGGCTGCGTCCAGTTTGGCGCCCCCCAGACAGCAAAACCCGCCATTGCGCCCCGACGCCCCCCAACCGGGCTGCGCGGCGTCCAGCACTGCCACGCGCAGGCCAAAACGCTCCACCAGTTCCAGCGCGGCGTTCAGCCCCGCATACCCCGCCCCGATGACCGCCACATCGGACCGGACAGCGCCCTGCACGGCCTGGTGGGAAAGCTGCGCGGGAGTGGATGCCCGCCAATAGCTGTCGGGCCACTGGGCCGTGTCATATCCGGCAAATTCATAAAGCATATGGGCAACCCTGCGCGATCATGTCAAAAGGGTACAGGACACCACGCCAAAGGGAAATATTCATGGCACGCCCTATCCACGTTCCGCCCGTCAAATCCTTAGGCGTTGGCGCAAAGGATATGGACGCACCCCGTTTTCCGGCAATCGGGAACATTATGCCATGCTGAAACTTGGATTGATTGTTCTTGTGGTTCTGGCCGTGGCCGTGGCGGCCTATATCCGGCTGGCCCCGTCCGACCCGGCAACATGGCACGAAGACCCCAGACTGGTCGCGCGCCCGAAAACACCAAACTTCCACCTGATCCGCATGGTGGGTGGCGATGCCATGCCCCCCATGTTCCAGATCCCCCCTGCGGACCTTGCCGCGCGTGTCGATGACATTGCCCGCAGCGCCGGGGCGCAGTTGCTGGCAGGGTCCGTGGCACAGGGCCACATGACCTATATCACCCGCACCGCCATCATGGGTTTCCCGGATTATACGACTGTCATGATTGAACCCGCCGGTGACGGGGCGGCGCTGCTGGCATTTGCGCGCGCCCGTTTCGGGCATTCGGATCTGGGCAACAACCGCGCACGGCTGCAGGCGTGGATCGCAGCGTTGCAGGCCCTGCCGGTCAAGGACTAAGGCTGCAACACCCGGTCAACAATGGCGCAGACGGGCCAGCCATCAGCCCGATTGACAGACCATAGGCACGATCGCTCATGCCGTCATTGCACATTTCGGGGTAAATATACGCTGTTGCAGGCCCGTCCGGCCCCGTCAGGCGCACCATGCGCCGGAAATCCTGCGCAATACCGCTATCCTGCGCAATCTCGATGGTCAGGTCTTCAGCACCGCCATCAACGCTGTCAAAGTGCCATACACCCCCCTCATTGCGGATGGACCAGAACGGTTCGGTGCCAAAACACCGCAACCCGACAGGCATATTGTAATGGTCTATCGGCTGGCCCTGCCCGCGCAGATAGCGCATGAACACCCACCCTGTCCCTTCGCCCGTATTCACCAACCCCCAGCGCTGTGTCGAATTCAGCGTCATCACTTCTATGCCGGTGGCATCGGCGGCAAAACTGCCCAGAACATCACCACTGCTTGACGGCTCGTGCCGGATGTTCAGGACATCATCCGCAGACACATCCACCACATCAAACAGTTGCGGATACTCCTGCGCCGAAAGCGGCACAGCGGCCAGCACCCCCACCGCCACGACAACGCGTTTCAGAATACGCAACATCTGTCCCTCCTGTTTGTCTGCCATGCGCGCGGCGCGGGTCACAAGCCGTCTTCATCCATCGAAAAGATCGTGGTCGCCTTGATTTCTTCCATCGACAACAAGGCCGTTACGTTATGGATGCTGACTTCGGAAATCAGCGCCTGATAGAACCTGTCATAGGCGCGCGCATTCGCCACGCGCACCTTCAGAATATAGTCGATATCCCCCGCAAGGCGGTGGGCTTCCATCACCTCGGGGCGGGCGCGGACTGCATGCAGGAAACGGTTTTGCCAATCCGCCTCATGGGCGGCCGTGCGCACCAGAACGAAGAAGCAGGCCTCCAGCCCCAGCGATTCGGGGTCCAGAAGCACAGTCTGGCGCGTGATAACGCCCGCAGCACGCAATTTGCGCACACGATTCCATACTGGCGTCTTGCTGGACCCGACCTTGCGCGCAATTTCGTCCAGCGACTGGCTTGCATCGTCCTGCAATTCGCGCAGAATACGCCTGTCCAGATCATCCAGATTGTTTGTCATTGGTCCAATTTCTCCGAAATACAGAATATGGTGGGACAGTTTCCCAAATTCCCGTTTTCGCATCCTATGAAATGGAAATATCTTCTGCAACAGGATATGTGCTGCGGCAATTCGCACCGATTGATATTGATCGGCATCAAGGTATACCCTTGGCCCAAGGGATACGCGATACTGGGCGCAAGCCCCGCTGGCAGACAGGAAAGAACGCATGATGGATCAAATCGCACCCGCAGCAAAAGCCACGCCAACCTTGCCGGATGCACAGACCGTCACATCGGTCACGCATTATACCGACCGCCTGTTCGCCTTTCGCTGCACACGCCCGCTTAGCCTGCGGTTCCGGTCGGGCGAATTTGTCATGATCGGGCTGTTGGGCGACAATGGCAAACCCTTGCTGCGCGCCTATTCCATCGCGTCCCCGTCCTGGGACGAAGAACTGGAGTTTTATTCGATCAAGGTTCCCGACGGTCCGCTGACATCGCGCCTGCAGCATATCCAGCCCGGCGACAAGATTATCTTGCGCCCCAAACCCGTGGGAACCCTTGTTCTGGATGCGCTGCTGCCGGGCAAACGGTTGTGGATGCTGGCCACCGGCACCGGAATTGCCCCGTTCGCGTCATTGCTGCGCGACCCCGATACATGGGAAAAATACGAACAGGTCATTGTCATGCACACTTGCCGCGAACAGGCAGAACTGACCTATGGGCGCAATCTGGTCGAAGCCCTGCCCGATGACCCGCTGATTGGCGAGTTGGTGGGCGACAAGCTGCTGTATTACCCGTCCACGACACGCGAAGCCGGGCAATATACCGGCCGGGTCACCGACAACCTGTCTTCGGGCAAGGTGTTTGCCGATCTGGGCATCCCCCCGCTTGACCCCGCCACCGACCGCGCCATGGTCTGCGGGTCGCTGGCGTTCAATCTGGACATCAAGAAGGTTCTGGAAGATGCGGGCCTGACCGAAGGGGCCAACAGCGCCCCTGCCGAATATGTGGTCGAAAAGGCTTTTGTGGACTGATCGTCAACAGCGCTGGACCACGTTGTTCAAATGTGCGACCCGGCTTCAAGCGTCTCGGACATGCGGAATTAACACGTCAGACCATGTCGCGTGAATGCCAGTGCAACGCGCCATGGTCTATTGCATTTCAATGCGTGCCCGCGCGGCCAGCCCGTCTGCATCCACCACCGACAGGCTGAAAAAGCCCGGACCGTGCAGGGGCAACACGGTGCTGCGGTCATGGCTGCGCAACACCACCGGAACCCCATTGGCAAACCAGCTAAACGGCGCGCGCCCGCGGTCCACACGCGCCACCAACCCGCCCTGTCCCGCCATCATCACGGCCCCGTCAGGCGGAAAGGCCAGTTCGGGCGCGTCCTGCGACTGTCCGGCACGCTGGCCGAAATGGCGCAGCGGGGCGGGCAATTCCGCATGGGTCACGACCAGCGCATCGGGCGGGGCGGGCGCCAGCGGCACCGGGCGTGGCCCCAGCCGGGCAAACACATCAAACAAAAGCGGCGCAGCAACATCGCCGCCATACATGCCCGGAACTGGCACCCCGTCCGCGCGCCCGACCCACACACCGGCCACATGCCGCCCATCAAAACCAATGGCCAGCGCGTCGCGGTGCCCGTAGGACGTGCCCGTTTTGAACGCCAGGGGCCAGTCCGGCAAAACCGGCGCGCGCGGGGTTGCGGCCAGAATGTCGCCCACATGCCACGCGGCCTGTGGTGTCAGAACACGCCGGCGCAGTGCAGGTGCCTGCGGGGCAAGCGACAGCGCCACCCCTTCCCCCCCGCGCGCGATGGCCGCATAAAGCTGCACCAACCCTTCCAGCGTGACCCCCAACCCGCCCAGACTGACCGCCAGCCCCGCCACATCGCCGGGAATATCGGCCGCAATGCCCGCCTGCCGCAACGCCGCCATCACCCGCGCCGGTCCCAGCGCCTGCGTCAGGTCCACAACAGGCAGGTTCAGCGACAGGTGCAGCGCTTCGCGCGCCGTGACCGGGCCACGAAAGCTGCGGTCGAAATTCTGGGGCGCATAGCCGCCAAAACTGGCGGGGCGGTCGTTCAGAACGGTTTCAGGATGGGCCAGCCCATCGGAAAACGCCAAGCCAAAGACCAGCGGTTTCAGCGTGGACCCCGGCGAACGCGGCGCCTGGGTCATATCCACAAACCCGCGCCGCGCCACAGACGTATAATCGCCCGACCCCACCAGCGCACGAATGGCCCCGCTTTCGTGATCTGCCACCAGAAATGCGACAGTGGCCTGCGCGGGCAACGATGGCAGCGCGCGCGTAGCCAGGTCTTCAAGCGCGGCCTGTAAGCGGGCATCAATTGTGGTCAGGTGCAGGCGGGCATCAGGTGCGGCCACACGCAGCCTGTCGGCCAGATGCGGCGCATGGGCCGGAAAGGCGCTGCGCTGCACGGGCAGGGCTTCGCGCAGCGCAGCGCCAGCCTGATCGGCAGAAAGGACGCCAGCACGCTGCGCGCGGGCCAGCACCCGCGCCCGCGCGGCTTGGGCGCGTTCGGGGTGGCGGTCGGGGCTGCGCAGCGCAGGCGCTTGCGGCAGTGCCACAAGCAGCGCCGCCTGTGCCGGCGTCAGGCGTGCAGGGTCGCGCCCGAACCACGCAACACTGCCCGCACGCACCCCTTCCAGATTGCCGCCCATAGGCGCGTGATGCAGATACAGCGACAGGATCGCGGCCTTGTCCATCCTGCGTTCAAGCGCCAGCGCCAACCGAATCTGGCGCCATTTTCCGGCCCATGTCCCTGTTGGCCCGTCTTCAATCAGGCGAGCCACCTGCATGGTCAGTGTGGACCCGCCCGACACCACACGCCCGTTAACCACCACCTGCCCCACTGCCCGCAACAGGGCCACCATATCCACACCGGAATGGCGGTAAAACCGCCGGTCCTCATAGGCGATCAGCATGTTCAGGTAGGCGGGGTCCACGCGGTCCGGGTCAACCGCCAGCCGCCAGCGCCCGTCATCAACCATGAAGGCGCGCAACAACTGCCCGTCATGGGCCAGCACTTCGGTCGCGGTGGCGGGGCGCAGGTCGGCGGGCATGGGTGTCATGGCCACCCAGCGGTCGAACCCCGCCCATAGCACCACAGCCAGAACCGCCACGCCCAGCAGCGCGCGCGCGCCCCCCCTCATGGCGCAATCGTCACGCGCCCCGTGCCAGTCGTCGCACGGCGGGTCGGGCGATACATGTCCTCGACCTTGGCGGCAGGGTGGTGGAACACGCCGGGCGACACGGCCCGCACGATATAGGCCAGCCGTAAGGGCGCATCGCTGCGCCAATCCACTGCCGCAAGGAACCTGTCGGCGCGGGCCTGGGTCATTTCAGCGGCGTCATGGGTGCTCAGCCAGTCCAAAGCGCGAATATCGCCGTCGCGCAGCAAATTGGCATTGTCGATTTCAAACCCCGCAGGCAAGGCGTCATCCACCATCAGCCGCCCGTC
Organism: Paracoccaceae bacterium; assembly: GCA_017510335.1. Classification (GTDB taxonomy): domain Bacteria; phylum Pseudomonadota; class Alphaproteobacteria; order Rhodobacterales; family Rhodobacteraceae; genus Roseinatronobacter. The sequence goes on from JAFWNM010000004.1 coordinate 24,453, forward strand.
ACCGCTGCCGCGATCGGGGCGGATGTCCAGCACGGTAACCAGCCGGTCACCGGGGCGCAGCGCGTCCATATCAGCGGGTTGCCCGTCCATGGCGAAATAGCTGCGCGCAATCGTGTATCCCGTCCCGCCCGCGTCGGGGGGCGTTTCGGGCACGCCAAATGCCGTCAGGGTCACGGTGACCGGCTGCGCGCCGTCATTGGCAACACGCGCGGGCTGGCCATCAAGCAGATGCACCAGATGGCCCGCAACAGGCTGGCCATTCAACGCAAGCCCCTGCACCCCGGTCTGAAGCGCTACAGCCGCCCGCAAGGACCACGCCGCTTCTTGCGGGGATAACTGCTCGGCCGGGGGGCGCGCGGACAAGGCTGCCGCGAATTGCGGGCTGTCCACAACAGCGCTGCCTGCATCCAGCGCCAGCGCCAGCACTGCGGCAGTGTCACGCAGCGCGGTCCCGTAATCGTTGCGCCAGCCCGACGGGGCCTGATCAGCCAGCGCCATATCCCGCGCGCGAGCGAACATGGCATCCGCGCGCGTTTGTTCGCCATACGCGGCCAGGGCCGCACCCAGTTGGGCGGCGGCAATCGGTGTATCGAAGCGGTCAGCAAGCGTGTCGGCGTAATAGCGCAGATCCCCGATTGCGGCTTCGCCCGCACGCGCCAGAACCTCGAACGCATAGGCATAGCCGCCCGCGCCGTCATACAGGCTGCCAGCCTGCGCGACCTGATTGCGCAGGTTGTCCAGCGCCATGCGCAGCGCGGCGGGTGCGACATCTGCCCCCTGCCCCTGCGCGCGCAACACCACATCGGTGGCATAGGCATCAAGCCACAGGTCGGACCCGCCCGCCCCCCACAGGCCAAAACTGCCGCGCCGGTCCTGCCGTGTCAAAATCGCGTCAACGGCCGTCTGGACCTGCTGGCGCAGTTGCGCCTGCGTCATAAGCCCCATCGCCACCACAGCGTCAGAGGCCAGCAAAAGCGGCTGCATGCCAGATGCTATCTGTTCGGTGCACCCGTAGGGATAGCCGGTCAGGCGCTGGATCAAACCCGCCATATCCAGCCCCGCAGCCCCGCCCGCCATCAACGTGGCGCGCCGCGTGCCCGCGCGCAACCCGTCCAGCGCATCCGACCCGAAGTCGAACGCCTGCCCCGGTTCAAGGACAAATTGCGAAGATCGCGCGATTTCAGGGTCGGTATATTGCACCGTCAGCGCCACCTGACGCGTCAGGATACGCCCGTCCGGCAAGGTCAGCGCAATCTGGTAGCTGTGATCGCCCGGCGCGGTCGGGCGCAGGGGCACATCCAGCACAACAGTTTCGCCCGCCACAAGGGACACATGTTCCGGCACATCGCCAAGGCCATGGCCGCTAAGTTGCAACGCCATATCGCCGGTTGCACCTGTTGCATGCGTCAGTTCCAGCCGCAAACGGCTGGCATCACCGGGGGCCATAAAACGCGGCAGGCTGGGCTGAATGACAACCGGATCACGAACCAGAACATCTGCGCTGGCCTGCCCCACGGCATCATCCGACCAGACCACCGCCATAACCCTGACCGTGCCATTGAAGGCAGGCAGGTCAAAGGCAAGTTCCGCCCGCCCGTTCACAAAACTGACAGGCCCCGAAAACAACGACAGCAGGTCTTCGGACGGGGCGGGGCCGGAACGCGCTGCGGTTTGCGCATCGCCGCCCGAACGCACCTGCCCCATGGCACCGTGCCGCGCATCGATCAGGCGGCCATAGATGTCGCGGATCGCCACGCCAAGGCGGCGTTGCCCGAAGAAATGCGCCACCGGGTCAGGCGGGGCAAACCCTGTCAGGGTCAGCACACCCAGATCAATGACCGCCACTGTGGCATAGACCGGGCCATCCGGCGCATTTTCCAGCGTCATGACCAGCGGCAAGGGGCCGCGCGGGTCGGCCTGTTGCGGGGCATCAAGCGTCACGTCCAGCGCGCGCGGTCCGGGTTGCACGCTGGCATGCGCCAGCCCCAATGCCCGGGCCGGCATCTGCGCGGCACTGTCTGACGGGCGTATCAGGCTGGCGGTAACATAGGCCCCTGTGCCCCAGTCATCGGTGACCGGCAATTCCACCACGGTTTCGCCGGACACGGGCACCAGCCGCATGTCAATAACGCGGTCCGACAGAACCATGACCTGCGCCATGCCTGCCCCGTCGGGGACAATGCGCAACCGCGCCACTTCACCGGGCGCATAGGCGGGGCGGTCCAGCGCAAGGGCCAGCATGTCAGGCGTATCGCGGGCAGTGTCGGCGGCATACCACCCCGCCGCAAACCCGACCGAGGCACTGGCGAAGTCCGCACCGTCATGCGTGACGCGCAATTCGTGATTGCCCCAATCCACAGGCACCGAAATGCTGTGCGGGCCATCCTGCAGCGTGACATCACCTTGCGCAACGCGGCTGCGGCTTGTCACAGGTTCCCAGTTCCAGCGCCCGTCCAGACTGAACCACTGATAACGTGTTTCAACCTTGTCCACCTGCCAGCGCACCGCGCCGGACTGCGCGGCCCCGTCAGGCCCGACAAGCACCAGATCAAAGCGCGCCTGCGCGTTTTCAGGCAAGGGGCCGTCAAATGCGGGGCGAATGCCCAGCACTGGCCCCACCGGACGCAAGGCCCGCGTCAGGCTGCGTTCGACAGGGCGTGACGCCCCGTCCAGCAAGGTGGCCGTGACGGTCGCGCCATAGGGGCGGTTTTCCAGCTGCACACCGTCCAGCGGCAGACCAATGGACAGGTGACCGGCGGCATCGGTCTGCAGGCCGCGTTCAAAACTGCGGCGCTGGGGGTCAAGGCGTTGGTCATGACGCCCGAAGCGATACCCCGCCCAGCCGTCCAGCCCGGCCACGGGGCGCAGGGTTACCGTGCCCGTCAATCCCAGCCCTGCCGCAGGGGCACCAAACAAATGGCGCGCGGCAATTTCCAGCGCGGGCGGGGCGGCAGGGTCAATCGGGCCATCTTGCGACAGGTCAAGGTCGAAATCCACGCGTTCGGGCAAGAAATCCTCGACCAGCACGGATTGCGTGGCCAGCGCGGGCGCGTCCGGGTCGGCACGCAGTTCCACCTGCCACACACCGCGCGGAACATCCCCGCCCAGCGGCAGCGCGAAAACATGGCCACCCGCATATTCGCGCGTGCTTTGGTGGCGCGCATATTCCACCCCATCAGGGCGTAACAGGCGCGCGCCCAGCGGCATGCCATGGATGGCGCGCGCGGCATGGTCGCGCACAAGCGCCGTTGCATGGATAACCTCGCCCGCGCGATAGGCACCGCGATCGGTGGTCAGGAACACATCCACCGGGCCGGGGCCGGCGCGCCCTTCCACGCCGCGATCGGACAAATCGAATTCGGGATCGGACAGCGACAGAACCGCCATATCCTCATCCGTGGTTTCAACCAGCACCATGGCCGCTGCGCTGCTGTCACGCCCCTGCGCCAGTTCGGCGGCAAAACGGATATGGCCCTGCGCATCGGCCTGACCCTGTGCAAGAACGCGGTTGGACTGCGCCAGAAGCGACACCTGCGCGCCATCCGCAGGGGTGCCATCAGACAGATGCTGGACAACCACATGCAGGCCGTCACTGCCCTGATAGCTGCTTAGCCCCAGATCGGACACCATGAACCATTGCATCGCGGGGGGCACATCATAGGGGTCGGTATCGGGGACGGTCGCGCGCAGCACATAGACCCCGGCTTGCAGCGCGCCAGCCTCCTGCAGTGGCAGGCGCGTTGTGGTCGTGCGGTTCAGGGCGCTGTCAATATCAGCCACGCCCTGCCAGACAGGTTCGGCCAGAAGCTGCTCGAACCTGTCCCCTTCCCATTGGCTAAGGGTGCGGGCAAAATTGCCCTGCCGGATGGCCGCGACAAGGTTGCGGTCCGAAACCCGCAGCAAACGCAAATCCAGCCTGTCGGTATTGACGGTTTCCACAGGCAGCGCCCGCGGGCCGGATGCAGGCAGCACATATCCCCGCCCTGCAAAGCGCACCAGCGGCGCGCGGTCGCGCACATACACGTCCAAGGACACATCCCGCGCCAATGAATCGCCTGACACCGATGGCAGCCCGGCGCGAAACGTCAGGCTGTAGCTTTCGCCATAGCTGATGCCGGACAGGCAAAGCTGTTGCCCTTCGACGTCAAGCGCCAACCCCTGCGCAGCACTGTGCACGAAGGGGGCGTAATCGCGCGCAGGCGACAACCCGTCCGAAAAACTGGCGCATATGCGCGGGGATGCCGTCAGCGCATCCACATCATGCGACAACAGGCGAAACCCGTATTGTTCGCGCAGTCGCATCAGGTCATCGCCTGCGGCACCGGGGCTTAGCTGGTCAGCGGCACGCAGCGCCTGCAAGGCGTCATGGCCGCGAAACACATTTTCCAGCGACCCCGCCAGTTGAAGCAGGGCCTGCACCTGCGCGGCAGTGTCAGGCGCGCGCAACGCGGCGTTTATGGCGGCACTGACTGCGCGCTGGTTCAGGTCAAACCGGGTGTTCGTGGTATTGGCGGCATGGGCGTCAAGGGCGCGCGCATGGGCAAGCCATGCCAGCGCACTATCGGCCACAGTCACCGCAGCCCCCGTCCACAAAACGGCATCATGGCCCGTGCGGCTGCGCGCCCCGTCCAGAAGCGCGGCTTCGGTCATACCATTGGCAAAATGCCTGTCGGCCATGGTTTGCGACATGTCGCGCGCGGCGGTCATATCGAAGCGTTCCAGAAAATCCAGATTGCCGCGCAGCGCCTGCGCCCGCGTCAGACCGGCCTGCGCCACCTGCTGGATTACGCCTGAAACAGCGCCTTCATACGGGCTGGGTGCCCCGATCCGGGATTTGGGAAAACACGCCCCGTTGCGCTGGTTGAAGGTGAACCCCGCGCAGTCCGTTATCCGCAGGCAGGTTGCATGGCAGTGCGCCAGCGTTGTGTCAAACACTGGTGTCATGTCGCCACCGGGGAAATCAGTATTTGCCTGAATTGTGGCGAAACGGTCCGGGATGGGGGCTGTGGATTGCGCATTGCCCGCGATGGGCAGCGCCAGCACCACCAGCAGCGCCGCCTTGCGGCCAGCGCGCAATGCACGGCTGCCAAAGCGCAGCAGCATGGCGCGGACCGAATGTCGGGGGTGGGACAGAACAGGCATGGGAACCTCCGGCTGGGGACGGGAACGGGCGGGCAGGATCACACCCGCATCTATCCTAGCATGCGCCTTGACTGTGTTGCGTGTATTTTTCTGGCGCGCGCCACTGCATGGTTACGTGCCATCCCCCCACAGCTCCATCTCCCAGCGGGCGGGGGATGTGCATATCTGCGGGTCGGGCGGGGCCAGTGCGGTGTGGTCCTTGTGGTCATAGGGCAACTGCCCCAGAATATGGCGCAGCACGGCCAGCCGCGCGCGGTATTTATCCTCGGACCGGATAACGCACCAAGGGGCGACATCAACATGGCTGCGCTGAAAGGTTTCTGCAATGGCATGGGTGTAGCTGTCCCATTTTGCCAGCCCGTCAACATCGATGCGCGACAGTTTCCAGTGCTTCATCGGGTCCGATTCCCGCGCCAGCAGGCGGCGCAATTGTTCCGCGCGGCTGACATTCAGCCAGATCTTGATCAGATGAACGCCATCGCCCACCAACATGCGTTCAAATTCCGGCACTTGGTCGAAAAAACGCGCGCGCTGATCGGGGGTGCAGAAGCCGAACACATGTTCAATGACCGCGCGGTTATACCAGCTGCGGTCAAACAGCACCATTTCCCCGCCCGCAGGCAGGCGGGCAACATAGCGCTGGAAATACCATTCGCGCAATTGCCGGTCGGTGGGGCGCGGCAGGGCCTCGACGCGGACAGTGCGGTGATTCGTCACTTCGGTTATGCGGTTGATTGCCCCGGATTTGCCGGCAGTGTCGCGCCCCTCGAATATCACAATCACGCGCTGGCCGGTTTCAGCAATCCAGTGCTGCAACTTGACCAGTTCAAATTGCAGCGGCTTCAGGTCATCTTCGTAATCGGATTTCTTCATCCAGCGCGGATAGGGGTAATTCCCCGCCAATGTGTCGCGCTTGCGGGCGTCCAGCACCGTCTGGCGCAAGGCTTCGGGCGCGGCGTCAGTCAGGAACGCGGTAACCAGCCCGTCAAGGGGCATCGGGATTGCACTCATGTCACATATTCCTTTTGCTGGTTTGACCAACAAAAGCGGTAATCACGCCCGATGCAAGTGGTTCTGGAGCGGGCAGCGGGAATCGAACCCGCACCAAGAGCTTGGAAGGCTCATGTGATACCATTTCACCATGCCCGCGCTAAGGTTGAATTATCTGAAGGACACGGCAGGGTCAAGCGCTGGCTAGGCCCGCATCATGGGCCTGCGGGGCAAAAATACCGTAATGACCCCCAAGGCGGGCAACCACGCACAGGCCTGATACACCCATGCAATGCCACGATAATCGGCCACAACCCCCAGCAACGCCGCCGCAATCCCGCCAAAGCCGAAGGCCAGCCCGAAAAATATTCCCGCCACCAGCCCCACACGCCCGGGCAGCAATTCCTGCGCATAGACCACAATGGCTGGAAAGGCTGACGCGATCACCACCCCGATCACCACAGACAACACGCCCGTGGCCACAGGGCCGACATGCGGCAACAACAGTGTGAACGGCAAAACCCCCAGAATGGACACCCAGATCACAACCAAAGGGCCGAACCTGTCCCCGATCAGCCCGCCCAGCATGACACCGGCCGCCGCCGCCGCCAGAAACAAAAACAGCATTTGCTGCGCAGCCCCGATGCCCATGTCGAAACGGTCAATCAGGAAAAACGTGTAATAACTGCTGATGCTGGCTGTATAGGCATTCTTGCTGAAGGTCAGAATGGCCAGAATGACAACCGCCCAGACAACCCGCCCGCGCGGCAGGCCAATCTCGCGGCTGGGACGCCCGCGCGCGGCATTGGCACGGTTTATCGCGCCATACCACGCGCCCACGCGGTTCAGCAAAACCATGCCTATCAGGGCCAGAATGGCAAACCACGCCACACTTGGCCGCCCCATGGGCAGCACGATGAACGCCGCCAGCAACGGCCCCAGCGCGGACCCGAAATTTCCACCCACCTGAAACAGCGATTGCGCTGTGCCAAACCGCCCCCCTGACGCCAGCCTTGCCACGCGGCTGGCTTCGGGGTGGAACACGGCCGACCCCACACCAATCAGCATCGCCCCCGCAAGCAGGCCACCATAGCTTTGGGCGCTGGCCAGCAGCACCAGCCCGATCAGCGTTGCCCCCATCCCCACCGGCAGCGATTGCGGCATGGGCCTGCGGTCCGTCACCAGCCCCACAAGCGGCTGCATCAGCGACGCAGTGACCTGAAACGCGAAGGTCATCAGGCCGATCTGCCAGAAGCTTAGCGAAAATTCCTGCGCCAGCAGCGGATACAACGCCGCCAGCAAGGATTGCATCACATCATTGATCATATGACACAGGCTGATCCCGACCAGCACAATCCATGTTGTCGTTGCGGCGGGTGTATCTGTCGTGGCGACCATGAAATCGCGCCTTTCGAAAGCAAGGGGGGCCAAGGCGGGCAACATGCGCAGCACTGCACGAAAATGCAAGTGGGTGGCGACATGCGCGCCTGCCCCAAACGCCCCCCCCTTTCCCAATGCGCCCGCCCATGGCACAACATCGCGGTAGCGCAAACAGGAGCGGCCCATGAAACGATCCAGCATCAATGACATTCTGAAATCCGCCGATGACTTCATCACCAGCTTCAAGGTCGCCTTGCCGCCCTTCGCCCATCTGTCCCCCGACCAGCTACGCGACAGGGACCATGGCCATATCACCGACCGGCGGCTGGGCTGGGACATTACCGATTACGGCAGCGGGGATTTCGCGCGCATGGGGCTGGCGCTGTTTACCTTGCGCAATGGCACCCTTGCGGAACTGCAACAGGGGCGCGGCATGGTCTATGCCGAAAAGCTGCTGATTTCACGCGTGCACCAGCTTAGCCCGATGCACACCCATATCGTCAAATCTGAAGATATCATCAACCGCGGGGGCGGAACATTGGTCGTGGAACTCTACGGTTCCTCCCCCGACGGGCGGCGCGACCCATCCGCGCCTGTCACTGTCATGTGCGACGGGATTGCCCGTACCTTGCCCGCAGGCGGCAAACTGCAACTTGCCCCGGGCGAAAGCGTGACCCTAAGGCCCGGGGACTGGCATGCCTTCTGGGCCGAAGGGGCCGATTGCCTGATTGGCGAAGTCAGCACCGTCAATGATGACGAAACCGACAATATCTTTGATCCACCCCTGCCCCGCTTCGCCACCATTGACGAAGATACCGCCCCGTGGCGGCTGCTGGTCAGTGACTACCGCCTTCATCTTGCCTGAAATACTCGCGGGGGGACCGGCCCATCAGGGCCGGTCGGGGCGGCAGCCCCTTTCTGCGCCAGGATGTGGCGCGGCGGGTCAGGCCTATTCGGCCGCACGCAGGGGCGCTTGCGGTGGCAGCGGGTTTTCAAGCTGAAGGGGCAATTGCACCTCCAGCGGGGCGGGCGGAACGTCCCAGATGATTTCCGTTTCGCTTATTTTCTTTAGCTTCCCGTCCAGCGCGCTGTCCCGCCGCGCAACCGATCCGCGCCGCGACAACACCCAGCGCAGCCCCAAAGCCCCGCGATAGGCCCCTTTCTCAATCCAGACCCGCAGCGCCAGCATGGCGGGTGTCAGCATCAATGTCAGGATCGTGGCGACCCCCAGACCAAACACCACCGCTGTGCCCAACTGCTTCCACCAAAGCGAGGTGGGGTTGTCGATGGCATAGCCGCCATTGGCGAAATCTATGCTGATGCCCAGCATCATGGGCGTCAGACCTGCCATTGTGGTGGTTGTGGTCATCAAGACCGGGCGGATGCGCGCTTCGACTGTGCGGATGATCGCTTCGATCCGGGGCATGATGGCCGCATAATTCTGATAGGTGTCGATCAGAACAATGTTGTTATTCACCACAATGCCCGCCAGCGCGACAATTCCTGTCCCCGTCATGATGACCGAAAATGTCTGGTCCATGACAATCATGCCGATCAGCACACCCGCCGAAGACAACACCACCGCCATCAACACAAGCACCGAATTGTAGAAACTGTTGAACTGCGTCAGCAAGATGACAAACATCAGCCCCAGTGCCGCACTGAAGGCGACCATAAGGAACTGCGTGCTTTCTTCCTGATCCTGCTGCTCGCCGGTCCATTCCCAGTCCACGCCGTCTGGCAACGGGTTGTCCGCGGTCAGCCACTGCGTCAGGGTTTCGATACGTTCTGTTGCCGTGATGGGCACCATTCGCCAGCCGTTCTGGTCAATCTCGGCAAGGGTGGCTTGCGCGCGGGCATAGGCATCGCTGCCCGGCTCGTTCTCGCGCGGGATGGTCTGGGACCGCGGCACAACGCGCATGGTCTGTCCCGAGGCATCCACCAGCCGCACCAAGGCGCCGCGCACATCGGCCTTGACGTCGAAATAGCGTTGCTGGTCCACACGGTCAATCTGGCCGCGCCGCGCCACGGGCCGGGTGGTGATGAAATTCGACAAGGGCACCATGCCGAAACTTGTCTGGACGCGCAGGGTTTCCAATGTGGACAAAAGCCTGTCACCATCGGGCAGGCGCACGCGGATGTCGATTTCCTCGTCCGAGCTGTCAACGCGCATTGTATCCAGCAACAGCCCGCGCGTGACCAGTTGCACCATTCCGCCAATGGTGGCCACATCTGCACCAAAACGCCCTGCCATGGCCGTGTCGACATCTATTTGCCAGTCAATCCCGGGAATGGGGCGACTGTCTTCCAGATCGAACAGGCCGGGGGTGTCACGAAACCGCGCCAGCACAGTTTCCACAGCGCCTTCCAGCACGTCGAAATCCTGCCCTTTCAGGCGCAGGTGAACGGGTTTTTGCCCTGCTGGCCCACCGCTTTGCACCAGAAATTCTGTCTGCAGGCCGGGCACCTGGTCGAATTTCTGTTCCAGCCGTTCCAGAATGGCCGCGCCGCGCATCTGCGGATCACCGATGCGGGTTTGCCAATGGGTCAGTTCAAACTGGATCTGGCCGATTGCATCGCGCGGGGGGCCGGTGCCTGCGGTGTTGGTGTTCAGCCCGCCATCCCCCGCGAAGGCAAACACTGCGTCGATTCCGTCTTCGGCAAGGGCGATTTCCTCGATCTGGCGCACCAGCGCGTCCTTTTCCGTGATCGAGAAATTGCCGCGTGCGCGCACATAGATGATGCCGCGTTCCGGTTCGGTTTCGACGAAGAATTCCACACCGCGGTTGTTTTCACCGTAATACTGGAATGTCGCCATGACGAAGGCCGCGACCGCGACGATCAACACAACCGGCATGACAGGGTTGCCCACAAAAAACCGCATCACATGGCCAGCAGGCGAATATTTGCGCCGCGCATCAATGCGGCGCGGCTGTCGTGGCGGCTTGATTGCCGCAAAGCTGACGGAAATGCCCATCGCGGCCAGCATCATCAACACGGCACCGGGCAAAAGCTGCACCGCCGATTGCGCGGCCTGTGTGCCCCCTTGCAAATAGCCGGGGTTCAGCAACAGCATCGCCCCCAGCCACATCGCCCCTGCGGCCACCACCGCAAAGGGCAGCCGCGCCAACCATGGCAGGCGGCGCAACGCCTGTGTGGCATGGTCCAGAACGCGCGCCGCACGGCCGCTAAGCCCGCCCAGAACCGGCAGGAATATAAGCGCGACAATCAAGGACGCTGTCAGCACGAAAATCAGCGTGACAGGCAACATGCCCATGAATTCGCCCGCCACGCCAGGCCAGAACAGCATGGGCAGAAACGCGCATAGCGTGGTCGCGGTGGACGCCGTGATGGGCCAGAACATGCGCTTGGCGGCCTTCACATAGGCCTGCATCGGCCCGTCGCCCTCTTTCAGGCGCTTGTCGGCATATTCGGTCACGACGACCGCGCCATCCACCAGCACCCCCACAGCCAGAATCAGGCCGAACATCACAATATTGGACACCGCCACGCCCATGATCCCCAGCAGGATAAAGCACAGCAGGAACGACGCGGGAATGGCAAACCCCACAAGCATGGCGGACCGCGCACCCAGCGCGGCCAGCACCACGATCATGACAAGGGCAATTGCTGTCAGAACAGACCCTTCCAGCTGCCCGACCATTTCACCCACTTCCACGGATGTGTCCATCGCGGGGGTTATGCGAATGGCGGCCTGCAGTTCCTGCGGCCAGCTGGCGCGTTCGGCGGCAATGGCCGCGCGCACCTGTTCGGCAGTGTCGATCGCGTTGAAGCCCTTGCGTTTGACCACCTGAATCGCAAGGTTGGTTTCGCCATTGAACCGCGCCGTGCCTGCGCGGTCAACGAATGTCATACGTATTTCCGCCAGGTCACCCAGCCGGACAACCGAATCGCCATTCACCTTGACCGGCAGGCGGTAAATATCTTCCGGCCCGGAAAAACTGGCCGGAACCGTGACCCCGAATGCCCCGGCAGATGTCGCCACCTCGCCTGCGGCGACAAGCTGGTTGTTCTGCGTCACCACACTTATCAATTCGCCTGCGGTCACGTTATAGGCTTCCAGCCGCAGCGGATTGATCAGAACCTCGACCATTTCATCGCGGGCGCCGGCAATTTCTGCCTCCAGAACGGAGTCCAGCCCTTCGATCCTGCTTTGCAAATCGCGTGTGGCGCGCAACAGGGCGCGTTCGGACACATCGCCGGACAAGGCGACAATAATCATGGGGAATTCGGAAAAATTGATCTCGGTGATCGAATAATTCTGTGCGCCACTGGGAAAACTGCCTTCGGCGCGGCCCATCGCATCGCGCACATCCGCCAGCGTGGCGGTTTTGTCCCAGCCGAATTCAAATTCCAGAACAGCAGCGGCAAACCCGTCAGCGGAAAACGCGCTTAGCGTTTTCAGCCCGTCCAGATCGGACAGTTCGGTTTCCATGGGGCGCACCAGCATGGTTTCGCCATCCACGGCCGAAATGCCGGGAAAGGGGACCGAAATGATAACCGCCGGAACCTCGATATCGGGTTCGCCTTCTTTGGGCAGGTTGAAATAGGTCACAGTGCCCGCAAACAGGGTCATGACCACCAATGCCATGACCATGCGCGCATGGCTGGCCGCCCATGAAACAAGCCCGATCATGGTTCACCCCGTTGGGTGGCCTGATCCACGGCGTCCACATAGGCCCCTTCGCGGGTGAATTCCTGCCCAAGGATGATCGCGGTAATTGTCTCTGGCAAACCTGTCAGCCACACGCCCGAATCCGTGTCGCGCAGCACAGTGGCGGGCGCGAAACTGACCAGCCCCGCATCATCCACCACGCGCAGGCCCAATTCCCCCCTGTCATTCAGCGTCAGGGCGGAACCGGGCAGCAGGTGGCCCATTTCCGGGCGGGAGGTCACCATGATATCCGCGCTTTGGCCATCGCGTATCAGCATCTCCGCGTTGGGCACTGTTACTTCGACACGAAAGGTCCGCGTTTGCGGGTCTGCGGCACGCGACAGAAAGCTGACCACCCCCGTAACCTGATGACCGGAAGCCAGTTGCGCCTGTGCGGGTGCGCCGGAAACCAGCCTGTCAATCTGGGTTTCGGTGGCAAACCCCACAAGGCGGATGGGGTCCAGCTGGATCAGGGTGGCGCATAGCGCGCCGGGCTGCAGCAAACTGCCCAGTTCTGCAGTGTCGCTTTCCAATATGCCATCGAAGGGCGCATACATGACAAGGCGGGCCATTTCTTCTACTGCGCGGTCAACGCCTGCCTGCGCGGATTGCAGCGCCGCGCGCGCATTGGCCAGCCGCGTGTCAGATGCAAAACCGCTTTCGGACAGGCCAGATGCCGCGCGAAAGTTGATTTCGGCTTCGGTCAGGCGGGCGCGCGCTTCATCAAGGGCGGCATTGCGCACACCGGCGGCAACTTCGCACAGGGGCGCACCAGCAGCAACCTGCGCGCCGCGCCGCAACGGGTCTGACGTGACCAGACCGGATGTTTCGGCACGCACATCAACCTGACGCGCGGCTTCGGTGCGCCCGCGCAGCACAACCGCGTTTTCGATTTCACGCGCCTGCGATGTCTGGACAACCACACGGATGCGCCCTTGCGCGGGGGTATCAGCGTCTTCTTGAACCGCATCTTCGGTGACGACCCCCGCATAGCCCAGCAGGGCGTCGCGTTCCATCACAGCAAGATAGATGACAGTCATCACCAACAGCGCGGTGAGCAGTGGAAACAGGCGCATGCTGATCACTCCGATCTGTGGGAAGGCACTTGCGGGTATACGCTGAACCGCAGGGTTCAGATTAAACGTGGCGACAACAAAGCACAAGCGATGTTTATGTGATTAACATACACATCGCGCAGAAGATTTCAACACTTGCGGCGCGATGTAGCGCAGGGCTTGGCAATTCCCCCCGCTTCGCGGTATGAATGCACAGTTTTTGTCCAACGAGGTGCTGCGTGAGCAATCCTGACAGTTTCATTGATGAAGTCACCGAAGAACTGCGCCGGGACCGCATGACGGGCTACCTGCGGCGATATGGCTGGATTGCCGTTCTTGCGGTCGTGCTGATTGTCGGGGGGGCCGCGTGGAACGAATGGCGCAAGGCCAGCGACCGCGCATCGGCGCAGGCGTTCGGGGATGCGATTCTTGCCGCGCTGGAAAATGACGCGCCCGCCGACCGAATACAAGCGATGGGGCAAATTGACACCAGCGGCCCGCAAAACGGCGTCGTAAGCCTGCTTGGCGCGGGCGAGATGTTTGAAAGTGACCGCCCCGCTGCGCTTGCGGCCCTGCGCGCCGCGTCGGAAGATGACGCGCTGACAGATGCCTATCGCCAACTGGCCGCGTTGAAATACGTCATTGCAGCGGGCAGCGATGTTCCCGCAGCAGAGCGCGAAACCATTTTGGCGGGGCTGTCGCAACCCGGTCGCCCCTTCCGGCCGCTTGCGCTGGAACAGACTGCGCTTTTGCAGCTGGAACAGGGCAATACCGAAAGAAGCATTGAAATTCTGACGGACTTACTGTCACAATCCGACGTGTCCGACACGCTTGCACGCCGGGCGTCGCAACTAATCATTGCCTTGGGTGGTGATCCCGCCGCAAACTGATAAAAGGGCCTGCCGCCCCCGCGGGCATTCATTCCAAACCGGCCTTTCGGACCAGATTTATAGGAGCGCATGGTGAAACTCTGGACATACGCGAGCATCCTTGCCCTTGGCACCCTTGTTGCCGCTTGTGATCGCGGGTTCATCCTGGAAGGGGAACGCTTCCCCTTGCGTGCGCCTTTTGCAGAAGGCGCGGGAGAAGCCCCTGTCAACCGGGCGGACCCCATTAGCCTGCCTGCCACCGCCAGCAATGCGGAATGGACCCACCGTCTGGGCACCCCCAGCACGCGCATTGCCCACCCTGCCCTTGCCGGCAGCCTGCAGCCTCTATGGTCGGTGCCCATCGGTTAGGGCGAAGGGCGGCGCCACAGAATCACCGCGGAACCCGTGGCCAGCGGGGGCCTGATCTATACGCTGGACAGCCATGCACAGGTTACCGCCGTGACCACCCAGGGCGAAATTGCCTGGACGCGGGACTTGACGCCCTCTTTCACCCGCAGCGGCGACGCAGCCTCTGGCGGGGGGATGGCCGTGGCGAATGGCAGGCTTTATGTCACATCCGCCTTCGGGGTTCTGGCCGCGCTGGACCTGCGCAGCGGCAATGTAGTCTGGACCAAGACATTTGACGCGCCCTTGTCAGGTGCCCCCACGGTTTCGGGGGACCGCGTCTATGTCGTTGCATCCGACAGCACGGCCTGGTCCATTGATGCCGCCACCGGCCAGACCGACTGGCAACTGACCGGCACGCCATCCCCGGCCAGCATGGTGGGCGGCGCCGCCCCTGCCATTGCGGGCAATCTGGTGCTGTTTCCCACCCCTGCAGGCGAACTGATTGCCGCGCGCCGCGACACAGGCCAGACCATGTGGCGCACCGTCATTGCGGGAACGCGCATCGGGGTGGCCTATGCCAAGGTCACAGATGTGACGGGCGACCCGGTTGTTCAGGGCGATCAGGTTTTCGTCGGCAACCAGTCCGGCCGCGTCATGGCGCTGAACACCCGCGACGGTAGCCGCGTCTGGACCGCAGATGAAGCAGCCTATGGCCCGGTATGGCCAGTTGGCGGGTCCGTGTTCCTGATGTCGGACCGCAACCGCCTGATCCGGCTGGACAGCCGCACCGGCGGCTTCATCTGGGCGCAACCGCTGCCCCCGCACACAGAAACCCGCGAACGCCGCCGCGCCGAGATTTACGCCCATTACGGCCCGCTTCTGGCAGGCGGACGCCTTGTCGTTGCGTCCAGTGACGGGCGCATCCGCTTGTTTGACCCCGCATCAGGGGCATTGAACGGCGAAATCGAATTGCGGGGCGGGGCCGCCATCAGCCCGATCGTGGTGGGCGGCACGCTGTATGTCGTGTCGCGCGACGGGCAGTTGCACGCCTATCGCTAGACCCGAACAAGACCGCCAGCCCTGCGGGACAATCCTGCAGGCCATGGCGTCCCGTTTTCCTGATGGCCCCTGTCCGGGGCCATCACGCTTTCCCCGGAGGGGCATATGAGCTTCACTCTCGCTATTGTCGGCAGGCCGAATGTTGGCAAATCGACCCTGTTCAACCGCCTTGTCGGCAAACGTCTGGCGCTGGTCGATGACCAGCCCGGCGTGACCCGCGACCTGCGCGAAGGGGCCGCCAAACTGGGCGATTTGCGGTTTACCGTGATCGACACTGCCGGTCTGGAAGAAGTCACCGATGACAGCCTGCAAGGCCGCATGCGCCGCCTGACGGAACGTGCGGTGGACATGGCCGATATATGCCTGTTCATGGTGGACGCCCGCACAGGCATTACGCCCACTGACGAAATGTTTGCAGACATCCTGCGCAAGCGCTCCAGCCATGTCATTCTGGCGGCCAACAAGGCCGAAGGGCGGTCCACTGATGGCGGGGTGCTGGACGCCTACAGCCTTGGTCTGGGGGAACCTGTGCGCCTGTCTGCCGAACATGGCGAAGGGATGGACGAACTTTACCACATGCTGCGCCCGCTATCGGACGCCTTTGAGGAACGCGAAGAAGAAGACGCCCCCGAAACCGACCTTGATGTTGCAGATGATGACACCGACACGCCCGAAGATTTCACGCCAAGCGCCAAGCGCCCCTTGCAGGTTGCTGTCATCGGGCGGCCCAATGCGGGCAAATCGACGCTGATCAACAAGATCCTGGGCGAAGACCGCCTGCTGACTGGTCCCGAAGCGGGCATTACCCGCGATTCGATTTCCCTGTCGATGACATGGCTGGGCACGCCCACGCGCATTTTCGACACCGCAGGCATGCGCAAGAAGGCGCGCGTGGTGGACAAGGTTGAAAAGCTGTCTGTTGCGGACGGGTTGCGCGCAGTGCGGTTTGCCGAAGTGGTGGTGGTGCTTCTGGACGCCGCGATCCCCTTTGAACAGCAGGATTTGCGCATTGCCGATTTCGCGGAAACCGAAGGGCGTGCCGTGGTTGTCGCGGTCAATAAATGGGATCTGGAAGATGACAAGCAAGACAAGCTGAAAGCCCTGCGCACAGGGTTTGAAAAGCTTTTGCCGCAACTGAAGGGCGCACCGCTTGTCACCATTTCCGCCAAGACAGGCAAGGGGCTGGACCGCCTGCACGCCGCCGTGCTGCGCGCGCATGAGGTATGGAACCGCCGTGTGCCCACCGCGCGCCTGAACCTTTGGCTGGCCGCCATGGTCGAGGCCCACCCGCCCCCCGCACCGGGCGGGCGGCGCATTAAGCTGCGCTACATGACACAAGCCAAAACGCGCCCACCAGGGTTTGTGGTGATGTGTTCCAACCCCGAAGACCTGCCCGCAAGCTACAGCCGCTATCTGGTCAATGGCCTGCGCGACAGTTTCGACATGCCGGGCACGCCGATCAGAATGTTCATGCGGTCGCAATCCGACAAAAACCCGTATAAGGGCCGCAAGAAAGCGCCCCCGTCCAAACTGCGCAAACACTTGCAGGGGCGCAAGGCAGACTGATCCGCATGATTATTGGCTTGTTAACCAATATGGGCCATGATCAGCCTGTTCATTGAAGGGCGTTTCGGATGAATTTTGTCATGCACAGACTGGGTGTCGGGCTGGCCGCAGTTTGGCTGGCGGTTGCGCAGGGGCCCGCACTTGCGGATATGGCGCTTGATGCGCGCGTTGTCATGTCCGGCCATTCGCTGACCGACCCCATCCCCGACATGCTGCGCCCCATGGTGCAGGCCACTGGCGGGCGCGGGGTGGTCATTGACCGCTCCACCATTCCTGGCAGCCCGATGGACTGGCGTTGGAACAACACCGCCCAACCCGTGGACGCCCGCAGCGCGATGGGGAATTACGACCTGCTGGTGCTGACCGAACGCGTGCCCTTGCTGAACACCATGGGCTATCATAATTCGGCGGATGAAGCGCTGAACTGGGCGCGCCACGCATGGGAAAACGGCGCGCGCACAGTGCTGTATGCAACCTGGGTCACGCGCGACACGGGGCCAGGGTCCGGCGATGATACCACCGAAGCGCATATTCCGTTTCGTGACCGGCTGCAGGTGGAACAGGCGCGCTGGCTGGAAATCCGCGACCATGTGAACCGCAACCGGCCCGATGGCATGCCCGAAATGGTCATGATTCCCGGCCCCCGCCTTATGACAGCGCTCTATGACGCGATTGAGGCGGGCACCGCACCGGGGCTGGCCAGCATGGATGCGCTGTTTCGCGATGATATTCATGTCAATGACCTTGGGGCCTATGTCATGGCACTGGCGCATTACGCCGTCATCTATGGCCGCACCCCCCTGGATGTGCCCTTGGGGCTGGGACGCACGCCCACGCCCGAACCGGAACTTGCCCGCTGGCTGCAGCAGCTTGTTGCAGATGTGCTGGCGCAGACCCCCGAAGCAAAGCCCGCTGGCAGGTGACAGGCACAATGCACACAGGGTTGTTCAGAACCTGAGAATAGCGGGTGTATACATATCGTTGGGGTCCGGGTTTGGCCATTTGCGGACATTCGAGCTTGGATCAAGCCCGCACCAGCGACGCGCCGGGGTTTGCCGGTCCCACGTTATAGGGGCGCACTTTATGTAGGCGGCATACTCCTGCGTCCATAGACCTGGCGTTTTGCTGGCGAAATCGGCAGGCCGTGGGACGGCCCGCCGATGGTGCGGCGGCCTGCGGCCTTTGCTTAGCACCTTGGGCATTCTTCAATGCCAGCGTCAGGCCAATCTCTACCAGTATCCGCATTTCAGTCCATGCCCCGCGCAGCGTTCTTGCCAGGCAGATTTTTTACAATAGTCCCCACACGCGCACACAGCGACACGGAACTGCGCCAATAGCGGGCAAGCAAAGCTACTGCGCTGCCGGGCCAATCTGCCCCACGGGGCCAAGCGCGCCGGTCTGTGCGCGGTGCATCAGCAGGTGGTCCAGCAGCACGCATGCCATCATCGCCTCGCCCACAGGGACGGCACGAATGCCCACGCAGGGGTCATGGCGCCCCTTGGTGACCACATCGGTCGGCTCTCCAGCGCGCGTGACGGACGCGCGCGGCGTGTGAATGGAGGAGGTGGGTTTCACCGCAAAACGCACGACGATATCCTGCCCTGTCGATATTCCGCCCAGAATGCCGCCCGCCTTGTTGGAACGGTAACGCGGCCCGTCTGGCCCCATTTCAATCTCATCGGCGTTTTCAACGCCGGTCAGGGCGGCGGCGCCCATGCCTGCGCCGATTTCCACGCCCTTGACCGCATTGATGGACATCATCGCCGCCGCCAGTTCGGTGTCCAGCTTGGCGTAAATGGGCGCGCCCAGCCCTGCCGGTGCCCCTGTGGCCACCACTTCCACAACCGCGCCCACGGAATTGCCGTCCTTGCGGATCTGGTCCAGCGCCAGCGCCCAGTCCTGCGCCGCCTGCGCATCGGGCACCCAGAAGGGGTTGCGCGCGATTTCAGCCAGATCGAACCGCGCGCGGTCAATCACATGCGGCCCCATCTGCACCATATATCCCGCAATTGCCACACCCGGCACCAGTGCCGCCAGCGCGGCACGCGCCACACCCCCCGCCGCCACGCGCGCCGCTGTTTCGCGCGCCGATGACCGCCCGCCCCCGCGCGGGTCGCGCAGCCCGTATTTCTGGAAATAGGTGATATCGGCGTGGCCCGGGCGGAAAGTGTCAAGGATATTGCCATAATCCTTGGACCGCTGGTCCACATTGCGGATCATCAGTTGAATGGGTGTGCCGGTGGTGTGCCCGTCATAGACGCCTGAAAGAATCTCCACCTCGTCGGGTTCGCGCCGCTGCGTTGTGTGGCGGCTTTGGCCGGGTTTGCGCTTGTCCAGCCAGTGCTGCAACATGGCCGCATCCAGCGCCACGCCCGGGGGGCAGCCGTCAACAGTGGCCCCAAGGGCGGGACCATGGCTTTCGCCCCAGGTCGTCACACGAAACAAATGGCCAAAACTGTTATAGCTCATGGGCGGCACTCCTTTGGGGAAACCCTTAGCGGGAAGGCGCGCAAGGCTCAAGCACTGCCCTTGCCCGACGGGGCGAAAACACCTAAGTGCAAGGAACCTCGGGGGGCTTGCTTGCAAGCTGAGATGCGACACACGCGGACCCGTTGAACCTGAACCGGTTAAGACCGGCGGAGGGAAGGTGCGGGCACTCCCCCCCGTTTCAATCCCCGCCCGTCGTGAATGAAGGAGATTGAACAGATGGCACGTTTCCATTTCGCGGCAGTGGCAGTTCTGGCTATGGCGGCCCCCGCGCAGGCCGACACATTGACAGTTCTGGCCCCTGATTATTTCGGGTCCAGTTGGGGGCCGGGGCCTGCCATTAAGCAAGGGTTCGAAGACCGCTGCGCGTGCACGCTGGAATATCGCACAGGCGACGTTCTGCCGCGCCTGATGCTGGAAGGGGAACGCCTGCAGGCCGATGTGGTCATGGGACTGGGCACGGATGAATTGCTGCGCGCGCGCCAATCGGGGCTGTTTGCCCCCCATGGGCAGGATCTGGCCCCGCTGACAGTGCCTGTTGACTGGACTGATGACATATTCATCCCGTTCAACTGGTCCTATGCGGCATTTGTCTATGACCGCACGCGGCTGGAAAACCCGCCCGCCAGTTTTGCCGAACTGATTGAACGCGATGATATTTCGGTCATCTGGCAAGACCCCCGTTCATCAGGGGCGGGCCTGGCGCTGATGTTGTGGGTGGATCATCTGTATGGCGATGACGCGCGCGCGATCTGGCAGAACCTTGCCGCCAAGACAGTAACAGTTACCGCCGGCTGGTCCGAAGCCTATGGCATGTTCACCGATGGCGAGGCCGACATGGTGCTAAGCTACACCACATCCCCTGCCTATCACATTGCCCAAGAAGATGACGACAGCAAGGCGGCTGCAATTTTCGACGAAGGCCATTACTTCATTGCCGAAGCAGCGGGTGTTCTGGCAGGGGCGGCACAGCCCGACGTGGCCCGCCAGTTCATGGACTACATCCTGTCGCAGGAATTCCAGTCGATGATTGCGACTGCAAACTGGTCCTACCCGTCCGCGTTGGCACGCGATGACTGGCCGCAGGTGTTTCGGGATTTGCCGCTGCCTGAACAGGCGATTTTCCTGAATGAAGACATAGCTGATGACCGCCGCACCCCCGCCCTTGCGCATTGGCTGGATGGCATGACGCGGTGACGCGCGACGCCGCCGGGTCTGCGCGGCTGGTCACCTTGCTTGCAGGCGGGGCCGTTGCCGCGTGGTTGCTGGTGCTGAATTTCGGGGCCGTGGGGGCAGTTGTCCTGCGCGCCGAAGGGTTCAGCGCATTGCGCGGCGCGGATTGGGCTGCAGTGCGGTTCACGCTGGTTCAGGCGGTGATGTCGGCGGCCCTGTCGGTGGCACTGGCCGTGCCGATTGCGCGTGCGCTGGCGCGGCGGCAGTTCAGGGGGCGGGGCCTGTTGATCACGCTGATGGGGGCACCGTTCATTCTGCCCACATTGGTGGCGGTGCTGGGGCTGCTGGCGGTGTTTGGCCGGTCCGGGCTGATCAATCAGGGGCTGGGCTGGGCAGGGCTGGCGCAGTTCAATATTTTCGGGCTGCATGGGGTGGTGCTGGCGCATGTGTTCTATAACCTGCCGCTGGCCACGCGCATTTTGTTGCAGGGTTGGGCCGCCATACCTGCCGAAAGGTTCCGACTGGCCGCAAGCCTGGATTTCACGCCCCGCGACACGTTTCGTCACCTTGAAGCCCCCATGCTGCGCGCGCTTTTGCCCGGCGCGGTGCTGGTTATTTTCCTGATCTGCCTGACCAGTTTTTCGGTGGCCCTGACCATGGGCGGGGGGCCACGCGCCACGACAGTGGAACTGGCCATCTATCAGGCATTCCGGTTTGATTATGACATGGGGCGCGCGGCATTGCTGGCAGTGGTGCAATTCGCGTTATGCGCTGTGGCAGGGATTGTGGCGTGGCGCGTGGCCCTGCCGCAGGCGCTGGGCGGGGGGCTGGACAGGCCAGTGCACCGCTTCGACACCGGCAGCGCGGGATTACGTCTGTGGGACAGCGGGCTGATTGGCGCGGGCGCGCTGTTTTTGCTGGTGCCGCTTGCCATGATCACCTTGCGGGGGGTGCCGTATGTCGCTGGCCTGCCCGCCGAGATATGGCACGCGGCAGGTCGGTCGCTGATGGTGGCGCTGGGGGCCACGGGCGTGACATTGGCCATGACCCTGGCACTGGCCCATGCGGTGGTCGCGTCACGGGCGGGGGCATTGCTGGAATGGCTGGGGCTGGCCGCGCTGGCCGCATCGCCGCTGGTTATCGGCACGGGGCTGTTCTTGCTGATCCAGCCACTGGCCAACCCGCGCGACTTCGCGCTTTTGGTCACGATGCTGGTGAATGCGGGCATGGCGATGCCCTTCGCGTTGCGGCTGATCCTGCCCGCGCTACGCGACACTGTGGCAACGCATGGCAGGCTGTGCGAGGCACTGGGACTGCACGGGCTGGCGCGGTTGCGTATTGTCACCCTGCCCCGCCTGCGCCGTCCCTTGGGGTTTGCGGCAGGGTTGACGGCAGCGCTGTCGATGGGGGATCTGGGCGTCATCATGCTGTTTGCAGAACGCGAAGGGGCGACCCTGCCCATGCAGCTATATCGATTGATGAGCGCCTACCGCCTGGATGACGCCGCGGGTGCCGCGCTGGTTTTGCTGGCCGCAAGCCTTGCGCTGTTCTGGATATTTGACACATGGGGGCGCCGCCATGCTGGCACTTGACGCCGTGACGGTCCGGCAAGACGATTTCACGCTGACGGCTGATCTGTGCCTTGAAGCAGGCACGCGAACCGCCGTGATTGGCCCTTCGGGGGCGGGGAAATCCACCTTGCTGGGGGCCATAGCGGGGTTTGTGCCCGTCGCAACTGGGCGGATCATGTGGAACGCGCAGGACATGACAGTGCACGCCCCGTCGCGCAGGCCCATCTCGACATTGTTTCAGGACAACAACCTGTTTGCCCATCTGAACGTGTTTGACAATATCGCGCTGGGACTGAAGCCGTCGCTGCGGGTCACCGCGGCCGAACGCGAACAGATTGACGCCGTGATGGCGCGCGTGGGGTTGTCGGGCTATGGGGCGCGCATGCCTGCGCAGCTGTCGGGCGGACAACAAAGCCGCGTGGCGCTGGCGCGTGTCTTGCTGCGCGCGCGCCCGCTTTTGGTGCTGGACGAACCGTTTGCCGCGCTGGGACCGGCCCTGAAGGCCGAGATGCTGGCGCTTGTCGCCGATATATGTGCGCAAACCAACGCGACGCTGTTGATGGTCACCCATGACGTGGGCGATGCGCGTGCAATTGCCGAACAAACCGTTCTGGTGGCCGATGGGCAGGCAAGCGGGCCGTTTGCGACAGCCGACCTACTGGACAACCCGCCACCGGCACTGCGCGACTATCTGGGATAGTAGCGCCAGACCATCGCGGGTGCGGGCCTGTGACTAGATTTTCCCGCGTTGTGCGAAGATGCGCCGGCGCATTGTTTCGGACGCGGCAAGCTGGGCCTGCACCGAAAGTTCCACAGACCAGTTTGCCAAGCCCCGCGATCCGTCAATAAGGTCCAGCGCCTGCGGCAATGTGATGTCATCGGCCTTCGCGCGTGCAAGCGCGTCCTTGACCAGATTTTGCGCATCAGGGCGGGGCATATGGGCGGCCAGTGCGAAACTCGCGGCTTCTGCCAATGCGGCGCCATGCCCCGCGTCAAGCTGCGCAGCCATGCGCGCGGGGTCTGCCGTCAGGCTGGTGGTCAGGTCCAGCGCATGGCGCAACGCTGCGGCAGTGGCAACGCCCATTTGCGGCAAGGCCAGCCATTCCAGCGCCCAGGCCGCACCGTCGCGTTCTTCCAGCGGGCTGGCCGCGCGGGTCAGGGCCGGTTGCAAACAGGCCGTCCAGTCGGCAAGGGTAATGACGGCTTCTGCCCCGACGGGGTTGGATTTCTGTGGCATGGTGGATGACCCGCCGCCAGTGCCCGCGCGGGCCTCGGCTATTTCGGACCGGCCAAGGGTGACCAGATCGCGCGCCGCTTTTGCCAGCGCGGCCGAAACGCCCGCCAGCCAGCCCCCAAGCGCCATGATGGCCATGCGGTCAGTATGCCAGCAGGGTGCATCTGCCAGACCCAGTTCGTGCGCCAGCGCCGCAGACAGCGCCGCGCCATGCACGCCCACAGCGCTGGCAGACCCTGATGCGCCGCCGAACTGCACACGCAGCAGCCGCGCGCGCATGTCCGGCAAGGCCGCTTCCAGTGCAATTAACGGTTGCGCCCAGGTGGCGATCCGCAAACCAAAACTGATTGGGGTTGCCACCTGACTGCGCGTGCGCCCCGCCATCAGCGTATCTGAATGGGTATCGCTGGCATGCTGAAGTGCATCCAGCAGTTGCCCAACCCGCACCGCCAGCATGTCCAGCATGTCTCGCCATTGCAGCACATGCGCGCAATCGACAATATCCTGACTGGTCGCCCCCCAATGCAGGAACTGCCCGTCCGGCCCCAGCCCTGCCTGCAACTGCTTGACCAGCGCAGGCACAGGCACACCGGCTGCGGCAGTGCCTGCACCCAGATCGCGCGGGTCGACATGGGTTTGCGCCAGCGCGTCCGACAGCCGCGCCGCCACGTCCTGCGGGATAAGTCCGACTGCGCCGCACGCGCGCGCAAGCGCCGCTTCAACCGTGATCATATGCGCGACAAAGCGCGCCTCTGACAGGGTTTCGGCGGCCTGTGCGTCGCCCAGCAGGGGGCCAAGCAAGGCGCTGTCAAACGGGCCAGGTGTCATGCGCGCAAGGGCAGGTTCAGGATGTCGCGCGCCTGTTGCCATGTGGCCACCGGACGATCATATTTCGCGCAAAGGTCAGCGGCGCGCGAAACCAGCGCCGCATTGGACGGCGCCAGGCGGTCGCGGTCCAGACGGACGTTGTCTTCCAGTCCGGTGCGGGTATGGCCACCGCGCGCAATGGCCCATTCATTAACGACAATCTGGTTCGGGCCAATGCCCGCCGCACACCACAGCGCATCGGGCGCAAAGCGTTTCAGCGTTTCGATATAGATGTCCAGAATACGTTCATCCGCGATCATGGCGTTTTTCACACCCATAACGAACTGAACATAGAGCGGATGCTTCAACCGCCCGTCGCCCGCCATTTTGGCGGCCTGAATGATGTGTGACAGGTCGAATGCCTCAATCTCGGGCATGACGTCATATTTCAGCATTTCGGAGGCCAGCCAGTCCACCAGATCCGGCGGGTTTTCATACACACGCGTGGGAAAGTTGTTCGACCCAACGGACAAGGACGCCATGTCGGGGCGCAAAAGCAACATGCCGCCACGCGCCTGTCCGGCCCCCGAACGCCCGCCAGTGGACAACTGGATAATCATGCCCGGGCAGTGCTTTTCCAGCCCTTCTTTCAGGCGTGCGAATTTTTCGGGGTCCGATGACGGGGTTTCATCGTCGTTGCGCACATGGCAATGCGCGATGGTCGCGCCTGCCTCGAAGGCTTCTTGCGTGCTTTCGACCTGTTCGGAAATCGTCACAGGCACAGCGGGGTTGTTGGCCTTGGTCGGCACCGAGCCGGTGATGGCCACAGCGATGATGCAAGGGTTTGTCATGGCGGCTATTGTCCTTTTCGCACGCTTTGGGGTCGCCCCCCGCCCGAATGCCACAACAGCACCAGCGGGGGGACGTTTTCTATCACATGTCCAGAAACACGGTTTCGCCTGCACCCTGCAAGCGGATATCAAACCGATATTGCCCAGGGCCGGTCTTTTTGGCAATCAGCGTGTCCACGCGGGGGCGCTGTTCAATGCGCGCCAGAATGGGGTCTTTGCCGTTATCTTCGTCTTCGAAATAGATGCGGGTTTGCAGCCCGATATTAATACCGCGCGCGACAATCCACAGCGCGATATGGGGCGCTTGCAGGGTTCCGTCACGGGTGGCGACAGGGCCGGGTTTGACTGTGCGCAGGCAGAATTCACCTGTTTCAGCATCGGCCGCGAACCTGCAAAACCCCGACACATTGGGGTCCGCACCGGCCTGGCCTGCGAATTTCCCTTGCGCATCTGCCTGCCAGCTTTCGATCAGTGCGTCGCGCATGGCCCAGCCAGTGCCATCATAGACGGAACCGGTAATCTGGATCACTTCGCCTTGTGCCCCGTCCGCAATTGGGCTTGTGCCAAATTCCTCGTCGAAGGTTTCAGCGTTGCCCGCATAGGTTGGCATCATGCCGATATGCACATAGGGGCCGGCAGTCTGCGACGGGGTTTCCTGCAGCATGTCAAGTTTCTGAACCATGATTACATCCCCTCCGGTTTGTTCTCGAACATGCTTTGGCGGCGGCCACGCAGCACAATGTCGAATTTATAGGCCAGATAATCCAGCGGCTTGGAGGCTGCCATATCCAGCGGGGCCACCAGTCGGTCCAGCTGCGCACGGTCCTTGATGGTGGCCGCGATCGGGCAAAGCGGGATCAGCGGGTCGCCCTCGAAATACATCTGGGTGATCAGGCGCTGGCCAAAGCTGTGGCCGAATACCGAAATATGAATATGCATCGGCCGCCAGTCATTTCCGCGATTGGGCCATGGATAGGCACCGGGGCGGATGGTCAGGAACTGGTAGCGCCCCTGTTCATCTGTCAGGGTGCGCCCGCATCCGCCAAAATTGGGGTCCAGCGGGGCCAGATAGCCGTCCTTTTTGTGGCGGTAGCGCCCGCCAGCGTTGGCCTGCCAGATTTCGACAAGCGTGTTGGGCACGGCGCGGCCGTGTTCGTCCAGAACCCGCCCATACATCAAAATGCGTTCGCCCACGGCAGGGGCCGCGCCGCGCGTCCAGTTCAGGATCAGGTTGTTGTCCAGTGCCCCGAACCGGCCATGCCCGAAGGTTGGGCCGGTTTCTTCTGACGGGGTCGAATCCAGCGACAGCAGCGGCAGGTTCGGGGACCGTGCCACGCTGGTCTTGTAGCCCGGATCATAGGGGTCGGGGTGTATCGCGCGGTTGCGCGGAATCAATGGTCCATCAAGCATTGTCTGCCGCCTCCATTTCGGCAAAGGTGGCTTTCGCCAGTTTTATCGCATGGTTTGCACGCGGAACGCCCGCATAGATTGCCACATGCTGAAACGCTTCCATGACATCGCGCGCGGTTGCGCCGGTTTGCGCAGTGGCGCGGATATGCATGGGAATTTCTTCGAAATTGCCAGTTGCCGCCAAAAGCGCAAGGGTCAGCATGGACCGTTCGCGGCGGGTTATCGCATCCGACGCCCAGACAGTGCCCCACGCACCTTCGGTAATCAATGTCTGGAAAGGCGTGTCCAGATCGGTGCGCGCAGCTTCGGCGCGGTCGACATGGGCATCGCCCAGCACGCTGCGGCGCACGGCCATTCCGGCGTCATAACGGTTTGTCATGCTATCTCCTTCAGGAATGCGGTGATCAATGCGGCGACCTGCGCGGGCGATTCGACACAGGGCAGATGGCCTGCCCCGTCAATCAGGTGGAAGGGCGCATCCATCAGTGCCGCGGTGGCCTGCACCAGGTCCGGCGGGGTCGCGCCGTCCTCGCTTCCGGCCATGACAATGGCAGGCAGGGCCAGCGCGCGCGTCGAGTCTGTCAGGTCGGCGCCTGCGATGGCGGCGCAACACCCGGCATATCCGGCTGGCGTTGTGCGGCACAGCATGTTGCGCCACACGGCCAGTTCAGCAGGTTTATCGCGGTGAAAGGCGGGCGCGAACCAGCGCGCCATGACCCCGTCAGCAAGGGGCGCGATGCCGGTGTCCTGCACCGCGCGAATGCGGTCTTGCCACATCTGGGCGGGGCCAATCCGTGCGGCAGTGTCCATCAGCACAATGGCGCGCACCAGATCGGGGCGCGCATGGGCCAGCCCCTGCGCAATCATGCCACCAATGGACAGGCCAATGACAACTGCTTTGGTGGCACCCAACTGGTCCAGAACAGCGCCCGCATCGGCCACCAGATCCTCCATGGTGTAGGGGGCGGGCGGCGCGTCTGACAGGCCATGCCCCCGCTTGTCATAGCGGATCATGCGCAACCCGTCGGGCAGCAGCGGCAGCACAGCATCCCACACCCGCAAATCAGTGCCCAATGAATTGGCAAACAACACGGGCACGCCGTCGCGCGGCCCTTCGTCACGGACATGCAGGACGATGTTATTTTGAATAACTGTTTTCATGCGTCCATTTTACACATCTGCAGGTCGGATAAAATTATAATTTTCCGCCACACGCATAACCCATAGGTTATACACCGCCCCACCCACAAACGCCCTCAAGTGCGGTTCCAAGATTATTGTTGCAAATGATTATCATTTACATATACTGCGGACATATCGAAAACCATCAGGAGTCGACATGCACCGCCCCGTTGCTTTTGCCACCACCATTGCGCTGGGCCTGGGCCTTGCGCCCGGCGCGATGGCAGATGACGCGCCATTGCGCGTTCTGGCCACTATTGGAATGATCGCTGATGTGGCGCATAATGTTGCAGGCCCTTGCGCAAACGTGTCCACGCTGATCGGTGCAGGCACCGACCCGCATGATTATTCGGCCACCCCGCGCGATGTGCAGGCCCTGGCAAGCGCGGAACTGATCCTGTATGTGGATGCCGCGCTGGAAGAACGGCTTGCGGGCGTGTTGCAGAATTTCACCGACCGCACGCCCACTATCGGGCTGGTCGCCGCCACGTTCGAGGGGGCCGAGCTTCTGGGGGACCCCGACGCGCCGGGAACGCTGGACCCGCATCTTTGGATGGATGTCAGCCGCTGGATGAGGATTGCCCCGGTTATCGCGGATGAAATCACCCGTTTGCGGCCCGCCTGTGAACAGGGCATTCAGGACAATCTTGCGCAATATATGGCGCGGCTGGGTGCCTTGCATGGCTGGGTTGGCGAAACCGTTGCGACCATACCACCACAACACCGCATGCTGGTGACTGCGCATGACGCCTTTGCGTATTATTCCGATGCCTACGGGATGGAGGCGTCAGAAGCCATTGAAGGGCTAAGCACCACATCCGAAGCCAGCATCCGCGACATTCGCGATGTCGCGGCCTTTGTGGTGGACAATAATGTGCCTGCGGTGTTCGTGGAAACCACCTTGAACCCGCGCACCATTGATGCCCTGATTGCAGAGGCGCGGTCGCTGGGCCATGATGTCACCCTTGGGGGCGAACTGTATTCCGACGCGATGGGCGATGACGGCACAGCCGAAGGCACCTATATCGGCATGATCCGCCACAACACGGCAACCATCGCGCAGGCCTTGGGCGGCACCGTGCCCCCGTTGCCGGACGTGTTGCACGATTGGGCCGAAACATGGGATATGGCACAGTGATGCGCCTGTGCTATGTGCAATTGCGTTGCAGTCCGCACCGGACTGCAACACGCCGCCTTAGGAAAGACACGCAATGCGCGATGACAGCCTGCACGAACCCCAATTTGCCCTGCATGTCGAGGATCTGACAGTCAGCTATGGCGCAGATCCGGCGCTGTGGGATATTGATCTTGATATTCCGCCGGGGGTTATGGCAGCCATTGTCGGGCCGAATGGGTCGGGCAAATCCACACTTCTGAAAACCGCGCTGGGGCTGGTGCGGCCTGTGGCGGGACATGTGCGGTTTCTGGGCCGCCCTGTTGAACAGATGCGCGGCAAGATCGGCTATGTCCCCCAACGCCACAGTGTTGACTGGGACTTTCCGACAACCGCGCGCGATGTGGTGGAAATGGGGCTATACCGCAAAATTGGCTGGTTCCGCCGCCCCGGCGCCGCAGACCTCGCCCGCGCAATTGATGCATTGCGCGAACTGGGCATGCAGGATTACGCTGATCGCCAGATCAGCCAGCTTTCCGGCGGCCAGCAACAGCGCGTGTTCATCGCGCGCGCCCTTGTTCAGGATGCGCCGATCCTGATCCTTGATGAACCCATGGCAGGCGTCGACGCCGCAACCGAGGCCGTTATCATCGACCTGTTGCACCGCCTGCGCGCGCAGGGGCGCACCATCATTGTGGTGCATCACGACCTGACCACAGTGCAAAGCTATTTTGACTGGCTGGTTATGATGAATGTGCGCATCATCGCCCAAGGGCCTGTTGCGCAAACCTATACGCCCGACAACCTGCGCGCCACATATGGCCGGCAACTTGCCATGATTGCACAGCCGGGTGCCGTTGAATGAGTGCGCTTCTGGCAAGCAGTATCGTGCAGACCGTGCTTGTGGGCGCGGCGTTGTTGGGGGCCATCAGTGGCATGCTGGGGGCCTTCGCGGTGCTGCGCCAGCAAAGCCTGTTGGGTGATGCGCTTAGCCATGCCGCCCTGCCCGGCGTATGCCTTGGGTTCCTTGTCGCGGGGGGCCGCGATCTGGGCAGCATACTGGCAGGCGCGTTTTTCACCGGCGCGCTGGCGGCATTGGTGATGCAAGTGATCGTGCGCCGCACCACCCTGAAAACCGATGCAGCGCTGGGAATTGTGCTTAGCGTCTTTTTCGCAGTGGGCGTTGTGGCGCTGACCCACATTCAGGGGCAAGGCGGGGCAGCATCAGCGGGGTTGATGACATTCCTGTTCGGGCAGGCCGCCGCAATCCTGCGCAGTGATCTGTGGATCATGGGCGCGGGCGGGCTGGCCGCACTGGCGCTGGTGCTGGCCTTCTGGAAGGAATTCAAACTGGTCAGCTTTGACGCGAATTTTGCCCGCGCCCAAGGGCTGCCCGTCGCATGGATCGAAGGGGCACTGACGGTCATGGTGGCGTTTGCAATTGTCATAGGGTTGCAACTGGTGGGCGTGGTGCTGATGGTTGCGTTGTTGATTGCCCCTGCCGCAGCGGCGCGGCAATGGACCAACGCGCTGGGACCGATGGTGGTGCTGTCGGCCGCGCTGGGGGCCGTGTCGGGCGCATTGGGCGCGCTGATCAGTGCATCCGCGCGCGGGCTGGCAACGGGGCCGGTTGTCGTGTTGATTGCCACCGCTTTTGTGCTGATTTCCATGCTGGCGGCCCCGCG
Organism: Paracoccaceae bacterium; assembly: GCA_017510335.1. Classification (GTDB taxonomy): domain Bacteria; phylum Pseudomonadota; class Alphaproteobacteria; order Rhodobacterales; family Rhodobacteraceae; genus Roseinatronobacter. Next base: position 55,051 of record JAFWNM010000004.1, read on the forward strand.
GCGCGGGTTGGTCTGGCAGGGGCTGGCCGCACGGGCCATGCGCGCGCGCATCAGCGAAGGGCGCGTTCTGACCGCCCTGCAAGGGCTGGCGCAGGCGCATGGGGACACTGCCTACAAGGCAGAACGCGGCATGCTGAACACCGCTTTGGGGGCTGCACCCCATGCCATGCGAATTGACGCATTGGAACGGCGCGGTCTGATCCAGCAAGTGACCCACCCGCCCGAAACAACCCCGCATTGGGAACTGACGCAAGCCGGCCATGAAGAAGCGCGCGCCTTGTCAGGCAACGCGGCCGACAAGGACAGGAACCTGTCATGATTGACGCCTATTTCGCGTCCATCCCCGCCATGATCCTGACAACCGGCATTCTGGTGGGGGCGTCCGGCGCGTTGCTGGGCAGCTTCCTTGTGCTGCGTGGCAATTCCATGCTGACCGACGCCATAAGTCATTCCATTGTGTTGGGGATTATCCTTGTCTGGCTGCTGACGGGCCATTTGACCGGACCTTTCCAGATACTTGGCGCAGCGGTCACGGGACTGGTGACTGTGGCGCTGTCTGAAGCGCTGGCGCGGTCGGGGCTGGTCAAGATGGATGCGGCCATCGGACTGATATTTCCCGCATTGTTTGCCACAGGCGTTATCCTGATTTCCCTGAATGCGCGCAATGTTCATATTGACGTGGACACAGTGCTTCTGGGGGAAATCGGCTTTGTCTGGTTGCACACGCTGACATTGGGGGGGCTGCGGGTTCCGGTGGCTGTGGCAACGCTGGGGGCGGTGTTTGCGGTCAATCTGGCCTTCGTGCTGGCATTCTGGAAGGAACTGAAACTGACCACATTCGATGCAGGACTGGCCGCAGCGCTGGGGCTGTTTCCGGGGGTGCTGCATTATGCGGTTCTGACCCTGACCAGTGTTACCGCTGTGGCGGCGTTTGATGCTGTGGGCGCGGTGTTGTTCATCGCATTCGTTATTGTGCCCCCTGCAACCGCCTATCTGCTGACGCGGCGGCTATGGCTTATGGTGGTGATGGCGGTCGCGTTTTCAGTGCTGTCTTGCGTGACAGGGTACATTCTGGCCGTGCAGTGGAATGTGTCCATCGGGGGCATGATGGCCGCGATGACCGGGCTTTGGTTTGCGCTGGCGCTGTTGCTGGCACCGGGCCGCGGGCTGATGTCACAGGCACTGCGCCGGTCGTCGGAACGGCTGGATCATGATTGCCGCACACTGGTGGCCCATCTTTATACCCACCAGAACAGCCCCGACATGCCCGAAGAAAACACCCGCCGGGCCTTGACCGACCATTTGCGCTGGCCCGAAAGCCGCGCCCGCGCTGCGATTTTGCGCGCGCTGGACCGCGACCTGATCGAACGGCGCGACGGGTTGCTGGCGTTGCGCCCCAAAGGGCAGGCCGTGGCAGAAGGCATATTCGCGCGCCATGACCGGCCGCTGATGGGCCTTGACTAATCCGACTTTTTTGATAAGTCTTTTCCTGACGCCAAGCCAGCCGACAGGTCAGCCCGGTATATAGACAATTCCGGCACAATATGCCGACCTGTTTCGGGCGCTATATATGACCATTGCCGCATCACAGATGTCCAAGGACACGCCGCACCAGATTGCAGGCAACCGCGCAAGTTGCGATGCGCGGTGCCGCATTGATGTGCTGAACCTGTTTTGTGACGAACCCTGCACCTGTCTGGCCGAACATGCCCCGCTGACGGACTGGCTGCTGTTCCAAAGCGCAGCGCCCACGCAAACCCAATGACTGACAGGACCATGCCAGACGCCATGCATATCGGGTGCGCGCCGCAGGCGGGCACCGCTGCAACCGATACAGACCTGCCATGTCATGATGCCGCCACACTGACAAACGGGGGCGCCACCGCGCATATTGCCCTTGATGGACAAATCTATACCCTGCGCATCACCCGCACCCGGAAACTTATTCTAACCAAGTAAACCCCAGCCAGTTGCCCCCACCGGGGCCAGTCAGGACCCCCAAGCATGAGCAAGATTCCATCGCCCTGTATCGATGTATGCAAATTCAAACGCGAAGGTCATTGCATCGGGTGTTCGATGACCAAAGCGCAGAAATCCATGTTCAAGAAGCTGAAAAAAGAAACGCACCAGAGGGCCTTTGTGGACCTTCTGGTGCATCAGCAAAACGATCTTGGCAAATACCGCCACTGGCCCGACGCCTACCGCAAACGCTGCGAGAAGAAGGGCGTCAAACCACCGCTATAGCGGGGATCAGCCCAGATGGGCGCGCAGAAGCCATGCAAATTTTTCATGCACCTGCCCGCGCCCGATGGCCAGATCCTGCGTCAGCAGGTCACCATGTTCTTCGGCAATCGCGGCGGCCCCCGCAAGGGTTGCGGCCAGTGTGTCCTGTGCCTTGGCCATGGCTTCGATCATCGCCTCAGCGGGGGCATGGCCGTCATGTTCTGCCACTTTGGAACGCTTCAGCATTGTCGCAAGCTGCCCTTCGGCGTGGCCACCAAGGGCTTTTACGCGTTCGGCCAGATCATCCTGTGCGGTAAAATGGTCCTCGTAAATCTTCTGGAACATGTCATGCAGCGGACCAAAGGCCATGCCGGTGACGTTCCAATGAAAATTCTGCGCAAGCATGGTTGTGACGGCAGTTTCGGCAACGCATTGGTTCAATGCCTCGCAAATGGCTTCCTGGGCACTTGGGGTCAATTGCTGTGCTGTCTGGGTCATAGATGAACCCTCCTGTCATTATACAGATCATGGGCCAAAGCGCTGCGGCGGTTCACAGCCGCCCAAAGCGCTTCAAGGTTTTGTATTGTCGCAATTTCAAACCGAAGAAGTTGATCAACTTCTTGTTGAAATTGCTTCTATCAACACGGGACTGGCTTGCGACATGCTGGCTACCCGCTTGAGTAGAACATAAGCGACCTGCGGACGTGTTTCAAGAACTTTTAGAAAGATTCTAAAATTTAGGGATTCAATCGGGTTTTAGCCCGGGCAAGCGGCACATCATCTGCGCGGTCAGCCACCCCACATGACGGCGCAGGTGCAATGGTAGCCGCGCGCGCAGCAAAAACGCCGTGCTGGCGCGGTCATCGCGTGAAATGGCGTCCATCAACGCCAGAAGCCAGCTTTCGTCAAAGGAACGCTCCTGTGCGCCTGCGCGGTGAATGACCGGGCCATGCGACAGGCCCTGCACCAGAACCCGCAACAACGCATCCGCATAGGGTTGCGCGCCTTCATGCGGGGCATTTTGCAACAATGCGCAGGCTTCAAAGGGTTCAAGCCGCGCTTTTGCACGGCATTGGCGCATCAGCACGCGCAGCAGCGTCAAGGCCGCATGGTGTTTTTCATGATGCACGGCATGGTCTGGTGCATGCGATGCCACTGTGTGCTTTTGCAAACCCATCAAAGCGCCCCCTTCATTCCTGACTGATATAGTATGGAATGCCCCGTCTGACCAGAGGGTTCGCGCATCAGCGGGTCAGAAAACCGCGCCGTCAGGCGCGGCGGCCAAGCTGCGCAACCCCCAGAACCGACAGAACCCGCGCTTCAATATCCGGTGCATTCATGGCGGCCGCCGCATACATGTCATGGGGATTGGCCTGATCGATGAAGATGTCGGGCAACACCATGGAACGGTATTTCAACCCGGTATCGAACACACCTTCTTCGGCCAGCAATTGGGCGACATGGCTGCCAAAGCCGCCAATGGCCCCTTCTTCGATGGTGATCAGCGCTTCATGGTCTGCAGCAAGGCGCAAAATCAGGTCGCGGTCCAGCGGTTTGGCGAAACGCGCATCTGCAACAGTGGGCGTGATCCCCTTCGCGGCCAGCGCTTCGCAGGCCAGCAGCACTTCGGACAGCCGGGTGCCAAACGACAGGATTGCCACGCGCGCGCCTTCGCGGATTATCCGGCCTTTGCCGATTTCCAGCACCTGCCCACGTTCGGGCATGTCCACGCCGGTTCCTTCGCCGCGCGGAAAACGAAACGCGATTGGCCCGTCATCATGCGCGGCGGCAGTGGCGACCATATGCACAAGTTCCGCCTCATCCGCGGCGGCCATGACCACCATGCCGGGCAGGTTGGCCAGAAACGCCACGTCGAAACTGCCGGCATGGGTCGCGCCGTCGGCCCCCACCAGCCCCGCGCGGTCAATGGCAAACCGCACCGGCAGGCGCTGGATGGCCACGTCATGGACAACCTGATCATAGCCGCGCTGCAAGAATGTGGAATACATCGCGCAAAACGGTTTCATGCCCCCTGCCGCCAGCCCCGCGCAAAATGTCACGCCATGCTGTTCGGCAATGGCCACATCGAACATGCGGTTCGGGAAGCGCTGCGCAAACAGGTCCAGCCCGGTACCGTCGGGCATGGCAGCCGTGACAGCCACGATCCTGTCATCATGGCGCGCTTCGGTAATCAGCGCTTGGGCAAATACCTTGGTATAGCTTGGCGCGTTTGATGCCGCCTTGTGCTGCTTGCCGGTCACCACATCGAACTTGGCGCGCGCATGCCCGCGATCTGCGGCCCCTTCGGCGGGGGCATAGCCTTTGCCCTTCTTGGTCAGGACATGAATCAGCATCGGCTCATCCGCGCGTTCGCGCAGCGTGCGCAGCACCCACAGCAACTGGTCCAGATCATGGCCGTCAATCGGACCAAGGTAATTGAAGCCCAGCTCCTCGAACAGGGTGCCGCCGACAGTCGCATGTTTCAGCAAATCCTTGGCGCGGCGCGCCCCTTCCTGAAACGGGCCGGGCAGCAGGCTGAAGGCATTTTTCATTGCGTGCTTGATGTCCTGCACGGGCTTTTCAGCATAAAGCCGTGACAGATAGCTGGACATTGCGCCCGTGGGAGGCGCAATCGACATTTCATTGTCATTGAGAATGACAAACATGCGCCGCCCCAGATGGCCGGCATTGTTCAGCGCTTCAAACGCCATGCCCGCGCTGATGGACCCATCCCCGATAACGGCAATCGCGTCGCCCAGCGCGGGATCAGGCGCGCCGCCCAGTTCGCGCGCCATGGTGAAGCCCAGCGCAGCGGAAATGCTGGTTGAACTATGCGCGGCACCGAACGGGTCATAGGGCGATTCGGAGCGTTTGGTGAACCCGGACAACCCGTCTTTCTGGCGCAGGCTGCGCATGCGGTCGCGCCGTCCGGTCAGAATTTTATGCGGGTAGCATTGATGCGACACATCCCAGATAAGGCGGTCGCGGGGGGTGTCGAACACTGCGTGCAGGGCCACCGTCAATTCCACTACGCCCAGCCCCGCGCCCAGATGCCCGCCAGTTTCGGACACAACCGCAATGGTTTCGGCGCGCACCTCATCGGCAAGCTGGCGCAACTCGCGGTCACTCATGCCCTTCAGGTCAGCGGGCGAGGTCACTTTATCCAGAAGCGGTGTCGTTGGCATGGCGGTTCCTTTTCCAGCGCGGCGCAGTCCCCCAAGGCGCGGCCTTCAGGTTCGCCGTGCGATAGCGAATTGCGCGGCCTGCCGCAACATATCTGCCGGTGCACCATAGGGGTCAAGGGCCGCTTGCGCCTGCGCGACAAGATCGCGCGCGCGTGCCTTTGCCCCATCCAGCCCCAGCAGGGACACAAATGTGGCCTTGCCCGCCGCTTCGTCCTTTTGCAGGCGCTTGCCGGCAAGGGCAGGGTCGCCTTCGACATCCAGAATGTCATCGGCAATCTGGAAGGCCAGCCCCAACGCCCCCGCATAGGCGGCAAGCGGGCCTGTATCGGCGCCCGCCATACGCGCACCCGCACAGGCGGACCATGCAATCAATGCGCCGGTCTTGCCTGCCTGCAACTGCGTGATCTGGTCCAGGTTCAGGGGCGTGGGGGCGGTTTCCGCCGCGATGTCCAGCGCCTGCCCCAAAACCATGCCCGCCGCGCCCGCCGCATGGGCCAGGCTTGCCAGCAGGTCCAGCCGCGCTTGCGGCGTTGGCGCCGCATCCTCGCGCGCCAGCAACCCGAAGGCCAGCGCCTGCAGCGCATCGCCCACCAGAATGGCCGTGGCCTCGTCCCATTTCACATGCACCGTAGGTTGGCCACGGCGCAGGCTGTCATCATCCATCGCGGGCAAATCATCATGCACAAGCGAATAGGCATGGACAGCCTCGATCGCGGCGGCAGCCTGAACGGCCATTCCCGGCCCTACCCCATGCAAGGCCGCGCTTTCCAGCACCAGAAACGCGCGCAGCTTTTTGCCGCCCTGCGCCGCATAGGCCATGGCATCGCGCACGGAACTGGCAGGTTGGGCGGCTATTTCGGCCTGCAATCTTGCCTCGGTCATACTGGCAGCGTCGGCCAGTCGAACGGCGAAGCCTGTCATGCGGAAAACGGCTCCGTCCCGTCGGGGGTGCCGTTTTCGGACAAGCGGATCGCTTCAACGCGCATTTGTGCGGCATTCAGGCGTTCTTCGCATTGCTTCTTCAGTTTCGCGCCGGTTTCATACAGGGTGATCGACTGTTCCAGCGGCACGTCGCCACGTTCCAGTCGCGTGACAATATCTTCCAGCGCGCGCAGGGCTTCTTCAAAGCTCATTTCGGAAACGGGTTTGTCGGTCATGGCTGCTGCTCCATCAAGACTGCCACATGCGCTGCGACTGACGCACCAAGCGCGGGCAGATCATAGCCCCCTTCCAGCACTGACACCACCCGCCCGTCACAATGGCGCGCGGCAATGTCACACAGCGCACCAGTGACCCATGCAAAATCCTGCTCAAGCAGGGCCAATTGCGCCAGCGGGTCATCACGATGGGCATCAAACCCTGCCGAGATCAGCACCAGTTCAGGGGCAAAACGGTCAAGCTGCGGCAAGACGATATCTTCATACACGCGCCGGAAAGTCGCGCCATCCGTGCCCGGTGCCAAAGGCACATTCATGACATTGCCATGCGCACCGCGTTCGTCAGCGGCGCCAGTGCCGGGCCAAAGCGGCATCTGGTGGCTGGAAATGAACAAGGCGCGGGAATCGTCCCATAACAGGTCTTGTGTGCCATTGCCGTGATGCACATCGAAATCCACGACCGCGACACGCGACAGGCCGTGCTGTTCCATGGCATGGCGCGCAGCTATGGCCACAGTGCCGAACAGGCAAAACCCCATTGGCGTGGCGGTTTCTGCGTGGTGGCCGGGCGGGCGCATGCCCACAAAAGCGTTGCGCACATCGCCGCGCAGCACCATGTCCACACCCGCACAGGCCCCGCCCGCTGCGCGCAGTGCCGCGTTCAGCGACCCGTTCGACACATGCGTATCGGCATCCAGCTGGTATATGCCGGCCGCAGGAATGGCGCGGCGGATACGGTCAAGATAGGGTTCGGGATGGCAGCGCAGCAGCTGCGCATCAGTGGCCAGGGGCGCTTCATGTCGCGCAAGTGCCGCGAATTCTGCGCCGCCAAGTGCGGTTTCAATTGCGGCCATGCGCGCCACCTGTTCGGGGTGACCGGCGGGTGTCTGGTGCAGTTGCGCATCAGGATGGGTGATATATGCTGTCGTCATGGGCGAAAGCTAGACGATTGCCCGCCAAGGGGAAAGAGCGATTTTGCGCATCGACACGGCTTGTCCGGCCGTCGCGCCAATGGCACCTTGTATGAAACCGCGCCCACGGGCAAAGCACTGGAAGGCAGATTGCAGGCAATGACAGACACCCCCCCTATTCTGACGCCCCCGCAGCATGCACACCGCACCTTCACAGACCCCGAGCAGGCGGTGGCCTGCCTTGAGGCACTTTATGGTGAAGCGCTTGATTTTCTGGTGCAAGGCTTCAACCAAGCGGCCCGCGGCGAAGGCACTGACCACAGATACCGCGCCTTCTATCCCGAAATCCGGCTGGTGACCACGCGCTTTGACCGCATCGATTCCCGCCTGAGTTTTGGCCATGTCGCGGAACCGGGCATGTATTCAACAACAGTGACCCGCCCCGACCTGTTCCGCCACTACCTGAAGCAGCAAATCGGCCTGCTTATCCGCAACCACAACACGCCTGTCAGCATTGGCCCGTCAGACACCCCCATCCCGCTGCATTTCGCCATGACCGGGCGGGGGGATCTGGTGTTGCCCGAAAACGGGGAAATGACCCTGTCGCTGCGCGATATTTTCGACGTGCCCGACCTGTCGACCACCAATGACGACATCGTTAACGGCGACCGCGCCACAAACCCGGACGGGTCGCGGCCACTGGCATTGTTTACCGCCCAGCGCGTGGATTATTCCCTGGCGCGGCTGGCCCATTACACTGCAACCGCCCCGGAGCATTTTCAGAACCATATCCTGTTTACCAATTACCAGTTCTATGTCGATGAATTCGAAGCCTTTGCCCGCATGCAATTGCGCGACCCCGACAGCGGCTACACCTCTTTCATCGCGCCCGGCAATGTGGAACTGACCGACCCCGACAGCGAAATACCCGCATTGGCGCGGCTGCCGCAAATGCCCACCTACCACCTGAAACGCAAGCATGGCGCGGGCATCACGCTGGTCAATATCGGGGTTGGCCCGTCCAATGCGAAAACCGCCACCGACCATATTGCCGTGCTGCGCCCGCATGCCTGGCTTATGGTGGGCCATTGCGCTGGCCTGCGCAATTCGCAGGCGTTGGGGGATTTTGTTCTGGCCCATGCCTATTTGCGCGAAGACAACGTGCTTGACGCCGATTTGCCCGTATGGGTGCCCATTCCCGCGCTGGCCGAAATCCAGATCGCGCTGCAAGACGCCGTGGCAGAGATTACGCAACTGGACGGCTATGCGCTGAAGCAGATCATGCGCACAGGCACAGTTGCCACGATCGACAACCGCAACTGGGAATTGCGCGACCAGTCCGGCCCTGTCCAGCGGCTGTCCCAGTCGCGCGCAATCGGGCTGGACATGGAAAGCGCGACCATCGCCGCCAATGGCTTTCGCTTTCGGGTGCCGTATGGGACGTTGTTATGTGTGTCGGACAAACCATTGCATGGCGAACTGAAGCTGCCGGGCATGGCGTCGGAATTCTACAAGACGCAAGTGGCACGCCATTTGCGCATTGGCATCCGCGCAATGGAGTCGTTGCGCGACATGCCGCTGGAACGGATTCACAGCCGGAAATTGCGCAGTTTCAGCGAAACAGCCTTTCTTTGACAGGCGAATTTAGGCCATTCCACAAGAAAGGCCGTTTTTTATTGCCCTTTGGTGATTGTCAGCAGGCGCAAACTCGGGCTAGATGCGCAGCGAAAATACCAAGCGTTCGGACCATCCGCGCCACGCACTCAATATCAGGAGAGTAAGATGACGACCAAACCGATGACCAAAACCCAGCTAGTCGCCGCACTTGCAGAAGAAATGGGTGCCGACAAGAAAACTGCATCCGCAGCGATTGATGCTGTATCTGCAGTTGTCCTGCGGGAGGTCGCGGCAGGTGGTGCTGTTACGCTGCCGGGGATCGGCAAGATCATGTGCCGCGCGCGCCCTGAACGTCAGGTCCGCAACCCGGCAACTGGCGAAACCATGACCAAGCCCGCCGACAAGGCCGTGAAGGTCACTGTGGCAAAAGCCCTGAAAGACGCTGTAAACGGCTAATGCCCGGCGCATAAGATCGCCTATCCGGGCAGGTGCCCTGCATTGCCCCGCCCGGATAGGCCAAAGATCATGACAAACGCCCTTCTCAAGGGCAGCACGCACAACAGGCACATACGACCAGCCCTGCGCACCCCCCCCCTTCAGCCCCGACTTAGACGACCTGCGCGCCCGCCGCGCCGCTTGCTTATCAACGTTTTGCGTGACGGCAGTTCCGCCATGATGGCCTGACGCGCGTGCGGTTCCATCCGGGACCACATTGTAATTTCATCAATGGACCGCAAGCACCCTGTGCACAAACGCGCTTCGGGATGTATGACGCATATGTTGATGCAGGGGCTTTCAATCTCGTTGCGCGTCCATACTGTATCGTTCATGTGAATTTGCCTTCGGGGAAACCAATATCTGGCGCAAGATAGTCGCGCGACGGGGGCTGACCAGTGCGCGCACACATGCCGTTCACATGTCCCGCCGCAGCACGGCCAGCCGGTCCAGCGCCCCTTGCAGGATGACGCCAGCCGCCACATGGTCAATCACCTCGGCGCGGCGTCTGCGCGATGTGTCGGCTTCCAGCAGCGCGCGTTCTGCCGCAACCGTGGACAGGCGTTCATCCCAGAACCCGATGGGCAGGTCCGTCAAGGCCGACAGGTTTCGCGCAAACGCGCGGGTGGACTGGCAGCGCGGCCCCTCGGACCCGTCCATGTTGCGCGGCAGGCCCAGCACCAGACCGCCCAGATCGCGCCCCGCCGCAATGTCCAGCAGCGCTTGCGCATCCAGCCCGAACTTGCGCCGCCGGATGGTCTGCAGCGGGCTTGCCACCGACAGCATCCGGTCGGACACCGCAACCCCGATGGTTTTTTCCCCCAAATCCAGCCCCGCCACGGCCTGACGCGCGGGCAATGCCGCCACGAACGCGTCGAAATCGCTGAACACGGCCATTACGGTGCCCCTGTCGACAGCCCGGCCTCGGCGGCAACACTGTTGATCAGCGCCAGATCTTCGGCGCGGGCGGCAAACACAGTGCGCGCTTCTTGCAAGATGGCGGTCGCCTGCTCGCGCCGGTCCAGCACCACCAACGCGCGCACCAGTTGCGCCCAGTCATCTGCGGTGCCGCCGTCATTGGCCAGCCGCGCCGACAGGGACGCGACCATATCCTCGATCATGGCGGCGCGGTCCTCGCCGCTCATCTCCATGGCCGCGTCAATATCCGCAACACTTGGCCCCCGGGCCGATGCCGGCGCGGGGCGTGGCGGCAGTTGATAGCGCGGCTCGCCTGATATCTGCGCCAGTTCCGGCAGGGCGGCGCGAATTTCTGGCATCCAAGGCGCATCGCCGGCGCTTTGGTCATGCAATCTGCGCCACACACGGAAGGTCAGGTCGGGGCGGCCGGTCTGCATATACATGCGGCCTGTATAATATAGCGCCACCCCGTTGACCGGATCGCGGCGCAATATCTGCTCGATCACGCCCTCCGCCTGTGGGGAAACCACGCCGCCCGCTGCCAGCACCATCAGGTCCAGCAAGAACGCGTGGTCCTGCACATCGGCATCTTCCCCGCGCAACGCGACCACCCGCGACTGTGCCACCGCCGCCGCTGAAAAATTGCCCAGCCGCGATTCGTTTTGCGCCAGCAGGATATGCCCGCGCAAATCATCGGGGCGGCCTGCCAGCGCGGCGCGCAATTGCGCGACCATGGGTTCCAGTTCGGCGCGGTCGTCAAATTCCGGCGCATCGGGCCGCATTTGCGCAAATTCCGCTTCCAGTTGGTCCTGTGCGGGGCGGGTGGCGCGGGCGGTGGCGGCATCTGCATGGCGCTGCGCCAAAGGCAGGTCACCATAGCCCACCGCGCCCAACTGCATATACAACGCCCCCGCACCCGCCAACAGCGCCGCAATCACGCCCACCATGACCCCGCGCGCCGCGTTGGACGATGCAACACCCGCGCTGCGCCCGCCCTTGTCCAGGTCCAGAACGCGGCGCTGGATTTCCAGACGCAGGCGCTCGGCCTCGGTCTGGTCCAATGTGCCGCGCGTCAGGTCACGGTCCACTTCGCGCAACTGGTCGCGGTATACCCGCATCGCGCGTTCGGTGCCATCTGCCGCATGGCCCATGCCCGCCCGCGACACCGCGCGCAGCAACACTGCCCCCACCATAACCACTATGACGACGAATCCCGCGATCTGGCCGATGATTGCCATAAGGCCCCCTTTGGTAATTGCACATGCGCGCAGCCCCGTCATAACGACAAGACCGCTGCGGAAAAAGGGCCAAACCCGCCCCCACAGGCCTGCAAGGCCCGAAATCGCGCCAATCGCGGCACTTGGTCGCAAATTCCGGCCGCGCTCGATTCGGGCTTCCCCGCCACATAGCGCGCAGCGCAATCCCGCATGCAGGCGGCCCCCCGCCCCGCAACACCGCGCGCGCTGGCCCGCCGCACGGCAGTTTATGCAGTGTTAAAAAACGGTTACAGCCCGCCGCGCGGCCCGTCACGCATTGGGCGAAACCCCGCCGCCACCCCCAAGGCGTGGCAAAACTGCACCATTTTTGCGGGCATGGCGGGGGGGGTATGCGCTTTGGCTTGAATTACAGGGGCAAAAGTCAGAAACAGGCTCAGACCTTGCCTAAGTGGTAAGGCGAGGAACTCCTTAGACAACGAGGGAAAAACAAATGAAAAAGCTTCTTCTTGCTTCGACCGCTCTGGTCATGACAGCAGGCGCAGCCGCTGCACAAGTGAACCTGTCCGGTGAAGCCCGCATGGGTATCGCTTACGACAACGGCATTGCTAACGGCACAGTTGCAAGCCCGAACAACACCGCAAAACTGCAGTTCACCAGCCGTATCCGCGTGACTTTCTCCATGTCCGGTGAAACCGATTCCGGCCTGGCATTCGGCGCAAGCATCCGTGGCGACCAGTTCGCTGCAGGTAACGCTGGCAATACCGGGATGACCGGCGGCACCGTGTTCATTGATGGTGCTTTCGGCCGTCTGACATTCGGTGACACCGCAGGTGCTGCACGCGCTGCTGTTGGCGACCTGTATGCTGTTGGCCTGACCGGCGTTGGCGATCTGCATGAGATGGGCTATCTGGACCGCACCTATTCGGTCGGTGGCTACACCAGCGTGAACCGTCGCACAGCAGTTCTGTACCAGTACACACTGGACAACTTCAGCTTCTATGCATCGCTGGGTCAACAGCGTCGCACCACTGGTGTGGTTGGTGGTGTGTTCACGAACACAGCACGCAACACAGACGAACTGGCTGCAATCGGTGTGAAATACTCCATCGACGGGTTCACCCTGTCGGCTGGTTATGAAATGTCCGAAGGCAAGTTCACCAACACCGCAGCCCCTGCAACCAACAACAAGATCAGCGCAAGCCACCTGATCATCGGTGCAGAATACGCGATGGACAACTTCAAGGTCAAAGCAATCGCTGGCCAAGTTGGTGGCGATCTGGGAACATACTTGGGCAACGATGCAAATTCGCGTCGTACACAGTATGGCCTGTCGGTTTCGGGTGAATTCGACGCAACCACCGTCACCGCATTCGTAAACCGTGGCTTCCGCAGCACCGACTACGGTATCGGCGCAAGCTACGATCTGGGCGGCGGCGCGAAGCTGGTTGGTGGCGTTTCCCGTCAAGGTTCGGCTGGCGCACAAGCAGCAGTTGCTGGTGCTGGCGGTGTTGGCGCGTTCCCTGCTGCAGCAGCACGCAGCACCCGCACACGTGCAGACCTGGGTCTGAACTTCAGCTTCTGATCTTACCGATCAGAACGTATGGGAAGGAGCGGGCATTTGCCCGCTCTTTTCTTTTTTCACGCTTTCCTGTTCAATTCCCCCCGCTATCTCTGTTATACTTCGGTCAAGAAAAACCGTAAGAAGGCAGGGCAGCATGACAGGGCAAGAACACGCCATTCCCCACCCCCCCCGCAACACCCGGTCCACATTGGTGGCCGCCCTGTTGGGCGTGTTCGTGCTGGCAGGGTGCGAAACCACATCGGCAGTGTTTGACGGCATTGGCGGGGTTTTCATGGGCGCAGGCCATGATGTGCGCCGCGTCAGCGGGCGCTGAATGCGCGCACGGGCTGTCATAACGCTGGCCCTGTTGGGCACCGCATTGGCCACCCCCATTGTGGCGCAACAGCGCGACTGGCGCGAAAACCCCGGCCTGCAAATTTCCGGCGATGCCCGCATGGGCGTTATCTGGACCGACCGCCCCGACACCATCAATACCAGCCGCGCGCAATTCGTCAGCCGCGCAAGGGTCAAGTTCCGGTTCAGCGCGCAAACCGATGGCGGCACGCGCTTCGGCTTCGGGTTTGATGCTGAAAAACCCGCCCAGCGCCCGCGCGGGCACCCTGTTTTTTTCGGCAATTAGCGCATGTCGCGTTCATTCGCATGTTCAACATGCTCTAGCACAGGTGCGGCCCATGTCCCTTGATGAAATCACCACCCGCATTGACCGCGCCGCCAGCGCCCATGGCCGCGATGGCGCGTCCATCCGGCTGATTGCCGTGTCCAAGGAACAACCCGCTGATCGCGTTTTGCCCGTGCTGCGCGCTGGCCACCGCCTGTTCGGGGAAAACCGCGTGCAGGAAGCAGCCGGAAAATGGCCCGACTGGCGCGCGGAATTCGGCCCGCTGGACGTGCATCTGCTGGGACCGCTGCAAAGCAACAAGGCCCGCGCCGCGATGGAATTGTTTCAAGCCATCCATTCGCTGGACCGCCCCAAATTGGCGCAAACCCTGGCCCGGCTGGCGCAAGACATGGGCCAGTGTCCCGACCTGTTCGTGCAGGTCAACACCGGGGCCGAACCCCAGAAGGCAGGAATTCTGCCCGATGATGCTGATGATTTCATCGCGCAATGTCGCGCATTGGACCTGCCTGTGGTGGGGCTGATGTGCATCCCCCCCGTGGACGAGGACCCGGCAGCACATTTTGACGCACTGGCGCACATGGCCGCGCGCAACGGTCTGGCCAGCCTGTCCATGGGCATGAGCGACGATTTTGAGACGGCCATCGCGCATGGCGCAACCCATGTGCGTGTGGGGTCGGCCATATTTGGCGCGCGCAGGTAGATCTGGACGACCTCGCGTTCATTGGCATTCACTGGACATGCCCTGACTTATTGATGTCGCATGTTCGGGACGCTCAAATCCGGTGCCCGGTTTTGGGCAACATGCTTTGTGCGTTCGGTGGCAGGTGCCTGACCGCCACCGCCCCCGTTTTCACGCCATAACTGTGCAGTTGCGCCCGTTATCCTTGGCCAGATACAGTGCCTGATCTGCTGCTTTCAACACATCTTCCACGCTGCGGCCCTGCGCGGGGAACATGGCCCCGCCTGCGGAAACCGTCACCTCTGGCAATTCGATGCCTGCATTCGACAGGCGCAATGCCTGAAGTGCGGCACGAATCCGGTCTGCCAGCGCGGCCACATCTGCAGGGGGCATATCTGCGCACAGAATCACAAACTCCTCTCCGCCAAGGCGGCAGGGGTGTATCATTTCAGTGGCGGCACGCGCCAGTATGGCGCCCACTTCGCGCAGGACCAGATCGCCTGCATCATGCCCGAACTGGTCATTGAACGCCTTGAAATGGTCGACATCCAGCATGATCAGACCAATCTCGCGCCCCTCGCGCTCGGCCATGGCGAAATCGCGCAGGGCGCGGTCCATGAACCACCGCCGGTTCCACAGCCCCGTCAGCGCATCGCGCATGGATTTGTCATGCAGTTCCTGCCGTAACCGGACATTCGCAATCGCAAGGCTGATCTGTTCGGCGCAGATCAGCGACACATCCCAGCGGTTGCGCAGCACATCCTCGCGCATATGGCGCATAAGCCCGTCTTCTTCGAACCCGTCAAAGATGATGTGCAATAGCCCGATGGTTTCGCCATGTGCGATAATCGGCAGGCAGAAATATGGCGTGCCCGGTTTGGTGACATGGTCGCAAGTGAACTGGATTGGCTTCAGCCCATAGGCATAGGCCCGCCCCCGCCGCAGCGCCCAGCAATCATCCGGCAGAATATGGGGGGGAAATTCGGGAATGGTGCCCCAACTTGTCGCCAGGTCGAGGGTGCTGCGCGACGTGCCATAGATATACAGCGCCCCGTCGGCTTCCGGAATCAGCGTATGCATTGCACGCTGCACCACCATAAGCAGTTCATCAAAGGATTTCGCGGAATACAGCCATTCGCTGGTCAGCGCCAGAAGTTGGCGTTCAGACTGGCGCAGTTCTTCGGCCTGCCGCATTTCGTCGTTCTGGTGTTCCAGCTTCTTGCGTTCAGTGATGTCGCGCATATGCGCGATGAAATGCGTGTGCACACCAAGTGCGTCGAAAACCGGGGTAATCTTCAGATCCACCCAGAAAACACGGCCATCGCGGGCATAAAGCTGCAATTCCGTGTGAACTTCGCGGCGTTGGGTGCAGGCAATATCCACATGTTGCAGGCACTTGCGGTCGGTTTCCGCACCGCGCAGCACATCAACCACAGCCTTGCCGTGCAGGTCGTCAATTCCATATCCGGTTTGCGCGGTGAAGGCGGGGTTGACCCATAGCGCCAGCCTGTCCGGCCCGCTTATGATCACCCCGTCGGGGGCATGGCGCGCAACCATTTCCGCATAGGCGCGTTCTGCTACAGCGCCACTTGCCGTATCGGAGTTATCTTTTGGACACATGACCCACCACACCCGCCTTAGGTCCCGCATCCGCCACAAGACGGCCGGACACAGGCAACAATCCCCGACAGGGTGTCGCAATCTGTTTAAAAGATCATTACCATACCGGCAGATAGTCCGGCGAAGACAGCACAAGAACACCAGAAAGGTTGAAACAGAATGACCGACACCCCGACAAACCTTCTGAACATGTTGCGCGATCCGTCCCTTCTGGAAACCCGTGCCTTCGTAGGGGGGGAATGGGTGGATGCAGATGATGGCGCGCGCTTCGATGTGCGCAACCCCGCGCGCGGCGATGTGATTGCCCAAGTTGCCGATCTGGGGCGCGCAGAAACCGCGCGTGCCATTGCCGCTGCAGACAAGGCGCGCCATGGCTGGGCCGCGCGCACCGGCAAGGACCGCGCTGGCGTGCTGCGCAAATGGTTCGATCTGATGATGGACAATCAGGAAGATCTGGCGCTGATTCTGACTGCCGAAATGGGCAAACCCCTGTCCGAGGCGCGCGGCGAAATTGCCTATGGTGCCAGTTTCATTGAATGGTTCGGCGAAGAAGCCAAGCGCGTGTATGGCGAAACAATACCCGGCCACCAGCCCGACAAGCGTATCACGGTGTTGCGCCAGCCCATAGGCGTTGCTGCGTCCATTACGCCATGGAACTTTCCCAACGCGATGATTGCACGCAAGGTTGCACCGGCGCTGGCGGTGGGCTGCGGGTTTGTTGCGCGTCCGGCGGCGGAAACACCGCTTTCGGCGCTGGCAATGGCTGTGCTGGCCGAACGCGCGGGCGTGCCCAAGGGGCTGTTATCCGTGATCCCGTCCAGCCGCGCATCCGACATTGGCAAGGAATTTTGCGAAAATCCGGCAGTGCGCAAACTGACCTTCACAGGGTCCACCGAGGTGGGGCGCATCCTGCTGCGCCAATCGGCCGATCAGGTTATGAAATGTTCCATGGAATTGGGCGGCAACGCCCCTTTCATCGTGTTCGATGATGCCGATCTGGACAAGGCGGTAGAGGGGGCGATGACGTCCAAATTCCGCAATAACGGCCAGACCTGCGTGTGCGCGAACCGCATCTATGTGCAGGCGGGGGTATATGATGCCTTTGCCCAAAAGCTGGCCGAAGCTGTGTCCAAGCTGAAGGTGGGCGATGGCATGGAGGACGGCGTGTCTGCTGGCCCGCTGATCAATGAAAGCGCTGTCGAAAAAGTCGAGGAGCACATCCGCGATGTGCTGAAGAATGGCGGCACCATTGTAACCGGCGGGCAGCGTCATAAGCTGGGCGGCACATTCTTCCAGCCGACAGTTGCCACCGGCGTTACCCAATCCATGAAGGTGGCGCAGGAAGAAACCTTCGGGCCGCTGGCACCACTGTTCAAGTTCGACACCGAGGAAGAAGCCATCGCCCTTGCCAATGATACGATATTCGGACTGGCGTGCTATTTCTATGCCCGCGACATGGGCCGCATCACGCGGGTGCAAGAAGCGCTGGAATACGGGATTGTGGGCGTCAATACCGGCATCATCTCAACAGAACTTGCGCCCTTTGGCGGGGTCAAACAATCGGGACTGGGGCGCGAAGGGTCGCGGCATGGCATCGATGACTTCCTTGAAATGAAGTATATCTGTCTGAGCATATGATCAAAAACCAACTTGCCCGGACAAGGCCGCGCACTGTCCGGGTTTGACAACACCATCACTTGACCGTAAATCACCCCTGTCAGCGGCATTCGCTGGCGCAACCAATCGGGACCAAAATGGACGGCAGTTCTAGGCGGGCGCAGATGATGCGCCCGAAACACAAAACCGGCCTTCGGGCTGACGTATCACCGCGCATGGCGCGGGCTGCCATCCGGGGCTGACCCGGCACGCCGCCCCTGCCGTGTCTGGCACGCAAGGGGGTCGGCAATGACACTTCAGACACCACTTTCAGAATACCGCTTCGATTCTGCGTCCCAGAATGCCGGGATAGACGCCGCATTGATTGCGATCGAAGTCGCGCGCCTGTTGAAAGAAGGCAGGACAGACGAAATACGCCAGTTCATGGAGACATTGGAACTGGCAGATGTCGCCGCCTTGATCGAGCAATTGGACGAAACAAGTGATCTGGCTGTGTTGCGCCTGCTGGCGCTGCATGATCAGGCCGAACTTATCGGCTATCTGCGCCCGTCATCACAAGTCAGCGTGGCCACGCGCAGCCGCAAGGGCGATCTTGTCGCGCTGATGACCGCGATGAGCCATGATGAACGCGCGGATTTGTTCAAACAACTGGACGAAGAAGCGCAAGAAGCCATCCTGCCTGCGCTATCCAAGGCCGAACGAGAGGATTTGCGGCGTCTTGCCTCCTACGAGGAATGGACCGTGGGTTCTGTCATGACATCGGATTATGCTGTTGTGACCCCTGACATGACATCCAGTCAGGCCATTGAGGCGCTGCGCACCCAGGCTTTTGATGCAGAAACCATCTATTCTGCGTATATCGTTGGCGAATCGCGCGAATTGCTGGGGGTGGTCAGTCTGCGCGACATTCTGACCGCGCGGCCCCGGCAGCGTGTTTCGGAAATCATGGACACAGAACCTGTTTTCGTGCGCGTCCATGAAGAACAGGAAGAAGCCGCCCGCCTGATTGCGCGCTATGACCTGCTGGCCCTGCCCGTGCTGGATGACAACGACCGCCTGGTGGGCATTGTGACCGCAGATGACGCCATGGACGTGTCCGAAGAAGAAGTCACCGAGGATTTCCACAAAGGGTCCATCGTGCAACCGCTGGATATGTCGGTTGCCGAAGCCACGATTGCCACGCTGTATCGGGCGCGGATTTTCTGGCTGGTGTTGCTGGTTTTCGGAAATATCTTTTCGGGGGCGGGCATTGCCTATTTCGAAGAAACGATTGCCGCGCATCTGTCGCTTCTGTTCTTTCTGCCCCTGCTGATTGCATCGGGGGGAAATGCGGGTACGCAATCGGCCACGCTGATGGTCCGCGCCTTGGCCACAGGGGACGTGCGCCCCACGGATTTCGGGCGTCTGCTGGCGCGTGAAACGCTTATTGCGCTGGCCCTTGGCCTGACAATGGCGTTTGCAGTGTCCATCATTGGCGTGTGGCGGGGGGGGCCTGAAATTGCGCTGGTTGTCGCTTCGGCCATGATCACAATTGTGGTGATGGGCGCCTTGATCGGCATGTGCCTGCCCTTCATCTTTGCCAAGATCGACCGCGACCCTGCCGCGGCGTCCGGCCCGCTGGTTACATCCATCGCAGATGTTCTGGGCGTTATCATCTATTTCACAATCGCAGCGCGGTTGCTGGAACTGTAACGCCATACCCCGCGCGTGCGCCCGTCTTGCATTCGCGCGCGGGGCACACTATGCCCACACGCAACGCATACTGGCGCAAAAGGGCATGTCATGGACACAATCGCAACGCTTCGCGGCAAATATCTGGAACAGATCAGCGCGGCCCCGGATGCGGACGCGCTGGAAACTGTGCGTCTGGCCGCCTTGGGCAAGAAAGGCGAAATCAGCCTGAAAATGCGCGAACTGGGCCAGATGAGTGCCGAGGAACGCCAAAGTGCAGGCCCCGCACTGAACGCCCTGAAGACCGAGGTGGATGCAGCCCTGAAAGCGCGCAAATCCGCGCTGGAAGATGCGGCCCTTGATGCGCGCCTGAAATCGGAATGGCTGGATGTCACGCTGCCCGGCCGCCCCCGCCCCATGGGCACCATCCACCCCATCAGTCAGGTCATGGACGAATTGACGGCGATTTTTGCCGATATGGGGTTTTCGGTCGCGGAAGGGCCGCAAATCGAATCGGACTGGTATAATTTCGACGCGCTGAACATTGCACCCGAACACCCCGCGCGGCAGGAACATGACACGTTTTTCATGCACCGCGCAGATGGCGACAACCGCCCGCCGCATGTGCTGCGCACCCATACCAGCCCTGTGCAAATCCGCGCGATGCAGGATCAGGGCGCGCCTATTCGCGTGATTGCGCCGGGCCGTGTGTACCGCATGGACATGGACCAGACCCATACGCCCATGTTCCATCAGGTCGAAGGGCTGGCCATTGACCGCGACATTTCCATGGCGCAACTGAAATGGACACTGGAAGAATTCTGCCGCGCGTTCTTCGAGGTGGATGAAGTGGAACTGCGTTTCCGCGCGTCGCATTTCCCGTTCACGGAACCGTCGGCAGAAGTGGACATTCGGTGTTCCTGGGAAGGCGGCCAGCTGAAGATTGGCGAAGGCAAGGACTGGCTGGAGATTCTGGGGTCTGGCATGGTTCACCCCAAAGTGTTGCAGGCGGGCGGGATTGACCCCAATGAATGGCAGGGCTTCGCCTTTGGCCTTGGGATCGACCGGATTGCCATGTTGAAATACGGCATCCCGGACTTGCGCGCGTTCTTTGAATCCGACCTACGCTGGCTGCGCCATTACGGCTTTGCCTCCCTTGACCAACCGTCGCTTGCGGCGGGGTTGTCGCGTTAAGTGTCGTGATGATTGACCGGCCCTGCAAGTCATGAATATCTGACCCCATGGCCCGCAAAACCGCTAAATCCCGAAAGCCAGCCAAGCCCCCGCCGCGCAATGCCGCGAACGGGGCGCTGATGGGCACGGCCCATATGCTGCGCCACATCCGCTGGTGGCTGGTCCGCGGGCTGGGGGTTGTGCTTTTGGTTTCGGTGGTGTGGGTGCTGCTGTATCGCATCATCCCCCCGCCCGGCGGCATTTATATCTTTCAGGAATACCGCCGCCTTGGCGAAATCCAGCGCCAATGGGTGCCGATGGACCGTATCGCGCCTGTCATGGCGCGGTCTGTCATTGCCGCCGAAGATGCGAATTTCTGCCTGCATTGGGGGTTCGACATGGCCGAAATCCGCAAGGTCATTGCGGCCGGCAGCACGCGCGGCGCGTCCACCCTGTCGCAACAAACCGCCAAGAACGTGTTTTTATGGCATGGCCGCGACTGGTCGCGCAAGGCACTGGAATCAGGGTTTACCCTGTTGATTGAGGGGCTATGGCCCAAGACGCGCATTCTGGAAATCTATCTGAACATGGCCGAATTCGACGAAGGGGTTTTCGGCGTTGAAGCGGCTGCGCGGCACTATTTCGGTGTCGGTGCCGCAGATGTGACCCCAACGCAGGCGGCGCGCCTTGCAGCAGTCCTGCCCGCCCCCAAGGCCCGCAACGCCGCCAATCCCAGTGATTTTCTGCGCAGGCGCACCGCATCCATCATGGACGGGGCCGCAACCATTGCCCGCGATGGCCGCGCCGATTGCATAAGCGGTTGAATTCCAGCCGCCACCGCGGCTACAGAAGGGCAAACCAAGCAAGAAAGCCCAACACCCCCCATGGCACGCCTGTATCACGTTCCCCTTTCGCCCTTTTGCCGCAAATTGCGCCTGACGCTGGCAGAAAAGCGTATCGACGTGGAATTGATCGAGGAACGCTTCTGGGAACCCAGCGCCGAGTTTATGCGCCGCAATCCTGCGGGCAAGGTGCCTGTGCTGCGCTATGATGGAAAGCTGCTGACCGAAAGCCACGCCATTTGCGAATATATCGAAGATATGGTGCCGCTGCCCCCCTTGCTGCCCAAATCCCCCGAGGCCCGTTACGAAGTGCGCCGCCTGTGCACATGGTTTGACGACAAATTCCATTCCGAGGTGACGGCAAACCTGCTGTATGAACGCGTCAACAAGAAGATCATGAAACGCGGCTATCCGGATTCGCAGGCCATCAAGACGGGTTCCGCCAAGATCAAGTTTCATCTGGATTATATGGACTGGCTGCTTGGCCAGCGCCGCTGGCTGGCGGGAAATGACATGACGCTGGCAGATTTTACCGCTGCGGCGCATCTGTCCTGTCTGGATTATATCAATGATGTGGACTGGCAGCGTTCGGCCCTGGTGCATGAATGGTATGCGAAACTGAAATCGCGCCCCGCCTTTCGCACGCTTCTGGCCGACCAGCTGCCCGGCTTTCCGCCGCCCGCGCATTACACAGATCTGGATTTTTAGGGTGGTTTGGCCCATCTGGGGCATATGAGCGAGACACTGAAATCCGACATCCGGCAGATGGCGCAGGATATGGGCTTTTGCGCCTGTGCCGTGACAAAGCCTGACGCCATTCCCGCCGCCCCCGCACGGCTGGGGGATTTTGTGGATCAGGGGCGGCATGGCCAGATGGGCTGGATGGCCGAGCGCATGGAATGGCGCGGAAATCCAGCGGCACTTTGGCCGGCGGCGCGGTCGGTTGTCATGCTGGCCGAAAGCTATACGCCCGCGCATAACCCGCTGGACCTGCTGGACCTGCGCGATCGTGGCGTGATTTCCGCCTATGCGCTGGGACGCGATTATCATGATGTCGTCAAGAAGCGCCTGAAGCGGTTGGGCCGCTGGCTGATTGACCACGCAGGCGGGGAAATCAAGGTGTTTGTCGACACGGCCCCGGTTATGGAAAAACCGCTGGCAGCGGCGGCGGGGCTGGGCTGGCAGGGCAAGCATACCAACCTTCTGTCGCGGGAATTGGGCAACTGGTTCTTTCTGGGGGCCGTGTTCACAACACTGGACCTTCCCGCCGACACACCCGCGCGGGAAAATTGCGGGTCCTGCCGTGCCTGTCTGGATATTTGCCCCACAAGTGCCTTTCCGGCACCCTTCCAACTGGATGCCCGGCGCTGCATTTCCTACCTGACCATCGAACATCATGGCCCCGTCCCGCTGGACCTGCGCGAAAAACTGGGCAACCGCATTTATGGCTGCGATGATTGCCTTGCCGTGTGCCCGTGGAACAAATTCGCACAATCCGCATCCGAGGCGAAATATGCCGCGCGCGACGGGCTGATCGCGCCAGATCTGGGCACATTGGCGGGCCTTGATGATGCGGGGTTTCGGACCATGTTTTCAGGTTCTCCCATCAAGCGCATCGGGCGCAACAGGTTTGTGCGCAACGTGCTGTATGCCATCGGCAATTCCGACACACCGCGCTTGCTGCCCGTAGCTTTGACGCTATGCGATGACCCTGACACCACAGTTGCCGATGCCGCGCGCTGGGCGGTGGGGCGGCTGCGCGCATCATCTGCGGCGGGGCCGGGCGCGTAACGCGCGCCCACGATCCTGCCCCCCTCGATGGGGGGCGGGATCGTTCCCCCTAACAGGTCAGTCCGCGGCCCAATCCGCGCCTTGCATTTCGCGCAGGCGGCTGGCAGTGCGTTCAAACTCGAACGCGCCGGTGCCTTCACGATAAAGCTGTTCTGGCTGGGCTGCGGCTGACGCAATCAGCCGCACGCGCGCTTCATATAGCGCATCAATCAAGGTAACAAACCGCTTGGCCTCGTTGTAATTGGTGGCCGACAGATACGGGATGTCGTCCATCATAAGCACCCGCAACGCGCCCGCAATCGCCAGATAATCCGCCGCGCCCAATGGTTTTCCGCATAAATCCCAGAAACTGGCGCGGCCCACCCCGTTATGCGCCTGCGCAATCACCACCTCGCGACCCTTGACCGTCAACGTCAGGGGCTGGCCGGCATCATGCCCGGTCAGCTCGTCCCAGATGCGGCCCATTTCGCTGCGCGCCTGCGCATCGGCGGGGCTGAAATACACCTGCGCCCCGGCCAGTCGGTGCTGGCGGTAATCGGTTTCCGAAACCAGTTCATGCACAATCATGTTGGTTTTGATCATGTCAATGAACGGCACGAACAGCGCACGGTTCAACCCGTTCTTGTACAGGTCATCGGGCACCCTGTTGGATGTAGTCACAATCGCCACGCCCGCCGCCATCAGCCGTTCAAACAAGCGGCCCACAATCATCGCGTCGGTGATGTCGGTGATCTGCATTTCGTCAAATGCCAGCAACCGCACCTGCCGCGCCACATTGTCCGCAACCGGGGCCAGGGCATCAGATGTGCCGGTTTTGCGGGCAGCATGCATGCCTTCATGGATTTCCTGCATGAAGGCGTGGAAATGAACGCGCCGTTTGGGCACATCATCCACATGTGCGACGAACAGATCCATCAGCATGGATTTCCCGCGCCCGACGCCCCCCCATAAATACAACCCCGGTGGCGGTTCGGGTTTGCGCCGCGCCAGCAATCCCATCAATCCCGCCTTGGGGGCGGGTTTGCGCAGGTATGCCAGCACTTCGGCAAAACAGGGCAGCGCGCCGCGCTGTGCGGCATCAGGGCGCAGCAGGCCCTGTTCAACCTTGCGGTCATAGACTTCTATCAGACTGTCACTCATGCGAAACTGCATACCCAATGCTGCAGCCGGGGAAAAGCCCCGCCTGCATGCTTGCAACGCGCCCGCCTGCTGGGTAGGTGTTATGTATCTGCTTTTCCGGCTTGGGGGATTTCATGGTCGATGATCCGAAAACGCGTGTGTCAACCGACTGGCTTGCCGCCCACCTGAATGACCCTGACCTGCGCATTCTGGATGCAAGCTGGTATATGCCCGCGCAGAACCGCGATGCGCGCGCCGAATATGACGCAGGACACATTCCCGGTGCCCGCTTCTTCGATATTGATGACATCAGCGACCACCGGTCTGCATTGCCGCATATGGCGCCCCCTGTGGAAAAATTCATGTCGCGCCTGCGCGCCATGGGGGTGGGCGATGGCCATCAGGTGGTCATCTATGACGGCGCGGGGCTGTTTTCCGCTGCGCGCGTGTGGTGGCTGTTTCGCCTGATGGGGAAAACCGATGTCGCGGTGCTGGACGGCGGTTTTCCCAAATGGCAGGCCGAAGGGCGCGCGATCGAGGATATGCCCCCCCTGCTGCGTGAACGCCACATGACAGTCCAGCGTCAGGCCCATCTGGTCAAGGATGTGTCGCAGGTCGCTGCCGCCGTAAAGCTGGGCGACTGGCAAATTGTGGATGCACGCGCCGCCGCGCGCTTTCGCGGGGATGAACCGGAACCGCGCGAAGGATTGCGGGCAGGCCATATGCCGGGCGCACTGAACCTGCCGTTTTCCAACCTGCTGCAGGCGGATGGCACCCTGAAAACGGGCGATGCGTTGCGCGCTGCGTTCAACGATGCTGGCGTCGATCTGGAACGCCCGGTTATTACCACCTGCGGGTCGGGCATTACAGCGGCGGTCCTTAGCCTTGGGTTGGAAATACTGGGCCATCGCAACCATGCGCTTTATGACGGGTCATGGGCGGAATGGGGCATGTTCCCCGACCTGAAGGTAGAAACCGGATGACAGGCTTTCGCGCGGGTCAGACTGTGCCCTACACAGTCACTTTTCTGGAAATGACGCAACGCCCCGGTTATGGCTGGCCCCCCACGCCAAACGGTATGTCCGGTGCCCTGCTGAAGGCCGACACCCCGCCTGTATGGTATTTTCGCGCGCTCTATGATGCGGTCGGGCAGGATTACGCGTGGACGGACATTCATAGCAGCGAAGATGACCAGATTGCCGATTGGCTGAATTCCCCCGATGTTGCGCTGTATTCGCTGATCGACAAGGGATGGCCGCAGGGTTTTTTCCTGCTGGACTGGCGAGAGCAGACCTCCTGCGAGTTGTGCTATTTCGGGCTGGTGCCCGAAAGCGTCGGGCGCGGACTGGGGGCGTGGATGTTGCGCACCGCCATTCTGACCGCATGGGAGCGCGAAGGTCTGCAAAAGCTGACCGTGAACACCTGCACGCTGGACCATCCGCGCGCGCTGGTTCAATATCAGAAATACGGATTTACCCCTGTCCGGCAGGAAGAACGCGCGCGCGTTCTAGTCCGTGACTGGACCCCTGCCACCAGCTAAGGTGCCCAAGATGTTCGAAATCCTGCCCGACCCCAAGCTTGACGGGATCATTGCCCTGATGCAGGCCTTTGCGGCTGATCCGCGCATGGGCAAGATCGACCTTGGCGTGGGCGTCTACCGCGATGAGGCCGGGCGCACCCCTGTCATGCAGGCCGTAAAACAGGCCGAGGCGCATATTGTCGCCACGCAGGAAAGCAAAACTTACCTGTCCCTTGCCGGTGATACGGCGTTTCTTGACGCCATGGAAGGGTTGCTGCTGGGCGGCGCGGTGCCCCACGCGCGGGTGGCCGCGGTGGGCACACCGGGCGGCACTGCGGCGGTGCGCCAGATTGCCGAACTGGTCCGCCTTGTGCGGGACGACGCCACAATCTGGATAAGCGCGCAGACATGGCCGAACCACGCACCCCTGATCGCTGCGGCGGGCCTGAAACCGCGCCCTTACCGCTATCAGGATGCGGCGGGGGCAATGCTGGACCGCGATGGCATGTTCGCAGATCTGGCGGGCGTGGCGCCCGGGGATGTGGTGCTGCTGCACGGCTGCTGCCACAACCCCACCGGCATTGACCTAAGCGTGCAGGATTGGGCCGAAATGGCCGCGTTGCTGGATCGCACCGGCGCTGTGCCCTTCGTGGATATGGCCTATCAGGGCTTTGGCGAAGGGGTGAACGCCGATGCAGGCGGGCTGCGCCATCTGGCCGCGCGACTGCCGGAAGTTCTGGTTGCCGCCAGTTGTTCCAAGAATTTCGGGCTGTACCGCGAACGTGTGGGGGTGGCGATGGCCATTGTGCCCGAAGCGCACAAGGCCCGTCTGGCGGGCGCGCTGGCCAGTCTGAACCGCCAGAATTTCGCATTTCCCCCTGATCATGGCGGGCGCGTGGTCAGCACCATTCTGAATGACACCGCGCTGAAACATGTCTGGCAGACCGAACTTGAAGACATGCGCACCCGTGTCGCCCAAAACCGCCGCATCCTTGCTGCGGCGCTGCGTGCAGAAACTGGCGCAAGCAGGTTTGACGCGATTGAACACCAACAGGGCATGTTCTCGCTTCTGCCGCTGACCGGCGCACAGGTCGAATGCCTGCGCGCGGATCATGGTATCTATATGTTATGGGACGGGCGCACCAATATGGCGGGGCTGAACAGCCAGACAATTCCGGTTCTGGCCCAAGCCATCGCAAAAGTGATGGCCTGATCACGCAACCGCGCGGGTCAGGGCCGGCCTTATGGGCGCGGGCTTGACCCAGATCAAACATCGCGCTGTGAATTTATGGGACACTTGCACGGGGCCAGGTGCCAAGCCTGCCCCGTGCGTGTTTGCTTGTGTCTTCCAGACAGCGCCTCTTTTGCCCGCCTTGCAACCAAGAACAGTGACAATGCCGAAATTTTGCTACCCCATACCCCGCGCAACCGAAATCACCCCGAAAGCGGCCTTTCTGAACCGGCGTGCCGTTATCGCCGGGCTTGGGGCTGGCGTGGCGTTTGGCCTGTCGGGTTTGCCGATGACTGCACGCGCGGATGTCATGGCGGATGTGGCCCCCGGCCCCTATTCCACCGATGAAGCCCTGACCACAAAAGAGGTCGCAACCGGCTATTGCAATTTCTTCGAATTTGGCCCGGCCAAGGATGACCCAGCACAGCACGCCCATAGGCTGCAAACCGACCCTTGGTCCGTGGACATAGGCGGGTTGGCAGACACCCCCGGCCCGATGGATATGGACGACCTGCTGCGCCGTTTCCCGCTGCAGGAACGCATTTACCGCCTGCGCTGTGTGGAAGCGTGGTCAATGGTCATTCCGTGGATCGGGTTTCCGCTGGCCGACCTGCTGGCGCATGTGGGGGTGCAATCGGGGGCGCGCTATGTGCAGTTCGACTCCTTTGACGATATGTCGGTGATGCCGCAACAGGCGCGGACGCTGCTGGACTGGCCCTATACCGAAGCGCTGCGCCTGGACGAAGCGATGCACCCGCTGACATTTCTGGCCGTGGGGATGTATGGCGAGCGGATGCCAAACCAGAACGGTGCCCCCATCCGGCTGGTGGTGCCATGGAAATACGGGTTCAAATCCATCAAATCCATCAAGCGCATTTCCCTTCTGGCGGACCAACCTGTGCCGACATGGCACGCCAAGTCGCCGCGCGAATACGGGTTTTACGCGAATGTGAACCCGTCAGTGCGCCACCCGCGCTGGCATCAGGCCACAGAACGGCGCCTGCATGACGGAACCCGCATCAGAACCGAAATGTTCAATGGCTATGGCGATCTTGTTGCCGATCTGTATGCAGGCATGGATCTGGAACAGAACTATTGAAACCGGCAGGCACAATGACGGGTGTAATACGCTGGGCCACCTGGCTGGCAGGTGCCCTGCCGGGCGCGTGGCTGTATTGGCAATGGCAGCGCGGCACCCTGGGCGTTGTGCCCGCAGAAGTGCTGTTGCACCAGACCGGGCGGTTTGCCCTGCTTTTGCTGATGGCCACCCTTGCGCTGGGGTTTGCGCATTTTCTGACGAACTGGCGTGCCTTATTTGCCGCGCGTCGCCCGCTTGGCGTTTGGACATTTCTGTATGCGCTGGCGCATGCCAGCATATGGCTGCTTCTGGACCAAGGCGGGTTCATTGAATTCGCAGCCGATGAACTGCGCAAGATGCTGCATCTTCAGCTTGGGCTTGCTGCCCTTTTGCTGATGCTGCCTCTTGCGCTGACATCAGTTGACGCGGCCCCGCGCATTTTGGGGTTTCCTGTCTGGAAGAAGCTGCATTTGCTGGTCTGGCCCACAGCATTCATTGCCATCATGCATGCATGGGTGGTGTCGCGGTTTGAAAACCCGCTGGTTCTGGCGCTTGCGGGGCTAAGCGCCTTCTTCATGGCCAGCAGGATATATGCCCGCATCCGTCACGGGCGATAGGGGCGGGCGCTGTGTTTTACAACGCGCCTGAAATCACGCTAGATACATAGCAATGCGACACCATAACCCCAAGGGCACCCCATGGACCCACGCCTGCGCCTGCGCCATTTGCGCTGTTTTCTGGAAACCGCGCGGCTGGAAAGCCTGAGCGCGGCCGCAACCGCGTTGCATGTTTCCCAACCGGCGGCGTCCAAAACCATCCGCGAACTGGAAGATATTCTGGGCGTGCCCCTGTTTGACCGCACAGGCCGCAGACTGGTGCTGACCCCGTCGGGCAAGCTGTTCCAGCAACATGCAGGCGGGGCCATGCTGGCACTTGAACGCGCCCAAAGCCTTGCGCGCAATGCCCCTGAACGTGTGACCAGACTGGTTGTGGGCATTCTGCCCACTGTGGCAACAGATGTGTTTCCGCGCGCTGCGCTGGCCTTTTATCAGGACATGCCCAATTGCACCTTGCGTGTGTCAACAGGACCAAACTGGGTGCTGCTGTCACAACTGCGCGAAGGCGCCCTTGACCTGACGGTGGGGCGCATGCCCAATCCCGGACAAATGACGGGGCTTGCCTTCCAGCAACTATATTCGGAACAGGTTGTGCTGGTGGTGCGCCCGGGCCACCCGCTGACCAAAACCGGCGCAGTGGCAGAAAACCTGGGTAAATTTCCCTTGGTGCTGCCGCCAGGCGGGGCGGTCATTGCACCGGCGGTGCAGTCCTATCTGCTTAGCATCGGGTTGCAACATGCACCGGCCGCGTTTGAAAGTGTGTCGCTTGCCTTCGGGCGCAAGGTGGTGCAGATGTCCGATGCGGTCTGGTTCATTTCTGCTGGGGTTGTCAGCGATGAAATCCGGCAGGGCAGCTTGCGCGCGCTTGATCTGGGAACCAGCCTTATGGCCGGTCCTGTGGGCATTTGCACCCGTGCCGACACACCGCCAAGCCCCGAAAGCACCGCCATGGTGGCGGCACTGCAGCGTTTGTTTTCCGCGCCCGCCCCCAAGGACATATGAACGCGCGTTACTGCGCGGCGTCCATCCGGCTGATGATCTGCGCCTGATTGGCAAGATGGGCAATCTGCCCCGGCAGCAACAGACAGCGCTGTTTGGCAAGGGCCTGAATGCGGGCGGGCGTGCTGTCATCTGCCTGCGCGCGCAGCCAGAACGCCAGATCGGCGAGCGCGATCGTCACCTGCATGAATTCGCTGGCCAACTCGCGCGGGCGCGCAGCTGTATCCGCACGCAGGTCGGTCCATGCGCGCAACCCGTCCCGAAGGGAGTCTGACATCAGGTTATCGGCAATCTGGCCAATCCACGCGGCAAAGGCGTCAGCTTGCGCGCCACCGTCATGCTTCAGGCCGCGCGTGGCAAGTGTGGTGGCATGAATACCGTTCGCACCTTCATAAATCGCGCAGATGCGCGCATCGCGGTAGGTTTGTTCCACGCGGTATTCATGCAGATAGCCGTACCCCCCCAGCACCTGAATGGCCAGTTCAGCGGCTTGCGTTCCGGCATCAGACCCGCAAACCTTGGCAACAGGTGTCAGGAAATCTGCCAGCGCATGATTTCCGGTTTCCAATGCGACCAGTGCGGAATGCGTCAGCGCGCGCGCGGACACCGCCAGCGCATCGGCCCGGTCAATCATGCGGCGCACATCGGCGTGGCGGTCAAGTGTGACGGGGCGCCCATCCGCACCACGCCCCTGCACGCGCTGCGCGGCATAGGCGGCGGCGGCGGCATGCGCGCGCGCGGCATGGGCCACGCCCTGCAAGGCGACATCAAGGCGGGCGTGGTTCATCAAGGTGAACATGGCCGCCAGCCCTTGGCCGGGTGCGCCGATCAATTCGCCCTGCGCCCCGTCAAAGGCCATCTGGCAGGTAGGCGAGGCATGCAGGCCCATCTTTTCTTCAATCCGGGTGACAGTCACTGAATTGCGCGCCCCGTCTGCCAGCACCGCCGGACAGGCGAACAGGCTAAGCCCCCGGATGCCATCAGGGCCAGTCCGGGCCAGAACCAGATGCAGGATATTGTCACTCAGGTTCTGGTCACCGCCGGAAATGAATATCTTTTCACCCGTGATGCGCCAGCCTTGCGCGGTATTTTCCGCCTTGGTGCGCACGCCCGACAAGTCGGACCCTGCCCCCGGTTCGGTCAGGCACATGGTCGCCAGCCAGTCGCCTGTTACCAGTGGCGCAATAAAGCGGGCCTGCTGATCGGCATTGCCGTATTGCATAAGCAGGCGGATTGCACCGGGCACAAGCCCTGTCACCATTTGCAGGGAATGGCATGCGCCCGAAAAAATTTCCGACACCGCAGCGTGAACCGCGCCGCCCACCCCTTGGCCGCCGAAGGCTTCAGGCGCGGTCAGGCCCTGCCAGCCATCCGCCGCCATATCCCGAAACACCGCATCAAACCCGTCGGGCATGACCACGCGCCCGTTTTGCAAACGACACCCCTGCCTGTCGCCTGCTTCATCAAGGGGCGCTATGCGACCTTCGGCAAAAGCCGCGAAATGCTGGACAATCTCGGCGGCCAGTTCGCCATCCCAATCCGGGGTTGCAGCGGCACCAGCGAAGTCAAGCGACCAAAGAATGTCATCAACAGGGGCAGTAAACGGCGTCATTTCCGGTGTCCTTATTTGGGCGCCAAACGGACAGCGCTATCAAGGCGGATGATTTCGCCATTCAGAATCGGGTTTTCCACAATCTGCTGGACCAGCATCGCAAATTCGTCCGGATGGCCAAGGCGTGACGGAAACGGCAGGCTGGATTCCAACGAGGCGCGAATTTCAGGGGTCAGTCCCGCACTCATTCCGGTTTCAAACAACCCCGGTGCCACCGCCATGACACGAATGCCCACCCGCGCCAGTTCGCGCGCGGCAGGCAGGGTCAGGGACGCCACCCCCCCCTTGGACGCGGCATAGGCCGCCTGCCCGATTTGCCCGTCCTGCCATGCCACAGATGTGGTGTTCACGATCACGCCACGCGCACCGTCACTGTCCACCGGGTCCATGGCCGCCATGCCCTTGGCGGCATGGGACAGCACAATATATGTGCCCAGAAGATTGACCCGCAAGGTGCGTTCAAACAGGTCAATCGGCAGGTCACCGTCGCGCGGCAGGATACGCGACGCAGTGCCAATGCCGGCACAATTGACCACGATGCGCGGTGCCGAACCGAAGGCGGATTGCGTTGCGGCAAATGCTGCGGCCACGCTTGCGGTATCGGACACATCTGCCGCAACCGCCAGCCCGCCAATGTCCTGCGCGACGGCATCAGCGCTGTCCATGCCACGGTCCAGCACCACGACCCGTGCGCCCGCCGCCGCAAGCCTGCGCGCAGTTGCCGCGCCCAGACCGCTGCCGCCCCCCGTCACCAAGGCAATCATGTTCAAGATTTCCATCGCACCCTCATCAGAACCGGATACGCCCGAACAAGCAAGGCCTGTGCAGGCCCCCCGCGCTGCCGGGCAAAAGCCCGAAACCAAGTAAACTGTTATTAGAAGTAACTATCAGTCGGATTTGGTCCTTGCAACACCCAATCCCGTACGCCATGCGGACAGCCAGAAATGCGAAAGCCCCCCGACATGGTGCCGGGGGGCCAGAAAACGGGAACCTGTCGCAAGCCTAGTTCGGAATTTCCGAAGTAATTCCTTCGACATAGAAATCCATCGTCAGCAAATCGCCATCAGATGCAACTTCGCCTTCCGCCAGCCAAGGTGTGCCGTCCTGACGGTTGATCGGGCCAGTGAAGGGGTGGTATTCGCCAGCGGCTATTGCAGCGATCATGCCCTCGGCTTCGGCGCGGATGTCTTCAGGGATCAGGTCACTCATCGGGGCGAAGCCCACCATGCCTTCATTGATGCCATGCCAGACATTGCCCGCTTCCCATGTGCCATCAATCACGGCCTGCACACGTTCAATATAATATGGCGCCCAGACATCAGTAATCCCTGTAAGATGCGCTTCTGGCGCAAAGGCGGACATGTCGGACGCCTGACCAAAGGCAAATATCCCTGCATCCTGTGCCACAGTCAGCGGCGCAGTTGAATCGGTGTGTTGCATGATGATGTCAGCACCCTGTTCAATCAGCGCTTCGGCGGCAGCGGCTTCTTGTGCGGGATCATACCAGCTATAGGCCCAGACCACGTTGAATTCCACATCGGGGTTCACAGCCTTGGCGTGCAGATAGGCGGAATTGATGCCCATGATCACTTCAGGAATGGGGAAGGACGCGATATAGCCCACCTTGTTGGTCTGGGTCATCTTGCCCGCGATATGCCCGATGACCGCGCGCCCTTCGTAAAAGCGGGCATTATACAGGCCGACATTGTCGGTTTCCTGAATATAGCCCGTCGCATGTTCGAATTTCACATCCGGGAAGCGCGCAGCAACTGTATTCATGTCCGGCCCATAGCCGAAGGATGTGGCGAAAATCAGGTCCGTGCCCGACAGCGCCATTTGTGTCATGACGCGTTCTGCATCTGCACCATAGGCGACATTTTCGACATAGGTGGTTTCAATCGCGTCGCCCAATTCTTCTTCCAGGGCAAGGCGCGCCACATCATGTGTGTAGGTCCAGCCATGGTCGCCCACCGGGCCGATATAGACAAAACCCACCTTGGTTGTGTCGGCAAGCGCAGGAACGGCAAGTGCCGCACCCAGCACACTGGCAGTCAGCGTTTTTTTCAAGCTCATAAACAGATTCTCCCTGTTGGCAGCGAAGTTGTAACCTCAACTAGAGGCGTGGAAAGGCCGGTTCAGCGATCCGGGTGCGTTCAGACTCCCGCGCGCCTTGCCGGAGGAAATGATAACCAGCACAGCGATGGTTATCAGGTAGGGCGACATTGACAAGTACTCCACCGGGATTCGCACGCCTGCGGCTTGCAGATTCAACTGCAGGACGACCACGCCGCCAAACAGATATGCCCCGGCCATGGCGCGCCATGGACGCCAGCTTGCAAACACCACCAGCGCAAGCGCAATCCAGCCAGCGCCCACGGTCATGCCTTCGGTCCATTGCGGCACGCGGATCAACGATAGATACGCCCCCCCAAGCCCCGCACAGGCCCCGCCGAACATGATGGCGAACACCCGCACACGCTTGACATGGTAGCCCAGCGCATGCGCCGCATCGTGGTTTTCGCCGACCGCGCGTAAAATCATGCCCGCGCGGCTGTATTTCAGGAACCACCAGACCCCGCCGACAAGCGCAATCGTCAGATACACCATGATGTCATGCGAAAACACCGCACGCCCCAGAAACGGAATATCCGATAGCGGGCCAAGATCCAGCTTCGGGGTGCGCGGCGGTGTAATGCCCACATATTTCTGGCCAATCAGCGCCGAAAGACCCAACCCGAACAACGTTAACGCTAGCCCGGACGCCACCTGATTGGTCATCAACGCCTGTGTCAGCAGCGCAAACAACAGCGACAGCACCATCCCGCCCAGCGCCGCGCCAATAAACCCAAGGAACGGACTGCCGGAATTGACGGCAATGATGAACCCCGTCACCGCGCCGATGATCATCATCCCCTCAACGCCCAGGTTCAGCACGCCAGCCTTCTCGACCACCAATTCGCCAATGGCGGCCAGCAAAATGGGGGTCGCGGCCACCATCAGCGCAGCGAACAAAACCGCCGGATTGATTGACCCCAAGATCATGCGCGCGCCCCCCGTGTCAGCCTGAGCCGGTAGTTTGTCTGAAAATCCAGCGCCAGCAGGAAAAACAACAGCATCCCCTGAAACACCTGAATGGCCGCACCGGGCAGTTGCAGCATCATCTGCCCCAATTCACCACCAATATAGGTCAGCCCCAGCAGCAACCCCGCCAGCACAATGCCAATGGGGTTCAACCGCCCAAGAAAGGCCACGATGATGGCGGTGAACCCGTAGCCCGTGGCAAATTCGATACGCACCTGCCCGCCCGGACCAGACACTTCGAACATGCCCGCAAGCCCCGCCAGCGCACCGGAAATGCCAAGGCAAATCACCACCAGCCGCGCAGGCACCACGCCTGCAAACCGTGCAGCCCTTGGCGCCTGTCCGGCAAGCTGGACATGGAAGCCCAGCATGTGGCGCGTCATCATGACATAGGCGAAAATGACAGCGATCAGCGCTGCCACCACCCCCCAATGGATGCCGGTATTGGCAAACAGTTCCGCGTTATGCGCGGCGTCATAGCGGCGCAAATCGCGCGAACCGGGAAACCCAGCAATGTCGGGGTTACGCATAAGGCCCAGCGCCATGGCCGCCAGAATCCGTTCTGCGACATAGACCAGCAACAGGGACACCAGGATTTCATTCGTGTTGAAGCGGGTTTTCAGAATGGCCGGAATCATGGCCCATAGAAACCCGCCAAAAGCCCCCGCCGCCACCATCAGCGGAAAGATATACCACCCCGGCGCAGGAAAGAACGCCAGCGCGACACCCGCACCGAACAAGGCCCCCATGATATACTGGCCTTCGGCACCAATATTCCAGATGTTGGCCTTGAACCCGATGGCCAGACCCACGGCAATCAGGATCAGGGGCGCGGATTTTATCAGCAATTGTGGGCGCGAATAGCTGCCGAATGTTTCCGAGAAAATCGGATCAAAGAAAATAAGCCGGATTGCCACCACCGGGTCCTTGCCCAGCATAGCGAACATGACCGCACCGGCAAGCATGGTCAGCACAACCGCCAGAAACGGGTTGGCGATACGCCAGAATTTTGACGGTTCCTTGCGTTTTTCCAGCCGGATCATGCGCTTGCCTTATGTGCGACATGCATATCGCCCGCGCCCCCCATCATCAGACCGATATCTTCCACAGTCAGCCCCTTGGCGGGGCGCGTGTCGGACAGCCGCCCTTCGTTCAACGCCGCGAACCTGTCAGAGATTTCCAGCAATTCATCCAGATCCTGACTGATAACCAACACCCCTGCCCCCTTGGCGGCCAGATCAAGCAACGCCTGCCGGATTGTCGCTGCCGCCGCCGCATCCACACCCCATGTGGGCTGGTTTACGATGATGACATCCGGATCAAGTTCAATTTCGCGGCCAATGACAAATTTCTGCAAATTCCCCCCCGACAATGCCCGCGCCAGCACATGCGGCCCCGGTGTGCGCACGTCAAACCGCCCGATGATGTCATCTGCGAAGCGTTCCGTCTTGCGCCAGTCAATGAACCCGTGTTTCGTCAGCATTTTGCGGCGGGCCGCAGACAGCAGTGCATTTTCCGTCAGGCTCATGTCCGGGGCAGCCGCGTGGCCAAGGCGTTCTTCGGGCGCGGCCACAAGCCCCAGCGCGCGCCGTCCGTTCGGCCCCAGATGCCCGACAGGTGCCCCCTTCAGCCTGACTTGTGCGGATGGGGCCAGCAATTCGCCCGACAGCATCAGCAGCAATTCATCCTGACCATTGCCCGCCACGCCCGCAATGCCCAGCACCTCGCCCTTGCGCAGGGTGAAGCTGATATTTTTCAACGATGTGCCAAACGGGTTGTTTGATGCCAGCGACAGGTTGTCGACCTGCAACACCACATCGCCCTTCGGTTTGTCCGCGCGTTCAGGCGGCGTCAGAACCTGCCCGACCATCAATTCCGCAAGCTCCCGCGCGGATTTTTCGCGCGGGTCACATGTGGCAACCTTCTGGCCCCCGCGCAAAATGGTGGCTTCATCACATAACGCGCGGATTTCTTCCAGCTTATGCGAGATATACAAAATTGCTGTTCCTTCCGCCGAAAGCTTGCGCAGGGTCAGGAACAGGATGTCCACTTCTTGCGGGGTCAGAACCGATGTCGGCTCGTCCATGATCAGCAATTTGGGGTCTTGCAGCAGGCAGCGCACGATTTCCACGCGCTGCCGTTCGCCAGCCGACAGTTCCCCCACCAGTCGCGCGGGGTCCAGGGGCAGGCCGTATTCTTCGGACACATCGCGGATACGCCGCGCCAGATCCCGCAAAGGGGGCGGGTTTTCCATGCCCAGCGCCACGTTTTCGGCCACATCAAGCGCATCGAACAAACTGAAATGCTGGAACACCATTGCCACGCCACTGCGCCGCGCCTGCGATGGCTGGGACGGCGCGAAGGGCTGCCCGCGCAAGGTCATCTGTCCCTTGTCGGGTTTGACAAGGCCATAGATCATCTTGACCAGGGTGGATTTGCCCGCACCGTTTTCACCCAGAAGCGCGTGCATCTGCCCTTCGCCAATGTCAAAGGACACATCATCATTGGCGACCACACCGGGATATGCCTTGGTTAGCCCTTCAAGCCGCAGCAAAGGCGCGCGCATTGGCATGTCTCCTTCCCGTGTTGACGGATCGCTTGTTTCCGCGTTTTCCGTATTGAAAGCAAAGCGGCAAGTCCCTGACGTGGCAAGTGGAAACTATGCCATATCTGTCGAAACTGCTTCAATGCTACATATATAATCGGCGGGACAGTGCCCCATATCATACCCCCAGATGCGCCTGTTGCACCTCGGCCGTCAGCCCATCGGGCCGCCCTTGCCAGACCACACGCCCCCGGTCAAGAATAACACACGCATCCGCAAAGGGCAGGATTTCGGACAATGTTTTGTCCACCAGCAGGATGGACAACCCGTCAGTGCGCAACTGTGCGATGGCCG
Source organism: Paracoccaceae bacterium (assembly GCA_017510335.1). Lineage (GTDB taxonomy): Bacteria > Pseudomonadota > Alphaproteobacteria > Rhodobacterales > Rhodobacteraceae > Roseinatronobacter. Next base: position 92,523 of record JAFWNM010000004.1, read on the forward strand.
CCCATATTTCACGGCGAATGACGGGGGCCAACCCTTCGGTTGCTTCATCCAGAATCAACAATCGCGGGTTGGTCATCAGCGCACGGCCTATGGCCAGCATTTGCTGTTCCCCGCCCGACAGGCTGGCGGCATACTGGCCGGCGCGTTCGTGCAAGCGCGGAAAGACGCGGTGCACCTGCTGCAAATCCCAATACCCTGGCCGTGCCGCAGCCACCAGGTTTTCAAGCACAGTAAGGTTGGGAAAGCACCGCCGCCCTTCGGGCACCAGCCCGATGCCCAGCCGCGCCGCGCGGTAGGACGGCCAGCCGCTGATGTCCTGCCCGGCGAAAACCACCCGTCCCTTGCGCAAGGGCAACATACGGCAGGCGGTTGAAATCGTCGTCGTCTTTCCCATGCCGTTGCGGCCCATCAGCGCCACGGCCTGCCCCTCGGCCACTTGTAGCGACACCCCGTCCAGCGCCTGCGATGCCCCGTAGAAGACATTCAGATCCTCAAGCTGCAAAAGCGCGGTCATGGCGCGGCCTCCTCGCCCAGATAGGCAGTGCGCACGGCGGGGTTCGCGCGAATTTCGTCAACTGTTCCAGTGGCAATGATGCGCCCATACACCAGAACGGAAATACGGTCCGCCAGACGGAACACCGCATCCATGTCATGTTCCACCAGCAAAATGGGCGCATCATGTTTCAAGGTGTGCAGGAAGGTGACCAGCTGCGCCGTGCCTTCGACCCCAAGCCCGGCCATGGGTTCATCCAGCAAGAAACACTGCGGCGACAAGGCCAGCGCCATGGCAATTTCCAGCAATCGCCGTTCCCCATGGCCTAGAAACGCCGCCTCGACCGATGCGCGCGGGGCCAGTCCCACGCGTGCCAGAATCTCGCGCGCCTGCCCTTGCAAACCACGGTCCAGCGCCACCGGACGCAAGAAGCGGTAACTATGCCCCTGCCGTGCCTGTAGCGCCAGCATCACGTTGCGAAGCGCCGAATATTCGGCGATCAGCGAAGACACCTGAAAACTGCGCGCCAGTCCCAACCGCGCCCGTTGCGCAACCGACAGGCCGGTAATGTCGCGCCCCGCCAGCCAGACATTGCCCGCATCAGGGGCAATCTTGCCGGAAATCAACCCCATCAGGGTGGATTTCCCTGCGCCATTAGGGCCGATCAGGGCGTGAACCTCGCCGCGCTGCAGTGTCAGGCTGACATCATCTGTGGCCGTCAGCGCGCCAAAACTGCGGCACATGCCGCGCAATTCCAGCACCACATCAGCCATGTCGCGCCCGCCCTGCAACCAGCCCGACCAGCCCGCCACGCGCAAACAACACCACAGCCAGCAGAACAAGGCCCAGCCACAGTTTCCAGTGTTCGGTCAGGCCGCCAAAGAACACCTCGAACCCCACCAGAATGGCCGCGCCCGCAACAGGGCCGAACAGCCGCCCGACCCCGCCCAGAATGATGATGACAATCAATTCCCCCGACATGGTCCAGGCCATCATTGCCGGACTGACAAAGCGCGTCAGATCCGCCATCATCGCGCCCGCCAGCCCCGTCAGCATGCCCGACAGAATAAACGCCGTCAGCCTGATGCCGAATGGCGAAATACCAATTGCTGCGGCGCGGTCGGGGTTCTGGCGAATGGCCATCAGCGCCGCGCCAAACCGTGCCGCGCGCAGCAGGGCAAACAGCACCAGCGCCACCATCAGCACCCCATAGGCGATAACAAACAAATCCCACGGGCGGTTTGTGTTCAGGCCGGGAAAGTGGTTGCGCATGAAAATGGGCAAGCCGTCCTCGCCACCATAAGCAGGCCATGACAGCGCGAAGAAGAACCCCATCTGCGCAAAAGCCAGCGTGATCATGATGAAGAAAATGCCAGACGTGCGCAGCGACAGCGCCCCCACCACCGCCGCAACCGCGCCTGAAACCAGCATGGCAATGGCCCAGATGGGCAACATCTGGTTGGTGCCGGGCAGCCCCAGAACGGGCGTGCCGTTGAACGCATGCTGCGCGGCAATCCCCGCGACATAGCCGCCAATTCCCAGATACAGCGCATGGCCAAAGCTGACCAACCCCCCCAGCCCCAGCGCGATATTCAGCCCCACTGCAGCAATGGCCAGAATGGCCACGCGCGTGGCAAGCGTAATGATGAACGGCTCGTTCGCCACCCATGCCCATGCCGGCACGGCAAACAGCGCCAGCGCCAGCACGGCATTCAAGGCCCATTCCCTGCGCGCGTTATCCATGGGCGGGAAACAGTCCTTTGGGCCGGAATATCAGGATAAGGGCCATCAACAGGTAAATCAGCATCGACGCCAGCGCAGCGCCCACCCCCATCGCCTGCGATGTATCCAGAAACAGCGCAAAGAAACGCGGCAACAAGAACCGCCCCATCGTATCAATAACCCCCACCAGCAACGCGCCCACCATCGCCCCCTTGATGGACCCGATGCCGCCAATCACAATGACCACAAACGCCAGAATCAGCACAGGTTCGCCCATACCCACCTGCACCGACTGGATGGCCCCCACCAACGCCCCGGCCAGCCCCGCCAATGCGGCCCCAAGCGCGAAAACCACTGTATACAGCGCACGGATGTTGACCCCCAGCGCGGCAATCATCTCGCGGTCGGATTCGCCTGCGCGAATGCGAATGCCCAGACGGGTTTTCGCAATCAGCGCCCACAGACCCAGCGCCACCGCTATGCCAAAACCGATCAGCGCCAAGCGATACACCGAATAGTCCACAATGCCCAGATTGACCGTGCCACGGAACATGTCGGGCACGTTCAGATACAGCGGAAACGGACCGAACACCATGCGCACCCCTTCGGACAGGATCAGGATAAGGGCAAATGTCGCCAGAACCTGATCCAGATGGTCACGGTCATACAGCCTGCGGATGACGACAATTTCGATCAACGCACCCGCCGCCGCCGCGGCAGCAATTCCTGCCAAAAGACCCAGCCAGAAATTGCCTGTCGCGCCCGCCACAGCCGCGCATAGAAACGCACCGATCATGTAAAGCGACCCATGCGCCAGATTGATAAGTCACATAACGCCGAACACCAGCGTCAGGCCAGCCGACATCAGAAACAGCATCAACCCGAATTGCACACCGTTAAGAAGTTGCTCGAGCATCAGCGCGAGTGTCATGGAAAGCCTTTTGCGAAGGGGCATAAGACCCCGATGCAAACCGGGGTCTGATTGCGCATATTACATATTACAGTTTTCGCCATGCACATCGGAATGCGCTTCAAATGCGGTCCCGATGATGCGGTTGGTGATTTCGCCATCCACCTCGACCACTTCGCGGATATAGACACGCTGGACGGGGTGCTGGTTCGGCCCCCAAGCGAAATCACCACGCACGGACGTAAAATCGGCCTCCAGCAGCGCCTGGCGGAACGCTGCGCGGTCGCTGACATCCGCCTTGGCAGCCGCAGACAGGATCAGGTTTGCCGTGTCAAACCCCTGACTGGCGTAAAGCGACGGAATGCGCCCGAATTCCGCGCGAAACGCTGCCACGAATTCCTGGTTGGCGGCATTGTCCAGATCGGGCGACCATTGGCTTGCGTTGAACACGCCCAGCGCTGCAGACCCGACCGCCGGCAACATGTCCTGACTGAATGTAAACGCAGCCGAAACAATCGGTAAGTCAAGGCCGGATTGTTCGTATTGCCGCATGAAGCTGATGCCCATGCCACCGGGCAGGAAAATGAAAATGGAATCCGCGCCGGATGCACGAATTTGCGCGATTTCCGCTGCATAATCGGTCTGGCCCACTTGCGTGAACAATTCGCCCGCCAGTTCCCCGTCATAATAGCGCTTGAACCCGTTCAGCGCGTCAGTTCCGGCGGGGTAATTCGGGGCCATGATGAACGTGTTTTCATAGCCCAGTTCATTGGCATATGCGCCCGCCCCTTCGTGCAGCATGTCATTTTGCCACGCGACATTGAAATAATTGGGGTGGCAATTCGCCCCTGCCAACGCGGACGGGCCAGCATTGGGCGACAGATACAAGATATCCTGCGCGACCGCCGACGGCACCACCGCCATGGCCAGATTGGACCATATGATACCTGTCAGAATATCCACGCGTTCCGATTGGATCATGCGTTCAGCAATCTGCACGGCCAGTTCGGGGCGCTGCGCGTCATCTTCCACCACAAGGCGAATATTGTGGCCATCGGCCATATCCAGCGCCAGTTGGAACCCGTCGCGCACATCGACGCCAAGCCCTGCGCCGCCGCCTGAAAGCGTTGTGATCATGCCCACGCTGACCACATCTGCCTGTGCAACAGACGCGGCCCCTACAGCCAGCGTTGCGGCCAATGCCGCATGTTTCAAAACCTTCATATGTCCCCGTCTCCCTGATTTTCTGGTCTTTGGTCACAGTCTTGCGCAAGGCGGCAGGAAAAGTAAAGTTCCAGTGCAGCGCTGCTTCAAATTCGTGCCCTGCACGCGGTGCAATCTTGGAATTCAGGGCAGTTGCAGCAACGCGCGGGTCAGTGCGCTTTCGGCATTGGCCAGCCCTTCAATCACATTGAAATGATGAAGCCCGTCTTCCACCACCAACCGCACGGGCGTTCCGTGGCGTGACCATGCTTCACGTAACAGCGCGGCCTGGCGCAGGAATTCCGGCCTTTCGCGCCCGCCCACCCAGGCTGTCACGGCAACCCCGTCCACCGGGCGCAGCAAGGCGGGGCTTTCGTGACGTGCTGTCTGTTCGGTCAGGCCAAGCGTTTCATTCATCGCCGTCATTTGCAGCGGGCGCAGGTCATGCAGACCGGAAATTGACAAGACATGGCGCATTCGGGCCTGCACCGCAGGGTCCAGCGGCGCGCCCGCGCAGACCATCCGCGTAACAAGATGGCCCCCTGCCGAATGGCCTGTCAGCACAATAGGCCCGGCCACATGTCGGGCGATTTCGGCAATCGCGCGGCCCATCTGGCCGGTCATCTGGTCAATTCGGGCATCGGGGGCCAGCGTGTATTGCGGCATGGCAACGGCCCAGCCCTGCGCCAGCGCCCCTTGCGCCAGATGGGACCAGCGGGATTTGTCAAACGCCATCCAATACCCGCCATGCACAAACACAACGACCCCTTCAGGCCGCGCAGTCACGGGAAGAAACAGATCAAACATTTCCCTGGGGGCGGGGCCATAGGGCAGATCAAGCTGCGCAGCCGCATGGGATGCACGAAATGCCTGTGCCTGCTGCGCCCATGCGGTAGGGAAGCTGTCGCCATCATCAATATAGGGCCGGTTGGCAAATGCGTCGTCCCAATCTATGCCCGTGCTGTGTGGCATGCCCCCTCCTGCAATGTAAGTGACCCCGTGCCGCGAGAGGGTCCAGCGGGCAAGGTATCCCGTTCCCTTCGGGCAGCGCAAGTCACACAGCGCAATTGCCAGATGCAAGGATACGCAAGACGCGCGCGCCCGCTGATGTGTTGAATGCCGTGGGATGTGTCGCTATCGTCAGGGTGCGCCCCTATCGCATGGGGCTGCGCGATTGTCATATGCCATTCGTCCCCCAACCACCTGACACCACCCCCAGCCGCACAGGATTTTTCACTGATGGATACAAGTTTTGCCTCGGTCTTCTATGAAATAGCACTGCTTGTATTGCTTGCCGCCGTCATCGGCTTTTTCGGGTTGCTGGCCCGCCAGCCGCTGGTCGTGGCATTTATTGCAGTGGGGGTATTGGCGGGACCGGATGCGTTGGGGCTGGTATCTTCCACCGATTTTATTGAAACGCTTAGCCAGATATCCATCGCTGTTTTGCTGTTTCTTGTCGGTTTGAAACTGAACCTTAGCCTTGTTCGCAATCTGGGCAAGGTCGCGGTGGCGACGGGGTTGGGACAAGTGACGTTTACGGCGTTCTTCGGCTTTCTGATCTGCCTTGCGCTGGGCCTGAACGCGGTAACGTCGCTTTACATTGCAATCGCGCTGACATTCTCATCCACAATCATCATCGTCAAACTGCTGTCGGACAAACAGGAAATCGGCGCGTTGCACGGGAAAATCGCGCTGGGGTTCCTGATTGTTCAGGATATTTTCGTTGTGCTGGCCATGGTCACCTTGTCCGCACTGGGCGTCGGCATGGGTGACGAGGCCGGGTCTGTTCTGGACATTGCGCGTGTGTTCGCGGGCGGGGCGGGCATGGTGGTGTTTGTCATATTGTTCATTCGCTACGCAGCCGAACCCCTGCTGAACATGATTTCGCGCTCGCCCGAATTGATGGTCATTTTTGCAGTAGGCTGGGCAGCCAGTCTGGCGGCCGCGGGCGATGCGCTGGGCTTTGGCAAGGAACTGGGCGGCTTGCTGGCGGGGGTGTCGCTGGCGTCGACACAATACCGCGAAGCGATAAGTTCGCGGCTTGCCAGCTTGCGGGATTTTTTGCTGCTGTTTTTCTTCATCAACCTTGGGGCGTCGCTGGACCTGTCGACGCTTGGGGACCAGATCGGCCCTGCGGTTGTGTTGTCGCTTTTTGTGCTGGTCGGGAACCCGCTTATCGTTCTGGCGATCATGGGGTATATGGGCTACCGCAAGCGCACGGGCTTTCTGGCGGGTCTTACCGTTGCGCAAATTTCCGAATTCTCGCTTATCTTCATGGCGATGGGTATAACAATTGGCCATGTCGGGCAGGATGCAATGGGGCTTGTCACGCTTGTGGGGTTGGTGACGATCGCCTTATCGGTCTATATGATCACATGGTCGCATAAACTATACGCGATTTGCGAACCCTGGCTAGGTTTGTTCGAGCGCCGCAATGCCCACCGCGAAAATGAAGACACTGCCGCCGATGCGCTGGAGCGGAACTATGATTTCGTTATTTTCGGCCTTGGGCGGTATGGGTGCCGTATTGGCCAGCGCCTGCAGGAAAAGGGGTTCAAGGTTCTGGGCATAGATTTTGACCCCGAAGCGCTGGCACATTGGCGCAAGATGGGGCTGAGTGCCGCCTTCGGCGATGCAACCGACCCCGAATTTGTGGCGCATCTGGAACTGGGCGCGGTCAAGGCGGTTGTGTCGGCGGTTCCGCGCGAACGCGGCAGCCTGACAGAAGCGGACCCCCAGCTTGCACTGTTGCATGGCCTTAAATCCGCGAATTATACCGGCAAGGTATTCTTGTCGGTCCAGCAAATGGCGGAAGCTGATGATCTGCTCGAACGCGGGGCAAGTGTCATTCTAAAACCCTTTGATGATGCTGCCGATTACGCGGTGCGGCAATTGACTGAAGGGTGACGCGGGCAGGGGCATTTTGCTTGCCTGTGGTGGCGGGTCATGCAAAATATTGCACATGCTAAATACCCCTGCCCCATCGCGCCCGCTGCTTGGCATTTTCTGGATGCTGGTGACAGGCGTGTGCTTTGTCGCGGTCACCGCACTGGTCAAATACCTGGGCGATGACATGCCCGCCGCGCAATCAGGGTTTCTGCGCTATGCACTGGGGCTGATCTTTTTGGTGCCCATGCTGCCGTCCTTGCGTGCGCTGACCTATACCCGGCAAAATGTGACGGCATTCACCCTGCGCGGGTTCTTGCATGCCTTGGGGGTGATCTTGTGGTTTTATGCCATGACCCGCATTCCATTGGCCGAAGTCACGGCCATGAACTACCTTTCGCCCATCTATGTGACGCTGGGCGCAGCCCTGTTTCTGGGCGAGAAGCTGGCCATACGCCGCATTCTGGCTGTTCTGGTGGCCTTTATTGGCGCATTGATCATTCTGCGCCCCGGCCTGCGCGAAATATCCAGCGGGCATATTGCCATGATCGGAACCGCCATTTTGTTCGCGGCATCCTACCTAATGGCCAAGCGTATGTCAGGGCAGGTGAACGCTTCGGTGGTGGTGGGCATGTTGTCCATTACTGTCACGGTTTTTCTGGCCCCCTTCGCATGGGCTGTTTGGGTGCCGCCGACATGGACGCAAATATTCTGGCTGTTCTGGGTCGCGGCCTTTGCCACTGGCGGGCATTTTGCCATGACGCTGGCCTTCGCGGCGGCCCCCATAACCGTGACGCAGCCGGTCACATTCCTGCAGCTTGTCTGGGCGGTGCTGCTGGGGGCGCTGGCTTTTGGCGAAGCGGTTGACCTGTTTGTTATTCTTGGGGGCGCGGTCATCATGGGGTCTGTGGTGTTCATCACGCTGCGCGAGGCACAACTGCGCCAGCATGCCAGACGCGCGCCCGCAGATTCCGGGGCGCGCGCACACAATAGCCCTACAATTCGGCCATAACCTCGTCCGAGACTTCGAAATTTGCGGTTACGTTCTGCACATCGTCATCATCTTCCAGCGCATCAATCAGCTTCATCAGCGACCGCGCGCCGTCCAGATCAAGTTCCGTGGTGGTTTGCGGCTTCCAGACCAGTTTTGTGCTGTCGGATTCGCCCAAAGCCTCTTCCAGTGCGGAAGACACGGCCGCAAGGTCAGTATCGGCGCACCAGACCACATGCCCGTCATCACCGCTTTCAACATCTTCGGCGCCGGCATCGATTGCGGCCAGCAACACAGTATCACCATCGCCCACACTGGCAGGATACACAATCTGGCCCTTGCGGTCGAACATGAAGGCAACCGACCCGGTTTCCCCCAGATTGCCCCCATGTTTTGAAAATGTGGACCGCACATTTGACGCGGTGCGATTACGGTTGTCGGTCATGGCCTCGACAATAACCGCGACCCCGCCCGGCCCATAGCCTTCATAGCGGATTTCGTCGTAATTCTCTGCATCGCCGCCTTGCGACTTCTTGATCGCGCGTTCGATATTGTCCTTGGGCATGGACACGGCCTTGGCTTCTTTCACAGCAAGGCGCAGGCGCGGGTTCTTGTCAGGGTCCGGGTCACCCATCTTGGCGGCCACGGTAATTTCCTTGGACAGTTTGGAAAATAGCTTCGCGCGCACCGCATCCTGACGGCCCTTGCGATGCTGGATATTGGCCCATTTGGAATGGCCTGCCATCTGTGAACTCCGGTATTATGCTGGTTGTCGGGGTTTCATAGTCCAGGGCGCAGGGGCTAGGCAAGCCCCGCACAGGCAATGGAACACGGGCTGGTCAAATAAAAACGCCCGCAGATGCGGGCGCTTTTCAGACAATGGGGTGGCTTTACGCGGCGCGGGACACCAGAACATCGCTGACTTGCTTTTGCGCAATCGCTTCGTCACCACCGGCAACAGCGGCCACCTCGCGGGTCAGGCGTTCCAGCGCAGCTTCGTAAAGCTGACGTTCAGAATAGGATTGTTCGCGCTGGTCGTCATTGCGGTGCAGGTCACGCACGACTTCGGCAATGGCCAGCAAATCACCGGAATTGATTTTCTGTTCATATTCCTGTGCACGGCGCGACCACATGGCACGCTTCACACGCGCCTTTCCCTTCAGGGTTGCCAGCGCCTTGTCCACGATTTCAGGCGAGGAAAGCGACCGCATGCCCACTGTAGCAGCCTTGTGCGTTGGCACGCGCAACGTCATCTTTTCCTTTTCGAAGGAAATGACGAAAAGTTCCAGTTTCAGACCTGCGATTTCCTGTTCCTCAATCGAAACGATTTGCCCAACCCCGTGGGCGGGGTAAACAACATAGTCATTCGGGCGAAACTCGGACTTTTTGGCTTTGGACATTCAGTGTTCCCCTTCAGGCCCCGGAAGCGCGCAAAAAAATACACGTCAGGAGAATTATCCTGAAGCATCTTCAACTTGCGGACAAAAAAACGGCAGGTGACAGCCCTGCCGGTTCGGGACGGTTTCATCTTGAGATGATTCTATACCACAAAATTGCCCCGAATCAAAGCTGCTTGATCGGAAACTCGTGAATATCAGGTAAATTCGCCGCGACACATGCGGGGCTGTCAGCCGCCTTCGCCTGGATTTTCAGAAAAATACTTGCTGCGCTTGTCCGGTTCGCCGTCGCGGTCCTCGGCGTCGGGCAGGGGGTCTTTCTTGGTGATGATGACAGGCCACATTTCCGAATATTTGCGGTTGAACTCCACCCAGTCTTCCATGTCGGGTTCGGTGTCCGGGCGAATGGCATCTGCCGGGCATTCAGGTTCGCAAACGCCGCAATCAATGCACTCATCAGGGTGAATAACCAGCATATTCTCCCCTTCATAGAAGCAATCGACAGGGCACACTTCCACGCAGTCAGTGTATTTGCACGCAATGCAGTTGTCGATCACTACATATGTCATCTGATCCGGTCCTTCTGTCTGAACGGCACCCCTGTCAACATTGTTTTACAGGGTTTCGCAGGGGACATAATCCAGCCATCAGGATCAATCAAGCCGATCTGGCGCAGATGCGGCAAATCGGCGGCGGTCGCGCTTGTCCGGCCGCCCGCCAGCCACCGGAACAGGGCGCGACATATCCTTGGGCGGCGCTGGCGGCGAAAGGTCTTCATACAGGGTTTGCGCTTCGGGGGCGGGGCCACGGCGCTGGCCGCACGCCAGCACCCGGACCACCACGACCCGCGCGCCCAACGCAAAAGTCAGCACATCGCCCGCACCGACCTGCGCGGCAGGTTTTGACACTGACAGCGTATTGACGCGCACCCCCGGCCCCGACACCAGCTTGGCGGCCAGGGACCGGGTTTTGACAAACCGTGCATGCCACAGCCATTTGTCCAGACGAATGGTTTCGCGGGACGTGGCATCAGGCATGCGCGCTTACCCCTTGGTTTTCAGCCCCATAAGCGCGGCTGCAAAGGGGTTGTCAGGGTCGATACGGTCAGATTTCCGCGGGCCGGCACTGTAATCGCGCGGTTTGTTTTCGGGCTTCTTGCCCTTCGGTTTGCCGGTTTTGGGCTTTTGGCCCTGTGGCTTGCGCTGCTCACCGCGGGGCGTGTCCTGTTGGGGCTTGCGAGCGGGGCGCGCATCGCGGCGGGGGCGTGGCGCCCAAGTGAAAGTATAGAACAGCTCTATCTGGGTGTCAGGCTTGTCTGTCGCGTCCGCTTCCGGGGCCGCAACATCGTCAGACGGTGCGGGCGTTTCACTTTGGGCAGGGGCTTCGTCAGGGGACACAGGCGCGGGCGCTTCGTCACCACTGCCTTCGGCAACAGCGTCGGCAACATCAGGGGTGGTGTTGTCCAATGGCGCAACCGCTTCGGGTTTCACCTTGGCGCGTTCCCCCTTTTCGGCGGCATAGCCCAGCCCCTGCATCATATCCGCAAATTGTTCCAGCGTGGTGCCGGTGATGGACAGCATGTCAGGTGTTGCTTCGAACCCAGCACGGCTGTCGCAGCCGCGCAGCAAATCGGCCAGCCGTTCCAGCATGTCGATGCGAATCGCACGCGCACCGGCAGGGTGGTAGCCAGACATCGTATAATGCGCCGTCGGGATTTCCGACAAATGCGGAATGGTCACCAGACCGGCCGGCGGGCTTTCGGGGAATTCATCCAGCCCGTCAGCAAGGGATTTCAGAACCAGCCGCAACCGCGTGGGCGCAGGTTTCAGCAACAAAGGCAGGAAAATGGTATACTGGCCAAAGCGCACGCCGTGCTTGCGCAACATGCTGCGCGCATCCTGATCCAGCGCCTTGATGTCCTGAGCGATCTGTTCGCGCGGGATCACGCCCATCGCCTCGACCAGTTGGAACGCGACACCGCGCGCCAGACCGGACAATGTGTCATCGCGCGACATGTTCAGCAGCGGTTCGAACAACGCGGCAATCTTGCGATCCATGAAATGTTGCAAGCGGCGGCGCACTTTTTCGGCAACATCATGGCCTGCCTCGTCATCGACGAAGGCGGCAATCTGGGGGCGCATGGCATCATCGCCCTTGACCAGCTTGCCAACGGCAGTGTCGCCCCACATCAGCCCGCCCTGTTCGGTAAAGTCGAATTCGGTATCGGGGGCATTGTAGAATTTATCTGCACGCAGATGGAACAGCGGCACCAGCGCGGAAATCGACGCCTGGCGCAGTGTCTTGGCCTCATCGGGGCTGTCGGTCTTGTCCTGACGGAAACGGAAGCCTTCCAGCCGTCCGATCAGTTCGCCTTCTACAGTCACTTCGCCCTTGTCGTTCACGTCAGCCACAAGGCTCTCCTTCTGCTTCAACCGCCGCATCAACACCGAGGTGCGCCGGTCAACAAATCGCTGCGTCAGCCGGTCATGCAATGCATCCGACAAGCGGTCTTCTACAGCGCGCGTCGCGCCGCGCCAATGCTTTTCGTCATCGACCCAGCCCTTGCGCTGCGCAATATATGTCCAAGTGCGAATATACGCCAGTCGGCGCGACAATGCATCAATATCTCCGTCCGTGCGGTCAATGCGCTGAATGTTGCGCGCCAGCCAGTCTGAATCGATGCGCCCGGCCCCTTGCAAGAACTCAAACACCTGGCCCAACAGGCCCGCATGTTCCGCGGCCGAAATGCCGCGAAAATCCGGAATGCGGCACACATCCCACAACAGGCGCACATCGCGCGGGCCAGTCAGACGGTCCAGCGTTACAGGTTGCGCCACAAGGGTTTTCAGCGCTGTCAGATCATCGGCATCGCGCGCGCGCGTCAGCCAGTCATTTTGCGTCTGCCCTTCCAGTGACGCGATCAGCCGTGCGGCTGTGCCAAATTCCAAACGGGCATTACGCCATTGCAGTTTTCGCACGGGCAAAAATTCGTGGTTTTCGATTGCCGCGATCACTTCATCTGGCAGGGGGCGCGCTTCGCCTGTAACGCCAAAACTGCCGCTGGTCTGATAGCGCCCCGCGCGGCCTGCAATCTGGGCCAGTTCGTCGGGGTTTAACGGACGCATGCGCCGCCCGTCGAATTTATGCGTGGCCGAAAATGCCACATGCTTGATGTCCAGATTCAGGCCCATCCCAATGGCATCCGTCGCGACCAGAAAATCCACATCGCCATTTTGATACAGCGCCACCTGCGCATTGCGGGTGCGCGGCGACAATGCGCCCATGACAACCGCACACCCCCCCTTCTGGCGGCGAATCAGTTCCGCAATTGCATAGACATTTTCAACGCTGAACCCGACTATTGCACTGCGCGGCGGCATGCGGCTTATTTTCTTGGACCCTGTATAGGTCAGTTGCGACAGGCGTTCGCGGCGCTGGAACTGCACACCCGGCACCAAGGCTGCAATCGCCGCGCGCATTGTGTCCGACCCCATGAACAGCGTTTCATGCAGGCCGCGCGCATGCAACAGACGGTCCGTGAACACATGCCCGCGATCAGGGTCGGCGCAAAGCTGGATTTCATCGACCGCGACGAAATCCGCGCCAATCTCGACCGGCATCGCCTCGACGGTGCAGACCCAATATTGGGTGCGGTCAGGAACGATCCGCTCCTCTCCGGTGACAAGGGCCACGCAGTCAGGGCCGCGCAACGCCACGATGCGGTCATAAACTTCGCGCGCCAACAAGCGCAGCGGCAAGCCGATAACCCCCGTGCGATGCGCCAGCATGCGTTCAATGGCGTAATGCGTTTTGCCGGTATTGGTGGGGCCAAGCACGGCAACCGTGCGCGAATCTGCGCGAATATTCATCCGCCAACCCCTTGTTTGCATCCCCCCGGGAGTCGCATCCCGATCAAAGAGAGGTGCCCTGCAGCCTTCTGTCAAGCCGCTCCAGCGCCGCTTTTACGTCACGGCGATGCGGATGTATAGCCGCCGCCGCATCCCATGCGCGGCGCGCGTCATCATAGCGTTCAAGGTCTTCCAGAATACGGCCAAGCCCGATAAGGGCCGCAAAATGGTCCGGGTTACGGGCAAGGGTTTCGCGGATATCATTCAGGGCCAACCCATAGTTTCGGGCCATGAACCACGCAGTGGCGCGCGCGTTCCAGCCTTCGGCAAAATCCGGGGCATGGTCTATCAGGGCGGAAAAATGGTCGATCGCCGCTGATGTATCGCCACGTTGCAAGGCAGCGCGCCCACGCTGCAACAGCAAATCCGCGCTGGCCGACCCGGACCGCGACCATTCGCGGAACAACTGCCGTTCCACGCGCTGCCAGTTTTCCAGATCCGGATTGCGCAATTGGTCCAGTAATTCCGTAGCTTCCGAACCCTGCGATTGTGGCAGCGCCGGTTGTGCCAGCAGCAAAAATGCCGCAACGACAGGATTGAGAATGGTGCGCCAAATGGTCATAGTATGAAGTGTAACGCATCCTTGCAGTATTTCCACTGCCCAAAGATCACAAATCGGAGCACAAGATGAGCGATATCCTGACCCACGCAATTGCAGCTTTGTCAGAAAAACTAGGGGACGGGTTTGAAGGAAGCGCGAAGTTCCAGATCAAAGGGGAAGGCAGCATCCTTGTTGACGAATCAGGCGTCCGAGAGGGTGATGGCGATACTGACGTGACCATGATTGCCAGCGCGGAAACCTTTCAAGGTATCCTGGAAGGGGACGTAAACCCGACCATGGCCTTCATGTCGGGCAAGCTGAAGATTGAGGGGAATATGGGCATGGCCATGAAGCTGGGTGCAGCGCTTAGCTAAGGGGCATGGACCCCGCCCCCTTCCACAGTGACGTAGCAGACGCGCCGCCCGGCGCGCGTGTGACATGGGGCCACGCCGATGATGGAACGCGCCTGCGGCTGGCGCTGTGGCCCCCGGGCCCGCGTGGCATGGTGGCCATTTTCCCCGGCCGCACCGAAATGATTGAAAAATATGGCCGTGTCATTTCCGACCTTGCCGGACGGGGTTATGGCGCGGCCGTCATTGACTGGCGCGGCCAGGGGTTGTCCGACCGGCTGAAGGGCAAGCCCCTTTTGGGTGATATTCCCGATTTTTCACATTTTCAGCGCGATGTTGCCGTTTTGCGCCGCGCGCTGGACACGCACGCCCCCAACGCCCCGCGCTTTGTGCTGGCGCATTCCATGGGCGGCTGTATTGCGTTGCGCGCCCTGCTGGACGGCTTTCCGGGACAGGCCGTGTCGTTCAGCGCCCCCATGTGGGGCCTGCCGTTGACGGGTGCCTTGCGTCGCACCATCACCGCCTTGCGCCCCGCGCTGGGGTTGTCGCGGCTGGACCTGCGCGAAGTTCCCGGCGCCGGCATTGAATTCCGCCTGTGGGAAAACCCGTTCGACAACAACGACCTGACCAGTGACCGCGCAACCTATGAATGGATGCAACATCAGGTTCAGGCCTGCCCCGACCTGCGGCTGGGGGCGCCGTCCTTGCGGTGGTTGCTGGCGGCACTGGTCGAAACGACAGCGCTTGCAGGCATGCCCGCACCCGCGATAGCCGCCTATTGCGGGCTGGGCACACGCGAACGCATTGTATCGGGCGACGCTATTGAAACGCGCATGGCCGAATGGCCGAATGGCCGGCTGGACCTGTTTGACGGTGCCTTGCATGAACTTCTGATGGAACAGCCCAAAACGCGCGCGGATTTCCTGAACCGCACATGTGACCTGTTCGACGCGGCCCCACGCTGACATCTTGCCCCGCAAGGGGCGCTGCACCTATATCGCCACATCATCAGTGAAAGGGAACGACATGGCACTGACAATCTATGGCATCAAAACCTGTGACACTTGCCGAAAGGCCCGCAAGGCCCTGCCCCATGCCGAATTCCACGACATGCGCGAAACCCCGCTGGACAGCGCGACGATCGCACGCTTTCTGGCACTGTTCGGGGATGCGCTGGTCAACAAATCATCGACAACGTGGCGCGCCCTGTCCGACGCTGACAAGGCCCGCGCCCCCGCGGACCTTCTGGCCGAAAACCCAACCCTGATGAAACGCCCCGTCATCGACACGGGCGATGCAGTCCTGCTGGGCTGGAAGCCGGATGTCCAGGCCACCCTTGGGGTCGCCTGATCGCGCCTGACACACTGTGGCGGCAGGCGCGACACGCGCTTGCGCTACAAAAGCTTCAGATCGCTTGCCGATTCACGCCCGTCACGCCCGGCGCTAAGTTCATATGCAATCTTCTGATTGTCAGCCAAACCTGTAAGGCCCGCACGCTCCACTGCGGAAATATGCACGAACACATCCTTCCCGCCCCCGTCAGGCGCGATGAATCCGAATCCTTTGGTGGTGTTGAACCATTTGACTGTGCCTGTGGGCATCTGTTCACTCCGCGTTTTCTGTCCCCAAGGCGGTATTGCCGAAGGGTCGTTCAGCCAGGTCTTCTAGTGCCGGCTGCGAAAACAGAGGCGGTCGTAGAAAGTCTGTCATCCCAGCGTGATCCTGCCATATGCGGGTTAAAACGCAAGAGTTTTGCGTATATGTGACAGGCTGGTTGGCCAAATGACCATTTTTTCAGAAGGAAGCCTGATCATGCGCAATGCGGCTTTGGTGTTGGGGCTTATCGGTGGGCTTTGGGGCATGCTGATCGGTTTTTTCAGCTTCGGGTATACGGATTTGCTGATTCGCTATCCTGAACTGGCAGATGTGACGGGCGGGGTTGCCAATATGGGCCTGATCCGTGTCATGAGCCTTGTTGCGCCTGTTCTGGCCATTGCGGGGGGCGCGATGGCGCGGTCGTCCAATGTAGTGGGCGGCGTGTTGCTGCTGGTGTCCGGCCTTGGCATGTATGCCACTTTCGGCTTCGGTGTGTTCACCATGTTTCCCATTTCCATGTGCGCGCTGGCAGGCATTCTGGCCCTTGCTGCGCGCAACCCGGACCCGCATTGACCCCCACCCTGGCATAATGTCTTGACTTTCAGGCCCATGCCCCCCATGTGCAGGGCACCTACAACGTGCCGCGTGAGCACTTGATCCGTTGTGGGCAGGGCATGACGCCCGACCATTGCTTCCCGACATCACGCGTGGGGGGCGGCGCATCCGACATGCGCCCCCAAACCCGCCCCTGCCCTGTCAGGGGCACTACGCCTGTGCGGACAGGCCGTGAGAGGACTTATTTTGACTGATTTTACCATGTTCGGGCTGCGCCCGGTGCTGATGACCGGCCTTGAAACCCAAGGCTTCGGCACCCCCACCCCGATTCAGGCCCGCGCGATCCCGATGATCATGCAAGGCCGCGACATTCTGGGACTGGCCCAGACCGGCACCGGCAAAACGCTGGCCTTTGGCCTGCCTGTCATGCATGCGCTGCTGGGCAGCGAGCGGCCCGCGCCTAAAACCACAAGTGCGCTGATCCTTGCGCCCACACGCGAACTGGTCACCCAGATTGCAACGACGCTTGACGGCTTTGCCCGCAAGACGCCGCTGAAAGTGCAGCGTGTTGTCGGCGGCGCGGGCCTGAACCCGCAAATCCAGAAACTGGCCAAGGGGTGTGATATTCTGGTGGCAACACCGGGGCGCCTGCTGGACCTGCTGGAACGGCGCGCGCTGACATTGAATGCAACGCAAATGCTGGTTCTGGACGAAGCAGACCAGATGCTTGATCTGGGCTTCATCCATGCGCTGCGCAAAATTGCGTCCCTGCTGCCGAAAGAACGCCAGACGCTGATGTTCTCGGCGACGATGAACAAGCAGATGAACGAAATCGCAGATGCCTATCTGGACCGGCCGGAACGCATTCAGGTGTCTGCACCGGGCCGGCCTGCTGACAAGATCGACCAAGCCGTGCATTTTGTCCCGCAAGGCGACAAGGCGCGCGTGCTGGAAGGGTATCTGAAAGCCCATCCCGAAGAACTGGCGCTGGTGTTTTCGCGCACCAAGCACGGGGCCGAAAAACTGATGAAACTGCTGAATGACTGGGGCATTCCGGCCGGGTCCATTCATGGCAACAAAAGCCAGGGCCAGCGCGAACGCACCTTGCAGGGGTTCCGCGAAGGCAAGGTGAAGGTGCTTGTCGCAACGGATGTGGCCGCACGCGGCATCGACATTCCAGACATGCGCCATGTCTATAACTATGACCTGCCTGAAGTGCCTGAAAACTACGTTCACCGCATTGGCCGCACAGCCCGTGCAGGCGCAACAGGCCGCGCCATCGCGTTTTGCGCACCTGCCGAAATGGGCGACCTGCGCGCGATTGAAAAACTGATGCGCATTGAACTGGCCGTGGCCGGTGGCACACCATGGGCAGATGATCTGGCAGGCCCGGCACGGGCTGCAGCGCGCAAACGCGGCCCGCAGCGCGGCGGCGGGCGTCCACAACAACGGTCTGGCCCGTCCCGCGATGGGGACGAAGGGCAAAACCGCAATCCGCGCCAGAAAACCTTTGGCAAGCGGACAGGCGCGGGCAAACCTGCCGGGCATTCCGGTGGCAAGGATCGCCATCGCCGGACAGCGTAACGCCTGTCGCGCAAACACGGCGAACCCGTCAAGCGCGACAGCTTTGCTGTAATCAACAAGTTGAAGCATGTCGCGTGAATACCAATTAGCGCGACATGCTCAAAAGGGGCGCATTTCGCGCCCCTTTTCCATATCTGGCGTTTGTCTGCGCTCAGAAGGGAACGGGCGCGTTGATTGTCATGCCATGCCCGGTTTCAGGGTGGTTCAACCGCAGAGATTGCGCATGCAGCATCAGGCGCGGATAGGCCAGCGCTTCCCCTGTGGCATATAGGGGATCGCCTAGAATAACATGCCCGATGGCCAGCATGTGAACGCGCAACTGGTGGCTGCGGCCGGTGACCGGCATAAGGCGCAAGCGCGATGCGCCATCTTCGTGGCGGATCAGTTTCCAGTCTGTCTGGGCCGGGCGCCCGGTGTCATGACATACTTTTTGCAAGGGGCGGTTGGGCCAGTCCACGATCAGGGGCAGGTCCACGCGCCCCTCGGTGCCGTCGACATGGCCCGCGACACGCGCGATGTAATGTTTGCGTGTCTTGCGGGTTTCGAACTGTTGGCCACGATGGCGCTGCGCGGCAGGCGTGCGCGCAAAGACCATGACGCCGGATGTGTCCAGATCCAGCCGGTGCACCAGCAAAATGTCAGGATATATCCGCGCCAGACGCGCGATCATGCAATCTGTTTTTTCCGGCCCGCGCCCCGGCACCGACAACAAGCCCGAAGGTTTGTCCACAAACACCAGATCATGATCTTCATACAGGATGACCGGCGCGGCATCGGGCGGGGAATAGGTAAAATCAATCATGCAAGCAACAGCGCGGGCGCAGGGCTACAGGTCAAAGCTGGCGAAAACAGGCGCGTGGTCTGATGGCTGTTGCCAACCGCGCGCCGCGCGCAAAACACGCGAGCCATGCCCCGAAGCGGCAATATCGCGGCTGGCCCAGATATGGTCCAGCCTGCGCCCCTTGTCGGCGGCGTCCCAGTCGCGCGCGCGATAGGACCACCATGAATACAACTGCCCTTCGGGAATATCGGCACGGGTCACGTCCACCCATGCGCCTGCATCTTGGGCATTGACCAGATGCTCCACCTCGATGGGGGTATGGCTGACGACCTTCAACAGTTGTTTGTGCGACCACACATCATCTTCGCGCGGGGCAATGTTCAGATCCCCCACCAGAATGGATTTTTCGGGCCTGTTTGTGCGAAAATGGTCGCGCAATTCGGTCAGATAATCCAGTTTATGGCCGAATTTTTCGTTCACGCTGCGATCTGGCACATCGCCACCGGCGGGAATATAGCAATTGTGGATCGTAACGCCGTTTTCCAGCCGCGCCGCCACATGGCGCGCATCGCCCTTGCCGCACCAGTCAATATGCCCTGCATCCTGCAGCGGCAGGCGTGACAGAATAGCGACCCCGTTATACCCTTTCTGCCCGCGCGCCGCCCAGAACCCGTAACCGGCATTGGCGAACAGATCGAACGGGATGCTGTCCACCGGACTTTTGCATTCCTGCAAACACAGGATATCGGGGGCTTCTTCGCGCAGCAATTTCAGGACCAGTTCCGCGCGCAAGCGAACAGAATTTATATTCCAGGTGGCAAGGGTAAACGGCATGGCAAACTCCGGCTTGGTGCCCCTACATGCACAGTGCGCGCCCGCGCGACAACCCTGATCGTCAAAGAAAAGGCCCGAACACCATGTTCGGGCCAGTTTGAGGGGAGGAGGGGAAGGGAAAAACAATCATGTCTTGGGCCGACCATTACCAACAATACAGGCAACAATAGGGCCGCTTCGCGGTTTTCACGCGGCCAGACGGTAGCCGCCCGATTCTGTCACCAGCAGGCTGGCATTGGACGGGTCCGGTTCGATCTTCTGGCGCAGGCGGTAGATATGGGTTTCCAGCGTGTGGGTGGTGACACCTGCGTTATACCCCCACACTTCATGCAGCAGCACATCACGCGGCACCACACCTTCGGGCGCGCGATACAGGAATTTCAGGATATTGGTTTCCTTCTCGGTCAGCCTGATCTTGCGGTCGTTTTCGTCAATCAGCATTTTCTGCGCCGGTTTGAACAGATAGGGGCCAAGCTGGAAAACCGCATTTTCCGACTGTTCGTGTTGGCGCAGTTGCGCACGCAGACGCGCCAGCAGCACAGGCAGCTTGAACGGTTTGGTGATGTAGTCATTCGCCCCTGAATCCAGCCCCAGAATGGTGTCTGCATCCGAATCATGCCCCGTCAGCATGATGACCGGCGACTTGAAGCCCGCCTTGCGCATCCGCTTGCACAATTCGCGCCCGTCCGTGTCGGGCAGGCCCACATCCAGAATGGCCAGATCGAACTGGCCCGCGCGCACCTTCTCCATGGCGTCGGCCCCGTTTGCGGCCTCGAACACGTCGAATTCATCGGTCATGACCAGTTGTTCAGACAGCGCTTCACGCAGGTCGTCGTCATCGTCAACCAACAGAACCTTGTTCAGCTTGGGCATTGAAAATACTCCTGTTCTTTCTGTCATATAAATGTGAGGGGCAGGCGCGCAGAACAAGATTTGCGACAAAAGCCTCACGCGGTCGTGTCGGATGTGGGCAATATGTTTCAATTTCTTAGTCATCGGACTATGTCAAAGGCGACAGCGAAGCAGGATTTGCGCATGATACTTGGCCTGACCCCAGTGGAATTGATAAACCGCGCCCGCGCGGATTTGCGGCTGGGCGTTCCAGTCATCATGCAACACGGGCCGGCAATGGCAGTGGTTCTGGCCGCCGAAATGGCAACGCCGGAACGGCTGGCGGAACTGCAGGCCTTCGGGCCGCCGCTGGTGCTGGCGCTGACACGGCACCGCGCGGACACGCTGAAGGCGCGCTGCTATGATGGCGATCTGGCGCGCGTTATCGTTCCGGTAGGCGCACGGGTCGATTGGGTGCGCGCGCTGGCCGACCCTGCCGATGACCTGCGCCACCCCATGAAGGGACCATTGCACACACAGCGCGCCGGCACCGCTGATATACATCGCGCGGCGCTGGCCTTGTCAAAATCGGCGCAGCTATTGCCCGCAGCTTTGGTGTTGGCACTGGACAATATCGCCGGGCTGGAAAAGGCCGGACTGACCCATCTGCCCGTCGCTGACCTGAACAGGGAACTGGCGCGCGAAACAGTGCTGTCGCCAGTGATCAGTGCGCGCCTGCCCATGGCCGCCGCACAGGCGGGGCGTGTGCATATTTTCCGCCCCCCTGATGGCGGGGTTGAACATTACGCAATCGAGATTGGCCAGCCGGACCGCAGCGCGCCCGTATTGGCGCGGCTGCATTCTGCGTGCTTCACCGGCGATGTTCTGGGCAGCCTGAAATGCGATTGCGGGCCACAACTGCAAGCAGCCCTTGCCCAGATGGGCCACGAGGGGGCAGGCGTTTTGCTATACCTGAACCAGGAAGGACGCGGAATCGGGCTTGCCAACAAGATGCGTGCCTATTCGCTGCAGGATCAGGGGTTTGACACTGTGGAAGCAAACCACCGGCTGGGGTTCGAGGATGATGAGCGTGATTTCCGCATCGGTGCGGCCTTGCTGCGCAAAATGGGGTTTCATCAGGTGCGGTTGTTGACAAATAACCCGCGCAAGGTGGACATGCTGAATGCACATGGTTTGAAGGTGACAGAACGTGTCCCCCTTCGGGTGGGACAAACTGCAGAAAACCGCGCCTATCTGGCGACCAAGGCCGCAAAATCGGGGCATTTGCTATGACGCGCTTTGACATGGTTCTGACGCGCAGGGGCCTGCGCTTCATGGGGCAGGTCTGGCCTTGCAGCATCGGGCGCGGTGGCGTGCGCCGCGACAAGCGCGAAGGCGACGGGGCCACACCAACCGGCACGCACAGGCTGATCGGTATGCTCTACCGGCCCGACAGGATGGCGAAGCCCGCGGATTGGGCTGTGCCCATAGGGCCACGCGACCTGTGGTCGGATGATCCCACACATGAAGATTACAACCTGATGGTGCGTGCGCCCTATCCGTTCAGCCATGAAACCTTGCGGCGGGCCGATCCGCTGTATGATCTGGTTATCCTGACGGGGTGGAACTGGCCGCGCGCGCAACGCGGACGGGGATCTGCGATTTTTCTGCATCAATGGCGCAGGCCAGGCTATCCCACGGCGGGGTGCATTGGCCTGTCACGCAGCAGCCTGCAACAGATTGCCCCCCTGATACGATATGAAACGCGCCTGATTGTTCCCGAAGCCCTGGCAGACTGAAAGCGCTATAGCGGTTCCTGTGCCTGATACGCCTTGCGCAGCACATCAGGGTCATCATGGTGCAATTCAATCGTGATCACACCGGGAAGCTGCGCAAAATCCTGCATCAGGCGATGCGGGTGCCAGTTGCGGGATATACCGCCCAGCCCGGGCAGTTGCTGCAGCAACCCAGATGTGGAAATCGCGCAGCGCGCAGGCCCGACCGGCCCTGCCTGCTGCGCAAGCGCCATGGCCTGCGCGGCCACATCAGGGGTCACCCGCAAACGCTGGACAACCGCATAATGCGATTCCCGCACATGGCTAAGGTAGTAGGACGCCCCAACCGCAGACGTCATGCCATAATGCACGTCATTGCGTTCAGGTGCCTTGTCCAACTGCCAACTGCCCGCAGGGTCGAACAACACACGTTCCGCACCGTTGATAAACAGCCCCGTATGATGCCCGTTGCCTGATGTGTGGTGCATGATGGTCACCAGCGTCAGTTCCGGCGCCCCGCCATGCACATGGCGCGCGGCGGCAACCGCGTCATCACTGGCCCATGTCTGCTGCCCCGCGCATCCCGCAAGAAACAAAAACGCGGCCAGAAGCAGACCTGCGGGAACAACGCCCCGAATAAAGCCCAAGGGCATTGCATTTACCGGCATAACCAACCTTCTTTACGAACACATCGGCACGGACAAGGCGGCGTCAGGAATTCGCCAGCGCCATGAAAATCAGCACAGCGATAGAAACCGCAGCGCCCCAGACCGAATACCGGATAAAGCCCGCGAAGGTTTTTTCCTGTTCCCTGATATCCATTTTGCCGTGCTCATGTTTGGCCATCGGGCGCTCCTGTTCGTTGGATTTTGATTTTCGATATAATATCGCGCGCGCTCTGTCACCCCTGCTTGAACGCCAATTCGAAAAGCACGGGTCAGATCGCCTGCCACAGGTAAACGCCATCATCATCCAACCAGCGCCGTGCGCGGCCCGTGGCCGTCAAATGGTTCAGATGGGCGATCGATTCCACTAGCGCCAGACCATAGACCGCGTCCGTAATCTCGCGTTTGAACAGCGGCGCGAAGCAGTCGCCCGCCTTGCGGGGGGTGCCCAGATGGGCCTGAAGGCGTTTCAATGCGCCGTGGTGATTCTCAATCATCTGATGCAAGCGCAGGGGCAACCCTGTGAAGGGCAGCTTGTGGCCCGGCAATACCAGATGATCGACCTGCGCAAATGCCTTCAGCGCATCACAGGACGCCAGCCATTCCGCCACGGGGTCCGCATCCGGTTCTGTTGCATAGACCCCCAGATTGGCGGAAATGGACGGCAGCAACTGGTCGGCCCCCAGCACCAGATTGCAGCTTCGGGACCACAGGGTAATCTGGTCAGGGGCATGGCCCTGACCCAGCCGCACAACCCACTCCCGCCCGGCAGCCTGCAGGACACTGCCGTCCACCAGCCGGTGAAAGCCCAGCGGCAGCGGGGCCACACAATCGGAGAAATTGAACGGCCGTTCCTGTGCGCGTTGCGCAAGTATGCGGGCGTCCATACCGGCACGCCGCCAGAAATCCAGCGTTTCGCCACTCGGGCGGTCCTGTTCGTCGAGAACCAGCATTCGCGCCGTCAGCCACGCGGTTCGGGTGGTCCACAATTCCGCCCCCTGCCCCTGAAACCAGCCAGCAAGGCCGATATGGTCGGGGTGGTGGTGGCTTGCAATAACGCGCCTGACAGGTTTGCCCCGCAACGGACCGGCCAGCAACTGCCCCCACGCATCACGCGTGGCCGCCGTGTCAAAGCCGGTGTCGAACACTGTCCAGCCGTCACCATCATCCAGCACAAAGACATTGACGTGGTCCAGCGCCATGGGCAACGCCAGCCGGACCCAGAACACCCCATCGGCAACAACGCTTGCCGTGCCCGGTTCGGGGGGCACTGGAAACGGATAGCGCAAACCAGATGATGTGGTTCCCCCGTCCATCACACCGCCAGTTCATCATCTGACAGGGCGTATAGACCGGCCGCACCCGCGCGCACCTGCACCAACAACCCCGCATGTTCCGGCAACAGGCGCGTGATGAATATACGCGCAAGTGCCTGACGCGCGTTTCCGCCCTTGATGGCGGCCTGCAAATGGTAATGCGCGCCCAGAACCCTTGCGAAAGCACGCAAATAGGGCACTGCACCGGCGGCACGGTCGGTCATGTCCTGCGTGATCAGCCATTCGGTTGTTTCACGCAGGGTTTCGGCAGCCTGCCAGACATCTTCCGCCAGGTCCGGCAAGGGGCCGCGGGCCGATTCGGCAAAATCCTCGACTTCCTGCAGCAGGCGAAATGCCGCTTCGCCGCCATCCATCATCTTGCGCCCGACAAGGTCCATGGCCTGAATTCCGTTCGTTCCTTCGTAAATCGCGGTAACGCGCACATCGCGCAGATATTGCGCAGCGCCCGTTTCCTCGATGAAACCCATGCCACCATGAACCTGAATGCCGGTGCTTGCAACCTCGATGCCGGTATCGGTGCCCTGCGCCTTGGTGATAGGGGTCAGAAGGGCCGCGCGCGCCGCCCACTCATCAGCCCCTGTGGCACGGGTCATGTCGATGGCAACGCTATTGGCCAGCGCAATGGCACGGATGGCGAATATCTCGGCTTTCATCATCGCCAGCATGCGCCGGACATCGGCATGTTCAATAATGGCCCCAGTGGCATTCAAGGGCGTGCGGCCCTGCCTGCGGTCACGGGCATAGGACAGCGCGTGCTGGAACGCACCTTCGGCGGCCCCGATCCCCTGCACCCCCACGCCCACGCGGGCATTGTTCATCATGGTGAACATCGCTGCCATGCCCTTGTTGGGGGCGCCCACCATCCAGCCAATGGCATTGTCATATTCCATGACAGCCGTAGGCGACCCGTGCAAACCCATCTTGTGTTCCAGCGACACCACACGCAGGCTGTTGGGCGCACCAATCCCGCCATCGGCATCTGGCAGGTATTTCGGGACCATGAACAGGCTTATCCCCTTGGTGCCTTGCGGGGCATCCGGCAGGCGGGCAAGCACCAGATGGCAGATATTTTCTGCCATGTCGTGATCCCCCCAACTGATGTAGATTTTCTGCCCCGTTATGCGGAAACTGCCATCAGGTTGCGGCTCTGCCTTGGTGCGCAATGCGCCAACGTCACTACCGGCCTGCGGTTCGGTCAGGTTCATGGTGCCGGTCCATTCGCCCGAAATCAGTTTCGGCAGATATAGCGCTTTCATCTGGTCATCGGCGTGATGCTCCAGCGCCTCGATCTGGCCTTGGGACATCAGCGGACACAGTTCCAGCGACAAACAGGCCGACGCCATCATGTCATTGAGCACCACTGCCAAGGTCTGTGGCAGGCCCATGCCGCCATAGTCGGGGTCTGCGGCAATACCCAGCCAGCCGCCATCAGCAATGGCGCGAAAGCCCCCCGCGTAACCCGGTGACGTGCGCACCACGCCGTTTTCCAGCCGCGCGGGGTGCAGATCGCCCTGCCGTTGCAACGGCGCCAGCACATCTTCACACAAGCGCGCAGCTTCCGTCAGAATAGCGCTTGTCGTTTCACGGGTGGCTTCGGCAAAGCGTTCTGTCTGGCGCACCTGATCAAAGGCAACGATATGGTCCAGCAAAAAGCCGTAATCCTGAAGCGGGGCACGGTAGGGCATGGGGCCTCCTGAAAAGCTGCAGATGTCTTCCTTGGGGGCGCGCGACGCTTGGCAAGTCATGCCACGCACCCTATGAACAGTGTTCTAGCCCGCCGAGGCAGAAACCCAAACAAGGACGCCACGTCACAACATGACTGCCGAACGCGACCAGACCGAATTACTGGACCAGACACCCGCGGGCATTTCGCGCGCCAGCACCATTTTGCGCAGCGGCGGGCTGGTCGCCATACCCACGGAAACAGTCTACGGGCTGGCAGGCGATGCACGCAACCCCGCCGCAGTGAAGGCCATTTTCGCGGCCAAGGGCCGGCCCGCCCATAACCCGCTGATTGTCCATGTGGCCCATATGGACACTGCAACCGCATTGGCGCGGCTGGACGACACCGCCCGCACATTGGCGCATCATTTCTGGCCCGGTGCCTTGACGCTGGTGGCCCCGTTGCGCGACGGGCACGGCTTGGCCCCTGCGGTCACGGCGGGGCTGGACACTGTTGCGCTACGCTTGCCCGCGCATCCTGCGGCGCGCGCGCTACTGGCGGAATTCGGCAGGCCGGTCGCCGCGCCATCGGCCAACCCGTCGGGCCAGATAAGCCCGACAACAGCGGCGCATGTCATGGCGGGCCTGTCGGGGCGCATTGCAGCGGTGCTTGATGGCGGGGCCTGTCCGGTTGGCGTGGAATCAACCATCATCGGCACGGATGACACGGGCCGCGCTGTCGTGCTGCGCGCAGGCGGCATAAGCCCCGAGATGATGGCCGGGGTTCTGGGCTACCTGCCTGCACCCGCGCAAAGCGCCACCATCACCGCACCGGGCCAGATGGCGTCCCATTACGCGCCGCGCGCGTCCGTGCGCCTTAATGCCGCCAAGCGCACCGGGCATGAAGTCTGGATAGGGTTCGGACCGGACTGCACTGGCGCGGATTTCACGCTGTCCGAAAACGGGGATCTGGCGCAGGCCGCATCGCAGCTATTCGCAATTCTGCACAAGGCCGATGCCCTTGGCCGCCCTATTGCCGTGGCCCCCGTGCCCGAACATGATCTGGGGCTTGCCATCAATGACAGGTTGCGCCGCGCCGCAGCACCGCGCGACACCTGACAGGCCCAGTGCATCAGGCGTGCTGGCAGTCCTGCAAGATTGTGCGGAACAGTTGCACCGCAGGCGCGATCAGCGCATCGGGGAAATCATAATCGGGGTTATGCAGGCTTGGCGCGTGCAGCCCGGCCCCCAGAAAGAACAACCCCGTGCGGGTTACATCCCCAAATGCGCCGAAATCTTCAGAAGCGCGCATGGGCAAGGCGAAATCCCCCATTGGCATGTTCAGCTTCGCGCACGCGCGCGCCACAATCGCTGCAGCGGCGGGGTTGTTTATACTGGCGTTGAAATGGTCGTGGCGGCTGATCTGCGCGTCAAGCCCATGGTGCAGGGCCTGCGTTTCGACCAACTGGCGCAAGTCCTGTTCAAACGCCCCCAGTGCCGCGTCGGTGATGGTGCGCAGCGTGATCCATATCTCGGCCTGCGCGGGTGAAATTCCGAATGCGGGCTGGCCCATATGCACATGGCACAGCGTGGCAAGGCGCCACTGCGCCCCTACCTGCTGGCCCTGAAACTGCGGCACCCATTCCAGTAACCGCTGAACCACCGGCGCAGGCGATAGGCCGGTTTCGGGCTGGGCGGCATGGGCTTCGCGCCCGCGCAGCCGCACCCGCACCCCCACCGAGGCACAGGCAGCAGGCCCCGCAGCGACCGCCACATGCCCAAGTGCCACCCCCGGCATGTTGTGCAGCGCAAATGCCCAATCCGGTCGCAAGGATGCAAAGCGCGGGTCGGCCAGCACAGCGCGCGCGCCTTCGCCTGTTTCCTCGGCGGGTTGGAACAGCAACACCACACGCCCCGTGCGCAACGGGCTTTCGGACAGGCTGTGCCCCAGCCCCGCCAGAATGGCCATATGCCCGTCATGCCCGCAAAGATGCGCGACGCCCGCCCTGCCCGACTGGTGCGCGGCAGAACTGCGTTCCTGTATCGGCAAGGCGTCCAGCTCCGCGCGGAACATGACCGTCGGACCATCCTGCACCCCGTCATAGATGGCGGCGACACCATGCCCGCCCAAATTACCAATGATGTGGTCAGGCGCGCCCTGTTTCAGGAAACCAACAATTCTGCGCGCTGTCTGCCCTTCGTCCCCTGACAGGTCAGGATGACGGTGCAAATCATGGCGCAAGGCAACAAGCGGATCGGTCATGGGGCGCGCTTTCACAAGGGTCCACCCCTGTTTCACGCAAATGAACCACGCTGTCCAGTCAGCACACAGGACCACCAAACATGAAAACAGCCCATGTTAAGCCCATGTTCACGGGTGGTCATGATAGTAATGCCAATATCACTCAGGTTGGTTTGCATCATTAAAATGTCCACAGGGTTTCCAGATCAGATCATGCGGGAACGCCGCGCACGATTGCGCGCGGAGCGTTTGCTGGAACACGCAAGAATGGAACTGACTGCGGCCAACGACCGGCTGAAGGCCCATGCCTTCAGCTTATCCGACCAGATTATCGAACAGCGCGCGGAACTACAGGACATGCGCACCATCGCCGAGCAGCTTGAAGGCGTGAATACCCAAGCATCGCAGGAATTGCAGATCGCGCATTCTGTCGCCAATCTTGCAGATATGCGGTTGCGCGAAGCTGTCGAAACCATAACGGACGGGTTCGCCGTTTTTGACAGCGACCAGAAGCTGGTGCTTGCCAATCAGGCCTATTTCAGCGTGTTTGATGGATTTCCAGAGGTTACACAAGGCATAGGGTATAACCGCATTCTTGAAATATGCGCCTATGAAGGGCTTGTGGACCTGCAAGGCACCGCGCCGGGGGAGTGGGTGCAGCGCATGCTGGACCGCTGGCACAAGCCCCAGATCACACCGCTTGAAATGCATTTTGTAAACGGCATCAGCGTGCGGCTTATGGACCGGCGGGTGCCCAATGGCGACTATGTCAGTCTTGTGCGCAACATCACACGCAGCCTGAAATATCAGGCGCAACTGATCGAAGCCCAAACCCAGGCCGAAGCAGCCGCACAAGCCAAATCCGCGTTTCTGGCAAATATGAGCCATGAGATTCGCACCCCCATGAACGGGGTCGTCGGGATGGCGGACCTGTTGACGGAAACAAAACTGGACAGCGAACAACGCATTTATGCCGAAACCATCCGCAATAGCGGACAGGCGCTTGTCACCATCATCAATGACATTCTGGATTTCTCCAAGATGGATGCAGGCAAAATGGACCTGTATCCCGAAAACTTCGATCTGGAAAAAACCATCCATGAAGTTCTGACCTTGCTGGCGCCGGCAGCGCGCGGCAAATCCATAGAACTGATCCTGGATTACGACATCTTCCTGCCGCGTCATTTCAAGGCAGATCCCGGTCGCGTGCGTCAGGTGCTAACAAACCTGATCGGAAATGCCGTCAAGTTTACGGAAACCGGCTATGTTCTGGTGCGTGCCGTCGGGGTGAACAAATCCGACGACGCTCAGCTTGTGCATATCACGGTCGAAGATACCGGCATTGGAATCGCCCCGGAATACAGTGACCACGTTTTTTCGGAATTTCAGCAGGTGGAAGACGCGACCAACCGCCGTTTCGAAGGCACGGGCCTTGGGCTGGCGATTTCCAAACGCATTATCGAACTTATGGGCGGCACGATCTGGCTTGAATCCGAACCTGGTATCGGGTCATGTTTCGGGTGTTCGCTCAATCTGCAAATTGCCGTCTCTGTGGATGCGAACCACAGCTTTCCGCCCCCATTGCCCCCCCGTCTGCAACAGGTGTTGCTGATCAGCGATCACTTGATCAGCCGGAGCATATTGGAACGGCATTTCCAGTCAGCGCGCGTGCGGACACTGACAGCAACGCAATCCATCCCCGCATTGCGCCTTCTGGGCCAGCAAACCGTCGATCTGGTGTTGATCGATCAGGACCTGTCATCCGATGACGCCGCGCAAATTGCGCGCTTGATTGAAAAAGAAGCCCCCGGTTGCCCGTCCATCATGATGTGTTCGGCCATGGCGGAACATTCAAACCTGGCCGCGACCGGCGTTATACGGCACGCCCTGCCCAAACCGCTGCTATGGCGCGATGTCGCCTTGTCGATTTGCGCCGCCCTGGCAGACTCGCAAACCGACACGCCCGCGCCCGCCCTGCCCGAACAACCGGACAATTTCCGGCATGGCGACCATACCCGCCTGAAGGTCCTATATGCAGAAGACAATGCCACGAATCGGCTGGTTTTTTCCAAGATGGTGCAAGGGCTTGATCTGGAACTGCATTTTGCCGTCAACGGGCGCGAAGCTGTCGAAAAATTTGTCGAGATCGTGCCTGATATCATCTTCATGGATGTGTCCATGCCCGAAATGGACGGGCGTGAAGCAACGCAACATATTCGCGCGTTCACCAATGGCAAAACTGTTCCCATCATCGCCCTGACAGCGCATGCCCTGCAGGAAGAAACGGCAAAAATGCTGTCAGCCGGTATGAACGCCACATTGGCAAAACCACTGCGCAAGGCGGAATTGATTGACGCCTTGTCACGCCACAGCCCGGCGCCGCGCGCCCTTCAGACCGATCGCACGAACACGGGTTTGTCCTGCTCTGAAAGTACGGGGTCGAATTCATAGCCGGCGGTGTGAAAGTCTTGCAAGGCCGCCGCGTCACGCAGCCGGTTTTCCAGAATGTAGCGTGCCATCGCGCCGCGTGCCTTTTTCGCATAGAAACTAACGATCTTTGGCTCGGCCCCGTCGCGGGAGTCCATGAAAACGGGGGTAATCACGCGCATGTTCAGCGCTGCCAGTTCCACAGCGCCAAAATATTCCTGCGATGCACAGTTTACCAGCACTTGCGCGCCGGTTTCAGCGGCGCTGGCATTCAGGGCATCGGAAATCTTGCGGCCCCAGTAATCATACAGGTTTTTTCCATGCGCCCCGGCAAGGCGGCTGCCCATTTCCAGCCGGTAGGGTTGTAACGCATCAAACGGGCGCAGCACACCATACAGGCCCGACAATATGCGCAGATGGCCATGCGCCCAGTCCAACGCATCCCTGTCCAGCGAACGAGCATCAAGCCCGGTATAGGTATCGCCCGCGAAACCGTAGATGGCGGCGCGCGTTGCCTCTGGCGCGGGGGTAGGGGTGAATTCATCAAACCGTTGCAAGTTCAGCTGCGCAAGCTTGTCGCTGATATGCATCAGCTTTTTCAACCCGTCCGCGCCAAGCCCCCGCGCCAGCCGCGCCAGTTCGGTGGCATTTTCATGAAATTGCGGCGTGCCAAGCGCACGGTTTTCGCCATAAACTGACCAATCCAGCTTTTTGGCTGGCGACAACACAACTAACATGAAATCCCCTATCTTCAGGTTGCGCGTATTTACCTAGCCAATGGCACGGATTTGTCCAGATAACATTGCCATATATGGTTGCCCTTCATGCGCCCAACCCCTAGTTTCAGCACAAACCCAAGCAAGAGGCGAAAAATGCTGTCCCTGATCCAGATTATTCTGCTTGTTCTGAACGTGGCGCAATTCATGATCCTTGCGCATATCATCCTGAGCTGGCTGATCAATTTTCAGGTCCTCAGCCTGAATTCGCCTATTGTCGGGTCCATCTGGGACGGGTTGAACAGGCTTCTTGAACCTGCCTATACCCGTATTCGCCAATTTTTACCCGATCTGGGCGGTATTGATCTGGCACCGCTTGTCGCGTTGCTTGTCATCTACGGGGTGCGCATTGTTCTGATCAACAACGCGGGCATGTTTGTCTGACGCAAATGCACGCAGAAATTACCGACACCCCTGAAACCCTGCTGGCGCGTGTATTCGGCTTTCCGGATTTTCGCCCCGGTCAGGCGGAAATCGTTGATGCTGTGCGCCAGGGTCAGGACACTTTGGCCATCATGCCCACGGGTGGCGGCAAATCCTTGTGCTATCAACTGCCTGCGCTGTGCCGTGACGGTTTGACGCTGGTGATTTCGCCGTTGATTGCGCTGATGCGTGATCAGGTGCGCGGCTTGCAGGAAGTGGGCGTGGCCGCAGGTGCCTTAACATCCGGCAACACGGATGCCGAAACCGACGCTGTGTATGCCGCCATTTCGAGTGGTGCGCTGAAGCTTTTGTATATCGCGCCCGAACGTCTGGCGTCGGGCGGCACCATTGACATGTTGCGCCGCGCCGGGTGCAGCCTGATCGCTGTGGATGAGGCACATTGCGTCAGTCAATGGGGCCATGATTTCCGGCCAGACTATCTGCGTATTGGTGAATTGCGCCGCATACTTGATGTGCCGTTGGCCGCATTCACTGCAACTGCCGATGCCGAAACCCGGACCGAAATTATCAAGCGGCTGTTCGGAACGAACATGCCAAAAGTGTTTCTGCGCGGGTTTGACCGGCCCAATATTCATTTGCGCTTCATGGTCAAGGACCGGCCCCGCGACCAGATCCTGTCTTATGCGCAGGCGCGACAGGGCCAGTCCGGCATTGTTTATTGCGCCACGCGCGCGCGCACGGAATCCATTGCGCAGGCGCTAGTTGATGCGGGCCATAACGCGCGCGCATATCATGGCGGCATGGATGCCCATACCCGCCGCATGGTCGAAGACCTGTTTCAACGCGATGACGACCTGATCGTTGTTGCCACAATCGCCTTCGGCATGGGGGTGGACAAGCCAGATATCAGATGGGTGGCGCATGCAGATTTGCCCAAATCCATCGAATCCTACTATCAGGAAATCGGGCGCGCGGGGCGCGACGGGGCACCGGCCGATACGATGACCCTGTTCGGACAGGATGACATTCGGCTGCGCCGCGCGCAAATTGACGAAAGCCCTGCCCCGGTGGAACGCAAAGCCGCCGACCATGCCCGGCTGAACGCGCTTCTTGGGCTGGCCGAGGCAACGCAGTGCCGCCGCCGGATGCTGCTATCCTATTTCGGTGAAGCGTCCCCGCCTTGCGGTAATTGCGACCTGTGCACCACCCCCGCCAAGCTGTTCGATGCGACAACCCCCGTGCGCAAGGCGCTATCCGCTATTTTGCGCACCGGCGAGAGTTTTGGCGTCGGGCACTTGGTCGATATTCTGACGGGAACAGCCACCCCCAAGGTGCGCGACCGCGGGCATGACCAATTGCCCACATTCGCCGTAGGCAAAGACCTAAGCCGCGCGAAATGGCAGGCGGTATTTCGCCAGATGATGGGGCGGGACCTTGTGCGCCCTGACCCTGAACGCCACGGCGCGTTGCGTATGACAGACGCTGCCCGCCCCATTCTGCGCGGCGAAGCCGGGATTGAACTGCGCGAAGACAGCATCAAGACTGCGCGCGACGGTCCTGCGCTGCGCACGCTGGTATCGGATGAAGATGCGCCCCTGCTGTCGGCCCTGAAGGCCAAGCGCCGCAGCCTGGCAGAAGCCGCCCGCGTGCCTGCCTATGTCATTTTCACTGACCGCACGCTGATTGAAATGGCGGAAAAGCGCCCCGACACGATGGATGCCATGGCGCAAATCACGGGCGTTGGCGCCACCAAGCTGGAACGCTACGGTGCGGCCTTTGTGGCAGTTATCACTGGCAGCGCGCCCGACGCCCAGCACCCGACGCGGCGCAAACTGGCGGGGCGCGAAGCTGGCGCAACCTATGACGCCCTGCAGGACCTGGCGCGCGCGCTGGAACGCGGTGAAACCGGCACACAGAAGCTGCTGACACTTGCGCCATCGACATTGCGCAGTATCGCAGAATCGAAGCCCCAGACGCTGGCGGCGCTATCGCGCATCAAAGGTATGGACGACGCGCGAATGACCCGCTTCGGGGAAGCGATCGTTACGCAAATAAACACCCTGTGACGCCACGGCGCAGCTTGACCCCGCCCCCTTGGCCCGTCAGTCCTGAACTGAAAAGGAGCGCCAGCCATGTACCCCTTCCTGCGTTTCGCCAAAGAAACCCTGAAATACCGCAACGCCCCCAAATTGGGCCTTCTGGAAACACATGTATCCCATCACCGCTGCTGGCCGTGGGACCTGGACCCGTGGATCGAATTGAATAACGGGCGCACCCTGACATTATATGATCTGGGGCGTATCCCTATGGCCATGCGCACAGGGTTAACCCATGTCCTAAGGCGAAACGGCTGGGGCATTACCGTCGCGGGGAACAGCACGCGATACCGGCAGCGCATACGCGCCTTTGAACGGTTTGAACTGCGCAGTCGTTGCGTTGGCTGGGATGACAAGTTCATCTATGTTGAACAAAGCATGTGGAAAGGCGACATTTGCGCAAACCACATCCTGATCCGGTCCGCATTTACCAGCCGCAGCGGGATCGTTGCACCTGCACAAGTGATTGGC
The DNA here is from genome assembly GCA_017510335.1 of Paracoccaceae bacterium. Taxonomy (GTDB): domain Bacteria; phylum Pseudomonadota; class Alphaproteobacteria; order Rhodobacterales; family Rhodobacteraceae; genus Roseinatronobacter. The sequence goes on from JAFWNM010000004.1 coordinate 126,940, forward strand.
GACCTAAGCCCCGACACTGTATCCCCCGATTTGCCCGATTGGGTGCAGGCATGGATTGTAGCGGAAGCCCAACGCCCCTGGCCGCCGAACCGGGACTAGAATTCACGCGTTAAAAAAACCGCCCCGCATATCCATGCAGGGCGGTTTTTGAATTTTCAGGCATACGAAAGGCGCTTAGCCGCGCTCTTCGATGATCTCGACCAGATGCGGGATCTTGGCGACCATACCACGCACAGAAGGCGTATCTTCAAGTTCGCGCACACGGTGCATCTTGTTCAGGCCCAACCCTTTCAGGGTTGCACGCTGAATTGCGGGGCGGCGGATCGGAGAGCCGATCTGTTTGACCACGATGGTTTTAGACATGTCCACTGTTCCCCTTAAGCGTCAGCTGTTTCAGCTTCGGGCTTGCGCAGGATCTCGGCAACTTTCTTGCCGCGACGCTGTGCCACCTGACGCGGGCTTGCGGAATTGCGCAGCGCATCAAATGTCGCCCGAACCATGTTATAGGGGTTCTGGCTGCCTTGCGACTTTGCCACAACATCCTGCAGGCCCAGCATCTCGAACACGGCGCGCATTGGACCACCGGCAATGATACCAGTCCCCGGCACCGCCTGACGCATGATCACCTTGCCCGCGCCATGACGACCTTCGATGTCGTGATGCAGGGTGCGACCATCGCGCAGCGGAACGCGGATCATCTGACGCTTGGCTTGCTCGGTGGCCTTGCGAATTGCTTCGGGCACCTCTTTGGCCTTGCCTTTGCCGAAGCCCACACGACCACGCTGGTCACCGACCACAACAAGCGCGGCAAAGCCGAAACGCTTACCACCCTTCACTGTTTTCGAAACGCGGTTGATCGCTACCAGACGATCGGCGAATTCCGGGGTTTCCTCGCGTTCGCGACGGTCCCGGCGGTTATCTCTTTCTGCCATAATCGTCTCCTCAGAACTTCAGGCCGCCTTCACGCGCAGCGTCGGCCAAGGCCTTGACTTTACCGTGAAAGATGAAACCACCGCGGTCGAAATAGCATTCCTCGATGCCAGCGGCTTTCGCACGCTCGGCAATCGCGATACCAACCTTGGCAGCAGCGTCCTTGTTGTTGACACCCACGACACCGAAATCCTTTTCCAATGTCGAGGCCGAAGCCAATGTAACGCCGTTCACATCGTCAATCAGCTGCACGCTGATGTTCTTGTTTGAACGGTGCACTGTCAGGCGCGGACGCCCGTTGGCCAGTTTCTTCAGTTTGTTCCGAACGCGCAGGCGGCGTTTTTGGAACAGCTTAAGCTTAGTGTTCGCCATCTTTCGCGCCCTTACTTCTTCTTGCCTTCCTTACGGAAGATATACTCATCCTTGTAGCGGATACCCTTGCCCTTATAGGGTTCGGGGCGACGCCACTTGCGGATATTTGCTGCGGTTTCACCGACCAGTTGCTGGTCAATACCTTCGACGACAACTTCGGTCTGCTTGGGCGTGGACACTGTCACACCGGCAGGAACCTCGAAGATGACTTCGTGGCTGTAACCCAGCGACAACTTCAGGTCCTTGCCCTGCATCGCGGCACGGTAACCAACGCCGACAAGCTCAAGTTCCTTCTTGAACCCGCCGGTAACGCCAACAGCCAGGTTCGCAACCATCGAACGGGTCATACCCCATTGCTGGCGCGCACGCTTGGACAGGCCGCGCGGTTTGATCGTGACCACATTGCCATCAATAATGATATCCACGTCGTCGCCAGCGGTGAAGCTGCGGGTGCCTTTGGGGCCCTTGACTTCGATGGTCTGGCCGGACACCTGAGCGGACACACCCGAAGGCAGTTCAACAGGCTTTTTGCCAATACGAGACATTTCAGCCCTCCTCAGAACACACGGCAGAGCACTTCGCCACCAACATTGGCGGCCCGTGCACTGGCATCGGACATGACACCCTTAGGTGTCGACACGACGGAAATACCCAGACCATTGCGGACTTGCGGGATTTCCTGAACACCGGAATAGACGCGGCGACCGGGCTTGGAAATACGCTTCAGTTCGCGGATTACCGGCTGGCCATCTGCATATTTCAGCGAGATTTCCAGTTCGGCATGGCCCGAAGCTGCAGTCACATTCTCATAGCCACGAATGTAGCCTTCGTCTTTCAGCACGTCCAGAACCCAAGCACGCAGCTTGGATGCAGGGGTGCGAACGGTGGATTTGCCACGCATCTGCGCATTGCGGATGCGGGTCAGCATATCGCCGAGAGGATCGTTCATCGACATCTTGCGATCTCCTTACCAGCTCGACTTGACCATGCCCGGAATCTGACCCTTGGAGGCCAGATCACGCAGCGCGATCCGCGACAGTTTCAGTTTACGATAGTAAGCCTTCGGGCGACCTGTCAGCTGGCAACGGTTGTGCAAGCGGGTTTCTGACGAATTCCGCGGCAGCTGTGCCAGTTTCAGGTTTGCCTTGAAGCGCTCTTCCATCGGGCGTTCGGCGTCGGCGGCGATAGCTTTCAGTTCAGCGCGCTTAGTTGCATATTTTGCGACCAGACGCTGACGTTTTCTTTCGCGCTCGACCATTGCTTTTTTAGCCATATCGATCTCTCCCTGTCGCGTCAGCTATTGAAGGGCATGTTGAAAGCTTTCAACAGCGCCTTCGCTTCCGCGTCGGTTTTCGCGGTGGTGCAGATGATGACATCCATGCCCCAGACTTCGTCGATCTGATCGAAGTTGATTTCCGGAAACACGATATGTTCCTTGATACCCATGGCATAGTTGCCACGGCCGTCAAAAGACGTACCTTTCACACCGCGGAAGTCGCGCACGCGCGGCAGGGCGATGGTGATCAGGCGGTCAAGGAATTCATACATACGCTCACCACGCAGGGTGACCTTCACGCCCAGCGGCATTTCTTCACGAACGCGGAAACCAGCGATCGAATTGCGCGCCTTGGTGATAACGGCCTTCTGGCCAGCAATCGCGGTCAAATCTGCCTGAGCGGATTTGATCTTCTTGCTGTCCTTCACGGCTTCTCCGATGCCCATGTTCAGCACGATCTTGTCGAGCTTGGGGATCTGCATGTCGTTCTTGTAGCCGAATTCTTCTTTCAGCACCGCACGAACCTGGTCTTTGTAGACCGTCTTCAGGCGGGGGGTATAGGTGGCTGCGTCAAGCATCAGATCGCCTCCCCGGTTGTTTTGGCGAAGCGCACTTTCTTGTCGTCTTCCATGCGGAAACCAACACGGGTTGCTTTACCATTGCCATCAACCAGCGCCAGATTCGACAAATGGATGGGCATTGCCTGTGGCAAGCGGCCACCCTGGCTGTTCTGGCTTTGCTTGGTGTGACGGATGGAGATATTCAGCCCATCAACCACGGCCTGGTCTTCCTTCGGCATGATGCGGCTGATTTCGCCGGTCTTGCCTCTGTCCTTGCCAGTAAGGATGACGACCTTGTCGCCCTTCTTAAGTTTTGCGGCCATCACAACACCTCCGGCGCGAGCGAGATGATCTTCATGAAGTTCTTCGCGCGCAACTCACGCACCACTGGCCCGAAGATACGGGTGCCGACTGGTTCGTTGTTGTTGTTCAGAATGACCGCAGCGTTGCGGTCAAAACGGATTGCGGTTCCATCTTCACGACGAACCTCTTTGGCGGTGCGAACGACGACGGCTTTACGCACGTCCCCCTTCTTTACGCGACCGCGCGGGATGGCTTCCTTGACCGACACCACAATGATGTCGCCCACCGACGCATAGCGTCGCTTGGAACCACCCAGAACCTTGATGCACTGCACCCGGCGTGCGCCGGAGTTGTCAGCGACATCCAGATTGGTCTGCATCTGGATCATTTGGTTACTCCCGACCTTTGGGTATTCAACCCAGGGTTTCGATAAGTCTGGAGAGGCGCGACTTAAGCCGAAGCTTCAGTCACAACCTCCCAGCGCTTGGTTTTCGAAATCGGTGCACATTCGCTGATGCGGACTGTGTCGCCGATCTTGAACTGATTCAACGGATCATGGGCGCGATATTTCTTCGTGCTACGAACCGTTTTCTTCATGACGGGGTGCGTGAAGCGGCGTTCTACCAGAACTGTTACAGTCTGGTCGTTCTTGTCGCTCGTCACTTTGCCTTGCAGTATGCGTTTGGGCATGTGCCAGCTCCTTAATTCGCCGCCGCTTCGCGGGCTTTTTCGTTGAGAATGGTCGAAACGCGTGCAGCGTCACGACGAACCTTGCGGACGCGTGCAGTGTTGTCCAGCTGGTTGGTTGCCTTCTGGAAACGCAGGTTAAACGCTTCCTTCTTCAACGATACCAGTTCATCACGCAACTGGTCCGGCGTTTTTGAACGTAATTCTTCGGCTTTCATGGCCTTTTTCCTTCAGTCAACAATCACCGGAGAGCCCCCTGTGACAGGGTCACCCTGATTCCCGGCGGAGGTGGATGAGCGTGCCGTATAGGCGTCTTGATCAGGTTTGGCAAGGCTTTTGCCAAAAAGAAAGCGCCCCGGCCAATTCGGGCCGGAGCGCTGTAACTTTCGTCAGCTCGCATAACTGCGCGTGCTTACCAATCTTCGCGAACGACAACGCGAGTCTTGATGGGCAGCTTCATCGCTGCCAGCCGCAAGGCTTCGCGCGCGATAGCGTCATTAACGCCGTCGATCTCGAACATCACGCGGCCTGGCTTGACCTTCGCGGCCCAGAAATCAACCGAACCTTTACCCTTACCCATACGAACTTCGGTGGGTTTGGACGTGACTGGAACATCTGGAAAGATGCGGATCCAGACGCGGCCCTGGCGTTTCATGTGGCGCGTCATGGCACGACGCGCTGCTTCGATCTGGCGCGCGGTAATGCGCTCTGGCTCGACAGCTTTCAGGCCATAGGTGCCAAAGTTCAGGTCAAACCCGCCCTTCGCATCACCCTTGATACGGCCCTTGTGCTGTTTGCGGAACTTGGTCCGTTTTGGTTGCAACATGGTGTCTCTCCTTCAGTCGGATCAGCGACGCGGGCGCTGTGCGCCGCCGCTGTCCTGAAGTTCCTGATGCCGGCGGTCACGGGCCTGCGGATCATGTTCCATGATCTCGCCCTTGAAGATCCAGACCTTCACACCGATGATGCCATACGCAGTATGCGCTTCGGAATGCGCGTGATCGATGTCAGCGCGCAGCGTGTGCAACGGCACGCGCCCTTCACGATACCATTCTGTCCGCGCGATCTCGGCACCACCAAGGCGGCCCGCAAGGTTCACACGAATGCCCAAGGCACCCATACGCATGGCGTTTTGCACCGACCGCTTCATTGCGCGGCGGAAGCTGACACGACGTTCCAGCTGCTGACAAATGCTTTCGGCAACCAGCTGGGCGTCAAGCTCGGGCTTGCGCACTTCGACAATGTTCAGGTGCAGGTCGGACGATGTCAGATTGGCAAGCTTCTTGCGCAGCGTTTCGATATCTGCGCCTTTCTTGCCAATGATGACGCCAGGACGCGCTGTATGGATCGTCACGCGGCACTTCTTGTGCGGACGTTCAATGATCACGCGGCTGATGCCGGCGGCCTTGCACTCATCCTTGATGAAGTCGCGGATCTTCAGATCCTCAAGAAGCAGATCGCCGTAATCCTTGCTTTCAGCGAACCAACGGCTGTCCCAGGTGCGGTTCACCTGAAGGCGCATACCGATCGGATTAACCTTCTGACCCATTATGCTTGCTCCTCGACCTGGCGAACCGTGATGGTCAGCTCTGAAAACGGCTTCATGATCTTGCCAAAGCGGCCCCGTGCACGCGGACGCCCGCGCTTCATCACCAGGTTCTTGCCAACCCATGCTTCCGCAACCACCAGACCGTCAACATCCAGACCGTGGTTGTTTTCGGCGTTGGCAATCGCAGATTGCAGACATTTCTTCACGTCGCCCGCGATCCGCTTCTTGGAGAAGGTCAGATCGCTAAGCGCCTTGTCTACTTTCTTGCCGCGGATCATGGCCGCAACAAGGTTCAGCTTCTGAGGCGAGGTGCGCAGCATGCGCGACTTTGCCATGGCCTCGTTCTCGGCCACGCGGCGCGGATTCTTCTCTTTACCCATGGCTTATTTCCGTTTCGCTTTTTTGTCGGCCGCATGCCCGTAATAAGTCCGGGTCGGTGAATACTCACCGAATTTCTGGCCAATCATGTCCTCGGTCACATTCACGGGAATGTGCTTCTTACCGTTATACACACCAAATGTCAGACCCACGAACTGGGGCAGAATGGTGGAACGGCGGGACCAGATTTTGATAACTTCATTGCGACCCGATTCGCGCGACTTCTCCGCCTTTTTCAAGACGTAAGCATCAACGAAAGGGCCCTTCCAAACTGAACGTGCCATGGATTAGCGACCCTTCTTCTTCGCGTGACGTGACCGCAGAATATACTGGTCGGTCTGCTTGTTGGAGCGCGTCTTGCGACCCTTGGTGTCCTTGCCCCAGGGCGTAACCGGCGTGCGGCCCCCTGACGTGCGCCCCTCACCACCACCATGCGGGTGATCGATCGGGTTCATCGCGACACCACGCACCGACGGGCGTTTGCCCTGATGGCGTGTGCGGCCTGCCTTGCCGAAATTCTGGTTGGAATTGTCGGGGTTGGAAACAGCGCCGACAGTGGCAAAACATTCCTGACGCACCAGACGCAATTCACCTGATGACAGCCGAATTTGCGCATAACCGCCATCGCGGCCGACGAACTGCGCATAGGTGCCAGCAGCACGCGCGATCTGGCCGCCCTTGCCCGGCTTCATTTCAATGTTATGCACGATCGTCCCGATGGGCATGCCCGAAAACGGCATCGCGTTGCCCGGCTTGATGTCGGCTTTCGCGGAGGCGATAACCTTGTCACCAATGGCCAGACGTTGCGGCGCCAGGATGTAGGCCTGCTCGCCATCATCATACTTGATCAGCGCAATGAATGCCGTGCGGTTGGGGTCATATTCGATCCGTTCCACAACAGCCGGAACGTCAAGCTTGTTGCGCTTGAAATCCACGATACGATAAAGACGCTTTGCGCCACCGCCAATGCGGCGTGCAGTGATCCGTCCGGTGTTGTTCCGACCGCCCGACTTTGTCAAACCCTGCGTAAGGGATTTGACGGGGCGACCTTTCCAAAGCTCCGAACGGTCGATCAGAACCAGCCCACGCTGGCCCGGCGTCGTCGGCTTATACGACTTGAGTGCCATGCTTTCTGTCTTCCGTCAGCTCTGGACCAAAAAGGTCCTGTTTCAGTCAATCCGGCGCGCTATGCGCCAAATAACCAGCGGCCCCGAATGCGTCGGGGCCGCTGAGTCGTTCAGTTCTTTATCAAAGGCCAGTCGAGACGTCGATAGCATTTCCCTCTTCGAGGGTAACATATGCCTTCTTCACGTCCTTGCGCCGACCCGCGATGCCACGGAAGCGCTTGGTCTTGCCTTTGGTGATGGTGGTGTTGACGGCCTTTACCTTCACACCAAAGATAGCTTCAACAGCTTCCTTGATCTGGGGCTTGTTGGCATCAATCGCCACTTCGAACACCACGGCATTGGCTTCCGATGCCATGGTTGCTTTTTCAGTGATCACCGGCTTGCGGATCACGTCATATTGGGTTGCTTTCACGCTCATGCCAGTCGAGCCTCCAGTGCTTCAAGGCCGGCACGGGTAATGACCAGCGTATCACGACGCAAAATGTCATAGACATTTGCCCCGATCGACGGCAGCACATCAACACCTTCAAGGTTGCGCGCGGCACGGGCGAAATTCTCGTTCACCTCTGCCCCGTCAATCACCAGGGCTTTCTTCCAGCCCATGTCCTTGATTGCCTTGGCCAGAATGGCAGTCTTTGCTTCTGCCATTTCGGTTGTGTCCAGCACCACAAGTTTGCCGCTTCCTGCCTTGGCGGAAAGTGCAAGCTTCAACCCGAGTGCGCGAATTTTCTTCGGCAGGTCAAAAGCGTGGCTGCGCGGGGTCGGACCTTTGTATACACCACCTTTGCGGAAGATCGGCGCGTTGCGGTCACCATGGCGTGCGCCACCTGTGCCCTTCTGGCGATAGATCTTCTTGGTGGAGTAGCTGGTTTCCGAGCGGGTCTTCACCTTGTGGGTGCCGGCCTGGGCTTTTGCCCGCTGCCAGCGCACCACACGGTGCAGGATGTCGGCGCGTGGCTCAAGACCAAAAATGGCCTCATTGAGCTCAACCTCACCGGCAGTTCCTGCCTGCAGATTGACAACGTCGAGTTTCATCTCACTCGCCTTCCTTCTTATCAGCTTCAATCGAAGCTTCAGCCTGTTCCAGAGCAGCTTCCTGCTCGGCGGCTTCAGCTTCCATCGCGGCCTTGCGTGCAGCTTCTTCCTCGGCAGCGGCGGCAGCAGCAGCTTCTTCGGCGGCCTTGCGGGCAGCGTCAGCGGCTGATTTCAGCGCAGCGGGCAGAATGGCATTCTCGGGGAACGGCTTTTTCACCGCATCCTTGATTGTCACCCAACCACCTTTTGAACCGGGAACAGCGCCCTTGACCATGATCAGGCCGCGGTCACTGTCGGTCTTGACGACCTGCAGGTTCTGCGTGGTAATCCGCGCAGCGCCCATGTGACCGGCCATTTTCTTGCCCTTGAACACTTTGCCAGGGTCCTGACACTGGCCCGTGGACCCGTGCGAACGGTGGCTGATCGACACACCATGGCTGGCCCGCAGACCGCCAAAGTTGTGGCGTTTCATCGCACCGGCAAAACCCTTACCAATCGATGTGCCCGCGATGTCGACGAACTGACCTTCGAAATAATGATCTGCAGTGATTTCCTCACCAACTTCGATCAAATTCTCAGGGCTGACGCGGAACTCGGCCAACTTGCGCTTGGGCGCAACATTGGCTTTTGCGTAATGACCGCGCATCGGCGCAGACACACGCTTGGCTTTCGCAGCGCCAGCGCCAAGCTGAACTGCTGTGTAGCCGTCCTTGTCAGCAGTGCGTTGTGACACAACCTGCAAACCGTCTAGCTGAAGAACGGTTACGGGAATTTGCCGCCCGTCCTCCATGAACAACCGGGTCATCCCCAGCTTTTTTGCGATAACTCCAGAGCGCATTGTCCTGGCTCCTTACACTTTGATCTCGACATCGACACCGGCAGCGAGGTCGAGCTTCATCAGCGCGTCAACGGTCTGTGGGGTCGGATCGACGATGTCGAGCAAACGTTTATGAGTGCGGATTTCCCATTGGTCGCGCGATTTCTTGTCGATATGCGGACCACGAAGAACCGTGAACTTCTCAATCTTGTTGGGCAGCGGGATAGGCCCGCGCACCGTTGCGCCCGTGCGCTTGGCAGTATTGACGATTTCCTGTGTGCTGGCGTCCAGAACACGGTAATCGAATGCCTTAAGCCGGATGCGGATATTCTGACCTTGCATTGTCTTGTCCTCGGCTGGGAGGGGCGCGGCGAACCGCGCACCCTGCCTGCGTTTCGATTACTCGATGATTTTTGCCACGACGCCAGCGCCGACGGTGCGACCGCCTTCGCGGATGGCGAAGCGCAGTTTTTCTTCCATCGCGATCGGGGCGATCAGTTCGACAACGAATTTCAGGTTGTCGCCCGGCATCACCATTTC
>JAFWNM010000038.1 GCA_017510335.1 Paracoccaceae bacterium
GACGCGTTCAAAATAGCATCCTCGACCTGACCCCCCATCGTCAGAACATTCAGGCGGATCGCGTCAAGATCACGGTCAAAAGACGACAACGTATGCGGTTTCATCTCAGATATCCTTTTCAGTCAGATATCCCATACCGCCATGATGTAACAGTCATATGACACGCGCCACAGACCTTGAACCCCCAGCAACAAGGCTTCAGCCGCCCACCGCGCGCCCCAGCGCGATGGCCGCATCGGTGCCGTTGTCACCGGCCCAGGCCACAAAATGGTCCGGCCGCACCAGGATCATCCGGTGCGCCCAGTCGCGGCGTGCATCTTGCCAGGTGTCGCGCACAACCGTCAGGGGCACGCCAAGTTTTTGCGCCGCGGTCACGACGCTGGCAATTTCGGCATCCGCCATATCCAGCGCAATCAGCGTGAAATCGCGGCTTAGGCGCGCGAACACGCTGTGCCCGTCTGACAAGGGCCGCGGCGGCAAATGATGGCCTGCGCGTGCGTCGAACACATGACTGCCCTTCGCGCTGGGGTGCCCTGCCGGCCCACCCGTGACAATAGACGATCCGCGATAATTCGGTTCAAAGGAATTGACTTCCCGGGCGCCCGTTGCGCGCGCGGTCCATGCGGCGCGAAATTCGTCCAGATCATGATCAGGGCTGTAGCGTTCCAGAAAGGCGCGGTCATCTTCGATGAAATTCTCGATGAAATCGCGCGCTGTGGACGCGAAAACCGGCCTGCGTTCGCTGTCATAGCTGTCCAGCAAGCCCGGGCCCGCCCAGCCCTGCAATGCCGCGTGCAGTTTCCACGCCAGATTGCGCGCATCCTCGAACCCTGTATTGATACCATAGCCACCATAGGGCGGATGGCTGTGGGCCGCGTCCCCGGCAATGAAGACATTGCCTTGGCAATACTGGTCCGCGATGGCAAAGCGCAAATCCCAAAACCCGATATAGTCGAATTCCACTTCGAATTGCGCGCCGACGGCGCGGTGCAGATAGGCGCGGAAATCATAATTGTCGGCAGTGGTTTCCTGCGGGACAGGGGCATGGAAGAACCAGCTTTCCCCCAGATCCACGCGGCCAAAGAACTGCCAGTATCCTTTCAGGTCGGGGTGCAGCACATTATAGAACTGCTTGTCAGGAAAAACCGACAACAGGTCATGCAATTGCCGCGACCGGAACACCAGCAGCACCATTTTCATGGCATGGTCGCGTCTGGTTTCGGAAATGCCTGCCCCGTCGCGCACCATGGACCGGCTGCCGTCACAGCCCACCACAAAGCGCCCTGTCAGGCATTGGTCGGCGTCATCCCCTGTATGGTGCTGGATGATCAGGTGCGCGCCTGTGCCATCGTGCGTCAGGGATTTGCCCGTCCAGCCGTAAAACAGCGTTATCCCGTCCATCTGGCTGGCGCGGGCGCGCAACACGCCCTCGGTGCGGTATTGCGGCAGGCGTTCATTGTCCCGGTCATAATAGGGGCGCACCATTTCACGCTGCAAAAAATCGTAATGCCACCCCGACAGCAGCGCGCCATAAGTGTTCAACCCGCCGATGCCATAGTCCTTCGGGACCAGCCGCGCGGCGCGCAGGTCCTGTTCACAGCCCCAGAAGTTGAAATGTTCCATCGTGCGCTGGGTCAGGTTCTGTCCCTTGGGCACTGGTTGGGGCACAGGGTAGCGTTCCACAACGGCAATGCGGTGTCCGCGCTGCGCCAGATCGATAGCCAGCGCCATGCCCACCGGCCCGCCGCCATTTATGACAACATCAAAGTTCAGGTCAGTCATATGTTCATACCCTGCGGCAGGGTGCCTTGTTCCAGATAGATATGCTTGGTTTCCAGAAAGTCGTTCAACCCTTCCACACCGTGAAGCCGCCCCTGACCGGATTGCCCGTATCCGCCGGTTTCCCCTTCGGCAAACAGGCGCGAATGGCAGTTCAGCCAGACAGTGCCCGCCCGGATTGCGCGACTGACCCGCATGGCGCGGTCCAGATCACGGGTGTGAACGGACGCGGCCAACCCGTAGACGGTGGCATTGGCCATATGGACGGCCTCGACTTCCGTGGTGAAACGCTCGATCGAGACGATGGGTCCGAACAATTCTTCCTGCACCAGTGCCGATTGCAGGTTGTCGATCCGGAACAGGGTGGGCGTCACAAACGCGCCGCGCGCCAGATCCCCGCCCGGGTTGGTGCCGCGCAGCAACATCTGCCCCTCATCACCGGCCTGTTCGATCAGCCGCAACAGCCGTGCTTCGTTCCCCTTGTCGATCAACGCGCCCATCTGGCTGGCAGGGTCCGAACCGGGGCCGGTTTTCACCGCCCCGAAAGCCGCGACCGCGCGCGCGGTGAAATCGTCCAGAATACTGTCATGGACAATGAACCGTGTGGCCGCGACACAGATTTGTCCCGCCATCATCACGGCGGCGCGCGTCAGTTCGGCCACGCTGCGGTCCAGATCGGCATCAGCGAACACGACAGCGGGCGCCTTGCCGCCCAGTTCCAGCCCGACACGTTTCAGCGTCGGTGCCGCCCCCGCCATGATCTGGCGGCCGGTCGCGGATGATCCGGTAAAACTGATCACGTCCACCCCGCTGGCGGCAACAAACGCCTGCCCCACCTGCGCACCGTCTTCGTTGACGGAATTGACCACACCTGCGGGCAGGTCGGGGCAACCCGCCAGACATTCCATGACACGCTGATGAATCAGCGGGGTCTGGTGCGCGGGTTTGATAACACAGGTGCATCCCGCCGCAAGCGCCGGACCCAGCGACCGCACCAGTAGCGTCACAGGCGCGTTCCACGGCACAATAATGGCTGCAACACCAGCGGCTTCGCGGTGCATGATAGAAAAACTGCCCGGTGTGGCTTCAAAACTGCGGCCCAGAATGGCGCGTGCCAACCCGCCATAATAGCGGATTTCCGAGATTGACCCCATCATCTCGCCGCGGGCTTCGGATTGCAGCTTGCCGTTTTCCGCAACAATCAGCGCCACCAGTTCGTCCATCGCCGCTTCCAGCCGGTCCGCGAACTGGAACAGCACAGCGGCACGCTGGCGCGGGGATGTCTGCCAGTTTGTGCCGAAGAACGCAGTGCGCGCATGCGCGACCGCACTATGCGCCAGCGCGGCATCGCCCACATGATACTGGCCCAGAACCTCGCCGGTTGCGGGGTTGATGCTGTCGCGGCACTCCCCCTGCGCCAGCCATTGGCCGTTGATATAGTGTTTTGCAGTGTTCATAAGACCCTCAAAGCTGAAGTTGCAGCAGGTTTGCAGCGTTGTCCTGATATATCTTGTGGCGCTGCGCATCGCTGATATCAAGGCTGTCGATGATGCGGATGGTTTCGCGGATGTAATATGGACCGCCTTCGGGGTCGAACGGCGCATCAGAGGCGAACAGGACACGGTCTTCGCCAAAGAAATCCATCGCATGTTCAATCGCCTTGCGTGACCCGAAGCTGGCGGTGTCGGCGTAGAATTCCTTGAAATAGTCCAGATGCGGGCGTTTCAACGCCCGGCGCACCGCGCCAAGGTCCCGATCTGACGTGCGCGCGCCCATCTGGTCCCAGCCCGGCCCCACGCGCCCTTCAAAGAAAGGCACCATCCCGCCCGCGTGATGGGTCACAACCTTCAGCCCCGGCCACCTGTCAAAGAACCGCGAAAACACCATGCGCGCCATCGCCGCCGACGTTTCATAAGGCCAGCCGAAGGTCCACCATATTTCATATTCGGATTGGTCTTCTGACTGGTAATCAGGGAAATTCGCCCCCCGCGCGGGGTGCAAGAACACGGGTTTGTTCACGCTGTGCATATAGTCAAAAAACGGGGCGTATTCGTCCAGATCCAGCGGTGTGCCGTTGATATTGGTGTAAATCTGCATGGCCACCGCGCCCAGATCCTCAATCGCGCGGCGGCTTTCGTTTACCAGCCCGTCAGGATGGGTCATCGGGGCCGTTCCCATGAACCCCGGAAAGCGCTGGGGGTGTTTTGCACAAAGTTCGGCCATGGCATCCGACCCGATGCGCGACAGTTCAAGCGCCTTGGCAGGGTCAGCCACCTTTTCCAATGGCGGAGAGGCAAGCGACAATATCTGGCAATAGTCCGGGCCGAATTCATCCATCACCTGAAACCGGCGCCCCAGATCCGTCATCATGGGCACATCACCAGAGCGTTTTGTAATGTCGCTCATGCTGCCCAGATGCGCGATAAGTGCGTCAAAAAAGGGCTTCGGCCAGATATGATTGAAGACGTCGATCTTTTTCATGTGAATTTCCGTTCCTTTGGGTCTGCCGTTTCCAGTGGCACATCCCCGCCCGCCATTTCTGTGTCGTTTGCGCGTATCCGGCCCAGTTTATCGCTGATCTCATCTGCGCATTGGCGTATCCGGCTGCTGATCTGGTCCAGCTTGTCGCTGGCAATCAGGTTGCCCGCGATGGTCATGCACAGGCTGGCAATGGGCGTGCTGGCCGCGTCGAACACAGGCGCGGCAATGCCCACAACCCCCGGTGTCACCTCGCCATAGGCGATGGCATAGCCCTGTTTGCGCACCTGTTTCAGACTTTCGGCAATCTCGGGCGGGGTTGCCCCCAGTCCGATACTGTTCAGGTCGGACAGGTTTTCTTCGATCATGGCCATCATCGTCTTGCGCGGTAAAAACGCCATGATCGACCGTGAAATGGCCCCGCGCGCCAACGGCATGGGACGCCCGCGCGGATAGCTTGACAGCGGGTTGGTCGTGGACACTTCGCTGTCGATGCACAAAAGCCGCCGTCCATACCAGCGCACCAGCAACGCTGTTGCAGGCCATGTCGCGGTCAGGCCTTCCAGATAAGGCCTGCCATGATGCACCAGCGGGTCGGACTTGCGCATCAGGTAATCCATTTCCACCACGCGCGGCCCCAATGTCAGGCCAGCCCCCGGCAGGGATGTCAGCAAGCCCGCCTCTTTCATCGTTTTCAGGTAGCGATACAGCGTCGGGCGCGCATAGCCGGTGGCCTTTATCAGCGCATCAGGGGTCCATTCCAGATGGTCTTCTGTGAACAGGTCAAGAATGGCGATCAGCTTATCAAGGCTGCTTTGGCCGGACATCATGCTTCCTTCATCAAGTTGCGCTGCGCACGGGTGAAATTCCAGGCAATCAAGGCCATGCCCCCGCTGACACCCAGTATGTCACTGATGATCGCGCCCGAAAACATGCCTGCTGGAACCAGCGCCATGCCCCCGAACACCGCAAATGCAAGGCGCAGCCCAATGGACAATCGGTCCGCCAGATACCCGGCCAAGGCCGCCGATATCAGCCACACCCCGATAACAGAGGTAACGACCGCCAGCGCAATATTCAGCGGGTCGCCAATCATCAGCAAACTGGGCGAAAACACGAACAACACCGGAATGACATAGGCCAGCCAGCCAAAGCGCATAGCCGCAAAACCTGTGGCCATCGCGGGCGCGCGCGCGATGCTGGCCGCCGCAAACGCGGCCATCGCAATGGGCGGCGTGATCATCGACATCATGCCGAAATACAGCACATACAAATGCGCCGCGATGGGTTCCACGCCCACCTGAATCAGCGCGGGCGCAACAAGCGCCGCCAGCAGCACATACACCCCCAAAGTGGGCAGCCCCATGCCCAGAACAATGCACACCAGCGCCGACAGGGCCAGCAACGCAATCATGTTGCCCGCGCCAATCTGGACCAGCGCATATGTCAGGTTGAAACTAAGCCCTGTGACATTCAGCACCCCGATCACCAGACCGGAAGCCGCCGATATCAGGATAATTTCGATCACCGCCGCACCCGTTGTGTGCAATGACGCGAAAATCGTGCGCAGCGCGGGGCGTTTTTTGCGGTAGCCAAACACAAGCGCAGACACCACCACCGACAGCGCGGCCAGCATCGCGGCCTTTTCAGGGGACCAGTTGAACACAAAAAGCATGGTGATCAGCACAGCGAAGGCGAAGACGAAATGCACGCCTGACGCCACATCGCGCGGGGCGGGAATTTCGGATCTGGGGACCGGCGCGATGTTCAGTTTCGCCGCTTCCAGATCGGCCTGAATGAACAGCGCAACGTAATACAGAAGTGCCGGTATCAGCGCGGCCATGACGATGGTGGTGTAGGGAACGGCCAGAAATTCCGCCATCAGAAACGCCGCAGCCCCCATCACAGGCGGCATCAACTGCCCCCCTGTCGATGCGACAGCTTCAATCGCGCCCGCCTTATGGGCGGGGTAGCCGTCGCGTTTGATCATGGGAATGGTAATCACGCCCGTTCCCGCCACATTTGCCACCGCCGACCCCGAAATGGACCCGAACAACCCCGATGCGAGAACCGCAATCTTCATGGCACCGCCACGAAACCGGCCCATCAGCAACAGCGCCGCATCAGTGAAAAACTGCGATCCGCCAGTGGTTTCCAGCAATCGCCCGAACAGGATGAACGCCACCACGACTGTGGCCGCAACCGCCATTGGAATGCCCAGAATGCCATTGGAATCAAGCGCCATATATCCACCCAGAACCTCTATGGATTGCGGCCGCCCGGCCATACGGCCCGGCACCAGATTGGCAAACAGCGCATAAGCCAGAAATGTCGATATGATGATGACCAGCGCCCAGCCTGTTGCGCGGCGCAGCGCTTCCAGCAGCAGCAACACCATGGCCACCCCCGGAATCCAGATTTCCGGCCTGCGAAAGAAGATGAAATTGACCATGTCAGGGTAATTCACCACGACATAGGCCACCACAGCCATGGAGGCCACCGCCGCGAGCACGTCCCACCATGGCACATACGCGCGCGCAAACCCGCGCCGCATGGGCAGCGCCAGATAGGCGACAGGCAGCGCCAGCCCCAAAATGACCGCCATCAACTGTTGCGGGTAATACGCAATGCCCAGCATGCGCGGCACGCCCAGCGCCCAGCCCACCGCAACCAATGTCAGGCTGGCGGCCAGAATATTCGCGGCAGGTTGCCAGATCGCGGGGGAAAGACCGCGCAAGGCGATCTTTCCGTCATGGTTGTGCAACATCAGGTGTCCTTAATCCTGCCACAGGCCCGCTTCGCGGAAATACCGGATTGCACCGGGGTGGTATTCACTAACACCAATATCACCGACCATGTGTTCCTGCGGGTCAAATGCCCCGAATGGCGGAAATGTCGCGCGCAATGTGTCAGTGCCTTCCGCGATGGCCTTGACCATCTCATAGACCACATCATCGGGCGCATTGGCATGGGTGAAGACAAGCTGCGGATAGGCGAAATACCAGTCATCTTCGGTAACGCCGGGCATGGACCCCGCTTCAAGGAAATGGAAGAAGGCCACCGGCCAGTGTTCGCGCGCCACCGCAAGGTTTTCGTCGGTGGGTTCCACTGTCAGGGCGCGCAAGCCCCCCACGGCGGCGTCCGCTTCGCGCACCTTGCCTGCGCCATGCGCGAAGATGAAGCCCGCGGCCTCTCCTGCGATGAAGGCGTCGGCACCGGCCACGACCGACGGCACATTCACTGCCACCATGTCCGCGCGGGTCATGCCTTCGGTGGCGTAAATCGCATCAAGCTGCGGCAGGATGGTCTGCTGCGCGGTATAGCCGTCCACCATCGGCAGGCCGCGCAAATCCGCATGCGTCATGATATCGGAATCGGCGCGGACGAAAATTGCTTCGACCAGGGGCATGATAAGGGTTGCCACGCGCAAATCCGGGTTGGCATTGCCAGTAAACCATTCACGCCCTTCAAGGGCGTAGTTCACTTCCTGCAAGTTGGCCACACCGAATTCGATGCCCCCCGAGGCCACAAGCGGGATGAACTGGTTTGGACTGGTCGCGGGTTGAATTGTTGCGTTCAACCCCGCCTCGTTCGCGGCATTTGCCACGGCAGTTCCGATATTGTGAAAGATCGATCCGGGGTTTGATGTCGCAATCCCGACCATTTGCGCCTGCGCTGCACCGACCGCACCAAAGGTCAGTGTCGCCGCAAGACCGGCCACATAGTGTTTCATGTCTCTCTCCCTGCAAGCGCGGCGCGACACGCCGCGCATTCTCCCCGAAATCTCTAATAATGAGACTTCTTGCGAAGTCGAACTGTGCAAAGCCGGCAGGATCAAGAAAATTTTGCGTTTCATATATAAGTTTTGGGCAGGTTATAGCGGCGCATTCGGGCCTACATCCCCCAATCAGCGACACTAATGCGCGTATTTTCAGCACATCCCTGCATCTTGACCGGGTGGCGGCCGTAATCACGCGAAATCTACATGCCACGAATTCTCGCAATAGAAGATAATGACCATCTCAATGCCGCCGCGTGCCGACAAACAGCCCCGAAACCAGCGCTTTGTGCCTTGAAATACTGCTGATATTTCCATCAGCCATGCGAAATGATGCCCCTGTCCGGCCCAATGCCATGCATAGCCAAGCCGGGTTTTGCCCTTGCTGCGCTTTCCTTGGCAACCGATCATCTTAACTAGTATAAAACCGCATCAGCACAGACGGGGTGTATCCGTGAAAAAATGGGCCACAGGAACAGCGATCTGCCTGCTATTGGTAGGGTTGGGCCTGACAGGGTGGGCAGTGTTCCTGCCTTCATCGCACCCTGTTCTGGACCGCATGGGACTGCTTGCGCCCATGCGCGCCGCGGGTTTGCCAATTCCTGCGGCAGATGGCGGCAGCGCGGGGGGCGGGCCACGCTTTCAGGGCGGCGGCGCGACCCGCGTGATCGCACAAGAGGTGACGACCGCAACCGCTGGCGAACGACTGGTCGCCATAGGCACCGCACAGGCCCTGCGCAGCGTCACGCTGACATCAGAAGTGGCGGGAACGCTTGAAGATGTCACTGTGTCGTCAGGCGAATGGGTGGATGCAGGCGCGCTGATCGCCCAACTGAATGCCGAAGTGCAGCAACTGGCGCTGGCGCGCGCGGAACTTGGCTTGCGCGACACCCGGTCGCGCGCCGCGCGCGTTGCGCAACTGCGCGACAGCGGGTCGGCCACGCAGGTGCAGATTGATGACGCCGAACTGGCGCTGAACCGCGCAGAACTGGACCTGCGCGATGCCCAGCTGGAATTGCGCCGCCGCCAGATTACGGCCCCGGTATCCGGCTGGATTGGCCTGATCGCACTGGAACCTGGCAACCAGATAACCCCCAATACCGAACTGGTACAACTTGATGACCGCAGCCAGCTTCTGGTGAATTTTGACGTGCCCGAACGCTTCGTGGGACTGGTCAGCGCGGGCGACGCCCTTGAGGCAAGCCCCCTGTCGCGCCCGTCCGAGGTGCTGACAGGTCGGGTGCGCGCCATTGATGCGCGCGTCGATCAGGGCAACCGGACATTGCGCATCCAGGGTGAAATTGACAATGACGGTGACCGCTTGCGCCCGGGCATGGCCTTCAGGATCACAATGCCACTGCCGGGCGAAGACTACCCGGTTGTCGACCCTCTTGCCATTCAATGGGACAGGGGCGGGGCGTTTGTCTGGGCACTGGATGACGAGAACCGCGCGCGCCGCGCCGGGATCGAGATTGTCCAGCGCCGCGATGATGCGGTTTTGGTGCGCGCTGACCTGTCAGCGGGCGACAAGGTGGTGCTGGAAGGGGTGCAAAACCTGCGCCCCGGTGCCGAGGTAAACATCGTCGCGCTGCAGCCCGCACCACAGCCCGACATTGCGCAACAAACCGTTGACACCACCGGGCCGGCGTCCGGTGCCCCCGACATATAGCCAAAGTGAGCGCATGAATGGACCGCATCCAGCCAGACAGTCAGATGCCCGCCACCCCTGACGACGCCGAAATGCGCAAGGTCGCACAATCGGGCATTGCGCTGTTTGTCAGGCGGCCCATTCTGGCGTTTGTGTTCAGCGCGCTGATTGTCATCGCGGGGCTTGCGGGCCTGTTTGCGGTGGAAGTGCGCGAACTGCCCAATGTGGACCGTCCTGTGGTGACCGTGACAACCCAGTTCAACGGGGCCGGACCGGAAACCATTGACCGCGAAATCACCAGCCGCATCGAAGGGGGCGTGGGGCGGGTGGCGGGGGTGCAGAACATCTCCTCATCCTCGCGGTTTGGCAGGTCGCAGGTTGTGGCGGAGTTCAGCGATTCCACTGATATTGACGTGGCCGCAACGGATATTCGCGACGCCATCGGGCGCATTCGCAACGCCCTGCCCGATGGCGTGGGTGAACCGCGCATCATCAAGGCTGATTCCGATTCCGACGCTGTCATGCGTATCAGCGTGACATCGCGCACGCGGTCGGTGCAGGACCTGACGCGGCTGGTCGAAGACCTGGTCGAGGACAGATTGATCTCTGCCCCCGGTGTGGCAGATTTGCAGGTCTTTGGCGCGCGCGATGCCATTTTCCGCGTGGATATCGACATGCTGGAACTGGCGGCGCGCGGGTTGAACCTGGCCGATATTCGCACCGCGTTGCGCAATGTGTCCTTTGACGTGCCCGCAGGGTCATTGTCGAATGAACGTCAAAGCATTCAGGTCCGCACCACCGCCAATGTGCAAACCCCCGAAGCGTTTGAAGCGCTGGTTTTGCGCAATGACGTGCGGCTGGGACAGGTTGCATCCGTCACGCTGGGGCCTGCACCGGGCGAGACGATCCTGCGCGCCAATGGCGAAACCGGCATTGGTATGGGCATTATCCGTCAGGCCCAAAGCAACACGCTGGATATTTCGCGCAATGTCACCGCCATAGTGGAAGAATTGCAAGGCATCCTGCCCGAGGACGTGCGTATTTTTGTCACCTCGGATGAGGCTACATTCGTGGGCGGGGCCATCACCGAAGTGGCCAAGACATTGACCATTGCGCTGCTGATTGTTGTGGCCACGATCTATCTGTTTTTGCGCGATGCGCGCGCCACGCTGGTTCCCGCTGTCACGCTGCCCATTGCGTTGGTGGGCACTGTGGCGGCTGTCTATCTGGTGGGGTTTTCCATCAACATCCTGACCCTTCTGGCGCTGGTTCTGGCCACGGGAATGGTCGTGGATGATGCGATTGTGGTGCTGGAAAACATTGTGCGCAGGCGCGCGCAGGGCATGGGCGCGCGCGCCGCTGCAGTGCTGGGCACCCGTCAGGTGTTCTTTGCTGTGGTGACCACAACCGCCACGCTTGCGGCGGTGTTCATTCCGCTGTCGTTTCTGCCCGGTCAGGCGGGCGGGTTGTTTCGGGAATTCGGCTTCACGCTGGCCATGGCGGTGTTGCTGTCATCTGTGGTCGCGCTGACGCTGTGCCCGGTTCTGGCCAGCCTGTTGTTGCGATCTACAGACACGCCCACTGCGCCCGGTCCGGTTGCCCGATTTGGCGACTGGCTGGCGCGGCGCTATCATGGCCTGCTGGAACGCGCGCTGGCCATGCCTGCAGTGGTCATATGCGCAGCGCTGGTTTTCGCGGCGTCGGGGTGGTTTGCCGCACAATCCATCCCACAGGAACTGACGCCCCCCGAAGACCGCGGCGCAGCCCTGCTAAGTGTCACGGCCCCGCAAGGCGTATCCATCGAATATACCGACAGCAAGGTGCGCGAAATTGAAGCGACGATTTTGCCGCTACAGGATTCAGGCGAAGTGACAAACCTGTTTTCCATCGTGGGCCTTGGTGGCGGGGACAATCGCGCCTTCATGGTCATGACGCTGGCCGACTGGGACCAGCGCGACCGCAGCCAACAGGACATCGTGGCCCAGATCAACGCGGGCCTGCGCGACATTATCGGGGTGCGCGCCTTCGCGATCCAGCCCAATTCGCTGCGCATACGCGGCGCGGGCCAGGGTTTGCGCTTTGCCGTGCTTGGCAGCAATTATGACAATCTGGCGGACAATGCCCAAGCGCTGGTCGACCGCATGAACGAAGACCCGCGCTTTGGTCAGGTCCGGCTGGATTTTGAAACCACGCAACCACAACTGTCCATCGAAGTGGACCGCGAACGCGCGTCAGATCTGGGCATCAATCTGGATGGTCTGGCCGAAGCGTTGCAAGCCATGCTGGACGGCAGCACCCTGGGCAGTGTGTTTATTGACGACCGCAGTTATGACATTCAGATGCTGTCCACCCGCACCCCCGTGCGCGATCCTGGCGATCTGGAACAAAGCTTCGTGCGTTCTGACAGTGGCCAGATCCTGCCAATTTCCACATTCATCAGCCTGCAGGAACGCGCCACCGCCCCGCAACTGACCCGCGAAAGCCAGCAACGCGCCGTGCAGGTCACAGCCAGCCTTGCGCCCGGTTTCCCGCTGGGCGCGGCCCTGGCCGAGGCAGAGCGCCTTGCTGCCGAAATCCTGCCGCCCAATGAACGGCTTTTGCCCCTGTCCGAAGCGGCGACCCTCGATGAAACATCATCAGGGCTGGTTCTGGTATTCGGCTTTGCAATACTGGTCGTGTTTCTGGTTCTGGCCGCACAGTTCGAAAGCTTTGTGTCCGCTGTGGTGGTCATGGTTACGGTGCCGCTGGGACTGGCCTGCGCGGCGTTTGCGTTGCTGTTCACTGGCGTCAGTCTGAATATCTATTCACAGATCGGGCTGGTGCTGCTGGTGGGGATCATGGCCAAGAACGGTATTCTGATCGTTGAATTCGCCAACCAGCTGCGCGATGAAGGGGCCGATGTGCGCGACGCTATTTTGCGCGCCTCCACCATACGGTTGCGGCCTGTGATGATGACCATGACATCCACAGTGCTGGGGGGCGTGCCGCTGGTGCTGTCCACCGGCCCCGGCGCCGAGGCACGCGAGGCCCTTGGCTGGGTCGTCGTGGGCGGGCTGGGTCTGGCCACGCTGGCCACTCTGTTCCTGACGCCGGTGGCGTATTTGTTGCTGGCGCGGTTCAGCACCCCGCGCGCAGAAGGGCAAAAGCATCTGGAACGCGAACTGGCGAAGGCAGCGGGCACGAAGGCAGTCTGAACGCGCTTGCGACGGTCAGGGGCGGTTTTTGGCCTGTTGCGGACATTCGCACTTGGATGAAGCCCGCGCGATCGGCGGGCCGGGGTCTGCCGATCCGGCGTCATAGGGGACGCATTTTATCCAGGCGGAATATTCCTGACATCAAAGGCTTGGCACACCTTCAGGTCATCGGCAGGCCGCGGGACGGCCCGCCGATGGTGCGGCGGCCTGCGGCCTTTGCTCCGCACCTTGAGCATTCCCCAATGTCCAAAAAAGGCCAAAACCACCCGGCATTACACCGCCATCCGGCGCAAAAACACTACAACGCGCGCCAGCCGATATCGCGCCGGCAGAACCCGTCCGGCCAGTCAATCCGGTCCACCATGTCATAGGCGCGCTGTTGCGCCTGCGCCAGTGTCGCCCCGCGTGCGGTTACGTTCAGCACCCGGCCGCCATTGGCCAACAGCCTGCCATCCGCCCGCACAGTCCCCGCATGGAACACCATGTGGAAACTGTCCTCCGGGCAGGTACCCACGCCCCTGATTTCAGTGTTTTTCACATAGCTGCCCGGATAGCCCTTTGCGGCCATCACAACTGTCATTGCATGGTCATCGGCCCAGTTGACCTGCATCTGCTCCAACCGCCCGTCTGCACAGGCCAGCATCAGGTCCAGCGCCTGCCCGCCAAGGCGCATCATCAGAACCTGACATTCCGGGTCACCAAAGCGCGCATTGTATTCGACCAGTCGCGGCTGCCCGTCCTTGATCATCAAACCGGCATAAAGCACCCCCTGATAGGGCATGCCGCGCCGCGCCATTTCCGCCATGGTCGGGCGCACGATCTGGTCAAGGGCAATTTGCGCAATGGCATCTGTCAGGACCGGCGCGGGCGAATAGGCCCCCATGCCGCCCGTGTTGGGGCCAGTGTCGCCATCGCCCACGCGCTTGTGGTCTTGCGCAGTGCCAATGGGCAGGCAGGTTTCGCCATCGACCAGCACGAAGAAGCTGGCTTCTTCGCCATCCATGAATTCCTCGATCACCACCTCGGCCCCGGCGGCACCGAATTCACCGCCAAACATGGTGTCGACGGCCTCCAGCGCCTCGGCTTCGGTCATGGCGACGACAACGCCCTTGCCGGCGGCCAGCCCGTCAGCCTTGATGACAATCGGCGCGCCCTGGTCGCGCACATAGGCGCGCGCGGCATCAGCATCGGTGAAATGCGCATAGCCCGCAGTGGGCGCGGCCACGGCGGCGCAGATTTCCTTGGTAAAGGCCTTGGAGGCTTCCAGCCGCGCCGCTGCCGCTGATGGCCCGAAACAGGCAATGCCCGCCGCGCGCAACCTGTCGGCCACCCCTGCAGCCAAGGGCGCTTCGGGACCGATGACGACAAAATCAATCGCGGTTTCTTCGCAAAACGCAACAACCGCGCTGCCGTCATTGATGTCCAGCGCCGCGCATTCGGCAATCGCATCCATACCGGCATTGCCCGGCGCGCAGATCAGCCTGTCGCATTTGGGGTTTTGCATGATAGCCCAGGCCAGCGCATGTTCACGCCCGCCACTGCCCAACACCAGAATATTCATTGCCGCCCTCTCTTGGCCTTTGCGCTGTTGCGTTCTAGGGTGCCTTTGCCCCCGTGACAAGCAATGGCACTGCAATGGACCTGATAGACGAACCGCCCAGCAACACCCCCGAATTTTCCGTGTCCGAGATTTCGGGCGCGGTCAAACGTGTGCTGGAAGGTGAATTCGGGCGCGTGCGGGTGCGCGGCGAGGTGGGGCGCGTGATGGTCGCGCGCACAGGACATATGTATTTCGACCTGAAAGACGACCGCGCCGTGATTGCCAGTGTCAGCTGGAAAGGGCAAGTCGCGCGCATGTCCGTCAAACCCGAAGAGGGGATGGAGGTGATTGCCACAGGCCGCCTGACCACCTTCGCGCCGCAATCGAAATACCAGCTACAGGTCGAAAGCATTGAACCCGCAGGCGCGGGCGCACTGATGGCCATGCTGGAAAAACGCAAGGCCGCACTGGCCGCCGAAGGGCTGTTTGCCACGGACCGCAAGCAACGCCTGCCCTATCTGCCGCGCGTCATCGGGGTTGTGACATCGCCACAAGGGGCCGTGATTCGCGACATCCTGCACCGGCTGCGCGACCGGTTCGGGGTACATGTGCTGGTCTGGCCGGTTGCTGTGCAGGGGCAGGCTTGCGCGCCCGAAGTGGCGCGCGCCATCAAAGGGTTCAACGCGCTGCCCCATGGCGGCCCTGTCCCGCGCCCTGACGTGCTGATCGTAGCACGCGGTGGCGGCTCTATCGAAGACCTGTGGGGGTTTAACGAAGAAATTGTTGTGCGCGCCGCTGCCGCCAGCCAGATCCCGCTGATTTCGGCCGTGGGCCATGAAACCGACACCACGCTGATTGACTTTGCCGCCGACCAGCGCGCCCCCACCCCAACGGCGGCAGCGGAAATTGCGGTTCCCGTGCATGCCGATCTGGCGGCGCATCTGGCCAATCTGCAGGCACGGCTTCTTCGCGCGGGCGGGCATGCGATAACCCAGCGCCAGCAACGGCTGCGCGACATGTCGCGCGCCCTGCCCCGCGCAGAAACCCTGCTGGCCCCTGCCGCGCAACGGTTTGACCAATGGGCAGAACGGTTCCCCGGTTCCCTGCGCGCCGCGCTGCAAAGCAAGACACAGGACATGCGCAGAATTGCCGCAGGGTTGCGCGCGACATCCATCATCCATCAAATTGACAAGGGCCGCGACCGGCTGGCCGAACGCACCAACCGCGCGACCCGTGCTGTCACGAACACGCTGGACAAACAGGCCGCGCAACTGGCCGCGCTGGACCGGCTGCGCCAGTCACTGGGTTACCCTGCCACATTGCAGCGCGGTTACGCTGTTGTGCGCGATGAAGGGGGCGCAGTCGTCACCATGGCAGAACAGGCAAGCCGCAAACCCGCCTTGCAGATTGAATTTTCGGATGGAACGCTTGATGTGCTGGCGCGCAAACCCGACAAGCCCGCCAAAGCCAAAACGCCGCCGCCCCCGCAGCAGGGCGATTTGTTCTGACGCAAAAGCGGTTCGGCTGCAGGCAGGTCCGCGCCGGGCCTGCGTCAGCTTTCGGTTTGCGTGCCCACCAGTGCGGCCGCAAATTCCACAGGATCGAACGGTTGCAAATCGTCAATCTGTTCGCCAACCCCGATGGCATGAATAGGCAGGCCAAACCTGTCAGCAAGCGCCACCAATACCCCGCCGCGCGCAGTGCCATCCAGTTTGGTCATGACCAAGCCTGACACATTGGCCAGTTTCTGGAAAATCTCGACCTGATTAAGGGCGTTCTGGCCTGTCGTGGCGTCCAGCACCAGAAGGGTGTTATGCGGCGCATCGGGGTCCAGTTTGCGCAGGACGCGCAATATTTTGGCCAGTTCTTCCATCAGGTCCGCACGGTTTTGCAACCGGCCTGCTGTATCGATCATCAACAGGTCAATGCCTTCGGCCTTGGCGCGCGACAGCGCGTCATAGGCAAGGCTGGCAGGGTCCGACCCTTCGGGCGCGGTCAGCACCGGCACGCCCGCACGTTCGCCCCAGACCTGCAATTGTTCCACGGCAGCCGCGCGAAACGTGTCGCCTGCGGCGATCATCACGGATTTGCCTGCCCCGCGCAACTGGCTGGCCAGTTTGCCGATTGTCGTTGTCTTGCCCGCACCATTGACCCCGACCACCAGCACCACTTGCGGGCGGGCAGGATATAGTGGCAAGGGGCGCGCGACAGGGTCCATGATGCGTGCAATTTCATCCGCCAGAAGCGCCTTGATTTCCGGCACAGAAAGCTTGCGTCCAAAATTCCCTTCAGCCAGATTGGCTGTCACGCGCATGGCGGTTTCCACCCCCATATCGGCCTGAATAAGCACGTCTTCCAGCGCTTCCAGCATAGCGTCGTCCAGTTCGCGGCGCGGGGCGTCGGGGCGTCCCAGAAACCGGCCCAGCAAACCGGGTTTGGCATCTGCGGGGGCGCTGCGGGGAACATCAGCTGCGGCAGGGGCGTCAGGCTGCGGGTCGGGCAATGACGCGGGTGCCGCAGTGTCATCAACCAACGCCTCAAGCCCCTCATCCAGTCTGGACGAGGATTTGAACATCCGCTCTTTCAGCTTCTTGAAGAATGACATCGCAACCCCTTGGCACAAATGGCCCCCTACAGCTACCCCAACTGCGCGGGATTGGAAAGTGATTGCGCCTGCGTGCTTGACCGTAAACGCCTGTCGGGGCAATAGGCGGCATGAACAGTCGCGCCCCCCACAACGCACCCGATGCAGCGCTGCTGCTGGCACAGGCGCGCAGCCTGCCCCGGCTTCGCGTCATCGCGTTCGAGCATGACGGAAAGCGCTATTGGGTCAAACGCCCCGAGGTGCCCCCCTTGCGGTTGCGCCTGCAAAAGGGCAATGGCCAACAGGCATTCCACCGCGAACTGGCCCGGCTGAACGCGTTTGCAGCCAAAGGCGCGCCCGTGCCGCCGGTTCTGGCCCAAGCCCCCGATCTGATGGTCCTTGCGGATGTGGGCATACCGCTGACACATCTGGCCTATGGCGAAAATGCAGATGGCATGCAGGTTTTGCTGTCGCACGCGGCCAGGGCACTGACGCAGTTGCATGCGTGCAATCTGGCGCATGGGCGCCCGCGCTTGCGGGATATTTGCTGGGACGGCGCGCAGATCCGGTTTGTGGACCTTGAAGCAGGGGCGCGGCTGGACGCCCCGCGCTGGCGCCGCGCGCGCGATCTGCTGGTTTTTCTGCATTCGATCTGGCAAAACGACCCCGACATTTCCGTAGCCGCCCCCGCAGCGCTGGCGGCCTATGCTGCGGCGGACAGCGCACAGATTGTCCCGCTGGCCCGCCGGATTGCGCGCCGCCTGCGCCTTGTCGGGTATCTTGTAGCCCCGTTGGTGTGGCGCGACCGCAAGCGCAACAAGACCAACAGCGAATTCGTGGCCTTCGCGCAGTTGCTGGATTTTCTGGCCTGAGGCAATTTGCGCGGCTGTGCGGCCCTGGAATCCATGCTATTCTTGTTTCCGGGTTGTCAATGTAATGGAATGTCATGCGTTTTCCGGTTTTGCCCTTCGCCCTTGCCAGTTTCGCGCCGGTTCCATTGCTGGCCTATGGCGGGTTTGAGGGGGGGGCTGCGCTGTGGGTTGCGGTGATCTATACATCCTTCTTCGCGTTCGTCATGGATCAGATCCTGCCTGCAACCAACCGTGACGGCACCGAAACCGGCGACTTTCCCGCCGCCAACACGCTGTCGGTTGTTCTGGCCATAAGCCATTTGGCCCTGATGCCGCTTGCAGTGATGTCGGTTGCGGGGCTGACGGGGTTGGGTGGTGGCGAACGGGTGGCGGCGTTTTTCGGGTTCGGGCTGTATTTCGGGCAGGTCAGCAATTCCAACGCCCATGAACTTATTCACCGCGGCGACAAGATTTTGTTTTCGCTTGGCAAATGGGTTTATATTTCAATGCTCTATGGCCATCATACAACAGCCCACAGGTTGTTGCATCATGTCCATGTGTCCACCCCGCTGGACCCTAATTTCCCGCCAAAGGGGCGCAGCTTCTACAGGTATTTTCTGCGCGGATGGGTGGGCAGTTTTACGCGCGGCTACCGCGTGGAACAACAGCGCGCCGCACGCGCGGGGCGCGTGACGCCGTATGTTGAATATGTGGGCGGGGGGCTGGCATTTCTGCTTGCCTTCGGGGTGGCTTTTGGCTGGGGGGGAATGGCGGCCTATCTGGGCCTGTGTTTTTATGCGCAATCGCAACTGGCGATGGTGGATTATTTGCAGCATTACGGGCTGGCGCGGCAGAAATTGCCCGATGGCAGCTATGAACCGCAAGCCAGCCACCACAGCTGGAACAGCCCGCATTGGTTTTCATCGCATATGATGGTCAATGCCGCGCGCCATTCCGACCATCACGCCAACCCAAACCGGATATATCCGGCACTGCGCCTGCCGCAACATCACCCTGTCTTGCCTTACTCGCTGCCTGCAATGGGAATTGTTGCGCTGCTGCCCGCCTTGTGGTTCAAGCTGATGGATAAGCGCGTGGACAAGGTGCTGTCCAGTGCGCGGGAAATGGCAATAAAAGGGTAAGTCATGGTCAAACGACATATACGCGGCGCATTTGTCCTGCTGGCCCTGATGTTTGCGACACTGCCGCTTCGGGCGCAAACCCCCATGGGTGCGGCGGAATTTGAAGCCTATGTCACAGGGCGCACCCTAACCTTCGGGTCGGGCGGCGCGCCATATGGTGTTGAAGAATTCCGCCCCGGCCGGCGCACTGTCTGGGCCTTCATAGGCGAGGAGTGCCGCGAGGGGCATTGGTTCGCACGCGAGGAACAGATTTGTTTTGTCTATGATGACGCGCCAGACGCCGAGCATTGCTGGATTTTCTGGCGCAGTGACAGCGGGCTGAATGCCCGTTTCATCAGTGACACATCCGACACCGAACTTTACGAGGTGGAAAACAGCCCCCGACCGCTGATCTGCCCCGGCCCCGAAGTGGGGGTATGACGCGGCGGGTGGTCAGCCGCGCCCATACCACTATCCGTCCCGTCAGGCATGGCCAATCCTGCCCGACAGAAGGCGCGGGTCCACACCGATCTTGCGCAGCGCCTTGTCCCATTTCTGGCCGTCGGGTGTTGTGAACAGCAGGTCTTGATCCGCCTCGACCAGCAGCCAGCCGCCAGCATGCAGTTCTTCTTCCAGCTGGTTGGGTCCCCACCCGGCATAGCCCAGCGCGGCAATGGCATTCACTGGGCCCTGCCCCCGCACCAATCCGGCCAGAACATCGCTGGAGGTTGTCAGCACGATCCCGTCGATGACCTGAATACTCCCATCAGCGCTGAAATAATCGGGCGAATGCAACACGAAGCCGCGTCCGGTTTCCACCGGACCCCCGAAATGGATGGGGCCGTCTGTTGCGCTGCCACCATCCGCCAGCCCGGAATTATTGCCCCCGTCGGCCAGCTGCAAATGTTGCGCAAGTTTGTGAATCGTCAAATCCGGCAAGGGCTTGTTGATAATCAGCCCCATCGTGCCATCTGCCGATTGCGCACACAAAAACACCACCGCATGCGCGAAGCGCGGGTCAGGCATTGCTGGTGTTGCGATCAGCAGTTTTCCGGTAAGGCTGGCCATTTCACTCAATCTGTTGTTCGGTGGTTTCACAATGCCCAGCATGGGCGCTATTGCCAAGGGGCACAACCGGATATGGTTGACACGAAGATGTCACAGCCGCTTGTGGTCGCTGATTTGTGACTTCCGTTTCAGTGCCGAACAGGGAATCTAGGTGCCATGGACATACACACCCCCATTCGTGCCGCAGTGCTTGCCGCTGCCCTGATGTTGCCCTTCGGGGTTCAGGCCCAAAGCCCTGTTCCATCCGATCTGGTTCAGGCCGGAATACGGCCCGGTTGGAAGTCTGATTCGGGAACGTATATTGCGGCGCTGCATCTGAAACTGTCGCCCGACTGGATCACCTATTGGCGCCATCCTGGCGAAAGCGGTATCGCGCCGCGGCTGGATTGGGGCGCATCGTCAAATCTGGCGCAGGTTAGGGTGCATTGGCCCGAACCGCGCCTGTTCCAGAAAGCAGGCTTCAACAGCATCGGGTATATGAACGAACTTGTCTTGCCTGTTGAACTGACACCACACGATCCCGGCGCGCCTGTTATTTTCGATGCAACGCTTAGCATTGGCGTATGCAACGACATTTGCGTGCCCGTCGATTTGCGTGTGCGCACATCGCTGAACGGTGGCGGCCCCCATGACACCATCATTGCAAACGCGCTGACACACCGGCCCGGCACGGCACGCGGGGCGGGGTTGCACGGCCTGACATGCACCCTTGATCCCGACAGTCGCGGGCTGCGGCTAAGTGTGCAGATGGACATTCCCAGCACCGGCAATCAGGAATTTCTGCTGGTGGAACTGCCGGATCACGGCCTGCGCAGCCATGTCCTGCCATCCCACCGCGAGGGGGGCACCATCACCGGCCAGACGCGCCTGCGCCCTGCGTCCGGGCAGGTGGGGGGCATTGACCGCTCGTCGGTTCGGGTCAGTCTTGTCAGTGAAAACGGCACGCTCAGCCATCAGGGTTGCTCGGTCCTGCCTTGAAGCGGGGCTGGCGCGGCGCGGCCGGTCAGCCACATGACCAACGCCCCAAGCAGCCAGCCCACCACCAGCGCCAGCACCGACCCCGCCAGAAACAGCGCCAGGGCTGCGCCCATCGGGGCAGCGCCCATGCCTGATACAACATGCGCCAGCATATCGGGCAAGGCCCCGCGCCAGAACACCGCCCCCATTGTGGCCGCGAACCACATTGCCAGAACCCCGGCGACCAGCACCGGCACCACCAACACCCCGCGCCCGCGCACAGGCCACGCAAAAGCGCGGCGCAAGGACACGAACTGGCGCTGCACATCATGCCCGATGGCCAGAACCGCAGGCACCATCAGCAATACGACAACCATCCCGAACCCAAGCCCGTAAACCAGTGTTATAACCGTGGGTTTCAGGAACGCCGCTTCGGTCGAGGCTTCGAACAGAAGCGGGCTAAGGCCCAGCACCGTGGTCAGCGTTGTCAACAAAACCGGGCGCAGCCGGTCACATGCCGCATCAATGATTGACGGGACAAGCCCCCTGTCGCGTGCATATTGATCAACAGTCGTGACCAGAACGATGGAATCATTGATGATAATCCCCACCATGCCAATCACCCCGACAATCGAGAACATCGACATGGCCATGTCCCAGCTGACATGGCCATAGATGACACCGATCATGCCAAATGGAATGACTGACATTACAACCAGCGGGCGCGACCAGCTGGAAAACACCCATGCCAGCGTCAGATAGATCAGGATCAGGCACAGCCCCAACCCCACCAGCGCATCAGACATGAATTCGCGTTCCTGTTCCGCCTGCCCCGACAGGCGGGTGGTTATGCCAAAATCCGCTTCCAGTTGCGGCAGGATTTGCGCCGTCAGTGCAAGCGACACGTCGCGCGCGCGGGCAGGGTCATCTTCGGACAGGTCACCACTGACAGTCACCACGCGCACGCCGTTTTCGCGCCGGACTGTCGAAAACCCCTGCCGTTCACGCACCGAGACAATATCCCCCAGCGGGACATACGCACCCCCGTCAGCGCGCATCATCATGCTGTCCAGAAAATCGGCGGCGCGCTCTGCCTCTGGCAGTTCGACGCGCACGCGCCCGGTGCGAATACCGTCGGGAAAGGTCGCTGCCTCGACCCCGGATAGGCGGTTGCGCAGGTCACGCGACAAACCGTCAATCGTAAACCCAAGCGCCTGTCCTTGCGGGGTCAGTTCCAGCAGAAGTTCGGATTTGTCATAAGGCAGGCTGTCTTCCAGTCCGGTGATTTCGGGAAAGGGCGCCAAGGCCACGCGCAGCGCTTCGGCTGCGTCCTTCAGGGTTTGCGCATCCCCGCCCGCCAGATCGACCGACAGTGTGTCGCCCCCCGGTCCCGTGCCCCATGACCGGAAGGACAGTTCGTCCAGACGGGGGTGGGGGCGCACTTCGTCTTGCAAGGCGGATGCAAAGGCAAAAGACGTGATTGCGCGCGAATCGGCATCCACCAGCTCAATGCTGATGGACCCCAGAAGATGCGCATCCTTGTTTTCCGCCGCCGCCGATGGGCGACCGGATTGCCCGCCTGCCTCGACCATGACAAAAGTGGTCGGGTCGCGCCCGTCCTCGGCCACGCTTGCGGCCACAACCGCATCTGTCGCGCGCTGCAATTCGCGCAACATGGCAATCGTGTCTTCGCGGCTGGCCCCGTCCACCATGACGATATTGCCAGTGATGGACCCCTGTTCGGGCGGGTTGAAAAACCGGAAGGGCAAATCGCCGCGCAGCAGAAAGGCCGCTTGCGTGGCCAGAAGGGCAATCAACGCCGCAACTACAGGATATCTTGCAAACACCACAAAGCGCATCAGCGGGCGGAAGCCGCGTTCACGCACCCAGCGAAAGCCGCGATTGACCTGCCGCGATGGCCAGTCATACCAGCGCTGTTTCAACCCGCTGGCAATGGCATGATACATGTGGTTGGGCAGGATCAGGAAACATTCAACCAGCGATGCCACCAGAACAGCAATCACTGTCAGCGGAATATCGGCGATCAAACTGCCAAAGCGCCCGCCCACAACGATAAGCGCGCCGAACGCCAGAACAGTGGTGATGGTCGCGGCAAACACGGGCTGTGCCATGCGGGTGGCGGCATTTTCCGCGGCCTGCGCGGGGCCCTCGCCCAGTTCGCGGGCGCGGTAATCAGCGTGTTCCCCCACCACGATGGCGTCATCCACCACAATGCCCAGCGTGATGATCAGCGCAAAAAGCGAGATCATGTTGAAGCTAAGCCCCATCAGATACATGACCGCGATGGCCGCCAGCATGGCCGCCGGAATACCTGCAGACACCCAAAATGCCGTGCGCGCGTTCAGAAACAGGAACAACAGCACAACCACCAGCCCCAGCCCCAGCAGCCCGTTCTTGACCAACAGCATGATCCGGCCGGAAATGTATTCTGCCCGCGTCGACACCAGTTCAATGCGGGTTCCTTCGGGCAGGCCCGCGTTCATCTGTTCGGCCAGGTCCTGAACACGGGCCTGAATGGCAATCGCATCGCCCTGCTCGGACCTGTCAACGCGCAGCGTAATTGCGGGGTTTTCCCCCACAAAGAAGGCGCGGTCGCGGTCAATCATGCCTTCGCTTACCTGTGCGACATCGCCAATGCGCAATACAGACCCGTCTGCGCGGGTGCGCAGGGCAATATCGGCAATATCCGTGGCGCTGCGGCGTTCAGCGCCTGTGCGCACCCGCGCGGCCCCTGACGACACTTCGCCCGTGGGGTCCATGCTGATGGTGGCGCGAATGGCCTGCGCGATATCGGCCATGCCAATGTCATGTTCAATCAGGTTGCGCGACGGCAGTTCAACCATCACTTCGGCACTGGCCACACCGGACACGCTGACACGGGTAATCCCGTCATCAAACAGGCGCGCGGCAAATTCATCCGCAAATCGCGCAAGCTGTTCCACGGCAACAGGGCCGGTGACAACCACATTTGTAACCCGGTCCGACCAGCCGGACCGACGCGCGACAGGGTCATCAGCATCTTCCGGCAGGGTGCTGACCGTGTCGAGTGCGTCCTGCACATCGGAACTGGCGCGGCCCATGTCCCAGCCGGTTTCAAATTCCAGCGTAAAGCGCGCGCGCCCTTCGGTGGACTGGCTGGACACTTTCGCCACCCCTTCCACTGCCTGAAGGGTGGGGCTGACAAGCTGCACGATGGCCGCGTCCACATCTTCGGCACCCGCGCCGGACCACCCGATATCAATGCGGATATTGTCGACCACCACATCCGGAAAGAACTGTGCGCGCATTTGCGGAATGGCCGCCAGCCCCGACACCAGCATGATGACCAGCAGCAGGTTCGCGGCTGTCTTGTGGCGGGTGAAATACCGGAATACGCCCAGCGCGCGCACAGCAAGCCGTTGTTTCGTTGCCCCGGGGCTGGTGTGTTCGCGCATGCTCAACCCCCGCTCATCGGGCCGCCACGCCCCCCGCCACCACCAGCGCCGCCACCGTTTTCAATGCGTTCAATCATCTGCACTGGCACCTGATCTTCCGACAGTTGCGCAATCATGCGCGCGCGCACTTGTTCGGGCATGCCGCTATTGCCTTCGACCTGCGCAATAAGCTGCGCGCGGCGCGCGGCGTCAATCGTTACCATTTCGGCGGTTTCGGGCACAGGCGTGCCATCGGCGCCCTGACGCTGTGGCCTGACCTGGATACCAGCGCCCAGATTGGGCGTGACCTCGCGCACGATTTCCTGTCCTGCCAGCGCCGCATCGGCATGAATGATGACATCATCGCCCTGCCTGCGCAGCACAGTGACCGGCACCGCGCGCAGGCGGTTGTCA
This sequence comes from Paracoccaceae bacterium, assembly GCA_017510335.1. Taxonomy (GTDB): domain Bacteria; phylum Pseudomonadota; class Alphaproteobacteria; order Rhodobacterales; family Rhodobacteraceae; genus Roseinatronobacter. The sequence goes on from JAFWNM010000038.1 coordinate 24,847, forward strand.
TCATTGATGACCAGCACATCCCCGCGCGCGGTCAGTGCAGATGCTGGCAGCAGGGCCACATTTTGCAATGCGGGTTCCTGCAGGCGCACCGTCACAAAATCCCCGGGGCGAAATCCACGCGGGGCGTCCAGTTCCACAAACAACCGCCGCCCGCTTTGGCCCTGCTCTACTGTGGCAGAGGCCCGCAGCACCCGCCCCGGCGAGGTGATCTCGAACCCGGCCACTTCCAGCGCGATTTCCGCGCCAGTGTCGCGCAGGGCGCCGTCTTCATCCAGAAGCCGCAGATATTGCGCCGTGGACAGCCGCACCGACACTTCCAGCGCGGCGGGGTCAATGATGCGCGCCAGCTGTTCGCTGGTATTCACAATGCGCCCTTCAACAAGTGTCACATCGGTCAGTGTGCCGGTGAAACTGGCGTAAACGCGCGTGTCATCCAGCCTGCGCTGCGCCTCATTCACGGAAATATGCTGGCGTTCCAGTGCGGTGCGGGCCTGATGCACGCGCGCTTCTGCCTGTGCCTGTGCCTGCTTGCGCCCGACCACAGCCTGACGCGCCGATGACAGGGCAAGTTCCGCTTCTTCCAGCGCCGCTTCGGTGGACACGCCACGATCGGCCAGGCCCTGCCTGCGCGCCAGCGCGCGTTCACGCAGGTTAAACTGCGCATCGGCCGCGTCCACATCTTCGGCGGCCAGCACCAGCGCGCGTTCAGCGTCGCGCAGTTCTGCTTGTGCGCGGGTCAGGTCAGACTGCGCAAGCGCCAGCGCCGATTGTGCATCTGCGGGATCAATACGAAACAGCAATTGCCCCTGGGTGACCTCTGCCCCATCTTCAAACCCCGGTGCCACTTCCAGCACACGCCCGCCCACAGGGGCGCGCAATTCCAGCGCGCGCTGTGTGCGCACTTCCCCGAAGGCGGACAGCGCTGGCGAAATGTCTGCAGGTGCCACCGCCACGGCGCGCACCGTGAAAACCCGTTCGCGCCCGCTGGCCGACCCGCCTGTGGCCTGCGCGCGGTCCTGAACCGCTGTGACAATCGCATATCCGGCATAGCCCAGCGCACCCACAGACACCGCTGCCAGCAACAGCGCGACAAGACTTCGGGTCAGAAAACGCATGATCTCTCCGGTTCGGATATGGGGCGCGTATGGGGTTTTACGCCGCAGAGGCGGCAATGGTTCACCCCCCTATAACGCGCGAATTCCTATTTCCGTCGCAGATGTTCATCCAGTCGGGGAAAAATCTCGACAAAGTTACAAGGGCGGTGCCGGTAATCGAACTGATGAACCAAAATCTCGTCCCAGCCATCGCGGCAGGCACCGGGCGATCCGGGCAGCGCAAACAGATAAGTGCCCTGCGCCACGCCCGCACAGGCGCGCGACTGAATGGCCGATGTGCCGATTTTCTGCATGGAAACAATGGTGAAGATGGTGCCGAAGGCGTCGATTTCCTTTTCATAGACATCGCGGTGGGCCTCGACCGTCACATCGCGCCCGGTCAGGCCCGTTCCGCCGGTTGTCACAATGGCGTCAATTTCGGGGTTGGCGCACCAATCCCGCAGTTTGGCGGCTATTTCGCCGCGTTCGTCGCGCGTGATGTCACGCGCGGCCAGAACATGCCCAGCGGCTTCTATGCGGCTTGCCAGCGTGTCGCCGGATTTGTCAGATGCCGCATCGCGCGTGTCCGACACAGTCAGCACGGCAAAACGCACGGGCACAAAAGGTTTTTCCGTATCAAGGCGTGTCATCTTGCCCCCCTCAGTGTGGCTTGCAACGACAAAAGATCTTCCCACGCATGGCGCTTCATCGGCGGGTTGCGCAGCAGATACGCGGGATGCAGCATCGGCAGGCAGGGGCGGCCCATGACCTTGCGCCATTGCCCCCGCAAACGCGTGATCCCTTCGGTTGTGTCCAGCATCGTCCCTGCCGAAATGCGCCCCATCAGGATAAGGATGTCCGGGTCGACCAATTCGATATGGCGCTGCACAAAGGGACGCATCATCGCGCGTTCATCGCTGGACGGGTCGCGGTTTTGCGGGGGACGCCATGGCAGGATATTGGTGATATACAGCGCCTTGGCAGGGTCGGGGTTGTCGCGGCCCATCCCTATGGCGGCAAACATGCGGTCCAGAAGCTGGCCCGCCTCGCCCACGAAGGGCTTGCCCTGACGGTCTTCCTCGCGGCCCGGTGCCTCGCCCACGATCATGACACGGGCATTGGGCTGGCCATCGGCGAAGACCAGATTGCGCGCACCCAGTTTCAGTTCACAATGATCATATGCCGCCAATGCCGCCTGAAGCGCCGCCAGATCGCTGGCCGATTCGGCCAGCTGGCAGGCAACGGCCACCGGGTCCACGGCCTGCGCAAGGGCTGGCGCAGCGGGGGCGGCAGCGGGCGCAGGTGCGGGCGTTTGTGCGGTTTCGCGCTTCTGGGGCAGGTCATAGCGGCTGATGGGCGCATCGCATATGGCTTCGTCCACACCCATGTCCAGCTGCCAGTCAAGGGCTGTGCGCGCAAGGTGCCAGTCAGTTTGCCAAGGTGCCATTGTGGTCATACCCCAACATATGCCGCAGCGCACAGGGCGCGTAAAGCGGCCTTGTCGTTACGGCGTGCGGTTTCTATAACGGGGCAGGTTTCCGCTTCAAAGGGTGCGACATGACATTCACGCAAAACCACCTGCTGGGAATCGAGCCGCTGCACCCGGCGGAAATTACCACCATCCTTGATCTGGCCGAAGATTATGTCGCGTTGAACCGTTCGGCCGAAAAGCATGCCACTGTGCTGGCAGGCATGACGCAGATCAACATGTTTTTCGAAGCCTCCACGCGCACACAGGCCAGTTTCGAGTTGGCCGGCAAACGTCTGGGCGCGGATGTCATGAATATGGCCATGGCCCATTCCAGCCTGAAAAAGGGCGAAACCCTGATTGACACGGCGCTGACGCTGAACGCCATGCACCCCGACCTTCTGGTGGTGCGCCATGGCAGTTCGGGCGCAGTCAACCTGCTGGCGGAAAAGGTGAATTGCGCGGTCCTGAATGCAGGCGATGGCAAGCACGAACACCCCACACAGGCCCTGCTGGACGCGCTGACCATAAGGCGCGCCAAGGGGCGGTTGCACCGGCTGACAGTGGCCATTTGCGGCGATATTGCCCATAGCCGCGTGGCGCGGTCCAACCTGCTGCTGCTGGGCAAGATGGAAAACCGCGTGCGTCTGGTCGGCCCGCCCACATTGATGCCCGCGCAAGTGGCCGAATTCGGGGTCGAGGTGTTTGACGACATGCGCGCAGGGCTGGAAGGCGCCGATGTGGTCATGATGCTGCGGTTGCAACGCGAACGCATGGATGGCGGATTTGTCCCATCTGAACGCGAATATTTCCACCGCTACGGGCTGGATGCCGAAAAACTGGCCTATGCCAAGGATGATGCGATTGTCATGCATCCCGGCCCGATGAACCGCGGTGTGGAAATTGACAGCGCGATTGCAGATGACATCAACAGATCTGTCATTCAGGAACAGGTCGAAATGGGGGTGGCTGTGCGCATGGCGGCGATGGACCTGCTGGCGGGCAATCTGCGCCGCAAACGCGAAAGCGAACGCCTGCGGGGTGTTGACCATGGCTGAGGAAATCCGCGAAAGCGCACTGGGCGAAACCGTCTTTGACCCCGAACCCGGGGAAAAGAAGCTGCGCGACATCCGGTCTGACAAGGCCACCTACTGGCGCGATCATGGGGTGATGGCCGTGCTGGGCATGGGCGTTGTGGGCATGGTGCTGGCCTTCATGGGGTCGGACCATGTGGCCATAGGGTCGCTGGGGGCAGTGCTGGCACTGGCAGTGCGCGGACTGTGGCTGTATTCGGAACAGATGAAATTCAACTGGGTTCTGACCAATATGCGCCTGATCGGTCCCGGCGGACGGCAGGTTTACTTGCTGGAACTGCAGAAAGTGCGCCGCCTGTTCGGGGATATTCAGATCATCACCAGATCCGGCGACAAGCACCTGATCAAACATGTGGCAGGCGCTGACGCGATCATGGCCGAGATTGACGCCGCGCGCACCAAACGCGCCAAGCGCAAGGGGGCATGATGGCAAGCGGACCCTTCCTTCCGGGCAGCGCAGGGGGGCTGTCTGCCCCCCACGGGCCTGCGGCCCGTCCCCCCCGAGAGTATTTTTGGCAAGATGATGCACAGGGAAAATTGGGCAGATGATGACATGGTTCCACAATGCACGTCTGATTGACCCCGAAGCCGGGCAGGACCGGACAGGCACATTATTGCTGCGTGACGGGGTGATTGCGGAAATTGACGGCCCCTGCCCTGACGGGGCCGAACAGATAGATTGCAGGGGCAAATGCCTGGCCCCCGGCATTATCGATATGGGTGTTCAGGTGGGAGAACCGGGCGCACAGCACAAGGAAAGTCTGCGCACCGCGGGATTGGCGGCTGCGAAAGGCGGCGTGACCACGATTGTCATGCGCCCCGACACCGCCCCTGCCATAGATACCCCCGAAGTGCTGGAATATGTCACGCGCCGCGCACAGGCGCGCACGCCTGTGAATATTCGCGCCATGGCGACATTGACGCGAGGGCGCGAAGGCCGCGAGATGTCCGAGATCGGGTTCTTGATGGATGCGGGCGCCGTGGCCTTCACTGATGGCGACAATGTGACCGCTGACACCAGGATTTTGGCGCGCTGCATGACCTATGCCAAGGGGTTGGGGGCCTTGATCGTGGGGCACCCGCAAGATCAGGGCCTGTCGCGCGGGGCCTGCGCCACCAGCGGCAAATTCGCGTCGCTGCGGGGCCTGCCTGCTGTGTCGCCCATGGCCGAACGCATGGGGTTTGACCGTGACATGGGACTGGTCGAGATGACCGGCGCGCGCTATCACGCTGATCAGGTGACCTGTGCGCGCACGCTGCCTGCGCTGGAACGCGCAAAAGCCAATGGGCTGGATGTGACGGCGGGAATTTCGATCCATCATCTGGCACTGAACGAACTGGACGTGGGCGATTACCGGACCTTCTTCAAGTTCACGCCGCCCTTGCGCAGCGAAGATGACCGGCGCGCGATGGTCGAGGGGGTGGCGTCGGGGTTGATCGACATCATCTGTTCCATGCACACCCCGCAAGACGAGGAATCCAAGCGCCTGCCCTTTGAAGAAGCTGCGGCGGGCGCTGTGGGGCTGGAAACGCTGTTGTCTGCGGCAATGCGGCTCTATCATTCCGATGGGCTGTCCTTGCCACAAATCTGGCGCGCGCTGTCGCTGAACCCGGCGCAGCGATTGGGGTTGGCTGCGGGGCGGCTGTCAGTGGGGGCGCCGGGTGATCTGGTGCTGTTCGACCCTGACGCGCCTTTCGTGATGGACCGGTTCACCCTGCAATCGAAATCCAAGAACACCCCCTTTGACGGGGCGCGCATGGAAGGGCGCGTGCTGGCAACATTCGTGGGTGGTGTCCGTGTGCACGCGCAGGAAAGCTGAGCCATGCCTGAATTGATGACACCGCTATGGGTATTGGGGTTGGTTGGTCTTGCGGCCTATGCGGTCGGGTCCATTCCCTTCGGGGTTGTGATTGCGCGCCTTATGGGGCTGGGAAACCTGCGCGATATTGGATCGGGCAATATTGGTGCCACAAATGTCATGCGCACCGGCAACAAGCTGGCGGGGGGGCTGACATTCCTGCTGGACGCGGCCAAGGGCGGCATTGCCGCGCTGGTCGCGTTCTGGACCATTGGGCCGGATGCCGCGCAGGTTGCGGCGCTGGCGGCTTTTCTGGGACATCTATACCCGGTCTATATCGGGTTCAGGGGCGGCAAGGGGGTTGCAACCTTTATCGGGGTCACGTTGGCGCTGGCCTGGCCTGTGGGGCTGGCAACCTGCGCCACATGGTTGGTGACGTTCAAACTAAGCCGTTATTCGTCCCTGTCGGCGCTGGTGGCGTGCGGGTTCAGTTCGATCTACGCTGCCGCATTGGGGTATATGTCGTTGGTGGCGCTGCTGGTTGCGATGAAACTGCTGGTATTTTACACCCACCGCGACAACATCCGGCGCCTGCTGTCCAGAACCGAGCCGCGTTTCAAGAAAAAGCCGCGTTAGGGGGTCGGTCCAGGACTGGGTGAGCCTGGGCCTGAAGGGGAGGTTCGGGGCGTGCCGCGAAGTGCCCGACTGCGGGGGGGGGGGCGCTCCCACGGTTTTGGCGGGCAGTTTATGCTGCGGCTTATTGCGACGCTTCAAGGGGGCGGAACGGTGAATAGCGGCGGCGCGCACGCGCGCCTTGGGTCCGCGCGGGGGCCCGCACACTCGGCGGGCCGGGGTCTGCCGATCCGGCGTCATAGGGGAAGCGCTTTATACAGGCGGTATAGTCCTGACATCAAAGGCTTGGCCTGCCTTCAGGCCATCGGCAGGCCGCGGGACGGCCCGCCGAGTGTGTGGGCCCCCGCGCGGCCTTGATTCCGCACTGGGGCATTTCCCCCGAACGTCCCCTTAAAGCAAAACGCGCAACCGTCTAGCGGCGTTCAGGCAGGATTTGCTGCGCAATCCCTGCGAACGCGAGATATAGTGTTGTGGCAATCAAGCCCCAGGTGACAAGTTGCGGTTGCGCAAATCCTGCCCAGGCCGACCACCCCGCAAGCACTGTCCACACAAGCGCAAGCGGCAGTGACAGCGCACGCCAGCGTTTTGTGCGCACCGGATGGATGAATTTCAGCGGCGTGAACATGGCCACGGCCAGAAAACCGACAATTCCCAAAATGACCCAGAAGGATGGCTGGACCGCGAAAATGACAATGGCAGCCATGTTCCAGCACGCAGGAAAGCCGTGAAAACTGTTATCGGGGTTTTTCATCCGTGTGTCGGCAAAGTAAATGACACTGGCGAATGTGATCACGATAATCGCAATCCAGCCTGTCCAGCCCGGCAACAGGTTGGATTGAAACAGCGCAAATGCCGGAATGAAAACATAGGTCAGATAATCGATAATCAGGTCCAGCAACTGGCCGTCAATCGTGGGGGCGTTCACCTTGACATGGTAATGGCGCGCCAAAGGCCCGTCGATCCCGTCGACCACAAAAGCGACCACCAGCCACAAGAACATCATGGGCCAGTCCGCCTGCGCGGCCTCCAACAAGGCCAGCATGGCAAATACGGCCCCTGTGGCAGTGAACAGATGGACGGAATAGGCAGGCAGATGTATCTTCACAAGGTCCTCGGGTCGTTGGGCCGACAGATGGGCGTGTTTGACAGGCGACATATCCATTCAGCCATGCGCGCGGGGGTGGGCGGCATCATAGATGTCCATCAACCTAGTTGCATCGACGGCAGTGTAAACCTGCGTCGACTGCAAAGAAGCATGCCCCAGCAATTCCTGGATCGCGCGCAGATCCCCGCCTGCCGCCAACAGATGGGTGGCAAAGGAATGACGCAGCGCATGCGGGGTTGCTGTGGCAGGCAATCCAAGCTGCAGGCGCGCGCTTTCCATGACTTTGGCAATATGACGGCGCGACAATGCCCCCCCGCGCTGCGCCCGGAAAAGCGGCGCATCGGGGCTTTGTGCATGGGGGCAGGCAGCAACATAGGCCGCAACCGTTTCCGCCGCGACCGGCAGCACGGGAACCAGCCGTTCCTTGCCCCCTTTGCCGGTTATGCGCAGCACATCGCGCAAGGGCGCATCACGCCCTGTCAGCGACAGCGCTTCGGACACGCGCAACCCGCAGCCATACAGCAGAGTCAGAACGGCCGTGTCGCGCAGTCCTGTCCAGTCCTGCTGTGTCTGCAAACCGACATTGGCCAGCATGTCGCGCGCTGCGGTTTCACTAAGCGGGCGCGGCAGGTTGCGCATGTGTTTGGGCGCACGCGCGGCCAGAATGGCAGAAATATCCATATTCTCGCGGTCGGCCACCCAGCGCGCAAACCCTTTGACCGCGGACACCTGTCGCGCAAGGCTGCGCCCGCCAATGCCGCGGGCGCGTTCGGACGCCATCCAGGCCCGCATATCTGACAGGGTGACATTGCCCAATGCGCCCAGCCCCTGCGGACCGCCGTGATGGCGCGCAAGAAACCCAAGGAAACCCGCGACATCCCGGCTGTAGCCATCCAGCGTGTGGTCTGATGCGTCGTGAAGCGCACGCATCTGGTCCAGCCAGGTCTGCAAAGCGTCGCGCTGGCCTGCAGACAGTTGCAGGCCGCCGCCTGTCATGCCAGCCAGCGGCGCATGGAACGCTCGAATATGCCCGCAAAAAACGCCAGCAGGTCGGTTCCCTGACCCGGCTTGAACATATGGGGGTTATCCGACGCCATCACCAGCATTCCGCCCAGGCGCTGCGCACCCAGATCAAGGCGCATGCATGCCTCCGATCGCAGTTCAGCACTGCGTGCGCCATAAAGCTGGTCTGTCTGTGGAATGGCCTGCCGCAAAATGACCTGCCGGCCCGAATGCTGCGCGCGCCCTGCCGACATGTAGCTGTCAATGAAACCGGGCGTCACCACGCACAGCACATTCGAAATCCGGTCCAGCGCAGGGTCGGGCGCGGCGGTTGGGCTTTCCAGAACCAGCTTGATGGCGTCTACCCGCAAAATCTCGGCCACATCGCCGCCCAGATCGCGCAGAAAATCCTCGAACTGGTCGGGGTCCAGCATGCGCAGGATCGCGCGATGTATCTGGTTTGTGCCCGACAGGTTTTCATAGGCGGCGGCAATCACGGCGCGGTGGGTTTCTTCCAGCCGGTCAAGGCGGGCTTCCAGCCGTTCCATAGCCAGCCCGCGCAGGTCGATGATATTTTCGCCCATGCCGCGTTCACTGGCGGACACCAACACGCGCATCACGTCCTTGTCGTCCAGAATAAGGGTCGGGTCCGACATGATCCGCGCGCGGATCTCCTCCAGCCCGTTGGGTTTGGTTGCTGTGCCTGACATAAGATGCCTGTCCGTTGACTGCTGCTTTTTTATTGTTCCTGCGGACTATAGCAAATCTTACAAGATTTTTTGACCTGTTTTTTCCCAATCCTTCATGAATTGTGCCAGTCCGGCATCGGTCAAGGGATGGAAGGCCAGTTTGCGGATGACTTCGGGCGGGGCGGTCATCACGTCCGCGCCAATGCGCGCCACGTCAAGAACATGGTTCACAGACCGGATAGAGGCCGCCAGAATCTGGGTTTCAAACCCGTAATTGTCGTAAACTGTGCGGATATCTTCAATCAGGTCCATGCCGTCCAGCGCCAGATCATCCAGCCGCCCGATAAAGGGCGAAATGAAGGTGGCGCCGGCCTTGGCGGCCAACAGCGCCTGATTGGCACTGAAGCACAGTGTCACATTGACCATCTTGCCTTCGCCTGTCAGCACCTTGCACGCTTTCAGCCCGTCCCATGTCAAGGGCAGCTTGACGGTGATATTGGGCGCGATTTCGGCCAGTTTGCGCCCTTCGGCGATCATGGCACCGGCTTCCAGCGCAACAACTTCGGCGGAAACGGGGCCATCAACAATCCCGCAAATCTCGCGGGTGACTTCGATGATGTCGCGGCCCGACTTCAGAATAAGCGACGGGTTGGTGGTCACCCCGTCCACCATGCCCAGATCATTCAGTTCGCGAATGGCGGTGACATCGGCAGTATCGACAAAGAACTTCATTTCATGCCCCTTCGGGTTGCAGCCAGTGTTTGGCGGCGTCATACCTGATCTTGCCGCTTGCAGGAACCCCATTTGCGCCATGCCCGATACCTCCGCCCCCGATTTCTTTGACGAAGGCACGCCCTGCGCCGTGCTAACCACAGAACCCGTGGGCAGCGGGGTGCTGGATTATCTGGCCCCCGAAGGCGGGTGTTGGCTGGGCGCGTTTGTGGATGTGCCGCTGGGGCCGCGGCGCGTGGTGGGCGTGGTCTGGGGCGGGGCCGAGGGGAAATTTGCCCGCAACAAGCTGCGCCAGATTATCCGCGTGCTGGATGCAGCCCCCTTGCGCGCGGAATTGCGCGATTTTCTGACCCGCGTGGCCGATTATACCCTGACGCCACTGCCCGCGATGCTGCGCCTTGCCACGCGCGTTCCGGGTTTGGGCGACGGGCCTGCCACGCGCAAGCTGTTGTTTCGTGGCCCGACGCAACCGCCACGCATGACGGATGCGCGCGAACGTGTGCTGGCCGCACTGGACGGGTTTGGCGGTGCGGGCCTGACAGCGGGCGAACTGGCACAGGCCGCAGGTGTGTCCAGTGCCGTGGTGCGCGGGCTGGTCAAAACCGGCGGGCTGGTGGAACAGGACGCACCGCGCGACCAACCTTATGGGCGGCTTAACCCCGCCCTGCCCCGCAGCGCCCTAAGCGACGATCAAGCGCAGGCCGCGCAGCACTTGCGCGATGCGGTGGCGCAAGACAAATTCGGCGCAACACTGCTGAAGGGCGTCACCGGGTCGGGCAAGACCGAAGTGTATCTGGAAGCCATCGCCGCCTGCCTTGCGCGCGGGCGGCAAGCGCTGGTTTTGTTGCCGGAAATCGCGCTGACCTCGGAATTCCTGACCCGTGTGGAAGGGCGTTTTGGTGCGCGCCCCGCCGAATGGCATTCCGGCGTCACCCTGACCGAACGCCGCCGCTGCTGGCGCATGCTCGCCCAAGGGGATGCGCAGCTTGTGGTTGGCGCACGCTCCGCGCTGTTCCTGCCCTTTCGCGATCTGGGGCTTGTGGTGGTGGATGAAGAACATGACACATCCTACAAGCAGGAAGAAGGCGCGCTGTATAACGCCCGCGACATGGCGGTGCTGCGTGCGTCGTTGAACGGGGCGCAGGCGGTGCTGGCCTCGGCCACACCATCGCTGGAAAGCTGGGCCAATGCGGCATCGGGCAAATATGCGCGGCTTGATCTGGCCACCCGGTTTGGCCCCAACACCCTGCCCGACATGCGCGCGATAGACTTGCGCGCCGAAGACCTGCCGTCAAACCGCTGGATTTCACCCAGCTTGCAAAGCGCGGTCACCGCACGCGTGCAGGCAGGCGAACAGGCGCTATTGTTCCTGAACCGGCGCGGCTATGCGCCGCTGACATTGTGCCGCGCCTGTGGCCATCAGGTGGGCTGCACTGATTGTGACGCGCGCATGGTTGAACACAGGTTTCTGAAACGCCTTGTGTGCCACCAATGCGGGGCATCTGCCCCCATCCCCACCGCCTGCCCCGCCTGCGGTGCCGAGGACCGCATGGCCCCTGTCGGCCCCGGTGTTGAACGGCTGGAAGAAGAAGCGCGCGCCCTGTGGCCCGATGCGCGGGTTCTGGTGCTGTCGTCGGACCTGTTCGGGTCCGCACGCGCCCTGAAGGACCATATCGCCGCCATTGCTGCGGGCGGGGCCGACATCATCATCGGCACCCAGATTGTCGCCAAAGGGCATAATTTCCCGCTGCTGACACTGGTGGGCGTGATCGACGCCGATCTGGGCCTGTCAGGGTCGGATTTGCGCGCGGCAGAACGGGTGTTCCAACTGGTGCGGCAGGTGGCGGGGCGTGCGGGGCGCGCGCAAAAAGCGGGGCTTGCGCTTGTGCAAACCAGCCAGCCAGAACACCCCGTGATCCGCGCCATCCTGTCGGGCGACGAAGAAACCTTCTGGCGCACCGAAGCCGACGCCCGCTTTGCCCTTGGCATGCCCCCTTACGGGCGGCTGGCGGGAATTATCCTGTCATCGCCCAATATGGAAGACGCCTTTGCCCTTGGGCAGCGGCTGGCCATGCAATCCGCCCCCCTGGCGCGGATAGGCGCGCAGGTTTTTGGCCCCGCGCCTGCACCCATCGCGCGCATTCGCGGGCGCCACCGCGTGCGCCTGCTGGTCAAGGCCCCGAAGGGCGCGCCCTTGCAAGCGGCGCTTCGCACATGGGTGGCCCCCCATAAACTGGCCCGCGATCTGCGGCTGGCCATTGACATAGACCCGCAAAGTTTTCTGTAACCGCTTGCGGTTTGCCACGCGCAGCTTACCTATTGACCAAAGGTATATGAAGGACCCCGCCCATGTTTGGATTTCTGGACCAGAAAACCCGGATGATCAGCGCCGCAGACGCCCTGCAAGGTCGCGCAACGCCCATTCCCACTGCTGACACGCATGCCGTGTTCAACCGCCTGCTACAGGCCCCCGCCCCCGAAGGCATGGAAACAGCGCTGTTCGGCATGGGCTGTTTCTGGGGCGTGGAACGGATTTTCTGGCAGGTGCCCGGTGTGTGGCTGACGGCAGCGGGCTATGCGGGCGGGTTCACGCCCAACCCCACCTATGAGGAAGTGTGCAGCGGCAAAACCGGCCATAACGAAGTGGTACAGGTCACCTTTGACCCCGCGATTGTCAGCTATGACGCGCTGCTGCAACGATTCTGGGAAAATCACGACCCGACACAAGGCATGCGGCAAGGCAATGACCGGGGCACGCAGTACCGTTCCGGCATCTATTTCCACACAGACGCACAAAAAACCGCAGCACTGGCCAGCCGCGACACCTACAGCGCGCGCCTTGCGCAGGCGGGCTATGGTCCCATCACAACCGAAATTCTGGATGCGCCTGCCTTCTACTATGCCGAAGATTACCACCAGCAATATCTGCACAAGAACCCGCAAGGCTATTGTGGCATTGGCGGCACCGGCGTGACCTGCCCTGTCGGCCTGCCCGGCTGAAGGACTGCCCACCCGCCTGTTGCACCGCCCTTCGGGCAGGGGCGCGCGGGTGGGTGGGTGGGGCGTGACCCTGCCCGAAGGGCGGTGCAACAGGCTTGACCCCCGCCAACGCCGCCTGTATCGCGGCGCTGATCCTTGCAAAACAGCATTAGCCAAAGGCAGCCTGCCATGCCCACCTTCACCGCGCTGACCACCCTGCCCAAATCCGATGCGGCCTATGCCTTGTCCGAAGCCATGGAAAACATGGACCCCGAACCCACTGGTGTGGGCGTGTTCGAGCTGGAGGATGGTTCTGGCCTGTGGGAAGTTGGCGGATATTTCATCGAAAGCCCCGATGATATAGAACTGGCATTGCTGGCCGAAGCCTTTGGCGCGAAGCCCTTTGTCGTAACCGAACTGCCGGAAATCGACTGGGTGGCCAAAGTGCGCCGCGACCTGTCGCCGGTCGAGGCAGGACGCTTTTTCGTCTATGGCAGCCACGATGCGGAAAAACTGCCAGATGGCCGCGTGGGCCTGCTGATCGAGGCCTCCATGGCCTTCGGCACTGGCCATCACGGCACCACATTGGGCTGTTTGCGCGCGCTGGACCGGCTGGACAATGACGGGTTTCGCGGCAAATCTGTCGTGGATGTCGGCTGCGGCACAGCCGTGCTGGCGATGGGGGCCGCCAAAATTTGGCCCGGCCCCGTGCTGGCCAGCGATATTGACGCCGTTGCCGTAGAGGTAGCGCAGGCCAATATCGCGGCAAACGACCTGCAAGGCCGCGTGCATTGCGTGGAAGCGACAGGGTTTGACCACCCAGATCTTCAGGCCCGCGCGCCTTTTGATCTGGTATTCGCCAATATCCTGATGGCCCCGCTGATTGACCTTGCCCCCGATATGGGCAAGCTGACGGGTGCGGGCGGCTATGCTATTTTGTCAGGTCTGCTGGTCGAACAGGCCGATAAGGTTTTGCAGGCCTATGAAGCCGCAGGCTTTGCCCTGCATCACCGCGAAGACATCGGGGATTGGGCCACGCTGACACTAAGTAGAACCCCCTGAAGCAGGTTGCGCAAACCCGGGAATCGGTTTTGCGCTTCTCGAACACGCGAAACCAGTAAATTCGGGCATGTCCCGTGACGGCGCATCAACGCCACATGCGTTAACGCGGCAGGCCCGCCGCGCTTCAAGATTTGACCCATCCCCCGCCCCACTTTCGCCGGATTGCCCGTTTACGTTTTGGTCATCAAAGCTGGTTAAACTGATGCCGGAATTTCAGGGGAACGGACATGAGTACGGAACAACAGGTTGATTTCAGAAAGCGTCGGTCTGAAATCATCAAGACCCATTTGCGAAACGACCCCAGAATCAAGGCAGCGCGCCGTCGTGTGCGGCGGAACATCCTGTTTGGCGCGTTCAGCTATCTGCTTGTTCTGGCCTTCACGCTGATGCTGGCAAAAAGCGTCACGATGGCGATGAATGATCGCGCCGCGTATCGCCAGATGGTGGCACCTGTCATCGGCACCCTGTCTGAAACCCATATTGCCTATATCCTGCTGATGCCCGACCCGGTCAGCACGCAAGTTGCGGACGTGCTACGCCCCTATATCAATAGCGGCGCAACAGACGGACACGACGTCACTGTGGTAGAAAACAGCCAGACTGTCCCCCTGACGCTGCAAAACCAGAACTGACACTTGCGGGCATTTTGCAGCGGCTGGCACGCGAAAAGATATGCGGCACCTGCAATACAACGGGCGGGCTGTCACCCAGGAATAAGGCGGCAGCCAGCGGCGTCGCGCGCCTAAAAGCATGTCGTTGTCATGCGCAGTCACGCGACATGCCCTAACTTATTGATTTCGTGCGTTCGAGAAGCTTAAAGTCGGTTCCGCGATTCAAGCAGCAGACCCTCGGGTAAACTGCACACGCCCCACACCACGCAAAAAAAGGCGGCCTGATAGGCCGCCTTTTTCAATTCTACATACCCATTGGGCAAAAGCCGGATGATCAGGCTTCGTTTTCCAGATCTTCGATGGCTTTCTGAAGCTCGTCCTTGCTGACTTCTTTTTCGGTCACAGTGATCTGACCGATGATGTGATCAACAACCTTGTCTTCAAAAATCGGCGCGCGCAATTGCTGCTGCATTTGCGGGTTCTTCTGGATGAATTCGAAGAACTGGCGTTCCTGACCGGGGTATTGACGGGCCTGCGCAATCACGGCCTGCGTCATTTCCTGATCAGTGACTTCGACATTCGCTTTCTGGCCGATATCTGCCAGCAACAGGCCCAGCTTCACACGGCGCACGGCCAGCTTGTCGCTGTCTTCCGTGGTTTCAATGTCGCCATGGTTGTGGTCGTTATGGTCAACATCGGTCTGGGTGTCGTGCCACAATTGGTGCGCGATCTGCTTGCTTTCGGCTTCTACCAGCGAAGGCGGCAGGTCAAAGCTGACAGCGGCATCCAGTGCGTCCAGCAAACCGCGCTTCAGGATCGCACGCGAGGCTTGCGCATATTCCGCTTCCAGCCGTTCAACAATCTGCGCTTTCAGGGCTGCCAGATCTTCTGCGCCGAATTGCTTGGCCAATTCGTCATCAATCACTGCTTCTGCGGGCGCTTTGACAGCCTTGATGGTGCAGTCAAACACGGCTTCCTTGCCTGCCAGATGCGCTGCGCCATATTCTTCGGGGAAGCTGACGGTCACGGCTTTTTCGTCACCGGCCTTCACGCCGACAAGCTGTTCCTCGAACCCGGGAATGAACTGGCCAGACCCCAGAACCAGCGGGAAGTCTTCGGCAGCGCCGCCATCAAAGGCCTCGCCATCGATCTTGCCCAGGAAATTCATGGTAACCTGGTCGCCATCTTCTGCCGCACCGTCCTTGTCATCGAATTTCTGTGCCGATTTCGCCAGGTTTTGCAGCGCTTCATCAACAGCGGCATCATCGGCCTTGACCACAGGTTTTTCCAGCGAAATGCCGGACATGTCGGGCGCTTCAATCGCAGGCAGCGCTTCATAGTTCAGCGCAACAACAACATCATCGCCTTCTTTCCAGTCGTCATTGGTCATTTTGACGTCAGGCTGCAGCGCGGGGCGGTCGCCGCTATCTTCGAAATGCTTGTTCATGGCACCGTCGACCGCGTCTTGCATCGCTTCGCCCAACAAGCGCTGGCCAAACTGCTTTTTCAGTAATGCCATTGGCACCTTGCCCTTGCGAAACCCTTTCATTTCGATCTCGGGCTGCGCCTCGACCAGCTTTTCATTGACCTTCGCTTCAAGTTCGGCTGCGGTCACAGTGATGGTGTAGCCGCGCTTCAGGCCATCGTTCAGGGTTTCGGTAACTTGCATGGGCGTCCTCACATAAGGTGACAGGCCGCCTGAACGGCGGCCTGGGGATTTCGGCCTTAGTAAGGGGCCACGCGCGCAGGTTCAAGCCTTATTCTGGACGAGTCCCCTGTTTGGGGGCGCGCAAATCCGAAAATCCTGCCCGCGCAGCACCATCAACCGCCACCATCAGCCCCCATGGCGCGCGCCAAGACTGCGCTGCGTTCAACCTTGTCGAGCAACGTGGCAAGCTGTGCCTTTTCCGCGGGAGTCAGCGCTGCCAGCACCGTATCTTCATGCGCGCCAAGACATGCCGCGACATCATCCAGCAACGCATGCCCTGCCGGGGTGGCGCGCAAAGCATAGGACCGTCTGTCCTGTGGCACCTTGTTGCGCGTGACAAGCCCAAGTTTTTCCAGTTCATCCACCAAAAGCACCGCACGCGAGCGTTCTATATTCAACGCAAGGCAAAGCTGGCTTTGGCTAAGGTTCGGATTCTCGACAATCACATGCAACGCAGAGGATGTTGTGATCCGCAGGCCAAACCCTTCGATTGCGGCTTGCGCGTCATTGTGAAGGTGCACATAGGCGCGTTTCATCCTGTAGCCGATATACCGCCGCAGGTGGGTATCTGTTACGGGCACGTCATCTTGCGGCGCATCGTCACTGGAATTGGACATATCGGGCCTGCTGCCCCCTTGCTGGATACCGGACACGGGCGACATCCCGAACCGCATGCGCCTTTATGCTGGCTAAGGTAACCACCCGGTCGGGGCAAGGTCAATCCAGTTGGACAGGCCGCCCCGCATGCAGATGGGATGTCAGGTCTTCACAAGCCCGTTTTCCGAAAGCAAGTGGCACGCCGCGCGCCCTGTCGGCGTGGTGCGCACTTCTGGAATTTTTCGTTTGCAGATATCTTCTACCAAGGGGCAGCGCGGGTGAAAGGTGCACCCCGAAGGCGGGTTGATCGGGTTGGGAATTTCCCCCGTGACCGGCTTGCGCCGCCGCCCCGACAAGGCCAGATCGGGCACCGCATCCAGCAACATGCGGGTATAGGGGTGCTGGGGTTCAGTAAACAGGCGCTTGGCGTCCGCTTCTTCGACCAGCCGCCCCAGATACAACACCCCGATGCGGTTGGCCATGTGCCGCACCACGCTAAGGTCATGGCTGATCAGCAGATAGGTCAGGCCGAATTCATCTTGCAAATCGCGCATCAGGTTCAGAATCTGCGCCTGCACCGACACATCCAGCGCAGAGGTGGGTTCGTCACAGACAATGAATTCAGGCTTCGACGACAGGGCGCGCGCAATGGCAATGCGCTGGCGCTGGCCGCCGGAAAATTCATGCGGGAACTTCTCGGCATCGCTTGCGGACAGACCCACCACTTCCAGCAGGCGGCCCACCTCGCGGTTGATATCCGCGCCGCTGGCAATGCCAAAGGTGCGGATGGGTTCAGCGATGATGGCCCCCACCCGCCAGCGCGGGTTCAGGCTGGCAAACGGATCCTGAAAAATCATCTGGAAGCGGCGGCGCAACTGGCGCATGGCCGCGCCTTGTTCAAAGCGCATTTCCTGCCCGTCAAACAGGATACGCCCGCGCGACGGGTCCACCAACCCCACAATCATTTTCGCAATGGTCGATTTGCCGGAACCGGATTCCCCCACCAAAGCAAATGTCTCGCCGCGCTTGATTTCGAAATCCACATCGGCGGCAGCGGTCAGGAACTGCTTTTCCTCGCGTTCCAGAACGCGGTTCAGCCACGGTTTGGACACATCGAAATAGCGGGTCAGGCCAGTGACCTGCAGCAATGGGGTATCAGTCATGGGCCACCTGTTGCGTTGCGGCATCATACAGCCAGCAGGACACATGCCGCCCGTTGTCGCGGTCTATCAGTTCCGGGCGGTCGGTGCGGCAGCGGTCAAACACCTTCGGGCAACGCGGGTTGAACGCGCAACCCTGCGGGATGGCATTCAGGCGTGGCATGGACCCGGGAATTTGCGTCAGCCGTGCGGCATTTTGGGTCAGGGTGGGAATGGACCCCATCAGGCCCGCGGTATAGGGGTGTTCGGCCGCTTGAATCACATCGCGCACCGGACCAATTTCGGCCACGCGCCCGGCATAGAGCACCGCAACACGGTCGGCGGTTTCGGCAATCACCCCCATATCATGCGTGATCAGCATGACAGACGCGCCCCGTTCCGCGCAGATTTCCTTCAGCACGTCGATGATTTGCGCCTGCACCGACACATCCAGCGCAGTGGTGGGTTCATCGGCAAGCACCAGTTCGGGTTCCGCGCAAAGCGCAAGCGCAATGACCACGCGCTGGCGCATGCCGCCCGAAAAATGATGCGGATAGTCATCAATGCGCCGCGCGGCAGCAGGAATGCCCACGCGGTCCAACAACGCCACAGCACGCTTGCGCGCCTCCCCCTCGGACACGTCCATATGCGTGCGGATCGTTTCGATCAGTTGCTGCGCGACAGTATATAGCGGGTTCAGGCTGGTCAGCGGGTCTTGAAACACCATGCCAATACGACGCCCGCGAATGCGGCGCATCTTCTCGCGCGGCAGGTTGTCGATACGTTCCCCACGCAGCCGGATTTCACCGCCTGCAATGCGCCCCGGGGGTTCCAGCAGGCCAATAATGGCCGCGCCTGTCAGCGATTTGCCGGCGCCAGATTCGCCCACCATGCCCAGAACCTCGCCCTGGGCAATGTCGAAGGACACTTTGTCCAGCGCGCGCAAGGTGCCGCGCCGGGTGGGGAATTCCACCACCAGATCGCGCACCGACAAAAGCGGGGTTTTATCAGACGGGTTTTCAGACGGGCCAGACATCAGCGCAACCTCGGGTTCAGGGCGTCGCGCAGCCAGTCGCCCAACAGATTGACGGCCAGCGCAAGCGCCAGAAGTGTGATCGACGGGAACAGCAATATCCACCATTCACCGGAAAACAAATATTGCTGGCCAATGCGGATCAGCGTGCCAAGGCTGGGCTGCGTGGGCGGCACCCCCACCCCAAGGAAGGACAACGTCGCTTCGGCAATGATGGCCAGCGCCAGCCCGATGGTGGCAATCACCAGAACCGGCCCCATCACATTGGGCAGAATGTGGCGCAGCAGGATTTTCACAGGATGCGCGCCAATCACGCGGGCGGCCTGCACATATTCCTTGTTCTTTTCCACCATGGTGGCCCCGCGCACCACGCGGGCATATTGCACCCAGTCCGACAGGCCGATTGCCACGATCAGCACCCAGATGGCCATAACCTCTCGGTAGGCGGGCGGGATGAAACCGCGCGCCACACCAAATATCAGCAGCGCCAGCAGAATGGAGGGGAAGGTCAGCTGCACATCTGCAACGCGCATCAGCAAACTGTCCACCCAGCCCCCGCGATAGCCTGCAATCAACCCCAGCGATATGCCCAGAACCATGGCAAACAGCACCGCTGCAAACCCCACAAACAGCGAAATACGCGCACCATACAGAATGGTCGAAAACACATCGCGGCCCTGGTTGTCGGTGCCCAGCCAATACACATTGCCAGTGAAGGCATTGGGTTCCATGGGCGGGGTGAACCCGTCCATCAGGTTCAATGAAGCGGGGTTGAACGGGTCATAAGGCGCAATCAGCGGGGCGAATATGGCCGCCAGAATGATGAACACGGACACCACCGCCGCCACCACCGCCACAGGCGACGTGCGAAAGGAATAGGCGATGTCACTGTCCCATGCGCGGGCAAATCTGCCAGCGGGGCGCGGTTTGTGCGTCTCACTCATGGCATGGTCCTTTCAGTGGCCCGCCGCGCTGCGGTCCAGCCGCAGGCGGGGATCAACCAGATAATACAGCAGATCAACGATCAGGTTGATCACAACGAACACCAGCGCGATCAGCATCAGATAGGCCGCCATCACCGGCACATCGACAAACCGCACCGAATTGATGAACAGCGCGCCCACACCGGGCCACTGGAACACTGTTTCGGTAATGATCGAAAACGCGATGATGGACCCCAGTTGAAGGCCCGTGATGGTGATAACCGGCACCAGCGTGTTTTTCAGCGCATGGCCGAAATTCACAGCCCGGTTTGACAGCCCCCGTGCGCGGGCGAATTTGATATAATCGGCGCGCAGCACTTCCAGCATTTCGGCGCGCACCAGGCGCATGATCAGCGTCATCTGATACAGGCCCAGCGTAATCGCGGGCAGGATCATCGACATGCGCCCGCTTTCTGTCAGAAAGCCGGTGCGCCACCACCCGCCCAGATCCACCACATCGCCACGCCCGAAGGACGGCAGCCATTGCAGTTCCACCGCAAAAACCCAGATCAGCAGCACACCAATCAGGAATGTCGGCAGCGACACACCAATCAGCGACACAGTCATGATGGAACTTGACGCCCAGCCACCGCGCCGCAAGGCCGTGTAAACCCCGAACCCCACGCCGAACACAAACGCCGCAATCCCTGACACCAGCGCCAGTTCCAGCGTGGCAGGCAGGCGCGACAGGATCAATTCCATCACAGGTTGCTGAAGCCGGTAGGAAATACCGAAATCCCCCACCACAGCGCGCGACAGGAATGTGAAGAACTGCACGATAAACGGGTCGTTCAGGCCCAGCGCCTCGCGCAGTTCCATGCGTTCGGCCAGGGTCGCTTCCTGTCCGACCATCGACGCGATCGGGTCGCCCACAAACCGAAACAGCGCAAACGCCACCAGCGCGACCGTCAACATGACGATCACGGATTGCAGCACCCGACGCAGGATGAAAGCGAGCATGGCCAAACTCTCCAGGCTGAACAATAGTCAGCAGTGCTGACATATAAGAAGCGCCCGCGTGCGGTAAATCACGCGGGCGCCAAGGTCAAGCCGTGCTTAGTCGAATGTAACCGTGGTCATACGCGGCTGGTTTTCGGGATGCACATCCAGCGAAATACCGTCGCGCATGGCATAGGCCAGCATCTGGTTATGCACGTTCAGGAAAATGCGTTCTTCCATCACCTCTTCCCAGATTTCCGCGATGACCGCATCACGCGCGTCCAGGTCGGTCATTGTGGCCAGCGACTCGATCTTTGCGTCCAGATCGGGGTTCGAATAGCGCGTGCCATTGAACGACCCGTAAGATCCTTCGCGCGTGTGCACCAGGAAATCGAACACATACTGGCTGTCGAATGTCGGAACACCCCAACCCAGCAGGTAGAAATCGGTTTCCCAGTTTTCGATCAGCGGGAAGTGCAGCGAGCGCGTTTGCGACACCAGATTCACGCGGATATTGGCGCGCGCCAGCATGCCGACCAGGGCCTGACAGATCGCTTCATCATTCAGGTAGCGGTCATTGGGGCAGTTCAGGTCAACACTGAACCCGTTAGGATAGCCGGCTTCGGCCACCAGTTCTGCCGCGCGCGCGTAATCGGGTTCCCCGAACGCATCCAGTTCTTCGG
Organism: Paracoccaceae bacterium; assembly: GCA_017510335.1. Classification (GTDB taxonomy): domain Bacteria; phylum Pseudomonadota; class Alphaproteobacteria; order Rhodobacterales; family Rhodobacteraceae; genus Roseinatronobacter. The sequence continues at coordinate 46,197 of JAFWNM010000038.1, forward strand.
TCCAGCCGTTGACGAAGGGCGGCAAGGGCGCTGCCGAGGGCTGCGATTCACCGCGCATCACCACCTGACGGATGGCGTTGCGGTCCAGCGACAAGGCCATTGCTTCGCGCACTTCTGGCTTGGCGAAAGGGTTGTCTTCCGCATCGGATGAAGCCAGACGGTCCGACGTCATGTCATAGCTGAAGAAGATGTTGCGGTTTTCCGGCCCGCGCACAACCTTGATGCCATCGGTCTGTTCCAGCCGCGCGATATCTTGCACCGGAACGTCCTGCACCACGTCCACTTCGCCCGACAACAGCGCCGCAACGCGGGTCGCGGCTTCGGAAATCGGCGTATAGATGATTTCGGTTACTGCGGGCGCGTCGGCCCAGTGCCCGTCGAAGACCTGCAACACTGTGCGCACTTCGGGGTCACGTTCGACCATCACATAGGGGCCGGTGCCGTTGGTGTTGCGCACGGAGAAGGCTTCTTCGCCTGCTGCAAAGTTGGGCGCTGTTTCAACACCGTTTTCTTCGGCCCATGCCTTGGACATGATAAAAGTGTTGGTCAGGTTCTGCACATAAAGGGGCGCAGGGCCGGACAGGCGCACATGCACTGTGGTGTCGTCAACAGCGGTCACTTCTTCCACTGCGGCATGCAGCGCAGCCATCCCCGATGGCGGCGTGCGCGCACGATCGAGCGAGAAGACGACATCTTCCGCTGTCATGGCAGACCCGTCATGGAAGGTGACCCCCTCGCGGATCTTGAAGACCCAGACTGTGTCATCTTCTTCGCTGATGCCCCATTCCGTGGCAAGGCGCGGGGTCAGGCTGCCGTCAACCGCACGCCCCACCAGCGTTTCATAGATATGGTGGTTCAGCGTATGGGTGGGGCCTTCGTTCTGGCTGTGCGGGTCCAGCGTCAGCGCATCGGCCACGCGCGCCCAGCGCAGCGTTTCGGCATTTGCGGCACCGGCAAAAGCCAGCGCAACAGCGGCAGCCCCCAGCATCAGACGCGCGCGAACCCCCGTCCGGTCAAGTTTCATAGACATCGAAATCTCCCTGTCATGTGGTGACATCCCGTTCCGGTGATTTGCACACCGTTTCGGGGACAGCCAAAAGGCTGGATAATATTGACCAAAGAGTCAATTCCCCTTTTCAGTTCGGCTGCGTTTACCCAAGGGCAAGCTGCGGGACAAATGCCCCCCCCGCGCGCAGGTGCTGCGATACCGTGCAATGCCCCGCGCAAGCTGGCACCGGCACCCGCAGCGCGGGTCATGCGCGACATCCCTTGCCATCACGCGGCTGTCCAAATACACAAGCTTACATACTTGTAAATCCGGGAACATGATGCACCGAATAGCGATAATCGCAGATGATCTGACTGGCGCGCTTGACAGTGCCGCGGGGTTTGCAATGCGCGGCCTGAAAACGCGGGTCGTTACCGATACCGATGATTTTACAGATGCGCTGCAAGATACAGCGCTGCAGGTTGTGGCAGTTTCGACCGGCACCCGCGATGGCAGCCTTGCGGCGGCACTTGCCACATTGCGCACCATCACCCCCGCGCTAACCCGTTTTGAGGGGGTAATCTTCAAGAAGATCGACAGCCGCCTGAAAGGACATATCGCAGCAGAACTTGCGGAACTGGCGCAAACCCGCCCATTGCCTGTTCTGGCCTGTCCGGCAATCCCGCGCCTGGGCCGGTTGGTGCGCAATGGCGCGGTGACGGGTGCGGGCGTGGACAGCCCCATCAGCGTGGCCGAACGGTTGGGCACCGGGCCTGCCATCATTGATGCCCGCACAGATGCCGATATTGACGCAGCCCTGCCAGACCGGCTGGACAGCTGCGTTTACGTTGGCGCAGCGGGGCTGGCCGAAGCGCTGGCGCGCAGATTGGCCCCCGACGCGCCGGCACCCGTGCGCCGGACGCTTCCTGCGCCGCTGGTTCTGGCCATCGGTTCGCGCGACCCTGTAACGCTTGCACAGGTCGCGCAACTTGCGCTGCCTGTCATCGCGGCCCCGGATGGAACAGTTCCGGATTTCAAGATCGCCCCCGTCACATTGGTGCAGTTGACCGCGCAGACCGCCGATCTGGACCCGCGCTTGGCCGCTGCGGGGTTTTCATCCGGTATTGCCCGCGCAATAGGCACCCGCGCACCGCGCAGCCTGTTCATGTGCGGTGGCGAAACGGCACAGGCCATTCTGTCCCGTCTTGGCATAAGACGCCTTGATCTGCTGGGCGAAGTGCTGCCCGGTGTGCCACTGTCGCGCTGTGCCGATACAGGGTTGACTGTCATCACAAAATCAGGCGGTTTTGGCACTGACAGCTTGCTGGCAGACATGCTTGCAATGATGGACCATCAGGACGGGCCAATCGCATGAAGGACCAAAAACCCCGCACCCGCCCGCCCCTAAGCGAAAAGGTCTATCACCTTTTGCTGACGCGCATTTCCAACGGCGATTATCAGGCCAACCAGAAACTGCCGACCGAAGCGGTGTTGTCACAGGATTTCGGTGTATCGCGTCCGGTGTTGCGCGCTGCCATGGAACGGCTGCGCGATGAAGGGCTGATCTATTCACGCCAAGGGGCAGGCAGTTTTGCGCGCCCCCCTGTTTCTGCCGGTGTGGGCTATGCCCGCGTTGAGACGCTGGCCGATATCCAGCGCTGCTATGAATTCCGTATCCTGCTGGAGGGGGAGGCCGCAAGTCTGGCCGCGCAACGCTGCAATGCGGCGGGACTGGCGGAAATTGACCGCGCCCTGCATCTGTTGCAGGACGCTACAGGGTCGTTTCAGCACCGCGAGGACGCTGATTTCGCCTTTCATCTTGCCATCGGCAAAGCGTCGAACAACCAGTATTTCGACACGACCATGCGCGCATTGCGCGACCATATCAATACCGGCATGAGACTGCATGGCCAATCCTTGATGAGCGATGGCGCAAAAGGATTGCAAGATGTGCTGGCCGAACACAGCGCCATTCGCGACGCCATTGCCGCAGGTGACGCACCACAAGCCACGCGCCAGATGCGCGCCCATCTGGAACATTCGCGGGACCGTCTGTTTGGCGGCGGCCTGATAGACCTGCGCCACCCCGACGGCTGACCCATGGCGCAACACGCCTCGGGGGGCGCTATGGCGCAATTCCCCGCGCGATGTTTGGGGCTAGGGGGGCGCGCAGCCCCCCCTAGATCATGTCGGGTTCATTCGCAGTCACGCGACATGATCTGACTTATTGGTTTTGCATGTTCGAGAAGCTCAAATCCGGTTCCCACTTTTGAGCAACATGCCCTAGCGCACAGGCAGGTCTGACATGTCCTGAACAGGGTCTTTCAGGGTTTTGCGCGCGATCAGGATGTAGAAGGCAGGCACGACAAACAGCGTGAACACCGTGCCGACGGTAATCCCCGAAAAGATCACCAACCCCATCGAAAACCGTGCCGCCGCCCCTGCGCCGCTGGCCACCATCAACGGCACAACACCAAGGGCCGTTGCGGCAGTGGTCATCAGGATGGGGCGCAGGCGCAACCGCGCAGATGTGACAATTGCCCCCGCGCGGTCCTGCCCCTTGTCGCGGCGCAACTGGTTGGCGAATTCCACCAGCAAGATACCATGCTTGGTGATCAGCCCGATCAGCGTGATAAGCCCCACCTGCGTATAGATGTTCAGCGTCCCCAGCCCAAGGTTCAACGGCACGATCACCCCGAAAATGGACAGCGGCACTGACATCAGCACGATAAACGGGTCACGCAAGCTTTCGAACTGGGCGGCCAGCACCAGATAGATGACCACAATTGCCAATGCGAAGGCCAAAATGATGGTGTTGCCTTCCGATTGTTCCAGCCGCGACTGGCCCGCATAATCCAGAAAGAACCCGTCGGCCAGTTCCGCGCGCGCGATTTCTTCCAACGCCGCCAGCCCGTCGCCCGTGGATGTGCCGATCATCGGCATGGCCGTCAGTGTCGCGGAATTCAACTGGTTGAACTGTTCAATCGATTGCGGTGCGACGGCAGTGCCAATTTCGGTGACCGCTGACAGGGGCACCATTTCCCCCGAATTGGACCGGATATGGAATTCCCCCAGCCGTTCGGGGTTTTCGCGGTATTCCTGCGGCACCTGCAAAATGATGTCATAGCTTTTGGAATCGCGGTCAAACTGCGCAACTGCACCATCACCCACCAAAAGCCCCAGGGCCGACCCGATCTGATTGGCCGGAATGTTCAGCGCCGCTGCGCGGTCGCGGTCAATGGACACAACAACCTGTGTGGTGTCAAAGGACATGGAATTCTGCACCACCAGAAAACGCCCCGATGCCTCGGCGGCCAGTTTGATGCGATCTGCGACTTCATACACCTCGGACGGGTCGCCAGTGGACTGGACAACCAGCGAAATGGGCAACCCCCCGCCCGCACCGGGCAGGCTGGGCGGCGCAAAGACGAATGCCTGCGCGCCCGCAATCGGGGCCAGACGCGCTTGCAAATCCTGCTGGATTTCGGCCTGACTGCGGCTGCGTTCTGCCCAGTCGTCAAATGCCCACAGCATGATCCCGCTATTGGTCGCCCCCCCAAACCCCACGATCGAGAAATTCGCCCGCAATTCGGGCAGGTCGGATGTCAGGTCCGCCATTTGCCCGACATAGTGACTGGTATAGTCGATCGTCGCATAGGACGGCGCGTTGATGAAGGAAAACAGCGCGCCGATGTCTTCTTCGGGGGCCAGTTCGCTTGATGTCTTGGTGAACAGGAACCCTGTCACCCCGGTCAGCACGATCACGATCATCAAGGTTACGGGCGTGAAACGCAGGGTTGACGTCAGCCGCCGTGCATACCAGATTTCCAGCTTCGTGAAGCTTCGGTCCAGCGCCTGCTGGAAGCGGTTGCCATCGCCCCCCGCGCGCAGCACGCGCGCCGCCATCATGGGCGAAATGGTCAGCGCGACCACACCGGAAATGAACACGGCCCCCGCCAGTGCCACCGCGAATTCACGAAACAAGGCGCCAGTCAGCCCGCCAATGAAGAACAAGGGCAGGAACACTGCAATCAGCGTCATCATCATGGAAATGATGGCCACTGACAATTCCCGCATGGACGTGAAGGCCGCCTGCAGCGGAGTTTCACCGCGTTCAATGTGGCGCTGGACATTTTCCACCACGATGATGGCGTCATCCACCACAAGCCCGATGGCCAGAACCATGGCCAGCAATGTCAGCAGGTTTATGGAATACCCCGCGACAAACAGCATGAACAACACCCCCACCAGTGACAACGGAATTGCCACAAGCGGGATGGAAACGGACCGCACCGACCCCAGAAACAACAAGATGATCAGTGCGACAATCGCCGTTGCCAGAACAATGGTAACCAGAACTTCGTTGATGGACGCCGATATCTGTTCGGTCGCATCATACATCATTTCCATGGTCATGCCGTCAGGCAAACTGGCCTGAATTGCCGGTAATTCAGCCAGAACCGCCGCAGCTACATCCAGCGGGTTGGCGGCGGGGTTGGGAAACACGCCAATGAATGTGCCGGGCCGCCCGTCAAACGATACCACCATATCTGTGCTGGCCGCAGCCAGTTCCACGCGCGCAACATCGCGCAGGCGCACCACATCATTCCCGGACCCTGCAAGCGGCAATTGCCCGAAAGCTTCCGGCGTTTGCAGGGTTGAATCGATATCAATCGCATATCCCACAAGTTCATTGCGGGTGCGGCCCGGTGCGGCCAGAAAATTGGCGGCATTGATGGCCTGCGCCACCTCGCCTGCGGTCAGGCCCTGCCCCGCAAGGCGCACAGGGTCAATCCACACACGCATGGCATAGTTTGCAGCCCCCATCACTTGCGATTCCGCAACCCCTTCGATGGTGGACATGCGCGGGACGATCACCCGTTCAATGTATTCAGTAACCTGTTCGGCACTCATGGCGGGGTTCTGAACCGCCAGATACATGGTCGCAAAAGTCTGGCCCGTGCCCTTGACGATGCTGGGGTCTTGCGCATCTGAGGGCAGGCGTGATCGCACCTCCTGCACCTTGGACATGACTTCGGTCAGGGCAATGTCGGGGTCTTCGCCCAACGCCATGTTCACCGTCACAACAGAGGCCGAGGGGCGCGACTGGCTGGTAATATAATCCACCCCTTCGGCAGATGCGACCGCCGCCGAAATGGGCGCGGTGACAAAGCCCTGTATCAATTCAGCCGAAGCACCGGGATAGATTGTGGTGACTGTGATAACAGTTTCATCCACCTGCGGGTATTGTCGGGTTTGCAACCCGAAGGCCCCCATCAACCCCAACAGGACAATCATCAACCCCAGAACAGTGGACCCGACAGGGCGCTTGATGAAGGGCGCGGATATGTTCATTGCGCCACCTGCGGGGTTGTCGTGTTCGCAAGGGTCACGGGCGCACGGTTGGACAAGCGGTTCTGTCCAGCGCTGACCACGCGATCCCCATCTGAAATACCCTCGACAATTTCAACCACACCGTTGTTGCGCCGCCCCGTCGTCACGAATGTCTGGCGCACAACCAACTGATCGGCATCGTCTTCGGACGGGCGCACGACATAGGCGAAATCTCCATACAGGCTGGTCACCACCGCGTTTTGCGGCAGGGCAATCACGCCATCTTCCTGTGGCAGGCGAATTTCAATGCGGGCAAACTGCCCCGGTGTCAGGGCGCGGTCGGGGTTTTCCACAGTGCCGCGCAGGGAAACCATGCGCGAATTCGGGTCAACGCGCGGATCAATGCCGCGAATTTCACCCCGGAAGCGCCGGTCATCGCCTTGCACCCGAATATCCAGCCCCTGCCCGATGGACAGCGACGGCAGCGCCTGTTCCGGCAGGCTGAAATCCACCCGCATCTGGTCCAGTTCCTGCAACGTGGCCACAATGGTGCCAGGGGCAATATGCTGGCCCGCATCGACACGCGGCAGGCCGACAACACCCGCAAACGGGGCCACAAGGCGGCGTTGCTGGATCACGGCCTCGGCGCGGGCCACTTGCGCGGACGCCACATCGAACGCAGCGCGCGCCTGATCCAGCTGCACATTCGCCGTTACACCGCGGCTTTGCAATTCAAGCGCGCGCTCAAGGTTCAAGCGTTCCAGCGCAAGCTGGCTTTGGGCCGCGTTCAGGTCGGCGCGCTGCACTTCGTCATCAAGGCGCAGCAAAATGTCGCCTTGGGCAACTTCCGCGTTCGACTCAAAGCCGATCTTGCGCACGATGCCAGTGGCTTCGACCGTCAGTTCCACACCTTGCGCGGCATTGACTGTGCCAATCGCGTTCAGGACAGGGGACCATGTCGTGGCCTGCACATCTATGGTTTCGACAGGCAGTGCCTGCACAGGCCGATTTGCCAGAAACTGGGCAATCATCTGGTCACGGAACAGGTTGAACCCGATCAGCCCCCCGCCAAGCACGACAAGCAGCACCGCTGCAATGATAAAACGTTTCAACATTTGGGGCGACATCCGTTCGAATAGACGATTGCATTTTTCCCCGCCGAACTATACCGTCCAGACGGTTTAGTCAAGAATGCAGGAGAGTAAGAGTGACCGCCCCCCCCAACACCCCCCAGCCCACACGACAGCGCATTCTGGATGCCGCCGAAACCCTTGCGCGCAGCCTTGGGCCGGCGAATATCTCGCTTGATGCGGTGGCCGCTGCGGCGGGTGTGTCCAAAGGGGGGTTGCTGTATCACTTCCCGTCCAAGGCGCGCTTGCTGGAAGGGCTGGTGGCCTGCCATATGGAACAACTGGACGCGGCCTTGCAGCAACAGGCAAGTTCCGGGCGCAAAAACGCTGTCATCCAGTCATATTTGCAGTTTTTTCTGGATGAACAGGAACGCGGCACACCGCCCCCTTCGGGATTGCTGGTGGCCCTTGCCGAAAACCCCGACATGCTGCGGCCCCTGCGCGAACATTCGACCGTGTTTCTGGACCGGATCCAGTCAAACGCCACGGACCCCAACCTTGCGACACTGGCCTACCTGGCTGTGCAGGGCCTGCGCAGCGCCGATTTGCTGGGCACGCAGGTTCTGGACCGCGACGCGGCCCGCGAGTTGATTACATGGGCACAAACCCGTCTGGATGACACAGCACACAAGCCCCCCACGACAAAATAAGCCACGCACCCCGACGAAAGGGGGCCAATGGACGCCAGATAATATGGACTAGCGGGGTCATCTGTGAAGGGTATTGGAGGATAGGGATCGGGCAAGAGGCGTGCTTTGCGGGCACCGCCTAAATGTCATATGGATATGATCGAAACGAGTTTGCGCAGCAAAATGACAGCATATCCTGATGAAATTCCCCTCGACAGTGCGTTTGTGGCCCGCCTCATCGGGGCACAGGCACCTCTTTGGGCCGGCCTTCCGCTTCGTCGTGTTGCTTCGTCAGGAACGGATAACGCCATCTTTCGGCTTGGGGTTACATTGTCGGTCAGGGTGCCCCGCCGCCCCTCGGCGGTAGCGCTTCTTGCGAAAGAACTTGACTGGCTGCCATATCTTCAAGGGTTACCGCTTGAGGTGCCGATGCTGCGCTTCAGAGGACACGCGCAGCTTGGTCTTGCCTTTGAATTCGGCATCTTCGACTGGATAAAGGGTCAGATCGCCAGTCCCGAACACATAGCCGATTGGCGGGATTGCGCCCGCACCCTTGCAGGTTTTTTGAAGGCGCTGCACCAGAAGGACACCACTGGCGCCCCTTGCGCTGGCGCGCGCAACAGCCGGCGGGGTGTCATGCTAAGCACTCTGACCGAGGTGGCGCTGCCCGCTATCGAAATCGTTGCTGACGAAGTAGACACGCATCGCGCCCGTGATCTTTGGGAAAGTGCCTGCGCTGCAGAATTTTCTCAACAGCCAGTCTGGCTGCACGGCGACCTGAAGGCGGACAACCTGATCGTTCGGGATGGCATTCTGCGGGGGGTTATCGATTGGGGATTGTCCGCCGTGGGCGATCCCGCAGCCGACTACGCGACCGCATGGTTCTGGATTGATTCATCTGCTCGTTCGGCGTTCCGCGGTTACCTTGATCTGAATGATAGCGACTGGCAGAGGGGTAAAGGCTGGGCATTGTATGGTGCGGTCGTCGCGCTGAGCTACTATCGCGGCGGAAGGAATGAGGCGCTATGCCAGCAGTCACGACTGACCCTCTCTCGGCTCGGACTGCTACTTTAAAAAGGACGCAAGCCGCAGCTCCGCCCCCGCGAAGCAGACATGCCCCCCACATTCATCCGGCAAGCACTTTGGCCAGGAACTCTGCACTCCGCTGATGTGCCAGGTCTGCGGCGGCAGCCACATAGGACGGGCGCGCGTCATTGGCGAAGGCATGGCCCGCGTCATACAGGTGCACTTCCATCCCCGGCCATTGCGCGCGGGCCTGGTCCAGCATGTCCATGGGCACATGGTCATCATGCAGCCCGAAATGCCCCAGCACAGGCGCGCGCAGCGGCGCGCCAAAATAGGCGGGCAGACGGGTGCCGTAAAACGCCACGGCCCCTGCAACCGGCACATGCTGTGCAGCATGAATGGCCAGCCCGCCGCCCCAGCAAAACCCCATCACGGCCACCTTGCCGCAGTTTTGCGCCAGCGCATCGACCGCCGCCGCAATATCTTGCGATACATCTGCCACCTGCGCCGCCAGCATCAGGTCGCGCCCCTTGGCGGCTTGATCGAAGGCGAAAACAGCGCCGCGCGCCTGACGGTCAAACAGCGCGGGAATGGCCACGTCATAGCCCAGTGCTGCATACTGCGCCGCCACTGATTTCAGCTGTTCGGTCACGCCGAAAATTTCCTGCAAGATGACCACCCCGCCCGCGCAGGCGGTGCCGGTGGCCGGCTGCATCCAGCAAGCGAATTCATGTCCGTCAGCGGCTGTCAGTTTCTGCATCATCTGTGTCCCCCATGGGCTGCCTTGATCCGTGCCACCTACATATGTTCAAAATATGTGAACGACTGCAACAAAAATATGGACAAGTGTTCAACTTATGCAGTACACACCCCCGCAAAGGAGCCGTCATGCCACGCGCAACACCCCATACCGATACTGCAACTGCCATCAGGGACGCCGCTGAAAAGCTGTTCGCAGAACGCGGATTCGCCGCTGTCAGCCTGCGCGAAATTGCACGCGAAGCGGGGGTGGTGGTGTCCAGCGTGGTGTATCACCATGAAAACAAGCTGAAGCTGCTGCAGACAATCTATGACCTGCACGCGGCCCCCATGAATGCGCGCCGTCTGGAATTGCTGGGCGAAGCGCGCCAGATCGCGGATTTGTCCGCACGGTTGCGCGCGGTGTTGCGCGCATATCTGCTGCCCGCGTTTTCCTTTGCCAGCACCGGAACCATGGGCGGGGGCGCGCGCCTGACACGCATGCGCGCGGTCCTGTCCGCCGAAGGTGACCCCGAAGCGCGCCGCATCATTGCCGACGCGTTCGATGCGACCACGCGCCAGTTCATCGACGCCTTTGCCGAATGCCTGCCGGGGGCGAACAGGGCGCAAATCATCTGGCGGGCGCAATTCCTGCTGGGGTCACTGTATTATTCGCTGATCAACCCCGAACGCATTGACCGGCTGTCTGATGGCGCGGCCAGTGGCGCGGATCATGAAACCGCCATTCACGAAATTGTCGAGGCGGCACATGCCAGCCTGACTGCGCTGACGCGCGAAACCTGCACGACCTGAGAAAACCTAACCCAAGGGAGGAGACCCGAATGACCCTGACAAGAACCTTATCCGCATTGGCCGTGGCAACTGCTTTTGCCGTGCCTGCAAGTGCGCAGGACCGCGTGTCCATCGGCACAGGCGGCACAGGCGGTCTGTTTTATGTGATTGGTGCCGGTATGGCCGAACTGGTTACCGAGCATATGGACGGCACAACCGCCCGCGCCGAAGTTACCGGCGCATCAGTCGAAAATATCCGCCGCGTGGCTGCGGGCGAAATGGAAGTGGGCTTCTCGTCGTCCTCGACGTTGTTTGAAGCGGCCAACGGCACGGACACGTTTGACGGCGATGCGCAGCCGGTTGCGGCGCTGGCCTACTTGTATCCGGCAGTGTTGCAGATTGCCACAACAGCGTCGACGGGCATCACCGGCCTGGAAGAACTGGACGGCAAGCGCGTCAGCATGGGCCCTCCGGGATCGAACGCGGCGGTTCTGGCACAGCGCCTGCTTGAAGGCTACGGTGTGTTCAACCCCGCCGGTGCGCAGTTCCTGTCGTATGGCGAGGGGGTCAATGCCCTGACCAATGGCACAGTCGATGCCACTGTGGTTCTGGCGGGCGCCCCGGTGGCCGCGCTGATCGATCTGGACGCGCGCGACGATATGGTGTTGCTGTCCGCAGACCCCGCACAGGTCGCAGCACTGATCGAAGATTACCCCTTCTACCAATTGTTCGAGATTGCCGCAGGCACCTATCCCGATGTGACCGAACCCGTGACCGTGATCAATGACCCTGCCATCTTGTTCGTGAACGCGGACGCGGATGCGGATTTCGTGCAATCCCTGACAGCGGCGATTTTCGACAATCTGGACACGTTGGGCGAAGTGCATCCTTTGGCCCGTGCCATTTCGCATGACACGGCCCCCAATGCGCCCATCGCCCTGCACCCCGGTGCGGCGGCGTATTTCCAGAACCGTTAAGCAAGAGGTGCGGGCGGTGATACGCGACTGGATTACGCCACTCAGCCTGCGCCACGCGCAGGACCGCAACCAGCTTGAAACCATTGTTGTTTCAGGTCTGGTTGTGGCCCTGGCGGCTGCGGCAACGGCACTGGTTATTTATGGGGCGTATTTCGGCCTGATCACCGCCCTGATCCTGCGGTCAGCGTTCTTTTCGCTGATTGCGGCAGCGGGCCTTTTGCTTTTGGGTTATCAGACCGGCCCCGCCTGGGGCAGGGCCGCGCTTTATGCGCTGGTGCCCTTTGCGCTATGGCCCGGCCTGCATGTCGAGGCCAATTTCATGGCCATCGTCATGCGCGGGGGCATGGCAACTGCCCCCGATTTATGGGTGTTTTACGGCCTTATGGTTACATTGCTTGTTCTGGTGTGGCGCGGGGTCGGGCTGGCGTTGCTGGTGCTGGTCGGGGTCGCGCTGGCCTATGCGCTGTTTGGCAACCTGATTCCCGGTGAATATGGCCATCGCGGGTATTCCTTGCTGCGCCTTGCATCCATGATGATGCTGTCCACCGAAGGGGTGTTCGGCCTGCCGATGGGTGTTGCGGTCGAATATATCTTCCTGTTTGCCCTGCTGGGCGGGCTGCTGATGCGCATTGGCACCGGCGAAGTGTTCGTCGACATTGCGCGCGGCCTGACGGGGCACATGCGCGGCGGGCCGGGGCTGACGGCGGCGCTGTCGTCATCCTTGTTGGGGTCCATCAATGGCAGCGCGGTCGCCAATGTCGTGACCACCGGCACATTCACCATTCCCCTGATGAAACGCGCGGGCTATTCGCGCAACCTGTCCGGCGCGATTGAGGCTGCGGCCAGTTCCGCTGGCCAGATCCTGCCGCCTGTCATGGGGGCAGCGGCGTTCCTGATGGCGGAAATCATGCAGGTGCCCTATGCCCAGATCGCGCTGGCTGCGCTGATCCCTGCATTGCTGTATGTGCTGGCGCTGATGCTTGCTGTCTGGCTGGAGGCCGGCCGTCTGGGACTGGAACGCGACCCCGATGCGGGCCTGCGGTTGTTGCGCGACACCCTGCTTCGGCGCGGCTATCTGCTGGTGCCGTTGCTGGCGCTGTTGTATTTCCTGTTCATTGGCTTTTCACCCACACGCGCCGCAGTGATGGCAATTGTGGCAGGCTTGCTGATCTCGCCCTGGCACCCGAAAACGCGGGTCGGGCTGATCGGGCTGTTGCTGGTGTGCCGCGATACCGTGATTGCCACCATGCCCATTGTGGTGGCCGTGGCTTCTGCCGGGGTGGTGATCGGGGTTCTGAACCTGACTGGCCTGGGCCTGATGCTGTCGGGAATGATTGTCAATGTCGCGGCGGGCAACCTGCTGGTCATGTTGATGCTGACAGCATTGGTTTCCTTCGTGCTTGGCATGGGGTTGCCGACATCAGCGGCCTATCTGCTGCTGGCGGTTCTGGTCGCACCGGCGCTGACACGCTCGGGGCTGGAACCCATCGTGGCGCATATGTTCATCTTCTATTACGGCCTGGTTTCTGCCATTACGCCGCCAGTCGCGCTGGCCGCCTATGCGGCCGCGTCCATATCCGGCGGGGACCCGAACCGCACCGCGGTCGAGTCCGTGCGCCTGGGGTTCGTCAAGCTGCTGGTGCCATTCCTGTTTGCGTCCATGCCGGGCCTGCTGTTGGTGGGCACGGGCTGGCAGATCACGCTGTCGGTGGCTTTGGCCTGCGTGGGTGTCATTGGCCTGACAATCGCGTTTGGCGGCTGGTTTCTGGGCCATACCCGCTGGCCCGAACGCAGCGCATTGGCGCTGGCCTCGGCGCTGGTGATCTGGCCCACCCCGGTGGACGCCACTGATCCTGTCACCTTGCTGGCGCGCGGCGCGGGCCTTGTCGGCGTGACATTCCTTTTGCTGCGGCGCATACGCAGTGCTTCCCCCACCCAACCCGAGATTTCATGAAATGACTGCACAAAACCTGCCCTATCACCCCAACCCTTCCAGCCCGAAACTGTCCTTGCCCGAAGGGGCGTGTGATGCGCATTGTCATGTGTTCGGGCCTGCGGCACAGTTTCCCTTCGCGCCTGAACGCACCTACACGCCTGTGGATGCCACATGGGCCACATTGACCGAATTGCATGCCAAACTGGGCCTGTCGCGCACAGTGCTGGTGCAGGCCAGTTGCCACGGCACGGACAATTCCGCCATGCTTGATGCCATCGCCCGTTCAAACGGCACCTGCCGCGGCGTGGCCATGGTGCGCCGCGACATTACGGATGCGGAGCTTCACGCCCTGCATGAAGGCGGCGTGCGCGGCATTCGCTTCAACTTTGTCACCCATCTGGGGCAGGATGCCGACCTTGACGCGGTGCGCGAGCTATGCGCGCGAATTGCGCCTTTGGGCTGGCACGCCGTGGTGCATTTTGACGCAAACCGCCTTGAAACGCTTGCGCCGGTGCTGAAATCGCTGCCCGTGACACTGGTTATTGACCATATGGGGCGGGTCGATGCGTCGGCGGGGCTGGAACAACCGGCCTACCAGATGCTGCTGGACCTGATGGAAGACCCGCGTTTCTGGGTCAAGGTGTGCGGTGCCGAACGCATAACGCGCGCTGGCCCGCCCTATGATGATGCAGTGGTTTTCGCCGCTGATCTGGTCGCGCGGTTTCCTGACCGCGTGCTGTGGGGCACCGACTGGCCGCACCCGAACATCAAGAAAGACATGCCAGATGACGGCGCATTGGTCGATTTGCTGGCGCGCATCGCGCCCACGCCTGATGCACTGGAAAAGCTGCTCGTGGATAACCCGACGCGCCTGTATTGGGCGCAGTAGGCCGCCACGGGCGCAACAGGCTGCGTCACGTCGCGGGGTTCATCCGTTCCAGATGCACCAGAAGGGCGCTGTGATCATCCTCTCCGCCGCCATTGGCCACGAAATCTGAAAATGCCTGCCGCACGGCTTCGGTCTGCGGCAGGGTCAGGCCCTGCGCCTGCGCCAGCGCGGCCACGGTGTTAAGGTCCTTCAGGTGCAAGCGCGCAGGGCCGCCGGGGGTGAAATCGCGCGTAACCATACGCCCGCCATGCAAGTCCAGTATCCGGCTTTCGGCAAAGCCGCCGCGAATGGCCTGCCGGAATTTTGCGCGATCTGCCCCGCCTGCCTCGACCAGAACCATGGCTTCGGCAACGGCGGCAATGGTGATGGCGACAATCTGCTGGTTGGCCAGTTTGCACACCTGCCCCGCCCCCGACGGGCCAACATGCGTAACCCGCCCCAATGGCGCCAGAACAGGGGCCAGTTGCGCAATCACATCGGCGGCGCCACCGGCCATAAGCGCCAATGTGCCCGCTTCGGCCCCTGCCACCCCGCCCGAAACGGGACAATCCACATGCGGGGTGCCTTGCGCGGCCAGTTGTGCGGCATGCGCGCGCGCCTGATCGGGTGCAATGGACGATGTGTCCACCACAACAGCCCCCGCCGCCAGATGACCGGCTGTGCCGCGCGCAAACAGCACGTCATCCACCGCAGCCCCGTCCGACAGCATGGTGAACACCACCCCCGCCCCCGCCACGGCCTGCGCGGGGGTATCGGCGCGTTCCGCGCCATCCGCGACAAGCGCTTGGGCTTTGGCGCTGTCGCGGTTCCAGACACGCACCGAATACCCCGCGCCCAGCAAACGCCGCACCATCGGCGCCCCCATCAACCCCGTGCCCAGAAACGCGATCTGCTGAAGGGTCATAGCTGGCCCCCAAGTTCATCCTCGATATGGATGCGAATAATCTCGTCAAAGGTGCTTTCGGCAGTGAAGCCTAAGGCGCGCGCGCGCGTCGCGTCAAACCCTGTGGCCCAACCTTCGCACATGGCGGTGATAAAGGCGTCGGGTTCGCGCCGGATCAGGGCAACAGCCTTGTCACCCGCCACGCGGCGCAATGCGTCAATCTGGTCTGCGACTGTCGCGCTAAGACCGGGCATGGACAGGTTGCGCCGTGGCCCAAGGGCCTGCAGGTCCATTGTCGCCCCACGCAGCATGAACCCCACCGCTGCGCGCGGGGAAGCGTGCCAATGACGAATAGTGTCGGGCACAGGCAAAATGGCAGGCTGCCCGATCAGCGGTTCGCGCAGGATGCTGGAAAAGAACCCTGATGCGGCCTTGTTGGGCGCACCGGGGCGAATGCAGATTGTGGGCAAACGAATACCGATGGCATCCATAAACCCGCGGCGCGTGTAATCCGCCAGCAGCAATTCGCAAATGGCCTTTTGCGTGCCGTAACTGGTCAGGGGGGTGCAATGGAATTCGTCTGGGATGGGGTGCGGCAGGGGCGCACCCACCACCGCGATGGACGACGCGAACACGACGCGCGGCATATACCCGTCCGCCAGATGGGCCAGCCGGATGGCCTCGAACAGGCCGCGCGTGGCGTCAAGGTTGATGCGGTAGCCCTTGTCGAAATCCTGCTCTGCCTCGGCGGAAACGATCGCCGCCAGATGGAACACCACATCCGGGCGCGTGGCAATCAGTTTGGCCGGCGTGTCGGGATGTTCCAGATCAGAGGCCACGCAGATGACACTGCCGCCAAAGCCCGCGGGCACTGTCGGGGCGACAACATCGGCAAGTGTCAGCTGCGTGATGCCCTGCCCCCCAAGCGCACCATCCGCAACCAGCCGCGCGGTCAGCTTGCGCCCGACCATACCGGCCGCGCCTGTTATCAGAACATGCATTCCTGCTCCCCTTCCTAAATGCGCGATGTGTCGCGCTTGCCTTTGCATCAAGTTGTCTGATAACCTGACATATCTGCAAAGCAAAGCACAAATCGCCCCTTGCCGGAAGCCCGACACATGACGATAACGCCTGATACGCCCCTGCTGACGGGATTGCGCGCCGCCCTTGGCCCTGAACTGGCGGCCGATGTGGTGCTGCATGGCCCCGACACTGCCCCCTATTGCCGCGACTGGCACGGGGATGTGCAGTCAGGCGCGCTGGCGGTGCTGCGCCCGCGCGATACTGCGCAGGTGTCCGCGTGCCTGCGTGCGGCGCAGGCGCTGGGGCTGGGGGTTGTGCCACAAGGCGGGCGCACCGGGCTGGTGCTGGGCGCGGTGCCCGACACACCTGCGCGGCAGGTGGTGCTTAGTCTGGAACGGATGACCCGCATTCGCAGCATTGATGCTGATGATTTCACCGCCGAGGTGGAAGCCGGCGTCATATTGCAAACCTTGAAGGACACTCTGGCCGAAGCGGGGCTGTTTTTCCCGCTGGCACTGGGCGCGCAGGGCAGTTGCCAGATTGGCGGGAACCTGTCCACCAATGCAGGCGGGTTGAATGTGCTGCGCTACGGGATGACGCGCGATCTGGTGCTGGGGCTGGAAGTGGTGTTGCCGGACGGGCGCGTGCTGGATTTGCGGTCACGGCTGCGCAAGGACAATCGCGGCCTTGACCTGAAGCAACTGTTCATCGGGGCGGAAGGAACGCTGGGCGTGATCACGGCCGCCACGCTGAAGCTTGGCCCGCTGCCCGAACACACTGCAACCGCACTGCTGGCGCTGGACAGGCTGGAAGATGCGATTGCCCTGTTCCGGCTGGCGCGGCTGCACTGCTGCGACCTGATGTCGGCATTTGAATTCATGCCGCCCCTTGCGTTTACACTGGCGCACGAGGCCATGCCCGACCTGCCCATTCCGATGGCTACAGACGCGCCCGCCTATGTTCTGATGGACCTTGCAGGGTCGGGGCTGGTGGATGTGGCCGATCTGATGGAGCGGTTTCTGGAACTGGCCATGTCCAAGGGGTTGGTGTGCGACGGGGTGATTGCGCAATCGCACACGCAGGCCCGCGCGCTGTGGCAAATCCGCGAAGGAATGAATGACGGGCAGGCAAAACGCGGGCGGCATTTGCGCACCGATGTATCGGTGCCCCTGTCATGCCTGCCGGATTTCGTGGCGCAGGCCGAAGCGGCAGTCACAGCGGCAATGCCGGGGGCCGTATGTGTGTCTTACGGGCATGTGGGCGACGGAAATGTGCATCTGAACGTGCTGCCCGCACCGGGCACAGATGCCGATCACCAGATCGAGCAGGCAAAGAAACTGATCTATCAGGTGCTGGCGCGCTTTGACGGGTCCATCAGTGCCGAACATGGCATAGGGCGGTTGAAGCGCGCGGATTTTCAGGATGCCTTGCCACCGACACAGCGCGATCTTCTGGACGCGATCAAACGCGCGATTGACCCCGCGCAGATCATGAACCCGAATTGCCAGCTTTCGCATGCCCAGGGGCCAGTTACATGACGCCGGACATGACCGCTTTTTCCCGCAACACGCAGCTTTCGACACGCATTGCCGCGCATCTTCTGGCGCAGATCGAAGCGGACGGGCTGGCAGCAGGCACACGCCTGCCGACCGAGGCCGCGATGGCGCGTGAATTCGGGGTCAGCCGCGCGGTCATCCGCGAAGCCATTGCCCAGCTGCGCAACGAAGGGCTGGTGGAAACCCGTCAGGGTGCTGGCGCCTTTATCGTGGACCCCACTGCGCGCCCCATTCGGCTGGATGGCGCGCAGGACATGGACAACCGGGCCTTCCAGCATCTTTTCCAGCTGCGCGCCCCCCTGGAGATAGAAGCCGCAGCCCTGGCCGCCCGCCACCGCAGCGCCGATGATCTGGCGCGCATCACGGCCGCATTGGCCCGGTTCGACCACCCCGAAGACAGCGCCGACAGTTCGGTTGCGGCGGATCTGGACTTCCATCGCGCACTGGCGCAGGCAACAGGCAATCCGTATTTCGTGCAATTCCTGACCGCCATTTCGGACCGGATTGCCCATGTCATTCTGGCCGCACGCGCCGAAACCCCGCTGGACGCGCTGCACGCCCAGACCAGACGCGAACATGGTGCAATCTGCGACGCGATCATGGCGCGCGACAGTGGCGCGGCGCGCGCAGCCATGCGCGCGCATCTGGCAGGGGGCGCACAACGTGTCGGCCTGCGGCTGGATATCTTCGAAGAATAACCCCCTTGGCCACGGCCCGGCGGAACGGGACGCGCGGTCGACCAGACAAAAGGTGCCCCATGAAAATCAATGCCGTTGAAACCATCCGCATTGCTGAACGCCCCAACCTGCTATGGCTGGAAGTGCACACTGACGAAGGGATCACCGGACTGGGCGAGACGTTTTTCGGGGCCGCCACGGTTGAGGCGCATGTGCATGAATGGATCGCGCCGCGCGTCATCGGGCGGGACCCGCTGCAGATTGACGCCTTGGCCGCTGATCTGGTGGGCTATCTGGGGTGCCGGTCGGCGGGGGCGGAAATGCGCGGCAATTCGGCCTTCGATATCGCGCTGTGGGATGTATTCGGCAAGGCCACAGGCCAGCCAATCGCGCAGCTGCTGGGCGGGTTTACGCGCCCCTCCATCCGGACCTATAACACCTGCGCGGGGCTGGATTACATCAAGAACGCGGACGGCCAGCAGGTTGGCAACTGGGGCCATGGCGGACAGCCCCATGCCTATGATGACCTGAACGCCTTTTTGCACCGCGCCGATGATCTGGCGCTGTCCTTGCTGGAAGACGGCATTACGGCCATGAAAATATGGCCGTTTGACATTGCCGCCGAAAAATCGCGCGGCCAGTATATCGCGCCCGAGGACCTGAAAACCGCCCTGCGCCCGTTCGAGAAAATACGCAACGCGGTGGGCGACAAGATGGATATCATGGTGGAATTTCATTCCATGTGGCAGCTTTTGCCCGCCATCCAGATTGCCCGCGCGCTGGAACCGTTCAACACCTTCTGGCACGAAGACCCCATTCGTATGGACAGCCTTGGCAGCCTGACGCGCTATGCGCAAGCATCGCGCGCGCCGATCTGCGCGTCTGAAACACTGGCGACGCGCTGGGGGTTTCGGGACTTGCTGGAAACCGGCGCGGCAGGGGTTGTCATGCTGGACCTAAGCTGGTGCGGGGGCCTGTCAGAGGCCCGCAAGATTGCCGCCATGGCCGAAGCCTGGCACCTGCCGGTTGCGCCCCATGATTGCACAGGGCCGGTGGTTCTGGCCGCGTCTACCCATTTGTCGCTGAATGCACCCAATGCGCTGGTGCAGGAAAGCGTGCGCGCGTTCTATCGCACCTGGTATCGTGATCTGGTCACCGCCCTGCCCGAGGTCAGCGGCGGACAGATCACTGTCCCCCCCGGTGCGGGGCTGGGGCTGGCGCTGAACCCCGAACTTGACCGCGCCTTCGCCACCACACGCCGCATTACGCGGGCGGGCGACCTGTAGGCGCGCGCGCTGCTCACTCCTCTGGGTGGTCTGATATGGTCGCGGATGGGATGCAGGGCAGAACCACGTCAAACGTGGTGCCTTCCCCTTGGGCTGAACGAATGATCAGCCGGCCACGGTGGCGGCTTAGGATGTGTTTGACAATCGCCAGCCCCAGCCCCGTGCCGCCACTATCGCGCGAGCGTGCCTTGTCCACCCGATAAAACCGTTCTGTCAGCCGCGGAATATGGACAGGGTCAATCCCTTCGCCATAATCGCGGATGCTGACGCGCAAAACCGCGCCCTCAAATCCCGGCATAGCGGGCATTTGCTGCGCAACCACATCGATGCGCCCCCCGCCATAGCCGTATTTGATCGCGTTTTCGATCAGGTTGTGAAACACCTGCACCAGTTGGTCGTAATCCCCCGGCACATCGGCAATATCTGGCGCGACCTGATAGGAGATCGTGATCTGCGCCGTCTCTATCTGAGGGCGCAGCGCGGCAAGGGTGGCTTTCAGCACCATATCGATGGAGGTCACTGTGCGCGGGCGAATTTTCTCGGCGGATTCCACACGGCTAAGCGACAGCAGGTCCGCAACAAGGCCGGTCATGCGTTCGGCCTGATCGGCCATGATGGCCAGAAATTCGGCACGCGCCACCACATCATCCCCCGCTGGCCCCTGCAAGGTTTCTATGAACCCCGAAAGCACCGTCAGGGGTGAACGTAGTTCATGGCTGACATTGGCGACAAAATCGCGCCGCTGGGCTTCGGCTGCTTCAATATCGGACACATCGCCCAGCGACAGGACCACGGTGCGGTCATCCACATGGCGCGCGGTGACGTGCCAGACCGTTTCGCGACTGGCCGAGCTGGAGACAAAATTGGCACTGCCCCCTTGCGCACCACCCAGCACCCGGTCCAGCATGCCGGCAACATCCGGCTGGCGCAAATGCGCGCGGATCTGCGCGCCCTTGATATGGGAACCAAACAGATCAACTGCAGTGGGGTTCGCACTTTTCACAATACCGGCCATGTCGATCAACAAGACCGGCTGCGGCAGGGCCGCGATCAGCGCCGTGGTGGCCGCGTCATACATGTTGGCCCTGCTATCCGAACCGCCCGGTTACATAGTCATTGGTGCGCGATTTCTTGGGGTTGGTGAAAATGGTGTCGGTATCGCCAAATTCCACCAGATGCCCCAGATACATGAAGGCGGTGTTGTCCGACACGCGCGCGGCCTGCGCCATGGAATGCGTGACAATAACAATGGAATAGGTGCCTTTCAGGTCTTCGATCAGCTCCTCGATGCGGGCAGTGGCAATGGGGTCAAGCGCGGAACAGGGTTCATCCATCAACAACACTTCTGGGTCGGACGCGACTGCGCGCGCAATGCACAGGCGCTGTTGCTGCCCCCCCGACAAGCCCAGCGCGCTGTCATTCAGACGGTCCTTGACCTCTTTCCACAGCGCGGCCTGTTGCAGGGCGCGTTCCACCGTTTCATCCAGTATGGATTTTTTCGTCACCCCGTCCACGCGCAGCGGATAGGTGATATTGTCATAAATCGACATAGCGAAGGGGTTGGGTTTCTGAAACACCATACCCATACGCTTGCGCAGCGCAATGACATCCACGCCCTTGGCATAGATATCGAAACCGTCCACAGTGATCCGTCCTTCAATGCGCAGATCGTCCACCAGATCGTTCATCCGGTTCAGGCAGCGCAGCAACGTGGATTTCCCGCAACCCGAGGGGCCGATCAGCGACGTGACCTGCCCTTTCTGAATTTCAAGGTTATTGTCGAACAGGGCTTGTTTCTGGCCATACCACAGGTTGAAATCGCTGATTTCAAGCGCGGTGCCCGCATCGGATTTCTTGATGTGATACGCGGTGGGTTCGAATTCAATTGTGTCCATGGGGCACTCTCAGAACTGGCCAGTTGCGTATTTACGCTTCAGGCGGTTGCGGACAATGATGGCGGTTGCGTTCATGGCGACAATCAAGGCCAGCAACAGCAGCGTGGTGACAAACACCATCGGCTTGCCTGCCTCGGAGTTGCGCGACTGGAACCCCACATCGAAGATATGAAAGCCCAGATGCATGAAGCTGCGATCAAGGTGAATGAAGGGATAGAAGGCATCAATGGGCAATGCGGGGGCCAGTTTCACAACGCCCACCAGCATCAGCGGTGCCACCTCGCCGGCGCCGCGCGCCATGGCCAGGATCATGCCCGTCATGATACCGGGCAGCGCCTTTGGCAGCACCACATAGCGGATGGTCTGCCATTTGGACGCCCCGCAGGCCAGCGACCCTTCGCGCATGGAACGTGGCACAGCCGCAAGCGCTTCTTCTGTGGCCACGATGACAACAGGCACCGTCAACAAGGCCAGCGTCAGCGACGCCCACAAAATGCCGCCCTTGCCAAATGTCGGGTTAGGCAGGTTTTCAGGATAGAACAACTGGTCGATTGTGCCGCCCATCGTATAGGCAAAGAAGCCCAGACCGAACACGCCGTAAACAATGGACGGAACACCGGCCAGATTGTTGACCGATATGCGAACAATTGACGTGATGCGCCCCTGCTTGGCATATTCGCGCAAATACAGCGCAGTGATCACCCCGAACGGTGCCACAAAAATGACCATCAGCAGCGTCATCGCCACTGTGCCGAAAATGGCAGGCAGGACGCCGCCCTGTGTGTTGGCCTCGCGGGGTTCGGAAGACACGAATTCCCACCAGCGCGACACATATATTCCCAACTTGTCGGCAGTGTTTACGGCATTGGCAGGATAATACCGCACGATCTGGCTGATTTCGGGTTCAATCGTGCGGCCGCCGACTTCTTCCAGCGTGACACGGAACCCGCGATCCAGGGCGCGCACCTCGTCCACCCGGGCTTGTAGCACTGCATATTCGGCCTGCAGTTCCTCGATGCGGGCCTGTGATGCCGCGATAACGGGCGCGGCATCGGCTTCGCCCTGACGCAGAACGGCGCGGCGTTGGTTCAGGCGTTCGCGCTCGATCAGATTGTTGATGCGGCCAATCTCGCTGCGTTCAATCCGGCGAATTTCGCGGAAGCGTTCGCGCGCCGTGGCCTGTTCGCGGCGGAACACGGCGGGATCATAGTCCATTTGCTGGCCTGCAATCTGCATTCCCGCAATGCGCCCGACAAACACCCCCCAGACCTGACGTTCAAAATAGTAGAAATCCTGCGGCTGGGTGACTTCTGCAACCTCGAAATCGGCAACCCAGCGGAAATCATCCCCATACAGGTCGAAATTCGCGGTCTGATACAGAGTGCGGTAGGCAAAGCCGTCATTGGCCTCAACCTCGGCGCGCTGGTCGTCAGTCAGGCGCGGCAGGTCCGGGCGGAAAATCGTTCCGCGCCGTTCCACACCTGCAAGCACTGTGCCGTCAGTCAGTTCCACGCGGTCTATGGGCTTGGGCCAGAAGGTGGTCGCGCCGTTATACAGCACCACCATCAGGAACCCGGCAATCAGGATGATCCCCAGCGCCAAGGCCCCGCCAAACCCCCAAAGCGCAGGTTCCCCCAGCGCCGACAGGTCCGCCGAATAGCGCCTGCGGTTGCGCGGCTTTACGGCCTGCCGCGCCGCGACACCGGCCACACCGGCCGCCCCTGAAGCAGGAGGATGTTGTTCGTTCAAGCTGGTCATATCTGTCCCCAAGCCTTGATATTACAGATTGAAGGCGCGCTTGCGGAAGCGCTGGCGGATCAGTTCCGCGCCTGTATTGATGATGAAGGTCATGATGAACAGCGTAAGTGCAGCAAGGAACAACACGCGGTAATTCGTGCCATCCTTCACGGCCTCGGGCAGTTCAATCGCGATATTGGCCGACAGGGTGCGCAGCCCTGAAAAGATGTTCCATTCCATGATCGGCGTGTTGCCTGCCGCCATGACCACAATCATGGTTTCGCCCACGGCACGCCCCATGCCCATCATCACTGCCGAAAACACACCCGATGCCGCAGTCGGCAAAATAACCCATCGCGCGGTTTGCCACGGCGTTGCCCCGCAAGCCAGTGACGCGGCGCGCAAATGGCCGGGAACAGAATTCAGCGCATCTTCGGCCAGGGTATAGATGTTGGGGATCACCGCAAACGCCATGATGAACCCCACCACAAGCGCGTTTCGCTGCTGATAGCTGTCAATGAAACTGCCGCGCGGGTCATAGCCTATGGCGGTCAGCCCCAGCGCGACAAGCAACGACAGCACCATCGCCAGACCCAGAAGCACAATCCAGCGCGCTGCATCCACCATGCCCGCCCGTGACCTGTCCAGCCCAGCAATCAGGTCGCGGTAGTGGTGGCCCACTTGCTTGCGAAACGCCCATGCCGTGACGAAATAGGACAGCGGCAGCAGGATCAGGAACATGAAAGGCGTGCCAGTGCCAATACGTCCTGTCGTCCATTGTTTGAAATCACCGTAGAACAACACCCGTTCCAGCGATGCGCCCAATTGCGCCGCAATCCATGCCGTAATCAGGATGGACAGCCCCATCAGCGTGAATTTCGGAAACCCGTCATATTTCAGCGCGGTTTGCGCGGGCAGTGTCTGCCAGGCAAACGCACCGACCATCAACCCCATGGGCAGCGCAAAGAACCCCAGCAGCACCGCGCCAATCCATTCTTCCACCAAGGGCGCCAGCACCAATGCCGCGATGAACCCCAGAACCACTGTGGGCAGCGATTCCATCATTTCCATCATCGGCTTGACGGTGCCGCGCACGCGCTTGTCCACGAATTCGGATGTATAAATCGCGGCCATCAGCGCGATGGGAACAGCGAAGATCATGGCGTAAAACGCCGCCTTGAATGTGCCGAAAATCAGCGGCACCAGTGAATATTTCGGTTCTGAAAGGTCGGTTCCGGCGGTGGATTGCCAAATAAATTCGGGGTCACCATAGCCTTCATACCATATCTTGCCGAACAGCACTTTCAGCGTCACTTCGGGGTGCTTTTGCGTGTATTGCCAGGCTTCAACCTCTGCCGTGTCATTGACCAGCAACACCCCGTCCGCGCGCGGGAACAGCATGGCCTGCACATCATCCGTCACCCCCCCGGAGCGTTCGAACCGGAACAGCACCTGATCCGAGGTGGAATGATACACCCACACATTGCCCGCCGCATCGGTCGCCACAAATTCCTTGGAGCGCTGCGATTCCGACAGGTCAGTAATGGCCGCAGGCAGCGGCGCATGCACGCGGGCGCGGACCATCTCGCGCCCGTCTGTCGTGTCGCTGGTGCCGGTTTGCAGGCGGAACCACACAGCGACGCCCCCATCTTCAGTGCCCACAACCAGCGCATCCTCGGCGGTCAGGAATGTCAGTGCGGTCACACCCACACCATCATCGGCCACGCGACGGCGTTCCGCCATCGACGGCGCATCCATGTTGCGCAGGTCATAGCGGTAGATGAACCCTGCATCCGTGGCCACAATCGCGCGGTCGCCGGTGCCTGACATCAAAATGCCGGTAATCGTTTCATCCGCCCCCTTCCCCAACGGCGGCAGGTCGGTTGTGGTGGTCGTGACCGTTTCATCGCCTGTCATCATATTGATCTGCACACGCGACTGGCTGACACGCACCTGGTTTGCGGCATCAACGGTGGCAAAGGCAATGGTCGGGCGTTCGACCGTGCCGCCAATACGGTAATCAATCGCAATAATCGGCTGGTCGGAAATCTGATCGACTGACGTGACTTCATTCACGGCAGAATTGGTGCGGAAATCACCTGTTCCCACCTGCGTGTAGACAAAGCCGTCCAGCATCTGGTCGCGTGCGTCAATCCGCGTCAGACCCACAGGCATGCGGTTGCGCGATGTGGCCGTGCTGCTGAACCCTACGGTCGCAAAACGCACAGACCCGTCATTGAAACCGAACGCCACGCGGTCGCGTTCCAGCGTGCCGGCCACAGACGTCACGTCTGCGCCGTTGAAATCCAACACCTCGCGCGCGACTTC
Organism: Paracoccaceae bacterium; assembly: GCA_017510335.1. Taxonomy (GTDB): domain Bacteria; phylum Pseudomonadota; class Alphaproteobacteria; order Rhodobacterales; family Rhodobacteraceae; genus Roseinatronobacter. The sequence goes on from JAFWNM010000038.1 coordinate 72,021, forward strand.
CGTGCCAGTGGGAATATGAAAGGTCAGCGCGGTTCCCCCCGCATCCACAAGCGTTCCAAGCGTCTGGAATTCGTCACCATTGACCCAGAACACCTGTTCGGGCAGGTCAAGCTGGTGGCGCACATTTCCATCGACGGAACCGCCTGCCATCAGCGGTGCCACCACGCGAAACAGGAATACCATGATTCCCAGAACCGCAACGATGACCATCAGACCGCCAACAGTGATAATGCCACCTGCCAGTTTTTCGCCAAGGACCACGCTGGTGCGGGTGGTCATGCGGCGTTTTCGTGCCGCTGCGCCGCGTTCACTGGTGGTGGGGGCGGTATCGCTCATGTTGCGTATCCATCACGTTGAAAACAAACAAAGGATGAGGCGGTGTTTACCGCCTCATCCGGTCAGATATAGAAATCAGTTCAGGCCAAATGCGGCCAGATCCTGCTCTGCAATAAAGTTCACCAGCGGGAAGAAACCTGCGCGAACAACGTCCTGCTGGCCTTCCTGGCTGTAAACATAGCGCACAAATTCAGCGCGCAGGGGCTCCAGTTCGGCATTGGGATCAACGTTCATGTATACATACAGGAACCGTGCGATCGGGTAGTTGCCGGCCGCAACATCTTCAGCGACGGGCGAGTAGCAATTGCCGTCAGCGCCGCGGATATCGATGGCCTTCACGTCTGCAGTGCCGTAACCTACACCAGAATAGCCAATACCGTTGATGTCAGCTGCAACACCCTGAATCACTGTCGAGGAACCGGGCTGTTCGCGCACTTCAGGGCTGTAGTCGCCGCCAAAAAGTGCCACATCCTTGAAGTAGCCATAGGTGCCCGAAGCCGAGTTGCGGCCATACATGGCAATCTGACGATCCGCCCATTCACCTTCCAGACCGACTTGGCCCCATGTGGTGATGGCTGCATCGGCACCGCCAGCGCGGGTGGATGAGAAGATCGCGTCAACTTCCTGCAGGCTCAGGCACTCGATGGGGTTGTCGCGGTGAACGAACACACCCAGCGCATCAATCGCACCGCGCATCGGGATCGGTGCATAGCCGTAACGGGCTTCAAATTCTTCGATTTCAGATCCGCGCATCGGGCGCGACATCGGGCCGAACTGGGCTGTGCCTTCGACCAGTGCGGGCGGGGCTGTGCCCGAACCGGCACCCTGAATCTGCACGGCAACATTCGGATAGAAGCTGCGGAACCCTTCAGACCACAGGGTCATCAGGTTGTTCAGTGTGTCCGACCCGATCGAGGTCAGGTTGCCCGACACACCCGAAGCGGCCTGATATTCTGGCAGATTCGGGTCAACATTCTGTGCCTGGGCAGCACCGGCGACAAGTGCCAGCGCAGAGGCGGCAAGAGAAAGTGAAAAGGATGTGCGCATAAATCGGTCCTCTGGTTTGCCCGCTTCGTTCGGGCGGTTCATCAACAGCGCCCTGATAGAACCCTCGTGTAACGGGAATATGACAATTGTCATCAAGGAAATTATTCCTGTGTCATGGCGTATGTCGGGGGCTATAAACCAGTGGTCTGGGGCCTAAGTCCCCGTTAGGGTCTGCCCAAGACATATGTAACTGGAGGATATGATGACAGCATTCGGGAAAAGCCAATCCGGCCCGCGCAGAGAAGACACACGCCTGCTGACGGGCGCGGGCAATTTTCTGGATGATGTGGCCCCCAAGGGCGCGCTGCATGCCGTCTTCTTGCGCGCGCCAGTCGCCCATGGAAAATTGCTGGCGCTGGACCTGTCTGCCGCACAAAACGCCCCGGGCGTGCATGCGGTTCTGGATGCGGCCACATTGGCTGCGGCAGGGGTAACACAGCCGATGGACGCCAGCCTGCGCACAAACCGCGATGGAAGCACAGGCGCGAATCCCCCCCGCCCGTTGCTGGCAAGGGACCGCGTGACATTTGTGGGGCAAGCTGTCGCCATGGTCCTGGCCGACACGCTTGCACAAGCCCGCGACGCGCTGGAATTGATAGAGTTGGACATATCCCCCCTGCCCGCCCATCTGCAACTGTCAGCGGGCGGGCCGCAAATTCACCCCGAAGCGCCCGATAATATTGCCTATGACTGGGCCGTGGGGGATGAGGGGGCAGTTCAGGCCGCATTTGCACAGGCCGCACACCGCATTGCCATTACGGTGGAACAACCCCGCCTGTTGGCTGCATCAATGGAACCGCGCGGGGCTTATGCTGAATGGGACGGCACGCGGCTGCATTTCTGTTTTGGCGGACAGGGCGTCTGGGTCATGAAGGAACGGCTGGCGAAAATGCTGGACCTGCGCGCGCAGGATGTGCGTGTCACAACCCCCGACGTTGGCGGCGGGTTTGGCATGAAGGGTATGCCCTATCCCGAATATTTCGTCATCGCCCACGCCGCCAGGGCGCTGGGGCGTCCTGTCCGATGGGCACCCGACAGGTCTGATGCCATAGTGTCGGACAATGCCGGGCGCGACTTGCGGTCGCATGCGGAACTGGCACTGGATGCGGACGGGCGCATTCTGGGCTACCGGGTGGAAAACTGGTCCAATCTGGGGGCGTGGAATTCGGAATTTGCCCAAGGCATCCAGTCGCAACTGTTTTCCATGGTGGCCACCGGGGCCTATGACATCCCCGCGACCTTTATTCACACGCGGGGCATATACACCAACACCACACAAGTGGACGCCTATCGCGGGGCCGGCCGGCCCGAAGCGATTACCGTTCTGGAACGCCTGATGGACAAGGCCGCGCGCCAGTTGGGGGTTTGCCCGTTCGAATTGCGCGCGCGCAATTTCATCGCGCCGGATGCCTTTCCCTATGCCACTGTTGCGGGGGACCACATTCAGGAAGGGGATTTCGCGCGCCTTCTGGGTGACGCGCGCAAACACGCCGATGTGGCTGGTTTTCCCGCGCGCCGCGCACAAAGCGAAGCACGCGGGCGCAAACGCGGGCTGGGCTTGTGCTATTATATCGAAAGCATCATGGGCAACCCGTCCGAAAATGCCGAAGTCGCCTTCAACGAGGACGGGACCGTGTCGCTGATGATCGGCACACAATCCAACGGGCAAGGGCATGAAACCGTTTTCGCGCAATTCCTGTCAGACCAGACCGGCATTCCCCTGGATGCAATCCATGTTGTCCAAGGCGACACCGACCGCATTGCAAAAGGGGGCGGCACTGGGGGGTCGCGCTCGGTCACTGTGCAGACCAATGCCACACTGGCCACAGTGGGGCAGATGGTTGGTGCCTTCACGGAATTTCTGACCCCAGAACTGGGCGCTGATGTGAGCTTTGACGATGGCAGCTTCCGCGCGCCGGGGTCAAACCGCACCCTGACCCTGATAGAAGCCGCCGATATGGCGCGAACCCAGGGGCGCACGGATTTGCTGCAGCATGCAGGCAGCGCCAAACTGGACGCGCGGTCCTATCCCAACGGGGCGCATCTGGCAGAAGTGGAACTGGACCCCGAAACAGGCGCGCTTCAGGTTCTAAGCTACACCGCTGTCGATGATTTCGGCAATCTGCTGAACCCGCAACTGGTGCAAGGGCAGGTTCATGGCGGCATTGCCCAAGGGTTGGGGCAGGCGATTTGCGAACAGGTCGTGTTCGACGATCAGGGCCAACCCCTGACAGGCAGCTTCATGGATTACGCCATGCCCCGCGCGACAGATATGCCCGCCATCCGGTTTCATTCCGTGCCGGTCCCCGCGAAGGGCAACCCGCTGGGCCTGAAAGGGTGCGGTGAAGCGGGCACGGTGGGTGCCATTGCCGCTGTGGTCAACGCTGTGCAGGACGCATTGGAACCGGGTTTGGGCACGGATATCCAGATGCCGCTGACGCCCGAACGCATCTGGCGTTTGTGCCAGCGCGCAAACGCATAAGAAAAACCCGCGTCCTTTGGCGTGAAGGGCGCGGGTTTTTCCATTTTTGAACACCATGCATCTAACTGATGCTGTTATTTCCCGCGCCGTGGTGCATCGCGCCCACCCGGGCGGGGGCCTGCACCGGGCTTGCGGGGCTTGCGGGCATCTGCCTTGGCCATGCCGGGCGGGGTAAAGCGTTTGGAACTGTCGCGCGCATCGGCAGGCGCGGCGGCGGGGCGGCCCTTCGGCTTGCCATCAGGTTTTTGCCAGGTTTTGCCCGCGGGTTTTGACGCAGGATCAAACCGTTCTGCCTTGTCCTTGCTGCGCGGGGCGGGTTTTGCACCATGCGACTTGAACCCGGCAGACCGGCCTTCTGCCCCTGCGGCGCGGGGCGCGCGCTTTGCATCCGCTGCGGCAGGCTTGCCCTTATGGCGGGGCTTGCGTTCCCCTTCCGGCAGGGGTGCGGCGTCAAAGGCCGGTTTCGGCCGCGCTGCGGGGGCGGCATCAGGATCATAGGCGGGCTTGGCACGCGGCGCGGGCGGGGCTGCATCATAGGCAGGCTTGGCGCGTGGCGCGGGCGGGCCTGCATCATAGGCAGGCTTTGGCCGGGGGGCGTCCTCCCGTTTTGGGGGCGCCGCGCGGTCGCTGCGTGCAAGACCGGCTTCGCGCGGTCTGGGTTTCGCGTCAAACCCCCGGTCACGCGGGGCGCGGGGCGCGGGGCCGGGGCGTGCGCCGTCACGCGGCCTGTCACCCGGTGGCGGGCCATCGGCGGGACGTGCGGTAACACCGTCTTCCAAAACGCCATCCGGGCCAAGCGCCCCCAGAAACCCCGCTGCACTGCTTTCCGCAATTTCGACAAGGGTTTCGTTATTCTGCACCCGAATCGCGCCAATCGCGGCTTTTTCCAGATTGCCGGCGCGGCACAGCAGGGGCAACAACCAACGCGCCTCGGCGCGGTCATCGCGGCCCACAGACAGCGAGAACCACCGGCTTGGCCCGAATTCGCGGTGTTCGCGCGCCGCTGGCTTGCTATCGGGGGCACGCAATTCTTCGGGCGCGGCATGGCGGGACTGATACAGCCGCAGATAGGCAGCCGCGATCACTTCGGGCGTGTGCAAGCCCAACAGTTTCTGGGCAAAAGCAGCATGTTCGTCAGTCACCGGCTCTGACCAGACGGGGTCTGACAGCAGGCGTTCTTCATCCTTGCGCAACACATCCTCGACCGATGGCGCAACAGTCCATTCCGCCGTGATCTTGGCCCATTTCAGCAAGCGTTCTGCCTTGCCCACAGCTTTGGGCGGCACAATCAGTGCCGAAATCCCCTTGCGGCCTGCGCGGCCTGTGCGGCCAGACCTGTGCAACAGGCTTTCGGTGTTGGTGGGCAAATCGGCATGAATCACCAGGTTCAGGTTCGGCAGGTCAATCCCGCGCGCGGCCACATCAGTGGCCACACAAACCCGCGCACGACCATCGCGCATGGCCTGCAACGCGTGGGTTCGCTCGCTCTGGCTCAGTTCGCCTGACAGGCTGACGGTCGCAAGCCCGCGATTGGCCAGACGCGCAGTCAAGTGACTTACGGCTGCGCGGGTGTTGGCGAAGACAATCGCGCTTTGGTCTTCGTGAAACCGCAGCAGGTTGAAAATCGCATGTTCACTGTCGGACGCGGAAACGCGCAGCGCCTGATAGGAAATATCGGCATGCTGATCGCCCCCGCCAAGGGTGCTGATGCGCTTGGCATCGCGCTGGTATTGCTTGGCGAGCTTGGCAATCATGGGCGACACAGTTGCCGAAAACATCAAGGTACGGCGTTCAACCGGCGCTTGGCCCAGCATGAATTCCAGATCTTCGCGGAACCCCAGATCCAGCATTTCATCGGCTTCGTCCAGAACAATGGCCTGAATTTCCCCCAGATCCAGCGCGCCGCGTTCGATATGGTCGCGCAAACGCCCCGGTGTGCCGACGACAATATGCGCCCCACGTTCCAGCGCGCGGCGCTCGGCCCGGATGTCCATGCCCCCCACACAGGATGTGACAACCGCGCCAGTGCGCGCATAAAGCCACGTCAATTCACGCATGACCTGAAAGGCAAGTTCGCGCGTCGGCGCGACAACCAGCGCCAAAGGCAGCGCCGCCGGCCCGAACTGCACTGCATCCCCCAGCAGCGTCGGCGCGATGGCCAGACCAAAACCTACGGTTTTGCCCGATCCTGTCTGTGCCGACACCAACAGGTCTTCGGAGCCGATTTCAGGCGCGGTCACCGCTTGCTGGACAGGGGTAAGAATGTCAAAACCGCGCTCTGCAAGCGCCTCGGACAGGGGAGAGATCATAGCAGGAAATTTCCATGGATAGCGGCGCATCACGCCGGGGGCGGTCGCCGAAACGACACAAGACCCTCGCCCTTAACCGGAAACAACGCAAAAGTATATGGGCGAATCAGACAAATCTGCCCGAAAATATGCAACTTCGCGGTTGCCGCACACAAAACCCCGGTCTGGCGCCTGCCACCTGACCGCGCTGCCAAAACCGGACTACCCGCCGATGGCATATCCTGCGCCGCGGACGGTTCGGATGGGGTCGGGGCCGTTGGTGGTGGTGCATAGGGTCTTGCGCAGGCGGCCGACATGCACATCCACAGTGCGCGTGTCGATATAGATGTCGCGCCCCCAGAC
>JAFWNM010000039.1 GCA_017510335.1 Paracoccaceae bacterium
CACAGCGGGGCGGGCGGGTGGGCCATCTGCGCGCGGGCCGGGCCGCTGCGCGCATCATACAACCACGTCCAGCCGCGCGAAGGGTCCCGGCCCCACCACATCCGACACTTGCGCCACCTCCACCACGAAAGCAGCCCCTGCCCCGTCTGCCAGCCGGTCTTGCAGCGCATAGGTCCAGCCGGGGGCGTCCAGCACCACCTCGCGCAGCACCTGCCCGCCAACGCGCACGCGCAGCACATAGCATTCCACGCTTTCCGACAGGGGCACATCCCCTGCCCCCCAGCCATCGCCTCCGCGCCGCGTGCGGCGCACCCACTCTATCAGGACATCCCCACCGGCCTGCAGCCCTGCGCGCAGATGCACCGGCCGGTAGGGCCGCAGCCCCACGCCGGAAAACGCCACGCGGTGGTCGCGGTGGCTGGAATCCGTCAGGGGGCGGCTGGCCGGGCCTATGCGGTAGGCGCGTTCCAGCCCCAGCGCATCCAGCGGCAGACCCAGTTGCGCAAGGCGGTCATCCACCATCACCACCACTGCACCTTGCGGCCAGACCTGTGGCATCACCCCGTCTGTGCCCTGTTGCCCGCGCAAGCGCATCCGCAGATCATAGGTATCAGGCGCCACCAGTTCGGCTTCGGAAAACTGGAACAGCTCCCAATCCGCGCCCGTGCCAATGGCCATCAGGTTTGCCCCCGCCAGCACATCCGCCGGAACCACCGAGGCCAGTTCCCCCGACACCATCTGCACCCGAAGCGCTGGCCCGCGGTCCCACAGCCCGGCAGGCGCGGCAAATAACGGGCCTTGCGTAACCCCCACCCGCGCGGGCGCACCGATCATCGCGTCCAGATCAAACGCCCCGCCCGTGGTGGCGCGGTGCACAGCCACCGCCCCCCCCCAGGGCCGCGCAGTCACGGCCAGCCAGGGCGCCTGGGGCACTTCCTCGCCCGTGATCAGCGGCAGGTCCGCAAACAGCACCTGCACTGGCGCGGGCGCTTCATAGCCTGTCAGCGCGGTGCCCCCGCGCGCCGTGTCGCCCCACCCATACAGGCCCGGCTCCACGCGCGTGGCGTCCACCTCTCGCACGTCGGACAGGGTGGCGCGGTCTATGCGCCACAGCCCTGCAACAGCATCCTCCATGTCCAGCGCGACCACATCACCCGCCCCCAAATTGCTGGAAGGCGGCAGCGCAAAACGCGCCGTGTCGCGCGCAACGCGCGATTCCGCCAGCCAGCGCTGCGCGATCAACTGCGCCTCGCCCGCTGTCATGACAAGCGGCAGGTCCGACCCTGCCGCGCGCAGCGCGCTGTCATCGGGGAAGGCCGCTTCCGCAACCCGCATGTCGAAATCCGCGCCTTCCTCGACATAGCCCAGCCGGATGCGCCCTGTCACATCGGCCTGCGGCGCGCGCACCAGCGTCAGATCCCCCGCCTGCCCCTGCACCAGATCATCGCGCGTCAATGTCGCACGCGGGCGCGCATGGCGCATGGCGAAAACCAGCCTGCCGTCGCGTTCTGCCGCTTCCACACCATAGGCCAGCATCAGCGATTGCAACATGGCGCGCGCGCTGTCGGTAGACGGGGCCGCGAACCCCCGCACCACCCCATGCACGCGCGACACATCCACGTCCCGCACCCCCGCTTGCGCGCAAATGGCCGCAATCACCGCATCCAGCGGCTGGCCCGTTGCGCGCCCTGTCAGCCAGTGCCCGCGCGCCCAGTTCGCCCCATCCGACCACAGCGCAGCATTGCCCGGAAACCACGGATATGGCCGCGCATCCCACGCCCAGGCATGCGCGCGCGACATATCCACCATTGGCCCGCCATACAGTTCCGACACAGGGTTATGCGCGGGATCGGCCCAATATTCGCCCATCGCGCGGTAATACTGCATCTGGATCGCATCATCACGCCAGCCGCGCGAAAAATACGGCACAGCGCTTTCGCTGGATTTGGGATCGACAAAAACATTGGGTTGGTTGGTGCCCCGGTCAATGGCCGCGCAGCCATATTCGGTAAACCAGAACGGTTTGGACCGCGGCACCCATGCGGTGGGTTGGGCGCTGCGCACGCCCCCCACGCGGTCATGGTGGTCATTGCCCCACCACCCTGCCAGATCCTTAGTGCGCCAGATCCAGTCCTCGGCCCATTCGGAGGTGTCCACAATGGGCGTGCGGTGCTGCGCGGCGCGGTCGGTGTCGCTGGTATAAAACCAGTCAAACCCTTCGCCGCCTGCAATATTGGCCTTCAGATAGGCCAGATCATGCACATCCCCCCAATGCGCATCCAGATGGTCAGTACCATCGCGCCAGTCCGACAGCGGCATGTAATTGTCGATGCCGATAAAATCGATATTGTCATCTGCCCAAAGCGCGTCCAGATGGAAAAAACGGTCCCCGTCCGCCGTGATATAGCCGAAATATTCCGACCAGTCGGCGGCATAGCTCAGCTTGACATCCGGCCCAAGGATGGCGCGCACGTCTGCGGCAAGTGCAATCAGCGCGGTGACAGCGGGAAAGCTGTTCATATCGCCGCGAATTTGCGTCAGCGCGCGCATTTCCGACCCGATGCAAAACGCCTCCACGCCGCCCGCTGCCGCACATAGCGCCGCCTGATGCAGGATGAAACGCCGGTAGCGCCATTCGGGCGGGCCGGAATAGCTGACACTGCCCCCTGTAATGGTGAAATCGCTGGCCGCAGCGGTGCCGAAAAACGCAGCCACTTCTACCGCTGCCGCTGCAGTGCCGTCCGCGCTGCCGCTTTGGCCGGGGGCCTTGGCGGTGGTGATGCGCCCGCGCCATGGCAAATGCGGCTGGGCGGGCGCGTCCGACCATGGGTCCGGCAGGGTGTTGCCCTGCAAGATATCCATCAGGATAAACGGGTAATAGACCACCTTTTGCCCGCGCGCCTTCAGCGCCGCAATCGCTTGCAGCACCGACAGGTCGGACGGTGTGCCCCCGTAAACGGGGCGGCCGTCAATGCGGGGCACTTGCGGGGTTTGCGCGGCCACCCGCCCCGCCACAGCCCAAGGTGCCGCAGGGGCCAGGCGGTCGGAATATTCGACCTTCGGTTCCACGCGGCAGGTGCCCGCGCGCAGGTCATCGCCAAACCATGACACAATCAGCAAACTGGACGCGCAACCGGGCAATTCGCGCACCAGCCCGTCAAGGGCGGCATCCAGATCAACGCGGCCCGTGGGGGAATTGCGGTTTTGCGCCACTTCCGCACCGGCCAGAAACCCCGTCTGCGCCGCGCTTGTGGTATAGACCGGCTGGGTGGCCAGGGCGAAATCCCCGCTGCCGGGCATCAGGGCCACAGCGCGCAGATGATCGGCCAGTGTCTGGGGCTGGGAGTGGGACTGGGACTGCGGCGCAGGTGTCGCGCGGATCACTTCGAAACTGAATTGTGGCACGCGGTTGCCAAAGGCACCAAGGGCAAGATCCTCGATCACGACATAGGCAATCCCGCGATAGGCGGGCGCGCGTCCTGCGCCCTGCACCGCATCAATCAGCGGGTCGGGCAACTGGTCCTCGGTGCCTGTATAAAGGCGCAGGTTCAGATCCGCAGGTGTTATTTCCTGCCCGTCCGCCCAGATGCGCCCGACCCCCAGAATGGTGCCTTCGCACAGCGCCACCGCCAGCGACACAGAATAGCTGTATTCGCGCAATGTGGGTTGTCGGGGCTTCTTGCCGCCCCCACCCCCGCCGGAAACGCGCAAGTCTTCTACAAAATCGCTGGCCCAGATGACCTGCCCGCCCAGCCGCACGCGCCCCCAGACCTGCGCGACGGGCGTACCGTCAGATGCGCCGGTCAGCCGCAGGCGTTCGATGCGCCCGCCCTCAAGGATCTGCGATCCGCCGCCCATCAGGCGCTGGTCGATCATGCGCCCCACTGTTGCGCCCACCGCGCGGCCGATCACCATGCCCGACAGGCCCAGAACCGCCCCGCCAAACCCGGACCCGATAGCGGCACCAGCCGCCGCAAGCACTATGGTTGCCATTGTCAGAATACTCCGTTGTCACCCTGTTGGCAGGGCGGGAAAATCAAACCGCGCCACAATGCGCCGCGCCCATGGCGTCGAAAGCGGCGCCTCAATCACGCCTGCGCGCGGGCAGGCATGGATAAACGCAGCGCCCCCGCGCGATTGCATGCCCAGATGTTTGGCCATCGCATTGGGACCAAGGCGGAACAGCAGCACCTGCCCGTCGCCGGGCTGCGGGCGTTCCACCAGATGGGTGCGCAACGCCGCCAACAGCGGCTCGCGCCCCGCCGGTTCGGACCAGTCGGGCGCATAGGGGGGCACATCCGGCCCGCTGCCGCCATACAGCGCGCACCACACCCCCCGCACAAGGCCCAGACAATCCGCCCCTGCCCCGCGCAGCGCCGCGCGGTGGCGGTAGGGCGTGCCGATCCAGCCGCGCGCAATGTCCAGCGCGCGCGCATTCAGCGGGGAGATTTGTGCCATGCACCCTACCCCCTGATCCTGCCGCCACGATTGGGCTGGCCCTGACGGGGATAGGCGGTCATCCAGTCTTCGCCCGGAATATGGGGAAACCCGCGAAAGTTCAGGAAATTGTCGAATTTCAGGCGGCAGGTTCCGGCCTGCTTGTCGCAGCCCGCGTCCAGCCGCAGCATATCGCCCGCAACAAGGGGCGCGCGAATGCTGTCCCACAGCGTGATCACGCGCGCCCCGTCCGCGCCTGCGCGGTCCTGCCGCACCAGCCCCACCAGCCCCGCCGCCTGTCCGGTCTGAACCGTGACGCGGCCATGGTCAAACCAGCCCGCGCTGACCGATGGCACGGGGGCGAAACGCAGTTCCGCCCCTGTAACCGCCACCAGCGGCACCTGCACAAAATACCCCGGCGTGTTCAGGTCAAACCGGCACGCCCCGTCGCCCAGAACCGCCGCACAGGCCGCATGATAGACACGCCCCCCTTGGGTGTTCAGTGCTTCCGACAGGCCGCGCAATTCGGCGCGAAAGGCCCCGCCTGTGCGGGTAATTTCCCCCAGGGTGCCGCGAAACAGGATCTGGCGTTGCGCCACATCGGCCCAGTTCACCTGCCAGATGACCAGGCCCGCCCCGTCATAGCGCCCCGCCATGATGTCAGACTCGCGCAGGCCCGCATCCATCAGCGCGCCTGCCGCTTCGGAATTGTCCACAGCCAGCCCTGTGACCTGTTCCAACGCGCGTGCCGACAGGCCCGAATGGGCGGCAAATGTCACACCGTCAAAGGCCAGATCGGTGTCGTGGTCGGTAAATCCCAGCACCACACCATCAGCGCGCGTGACCGCCCATGCGCGCGCAACCGTGGTCGCGCCGCTGTCCAGATGGGCTTGCAGGCCGGTCATAGGCGCACCTCGATCAGCGGCACTTTGGGCACTTCGCCCGCGCGGAAACTGGCCACGGAAATTTGCAACATGTCGGTGTCGAACCGCACCGGCACATCGAATTCGAACCCCGCGCGGATTTCCGCGCCGTTTTCGGGCGGGCGCTGGAAAGTGATGACCCCGCGCGCAGTGTCCACGCTGAAATCATTGCCCTGCAACAGCGCATCCTGCCCCACAGCGGCCTGAACACTGCCCGCAACAGGTTTGGCGACCGCGCGCCAATAGGTCTGCGCGCCCGACGCATAGCCCTTGCGCAGCGCGAAATCGCGCGTTTGCCCGTCGCCATGGCCCAGCAACTGGTCAAAGGGGGTCATATCCGTTGATGCGGGCGCAGACCGGAAATCGCCCCAATCCTTCCAGCGGAAGGCATGCAGCATGCCCTGACGCGCCTCAAAGAACGCGATCAGCGTTTCCAGATCATCCAGCGCGCGCAACCCTGTACCCGCGTCATAGCGCCTGCGCGATGCCTGCCACGGCGTGTTGCGTTCTTCAAACCCGTTGGCAAGGCGCACGATTTCGGTGCGCCGTTCCGGCCCGCCCAATGCGCCGAAACTTAGCGCGGGCGGAAATCTGATGTCGTGAAATGCCATGATGCGGCGTCCTTTTGTCTGGTGTCAGCGGTTGCGCTGGCCTTGCGCCAGCAGGCGCGACATTTGCGCGGCAATCTGGGTCTGGCTGCGGTCAAACCCTGCCACATCGGGGGTGGAGACATTGATGGTGACATTCATGCCGCCCCCGCCCGCCGCACGCACGCCCAACCGCCCGTCAGGGCCACGCGACAGCGGCATAATCGCTTCTGGTCCCGCCTCGCCCATAAGCCCTGTAGCGCCGCCGCGCATGGGAAAGGCTGTCGCCTGACTGACCACGCCCCCCTTGGCAAAGGGCATCACGCGGCCCGCGCTGAACGCACCGCCCTGCGCAAACGGCATGACAGACCCCATCATCCCCGCCACCCCTTGGGCAAGCGCAGACCCGAAGGCGTTTTGCACAGGGCGCATGGCGGTATTATAGACCGATTGCGACATGGTTTGCGCCACACCGCGCAGCGCGTCCTGCAAGCGCATCCCGTCAAACACCACCCCGTCAAAAGCCCGGCGCAACCCCGACCCGAAATTGCGCGACAGGCTGTCCACTTCGCGCCCCGTGAAGGTCAGGCTGCGGCCAAGCTGCGCCAGTTCGGCGTCAAAATCCGCAACCAACCCGGCAGACTGGCCAAGGCGGGAGTCAAGCGCGTCAATCTGGGTTTCAAAATCGGAAATGCGGCTCATGGCTGTGGCCCTTTCGCATGGTCGGGATAGCGCGCGGCCAGGTCTTCCAGCCGTGCGCGGGTCAGGGGGGCGGGGGCGCTGTCCAGCCCCAGCATGATCATCAACTCCACCGGCGTCAGCGCCCAGAAATCGCGCGGATGCAGGCGCAGCCGGTGCAGGCCAAGGCGCATCAGCGCAGGCCAGTCAAAGGGGGGCGGGGTGCTGTTCATGGTGGCGGCGTGAAGGCATGTGCCAGCAGGCTGGCGGCCACGCGCGCCGCGCCCTGCAAGCCGCCCTCGATATCGGCGCTAAGCAGATCGGCGGCGCTGCCTTGCCAGCCGCCCCCGCGCAGCCCCGCCACCACAAGCGCCAGCACGTCACGGCTGGAAAACTGCCCGCCTTCGAACCGTTCAACCAGCGCCAGTATGGTGTCGGTGCCCATGGCGGTTTCCAGTTCCGCCAGCGCGCCCAGCGTCAGGCGCAGCACATGCGCGCGCCCGTCAATGCACAGCGTCACGTCGCCCGCAAAAGGGTTGGCCATGATCAGGCCGCCACAAATACAAGCCGCCCGGCCGATGCCAGCGACACTTCGAATGTGGCTTCGCCATTATGGCTGCCTGCGTAGTCAAGGCCGGTAATCATGAACGGCCCTTCGATGATGCCGAAATCAGGGATGATGACCTGAAAGCCCGGCGTTTCGCCATTGAAGAAGATGGCGCGCGCGCGTTCATCGGTGCCCGCATCACGAAACACCCCCGCGCCCGAAATGCTGGCCGATTTCGCGCCAGCGCCCCCCAGCAATTCGCGCCAGCCCCCTTGGGACGACAGCGATGTGACATCGATGGTTTCGGCATTGAAGGACACGCGCGTGGCGCGCAGCCCTGCCATTGTTTCAAACTGGCCATCACCAGTCATGTCGACCTTGATCAGCAGGTCCTTGCCGTTTTGTGCGCCCATGGCGATACCTCCGGGGAATGGAAAATCAGGTGTTGTCTTCGACCCGCGCGCGAAAGCGCAGGTCAATGCGGCGGGTCAGGTTGCCTTCCAGCTTGCGCGCCTGCGCGCGGTCAAACCACAGCCCCACCAGACGCCCGCGCGCCAGTGCAGGCAGGGGCTGTGTGGCCAGCACATCGCAAATGCGCGCGGCAATATCCTTGGCGGCCAGAAAGCCGGTGGCATTGGTGACCACTGCAATGGTCAGGCGGTGTTCGGCACCCGCCGCCGTGTTGTCGGACCGGTCCACCGCATCTTCAGTGCCGATCAGCGCATAGGTTGCGGGCGGTGTGGCGGGGGGAATGGCGTCATAGATTGCGCCCTGCAACGCCGCTTGCAGGGGGGCGTCATTGGCCAGATGCTGGAAAATCGCGGCTTGCAGCGCGGGGGCCATGGCGTAGCTCATGCGGGGGCCTCCTCAATCGCGGTGCAGATCAGGTAGCGGCCTTGCGGGTCGGATTCGGCCACGGCCAGAATGCGGAACACACGCGCCCCTTCGCGCAGGCGCTGGTCGGGGCGGGGGCGGCTGGCCGACCCATGCGGGGCCGCGCGCAGCGTGATGCGCAACCGCACTTCGCCCGAAGGGCCAAGTGTGGCCAGACGTTCGCGCCCGCTGCCGGCGCGGATTTCGGCCCAAAGCGTGCCAAGGGCCTGCCATGTGGTGGAAAACCCGCCAGCGCCATCGGGCACTGTCACAGGGGTTTCCAGCACCAGCGCGCGGGTCAGCGCAGGCACACTCATGTCCGGCCCCCCATGCGCATGTCGCGCCAGCGTTCCAGCAGGGCCGCAACGCCAAACCCCATATCCTGCGCGCCGCCACTGTCGCGGTGTTCATAATATTGTGCGGCCAGCAGCAACACGGCCTGGCGCAGATCAGCGGGAATATCATCCCAGGCCGCGCCAAACCCTGCCGAAAACGCAATTTCCACCGTGCCGCGCGACGCGATGGCGGGCAAAGTGGCGCCTGTGGCAACAATGCGCGGGCGTGCGCCGTCCGCTTGCAGGATGTAGCGGTCCGCGGGCACCAGGGTTTGCGCGCCAGAACGGTCGCGCAAGGTCAGGGCGGTCACCACCACCACCGGCGCACGCGGCAGGGTTTGCGCATAGTCATCGCGCCAGCGCGTCAGGCGCAGCGTGTAGTCGCGCAAGAACAACGCCCGCGACACGCGCCTTTCAACGCTCTCCAGCGCGGCGCGCAAATATTGTTCCAGAAGCGCATCTTCGGTGACACCATCGGCAAATCCCGACGACAGGCGCAGGTGATCCCGAAACGCCGCCACAGGCAGCGCGGCGGGGGGAATGGGGCTTGTTGCTTGCAGGTCCATGACAGCAGCCTTTGCGCAGGGGTCAAAAGGAAAACGGGGGCACGCGGTGCGGGCTGCCTGCACATGCAGGGGCGCAAAATGGGACACCGGACAGGCAAGGCCCGCCACCGCGCGCCCCCTGCCCACCTATGCGCCCGAATGCGGCGCGGCGGGATGGGGGCAGGACTGCGCGATCAGGGCCGCGCAGCCCGCGAACAAGGATCAGCTAAGGGCGAATTTCAGCAGCTTGATGGCCTTGAAGTCCGACACATCGCCGCCCACGCGCTTGGTGGCATAGAACAAGACATGCGGTTTCGCGCTGAACGGGTCGCGCAACACGCGCATGTCGGGGCGTTCGGCAATGGTATAGCCGGCCTCGAAATCGCCAAAGGCAATGGCGCAGGCGTTGTTGGCAATGTCGGGCATGTCTTCGGCCACCAGCACCGGATAGCCCATAAGGCGCGCAGGTTCACCCGCCGCCAGCCCGTCCGACCACAAGAAGCGCCCGTCGGCATCTTTCATCTTGCGCACAGCGCCTGCGGTTTTGGAATTCATCACAAATACCGCATTCGCGCGGTAGCTGGCACCCAGCGCATAGACCAGATCAACAATCGCATCGGCGGCATTGGTGCTGGCAAAATCGCCTGCCGCGCCAGTCGCAATATACCCCAGACTGCCCCATTCCCAGATTTCATCAGGAATGTCGGAATGGGTCAGGAACCCGCGCGGTTTGTCCACCCCGTCGCCGTGGATGAAGGCGGCCGCTTCCGCGCGCGCGAATTTGGACGCAATGCGCGCCGCCAGCCACCCTTCAATGTCAAAGGCGCTGTCATCGAGCAGGCGCTGGCTGGCCTTGGGCATGGCCGACAATTCATGCAGCCGGATGGGGATGCGGTCAATCTTGGGGGTGTCGGAATCGGCAGTGGCCAGGGCCTCGGTCGCCCAGCCGGTGGACACATCCGTATGATCCACCAGCACATCAAACGATGTCGATTCCACACTGACCACAGACGCAATCGCGCGGATGGATGCGGTCGCATGCAGCACGTCGCGAATGGCCTGCGCGGTTTCAGGGTCCACCAGATAGCCGCCATCGGCAGCAATTTGGGTGTTCAGGCCCTTGGTGTCCAGCTCCAGCCCGCGCATGGGGCTGTCATCGCCCGAGCGCAGATAGGCGTCAAACGCCTTGTGGTGCAGGGTTGCGCCTGCATCGGCGGCGCATAGCGCGGGGCGGGCGGGGGAAAAGGCAGTCTTGCGGTCCAGCATGGTCAGTCGCTCTTCATGTTGATGGAACTTACGGATGATTTCGGCCTGAAAACTGCCGAATTCGGTGGTGAAATCATGCAAGGCAGTTTTCACCTCGGGGGCGTCCGGCACGGATGTGCCGGTCCGGCCCGCTGCCTGTGGCGCGGGGTCTGTCATGTCGCTCTCCTGCGAAAAAATGGAACGATGATGCGATCAGGGGCTAGTGTAGCGGGCACAGCCCAAGATCAGGTGAAAGCAGCGTGCGCAGCCCTACAGGCGCGCAACAGCGTCGCGCGCATCGCGCAGGCTGGCTGTGGCCATGGCCAGATCGGCCAGCAGGCCGGATTTCGCGCCAAGACGCGCCTGTGTCTGCATGGGAAATGTCACAAGGCTGACTTCCCACAATTCCAGTTCAATCAGGCTGCGCCCGCCCGTGGCCAGCGCCTGCGCGCGCAGCGTGCGGTAGCCAATGGACAGCCCGTCCAGCGCGCCCGCCTGCACCAGCGCCAGCGCTTCGCGCGCGCGCGCCACATCAGGCAGCAAGCGGCCCTTGACGAACAGGCCGTGGGCGTCTTCAAACACCTCATCCCAGATGCCGATGGGCTGGGCAGGGTCGTGTTGCCACAGCATGCGCACCTTGTCCCCGCGCGCGGCCAGCCGCTGCAACGATGCGCCGTAAGCCCCGCGCAGGACCGTATCCCCGCCCTTGTCGCGCAGGCCGAACACACTGGCATAACCCGAAATCTCCTGCCCGTCCGTCAGGACCAGGCCCGCTTCGGGTTTGCAGAACTTGTATTCCATGTTGCCCCCTTTCATTGGTTGGCAGTCAGCAGCGCCAGCGCGCCATGCAGCAACACACCTGCAGCCACAGCATAGACTGCCAGCCACAAGCGCCGCTCCAGCCGCTCGACGGCGGTTTCCAACCGCGTCATACGAAATTCCAGCGCTTCCTTGCGCACCTCGAACACGCGTTCCTGCGCGTCAATGCGCGCCTGCGCCGCTTCAAAACTGTCATACAGGTAGCGCGACCCGCCTGTTTGACGGCGCGCGCTCATGCCCCCTCGACGCGGGCAGGCAGGCCCAGAAGGGCGCGTTTTTCAGCGTCATCCAGAAAACCGGCCTGCCCGATGCGGCGCCATTGCTGTTCGCGTTCTTCCGCCAATGCGGGCACCTGGTCCAGATCGGGCTTCAGCACCACCGCACCGGGCACAAACCCCGACAGCCAATGCGCCACAGATGCCGCAACACGCTGCGCCATGGGCAACACTGTCAGGCGGTAAAAGGCGCGGTTGGCTTCTTGATAATTGGCATAGGTCGCATCGCCCGGAATGCCCAGCAACATGGGCGGCACCCCGAAGGCGATGGCGATTTCGCGCGCGGCCGCTTCCTTGGTGCGGTGGAATTCCATGTCAGACGGCGAAAAGCCCATGGGCTTCCAGTCCAGCCCCCCTTCCAGCAGCATGGGCCGGCCCGCATTGCGCGCGCCCTGATGGTTGGTTTCAATCTCCGATTGCAGGCGTTCGAACTGCTCGGCACTCATGCTGCCCTGCCCGTCCGGCCCGCGATAGACAATCGCACCGGACGGACGCGCGGCATTGTCCAACAGCGCCTTGGACCAGTTTGATGCGGCATTATGCACATCGACCGCGCGCGCCGCAGCCACCAGCGGCGACAGGCCGTAATGGTCATCATGGGGATGGAAGGACCGGATATGGCAAATGGGCGCCAATCCGTCGCGCATATGAAAGCGGTGCTTTTTCGCGCCCACTGTGTAATCCCAGGCAATGGGCCAGCCATCGGCACCGGGCACAACGCTGATGCGGTCCGATCGCAGGACATGCAGCTCCTGCACCCCGCCCTCAGCGCCGGTCACCGCCTCGACATACGCATTGCCCGACAGCAGCAGTTGGGCATAAAGCGCCTCGAAGAACTCTGCGCGCCCCTGCACCGGATTGGGCCGGGTGATCAGGTCCAGAAGCGGATGCACATCATAGCGGCGCGCGCTGTCCTGCACCACCAGCGGCAACGCGCTGGCCGCTTCCGAAATCAGGCGCACAGCGCGAAACCCGATCGGGTTGCCCACAAACCCCGCGCGCGCCAGCGACACGCCATCGCGCAGCAGGCCCGCACCAGCCACGCCCACAAGGCCAGTGCCCGCCCCCCCAAGGCTGGCGGTTCTTGCCCCGATGCGCCCCGCTGTCAGCGGCCCGACCGCAGACGCCTTGGCCTGTGCCGGCTGGCCTGCCGCAGCTTCGGACAGTTGTGATTTGCGAAAGATATCAAACATCTCGGATATGCTCCATTCCTTGGCCCCTTCATCTTGCCCTAAATACTCAAATGCGGCGGCTGCGGCCGGGCGGCACGTCAGACTGTTGCCCTGCCCCAGCCCCGTTCAGGACTGTCTGAAAGCACCCTAGCGCAACGGGATGAACGCGCGCTTATTACAGCGTGCGCACCATGGGGCGCGACCAGCGCGCGGCCGGGGCCAGCACCAGATCATGCACCGCCCCGACCAACGCATCCACGCGGTCGGGGCTGCCGGTGCCTGCAAACCCTTGGGCCGTCATTTGCGCCATCTGGTCTTCCAGCGGGCCAAGGGGGGCTGTGTGAAACACCCGCCCCTGTTCATAAAGGGCCGCCACAGGTTCTGCGCGCAGCACCTTGCCACGGCTGGCATGCACCGCGCGAAACGGCACCAGCGGGTCGATCTGGCGCAGCACTTCGGCCACCAGATTGCCGCCCTGGTTCACCTCGGCCACGATGCGGTCCCCGCCATGGCGGTGCAGCGCGTCAATGGCCGCGCGCGCCCATTGGCTGGGCGATGTGGCGCGCAGGCTGGCATCTTCCAGCACATAGGCGCGCCAGTCGGCGGGCGGCCCTTCGGTCACCGCCCCCACAACCACAATCCCGCACAGGTCGGACCGCGCATGCGCGCTAACCGCAGGGTCCACCGCGACCACGATGCGCGAACACTCCGGCGCATGGTCCACCCGCGCCCCTTCCAGCAACGCTTGCGGCCAAAGCGTGCCTGCCGCATCTTCCAGCAACTGCCCGTCCAGTTCCTGCCGTTCCAGCCGCGTGCCACGGTAGCGGTGGCGGATTTCTTCCAGGAATGACGGGGCCAGCCATGCGCGGTTCGCTTCGGTCGCGGCATGGGTCAGCACTGTGGACGGGGCGCGCAGTATGCCCTTCAGCGTGGCCTGATTGCGCGGTGTGGTGGTGACCAGCTGGCGCGGATGGGTGCCCAGACGCAGCGCGAATTGCAACATGTCCCAGGCGTCTTCTGCCTTGGGCCATTTGGCCAGTTCGTCGCACCATGCCGCATCGAATTGTGGCCCGCGCAGCGCTTGCGGGTCGGATGCACTGAAACACTGCGCAACCGCGCCATTGGGCCAGACCAGCCGGCGCTTGCCCGCTTCCCAATGCGGCAGGCGGTCGGCGGGCGAACAGGCCATGATGCCGCTGTCGCCAAACACCATCACATCGCGCGCCTGATCATAGGTTTCCCCCACCAGCGCCACGCGCCGCGCGCGCCCCCCGTCCAGCGGGCGCGCCCCTTCGACCTGCGCGCGCACCCATTCGGCACCTGCGCGCGTCTTGCCCGCGCCGCGCCCGCCCATGCACACCCATGTCCGCCAGTCGCCAGACGGGGGCAACTGGTGCGGCGCGGCCCAGAATTCGAACAACCACGGCAGGGCGGCCAAGGCAGCATCACTCAGGCTGTCCAGAAATTCCGCCACGGTTTCCGGCGGCGCGCAGGCAAGCCAGTCTGCGGGCGATTTCGTCCCTTGCGGCCCCAAGGTCAAGGCTGGTGGAACGGGCATCTTCGCCGCCCTTGAGTTTCTGGATATTGGCACGTTCATGATAAGCAATCTCCAACGCCTTGCGCAGGCTGCGGAACTCCTCGGCCAGTTCCTTGCCAGCCAGCGCAGCGGGCATATCGTCATAGGTTTCAAGAATGCGCGTCAGCCGCGCGATGGAATGGTTCAGCAACTGCTCGGAATAGGACACCATGTTTTCAGGTGTCGGCCCCCCATCGGCCCGCGTGTCGGGCTGCGTGTCTTTGATCATAAGGTTTTGCCTGTTTCTGTGGCCCCTGCACGGGGACGGGCCGCGTCTGTTGCAACGCCCCCCGCCCACCGGACCCCGCCAAACACGAAAGACCACCTTAGGGCATAAAGCTGTGAACTTGGCTAAGGGCGCGTGCGCTGCCTGTTCGCACGGCCAAAGGGGAATGCGCCCCAAGGCGCGAAGCCATAGGCGCAAGCCCGCCACGCCGCAGGACTGCCCGTCCTGCGCCCTGCCGATCTGGCTGGCGTCAGTGAATTTCCACAATCTCGGGCATAGGGCACCTGCATGACCCGCAGTCTCGCGCGGTCACACCGGCAAACCCCGTCCCGCCGCTGGCGCAGGTTCTGCCCGTGCGCGCCTAAAGCGGCCAGAAAATCGGGATGAAGAACGCCGCCACAGCTGCCAAGACAACGTTCATCGGAATGCCGACCCGCAGAAAATCAGTGAACCGGTAGCCGCCAGGACCATAGACCAATGTGTTGGTCTGATAGCCGATCGGCGTGGCAAACGATGCCGAAGCCCCCATCATGACAGCGACAACCAGACCGCGCGGATCAATCCCCAACGCAAGCCCAAGACCAATCACAATAGGGGTCAGAATCACCGCAACCGCATTATTTGTGACCAGCTCTGTCAGAAAACTGGTTAATGCGTAAACTGCCAACACCAGCAGCACTGGCGACAAGCCCGACATATACGGCGCCAGCGTCGAGACGATCAAGCTGACTGCCCCCGAACTTTCCAGCCCCGCCCCAACCCAGAGCATTGCAAAAATCAACGCCAGCAACCGCCCGTCAATGAAACCAAACGCCTCATCCGCATCAATGCAGCGCGTCAACAGCACCACGGCCACGCCCGCGAAGGCCATCAGCGAAATCGGGGCCAGATTCAGCGCCGAGAAAATGACAATTGCCATCAATGTCGCAATCACAATGGGCGCATGCCCGCGCCGGTAGGCGCGTTCCGATGTCAGCGTGATATCGCCCAGGTTCATGTCCTGCGCCAGCCGCTGGACATCTTCGGGCGTGCCTTCCAGCAGCAGCGTATCGCCCACGCGCACCACCAGATTTTCGAAATTCGTGCCGATATTCTGGTTTCTGCGATGCACAGCCAGCGGATAGACCCCGTACCGCCTGCGCAACCGCATGCCCCCCAGCGCGCGGCCCACCATCTTGCAATCGGGGGGAATCAGCACTTCCACCGTGGTGGTCTGCACAGATGACAGGCGGTCCACATCGCGCATGCCGGGCGGGTCATCCGCCGGGGACCGGGTTTCGCGGGCCTCTTCAACCTGGGCCACGTCCTTGTTGGCCTTCAGACCCAGCACTTCGGAAATCTGGGTGCGCAACACCACACGGTCGCCCGCCTGCAGCACCACCGCGCCCATATCCCACCGCAAAGAGGCATCCCCGCGCAACACGTCGATCACCCGCGCCCCTTCGCGCTTGAACAGATCCACATCGCCGATTTTGCGGCCAATCAACCCCGAGGTTTCGGGAATCGCCACTTCGGTAAAGAACTTCGTGCGCCCCCGGTCGGCCATGATATCACTCATGGAACTGCGCTCGGGCAGCAGGTGACGGCCCACCAACACCAGATACCCCACCCCCACCACGGCCATGATGGCCCCCAGCTTGGTGATCTCGAACACTGTAAACGGCGCCAGCCCGTTGGCCCGCGCCACCCCGTCCACCAACAGGTTGGTGGATGTGCCGATCAAGGTCAGCGTGCCCCCCATGATGGAAAGATAGCTAAGCGGTATCAACAACTTGGACGATGTGGTTTTCAACGTCTTGGCCAATGTGATGAACACTGGAATCATGACAACCACAATGGGCGTATTGTTCACAAAGGCCGACAGGCCCAGAACTGTCAGCGTCAACGCCGACAGCGTCAGAACCGGGGCCGTCTTCACATGCTTGATGGCCAGCTGGGTAATCCAGTCCAGCGCGCCTGTGCGCACCAAAGCCCCAACAATGATAAACAACGCGCCAATGGTCCAGGGGGCGTGGTTTGACAGCGCCGCAAAGGCCGCATCGCGCGGCAATATGCCCAGGACCAGCATGGCCACGGCCCCGCCGATGGCCGTCACTTCCACCGGGTAGATTTCTTTCATGAAGGCAATGAACATGCCCACAACAATGCTCAAGGCAATGATGGCCTGCGTTGTCTGACCCAGTTCCAAGCCCAACATTCTACCCCCTGACGCTGCCAACCAAGCGGTCTGGCCATTTTTGCAACTTATTGCCAGTTCGCAGCATCATTGCAAGCCCGCGCAAGCTGCGGGCGGGGTCCGCGCCACCAGCCGCAGACAAGCGCTGCATTGCTGTGCACGCGCGCCATGGCACTGCGCGCCCCTGCCCCGCGCCGGTCCTTCATCTTGCAAAAAATACTCTCGGGGGGTGCGGGGGGCAGACAGCCCCCCGCCTTTGCGGCGCGTCGGCGCGCGCCTTGCGCAAAACGCCTGCCTTGGGGCAGGCCCGCGCGGTTCAACCCGGCGTTCCGGCCATTCCCGACAGGTCCAGCGCCGATGGTCCTGCCTGCGCCAGCCGCCCGCCTATGCGCACCATCTCGATGCGCGTGGCCTGCCCTGTGCGGTCATCGGTTTCGATATACACCCCCGACACAGTGACCGCGCCCTGGGCGGGTTCAAACCGCGCGCGCGGCATGCCCGTGATAAAACGGCGCATGGGTTCGTCTTTTTGCATGCCGATGACAGAATCATAGTCCCCGCACATGCCCGCATCGGACTGAAAGGCCGTGCCACCTGCCAGAATTTGCGCATCGGCTGTGGGAATATGGGTGTGCGTGCCCACCACAAGGCTGGCGCGCCCGTCGCACCACAACCCCATTGCGGCTTTTTCGGATGTGGCCTCGCAATGAATATCCACAATCGCGGCCTGCACCATGCCCCCGCGCGGATGGGCGCGCAGCACCGGATCAATCGCGGAAAACGGGTCGCTATAGGGCTGTTTCATGAACACCTGCCCCAGCGCCTGCGCCACCAGCACACGCCGCCCGCCTGGCGCGTCAAACACGCGCGCGCCGGCGCCCGGCGCGCCGGATTTGGCAATATTCAGCGGTCGTATGATGCGCGGCTCCTGCGCGCAGAACTCGCGCATGGTTTTTTGGTCAAAGGCATGATCGCCCAATGTGATGACATCGGCGCCCGCTTCCAGCAGGGATTTCGCGTGTTCGGGCGTCAGCCCCATGCCGCCTGTGGCGTTTTCGCCGTTCACGACCGCGAAATCCAGCCGCCAGTCACGGCGCATCACGGGCAGCAGCGCGGCAACTGCCGCGCGCCCTGCCCGTCCCATTACATCGCCCAGAAACACTATTCGCATGGGCGCGTGTCATAGGCGTGTCGGCCCCGCAGGGCAAGGCCAAAGCGCAGTTTTCAGCGCACGCGCACCTGCAGGCGCACCAATTGTGTCAACGGCACCCCCAATGCGCGGAACCCGTCCAGCGACAACTGGCTGCCCGCCCCCGCCGCTGCGCCTGAGGGGCGCAATTCGACCTGCACAGTTGCACCCCCCGGCGCGGTCACCTGCCCCGGTGTCACTTGCGTGACCAGTCCGGTGCGCAACCACAGCCCCGGTTCGGTGGGCGCGCCAAGGCTGGCCAATGTGTCGCCCAGACCTTGGCCTGCCGTAACGGGCTGGCCTGCGGGCACAACTGCCGCATCCGCATCAGGGCGCGTCATCGGGCGGGGGGTCTGCGCATCTGCGGGCTGCGCCACGGCCGGGGGTTCGCCCCCGTCGTCCGCGCGGGTCCCGAAAGGCAGCGACACTTGCCCGCACGCTTGCAGGACCAGCACAGGCAGTATGATCATCAGGGGATGGAGAACATGTTTCATGTTTCCCAGATTAATGCGAAACCCCCGACAGAACAATCATCTTCGCGCTTGCCGCACGCGCCGGTGATGGTTACCTTCAACCTATGACAACACCGCTTATCGATCCGTTCGCCCGCCCTATTTCCTACCTGCGCGTCTCGGTCACGGACAGGTGCGATTTTCGCTGTGTGTATTGCATGGCCGAAAACATGACCTTCCTGCCCAAGAAGGAATTGCTGACGCTGGAAGAACTGGACCGCATGTGTTCGACCTTCATCCGGCTTGGGGTGGAAAAGCTGCGCATCACCGGGGGCGAACCCTTGGTGCGCAAGGGGATCATGACCTTCTTTCAGGGCATGACGCGCCATCTGGACGCAGGGCGCCTGCGCGAACTGACGCTGACCACCAATGGCAGCCAGTTGCGCCGCTATGCACAGGATCTGGCTGATTGCGGGGTGCGGCGGGTCAATATTTCGCTCGACACGCTGGATGACAAGAAATTCGCCGACATCACCCGCTGGGGCCGCCTGGCCCAGGTGCTGGACGGGATTGATGCCGCGCAACATGCCGGGCTGCGCGTGAAAATCAACGCTGTCGCGCTGAAGGGCTTTAATGAAGACGAATTGTTCACCATGGTCGAGTGGTGTGCCAGCCGCGACATGGACCTGACCTTCATCGAGGTTATGCCCATGGGCGATCTGGGCAATGAAGACCGGCTGGACCAATACTGGCCCCTGTCGGACCTGCGCGCGCGGCTGGCCGAACGCTTCACCCTGACCGATCTGGCGGAACGATCAGGCGGTCCTGCGCGCTATGTCCGCCTGAACGAGAGCGGCCAGAAAATTGGTTTCATCACGCCGCTGACGCATAATTTCTGCGAAAGCTGCAACCGCGTGCGCCTGACCTGCACAGGGGAATTGTATATGTGCCTTGGGCAGGAAGACATGGCCGATCTGCGCGCGCCCTTGCGCGCCAGTGCCGATGATGCCGTTCTGGAAGACGCCATCCGCCGCGCGATTGCCCATAAGCCCAAAGGGCATGATTTCGACTATTCCCGCCAGAAGGTCGACGGGCAGATGACCCGCCACATGAGCCATACAGGCGGCTAGCGCGCCGGTTTTTGGCGTGAAGGGAAGTTCGGGGAAATGCCCCAGTGCGGAGCAAAGGCCGCAGGCCGCCGCACACTCGGCGGGCCGTCCCGCGGCCTGCCGAAAGCGCGGGCTTCATCCAGGTGCCACCGCCCCCTTCAAGCCCCATGTCAAACAGACATGCCCAGGATATGCCTGTGCCGGGGCACCTTTACAGACCTTTGGACATTTGCTTGCGCATCAACCACGCGGCCCCCAGAACGGCAACAAACACAAAACCGATAATGATTGTCGCCAGCGCGTTCACATCGGGGCTGACGCCCAACCGCACCTTCGAGAAGATCACCATCGGCAAGGTTGACGCTCCCGGCCCTGTCACGAAACTGGCGATAACCAGATCATCCAGCGACAGGGTGAACGCCAGCAACCACCCCGACACCAGCGCTGGCGTGATCACGGGCAGGGTAACGTCGAAAAACACCCGCACAGGCCCTGCGCCCAGATCACGCGCAGCTTCTTCCAGCGATTCGTCCATGCTGCGCAACCGCGACTGCGCAATCACCGCCACAAACGCTGCGCAAAATGTCGTATGCGCAATAATCACGGTGACCAACCCCCGCCCCGCAGGCCAACCAAGCGTCAGTTCCATGGAGATGAACAGCAACAACAGCGACAGGCCCGTGATCACTTCGGGCATGACCAGCGGCGCGGTAATCATGCCCGTCAGCAACAAGCGCCCCGTAAAGCGGCTGAAGCGCGTCAGGACAAACGCCCCCAGCGTGCCGATAACCGTTGCCAGTGTGGCGCTGAAGAACGCCACTTTCAGGCTGACCCATGCCGCACCGATAATCTGGCGGTCATTGAGCAATTCGCCATACCACCGCGTCGAAAACCCGCCCCAGACCGTGACAAGGCGCGAGTCATTGAAGGAAAACACCACCAGCGAAATGATGGGCGCATAAAGAAAGATGAACCCCAGCAACACCGCCAAGGGCAGGAACCACCCCCGCATCAGTCTGCCCCCCGCCGGTTTTGCACCGATTGCAGCCACATGATGGGCGCGACCACCAGCACCAGCATGACAATCGCCACCGCCGATGCCACTGGCCAATCGCGGCTTCCGAAAAATTCATCCCACAGCACACGGCCAATCATCAGCGTGTCCGGCCCGCCCAGCAACGCGGGGATCACATATTCCCCGATGGCGGGAATAAATACCAGCATGGACCCCGCCACGATGCCCGGCAGCGACAGCGGCAAGGTGACGGTGAAAAATGTCACCACCGGAGAGGCACCAAGGTCGCTGGCCGCTTCCAGTAGCGCGCCGTCCAGTTTCGTCAGGTTGGCGTAAAGCGGCAAAATCATGAAGGGCAGATAGGTGTAGACGATGCCGATATAGACCGCAAAATCAGTCTGCATCATCACCAGCGGCTGGTCGATCACCCCCAACCCCATCAGCATGTTATTGATCACACCATTGGTGCGCAAAAACCCCATCCATGCGTAAACCCGCAACAGGAAACTGGTCCAGAATGGCAAGATGACCAGCAGCAGCAACAGTGACCGGCGCGGTTCGGGGGCGCGGGCAATGAAATAGGCCATCGGGTAGCCGATCAGCAGCGCGAAAATCGTCGAAACTGCGGCAATCCTGATCGAGGACAGATAGGCGTTGCGATACAGCGCATCAGTCAGCAAAAAGCGGTAGTTTTCCAGACTGGCGAAAATTTCCAGCGCCCCGTCAGGCCCGCGTTCAAACAGCGGTGTATAGGGCGGTCGGGCAATGATCGCCTCGGCCAGTGAAATGCGCCCCAGCACGAAAAACGGCGCCAGAAAAAAGACCAGCAACCACAACATGGGAATGGCAATCACCAATGTGCGCCCCGACAGGCCCAGTTTTCCCATGGCCCATGCCGTGCCCCGCCAAGGGATTGAGCGTGTTATGGCGTTCCCCCCCCTCATTCCGTCAGCACCCTGAAGGCGGCGGGCTGCACGCTGATCCAGACCTGTTCATCCCATGAAATGGGGTCTTCGTCGCGCAGACGGTTGGACTGGCTGGCACGAATAAGGCGGCCGTTTTCCAGCCGGATGCGATACTGCGTCATATGGCCAATATAGCCCAGTTCCTCGACCACACCCGCCCATGCGTTGCGTGCGCCGTCGGGGCGTTGGCGCGACAGGGCAAAGCGTTCGGGCCGCACGCCGCCCCAGACTTGTTGGCCCCGCGTCAGCCCTGTTTGCGGCGGCACCAGCACTGGTCCCAGTTCTGCGGTTTCAATGCGCATCAAATCAGGGGCAACAGCATCCACCTTGCCTTCGAACAGGTTGACCGTGCCAATAAAATCCGCCACGAAACGGGAATTGGGGCGTTCGTAAATTTCCTGCGGTTCGCCGATTTGTTTGATGATCCCGTCCTTCATCACCCCGATGCGCGTTGCAAGGGTCATCGCTTCGTCCTGATCATGGGTGACGACAATAAAGGTCACCCCAAGGCTTTCTTGTATCTTGATCAGTTCGAACTGCGTTTCTTCGCGCAGCTTCTTGTCCAGCGCGCCCAACGGTTCATCCAGCAACAGCAATTTGGGCCGTTTGACAAGCGCACGCGCAAGGGCCACGCGCTGGCGCTGGCCACCCGACAATTGGTCGGGTTTGCGCCGCGCCAGTTTTTCCAGCTTGACCATTTTCAGCATCTCGCCCGCGCGGGCATAGGCTTCGCGCTTGCCCAGCCCTTCGCGCAGCAACCCGTAGGCCACGTTCTTTTCCACGCTCATATGCGGAAACAACGCATAGGACTGAAACATCATATTGGTGGGGCGGCGGTCCGGGGGAACGCGGGCCATATCCTCGCCATCTATGACAATGCGCCCGTGGGTCGGGGTTTCAAACCCGGCCAGCATGCGCAGCAATGTGGATTTGCCGCAGCCCGACTCCCCCAGCAGGCAAAACAATTCGCCCTTGTAGATGTCCAGGTCCACATCCGACACGGCGGTAAAATCGCTGAACTGTTTGACCAGCCCCTGCACGGAAATAAACGGGACCGACCCTGACTTGCGCCAGGGTTTGGTATCAGCCGCGATTGCTGGTTTTGGCATAAGGCATTCCCGAAGAAGGGCCAGAAAAAATGCGCCGCGACCACAGGTCTGATGTGGTCGCGGCGGCGGGTGCTACTGGCCTGTGCGCAAACGCGTCCACAGGCGTGTGCTTACGCGTTCGGTGCGGTTGTCATAGGGCTGCAATGTCCAGAACCCTGCGCGCGCGGCATCCGATGGGTAAACTGTGGGGTCATTCAGCACCGCTTCGTCAATCAACGGGGTGGATGCCGCATTCGCATTGGGGAACATCACATAATTGGTGATATCGGCTGCAATCTGCGCATCCATGACGAAATTGATGAACGCATGCGCCCCTTCGGGATTGGGCGCATCGGCGGGAATGGTCAGCATGTCGAACCACAAATGCGCGCCCTCATCGGGGATGGCATAGCCCACCTCGAAACTCTGGCCGGTTTCGGACGCGCGCTCGGCCGCTTGCAACACATCGCCCGACCACCCCACAGCAAGGCAGATCTCGCCATTGGCCAGATCGGAAATATACTGCGACGAATGGAAATAGCGCACTGTCGGGCGCACCTGCATCAACATCTCGGCGGCGGCGTTGAAATCCTCCTCCGAAGTGGAGGTGGGGTCCAGACCCAGATAGCGCATTGCCGGCGGAATCAGTTCCTTTTCGGTGTCCAGCCATGCGATACCGCAATCCTGAAACAGCGCCGCCTTTTCAGGGTCAAAAATGATGGACCAGCTGTCCACCACATAATCCTCGCCCAGCCGGTCCGCCACGGCCTGCGTGTTATAGCCAATACCTGTCGTGCCCCACAGGTAAATGACCGAATGTGCGTTATCTGCGTCAAACGCCGCCGCCAGCGCCATCAGGTCGGCATCCATGTTTTCCAGATTGGGCAACAGGTCGCGCTCAAGCGGCTGATAGACCCCTGCCATGATCTGGCGCTGCATGTAATCCGATGTCGGAACCACCACATCAAACCCCGACGACCCTGCCAGCATCCTTGCTTCCAATGTCTCGTTGGAATCAAACACGTCATAGTTGACGGAAATGCCGGTTGCGGCAGTGAATTTTTCGATCGTGTCAGGCGCGATATAGTCTGACCAATTGAAAACATTAATACTATTTGCAGTCGCGGCACTGGCTTGCACCACCATCGCGGCCGTCGCGGCCAGGATGAAACAGTTTGTTCGTGTGCCTTTTGATGCAGTCATTGTGATCTCCCTGTGCTGGACAGATGTTGCGCAAACACGGCTATACAGGGCCGCGCAGCACCCGTCTTTATATCTTTGCATTCCACAAGAAAATGGCACGTCTTGGCAAGACCGATTGTGATGCAGGCACAAAAACGATGACTTTCCCGCCCGGCGGGCAGGGCCTTCGCCCTCGGAACGCCGGAATATTCGGCGCCTTCAGTCCCCGACTTTCAGAACGATCTTGCCAATATGAACGGAGCTTTCCATCCGGGCATGGGCCGCGCCTGCATCCGCCAGCGCAAATTCGCTGTCCATCACCGGGGCCAGCCGCCCGTCACGCAGCAATGGCCAGACCTTCGCTTCCAGCTCTGCGGCGATGGCAGCCTTGGCCGCATCGGATTGCGGGCGCAAGGTGGACCCGGTAATGGTCAGGCGGCGCATCATCAGGGGCGCAAAATTCACGGCAATCCTGGGGCCTTGCAGAAATGCAATCTGCACCAGTCGCCCGTCATCAGCCAGCGCCTTCAGATTGCGCGGAATATAGTCACCCCCCACCATGTCCAGAATCAGGTTCGCCCCGCCTTCTGCTTGCAAAACCTCCACGAAATCCTGATTGCGGTAATTGATCGCCTGCTCTGCCCCAAGCTGGATACAGGCTGCACATTTTTCGTCATTGCCCGCAGTGGCAAACACCCGCGCGCCCATGGCATGCGCCAGCTGAATGGCTGTGGTGCCAATACCCGACGACCCACCATGCACCAAAAACCGCTCGCCCGCCTGCAAATGCCCGCGCATGAACACATTGGACCACACCGTAAAAAATGTTTCCGGCAGGCAGGCCGCCGCTTTCAGCGACATGCCACCGGGCACAGGCAAAACCTGCCCCGCATCCGTCGCGGCATATTCGGCATAGGCCCCGCCGGGAAACAGCGCACAGACCGCATCGCCAATCTGCCAGCGCGTCACACCTGCCCCCAGGGCCACAACATGCCCCGCCCCTTCCAGACCGGGCAAGGGGGACGCGCCTGCAGGCGGGTCATAGGCACCTGCGCGCTGCAACGCATCGGGGCGGTTGACACCGGCATAGGCCAGCCGGATCACCACCTGCCCCGCGCCCGGCACCGGCACCGGACAGACAGCTTCGCGCAACACCTCCGGCCCGCCGGGCGCAGAAATCTCTATCGCACGCATCATATGTGACATATCCATCCCGCTCCTGCCCGTTTCATCTTGCCCCAAATACTCCGGGGGGCAAGGGGGCAGCGCCCCCAAACCCCGCCCGGCTTATACCGCAGCGCTCAGCGCATAGTCCCAATACAACTGCCGCGCCCGTTCCCCCATGCGGGGGGTGCCCATGTCGCGGTCCAGATAGCGCGACACCGGCATCACCTTGGCAATATTGCCAGTCACGAAAATTTCTTCCGCGGCATTGAAATCATCCAGGGTCAGGCTGGTTTCGACAACCTCGACCCCATCGGCGCGCAGCAATCCGATAACGCGCTGGCGGGTAATCCCGTTCAGGAACATGCCGTTGGGCACGGGCGTGAACACCACCCCATCGTGCAGCATGAACACATTGGTGGACGCGGTTTCGGCCACATGCCCCTCCACATCCAGTGACAGCGCATTGGAAAACCCGCGCGCGCGGGCATCGGCCATGATGCGGGCGTTATTGGCATAAAGCGACCCGGCCTTGGCCTCGGTCAGGGCCATATCAGGGCGCGGCCGGCAAAAGGGCGAGACTGTCAGCGAAAAACTGCCTGGTTCGGGCATGGCCAGTGCTTCGATACAAATCGCAAACCCGGTGCTGTCGGGCACAGCGTCAATAATACCCGGCGCGGAGTCGCGCGACCACATCATCGGGCGCAGATACAGCGCTGCATCGGGGGCGAACTGTTTGCAGCCTTCTTCCAGAAGCCCCTGAACTGTATCCGCATCCACAGGCGGCACCATGCCCATGGCCTGCGCAGACCGGATAATGCGCGCCGAATGCAGGTCCAGATCAGGGCGCGCGCCGTCAAACTGGCGCGCCCCGTCGAACACTTGTGATCCCAGCCAAGCGGCATGATCAGCGGCCCCTATGATGGGGGCATTGCCCTTGTGCCACTGGCCTTCATACCAGGTTACGATCTCTTTTCCGACAGCCATCCAGCTTTCCCCGCGTGATCCCACAACCGGCGCAACCTGCGGCGCAAATGCGCGGGCGTCAACCCTGCGCGGGCGGCGTGGGCCGCAAATGTCCGGGCAGGTCGTTGCGCAGATCGGGGGACGGGGCCTTGATGCACGACAGGACTGCGCGCGGGCCGGCCAGCACAGTGCGCAACAGCGGGTTGCGGTTTGCCGCTGCCTTCACCCGTTCGAATTGCATCACGTCATCAATGCGGCGGTCCAGAAACGACCATGTTGCCTGTGCGCCCGCGCTGTCATCGCCCAGCCAGAACAGAACTGTGGCCGAATACACCCCCGACAGGGTGGCGCGTTTGGTATACCAGTTCACATCTTGCGATGTATCGCCAAGGGCCGTCCATATCTGGTCGGCCGTGCCCCAGATCGCGCGCGCGCCGTCTGCGGCATAGGGGGGCAGCGCAAAAAGCGTGGTGCCGCGCCGCACCAGTTCGCGGTCCTCGCAGGCCTCGATCCGCAGGCGCACGGCAGTTGCGATGCGGTCCCGAAACCGCAATTGCTGCAAATCCGTTTCTGCCAGCCGTGCCAGCATCTGGCCGTCCCCGCGCCGGTGATAGGCCAGCGCCAGGTCCACACCGCCGCGCGGGAACAGGGCTTTAGCATGGGCCACGTCCAGCCCCACATCGCGCGCGGCAGCGCGCAGGCTGTCATCACTCCAGCCATCGAAGGGAACATGGTTCAACGCTGCATCCAGCACTCTATCAGATTTATCGGTCATGGTGCCGCATCTCCTGCTTTTCACGGGTTGCTTGTGTCTAGACATAGCACATGGTTTTTGCTATGCGAACGCTTCCTGCACTATATGCAACTCTAACTTGGAAAGGTGGTGAAAACCACATGCAGGTATCGGTTCGTGATAACAACGTCGATCAGGCGCTTCGTGCGCTGAAGAAAAAACTTCAGCGGGAAGGTGTGTTTCGTGAAATGAAGCTTAAAGAGCATTTCGAGAAACCCTCTGAGAAGAAGGCCCGCGAGAAAGCTGAAGCGATCCGCCGTGCGCGCAAACTGGCGCGCAAGAAGGCGCAACGCGAAGGTATGGTCTGATCCGTCAGAGCCGCCCCGTATGGCGCATGCCATATCGGAAATGCGAACCCCCTCAGGCCCGTCCTGCGGGGGTTTTTATTTGCCCGCGCGCGCCGCGCATGCGCACACCCACAGGGCAAGTCCGGCGTTGACGTAGGGACATTTGCGCCGATCTGACGCACAGGCTTGCGTTTATCGTGGTTTTGCGTGTTAGTATTTACCACCGGAAATACTGCGACAGGACCCATGCCCACGACGCCCGTAATAGAAATCCGCGATCTGCATAAATCCTATGGCATGCTGGACGTGCTCAAGGGGGTCAGCGTCAACGCGCAAAAGGGGGACGTGGTGTCACTGATCGGATCATCTGGTTCGGGCAAATCCACGCTGTTGCGGTGCTGCAACCTGCTTGAAGACAGCCAGCAAGGCGACATCCTGTTTCAGGGCGAACCCGTGCGCTGGCGCGGCACGGGACAGGGGCGCCACCCTGCAGACCGCGCACAGGTGACGCGCATTCGCACCAACCTGTCGATGGTGTTTCAAAGTTTCAACCTGTGGGCGCATATGAGCGTGCTGCAAAATGTCATGGAAGCGCCGCTTCATGTCCTTAAACAGGACCGCGCCAGTGTCGAGGCCCGCGCACGCGCGCTGCTGGACAAGGTGGGCATTGGCGACAAGGCAGACGTGTTTCCCGCGCAAATGTCGGGCGGGCAGCAACAACGCGCAGCGATTGCGCGCGCGCTGTGCATGGAACCGGCAGCACTGCTGTTTGACGAACCCACATCCGCGCTGGACCCGGAACTGGAACAGGAAGTGGTGCGCGTGATCAAGGCCCTGGCCCAGGAAGGGCGCACCATGCTGATTGTCACCCATGACATGCGGCTGGCGGCAGATGTGTCGAATCATGTCATTTTCCTGCATGATGGCAGGATCGAGGAACAAGGCCCGCCGGACTCGCTGTTCAAGACGCCACAATCGGCGCGGCTCAAACAATTCCTCAGCCATGCGCAAGCGGCCTGAGGCATAATCCAACAACCATAAGGGAGATTGTTATGAAAACAACAAGCCTGACGCTGGCTGCATTGGCCTTGGCAACGTCCGGGGCAATGGCGCAAGACGTGGTGCGCATGGGGTCCGAAGGGGCCTACCCCCCCTATAACTTCATCAACGACGCCACCGGCGAACTGGACGGCTATGAACGCGAACTGGGCGACGAGATTTGCCGCCGCGCGGAATTGAACTGCGAATGGGTCATCAATGACTGGGACACGATCATCCCCAATCTGGTGTCGGGCAATTACGACACCATCATGGCGGGCATGAGCATCACCGACGCGCGCATGGAAGTGATTGCTTTCACACAGAACTATCTGCTGCCCGAACCCTCGGCCTATATCGGGCTGGCGGGGACCGACGATTCCGTGCGGGACAGCGGCGTGATTGCCGCGCAATCCAACACCATTCAGGCAGGCCATGTCGCAGAAGGCGACGCAGACCTGCTGGAATTCCCGACCCCTGATGAAACCATTTCCGCGCTGCGCAACGGCGAAGCCGATGCCGTGCTGGCCGACAAGGCATTTCTGGCACCCTATGTCAGCGATTCGGGTGGTGAACTGGTGTTTCTGGGCGATGACGTGTTGCTGGGTGGCGGAATCGGAATTGGCCTGCGCCAAAGCGATGACAGCCTGCGCGAAACCCTTGATGCCGCAATCGCCAGCATGAAGGACGATGGCACATTGAATGAAATGATCGTCAAATGGTTTGGCGACGAACACCCGTTGTTTGACTGATACCCCATCAGGCGGGGCCACCACGCCCCGCCTGTGGCCTTGTGCGCGCGCATGTTCAGTTTTTGCACCGACCCGTCCAGCCTGCCGGAATGGCAGTGGTTCGCCTGTTATCTGACAAGCGCAACCCATCTGAATTTTTATCGCGCCTTCGGGGTGGTGCTGCTGCTTCTGGCCATCACCGCGCCTGCTGCGCTTGCCATGGGCATGGCGGGGGCTTTGGCGCTGCGCTCGCGCATTGCGCCGCTGCAATGGCTGGGCAAGGGGTATGTCAACATCGTGCGCGGTGTGCCTGATATCGTGTTTTTCCTGTTTGTTCCCATTGCATTGGGGCAAGGGATTGAATGGGTCATGCACCAGATCAACTGCCCCGACTGGGACCAACCCATCCGGCAGGGAAATGATTTCATTGTTTGCCGCGACGCCAAGGTGCCGCCGGTAAATTCGCCGCGCTGGGTGTATGATATCTATGGGTTTTTCATGGCCGTCGTCGCCTTCGCGCTGGTTTTCGGCGCGTTTGTGGCCAACACACTTTTCGGGGCCATGCGGGCCGTGCCGCAGGCACAAATCGAAACCGCCGAAGCCTATGGCATGACGCAGCGTCAGGCGTTCCGGCGTATTATCCTGCCGCAAATGTGGGTCTATGCGCTGCCGGGCCTGTCCAATATCTGGCAGATCCTGACCAAGGCCACGCCGCTTTTGTTCCTGCTGGGCATTCAGGACATTGTGTATTGGGCGCGCGAATTGGGCGGGCAGAAAACTTCGCTGTTTACCTATCCGCATCCTGACTGGCGGGTGTGGTATTTCCTTGTTCTGCTATGTTTCTACCTGACGCTGACATGGGCCAGCGAACGGGCATTCGCGCGGCTGAATGACAAGCTGTCGCGCGGTCAGGCCACAGCGGCGGGCGAACGCCAGCGAAGGGCCGCGCCATGAGGACCTGTCTGGAAAGTTTCCAAGCCTATGGGCTGCGCGCGCTGGGGCGGCAATATGGCGAAAACCTGTTGCCGCGGGGGTTGGACATCACGCTTTGCGACCAGATTTTCCTGATCGGCAGCGGGTTGATCTGGAACATCTATTTTGCGGCTATCGCCGTTGCTGTGGGTTTCTTTCTGGCCACTGGTGTTGCGCTGGCCAAATTCAGCCAGACCGCATGGGTCAATCGTCCTGCATCTGCGTTTGTGTTTGTGTTTCGCGGCTCGCCGCTGTTTATCCAGTTCTTCTTCTTCTATGCGCTGTTTATCCTGCTGCCGCGCACGGGGCTGGAAATCCCGCTTGGCGTCACCACACTTACCATTGATACCAGCGCGCTGACCACCGCACAGGTGGGCGGGCTGGTGGTTCTGGTGCTCAACACCACGGCCTATTCGGCGGAATTGTTCTATGGCGCGCTGCGGTCCATCCCCAAGGGCGATCTGGAAGCCGCGGACGCCTACGGCATGCAGGGCATGACCAAGTTCCGGCGCGTTGTCTTTCCGTCCATGTTGCGGCTGGCATGGCCCAGTTACACCAATGAAGCAATCTTTCTGACGCATTCCACCACGCTGGTCTTTTTGTCCGCATTCCCCGCGCGCCAACAATCCGGCGAGGCGTTCTATTACGCGCGCTATTTCGTGGACCAGACCTTCAACCCGTTTGTGGCCTATCCGATTGTGGCGGCCTATTTCGTGGCGCTGACGCTGGTTATCATTGGCATATTCGCACTGGCCAATCTGCGCCTGAACCGCCATCTTCCGCGCGAACGCCGCCAGCGCCTGCGGTTTCGCCCCCAATACATCCGCTAGGACATGGACGCCCAGAAATTGCAGAATATCCGCATCGCCATTCCCGACCTGAACGGACAGGCCCGCGCCAAGCGGGTGCCGGCCGTGCAATATGAAAAACTGATGCGCGGCGAAGCGAAAATGCCGCTTTCAGCACTGAACCTTGATATCTGGGGCAATGACATCGCGGACAGCCCGCTATTGTTCCAGACAGGCGATGCGGACGGATTTCTGCGCCCGACGGAACGCGGGCTATTGCCCATGCCCTGGATCGGGCCGGACGCCGCGCTTCTGCCGATGAGCATGTATTATGATGATGGCCGCCCCTTCGCCGGGGATGCGCGCCATGCGTTGTCACAGGTTGTCGCGCGCCTGCAGGCCCGTGGCCTGACCGCAATCACGGCCACCGAACTGGAATTCTACCTGATTGATGACAGCGGGCCGGAATACCTGCCGCCGGTCAGTCCGGTATCGGGGCGGCGGGCCATCGGGGCGGCCACGTTGTCGCTGCGCATGCTTGATGAATTCAACGCTTTTTTCGATGCGCTTTATGACGGCTGCGATGCGATGGGCATTGACGCCGACACCGCCACGTCGGAAGCGGGGCCGGGGCAGTTTGAAATCAACCTGAACCACGGGTCCGACCCCATGAAAATGGCCGATGACACATGGCTGTTCAAGCTGTTGGTGCGCAGACTGGCCCGCCAGCACGGCATGGCCGCCAGTTTCATGGCCAAACCCTATTCGGGGGCGTCGGGCAGTGGCATGCACCTGCATGCGTCCTTGCAGGACCGCGACGGCGCGAACATATTTGACAATGGCGGGCGCGAGGGCAGCGCGGCGCTGCACCATGCCATTGCCGGCACGCTGGCCAGCATGGCGGAGGCCACATTGATCTTTGCGCCCCATGCCAACAGCTATGACCGCCTTGTGCCCGGTGCGCATGCACCCACTGCCATTGCATGGGGCTATGAAAACCGCACGGCGTCAGTGCGCGTTCCCTTGGGCGCCCCGCGCGCGCGCAGGCTGGAACACCGCGTTGCAGGTGGCGATGTGAACCCCTATCTGGTGATGGCGGCAGTGCTGGGCGGCATGGCCCTGGGGTTGGAAGACGCGCTTGCCCCCCCTGCCCCCATCAAGGGCGATGCCTATGCGCAGGACCTGCCGCAAATACCCGCAACATGGTCCGAAGCGCTGGCGTCATTCGAACACTCCGCTGCGATGCGCCGTATCTTTGACCCGATGTTGCTGGACAATATGATCCGCACAAAACGTCAGGAAATGGCCGCGTTGCAAGGGCTGGAGCCACAGAAAGTTCTGGACCTGTATCTGGAAACGGTCTGACCGCATCCTTGCCCGCGCATTGCAACACTGCTAGCCTTGGCCAAATTCCGAAAGTTCGCAACAATGAAAATCGGCATCCTTCAAACCGGGCAATCCCCGGAAATACTGCGCAGTGAATTGGGGGATTACCCCGCAATGTTCGAAAGACTGCTTTCCAGCGGCGGTTTCACTTTTCAGACATGGCATGTCGAAGGACTGGACTTTCCCGCATCCGTCCACGCGGCCGATGGCTGGTTGATTACGGGATCACGCCATGGGGTATATGAACCCCATGCCTTCATCGCACCGCTGGAACAATTCATCCGCGATGCCTTTGCCGCAGAACTGCCTGTTGCCGGTATCTGCTTTGGCCATCAGGTCATGGCGCAAGCGCTTGGCGGACAGGTGGGGAAATACCAGGGCGGCTGGGCCGTTGGCGCGCAAGAGTATGATTTTGAAGGAAAAATCCTGACCCTGAACGCATGGCACCAAGATCAGGTGCTGACCCCGCCACATGGCGCGCGGATCATCGCCAGCAATGAATTCTGCCGCTATGCCGGGCTGTCCTATAGCGATCAGGGCTATTCCGTGCAGGCCCATCCGGAATTCTCCGACAGGTTCATACAGGGGCTGATTGACACGCGCGGCAAGGGTGTTGTCCCTGAATCCTTGCTGGACCAGGCCAGTGCCGCGCAAGGGGGCCCGCGCGATTCCAATATCATTGCCGACCAGATTGTGGCACTTTTCCAACATCACGACAGAAAACGCAGCAGCGCATCCCGCGCGTGAACCCCCTGTAGGAGGCCCAATGGCCGAATGGAGAGATCAGATCCCCCAAACCGCACGCGACTACCTTAGCGGGCGCAGGCTGGACGAGGTTGAATGCATCATTGCCGATATGGCGGGCGTGGCCCGCGGCAAGGCCATGCCCGCGTTCAAGTTTGACGGCGCAACGACATATTACCTGCCCACATCCATCTTTTTGCAGACAATCACCGGCGGCTGGGCGGAATTCAGGGATGGCGCGGATCTGGAACCCGACATGATCATGCGCCCCGACTTTTCCACTGCCACTGCCGCGCCATGGACCGCCGACTGGACCTTGCAGATCATCCATGATGCAGAAGATGCGAACGGCACCCCCATTCCCACCGCGCCGCGCAATGTGCTGAAACAAGTTCTGGACCTGTATCGCGCCGAAGGCTGGCAACCTGTTATCGCGCCGGAACTGGAATTCTTCTTTGTCGCGCGCAACACCGACCCCAATATGCCGATCATTCCGCCCATGGGCCGCACGGGGCGGCGCGCGGCAGCGCGGCAGGCGTATTCCATGTCAGCGGTGGACGAATACGGCAAGGTGATCGACGATATCTATGATTTCGCCGAAGCCATGGGGCTGGAAATTGACGGCATCTTGCAAGAAGGCGGCGCCGGACAAGTCGAGATTAACCTGGCGCATGGCGACCCGATCCAACTGGCCGATCAGGTGTTCTTTTTCAAACGCATGATCCGCGAAGCAGCCTTGCGCCACGACATGTTCGCCACCTTCATGGCCAAACCCATCGAAGGCGAGCCGGGCAGCGCCATGCATATCCACCATTCGGTGATTGATATTGCAACCGGACAGAACCTGTTTTCCACGAAAGACGGCGAAAGCACGGAAATGTTCATGCATTTCATCGGGGGCCTGCAACGCCACCTGCCTTCGGCTGTGGCGTTGATTGCGCCCTATGTGAACAGCTATCGCCGCTATGTTCCTGATTTTGCGGCCCCCATCAACCTGGAATGGGGGTATGACAACCGCACTACGGGCTTGCGTGTTCCCATATCCTCGCCATCCTCGCGGCGGGTGGAAAACCGTTTGGCAGGCATGGATTGCAACCCCTATCTGGGTATCGCGGCCTCTCTTGCGTGTGGGTATCTGGGCTTGAAGGAACAGCAGCATCCGCGCGCGCAATGCACAACCAACGCTTATATGGACGACAATGAACTGCCCATGACACTGGGCGCGGCGCTGGACATGTTCGACAATGCCCAGAAGCTGCACACAATCCTGGGACCAGAATTTTGCCGGATATACAGCGCTGTCAAACGCGACGAATATAACGAGTTCTTGCAGGTCATCAGTCCGTGGGAACGCGAACATCTGCTTTTGAACGTATGAACCTGCTGTTTGCCAATGACGCGGCGGGCACATACCCGCCAAGCTATTACGCGGCATCAACCGACACGCTGCCGCCCCTGCCCCCGCTGGCAGGCGCGGTACAGGTCGATGTCTGCATTGTGGGGGCGGGATATACCGGCCTGTCCGCCGCGTTGCATCTGGCGCAGCGGGGCTACCGCGTTGCAGTGCTGGAAGCGCACCGCGCGGGGTTTGGCGCGTCCGGGCGCAATGGCGGTCAGGTCAGTTCGGGCCAACGCATTGAACAGGACGCAATCGAACGCATGGTGGGCCGCGATGATGCGCGCAAACTGTGGCAGATCGGAGAGGACGCGAAGGCCCTTGTCAAGCATCTGATTGCGACCCACGACATGGGCACCCGCTTTCGCCCCGGTGTCATTCATGCGGACTGGCAGGCGCGCGATGTGCCCCATTCCCATGCCTATGCCGAAAAGCTGGCGCGGGAATATGGCTACGATCAGGTCAAGCCGCTGAACCGCGCCGACATACAGGCCATTATCCGTTCAGACGCCTATCAGGGCGGAACGCTGGACATGGGCGCGGGCCATGTCCACCCGCTGGCCTATGCGCTGGGACTGGCGCGCGCGGCGCAGGCAGCGGGCGCGCAGATATTCGAAAACACATTTGTGGAAACTATTACCCAAGGCACGCGCGTTTGCGCCAGAACCCGCAATGGACATGTGGAAGCGGACCATCTGCTGCTGGCGGCAAACGGCTATCTGGGGGGGCTGGCCCCGCAGGTTGCCGCCCGGGTCATGCCCATCAACAATTTCATTGTGGCAACCGCCCCCCTGCCCCAAGGCACTGTGCTGACGCAGGATGTGGCCGTGGCTGACAGCAAATTCGTCATCAACTATTTCCGCCAGTCCCGCGACGGGCGGCTGTTGTTCGGCGGGGGCGAAAGTTACGGCTACCGCTTTCCCGACATTCTGAAAACAGTGCGCAAACCCATGCTGCAGGTCTTTCCACAGTTGCACGACACGCGCATTGACTATGCATGGGGCGGGACGCTGGCAATCACTGTCAACCGCATGCCGCATTTCGCGCGCATCGCGCCAAATATCCTGTCGGCGTCTGGCTATTCAGGGGCGGGTGTCGGCATGGCCACCCTGGCGGGCCGCATCATGGCAGACACCATCGCGGGACAGGCCGAAGAATTCGATCTGATGGCGGCATTGGACCTGCCGCAATTTCCGGGGGGGTCGGCGCTGCGCAGCCCGCTTCTGGCCCTGGCGATGACGTGGTTTGCCCTGCGGGACCGGCTGGGGTGGTGACTACTTGTCCAGCCCTGACAGCTTGCTTTGCAGTTCTGCCAACTGGCGCTTGATATCCGACAATTCATCTGACGGGGTTTTGTCGCCTTCGGGGTCGTTGGTGGCGGCCATGGGCGGCCATCCGGCCATCATTGTTTTCATGAAGGCTTGTTGCTGGCGCTGCATTTCTTCGAACCCCGGCATGGCCGCCATGGGATTGGCGCGCGTCATGTTTTCCACGATATGCGACTGCCCGTCACGCAGCATTTCAAACGACATGGCCAGAAACTGTGGCACAACACTTTGCGCCTGGGTGGTGTAGCTGCGCACAAGGTCCGTCAGCACATCCAGGGGCAGCACATTTTCACCGCGACTTTCGTGTTCGGCAACGATCTGCAGCAAATACTGGCGCGTCAGGTCGTCGCCTGATTTCAGATCGACAATCTGCACTTCGCGCCCGGCGCGAATGAAACCGGCGATATCTTCCAAGGTGACATAATCACTGGTTTCGGTGTTGTATAACCGGCGGCTGGCGTAGCGCTTGATCAGAAGCGGTTTGTCATCTTGGGCCACGAGCGTCCCTCCTTGGGGTTTTGCATTGCAGCAACACTAGGCGAGCAAATTGCAAAAGAAAAGGGCGAGCATGACGCTCGCCCTTTTTGAAGGCATCAGATGGGGAGGACATCGATGCGCTTCGCAGTCAGGTCCGACGCTTATTTCGCGCCAGCGGTCTTTGCAGCTTTGGTTGCTGTGTCGGTCGCTTTTTTCACGGCCGCAGCGGTTTCTTCCTGCATGTCCTTGCCAGCGGCCATCAGCAGTTCAACTGTGTCCATCTGCACTTTTTTCGCGATTTCAGCGAAAGCGGCAACATGCTCGGCTGTCATCTCGGCCTGGGCCGATGCGAAATCGGTCAGCGCCTTGGTGTAGTCTGCGGGGTCTTCCTTGATGGTGGACACATCGCCGACTTTGGCCAGGGTTGTTTTGGTCCATTTGGTCGAAACTTCGGTCGACTTTTCAGCGGCTTCCAGCGCAACCTTGCTCATTTTTTCGGCCAGGGCAGCTTGCGATTTGAACGCATCCTGCATGGCGGTGGTTTCCATGGGGAATGCACCCATCATGTCTTTCATCATTTTGGTGTAATCAACGGTCTTGGTCATAATCTCTCTCCTGGTGTTATCTGGCTTGCAGTTTCAGGATCATCCTTTCCCTGCGTCTGAAATCAATATGCGCGCTGCATCGCAGCATTTCAAGATATTTCTTTCTGCACTGCAGCATTTTCTTGTAAAGGAAAATTAACCCTATGACATATCGTCATTTTTCGAACTGACGACATAGGTTCCAGGCGCATCGCAAAGTGCCGGAAAGGACGAATCACCCGGAATACGGGCGGCAACTTTCGCGCCGGACCGCCTTTTCAGCCAGTCATCCCAGCGCGGCCACCATGACCCCTCGTTGAAATCGGCATTTGCCTTCCAGTCATCGGGGCTGCCGTCAGGGGCTGCGCCGGTGTAATGGCCGTATTTCCTTTTGGTTGGCGGGTTGATGATGCCGGCAATATGCCCCGATTGGGACAACACGAATGTCTTGTCCCGGCTGCCCATCCGGGACACCCCACGAAAGCTGGAACGCCATGCCGCGATATGGTCCGTCTCGCAGGCAATCGCACATAGCGGGTGTTTGACATCCTTGATGCTGACATCCTCGCCGCAAATGCGGAAACTGTCAGCGGCAAAGCGGTCCTGTTGGCACAGCCCGCGCAGGTATTCGACACACATTTTCCCCGGCAGGTTTGTGCCGTCCCCATTCCAGTAAAGCAAGTCAAAGGCAGGTGGGGCTTCGCCCATCATGTAGCTGCGGATTGCGGGCGCATAAATCAGATCATTTGATCGCAGGAACGAAAATGTCCGCGACATGAAGAAACTGTCCAGATACCCGTTTTCGGTGCACTCTGCTTCTATGCCGTCGACGAAATCATCCTCCAGGAAAACGCCGACCTCGCCCTGGTCGGAAAAATCCGTAAGCGTGGTGAAGAAGGTGGTCGACCGCACGGATTTGTCCTTGCGTTTGCTCATCAACGCCAGAACCAGCGACAGCGTGGTGCCCGCAATGCAATAGCCCACCGCATTGACCTGCGCCTCGCCGGTGATTTCCTTGGCCACGCGAATGGCCTCCAGGTAGCCTTCTTCGACATAGGTATCCATGCCGACATCAGCATAGCTGGCATCAGGGTTCACCCAGGACACGACAAACAGCGTGTAGCCCTGATCCACGATCCATTTTATCAGACTGTTCTGCGGCTTCAGGTCCATGATGTAGAATTTGTTGATCCA
Organism: Paracoccaceae bacterium; assembly: GCA_017510335.1. Taxonomy (GTDB): domain Bacteria; phylum Pseudomonadota; class Alphaproteobacteria; order Rhodobacterales; family Rhodobacteraceae; genus Roseinatronobacter. The sequence goes on from JAFWNM010000039.1 coordinate 37,263, forward strand.
TGGCGGAAAGATCACGACAGGGGTGCGGTATACCTGTTCGGTGGTGGGCGCATACTGAATCAGTTCGAACATGCGGTTGCGGAAAACCACCTTGCCGGGGGTTGTTGCCAGATTTTCGCCCACCTTGAACGCTTCCTTGTCAGCCAGGCTTACCAGCAATTCACCGCCGCCCGCTTCTATGTCATTGACAAGGTTCTCCAAGCCCCGGATCAGGCTTTCGCCCTCTGTCTCGACGGCCTTCATCAGCGCATCGGGGTTGGTCGCCAGAAAATTCGTCGGGGCCATCATGTCGACGATCTGCTGCGTGAAATACTGCAGGCGTTTCTTCTCGCGTGGGGTGATTGTGTCCAGCGCCATGACCGTGTCCTGAACCGCTTCGCTGGCCGTCAGGTATTGTTGCTTGATGTAATTGAAATACGGGTGGGTTTTCCAAAGCGGGTTTGAAAACCGCCGGTCGTCGGGTGTGTGGTCTTCGGGGGCCTGAAACTTGCCGGCCCGCAGCGCTTCCTGAACCTCGACCACATGTTTCAGGGACTTGCCCCAGTAATCCAGCTGTTTTTCCAGAATTTTGGACGGGTTCTTGACCATCTCGGTCCAGAATGCTGCGGTGGCCTGCACGAATATGTCGGAATCCGGGGCTTGCAGGCTGCCGCGCGGTTGTTCGCGGTGGGCAAGGGCAGTGGTCAGGCGCGCGGTCAACTCCTCTATGCGTGCCATATTTGCCTTCATACGTTCAGCTTTTTGGTCGGTATCATATTCAGAAGTTGTCATGGAAAGATTTCCCCCCTATCCTTCGCACGTGCAGCATAAAGTAGCTGATGGTTAAGTAAAGTCAGGTATACCCGAATCGCTACGGGAAAACCGGGCAGCTTGAAAGGGACTGGTATGAAGGGCATGGCAACCTATGATATGATGGAAACCATCCGAAACACGAATGAGTGGATGGGCGCGTCTGCGCGCGCTTTCGCATCATACCCGATCTGGGGCATGGTTCCAAACCCGATGTTCAAGGCGCTATCGGCATGGGGCCGCGTGACAGAACGCAGTTTCGCGCGCATGGTCATCAAGCCTGACTGGGGCATCCGCTCCGTTGTGGGCGCAGATGGCCGCGATCATGTTGTCGAAGAAATCGTAGAAGTCGCGCGCCCCTTCGGGGATCTGCTGCGCTTCAAGGTGCATGACCGCCCGGAAAAGCCCCGCCGCGTGCTGCTGGTTGCCCCCATGTCGGGGCATTATGCAACCTTGCTGCGGTCAACCGTCGGCAGTCTGCTGCCTGATTGTGAAGTTTGGGTCACCGACTGGCACAATGCCCGCGACATTCCCGTGTCCGAAGGCAAGTTCGACATCGAAGATTACACGCTGTATCTGGTGGATTTCATGCGCCATATGGGGCCGGATACGCATGTTCTGGCCATTTGCCAGCCTGTGCCGCTGGCGCTTGCGGCAACTGCCTATCTGGCGGAACTGGAACCGGACGCGCAGCCGCGCACCCTGACGCTGACGGGTGGGCCGGTGGACCCGGACGCAGCCCCCACAGAAGTGACCGATTTCGGGCGCAGTGTGACCATGGGCCAACTGGAACATCTGGCGATCCAGCGGGTGGGGTTCAAATACAGCGGCGTGGGGCGGCTGGTCTATCCGGGGCTGTTGCAATTGGGCGGGTTCATTTCGATGAATCTGGAACGCCACGCCAATGCCTTTGCCGACAAGATTTCCGCAGCCGCGCGCGGGGAAGATGGCGAAAGTGACAAACACAACCGCTTCTACGATGAATATCTGGCCGTCATGGACATGACTGCAGAATTCTACCTGTCCACAGTGGAACGGATTTTCAAAGACCGCGAAATCGCGCGCAATGCGTTTGTCGTCGATGGACACAAGGTCGATATCGGCAAGATTACCAAAGTCGCCGTCAAGATTGTTGAGGGCGAGAAGGACGACATCAGCGCGCCCGGCCAGTGCCTTGCGGCATTGGGTCTGTTGACGGGGCTGACAGACGACCTGAAAGCAAGCCATCTGGAACCCGGCGCCGGGCATTACGGCATTTTCGCAGGCAAATCATGGCGCAACAACATAAGACCGTTGGTCATGGATTTCATGGACAGCCATTCAGGCCCCAGCGGCGGCAAACCACAGCTAAAGGCAGTGGCGTCAAACGCGTAGACCCGGTGTAAACGGTCATCTTGATGTCAAAAGGAAGGGGGCGCATTGCGCCCCTTTGGCCTGAAGAATGGCCGCGTTGCGCGGCATAGCTTGCAGCGCCAGCGCGTGTCGTGCGAAACAGGAACACGGTTTCACGCATAAAGGCGCGCGACCATAAAGGGGGGTGGAATGGGTCGGGCGACCGCAAGTGACCGCGACACTTTCCAAGCCTGTAGCGCCTGCCGTCCGAAAGTGGGAAGCGGTTTAAGCGCCTGGGGCATGCGAAACCCATAAGTCAGAGCATGTCCCGCGAACGCGATATGCTAAAGGCTTAGTTTTGCGGAACGGGGCAACAGCCCCCCACCTGCAAGCAGCGCACCGGCTTGTCCACGAAGCCGCGTTGGGCGCGTGCGCGGCCAGTGTTTTGTCTGACACCGACACGGCACCTGACTGTCAGCTTGTTTCTGAAATCACCCGACTGCGCCCTGCGGCCATGATCCTGTCATGGACCGCGAGAGGCGTTCAACCCCTGGCGTGTTTCGGCCGTTGCCAATTGCGAATGCAGCCTTTCAAACTGTTCAAGGGCCACGCCTCTTTGGCCGGAATTCAAATAGGCATAGGCCCGCAGCATGGCCAGATCGCGGCGCAAACTGCCATTCACCTGTTCCAATGCGTTGAAATACCCGATCGCGTGGCCATAATCCCCCAAACGGTAGGCCCGAACCCCGCGCTGGTCAAGAACGATGCTTTCGATCTCCCGGCGCTGGGTGGGGTCCAGATTGACCTGAGATGCAACCTGCGCCCCCTGTTCGGTCATGTTCATCGACAAATAGGACAGCGCCATGCCGAACGTGGCATCGCGGCCCACATTCGGCCCCAGCCGGTCCCCTGCCCGCGCAGCTTGCTGAAAACCGAAAAGCGCTTCGGTCGGGCGGTCATGGCTATAGGCGCACCATGAACGCTCGTATAGCACATCCAGCGACCTTGGTGCGGCGGATGAGGCAAGGCAGCGCGCGAATTGTTCCTGCTCTTTCAAGCGGCGCACTTCTGCCAGGCGGGGGTCACCTTGCAAGGGCAGGTTGGTCGGCGCGGCAGTTTGCGGAACGGCTGGCGCGCTGGTCTGGGGCATGGGTGCAGGTTGGGCGGCGGCCTGTCGTTGGGGCGCGGGGGCTGCGGCCTGTGGTGCCGCGGCGGTGCCCCCGCCCGTCAGTTCCGCATATAGGGCGTCCAGTTGCGCCGACGCCCCGCTATTGGCCGCGCGCGCCACTGCGAACAATTCCCGCAATTGCGGGCCTGATGCCACGGCGCTGGCCTTTTGCAACGTGGGCTGCATCTGGCTGAAGCTGGTGCAGGACTGGACAGAATTGCGATAGGTCGTCAGCGCCGCTGGCACCTGCCCCGCCAGAACATACATATCGGCCAGAAGCCACGCGTTGTTGATACGCTCGCAGGTCATGATCTGGGGGGAACGGCGGGCGACGGCGATTGCCTGCCCCGCATCACGACTGGCCACGGCAGCGTCAAAACTGCTTTGTGCTTCGTTCATTTCCAGCACACGCAGCATATCTGAAGGCGGCGTCCAGCCCGCGACACGGGCGCGCCCGTCATCTATCAGGCGGCGTGCAGTGACATAATCCCTTGCTTCGATGCGCCGCCAGATTGCGGCCTCGTCCACGGCGGCTGCTGCAGGCGGGGCGGCAAGCAGCTGATTGAGGTCCGATGGCGGGCGCCAGTCCGGAAACGCCCCGCGCAGGCGGCGCAACTCTGCCTGTGCGGCGGGGCCGTCATTCTGCGTCAGGTAATACCGCAGCGCGCGCAGGTCATCATAGCTGGCGGTTTGTGCCATCAGCCCCGTGGCCGACGCCGCAAACAGGAACCCTGCAAGCGCAAGGGGACGAAATTTTGGCGGGATACTGGTCATAGCGGCACACATTCCGGAAGGGTTTCATTCGCGGCGATCATTGCAAATAACTGCAATGAGGCAGGGTAATAGGGCTGGTTCGGGGTGAAGGGCGGGATGGCCGCACCAAGACTGTTCTGCGCGGAACACATGGTCAACCCCGCAAGGGCCTGATAGCCCATATCACCACTGGTTTCCAGCACCACGCCAGACAGGGGTTCAATCACTGTGGGCACGCCAACACCGGGCTGCACAGTGCGTTCATACACTGCAACCATACGCTGGACCGCCGCGTGTTGCGGCACGCGCGACCAGATCATGAATAACGGCACGCGCATCGCTTCATAGCCTGCATTGGACGACAGGGATTGCGACCCGCTGATGGCGCCTGCGCGAATATCCACCCAATCGGGCACCAGCCCTTCAGCGGCAATCCGGTTCAACAGGGCCTCGCCTTGCTGGGCACAAATGGCAAGACGGCTGACGCCAGTGGCCGCAGCCAGTTCCCGCATGGCCAGTGGCATGTAATAGGACGGGTTTATGGTAATGTGGCTGTCATGCACGAAACCGAAACTTGCAGGCACGAACAGCGTCTGGTCGGACGATCCGGGCATGGCCACAACACATGTTTCCGCAAGTGCCTGCGCAATCTGCTGGGCGCGCAGCAGATAGGCGCGATTATCGAACTTTGTTGCCGCGCGCATCAGCGCCCAGGCATAAAACAGATCCCCGTCTGATGCATTGTTGCGGTCGGGCACCGGATTGCCCTGCCCCGGCAGCCAGCGCCACGCCAGAAGCGGGTCGGGCCGGATGGCCAGATGCCGTTCTGTCCATTGATACATGGACTGAAAACTTGCCGCATCATCAAACACAGTTGCCAGAAGCATGCCATAGCCCTGCCCTTCGGAATGGCTGGCATCGCGCTGCAACCCGTCAATCACGCGCCCGTCACTGCCCAGAAACGCGGCTTTCCAACTGTCCCAGACCGGCCTTGCGGAAACCGCCAGATCAACTGTCCCGAAGGCCATAGCCGGCATGCCGCCTGCAACAGCCGCAACCGCGCCAAGCCCGGCAATCAGTGTTCTTCTGTTCATGACTTGGTGTCTCTTGTTGAAATGACCAGACGCAGCGCAATCACGGCCGAAAGCAGCGCAAGGAAAATGATCATGAGGGTAAAGAAGATGGGCCGCGCAGACACGAAATTCCCCATCGCATAGCGAAAGTTCCGCAGCGACCACGGTTCCAGCAATAGCGGGCGACGATCAGGTGCAATCCAGTTTTGCCATGCCCCATGATGGCCCAGTATCGACACCTGACCACGCGGCCCCGCACCACTGACACGCGCTGCGGCAAACGCATGGGCAATTGTGTTTATGTCGCTGTCGGGGCTGCGCAGCATCCAGATTTCGTCAGGACGCGCCGGGTCCAGATGGAACAATACGGCCTGCCCGCGCCGGTTGGCCAGCCATTGGTTCAGTTGCTCGCCCGAACTGGGGAATATGCGGTCCTTCACCCATGCCAGACTGTCGGACACCCGGTTCCACCCAGTGCTGAATGCCTGACCAAAGCCGACACTCAGCCCGCTTTCTTGCTGGCGACGGCGTTGAAACGGGTCGTCCATCACATCAGCCATCATATCGGGGGACGCACCGGGCACTTGCGGAACGGTCAGCACAATATCTTCCAGCAAGCGCCGGTCAGCCCTGTGTTTGCCAGCAGGCACAGACCCAAGGTCATCTACCGAAATCAGGTGCAGCGTGGCGGCACGCATATCAGCCTGTGAACGCGCCAGCGCGGCCGACAGCGTCAGGATATCGGCATCGCTGAAGGCGCGCGCCGTCATCTCGTTGCGCCGGATGCTGTCAGGGGTCAGCGCGCCGAACGCTAGGTCCATGTCCGGAATTGCCATAGACGGGCTGTAGGGCACATTCAGGGTCGACGTGTCGCTGATTTGCAGGAAGGGGCGTTCCACGGCAGGACAGGGCAAATCCGGCGGATCACCGGGAACCATCAGTTCAAATGTCATGCGGTTGCTGCCGGGCTGCAGGATGCGCGCTTCAAAATCAATCGGGAACTGCGAAATCAGCTTCCCCCCTTCATCGCGCAGCGGCAACAAGCGGATGGCTTCGCCATTGACGCTGATCAACAGCATCGACTCCCTCGGCAGGTCGGTGGCATAGACGTAATCGAAATTCAGACGCGCCTTCGCGGCGGTCAGCACCAGCCAGTCATCGGGCAGGCGAAACGGATAGTCGCGCCGCGCATAGCGCTGGGAAAAGCTTTCTGTTTGCACCCCGAACGCCGAAAGCGGCACATCTTGTTCAGGGGAAATCAACGGGGCACGGCTGGCCATGGGTTGCGGGGCCAGTTGCGCAATGGCCGTCAGCACATTTTGCGGCCGCGTATCGGGGCCAACTTCCAGCACCATCACAAAGGCGCCGTCCCCGCCGGTTACATAACTGACGCGCCCGCTGGATGCTGGCAGAATTGTAATTCTGGCAAGCGCACGATCCTGTTGTTCCACGGTCCAGTAATCGCTGAACCGGAACGCGACAGGACTACCCAGAAAGGTCTGGTTGAAGCTGCGCATCAGATGCTGGCGCCAGTCCGGGGCCTGCGGTCCCAGCCGGTCCAGCCCGCGTATCTCAACGGGGGCGCCGCTGGCGGCCTGCGCGGCGAAAGCCATCATGAAATCGTCGGCCTCGATGGTGCTTTGCCTCTCGCGCACCAGAAGGCCGGACTGCGCAAGGTCAATATCGGTCCACAACCCGAAGGACGCTTCCGGCCCGCAGAAAATGCGGTGACCCTGACGGAATTCGATCTGCACAATGTTGCGCCCGACGGTCAGCAGCCCGTCGGGAATGTCCACGGTTGCGCGGTCAAACCCATCGAAATTCCCCAAACCGGCCACACCGATATCCTGCCCGTTCAGCAACACCCGCATGGAGGATCGCTCGGGCAGCAAATCGATGCTGGATTGTGTGAACAGTTGCAACTGGTTATGCGATGACGGGGAACTGACATACAGATCAAATGCCACCATCTGGCGTTCACCGCTGATACGCGCAGCCGTGCCGCTGACGGGTATTTGCAGGTCTGTCAGCCGCAAGGGGGACACCCAACCCTGTGCGCCGGTTTGCGCGGCACTGTCCAACCCGCGCCGTGCAGGATCAAACCTGTCGTCGCTTGGTCCGGACGTGCCTGGTTCGTTTTCCACCCCACCCGAAAGCCCGTCATTGTCCGGCAACAGGATAAGCCCCCCGCCAGATGTCTGGGCCTGCAAGATTCCCCCGCCCATGACAGTCAGCAACAACGCGGCGGCGCATACCGCATATGCCGCGCGTCCGCTGGCGCGCGCGCTCATCTTGGAACCTCCGGGTTCGGGTATGGCTGGACCGAAGGTATTGGGGCGGCAGTCATCTGGTGCAGCACCTGCCGGTGCGTGGCCGTGGAATAGGGTCGGGGCATGTCGGGATTGACCACAACAGGATCAAAGGCTTCGCCAAATGCCAGAATATGCGCGGGCGCCTGCGTCACCCCGACTTCGGCACGGTCGCGTTCTTCGGCACGCTGGCGGCGGGCGGGTTCACCGGCCAGCGCGACCATAGTGTGATACACCCCGCTGAACGCCAGATACACCACATACCCGAAGCCCGAAAACAGGCCCTTGGGCTTGTTCCTGCTTTCGCGGATGGTTTCCCATACAGCAGAATCCCCGAAAATAAGATGCGCGATGGTTTCACGCACGATCATGGGCTGCCCGGGGTCATAGCGCACCCCCACAATCACGCCAGCATTGGTGCGCTGGACATTCTGAACCTGCACGCAGATGGCATTTTCCAGATGCGGGGATTTGGGAAATTCCGGTGTAAAATAAAAGATGTAGCCCTTCTCAAGTGCGGAAAATTCGGCCATGTCGGTATCTGGTCCGGGGCGCAGCAACAGCCGCGCGCCACTGGTCGAGGAATCCAGAACCGTGGCGCCTGTAAAGCTGAACGTGTCATTGCGGCCAATCGCGGCAACGGCGGGCACGCTCATCTCCACACGGGGCACACCGCGGCGTTGCTGGCGTTCTGCGATGGCGCGCAGTGCGGCGCTGACAATCAGAAAGTTGAAAACAGCCCAGCCCCCGACGATGGACAAAATGGTTTGGTCGCCGGGGAACATGAACCAGCGAATGCCTGCCGCCAGAACCCCCATCAGCGCCAGAACCCAGACAATCAATAACGGCTTGTACAGGGGCGAGATATAGTCCTCGATCAGGACTTCGTCCTTGGCGGTCACATTGAACTTCGCCCCGCGCGGCTTGAAAATCGTCTTGAGGACCACACCCGAAAGATAGGGCGCCTGCGCGGTTTCATAAAGTTCCGAAATCAAGGGCCAGCGCACCCGTGCATAAAGGGCATTCTGCACCATGAAACTGATGGCCATATAGGCACCCATATAGACAAGCACTTCTTCAATCGTGGCCACAAAGATGTGCAGCCCGAAAAACAGATAGGCCAAGGGTGCCAGAATGAAGACCATCCGCACCAGCGGAAACAGCCAGAATGTCATGGAATTCAGGTAGCACAGGCGCTGGCTCAGACTCATGCCTTTGCGGCGCAAGGGGTTTTTCAGCATCAAAAGCTGCATCATACCCGCCGCCCAGCGCCCGCGCTGTTCGATGAAGGTCACAAAAGTTTCAGGTTGCAGCCCCGCAATCATCGCATGATCGACATACAGGCTTTTCCAGCCGCGACTGTGAATTTCCAGCGCAGTTTCCGCATCTTCGGTGATGGTTTCGCCAGCAAACCCGCCCACATCATCCAGCGCGGCACGCCGCAGCACCGATGCGGAGCCGCAAAAAAAAGCGCCGCCCCAGCGGTCAAGGCCGCGGTGCCCCTGATGGTAGAACATCTCGTTTTCAGGCGGGCAATCGCCACGCAACCCAAGGTTACGGTCAATCGGGTCGGGGTTCAGAAAGAAATGCGGCGTCTGGACCAGAAACAGTTTCGGGTCGACCACGAAATACCCGACAGTGCGCGCCAGAAAATCACGGCTGGGCACATGGTCGGCGTCAAACACGACCACCAATTCGCCGTCCAGCCGTTCCAGCGCAGCGGACATATTGCCCGCCTTGGCGTGTTCGTTGCGCGCACGGGTCGAATAGACGATGCCAAGTTCCGCGCACAGGGCCTGCAATTCCGCGCGGCGCGCGCGGGCCTTGCGGGCAATTTCGGGGTTTTCATGGTTGCACCGCTCATCCGTGCCGCCATCATCGCACAGAACGACAGTGCGCTTGTTGGCCGGATAATGCATGTTCTTGGCCGCCGACAAGGTGACGGCCAACATTTCTATGGGTTCGTTATAGCTTGGCACCAGAATATCGACAGTCGGCAGGCTTTCGGCAGCAACTTTCGGGGGCAAGGTGCGGTCGATCGGGTCGGCAGTCACGAAGGAGCTGACGAAGAAAACCCAGATCGCATAGGTTTCCACCACAAACAGCGACACGGCAATTGCGAATTCCAGTGGATTGGCCGAAGCAGGCAATGTTTCCATCAGGCGCCATGTCCAGTAGCGCATGACAATCGCGCTGGCGATGGCCAGAAGCGCGAAACGCGCCACGATGGTTTTCATGGTAAATGGTTTCAGCGCGGCCACAATCAGCACGGCAAACAGCCCCAAGGCACCTTGCACAGCGGTGGATGTGGGAATGCTGGCCAGAAATGCCAGCGGAATGACAACTGCCACCCACATCAGGGCCAAAAGCACCTCGGCGGGTCGCAGACGCCTGTTGGCTATTAACATGCTCATGAAAAATGCCTTTTGTTATGCCTATTGAAAAACAGGAGAGGCCAGACCAAACGCCCCCTGCCCTATCGGGGCAAGGGCACGTTCGGTCGGGCCGGAAATACAATTCCTAAGCATGATATCAAGCGCAGACGCGCCCCGCGGCAGCGCGCGCGCCCCGATCTGGCTGCGCCGGAAGGCCAGCACACATGTCACATCCCCGCCCGGCGCGCGCGAGGTGTATGTGATGTCGCCATACTGGTCTGAAACTGCGGTCAATCCACTGTCGGTCACTGCACCAAAAGGCGCAGGCGCGCCCCCGAACTGGCGCAGCACATCTTCCAGCACCAAGCGCGACCGGCTGGCGGTCAGCGCGGTCTGGGCGCGCAGGATAATGGTATTTTCGCCTTGCAGGCTGGTGGAATTGGGAAGCGTGATGCGCTGTTCCAACGCGCCGTCAAGGTCGCGTTCCAGCACGATCAAGGCGTTGGGCACATTGATCAGCGCGCGTGACGTGGGAACAACGCGGAACTCTGTGACAGCTTCGGCAAGTTCGGTCGGGCTTGACCCGTCCAGACTGGCCAGAAAACCGCCGTCACATGCCGACACGCCAAGCGCTGCAATGCCCAAAAGCCCCAATATGCGCACACGCGCTGCGCCCCTGAAGAACGCGCTGGTCAGTTCGCCAAACGAATAATCTTTATACATTGCCCTGCCTGCTCAGGCATACTCCGCAAAAAGACATTCAGGATGCTGCACATCCTGGCGCCACAGTTGCGAAGACGGTCAAATGACCTGCCCATTACTTGCCCATGCCCATACGACTGCGCACCTCTGACGGGTGCTCTTATCGTCAGTATCCAGCGTTTTATGCTGGTAATCTTGATTTCTTCATTGAAGATTACCGCAGTGCATGGGTCTTTGCAACGATTGATAAACCATGTCCTGAACGGGGCCGCCGGCTGGCACCGGCTGGCGACAAAAGCTGCGCAATATCTGTGCGCTTTTGCATAATTCCAACCGCATGCCCAAAAGCAAGGGGCGCAGATAGCCCCCTGCGCCCCGGAATTCACTACATGTCGTGGCAGCGTGGGCCAGGCGCGATTGTTGCGCATTCGCCACAGGCGCGTGTCCGGCAGGATTTCCCGCCTAGCGGCGCGCGCGCTGTTTGCCCAGTTCACTGTCCAGAACATTGCGCATCTTGTCGGTTGCGCCGGTCACAGCGGACTGAATATTGTCGGCCGCATGTTCGGCCGTCACAGGCTGGCGTCCCTCAAGGCGGACTTCTACCTTGCAATGCTTGTCATCAGGTCCGCTTTTCGCGGCGTTCTGGTCACGCAAATACACTTCTACCCGCGTGATGGGGCCTGAAACCGCGCCAAGCTTGGACTCGATCACCTGTGTGACAAAGCGGGTCACATCCTAGCGCCCTTCGATTGTGTTGTCTGTATTGACCTGAATATGCATGGCTGTGCCCTTTTTGGCTTGTTCTTACACCTTGAGGGTATGCATCCTTCGCGTTCGCTTCAAGATTGGCCCGCATGATTTCGGCGGAATTCCCGCACAATGCAGGCCGGTGCATCCTTGCGCAGGCCAAGTTCCGCTGTCGCGGTCCATTCATCGCCTGCCACTGGCGGGAAAAACGTATCGGCATCGGGCACGTCAATATCGACCTCTGTAATCAGCAGGCGGTCGGCCAAAGGCAGGAACGCGCGGTAAATGCCCGCCCCCCCAATGGCATAAATACGAAAATAGCCCGCCTGCCGCGCGGTGTTTACCGCCTGCGCCAATGGCACGAACAGGGCATCCGCCCCATCAGCCGGGCGCGATGTGACAACAATATTCAACCGTCGGGGCAACGGACGCTTTGGCAGGCTGTGCCATGTGTTGCGCCCCATGATGACAGCGCCCCCCAGCGTTTCGCGTTGAAAGAACTTCAGGTCTTCGGGCGCGTCCCATGGAATGGTATTGCCCCGCCCGATAGCCCCGTTGCGGGCGCGTGCGACAATCAGACTGATCATGTGCTACACCGCCACCGGGGCCTTGATCCCGGGATGGGGATCATAGCCTTCGATCTGGAAATCATCATAGCGGAAATCGAAAACCGTATCCGGTGTCCGAAGAATGTTCATTCTGGGCAAGGGGCGCGGGTCGCGCGCAAGCTGCGTGCGCACCTGATCCATATGGTTGGAATAGATATGCGCATCCCCCAGCGTATGCACAAAACTGCCCAGCCCCAGCCCTGCAACACGCGCCAGCATCATCTGCAAAAGCGCGTAGGACGCAATATTGAACGGAACCCCCAGAAACATATCGGCAGAGCGCTGATATAATTGCAAATGCAGCTTGCCCGCCAGAACCCGCACCTGCCACAGCGTATGGCAGGGCGGCAGCGCCATTTCCGGTACATCGGGCGGGTTCCATGCCGAGACGATCATGCGGCGGCTGTCGGGGGCCTGCAGAATCATACGTTGCAATTCTGCAATCTGGTCAACACCACCAAAGTCACGCCATTGCCGCCCGTAAACCGGTCCCAGATCGCCCGACGCGTCGGCCCATTCATCCCAGATACGGACGCCGTTTTCCTTCAGGTAGCCAATATTCGTGTCACCTGACAGAAACCACAACAATTCATGGATGATGGATTTCAGGTGCACCTTCTTGGTGGTCACCAATGGAAACCCGTCTTCCAGATCATAGCGCATCTGCATTCCAAACACCGACACTGTGCCCGTTCCCGTGCGATCATCCGATGGCACACCATGGTCCAGAATATGCTGCAACGCATCCAGATACTGTTTCACAATGCCCCCGCCCCGCAAGATGTGGTGTATTCGGCGCACAATGGCGGGAAGGTGCTGATTCTGGAACCCCCAAGGGCATTGAACAGCACGGAAATTCAGTTACCATGTTCATCAAAAGGAGTGCGCAACATGAAATATCTTCACACAATGGTCCGCGTCAAAGATCTTGACGCCACGATCGCGTTTTTCAAACTTCTGGGGCTGGAAGAAACCCGCCGCCATGAAAGCGAACAGGGCCGCTTCACGCTGGTGTTCATGGCCCCGCCCGGACAGCCCGAATGCCCGGTGGAACTGACCTATAACTGGGACGGGGACGAGGGGCTGCCATCGGACAGCCGCCATTTCGGCCATCTGGCCTATGAAGTGGCCGACATATACGCAAAATGCGCGGAATTGCAGGCCGCTGGCGTCACAATCAACCGCCCGCCCCGCGATGGCCGCATGGCCTTCGTGCGGTCGCCGGACAATGTGTCAATCGAACTGTTGCAGGCCGGGGACGCCCTGCCCCCGCAGGAACCCTGGGCCAGCATGGGCAATACAGGGCATTGGTAACGCGCCCCTCAGGCGCGCTGCACTGGCGCAAAGAAAATGCCATCGTCCAGAACCGACTGGACGGTGGCGCGTTTTACCACCGGGTCATCTTGTGCGAATGCATATGTCAGTGACATATCGCAAAGCTGGTTGATCAGCCGCGGCACACCGCCCGTCACGTCAAAGATCAGCATCGCGGCCTGTTTGCTGAACACACTGGACCGCCCGCCCGCAATTTTCAGGCGATGGGCGATGTAATGTGCAACGGTTTCGGCCTTCATATACGGCAGATGATAGTTTGCCGCGACACGCTGCGCGAATTGCACCAGATCGCGGCGGCGCACATGGTCGCGCAATTCGGGCTGGCCAATCAGGAAAAGTTGCAGCACTTCTTCCTTGCCCAGATTGATATTTGTCAGCATGCGCAATTCTTCCAGCGCTTCAGGCGACAGGTTTTGCGCTTCATCGATGACCAGCAGCACGCGACGGCCTTCGTTATATTCCTGTATCAGAAATTCCTGAACCTTCAGGAATTTGCCTTCCTCGCTCAGGTCGGATTTCGTCAGTTCCGGCAGCAGCCATTGCAAGATGTCGCGCGTGTTGGGACGTGTGTTGGTAACCAGCGCGATGGACAACGAGTCGTCATCTTCCGCTTCTTCGATGAAATGCTGCAACAACACGGTTTTGCCCGCGCCAATTTCGCCTGTCAGCATTGTTATCGGGGACCGTGTGGCCAGCCCGTATTGCAGCATGGCATAGGCCCCGCGCGCCGCGTCCGACCAGAACAGGAACTCCGGGTCCGGGGTCAAGGAAAACGGGCGCTGATGCAGCCCGAAATGTTCCAGATATGAACTAAATCTATGTGTCATGTGTCCATGTGGCCGATACGCTACGCTGATCGTAAACTACTTCACCTGCTCTACAAGCCGGATGTGACGAAATTCAAGCTGAAACAAGTCAAGGTAATGGCACTACGCCGCGATATGGTGCCCGAACTGCCATGATTCGACCCGCAAACTGCCACGGGCCAGAATTCTGGCGCAATCTGGACAAAATCGCGGCACGCCCCCGAAACACGCGGCCAGATTGCACGGCATAATGACAACAATCAACGCAATGCATGACCACAGGCCATAAGTCATGAACAATGCCCTTCCATGCACCGGAAAAAACCGCCGGGGCTGGCCTTGATTCCAAGTTTTCGTGTCGCCAGAACCTTTAAGTCTTGTATAAATTTTTACGTGTTTAGACTTCGGTAATCCTTGGAATTGACCAAGGCCCATGTCGCAACGTCGCATTGATCAGGACAGGTATTATGGCTTTCACTTCATCGGACCTTCCCCTTCAGGGCACCCATGCACAGGCGCATACATCGCGCTTGCCACGGAATACGGCCAAGGGGCTGTATGCCAATGGTGGCAAGCGGCTGCTCGATATTGTGCTGGTTGTGCTGTTGTTGCCGATCGCCATTCCCGTGATTGTTGCCTGCGCATTCCTGCTGGTCGCCAGCGGGTCCAGCCCGTTTTTCGCGCAAACCCGCATTGGCCGGCATGGCAAGGTGTTCCGCATCTGGAAGTTGCGCACCATGCATGCCGATGCAGAACAGCGTCTGAACGCCATTCTGGCCGCCGACGGCAACTTGCGCGCAGAATGGGACGACAAGCAGAAACTGCGCAACGACCCCCGGATCACAAAATTCGGGCATATCCTGCGGCAGACATCCCTTGATGAACTGCCCCAGCTTTTGAACGTGCTGCGCGGCGATATGAGCCTGCTTGGCCCCCGCCCCATGCTGCCTGAACAGCGTTCGCTGTATGGCGCGTCACTGCCTGTCTATCTGGCGCTTCGTCCGGGGATTTCCGGACTGTGGCAGGTGACCGAACGCAATGATGCCAGTTTTGAACAACGTGCCCGCATTGATGCCACCTATGGCGCAACGCTGAGTTTCGCAAATGACCTGCGCCTTGTCTGGAAAACCGTTCTGGTGGTCTTGTGCCGCCGCGGAATTTGAACAATCATGCGTCTGATCGCCAAACCTTCGGGGCAGCCTCAAAATGATCCCGACCGCTTGCAACGGGTAGAAGACAATGTCAAAGCGGCGCTTATGGCCCCCAGAAATGTAACCTTCCCAACCAGAACCAACAGCCCCGCCGTGCTGGCGCTGGTGGCTGCGACATGTTTGCCGGAAATCCTGCTGACCTTGCTTGGCGTGATCATCAGCAGTGCCAATGAATGGCGCATGACGACGATTGCCTACGGGGCGTTCTGGAACGGCCTTTTGCAGGGGTGGGACCCCCTGTATCCGTTGCAGCGCGAAGTCATGTTCATCAGCCATGCGTTTTTGCATGGCGGTCTTATGCATCTGCTGGGCAATATGGTGGCTGTTCTGGCGCTTGGCGGTATCGTCGTGGCCCGCATCGGGCAAAAGGGGTTCTTGCTGCTCTATGCGATCAGCGTGATCGGCGGCGCAGCGGGCTTTGCCCTTCTGTCGAGCACCGAAACCCCCATGGTTGGCGCGTCAGGCGCAGTTTTCGGCCTGATTGGCGCATGGAAATTCTGGGAATGGCAGGCCCGCCAGCATTTCGGCAGCCCCATGCGGCCGCTATGGATGTCGCTTCTGGGCCTTGCTGTGCTGAATGTGGTTCTTTGGGTGTTGCTATCGGGCTTGCTGGCCTGGGAAGCGCATCTTGGCGGGTTCGTCGCGGGTGTGTTGTTTGCGGCACTGGTGACACCGACACTGCGCTATCGCGTGTAGCTGCTATTTCGGCACGACGCCGGCGGCGCGCAGGGCCGGCAGGTTTGACCGGCTTACCGGAACGCTTGCCCCGTCAGCCATGATCAGGCTTGTCTTGCCCTGATGGCGTGCGACCTGCCGGATTTCGGCAGGCACCACCCAGTGCGACCGATGGACCCGCAGACCTATGCCCTGCAACACCGCTTCGGCATCTGCCATGCGCATCAACACCAGCTCCGACCCGTTTTGCGTGACAACATTCAGGTAATGGTCCTGCGCTTCAAGGCGGATCAGCGGCCCGCGCTTGTGCAATGGCAAGCGCGCCAGAAACGCATCTGCCGACACGTCCTTGACGCCACCTGCTGCATCGGCAGGGCGCAACCATGCCACCACTGCGTGAATGGCCCCCACAACCACCACAACAATCATGATCAGCCACAGAAGCTTGGCAAACTGCCCCCCCTCCCAGCCAGGAAACAGCCAGACATTCACCCCGAATAGAAGCACACCCAGGACAACTGCATATGCCCCGCTTGCCGCTGCCCGACTTGCCCTGTGCGCGGGAAGATATCCTTGCACATGCCGCGTGACAAAATGCAGCGCGATGGCAACCCCGACCACGCCGCCCCAATAGCAGGCACGCGCCAGAAAGGACAACGCGTCCATTGTCCCGAACGGCCCCGCCAAAGTGGCAAGACCCGTCAGCCCCGCCCACAAGAAACCGACCCTGTGCCATTCACGAAGCGTGACTTGCAGCGCCCTGAAATAAGCAGCCATTCACGAAATCCCCCGACAGTCGACGCAGCCTTTATTGCCGCGCCACCCTGCCCAATGCAAACCCTGCTGCAGAAATTCAACAGATGGAATGGCACATAAATGACACTGAACCTGCACCCGCTTTTGACCACAACATTGGCAATCCAGCTTCATACCGCCAGCGCGCTGGTTGCAATAATCGTCACATTGCTGATTTTCACGCGCCCACGGGGGTCAGGCGCACACCGCGTCCTTGGCTGGATATGGGTTTGTGCCATGTTGGGTGTCGCCATCACCAGCTTTGGCATTTCGCGCGATGGCCCGGTCTGGGGGTATGGGTGGATACATCTGCTCTCTGCCTGGGTGATTGCGGGCATTATTTATGCGATTATCCAGATCAGGCGCGGGCGCGTCGCACGCCACCGCGGCATGATGCTGGGCATCGTCTGGGGCGGGCTGGTCATCGCAGGTGCCTTCACCCTGGCGCCCGGCCGCATCATGCACGCGGTTCTCCTCGGGGGCTAGCGCATGTTCAGGAAGCTCAGAACCGGTCCCTGATTCTGGGCAGCATGGCCTATGCAGTCAACCCTTCAGGTTCCGCCAACCCTGTGGCACGACATGCCGCCGTCACTGTATTGGCCAGCAAACATGCAATGGTCATGGGTCCAACGCCCCCCGGCACCGGGGTGATTGCCCCGGCAACGGCGGCGGCGCTGTCGAAATGCACATCCCCCACCAGTTTGGTGCGCCCTTCGCGCTCCACACGGTTAATGCCCACATCAATGACCGTCGCCCCCGGTTTGATCCAGTCCCCCGGTATCATTTCTGCGCGCCCCACTGCTGCAACCAGAATATCAGCGCTGCGGCACATGGCAGGCAGATCTTTCGTGCGCGAATGGGCAATGGTGACAGTGCAACTGTCCCCCAACAAAAGCTGCGCCATGGGCTTGCCCACAATATTGGACCGCCCCACGACCACAGCGTGCATGCCCGACAAATCGCCGTGATGCTCGCGCAGCATCATCAGACAGCCCAGTGGCGTGCAGGGCACCATGCTTTTCTGTCCGGTTCCCAACAGCCCGACATTGGAAATGTGGAACCCGTCCACATCCTTGGCGGGATCAATCGCATTGATAACCAGATCAGAATCCAGATGCGCCGGAAGCGGCAATTGCACAAGAATGCCATGCACCTGCGGGTCGTGGTTCAGGCGGTCAATCACCCCAAGCAATTCCGCTTCCGATATATCATCCGCCAGCTTGTGCTCGTAGGAGTTCATGCCCACTTCAACAGTCTGCTTACCCTTGGAGCGAACATAAACCTGGCTTGCAGGATCTTCGCCCACCAAAACCACCGCCAGTCCGGGCGTCAGGTCGTGATCTGCCTTCAGGCGCGCGACATGTGCCGCCACCCGCGCGCGCACCCGCGCCGCAAATTCCTTACCATCGATAACAGCTGCGCTCATGTCTTGATCCTTCTTTCAGTTTTCCCCGAAACGCCTGTCTCAAGGGGCGGGTTATCCGTTTGCAGATGGGCCTGTAGGGGATGGTGGGCGGGGCGATGCGCCCGGAACGGGCGCGAGCGTCCGACCATCATCCCCCCTCAGCGCTCAGAACAACCCTTCAATCAACCCTTCATCATTGAACCGGATCGACTGCGCTGCCGGTTTTCTGGGCAGGCCCGGCATGGTCATGATCTCCCCGCAGATGGCCACAATGAACCCCGCCCCGGCCGCCAGCCGCACTTCGCGCACAGGCACGGAATGGTTGATTGGCGCACCGCGCCGGTTGGGGTCAGTCGTGAAGGAATACTGCGTCTTGGCCATACATACCGGCAAATGCCCGTAGCCTGCAGCTTCCCATTCCTTCAACTGGCTGCGGATCTTGCCATCGGCCAGCACGTCGTCGGCACGGTAAATGCGCCGCGCAATCGTTTCGATCTTTTCAAACAGCGGCATGTCATCGCCGTAAAGCGGTGCAAACTGTGCGCGGTCGCCATCAGCAATCTCTGCAACGCGCGTTGCAAGTTCCGTGACCCCGGCCGAGCCTTGCGCCCAGTGACGGCACAGGATCGCTTCAGCGCCCAGCGTTGCAACATAGTCCTTTACTGCCGCAACTTCAGCATCCGTGTCGGAATGGAAATGGTTGATCGCCACGACCACCGGCACCCCGAAGGATTTCACATTCTCCACATGGCGCCCCAGATTCGGGCAGCCTTTCTTCACCGCATCTACATTTTCCGAACCCAGATCCGCTTTCGCCACGCCGCCATTCATTTTCATCGCGCGCACTGTGGCCACGATCACCGCAACCGAGGGGGTCAACCCCGCCTTGCGGCATTTGATGTTGAAAAACTTCTCTGCCCCCAGATCGGCCCCGAAACCGGCTTCGGTGACGACATAATCCGCCAATCCCAGCGCGGTTTGTGTGGCCACCACCGAATTGCACCCATGCGCGATATTGGCAAACGGGCCGCCATGCACGAACGCGGGGTTATTCTCCAGCGTTTGCACCAGATTGGGCTGCATCGCATCTTTCAGCAGGACGGTCATGGCCCCTTCTGCACCAATATCGCGGCAATAGATGGGGGTTTTATCGCGGCGATAGGCAATCACGATATCCCCCAGCCTGCGCTGCAAATCCTCCAGATCAGCCGCAAGGCACAGGATCGCCATCACTTCCGACGCCACCGTGATGTCAAACCCTGTCTGGCGCGCAAACCCGTTCGACACGCCCCCAAGGCTGATGACCATATCGCGCAAGGCGCGGTCATTCATGTCCATGACCCGCCGCCAGGTGATGCGGCGCTCGTCAATCTCCAGTTCGTTGCCCCAATAGATATGGTTGTCGATCATTGCCGACAGCAGGTTATGCGCCGATGTGATGGCGTGAAAATCCCCTGTGAAATGCAGGTTCATATCCTCCATCGGCACCACTTGCGCGTAGCCGCCCCCCGCCGCGCCGCCCTTCATGCCGAAATTCGGCCCAAGGCTGGCTTCCCGAATGCAGATCGCCGCCTTCTTGCCAATCGCGTTCAGCCCGTCGCCCAGCCCCACAGTTGTGGTGGTCTTGCCTTCGCCCGCAGGGGTCGGGTTGATCGCGGTCACAAGGATCAGCTTGCCACGCTTGCGCCCGCGCGCATCTGCCACGAATTCCTGAGAGACCTTGGCCTTGTCATGCCCGAACGGCAGCAAATGCTCGGATGGAATGCCAAGTTTCGCGCCGATTTCCTGAATGGGCTGTTTCTTTGCCTCCCGGGCGATTTCGATATCAGTCTTGAAGGTCATGTCTCTCTCTTCCCTGCGGTCGTTTGTCGCTGCTGCGACAGCTATAACGGTGCCCTGCCGGATACACAGCCGCGATTGCGACATTTTCGGCACCGGAAACGCCTTTCATATTTCCGATTGGAAACCAAAGGCCATGAGCGGGAAACCTGCGCCGCCCAAAGAAAAAGGCACGGGGGCCTGCCCCGTGCCTTCTTAATCATCGTTTGTTTGAGAACTCAATCTGACATGACATCTGGGGGCGTCGCCTCGTCAGAGATCAGAAGACACCACGGAACTTCAGTGGAGTCCGTTTCCCACGCGACCGCCAAACCCCTATCCAGCAACTCCTTGCTAAGACTCAACCAACGATCAGAGCGGAAGCGCTGGATATCTGCAAGCATTCTACCAGACCAAACATCGTATTGAACATCCTTCAGCCTGATGCTTGTTCCAACGGGATAAAGGCGCTCAACTTGCTGCTTTGCACGTAAACCCCACTCCTGCTCTTTCTCACATGCTGCTCCCCGAATTTCAGGCGCATCGATACCACGAACTCTTATTGAGTAGTGAGCAATCAATCCAGGCCATAGGGCTACTACTGCTTCCACAGTATCACCATCAATCACCCGGACCACTTCTGCCGTATAGGGGCCTTCAAAAACAGTCGTTCGACTTCTAACGTCCAATTCGGATGCCGAAGCAAAGCTGAATGAAGCAATCAAGCTGATCACAGCACCACAAGAAAAGAGTTTCAAGCGCATCATGCAAGCTTTCCTTCCGATTGACAAACTAAAGCTTCACCCCTTTTTCAGGCAGCGGTTCCCCAGCACTTCGGCAATCTGGACCGCGTTCAGGGCCGCGCCCTTGCGCAGGTTGTCGGACACACACCACAGGTTCAGCCCGTTATCGATGGTCGAATCCTGACGGATGCGGCTGATATAGGTCGCATAGTCGCCCACACATTCCACCGGCGTCATGTAGCCGCCGGCCTCGCGCTTGTCGATCACCAGAATGCCGGGCGCTTCGCGCAGGATCTCGCGCGCCTCGTCCTCGTCCAGAAAATCCTCGAATTCGATATTGATGGATTCCGAATGCCCCACGAAAACCGGCACGCGCACACATGTCGCCGTGACCTTGATTTTGGGGTCGATGATTTTCTTGGTTTCGACGACCATTTTCCATTCTTCCTTGGTCGACCCGTCTTCCATGAACACATCGATATGGGGAATGACATTGAACGCGATCTGTTTGGGATACACTTTCGGGGCCACTTCCTGACCAGGGACATAGACGCCCTTGGTCTGGTTCCACAGTTCGTCAATGGCGTCCTTGCCCGACCCGGACACTGACTGATAGGTGCTGACCACAACACGCTTGATGCGCGCACGGTCATGCAGCGGTTTGAGGGCAACAACCATCTGTGCGGTCGAACAGTTGGGGTTGGCGATGATGTTTTTCTTGGTGTAGCCGTCCACGGCTTCCGCGTTCACTTCCGGCACCACCAACGGCACGTCGGGATCATAGCGATACAGCGACGAATTATCGATGACCACACAGCCCGCCTTGGCCGCGATGGGGGCGTATTTCTTGGTTGCGTCGGACCCGATGGCAAACAGCGCCATATCCCAGCCCGTGAAATCGAACTGTTCGATGTCCTGACATTTCAAAGTTCGGTCGCCAAAGCTGATTTCAGTGCCCTGAGAACGGCGTGACGCCAGCGCCACGATCTCATCCACCGGAAACTCGCGTTCGGCGAGGATATTCAGCATTTCGCGGCCCACATTGCCCGTGGCACCCGCAACGACGACTTTATAGCCCATTTCGGCCTCCTTGAAATCAAGTGAGGGGGGCATACCGCATCCTTGGCCAAAGGTGAAGGGGCGCTGACATGTCGCGCGCCGTGCATGGCCCGTATTCGGCCTGTCCGGCGCCCGGCCCCAAAGGTGCCATAGCGTCAAATTTCACAATCGCACAAAATAACTGCATATCGCACATTAATTAATCACGCATTGGCGCAAATCATAGCAAGTGTGCACATTCCACAGCCCTGCACGCGGCGGGGCTGGATTGCGCCCCTGCGGCCTTGTTAGCGACAACCCAAACAAGAGGTGCGCATGATCCCGCTAAAACTGCCCGACCCCCACCAGCGCAGCAAGGGCATTGCCCGTGCCAGCTTCATGGCGCGGGGCGGGCGAACAGTGCTGGACCAGCTTTTCCAGCAAGGGTCCGGCAAACTGATCTTGCTGCCCGGGCCGGAACTGGTGTTTCTGAACACTTCTGGCGGGTTGACGGGCGGGGACAGGTTGTCGCTGAATATTACCCTTGGCACAGATTGCCGCCTGACAGCCACGACCCAGACCGCAGAACGCGCCTATCGCAGCACATCAGGGGCGGCGCATGTGGATATCGCGCTGCAAGTGGGCGATGGCGCGCATCTGGACTGGCTGCCACAAGAAACCATCCTGTTTGATGCCGCGCAATTGCGGCGGCGCACCATTGTCACCCTTGGGGCGGGCGCAAGTTGCCTGATGGCCGAAACTGTGGTTCTGGGGCGCGCTGCCATGGGCGAACAGGTCACCGCGCTGGATTTCCACGACTGGCGGCTGGTGCAGCAAGGCGACACCCCCTGCCATGCCGAAGCGCTGGCGCTGGATGCCGCGCGCCTGAACAGCCGTGCTGCAGGTTTGGCGGGCATGCGCGCGTTTGCCACGCTTGTTCTGGTGGGCGATGGCGCGGCCGACAAGCTGGCGCTGGCACGCGCCGCCCTGCACCCCGACCCCGATGTAAACGCCGCCGCATCCGCGCTGCCGGGGCGGTTGGTCGTGCGCCTGATGGCGCGTGACAACTGGCCGTTGCGCAAACAGATGGTGCGCCTGTTGCAGGCGCTGCGCCCTTCCGCCCTTCCCCGTGTCTGGCAAATGTGAGTGAATCGTCATGAACCTGAACCCTCGTGAAAAAGACAAGCTTCTGGTGGCACTGGCTGCCATGGTCGCGCGCAACCGGCTGGCGCGCGGGGTGAAGCTGAACCACCCCGAAGCCATCGCGCTGATCACGGATTATGTCGTCGAAGGGGCGCGCGACGGGCGCAGCGTGGCCGACCTGATGCAGGCAGGCGCGCATGTCATCACCGCTGATCAATGCATGGACGGCATTCCATCCATGATCCATTCCGTGCAGGTCGAAGCCACGTTTCCCGATGGCACGAAGCTGGTCACTGTTCACCACCCTATCCGCGAAAAGGCAAGCGCATGATCCCCGGAGAGATTTTTACCCCTGATGGCGAATTGGACGTGAACGCGGGCCAGCCGGTCACTGTGCTGATGGTGGCCAATACCGGCGACCGCCCCATTCAGGTTGGCAGCCATTTCCATTTCGCCGAGGCCAATGCCGGCCTTGATTTCGACCGCGCTGCCGCACGCGGGCTGCGGCTGGACATTCCCGCAGGAACGGCCGTGCGCTTTGAACCGGGCCAGCGGCGCGATGTGTCGCTGGTGCCCTATGGCGGGGCGCGCGTGGTTTACGGGTTCAATGCCAAGGTTATGGGGGCGCTGTAAATGTCATACAAGATCACACGCGCAGCCTATGCCGACATGTATGGCCCCACTGTGGGCGACAAGGTGCGGCTGGGCGACACCGATTTGATCATTGAAGTGGAACGCGACATTATCGCAGAACGCTCTGGCAGCGGGACTGGCCCCAATGCCCTGTACTACGGCGAAGAAGTCAAGTTCGGCGGCGGCAAGGTCATCCGCGACGGGATGGGCCAGTCGCAACTGACGCGCGCACAGGGGGCCATGGACACGGTCATCACCAACGCGCTGATCGTGGATTACACGGGCATCATCAAGGCCGATGTGGGCCTGCGCGGCGGGCGGATTGCCAAGATCGGCAAGGCCGGAAACCCCGACACCCAACCCGGTGTTGATGTCATCATCGGGCCGGGCACCGAAATCATCGCGGGCGAAGGCAAGATCCTGACCGCTGGCGGGTTTGATGCGCATATCCATTTCATCTGCCCGCAACAGATTGACGATGCGCTGCATTCGGGCCTGACCACCATGCTGGGCGGCGGCACCGGCCCCGCACATGGCACGCTGGCCACCACCTGCACCCCCGGCCCGTGGCATCTGGGGCGCATGATGCAAGCCGCGGATGCATTTCCCATGAACCTGGCCTTCGCGGGCAAGGGCAATGCCAGCCTGCCCGATGCGTTGCATGAACAGGTGCGCGCAGGCGCAGCAGCCCTGAAACTGCACGAAGATTGGGGCACCACCCCCGCCGCCATTGATTGCTGCCTGTCCGTGGCTGAGGAAACCGATATTCAGGTGATGATCCACACCGATACACTCAATGAATCGGGGTTTGTGGAAAACACGCTTGCCGCCATCAAGGGCCGCACCATCCACGCCTTCCATACCGAAGGGGCCGGCGGCGGCCATGCGCCCGACATTATCAAGGTGGTCAGCAGCCAGAACATTCTGCCCAGCTCCACCAACCCGACCATGCCTTACACGGTCAACACCATCGAAGAACATCTGGACATGCTGATGGTGTGCCACCATCTGGACCGCAAGGTGCCCGAGGATGTGGCTTTTGCCGAATCCCGCATCCGGCGCGAAACCATCGCGGCCGAAGATATCTTGCATGACATGGGCGCGTTTTCCGTTATTTCGTCCGACAGTCAGGCCATGGGCCGCGTGGGCGAAGTGATCACGCGCACATGGCAGACCGCCCACAAAATGAAACAGCAACGCGGGCGGCTGGCAGAAGAAACCGGCAATAACGACAATTTCCGCGTGCGTCGCTATATTGCGAAATACACGATCAACCCCGCCATTGTGCATGGCCTGTCGCGCCATATCGGCAGCGTGGAAGAAGGCAAACGCGCCGATCTGGTGCTGTGGTCACCCGCGTTTTTCGGCGCGAAGCCTGAAATGGTGCTGTTGGGCGGGTCCATTGTCGTGGCCCAAATGGGCGACCCGAACGCGTCCATCCCTGTGCAGCCCATGCATTCGCGGCCCATGTTCGGCGCGTTCGGGCGTGCGGTCGAACGCTCTGCCGTGGTGTTTGTGTCGCAAGCAGGCCAGTCGGCGGGCATTGGTGCGGAACTGGGACTAGCGAAAACCACGCTTGCGGTGGAAAACTGCCGCGGCATTGCCAAGGCCGACATGCGCCTGAACAGCGCGACCCCCCATATAGATGTGGACCCCGAAACCTATGAAGTGCGCGCAGACGGCGTGTTGCTGACCTGCGAACCGGCCACCGAACTGCCCCTTGCCCAGCGCTATTTCTTGTTCTGATGCCCATGTTTCATGCAGCTTTGGCGCAGCACTGCAACAGTTGCGCAGAAAATGCCGCGTCGCAGCATAGCGCACGCAGTGTTCATAAGGATTTTACGACCCGCTGTGATACTCCCTGTTGGTGGGAGGAGTGTTTCTACCTGACGGAGGGTGAAATGCGACAACGACCGGCAAATTCCAACCTTAGCCCGCACCAATCCCGGCGGCTGGACTGTTTTCTGGCCGCAACGGGGTTTGGCTGCAACCCGTCCCTTGGACGCAGCGCGCGCGAAGCCGAATTCGCCCGCCTTGACCGCCTGCCTGATGGCGCGCTTGCCTCAATGGGCCTGTCCCGGCGCGGGCTTGCGGCCCATGTTTACCGCGATATTTTCCACACAGGTGCAAAATGACCGATCTGCCCCCCCTGAACCGGCTTCTGAAAACCCGCCCCGACCGTTGCGACGGGGCGGTTATTCTGGATTATGACGCCCGCATGATCCGGCGCAAACGCCTGACCACCGCCGAAGGGCGCGGCTTCATGGTCAACCTGCCCGAAGTCACCAATCTGGATGCCTATTGGGGGTTCGAGTTGACAGACGGCACCACGCTGGAAATCGTCGCCGCCGATGAACCCCTGGTCGAGGTGACGGGCGACCTGCCCCGTCTGGCCTGGCATATCGGCAACCGCCACACCCCCTGCCAGATCGGCGCAACGCGCCTGCTGATCCGCCGCGATCATGTGATCGAATCCATGTTGCAACATCTTGGCGCGGGCCTGCGCCCCGTCAGTGGCCCCTTCACGCCCGAAGGGGGCGCTTATGGTCATGGCCGCACCATGGGCCATGACCACGGGCCTGATTCCGGCCACAGCCACAGCCATAGCCACAGCCATAGCCACGGGCACACTGCCCACGGACATGGCCACCACCACCCCCACGCCTGACCCATGCTGACCCCTGCCGCGCTGACCCTTGTGCAATGGCTGTCCCCGGCATTTCCGACCGGCGCCTTCGCCTATAGCCACGGGTTGGAACAGGTCATTGCCGATGGCGGCGTGCAGGATGCAGCCAGCCTGCAGGACTGGCTGGCCGATATGGTGCAATTCGGGACCGGCTGGCAGGATGCCATTCTGATGGCCCATGCGTTGCGCGACGGGGCCGATATGGGCGCGCTGGACGCGCTTTGCACAGCGCTGCAACCTTGCGCCGAACGCCTGCAAGAAGCGCGCGAACAAGGCGCGGCCTTCGCACGCACGCTTGGCACCATGACCGGCACGCCGCTTCCCGCGCGCGCCCTGCCGCTGGCGGTGGCTGAAGCGGCCCGCCCGCTGGACCTGCCCAGCACCGATGTGATTGCCCTGTATCTTCAGGCGTTTGTCAGTAACCTTGTCACCATGGGCGTGAAACATATTCCCTTGGGGCAAAGTGCGGGCCAGAAGGTGCTGGCCAATCTGCTGCCGGTCATCGTATCAATTGCCAGCCGTGCCGAAACGGCAGAACTGGACGCATTGGCGAATTCCTGCCTTGCCGCCGATCTGGCCGCGATGCACCATGAAACAAAACAAACAAGGCTGTACCGGACATGAACACAACGCCTTCCAGCATGCACGGCCCGTTGCGCGTGGGCATTGGCGGCCCTGTCGGGGCGGGGAAAACCACACTGACCGAACATCTGGCACGCGCGCTTGCGGCGCGCTGTTCCATGGCGGTCATCACCAATGACATCTACACCCGCGAAGATGCCGACGCGCTGGTGCGCGCGCAAGTGCTGTCCGCGGACCGCATTCGCGGGGTGGAAACCGGCGGTTGCCCGCATACAGCCATCCGCGAAGATGCCAGCATCAACCTTGCCGCGATTGCCGACCTGAACCACGCCTTCCCCGATCTGGACCTTATTCTGATTGAATCAGGCGGCGACAATCTGGCCGCAACCTTCTCGCCGGAACTGGCCGATATCACCATCTATGTCATCGACACGGCCGCAGGGCAGGATATTCCGCGCAAGCGCGGGCCGGGGGTCACGAAATCCGATATGCTGGTCGTCAACAAGATTGATCTGGCCCCCCATGTGGGCGTTGATCCGGTGTTGCTGGAACAAGATACGCAGCGCGCGCGCGCCCACTTGCCCTATGTCCTTGCCTGCCTGAAGCAGGGGCAAGGGGTGGATGCCGTCATCGCCTTTCTTGAACGCGAAGGGGGCCTGACATTGCGCCCCGATCCAGCACAGAACATGCGCCGCCACAGCGCCTGACAAGGTCAAGTCGCGGCATAAACAAAACGCCCCACGCCCGAACCTGCACCATTGGTCTTGCTCCAGCGGGGAACGGGGCCTTTCGCTATGCCCTGCGCGCCGGAAACGCTTCAAAGCATGTCGCGTTCATTCGTGTTCAAACGACATGATCTGTCTTTTTGATTTTGCATGTTCAAGACGCTCAGAACCGGCTCCCAGCTTTGAGCAGCATGCGCTAAGCGTCTGTTTTATCAAAATTTCGGGTCAAGACATGCTGCGCAGCTTTGCCTGAACCTGCGGTGGCATGTTTCTGACAATGCGCCTTCATCTTGCAAAAAATACTCAAAATTACGCCCGTGCGTTCCGGGCACCCGCCCGCGCGCCGAATCCTGAACATGTTGCCTATTTTGCGGGCGTTCGCGCGCTTGCATTTCGTCCCAGTTTTGAAAGCTTTGCGCTGCAATGCAGCATAATTTTTAGCCGCCGCCGCGCAAAACCGCCTATTTTTCCGGCATATCATTGGGCCAAAGGCAGATGCGCCCCGATACTGACGCCCCGAAATTGCATCGGGGGCATGTGCGTTCCAGAACATAGGTGCTGGTTCGTCAATCAGCATCAAACATGTCCAACGGCCTGATCCTGGCAGACCTCACCGTTGGACATGGCAACAAGAATGCTGCTCTGACGGATATGGGATCTTGATGAAAATATACAAGCCAGTCCGTCAGTCGCATAAGATCATCAAAGGAGAATGTGTCTTATGACAACCAAAACCCTGCTCGCTTCTGCTGCGGCTTCCGCGCTACTTATTGCGTCCGGTCCGGCACTGGCCGACTGCCCGATCAAGGTCGGTGTGCTGCATTCGCTGTCTGGCAGCATGGCGATTTCCGAAACCACCCTGCGCGATGTCATGCTGATGCTGGTGGAACAGCAAAACGCCGCCGGCGGCCTGCTGGGCTGCGAGATTGAGGCCGTTGTTGTCGACCCCGCATCGGACTGGCCGCTTTTTGCAGAACGCGCCCGCGAATTGCTGACTGTGAACGAAGTTGACGTGATGTTCGGCGCATGGACATCGGTTAGCCGCAAGGCCGTGTTGCCGGTTCTGGAAGAACTCAATGGCCTGATGTTCTACCCCGTCCAGTATGAAGGACAGGAAAGTTCGCGCAACGTGTTCTACACAGGCGCCGCCCCCAACCAGCAAGCCATTCCGGCAGTTGACTATTTCCTTGAAGAACTTGGTGTTGAAAGCTTCGCGCTGTTGGGCACCGATTATGTCTATCCTCGCACCACCAACGCCATTCTTGAATCCTATCTGATGTCCAAGGGCATTGCCGCTGAAGATATTTTCGTGAACTACACGCCCTTCGGTCATTCCGACTGGTCCACGATTGTGTCCGACGTGGTGGCGCTTGGTGCGGGTGGCAAACAGGTCGGCGTGATTTCCACCATCAACGGGGATGCCAATATCGGCTTTTATACCGAACTGGCCGCGCAGGGCGTCAGCGCAGATGACATTCCCGTAGTCGCGTTTTCTGTGGGCGAGGAAGAACTTTCCGGTCTGGACACATCGCGCCTTGTGGGCCATCTGGCCGCGTGGAACTACTTCATGTCCGCAGACACCCCCGAGAATGAGTCCTTCATTGCCGCATGGCATGATTTCATCGGGGACACCAACCGTGTGACCAATGACCCCATGGAAGCGCATTACATCGGCTTCAACATGTGGGTGAACGCGGTCGAAGCGGCAGGCACCACTGATGTGGATGCCGTGCGCGAAGCGATGTGGGGGCAGGAATTCCCCAACCTGACCGGCGGCACGGCCGTCATGCTGCCCAACCACCATCTGGCCAAACCTGTGCTGATCGGCGAAATCCGCGCCGACGGGCAGTTTGACATCATCAGCCAGACAGGCGAAGTCGAAGGCGCGGCATGGACCCCCTATCTGGACGAAAGCGCAACCCTTGTCAGTGACTGGCAGGAACTGGGTTGCGGCATGTTCGATACGGCAACGGAAACCTGTGTCCAGCTCACCTCGAACTACTAAGACAACGGCGGGATGCAGGCTTGTGGCCTGCATCCCGGACCATTGTTTCTTGCCCAGCCCGAAGAAATGAAAGCCCCTGCCATGTTGCGACGTTTTCGCCGCGTGCCGTTTTGCGCGTGTCTGATCGCCCTTTGCCTGCTTGTTCCCCATATGGCCGCCCATGCCCAAAGCGCCCCCCAGACGCCCTTGCAGGATGTGCTGCAAACGGTTCAGCCGCAGGTGGCCAACCCGTCGCGCGGAACTGTGCCGGATGTGCTGTCGGCGCTACTGGCGCGCGATGCGCCGGGCACAGTGGAATTTCTGCTGGCATGGCAGGATCGCGGGGTTGTCGAACGCCCCGAGGACGGTCTGTTCTTCCTTGCCCGCGAAACCGGCGGCATGGTGGAATTGATCGACATCGACACAGGTGCCGTCATCGGTCAGGTGGGCACCCGCGATGTGAACCAGATCCGGCCCAATGCGGGCGTGCGGCGCGAAATCAATGCAGCCCTTGTGCAGTTTGAATTGATGAACCCTGATCCCGCGCGCCGTATCGCGGCCCTTGAATCCGCCACCAGAAGCCCCGATCCTGAACAGATACCGGCGCTGGAACTGGCGCTTGCGTCTGAATCCGATGCGGGCATTGCTGCGCGCATGGAACGCTTGCTGGACCTGCTGAATGCGCGCTTTACCACTGATACGGCAACGCGCGTCGATGCCATTGACGGGTTGCGCGGCGACATCAGCACCGAAGCGCGGCGCGTTCTGAACCAGCTTTTGCAGACCCGCAGCGATTTCGCCCAAACCCTGCCCGAAGACGCCAATATCGCGCGTATCCGCACACCTGGCGATGATATGGACCTGCACGCCGCCTATGGCGCTCTGGTCGATGCCGGTCTGTTCCCGCCAAGCCCCGGACGCAATGCCATTCGTGATACGCTGCGCGCCAATGTTGTGGACGGGGCCGTGGGCGGTATTCCTGTCCACCAGCTTGACACGGACGCGGCCCGACAGGTGGCATACCGCGCCTTGCAGGATGCGGGCACTGTGCCGCCATTGGTGACACAGGCGGATATGGAAGCGGCAGTGGCGCAATATGTCTTTTTTGATGCCTATCTGGAAGCGGATGCGGCGGTGACGGACGCAGCGCGCGCAGCCCTTGACAGCACGCGCACGCGCATCGGCGCGTTTCAGTTCCTAAGCCTTTCGCTGGATGCGCTGTCGCTGGCGTCCATCTTCTTTCTGGCGGCCATCGGGCTGGCCATTACGTTCGGGGTGATGCGCGTCATCAACATGGCGCATGGCGAATTCATCATGATGGGGGCCTATACCGGCTATGTGGTGCAAACCCTGATCCCTGATTACACAGTGTCGCTTGTGGTGGCGCTGCCGCTGGCCTTCGCGGTGACTTTTGCCGCCGGTGTGGCAATGGAACGTCTGGTCATCCGGCATCTGTATACCCGCCCGCTGGAAACGCTGCTGGCCACATTCGGCATTTCCATCGCGCTTCAACAACTGGCCAAGAACATCTTTGGCACCCAAGCCCGCCCCCTGACCGCGCCGGACTGGCTGGCGGGGTCGCTGGCGCTGAACGACCTTGTCAGCATCAGCACCTTGCGGGTGGGCATATTCTTCATGGCGCTGGCCTTCCTGCTGCTGTTGCTGTTCATCCTGAACCGCACAAGGCTGGGTCTGGAAGTGCGCGCAGTGACGCAAAACCCCGGCATGGCGGCCAGCATGGGCATCAACCCTGACCGCATCAACATGCTGACCTTCGGCCTTGGGTCGGGGATTGCCGGTGTGGCGGGGGTGGCGATTGGCATGTATGCGCAGGTCACATCGGAAATGGGTGCGAATTACATCGTCCAAAGCTTCATGACCGTGGTTGTGGGCGGTGTGGGGTCAGTGTTTGGCACATTGGCGGGCGCGGGCCTGATTGGCGCGCTGCAAAAGGGGATTGAATGGTTCAACCCCGCCAACACGCTGGCCGCGCAAACCTATATGGTGCTGTTCATCATCTTGTTCATTCAATTCCGGCCAAAGGGCATTGTTGCCCTGAAGGGCCGCGCGGCAGGGGATTAAGGCCATGGTTTCCACCACTCAACCCGATACCGCCCGCCCTGCCCGCCGCAGCCTGTTGCGCGACAACCCGTCGGTGCTGTGGTTCACGGGGCTTTTGGGGCTGTTCACCCTTGGCGTCAGTATCCTGTCCGAAGGGACGGGAATTGGCGTGCTGTCCACATCCATGGTCAAGATCCTTGGCATGACGCTGTGCCTGTGCCTGATTGCCATCTGCATGGATGTGGTCTGGGGCTATTGCGGCATTCTAAGCCTTGGGCATTTCGCCTTTTTCGGGCTTGGGGGCTATGCCATTGGCATGTGGCTGATGTATGCGCGCACTGAAATCGTCATTCGCGACAGTCTGGCAGGCGCCACCATCCCGCCCACGCAAACCGAAGTAACCGACGCCGTCACCGCCCAGATTTTCGGCGTGGTCGGCAGTTCCGAATTGCCCCTGATCTGGAGTTTCGCGGGATCGCTGCCGCTGCAACTGGCCATGGTGGTGCTGGTGCCGGGGGTGCTGGCGCTGGTGTTTGGCTGGCTGGCGTTCCGCAGCCGTGTGACGGGGGTTTACCTGTCGATCCTGACGCAGGCCATGACGCTGGCGCTGTCGCTGTATCTGTTCCAGAATGACACCGGCCTGCGTGGTAATAACGGGTTGTCGGGGTTGCAAAACATTCCCGGCGCGCTGGATGTGCCGCAATCGGTGCTGTCGGTGTGGTTTTTCTGGGCGTCTGCCTTCGCACTCGGGGCGGGGTATTTGCTGTTTGCATGGGTCGTGTCGGGCAAGTTCGGGTCCGTGATCAAGGCCATCCGCGACAATGAAACCCGCGTGCGGTTTCTTGGCTATAATGTCGAAGGGTATAAGCTG
The DNA here is from genome assembly GCA_017510335.1 of Paracoccaceae bacterium. Classification (GTDB taxonomy): domain Bacteria; phylum Pseudomonadota; class Alphaproteobacteria; order Rhodobacterales; family Rhodobacteraceae; genus Roseinatronobacter. Next base: position 69,630 of record JAFWNM010000039.1, read on the forward strand.
TTCGTCTTTACCCTGACGGCGGTGGTGTCGGGCATTGCGGGGGCACTGTATTACCCGCAGGCGGGCATCATCAACCCGGCCGAAATTGCGCCTATCGCGTCCATCTATCTGGCAGTGTGGGTGGCGATTGGCGGGCGGGGGCGGCTTTATGGTGCAGTGATCGGGGCGGCGACAGTCTCGCTTATGTCAAGCTGGCTGACGGGCGGGGGTGCGCCCAACATCACCTTGGGCAATTACCGCTTTTTGTGGACGGATTGGTGGCTTGTGGTTCTGGGCCTGGGGTTTGTGGCGGTCACGCTGTTCTTTCCCAAAGGCATCGGCGGGTTGTTTGACTATCTGGTAAGGAAAAAGCCATGACAACATTGCTGGAAGTGTCGGGCGTGTCGGTCACATTTGACGGGTTCCGCGCCATCAACAACCTGTCCATCGCCATTGGCGAACCGGAGTTGCGCGCCGTGATCGGCCCCAATGGCGCGGGCAAGACCACGTTCATGGATATTGTGACGGGCAAGACCCGCCCCGATAGCGGGTCGGTGCGCTGGGGCGAACGGCAGGTGGATTTGCTGAAACTGTCCGAAAGCCAGATTGCAAAAGCCGGGATCGGCCGCAAGTTCCAGAAACCCACCGTGTTCGAGGAACAGACCGTGCGCGACAATCTGGCGATGGCACTGGCCAACAAGCGCGGGCCGTTTTCTGTGCTGGTCTGGCACATGACGGGCGGGGACCGTGCGCGTATTGACGAACTAGCGCAGGAGATCGGCCTGCAAGACCGGCTGGACGACCGCGCCGGTGATCTTAGCCATGGGCAAAAGCAATGGCTGGAAATCGGCATGTTGCTGGCGCAGGACCCGCGATTGCTGCTGGTGGATGAACCTGCCGCCGGCATGACGCCTGCAGAACGCGAACACACAACCGACCTGCTCAAACGCGCTGCCACAACGCGCGCGGTGATGGTTATTGAACATGATATGGAATTCATCCGCAGGCTGGATTGCCGTGTCACCGTCCTGCACGAAGGCGCAGTTCTGGCCGAAGGAAGTCTGGACCATGTCACGAAAAACCAGCAGGTGATCGATGTTTATCTGGGGCGCTGATATATGTTGAATGTTGACAATCTGACCCTGCATTACGGGGCGTCGCAAATCCTGTGGGGGGTGTCGCTGGCCGCGCGTGTGGGGGCGGTGACTGCAGTAATGGGCACCAATGGCGTGGGCAAAACCAGCCTGTTGCGCGCCATCGCAGGCCGCCACCCCTATTCCGGTGGCACCCTTGCGCTGGACGGGCAAACCCTTGACCACCCCAATGCGGCGCAGGCCGCGCAGGCGGGCATCGCCTATGTGCCGCAGGGGCGCGAAATTTTCCCCCTGCTAAGTGTGACGGAAAACCTGCAAACAGGGTTCGCCTGCCTGCCGAAATCGGAGCATCGTATTCCAGACAGGATTTATGAGCTGTTTCCCGTGTTGCAGCAAATGAAGGACCGCCGCGGCGGCGACCTGTCGGGGGGGCAGCAACAACAGCTTGCCATCGCCCGCGCCCTGATTGCCCAACCCAAGGTGTTGTTGCTGGACGAACCGACCGAAGGCATCCAGCCCAATATCATCAAGCAGATCGGCAAAGTTATCGAATTGCTGCGCGATGAGGGTGAAATTGCCATTGTGCTGGTCGAACAGTATTTCGATTTTGCCTATGGTCTGGCAGATGAATTCTGCGTTCTTAACCGTGGGGAAGTGGTGCTGTCGCGCCCTGCGAATCAAGTCACGAAAGCGGAAATTCTTGAACGCGTGTCGATATAGCCCCCCCCACATCCCGGCGCGGACAGGGTAGGTAAAATCGTCGCAGGGGGCTAAAACAGGGCGAAACCTGTCTTTAAGTTGACTTGCGCCAGCGTATTGTCCCGTTACACTGCAGCAATTCCCGCGAGTCAGCGGGGTTTAGGTTTGCTGTTAGGCAGCGGGTTCCCCGCACCCAGAGGAGAGAAGAATGCTAAAATTGAAAACCGCAGCACTGGCTGCACTGTTCGCCCTACCCTTCGCCGCACAGGCCGAACCCACGGGCGACGCCGCCGCGGGCGAGCAGAACTTCCGCCAATGCGCAAGCTGCCACGGTATTGTGGCCCCCGATGGCGAGGTTATCCAGCGCCTTGCGCCCACTGGCCCCAACCTGTGGGGTGTGGCAGGGCGTCAGGCAGGTTCCTATGAAGGATATGAGCGGTTTTCCAGCGCCATGCAGGCAGCTGGGTCAGAACATGGCGTTGTCTGGGACGAAGAAAGCTTCGTGGCCTATGTCAATGATCCCATCGGCTATTTGCGCGAAGTCACCGCTGACGCACGCGCACGCGGCAACATGAACCACCGTCTGCGCGGGTCAGCCGAAGACATCTATGCCTATCTGGCGCAATTCAGCGCGGACGAATAAACCCTGCGCGGCAATTACATATGTTCCAAAGGGGGCCAGTCCATGGCCCCTTTTCTTTTGCGGAATCAAATGGCGCGAGGTCATGTCTGGCGGCCATGCACAAAGCCGCGCCTTCGGGAAGCAACTGCGCTGTTGCACCCTGAGCTGACCACATATCAACCGTTCTCGCGCAGAATATGCCCCGCCAGATACAACGACCCGCAAATCAGAACCTGCGCCTGCGGGTCCTGTGTGGCGATATCGGCCAGCGCATCGGCCACGCTTGGGGCCTGTTGCGCGGGAATACCCGCTGATTGCGCGGCAGTGGCCGTGTCTTGCGCGCTAAGGGTTGCGGCCTCGCCAGGGATGGACACCGCATAAAGGCGCTGTGTCACACCCGCCAGCGGACGCATGAACCCGCCCACATCCTTGGTGTTGAGCATGCCGCAAATCATCCACAGCTTGCCCAGATTCATCTGCGCCAATGTGGCGGCAATCGCGTGACCTGCGGCCGGATTATGCCCACCATCCAACCATAGCCGCCCCTGCGGCAGGGCATCCACCAACGGACCATGGCGCAGGCGCTGCATGCGCGCGGGCCAGTGCGCCTGCGTCACCGCAGCCTCGGCGCCAGCGCCATGACCCAGCGCGCGCAGTGCCGCCAGTGCGACGCCCGCGTTTTGCACCTGATGCGGTCCCGCCAGATTGGGCAAGGGCAGATCCAGCAGGCCCGTGTCATCCTGATAGACCAGACGCCCGCCTTCGGTGGTGACATGCCAGTGCTGGCCCTGCACCAGCAATGGCGCGCCCAAACGCGCGGCGCGCGCTTCGATCACGTCCAGCGCCGCATCTTCCTGCGCGGCGACCACGCATGGCACACCGCGCTTGATGATGCCTGCCTTCTCGCCCGCGATTTCGGCCAGCGTTTCGCCCAGATATTGCTGATGGTCCAGACTGACAGGGGTAATCACCGTCAGGGCGGGGCGGTCCACAACATTGGTCGCATCCAGCCGCCCGCCAAGCCCCACTTCCAGCAGCGTATAATCTGCAGGTGCGCGCGCGAAGGCCAGAAGGGCCGCACAGGTGGTGATTTCAAAATAGGTGATCGCGTCTGTGCCATTGGCGCGCAGGCATTCATCCAGCAGGTCCGACAGGGCGGGTTCGGAAATCAATTCCCCCGCCAGCCGGATACGTTCATGAAACCGCGCCAGATGCGGGCTGGTATAGGCGTGCACGCGGCACCCCGTCCCTTCCAGTCCGGCGCGGATCATGGCTTGTGTGCTGCCCTTGCCATTGGTGCCCGCAATATGGATGACAGGCGGCAGGCCGCGTTCAGGATGGTCCAGCGCGGCCAGCAGACGCCAGACACGGTCCAGCGTCAGATCAATGATTTTGGGGTGAAACGCCATCATGCGCGCCAAAAGCGCGTCAGACCCCGCGCCCGCCACGGATCAGCGCCCCTGTTCGGGCAAGGCGGGGTCACCCGCCGCAGGGTCAGGCGCGGGCAGATCGCCATACACAACAGGGGCTTGCCCTGTCAGCATACGCAGCACTGTGGCAATCTCGGATCGCAATTCCTTGCGCGGGGTCACGCGGTCCAGCATGCCATGGTCGCGCAGATATTCGGCGCGCTGGAACCCTTCGGGCAGGGTTTCGCGGATGGTCTGTTCAATCACACGCGGGCCGGCAAAGCAGATCAGCGCATTGGGTTCGGCAAACTGGACATCCCCCAACATGGCATAACTGGCCGTCACGCCACCAGTGGTGGGATGGGTCAGCACGACAATATAGGGCAGGCCCGCTTCACGCAGCATATCCACAACCACAGTCGTGCGGGGCATTTGCATCAGGGACAGGATACCTTCTTGCATGCGCGCGCCGCCAGCGGCCGAAAACAGCACCAGCGGCAATTTATGCGCAATCGCATGTTCAGCGCCCGCAATGATGGAATTGCCCACATACATGCCCATGGACCCCCCCATGAAGCCGAAATCCTGCGCCACAGCCACCAGACGGGTGCGCAACACCTGCCCTTCGGCCACCAGCATGGCTTCCTTTTCGCCAGTGGTTTTCTGCGCGGCCTTCATCCGGTCGGGGTATTTTTTCTGATCGCGGAAATGCAGCGGGTCCGCAATTGGCTGGGGCACGGCGATTTCACTAAACAGCCCCCCATCGAAGAAATTGCTGAAGCGTTCGCGCGGCGAAATCGGCATATGATGGTTGCACGAGGTGCAGACCTGTTGGTTCAGCGTCAGTTCCCGATGAAACAGCATGGTGCCGCATTCGGGGCATTTGACCCATAAATTCTCGGGCATCTCTCGGCGTGAAAACAGCGAGTTGATGGTGGGGCGAACGTAATTTGTGATCCAGTTCATCGAAGCATCCTGCAGGGCGTCTGGCCTGAGATAATCGCCGCGCGCGGAAAATGCAATCAGCGAGCGCGCAACCACCACCGGCACATTGCCCAGACCAGCACCATACCCGCAACATCCAGCCCCAACATGACTGTCATCACCTCGGTGTCCTTTGGGCCGAAGGGCAAACGATACAGCGCCAGCCCGTCCAGCGCCTCGCCGGTGGTGAACAGGAACATAGCCAGCAGATTATTGGCAAAATGCAGTCCCCACGCCATGCCAAGGCTGCCGCTGCGCGCTGTCAGGTCGGCCAGCAGCAGCCCGAAAAAGCCCGTCACGAACACCACCATCCACACTGCACCGCCCATTTCATCGGGGGCGTAATGCACCAGTCCGAACAGCACCGACGGCAGCACCATCCACACCCAGCGCGACAGAAAACGCGCGGCAAGCTGTTGCTGCAAATACCCGCGAAACACCACTTCTTCCGCCCCTGTCTGAATCAGCAGGCCAATCAGTGCAACCGGCAGCCATGCCAGCCATACGGTCCATGCCACACCGCGCCCCAGATCGACGAACAGCAGGAAATACAGAACCCCCGGAACGGACAGGGCCATGAAAATGCCGAAACCGGCCCCGAAATCGCGCCACAGCAGCGCGCGGGGACCAAACAATGTTGCAATGCTGCGATGATGGATCAGCCGGACAGCGGCAAAGGCGCCCAGCGCCATGCCGGTGAAGGTGAACAACAGTGCAACCAGCGACATCGGGGTGGCACCAAGGCCCACAATATCCAGACGGGACTCGCCCTCCAGCCATATTGCAACGCTCATGGCCCCTGCGCCCATCAGCGCCATCCAGCCCAGATAGACCACGATCAGGACCGCCATGCCGACAAACAGCCGCCACACTTGCGGGCGCAAGCGGGCGGGGGCAACAAAGCGGTCAAAACTCAAGGGTTGCAACATGGCAGGCTATATCCCCGAAAACAAACTACCCGAAGGTAAACTGGCGCATTCGCGCGACGCTTCAAGCAGATCAGGCGCAGGGTGACAATGGCGTGACGACATGACACTGTGACACCTTATCGTGTGGAAAGGGCGCTGCGCGGAACCAAATTCAGCTTGGCACCTTTTTCTTATGTCTTGTCAAATGTTCTGTGCGAAGATCCGGTTCCCGCTTTTTCGCAACATCCTCAAGGAACAGGCCATGGCCGGCGCAACAGTTGTTCTTGTTGTGATATTACAGGTGGGGTTCATCATCCGCGCGCTTTTGCGCGCGGGATTGTCGCCGTCTGCGCGGCTGGCTTGGGTGACGGTCATCTCGGCGCTGCCGGGCGCGGGCATAGCCGCCTATTTCCTGTTTGGCGAAATCCGGCTGGCGCGCGCGGGGCGCGAACGCATGCGCGAGGTGCGCAACAAGCTGCGCGCCGCGCAGCGTGCCACGTCCCAGAACGTGATCTTGCACACAGGTGCGGCGCGCCCCGCATTTGCGGCGGGCCATGCCACAAGCCAGTTCCCCCCGCTTGCCGGCAATCACATGACCCTTCTTGCCGAAGGCGACGACATGATGCACGATATCTTCGACGCCATAGAACAGGCGCGCGACCATGTGCATATGCTGTTCTATATCTGGTTGCCTGACGAAACCGGAACGCGCATGGCACAGGTGTTGATGGATGCCGCGCGCCGGGGCGTGACGTGCAGGGTGCTTGTCGATGATCACGGCGCGCGCCGCCTGATCCGGTCCAACCTGTGGCAGTTGATGGGCGCGGCGGGTGTGTCGCTGGAACGTGCGGCCCCTGTCGGCAATCCGTTCATAAGCCTATTGTTCCAGCGCATCGACCTGCGCAACCACCGCAAGATCATTGTTGTGGACAACCGCCAAAGCTGGGTGGGCAGTCGCAACTGCGCCGATGCGGCATTTGCGATAAAGCGCCGCTTCGCCCCGTGGGTGGATATTCTGGTGCGGCTGGAAGGGCCGGTGGTGCAGCAACAACAGGCCGTGTTCCTGCATGACTGGATGACACATCACGCCGAAGACCTGAGCCATATGCTGCGCGCCCCCGCACCGCCTGCGCCACAAGGCAAGGTGACCGCACAGGTTATCGCATCCGGCCCTGATGACATTTACACCACCCCCTCTGACGCGCTGCGCGCCATGATCTATGCCGCGACAGAACGGCTTATGCTGATCACGCCCTATTATGTGCCCGACCCTGCCTTGCACACGGCCATCTGTTCGGCGGCCGAACGCGGGGTGCATACCGACCTTATTTTGCCGGCGCGCAATGACAGCGTGATTGTGGGGGCGGCCAGCGAAAGCCTGTATCCTGATCTGCTGCGCGCGGGGGTGCGCATCCACCTGTTTGGCCCCGGCCTGATCCATTCCAAGATTGTCACAGTTGACGGGCAGTTCGGCATGATCGGAACCGCAAATCTGGACCATCGCAGTTTTGACCTGAACTATGAAAATTCGCTGCTGTTCCAATGCGCGGAATTCACAGCCTGCCTTGACGCGCGCCAGCACAGCTACATCGCGCGGGCCCGCCGGATTGACCGCGCCGATGTGGCCAACTGGTCCTTCATCCGCCAGTTGCGCAACAACACGCTGGCACTGGCCAGTCCGTTGTTGTGATCCCCGCGCGCGCCGCGCGGTTTCATGCCCCGCTGTGCCCCCATGGCATGGCGGGCACATCCGCACACAAGAAATCGCAGGCAATGCCACAATCTTGGGGCCGGCAGTCTTGTTGCCCCCCCCGCGGCACCTTACATGCAGGCCTATGTTCATGAACTTACCCTTCCTTCCGAAAAAACCGTCCGTCGCCGTCATCCGGTTGCAGGGCATGATCGCGGCCAGCACCAGTCCGGGGCGACTGAATGACGCCAGCCTTGCGCCGCTGATCGAAGCCGCGTTTCGTCGTGGCAAACCCGCAGCGGTGGCGCTGGTCATCAATTCGCCCGGCGGCAGCCCGGTGCAAAGCGCCCTGATCGCCGCGCGCATACGCCGGCTGGCCGAGGAGGTGAAGATACCCGTTCATGCGTTTGTCGAGGATCTGGCAGCCTCTGGCGGGTATTGGCTGGCGACAGCGGGGGATGATATTCATGTGGATGCCAATTCGATTGTCGGCTCCATCGGCGTTATCTCGGCGGGGTTTGGCCTGCATGAGCTGATTGCCCGCCATGGCATAGAACGGCGCGTCTACACGTCGGGCACGTCCAAATCGCAACTGGACCCGTTCCAGCCCGAAAACCCGCAAGACGTGGCCCGCCTGCGCCAGTTGCAAGACCAGGTGCACCAGAATTTCATCGCGCAGGTCAAGGACCGGCGCGGGGCGAAACTGGTGCAGGATGACAGCCTGTTCACGGGCGAATTCTGGGTGGGCGCGCGCGCGGTTGAGCTGGGCCTGGCTGACGGTCGGGGTCACATGGTGCCCATGATGAAGGCCCGCTATGGCCAGAAGGTCCATTTCCGCCATTACGGCATTCGCCGCCCCTTTCTGTCGCGGTTGGGCCTGGGGCTGATGTCAGATGCGCTGGAGCTGTCGCAAGAACGCACGCTTTACGCGCAGTATGGGATCTAGCCCCTTATGCTGATAAAAATTGTAGCGGGTTTTCTGGTATTCATCATCATCATGGGGGCGGTGCAGAAATTCCTGAACCCCGCGCATAAAACACCGTTGGACAGGTTGCGGCAGGCAAAACTGCCGCGTCCGCGCAAATGCAAGACCTGTGGCAAGTTCCTGCTGAACGGCGATTCCTGCCAGTGCAAGGGCTGATAATCTTGAAGGGTTTGGAATGCTGATTGACCTGGCACAAGTCGCGGCGGGGCTTGTGGTGCTGCTGGTGGCGGGGGATTTTCTGGTTCGCGGGGCGGTCAATCTGGCGCTGCGGCTTGGTATTCCCGCGCTTATGGTCGGCATGACCATCGTGGCCTTTGGCACATCCGCGCCCGAATTGCTGGTGTCGGTCCGCGCGGTGTTGCAAGATGCGGGTGGGCTGGCGCTGGGCAATGTCGTGGGGTCCAACATTGCCAATATCTTGTTGGTTCTGGGCGCGCCTGCGCTGATTTCGGCCCTGGCTGTCACCCGGGAGGTGCAGCGCGATTTCCTGATGATGGTGGCGGTGACGGTTCTGTTTACCGGGCTTGCGCTGACGGGGGTGATTGGTCGCTGGCAAGCGCTGGTGCTGCTGGGGGCGTTCGCGCTGTTCATGGCCGACAGCATACGCCGTGGCCGCAAGGCGCGCACCGACCCTGACGAATTGGAAGGCGCGGACCTGTCCATGAGTGGCACCAGGATTGCGCTGTTCACGGGGCTTGGCGTTGTGGGGCTGCCGCTGGGGGCAAGCCTGCTGGTCGATGGCGCGGTGGACATTGCCCAGGTGCTGGGCGTGTCCGACCTGATGATCGGGCTGACGATTGTTGCCGTGGGCACATCCCTGCCGGAACTGGCCACCACGCTGATGGCGGCCATCCGCCGCGAAGGGGGCGTTGCGCTGGGAAATATCATCGGGTCAAACCTGTTCAATCTTGCGCTTATTCTGGGCGTGGCGGGGTTGTTCGGGGCCATGCCCATACCGGCGCAGATGGTCCGGCTTGATTTATGGGTCATGCTGGGGGCGGCGCTGGTTCTGGCGCCGTTCATATGGGCCGAAAAACCCATATCGCGGGTATGGGGCGTGGTCTTGCTTCTGGGATATGCGGGCTACATCTGGGCACTGACACAAATCGGAGTGTGACCCAATGCCCAATGCCCTTGTCACCGGAGCAGCCCGCCGCCTTGGGCGGGAAATGGCGCTGTATCTTGCGCGGCGCGGCCATGACGTGGCGATCCACTATGCCAGTTCATACAACGCCGCGCGCAGTGTTCAGGACGATATTCGGGCGATGGGCCGCAATGCCGTCTGTGTGCAGGCTGATTTGCTGGATGAAGACGCGCTGCACAGGATCGTCCCCGACGCAGTGCAGGCCCTTGGGACCGGCGCGCTGAACGTGCTGGTCAACAATGCCTCGATTTTTGAAGAAGACTGCATTGCCAATGCCACGCGCGACAGCTGGGACAGGCACATGATGTCGAACCTGCGCGCGCCGTTTGTGCTGACACAGGCGTTTGCCGCACAATGCCCCCCCGCCCTGCCCGATGCGCAGGGCGAACCCGTGGCGCAAGGACTGGTGGTCAATATGATCGACCAGAAAGTGCGCAGGCTGACACCGCAACACATGACCTATTCCATTGCCAAGATGGGGCTTTGGGCCTTCACGCGCATGGCCGCGCAGGAACTGGGGCCACATATCCGGGTGAATGCCATAGGCCCGGGCCCGACATTGCAAGCCGCAGACCAGCCCGAAAACGCCTATCTGCACAGCCGCCGCACCACGGTTCTGGAACGCGGCGCGAACCTGTCGGACATCACCGCAGCGCTGGGTTTTTTCGTGGATGCACCGGCAGTTACAGGCCAGCTTTTATGTGTTGATGGCGGCCAGCATCTGGGCTGGAAAACTGCTGATCTGCTGGACATCTAGCCCTTTGGTACAAAGGGTTTCGCCAAGTTGTGCACTGTTCACATAGCAGTCACAAAACCGTAACCATTTATTAAGAAGATTCAGTGGCTTGCCCGATCCTAATATAATTACCCATTAAAAACAACGTGTTAAGTTTTTGCCTATTTTTTAGGCAAGGCTTGAAACTGGCAGGGATTCAAGGGAAAATCGTTCAGTTTCAGTTTTCGCCCACAGACTTATCCACAGATTCAGTGGACAGGATTCCGGTTGCAGGATCGCCCCGGACATTGCAGACAAAGGCAGAATCACCAAGGACGACGCGCAATGCCTGACAGCCCCCCGCCAACGGAATTTTCCGACACATCACCGCGCGGTCATGCCTGCATTCAGTCTTATCTGAAATCGCTGGACAATTCCCCCGGCGTCTACCGCATGCTGAACGAAAAATCCGAAGTGCTGTATGTCGGCAAGGCCAGAAGCCTGCGCCAGCGCGTGTCGAATTATGCCCGTCCGTCCGGGCATTCCGCGCGCATTGCGCGGATGATTTCGGAAACCACCAGCATGATGTTTCTGACCACGCGCACAGAAACCGAAGCGCTGTTGCTGGAGCAAAACCTGATCAAGCAGTTGAAGCCGCGCTATAACGTGCTGCTGCGCGACGACAAAAGCTTTCCCTATATCCTGCTGCCCAAGGACCACGCCTTTCCGCAATTGCGCAAGCATCGCGGGCGGCGGTCGGTGAAGGGCAGTTATTTCGGCCCTTTCGCCAGCGCGGGCGCGGTCAATCGCACCCTCAACCAGTTGCAGCGCGTGTTCTTGCTGCGCAACTGCACCGATTCCGTGTTCCACAGCCGCACGCGGCCATGTTTGCTGTATCAGATCAAGCGCTGCAGCGCGCCTTGTGTGGGCTATGTGACCGAAGAGGACTATGCCGGGCTGGTGGCTGATGCCGAACGCTTTTTGTCGGGCAAAAGCACGCGCATTCAGGCGCAGCTGGCGCAGGATATGCAAGCCGCATCTGACGGGATGGAATTTGAACGCGCCGCGGCCTTGCGCGACCGTATTCGCGCGCTGACCAATGTGCAGCAATCCCAGGGCGTGAACCCGCGCGGCGTGACCGAAGCTGATGTGATTGCCGTCAACCTGGAGAAGGGCCAGGCCTGTGTGCAGGTGTTTTTCATTCGTGCCAATCAAAGCTGGGGTAACCGCGATTTTTACCCCGCCACAGGTGCGGGCGCGGAAGAACCCGAAATTCTGGAAGCCTTCCTGACGCAATTCTATGACGGCAAGGAACCCCCGCGCCTGCTGCTGCTGTCGCATGAATTGGAAAACGCCGATCTGGTGGCCGCCGCCCTGGCCGAACGCGCGGGGCGCAAGGTGGAACTGGCCGTGCCCCAGCGTGGCGAGAAGGCGGAACTGGTTGAAAACGCGCTGCGCAACGCGCGCGAAAGTCTGGCCATGCGCATGGCGTCCACTGCCGCGCAGGGCCGGTTGCTGGACGGGCTGGCCGACGCCTTCGGGCTGGACGGCCCGCCCGACCGGGTGGAGGTGTATGACAACAGCCATATTCAGGGCACCGACGCTGTGGGCGCCATGATTGTGGCAGGCCGTGACGGGTTTATCAAAAGCCAGTATCGCAAGTTCAACATTCGCGGTGACAGCCTGACACCGGGCGACGATTTCGGCATGATGAAAGAAGTTCTGACCCGCCGCTTCCAGCGCCTGCTGAAGGAAGACCCCGACCGTCAGGGCGACACATGGCCCGATCTGCTGCTGATTGACGGCGGCGCGGGCCAGGTCAGCGTGGTGGCCGAAATCATGGCCGATCTGGGGGTGGATGACATTCCGGTTGTGGGGGTGGCCAAGGGCATTGACCGCGATGCGGGCAAGGAAGAATTCCACCGCCCCGGTGCGCGCCCCTTCGCGCTGCGCCACAATGACCCGGTGCTGTATTTCGTCCAGCGCCTGCGCGACGAAGCCCACCGTTTCGCCATTGGCACGCATCGCGCGAAGCGCGCAAAAGCCGTCAGCGCATCGCCGCTGGATGATATTCCGGGCGTGGGCGCAGGGCGCAAGCGCGCGCTGCTGGCGCATTTCGGGTCGGCCAAGGCGGTGGCACGCGCAGGCCTGTCGGATTTGCAGGCAGTGGGCGGCATATCGGAAACACTGGCGCAGGTCATTCATGACCATCTGAACGCAAGGTAGACGGCCATGCAGAATATCGTCATTTTAACCGGCGCGGGCCTGTCTGCCGAAAGCGGGCTGGGCACATTCCGTGATCAGCACGGGCTGTGGACCAAATATGACCTGAATGATGTGGCCACGCCCGAAGGGTTCGCGCGCAACCCCGCGCTTGTGCATGACTTCTACAATGCGCGGCGCGCCAATTGTCTGGGGGCCAGCCCGAACGCGGCGCATGCAGCGCTGGCCCGCCTGCAACGCGCGGCCCCCGACCGCGTGTGTCTGGTGACGCAAAATGTCGATGACCTGCTGGAACGCGCGGGCGCTGTGGATGTGGTGCATATGCACGGGCAGTTGAACCGCGCGCTATGTGCGGATTGCGGCCACAGATGGGACGCGCCGCAGGTGATGGCCCCGTCCGCCCCCTGCCCCGCCTGCGCGCGTGCCGCGACGCGCCCGGACATCGTGTGGTTCGGGGAATACCCCTATCATTTGGACCGGATCGACCGCGCGCTAATGCGGGCCGATCTGTTTGTGGCGATCGGCACATCGGGCAATGTCTATCCGGCGGCGGGATTTGTGCAACAAGCCGCCGCTGCGGGGGCTGCCACGCTGGAACTGAACCTTGAAGCCTCGGCCACGGCGGCGCTGTTCGAGGACACGCGCCTTGGCCCGGCAAGCCAGATTGTGCCCGCCTGGGTCGCGGAGGTTCTGGCGCATTGGGGCGGGTAGCGCCTGCACGTTTGGCCTGACGCGAAGGTTGGGGCTTGGATAAAGCCCGCGCCATCGGTGGGCCGGGGTCTGCCGATCCGACACTCTTAGAATGCACTTTATTCCTGACTTCAAAGGCTTGGCACACCTTCAGGTCATCGGCAGGCCGCAGGACGGCCCGCCGATGGCGCGGCGGCCTGCGGCCTTGGCTCCGCGCCTTGGAAAGTTTCCAAGGTCCACAACAGGCCAGCTTCCCCCGCATATGCCCCCTACGCAACCTTCCCGCCCTTGCGCGCCCGCGCGAAGCAAGGCAGTGTCACGCCATGGCGTTTCGTTTCATTCATACCGCTGACCTGCATCTGGACAGCCCCCTGCGTTCGCTGGCGCTGCGCGATCCTGACCTTGCCGGTCTGGTCGGCGGGGCCACGCGCCTGGCGCTGCGCAATATCATCGATCTGTGCCTGTCCGAGCGCGTGGACGCCCTGCTGATTGCAGGTGATCTGTATGACGGGTCGCAAACCAGCATGAAAACAGCGCGGTTTCTGGCCTCCGAACTGGCGCGGCTGAATGAAGCGGGCATTCGCGCCTTCATCATCCGGGGCAATCATGATGCCGAAAGCCGCATAACCCGCGAACTGACCCTGCCGCCCTGCGTGCACCTGTTTGACGGGCGCGCAGGTGTGGAACTGATGGAGCACGGACCCCAACGCATTGCCCTGCACGGGCTAAGTTTCCGCGAACCCAAAGCACCTGAAAGCCTGCTGCCCAAATACCGCCCGCCCGTTGAGGATGCCGTGAACATCGGGCTGATGCATACATCCCTGAACGGGGCGGCAGGGCATGACCCTTATGCCCCTTGCGCGCTGTCCGATCTGCAGGCAAGCGGGTTTGATTACTGGGCATTGGGGCATATCCACAAACGCGCCGTGTATCAGGGCGCGGCCTGTGTTGTTATGGCGGGCATTCCACAGGGGCGCGACATTGGCGAAGCGGACGGCGGGTCTGTCACGCTGGTTACGCTGGGTGATGGCGGTGCCCTGCATCTGGAAGAACGCAGCGTCGCGCTGGCGTCCTTCTGCCCTGTCACTGTGGATGTCACGGGGCTGGATGACTGGAACGGCCTGCTGGCCACCATGCGCACCGCGCTGGAACACGCCAACCGGCGCGCGCCCCATCTGGTGGCCCGCCTGCGCCTGACCGGGGCCACGCCCCTTGCCCAGCGCCTGTTGCGCGACCAGGACCTTGCCCTTGCCGAGGCGCAGGAACTGGCGCGCGGCATGGACCGGACATGGGTGGGAAAACTGGTGCTGGATCTGGGCAACACAACATCTGTCACGGGCGAACTTGCGCAGCTTGCCGCACTGATTGACGACGGGTTTCGCCAGTCCGACAGTTTCACCACCGCACTGGAGGAGATGCGCGCCACATTGCAAGCCGCGCTGCCGCCCGACCCTGCCTTGCGCGCGCAGTTCGACCATATGGACCCAGCCATGATTGATGACGGTCTGGCGCAGGTTCTGGCCCGGCTGGGGGGCACGCGCTGATGCGGCTGGACGCCTTGGGCCTGACCGCTTACGGCCATTTCACCAATGCAACCCTGTCCTTGCCTGCACCCGCGCAGGGCGCGCCGGATCTGCATATCGTCTTCGGCCCGAACGAGGCGGGCAAGTCCACTTTGCTGCAGGCTTGGCTGGACCTGCTGTTCGGGTTTCCCAACCAGACGCCGTTTGATTTCCTGCATGAAAAGCGCGCCTTGCGCGTGCAGGCCAGTTTGCGCGACCCGTCGGGAACGCCCCATGCGCTGGCGCGGATCAAGGGCAATGTAAAGACATTGCTGAATGCCACGACCGACCAGCCGGTGGCCGAGTCCGTTCTTGCCGCGTTGCTGGGCGGGCTGGACCGCGCCAGTTACACAACCATGTTTTCATTGGACGATGCCACGCTGGTCAAAGGCGGCGACAGCATTCTGGCCAGCGAAGGCGATCTGGGACAGCTGCTGTTTCAGGCCACGGCAGGGCTGGCCGAACTGGGCGAACGGTTGCGCGAATTGCGCGCGCAAAATGACACGTGGTTCCGCCCCCGCGCCCGCACAACACAGCTTCACGCCCATAAGGACCGCCTCAAACACCTGGCCGAGGCGCGCAAGGCGGTTGATCTGCAGGTCGGCGCGTGGCGCAAGTTATGCGACGATGTGCAAACGGCCGAACTGGCCTATCAACGCGCCCTGACAGCGCGGGCGCAAACGCAATCGCAACATGACAGGCTGGACCGCGACCTGAACGCGCTGCCTGTTCTGGCGCGACTGCAGCGCGAGGAACAGATACTGGCCCATCTGCCCACCCCCGCGCCCTTGCCTGCGGATTGGGCGGCCAACCTGGCGCATTGGCAGCACGAACGCACCAGCCTTGCTGCGCTGACACCGCAAGCGCAGGCCATGCTGGAAGATGCGCAACAAAAGCTTGAAGCGCTTGACCCCGATTTGGCCGCGCTGCGCCATGTGCCCGAACTGGACAACCTGCAAGCCCGCTTTGGCGCGATCGTCAAGGAACAGGATGATCTGCCCAAACGCATCGCGCAGCGTGACAACCTGCAGGCCCGGATTGCGCAGGTGATTGCTGATCTGGGGCTGGATATCCGGCCACAGGACGCAACGCCCCTTTCTGTGCCCGCTCTGGACACGCTGGCCGCGCTGATCGAACAGGATGCCGACCTGACCCGCCGCGCCCGGAACGCCGCGCAGGAACTGGCGCAGGCCCGCGACACCCTTGCCGAGCTGGCAGACGGGGACAAGGATACCCAGCCCCCAGCGGACCCGACGCAGGCGCAGGCGCATTTGAAGGCACTTTTGCCCGATCTGCGCGCCAAGGCCCCCGAGCGCACCTATACAGAGGCGAAAGCCGCATGGCATGGCGCGCGCGTGGTGTGCGAACAGGCCATATGCGCCCTGTCACCGTGGCACGGCACTATGGACATGCTGCGCGGCCTTGACCTGCCATCAGCGGGGCACCTGCGCACCCTAGAGGCGCAGATTGCCCAAGCCGAAAGCACAGCGCGCCTGGCAGATGCGGAAACAAACCGCCTGCGCAGCCTTGTGGCACGCGCACAAGGGGGGCTGGGCGATCATCGCGTGCCAACGGCCAGCGCCTTGGCAGATGCACGCGCAGCGCGCGACCGGCTATGGGCAGCGCATCGCGGCCGCATGGACGACACATCTGCCGCCGAATTCGCAAGCGCCATGACCGCGCATGACGCGATCTGCGCGCAGATGATCGACGCCGCGCGCATGGCGGAACGTCTGGAACAGCTGCGCAGCGATCAGGCCGAACTGGTCCAGGCGCAAGACCATAAAACCCGCGCTGACGGGGTATTGGCGAACCTGAAGGAACAGGTTGCAGCGCTATGGGGCCGCGTTCTGCCTGCGGGCATTGCAGCGGGGCGGTCCCTTGCCGACCTGCTGGCATGGCTGGACCTGCGCCAGACGGCGCTGCAAGCCTGCGCGGCCCAAGCGCAGGCCCGCGCGCTGCTGGACGAACACACAGCCCTTCTGGCGCAAGCCTGCGCCACGCTGGCAACTGCGCTGCGCGCCTTGGGCCAGACACCGGCCAGCGACACGGATTACACAGCCCTGTTCGCACAGGCCGAGGCCCTGAACGCCGATGCCGCACGTCTGGCCGAACGGCGCACGACGCTGGCGCGCGCAAGGGCTGATGTGACGCGCCGGCACAGCGCGCTGGAACAGGTGCACCATGCCCGCGCCGACTGGCAGACGCGCTGGACAGCGGCACTGGCGCAAACATGGATGGCGCCCACCCTGCCCGTTGTGCAAGTGCGCGCCGTTTTGAAAGCGCTGGAAGCACTGGCCCCCCTGCGCAGCGAAATGCGCGACCTGTCCCACCGCATTGACGCTATACGCAAGGATGAACGGGGTTTTTGCGACCAGCTTGCCCTGCTGGCGCGCGATCTGGACATCGACCCCGAACCGGACCCGCGCGTGCTTTGGCCCCGACTGCGCGACAGGTTGCGCAGCGCACAGGACATGGCCGCCCAGCGCGCGCGCCTGATGGCAAGCCGCGACAAGGCCCAAGGGGAACTGGATGCGCTGATGCGGCGCAGTCAGGCACTTGATCAGGCAACCAAAATGCTGCGCGCGCGGTTCGCGCCCCTGTCGCTGGATGATATTGCAACAGAAATCGCCAAAATTACCCGCGCGAATGACGCAAGCGCCCGACTGGCCGACACCCGCCACGAACTGAAACGCCACCTGCACAGCGAAGATCTTGACGCGGAAATCGCGCGTCTGGACAGGCTTGACATACAGGCCGCCACAGTCGAACGCGACAGTCTGGCGGCAACGCTGAAGGCACAAGATCAGGTGTTGCGCGAAACCTATGCCCAACTGGCCAGCGCCCAAAAGGACCTGGACAGCGTGGGGCTGGATGATGCCGCCGCCCGCCTGGAGGAGGAGCGCCAGACCCTGATCCTGCAAATCCAGGAAGAAGCGCGCGAATATCTGGGCCGGCAGGCAGGTATTCTGGCCGTCGAACAGGCGCTGCGGCGCTACCGCGACACGCACAGGTCCAGCATGATGGACCGCGCAGGACACGCGTTTGCAACACTGACATGCGGTGCCTATACGGGCCTGAGCACCCGCCCGGACGGGGCACGCGAACTGCTGATTGCACAAGATGCGCGCGGCGCGTCAAAACCCGTGGACACCTTGTCCAAGGGCACCAGTTTCCAGCTATATCTGGCGCTGCGGATTGCGGGCTATCTGGAACTTGCCGACCAGCGCCCGATGGTGCCTTTCATTGCCGATGACATCATGGAAAGCTTTGATGACGCGCGTTCCCATGCCACTTTCGGGCTGTTGGGCCAGATGGCGCGCAAGGGGCAGGTCATTTACCTGACCCATCATGCACATCTGTGCGACATCGCGCTGCGTGCCTGCCCGGACGCGCAAATACACGACATGCGCAACCTGTAGAAACGCAGGCGCCGCTACAGCAGCAGGCGGGGGCTGTCGCCCATGTCCAGTCCTGCAAACACATGCCGTTCGATGGTGGACACAGGCAAGCCGAACAGATCGCGCATCGCCCATGCCGGATAGGCCCGAATATCTGACAGGGGCATCAGGTCGCGCCCTGCATACAGGTCTTGATCCGACACCCCCGGCCAGCCCCCGATCGCGCGCCCACCCCGCAAGCCGCCCCCGGCCAGCAACAATGCGCCCCCTGTCCCGTGGTCGGTGCCGCGCGCGCCGTTTTCGCGCGCTGTGCGCCCGAATTCGGTCATGGCCATGACGATGGTATCCCCCCAGGCGCGGCCCAACCCGTCCCGCAGCGCCACTATGGCGTCCTGCAGCCGCCCCAATGCGGGCAGAAGTGCGCGGTGCTGGTCGCGGTGGGTGTCCCAGCCGGTCAGCGAAAAGCTGGCAATGCGGGCATCGTCCAGCAACTGGCGCGCGATATAGGTGCCAAGCCCTGCAGCGTCACCTGCTGCGGGCATGTCGTCATCATCTGCCTGACCGGGGGCTGTCATTTCCAGCGCAATCCGGCCAGCTTCTGCAAACAGCGGGTCGTTCTGGAACAGATAGGACAGAAGCAGGCGGTTTTGCGGGCTAAGGTCCAGATCGGTGCCCGGCGACCATTGCGTGACAGCCGCCTGCCCTTCCAGGATCAGCATGCGTTCGCGCCCCAACGCGAAAGCCGTGCGCGCCTGTGCGCCGGGCAGTTGCGCGACCAGACGGTTCAGCCAGCCATCGCGCTGCAACGCGGGGGGCAATGTGCCTGCAGTTCCCGCTTCCAGATGGTCCTGACCGTCAAAATGGCTGCGCTGGTCGCGGTACAGTGTTGATGTTGCAGGCACGAAAGCCATTTCGCCCGCCTGCCACAAGGGCATCAGCCCCGACAGCGCCGGATGCAGCGCAAAGAAATTATCCAGCGCCAGTGGCGGGTTTTCCTGCGCCAGATGCGGGCGCAGCGTGGCCAGATGGCGGTCCCCCACGGGGCGGAACACATCCAGCCCGTCCATGGCGCCGCGCAAAACGATGACAACAAGTCGCCGGTCACCGGGTAACGCGGCAAAACTTACCGGCGTCAACAGCGGGCTTGCCGCCGCAGAACAGCCCAGCGCCAGCGTGCGGGCCAGAAGCTGGCGGCGGTTCAAGCGATAGGCCATGGCGTGCCCCCTGTTGTCATCTGCGGTTAAACTCGGGCGAGGCCAGAATTACCGCAAGGCCCTGTGTGCGGGTTTCGGCCCCTTGGGCGGCACGGCGCAGCGCGTCCGATGCCGCATCGCCAAGCGCCACATCCACAAATGCGCGCGGATCAGGCCCGTCCGGCCAGCGCTGCACCAGCGCCATGACCCAGCCGATACGCGCCGCCAACGCCTGCGGGGTCACCCAATAGGCAGCGCTGTCATCATGTCCTGCCGGGCTGGGCACAGTTTCAAACGCTTCGCCCATATCCTGCAGCGGCTCGGCCAGGTCCAGCCGTGTGCGCCGTGATGGCAGCGCCAGAAACGCATCGCGCGGGACATTCAGCGCCCGCAGGGCGGCGGCCATCAAATCCACCGGCGCGCGCGTTTTGGCCATGGGGTTTTCCCAAGCAGCGGGGTGTTCGAGTAGCGCGCGATAGGTCACCATCAGATCGCCCCCGCTTTGGGTGAACGCAGCGGCGATATGCGCAACAAGGGGCGGGTCGGGGTCATCGGCCACAAAATGGCGCACCAGTTTGCGCGCGATATGAAGGGCAGTTTCAGGGCGGCGGGCCAGATCATCCAGCACTTGGGTAATATGGTCCAGCCCTGCGCGGCGCGCGCCGTAGCGCGTGCCCAATACCTCTAGAATGCCCGGTTCGGCGATGCGCGGGTCAAACAGGAATTCGGTCTTGGGGGTTATGGTCACCCCTGTCAGCAGCATCGCGAACTGGCTGACATCTCCTTGGGTGAAATGCTGCGTATCCCCCAGGGTGTGCAGTTCAAGAACTTCCCGCGCAAGGTTTTCATTCACC
The DNA here is from genome assembly GCA_017510335.1 of Paracoccaceae bacterium. Classification (GTDB taxonomy): domain Bacteria; phylum Pseudomonadota; class Alphaproteobacteria; order Rhodobacterales; family Rhodobacteraceae; genus Roseinatronobacter. The sequence goes on from JAFWNM010000039.1 coordinate 89,782, forward strand.
CCCCGCCCTTGCCGCCGTCCAACAGCACTGTTTGGCCCCACGGACCGGAACTGGTCCAGATACACAAGCATTACCGGATGCAGCACTGCCGCGCGCAGCATATCGGAAAAGCGGGCCGTCACATGGGGCCTGATGGCTGCCTGAATATAGGCGCTGCGTGTGCGCTGCAACGCCCCGCCCATGCCCATGGCCGCAAAGTGGTTGGCCCAGAACCGCGTCAGGCGTTCATGAAAGCCGGTGCGCGCAAAAGCCAGTTCGGCAATGCTGGCGCGCAAATCCGTGAAACTGGCGTCGCGCAGGGACTGATGCGCGCGCTCGAATTCGGTGCGGCGGGTGGGCGTGGCGTCTGATGCACGGCTGGCCTGCAACAAGGTTGCGCGCGTTTGCAGGCGCTTCAGGCGCGCAGCGAAGGGTTCAGGCGGAAATTGCGCGCGGGATTCGGCCATCAGGCTATCATGCAAGGCGCCAGCGTCTGCAGGCGCAGGCAGATGCGCGGCCAGACCCGCGCCAAACCGGATTGCCGCTATCGTGGGAACCGATACCATTCCTGCCCTATCTGCCAATCAGCACCTTGCCGTGTTCCGTGTCCACACCCTGCGCGCGCCATCAAGATATGCCAAGCCCGCGCATCAGACGCCGCGCCGCAGGCAATGTCCATCCTATTGACGATTTGTCAGACCCCCGCCACTTTGGTATGGCAAGCATATAAGACACGGGCCAACTGTCCAAGGCGGAAGGCACAGCGCGGAACCTGAAAGGACCAACCATGAGCTTCAAGGCACTTGTCGTCGAGAAGGACACAGACGGAAAAACCCATGCCAGTGTTCAAACCCTGACAGAAGACGCGCTGCCCGCAGGGGATGTGACTGTGGCGGTGGAATATTCGACACTGAACTACAAGGACGGGCTGTGTGTTGGTCCCGGTGGCGGGCTGGTGCGCACCTATCCGCATGTGCCTGGCATTGATTTCGCAGGCACCGTCGCCGCCAGCGACGACCCGCGCTATGCCCCCGGGGACAAGGTGGTTCTGACAGGCTGGCGTGTGGGGGAAACCCATTGGGGGGGCTACGCGCAAAAGGCGTGTGTGCACGCGGACTGGCTGGTGCCGCTGCCTGCGGGCCTGACCACCCGTCAGGCGATGGCCATTGGCACAGCCGGTTTTACGGCCATGCTGGCCGTCATGGCGCTGGAGGATCACGGCCTGACCGCGGGCAAGGCCCCTGTTCTGGTGACCGGGGCGGCGGGCGGTGTGGGGTCTGTTGCGGTGGCCTTGCTGGCCGCGCTGGGCCATGATGTCGCCGCAGTGACCGGCAGGCCGGACGCGGAACCCTATTTGCGCGATCTTGGGGCCAGTCAGATCGTCGCACGCGAAACTGTGAACGAAACTGTGAAACGCCCGCTGGAATCGGAAAACTGGTCGGGTTGTGTTGACACTGTCGGCGGCGCGATGCTGGCGCGTGTGTTGGGGCAAATACAGTATGGCGGCTCTGTCGCGGCGGTCGGGCTGGCCGGGGGCGCAAGCCTGCCCGCAACAGTCATTCCCTTCCTGCTGCGCGGGGTCAATCTGCTGGGGATTGATTCCGTGATGCAGCCCTATGAAAACCGCCTGCGCGCGTGGGAACGGCTTGCCCGCGATCTGCCCATGAACAAGCTGGACATGATGATCCAGCCTGCAACATTGTCCGACCTGCCAGGTCTGGCCGCCGATATTCTGAAAGGCGGTGTCAGGGGGCGTGTTGTGGTGGATGTGAACGCCTGATCACCATCAAGGCATGACAAAAGGGGGTGTCAGGCTGACAGCCCCTTTGCGCCCATGTTCAGGAATTTCTTGCGCCGATCATGTTTCAGCGTGTCGGCATCCTTGCCGTCCAGTTCGCCCAACATGGCGTCCAATGCCGCGCCCACGCCCTTGATCATGGCATCACGGTCGCGCTGTGCGCCGCCAAGCGGTTCGGGGATGATACGGTCGATCACGTCCAGCTTCTTGAGGTCCTGCGCGGTCAATCGCAGCGCTTCGGCCGCTTCGCGCATTTTTTCGGCATCCTTCCAAAGGATGGATGCGCAGCCTTCGGGGCTGATGACCGAATAGACGGAATGTTCCAGCATGGCGATGCGATTTGCCGTGGCAAAGGCCACGGCCCCGCCAGACCCGCCTTCGCCAATGATGACAGACACCAGCGGCACGCCAAGGCTTAGGCATTTCTGGGTGCAGCGTGCAATCGCTTCGGCCTGACCGCGTTCTTCTGCGCCTTTGCCCGGATAGGCGCCGGGCGTGTCCACAAGGGTGACAACAGGCAGGCCAAAACGCTGGGCGATATCCATCAGGCGTATGGCCTTGCGGTAGCCTTCGGGGCGGGCCATGCCGAAATTGCGCCTTAGCCTGCTTTGGGTATCATGGCCTTTTTCCTGACCGATCACCACAACCGCACGCCCCTTCAGGCGCGCAAGCCCCCCGATGACGGCTTCATCTTCGGCAAAGCCGCGATCCCCGGCAAGGGATGTGAATTCATCAAACAAGGCATCGACATAATCCTTGCAATGCGGCCTGTCAGGATGGCGGGCAACCTGGCATTTGCGCCAGGGTGTCAGGTTTTTATACAGGTCCACCAGCAGCTTTTGCGCCTTCTGGTCCAGCGCCGCCGCTTCCTTGGCGACATCAGTTTCGGGGTTGGCCAAAGCCATCGCCCGCAATTCGGTTGCCTTGCCTTCAATCTCGGCCAGCGGTTTTTCGAATTCCAGATAATTCATCAACCATTCCACTCGCAGTTTGGGGGGTTATGCGTCAGCAGGGCGCGATTTGCAATCTGGAAGCGCAACGATCCGCGCCATGACCATAGACGCCGCGCCTAATCGGGCTGGTCCCCGAACTGGATTGCATAAAGCCGCGCGTAAGCCCCGCCCTGGGCCAGCAATTCAGCATGGCTGCCCTGCTCCACCACGCGGCCACGGTCCATGACCACAATCTTGTCGGCATTGCGCACAGTGGACAGCCGGTGTGCAATCACGATTGTCGTGCGCCCTGCGGCGAGCTTGTTCAACGCTTCCTGCACAAAAGCTTCGGATTTTGCGTCCAGTGCACTTGTCGCTTCGTCCAGCAGCAACACAGGCGCATCGCGCAACAAGGCGCGCGCAATCGCCACGCGCTGGCGCTGCCCGCCGGACAAGGACGACCCCCGCGGACCGGCAGGCGTGTCCACGCCCATCGACATCAGCGGCAGGAAATCGTCAACATGCGCCGCGCGCAAAGCCGCCTTCAAATTGGCGTCGGAAACATTCTCGGCGCCCATGGTCACATTATCGCGGATTGATTCGTCAAACAGGGCCGTATCCTGACTGACAACCGCGAAGCACTGGCGCAATTGCGCCAGATCCATTGTCCGGATGTCCTGACCACCCAGCAACACCTGGCCGGATGTGACATCTGCAAGGCGCGTCAGCAAGGAAAACACAGTGGATTTCCCTGCCCCCGACGGCCCCACGATGGCAGTCGTCTTGCCTGCCGCTGCCGCGAAGGACAAGCCGCGCAAGACGGGTTCGGCATCATAGGCGAATTCCACATCCCGAAAGGCGACATCGGCCTGCGCGCGGGGGGGAACAGCGGCGCGCGGCGCTGGCGGGTTTGTGACCTTGGCCTGAACCTGCAACAAGCCGTGGGTGCGTTCGAGCGACGCAAGCAAAGTCTGCCATTCCGCACTAAGCGCGGAAAAGCGGCGCATGGGGTCAAACAGCAACCCGAGCGCCGTGAAAAACGACATGAACTGCCCGACAGTGCGCGTGCCTTCGATAATCTGCATCCCGCCATAGATCAGCACCATTGCAAAACCGATGGCCGCGCCGAAATCCATCACTGTTGGCACAGCCGCATGGCCAATTGCCGCCCGCACGGCCTTGCGCACATATTCGCGCATGACAGTCTGAAACCGTGACAATTCGCGGGTTTCGGTTCCCGTAAGCTGGATCGTCGAAATTCCGTGGAACGCCTCATCCAGGCGGTTGGAACAATTGGCGGCGGCCACGCGCGATTCCTTGCTGCGCCGGCGAATAAGGCGCTGCAGCCACAACAACGGCAGCACAAGAAGCGGGATCGCCACAAGCGCAACCAGTGTCCATTGCCAGTCTGTCCACAGCGCGACACCGAACAGCACGATGACGGCCGCCCCGTCACGGCCAAAACCAGTGATCAACCCCTGAAACAGCCCCCCCACGGCATGCGAATCCCCGCGCACACGTTCAATCAGAATGCCGGGGGCGTGCACCTTGAAGAAACTCTGGTCCAGCCGCATCAGATGGGCCAGAAGCATGGTCTGCAATTCGGCAACCGCACCTTCGGCCTGAACAACCATCACGGATTTATGCGCCAGCCGCGCCAGACCGCGCCCGAAAAACACTGCCGCCATACCCATCGCAACCCAATACAGGCTGCCCCGGTCGCCCGCGATCATCACATCATCGAACATGGGCTGGATAAGATAGCTGAGCGCGCCCAGCATCAGCGCCTCAATGACCATGAAGACAACAGCCAGCCCGATGAATTTAAGGCGGTGACGCACGAAGTTGCGCCATAACCAATGGGCAATGACCCAATCATTGCGGCGTTGGGTTTCACGTCTGCTGGTGGTGGACAGGCTGGACACGGTTTTCGGCTTCCGTCTGATTTTGGGCAGCTTTACCTGCTTTCGGCGGGCTTAGAAACCCCGCTTTTGCCCGGCCCCGGCGCGGCAGGGCGGCGCCAGGCGCATCATGGCCGGCGCGATCAGCGCAATCAATCCGCGACCAGCATATACCCGGCCCCCCGGACAGTTTGCAGGTGACGGGGGGTTTTGGGGTCATGTTCGATCTTGCGGCGCAAGCGTGTGATCTGCACATCCACAGCGCGATCCTGCCCGACGACCGCACTGTGCCCGGCCCTGTCGCGCCCCAGATGGTCGACCAATGCCTCGCGGCGTATAACCTCGCCGGGGCGTTCACAGAAAAAGCGCATGATCGTGGCTTCGGTCTGGGTCAACCGGATAACAGTGTCACCGCGTTTCAATTCACCGCGTTCCAGATCATAGCGCAACGGTCCCATGATCAGCACCTGTGGCAAGACCTCGGTGGCGGGGGGAGACGGGCGGCGGCGCAAAATGGCGTTGAGGCGCAGCAACAATTCACGCGGTTCAAACGGTTTGGGCAAATAATCGTCAGCCCCCGCTTCGAAGCCCGAAATCCTGTCTTCGGCCTCGCCCTTGGCGGTCAGCAACAAAACCGGAATCGCCGTATCGGCGCAGATGTGGCGCGTCAGGCTTATGCCATCTTCGCCCGGCATCATGACGTCCAGAACCACAAGGTCGAAACTAAGCCCCGCAAGAAGCCTGCGGGCATGTGCCGCGTCGCGCGCGGCGGTAACCATGAACCCGTTGCGGATAAGGTATTTCTGCAACAAGGTGCGGATGCGCGCGTCATCATCCACAATCAACAGATGCGCGGCGGTTTCTGCGCTCATGTGCGACGCTCCTTAAGGGCGATATACTGGCGAAAGATCTCGTCATCCATCATGGCCTCCAGCACCTGCCGGAACCCCGCGACAGCTTGCGGGCCAGCCGCGCGATAGGCGGCGCGCATGCGGTCGCGCTGCGCTTCGGACAATTTGCGTTCAAGGGTTTTGCCGCTTTCGGTCAGATACAGATTGCGTTCGCGCCGGTCGGTGCGCCCGATGCGGCTGTCAACAAGCCCGTCTTCGATCAGGGTGCGCAACACGCGGTTCAACGATTGCTTGGTCACGCCCAGCACGGTCAGCAGATTATTTACCGTGGTGCCATGGGTGCGGTTGATGAAATGCAACGCGCGATGATGGGCACGGCCATAGCCATGCTCGGCCAGAATGCGGTCAGGGTCCGCAGTGAAGCCGCGATAGGCAAAAAACATCGCTTCAATGCCTTTGCGCAACTGTTCATCAGTCAGGAAAAGCAGATTCTCGCCGCCAAGTGTTCCAGATCCACCTTGTCCCATGCTCTGCCCGCCTTGAATGCCTGTCTGATCAATCTTTGTGCCATTTTATGTCAGCCTTGTTGACATTCCAAGGTCGAATTGCTAGCGATTCGTCAGTTTTCACGCAACATTATGCCCGATGTGGACCTAAATTGCGTAATTATTGAAAATCTGCCAAATGAGGAGGCATGCATGGCCGGGGCGTATGACGACAGAGAGGGCTTGATCTGGATGGACGGCACCATGGTGCCCTGGCGTGATGCGAATGTGCATATCCTGACCCACGCCATGCATTATGCCTCGTCGGTGTTTGAAGGCGAGCGGTGCTATAACGGCAAGATTTTCAAAAGCCGCGAACACTCCGAACGCCTGCTGGAATCGGGGCGCTTGCTGGACATGCAGATCCCCTACAGCGTGGACCAGCTGGAAGAAGCCAAGGCCGAAGTGCTGCGCGCCAATAACCTGACAAACGCCTATGTGCGCGCCTTGGCGTGGCGGGGCGTGGGCGAAGACATGGGCGTAGCTGCGCGGCGCAACCCTGTGCGCGTGGCCATTGCGGCATGGGAATGGGGGGCGTATTACGGGGACGCCAAAATGCAGGGCGCGAAACTGGACATCGCCAAATGGCGCCGTCCTTCGCCCGAAACCATTCCGACCGCTGCCAAGGCGGCGGGGCTGTATATGATTTGCACCATGTCCAAACACGCCGCCGAGGAAAAGGGCTGTTCGGACGCGCTGTTTTATGACTATCGCGGGTATGTGGCCGAAGCGACGGGCGCGAATGTGTTTTTCGTCAAGGATGGCGAAGTGCACACCCCCATCGCAGACGCTATTTTGAACGGCATTACCCGCCAGACTGTTATCGCAATGCTGCGCGACATGGGCATCACGGTTCATGAACGCCATATCATGCCCGAAGAACTGGCGGATTTTTCCGAATGCTGGCTGACAGGCACCGCCGCCGAAGTCACGCCTGTGGGGCAAATCGGGCCGCATAATTTCCAGGTGGGCCAGATGACGCGCAAGGTCGCCGAAACCTATGAGGCGCTGGTGCGCGCCTGACAGGGGCCGCTTCATCGCAACACACCACCACCACGCGGCAGGGTCCGGCCTTGCCGCGTGTTTGCGTTTGCCCCCCTTTGCCCCGCCATTCGGATGCCGGTTTCATGCCATTATTTTGGCATTCCGTCATGAAATTGAAGCCGAATTAACCATATTCGACACCCAGACCAAAATTGCCCGCCGCCCTGCCCTTGACCTTGAAGCTTGCCGAAGCCTACCAATCGCGTGGCAAACAGCATTTTCAGCACCGGCAGGCCAAGAATACGACAAAAGGACCGCGCTATCATGACAGTCAAGACCATCGCGACCACCCCTATCGAGGGGCAGAAACCCGGCACATCGGGCCTGCGCAAGAAAACCCCTGTTTTCATGGCCAGCCCCTATCTGGAAAACTATGTTCAGGCCATTTTTGACGGGGTGGGCGGGGTTGCGGGCCAGACGCTGGTTGTGGGCGGGGACGGGCGGTTTTTCAATGACCGCGCGATTGACGTGATCTTGCGTATGGCGGCTGCAAACGGGGCGGCGGCGTGTATTGTGGGGCAAGGGGGTCTGCTGTCCACGCCCGCCGCGTCGCATATCATCCGCAAATACAAGGCCGATGGCGGGTTGATCCTGTCGGCCAGCCACAACCCCGGTGGCCCGAATGCTGATTTCGGGCTGAAATATAACGGCCCCAATGGTGGCCCCGCGACAGAAGCTGTCACCGAAAAGATTTTCACCTGCACCCGCACCCTTCAGGAATACCACATCCTTGAAGGGGACGGCGTGCCGATCGATGCGCAGGGAAGCCATGATCTGGCAGGTATGCGCGTGGATGTCATTGACCCGATCGCAGACTATGCCGACCTGATGGAAACGCTGTTCGACTTTGACGCCATCCGCGCGCTGTTTGGCCGCGGGTTCGCCATACGGTTTGACGCGATGCATGCGGTCACTGGCCCATATGCGCACGAAATCCTTGAAAACCGTCTGGGTGCGCGTGCGGGCAGTGTGGTCAACGGCACACCCTCCCCGGATTTCGGCGGCGGCCACCCCGACCCGAACCCCATCTGGGCCAAGGACTTGATGACGGCCATGTATGGCGCGGACGCACCCGATTTCGGCGCCGCGTCAGACGGCGACGGGGACCGCAACATGATTGTGGGCCGCGAGTGCTATGTCAGCCCGTCGGATTCGCTGGCGGTGCTGGCCGATCTGGCCCATCTGGCCCCGGGCTATGCGGGCGGGCTGGCGGGCGTTGCGCGGTCCATGCCCACATCTTGCGCGGTGGACAGGGTGGCCCATGCCAAGGGCATTGACTGCTTTGAAACGCCCACGGGCTGGAAATTCTTTGGCAACCTTCTGGATGTGGGCAAAGTTACCCTGTGCGGTGAGGAATCGGCAGGCACCGGATCAAGCCATGTGCGCGAAAAAGACGGGCTATGGGCCGTGCTGCTGTGGCTGAACATTCTGGCACAAACCGGCAAATCCGTGGCCACGCTGATGGCTGATCATTGGGCGCGCTACGGGCGGAATTATTATTCCCGGCACGATTATGAAGAAGTGGACGCAGACGCCGCACAGGCCCTGATGGACCAGCTGCGCGCAGCCCTGCCCGACCTGCCCGGACAGGATTTCGCGGGTTTGACCGTCGAACGCGCGGATGAATTTTCCTATGATGATCCGGTGGATGGCAGTTTGTCCACGCAACAGGGGCTGCGTATTTTTCTGACAAATGGCGCGCGGATTGTCTTGCGTCTGTCGGGGACCGGCACGGCGGGGGCCACGTTGCGCGTCTATCTGGAACGGTTGGAAACCGCGCCCGACGCGCTGGCACTGGATGCACAGGTCGCGCTGTCGGACGTGATTGCCGCAGCAGACCAGATTGCGGGCATTCGCGCCCATACCGGACGCGACGCACCCGATGTGATTACCTGACGGCCGGGATCATCAGGTGCGACGACGCAATGGGGGAAGCACAGAAGGCGCGTCCCCCACAGCGCTACGTCAACCGAGACGAGATGACGCCGGTATTGATGCCACCCATGCGCAATTCCCCAAACAGGCGCTGATATTCCATCTTCGGACACAGGTTTTGCACCACATCCACACCGCGCGCCTGCGCCTTGGCGGCGGCTGCATCATGTTGGACACCGATCTGCATCCAGATTGTGCGCAAATTCGGCAAGTTTTCCAGCGCGTCATCAACAATTTGGGGCACATGTTCGGACCGGCGGAAAATATCAACCATATCCACCTGTGGCGGGCAGTCCGCCACAGTGCCAAGGATGGTTTCCCCAAACAGCGATTGCCCCGCCAGCCCCGGATTGACCGGAATGATGCGGTAGCCTTTCAGCTTCAGGTAACGCGCGACAAAATAGCTGGGGCGCACCGGATTGGCGGAAACCCCCACAACGGCGATAACCTTCGTGCGGTGCAAAATGCGTTTCAAACGGGCGCTGTCTGGCGATGTCATGGCACAAGTCTGGGGCGGTGCCATCTGATATGCAAGCAGAAAAAGGCCCGACCAGCAGGCCGGGCCAAGTGCGGAACGAGGGACAGTAACAGATACAGACGCGGAGTTCCGATCCATCGTCATGTAATACAGATATGAGGGGGGGCGGGGATTTCCAGTGCCAATCTCAGATTTGTGAGGGGCACGCGCATTGCCGGCCTAAACCGCATCCCACCTGCCCTGTGCGCGCAGTCCCGCGCGCAGCCAGATCAGCGCCGCCACCCCTGCCACGCCCAGCACGATCGACACCCACAATGTGGCCTGTGGCCCCAGCCGGACAAAGGCAACCGAAAACAGAAATGGCGCTGCCGCCGCCATCACGCTGCGCAGCCCCGCCAGACGGCCCAGCCGCGCCCCGATGCCAACAGCCCCAAACAGCACCAGCGGCACCGACCCGCGCACAATACTGGCAAGCCCCTGCCCTGCGCCAAAAAGCAGCGCAAACACCACGGCCAGCCCCACCCCCTGCCCTGCCAGCAACAACACGCAAAACGACAGCGGCACGGCCGCGCTGGAAATGATTGCAACATTCAGCGGATGGAAATTACGCCAGAACCCGGCTTCGACCAGCCGGACCAGCACTTGCGCCGGCCCCATCAGCATGGCCACCAGAAAGGCCGACTGCCCCAGCCCCTGTTCCATCAGCACCGGCACCATATGCACCCCCATCGCGGCAATCACCATACCCGTGATCGCAAACCCAAGCGCCAGCAGCACAAAGGCGCGGCGCAACTGGTCGGGCGCGATGACAGGAAAGACCGGACGCGGGGCACGGGCGGGCGCGGCATCGGGCGGGCGCGTCACGGGGGCCTTGCGCGCAATCCACAAATGCAGCGGCATGGCCCCGCCCAGATGCAGCATGGCAAACACCACACAGGTGCCGCGCCAGCCCAAGGTTTCAACCCCCAGGCCCGTCAGCGGCCAGAACACTGTTGACGCAAATCCCCCGATCAATGTCAGCCGGGTGATGGCGCTGCGCGTGTCGCCCGGTTCCTTCAACGACAGGGTTGCGAACGCTGCATCATACAGCACTGCAAAACTGATGGATTGCAGCAAGATGACCAGCACCGCGAAGCTTGCGAAATTCGGCGCCAGCGCCATCAGCACTGTCAGCACAGCCGCAAGCGCGCTGCCCATCGCCATGACCTGCGGCGCGCCCAGTTGATCCAGCAGCCGCCCCAGGCGCGGCGAAACCAACCCGCCCAGCAACAACCCCACCGAAAACACCCCAAACAGCATAGGGCCGGACACGCCGAATTCAGCGGCGATGGCAGGAACCATGATGGGATAGGCATAAAACACAGCCCCGTAGCCAATGGTCTGCGTCACCCCCAAGGCCAGCACAAACGGCCCCCAATCGGCCAGCGGCGTCTTGATTGCCATGTCAGATGATCCGCCTTTGTTGCGCCGCCCGACCGCCACGATGCCAACAGGCCACAGCATGTGCAACCCAGACATCGCGGCCAACGGGCCTTCGGGCAGGGTGATACACGGGTATTTGTGCAGGTTTCATGACAGCAACATCGGGGGATGTCCGTTGACCACCACCGCCGCCGCGCCTATCTTGTGCGCCCAAGCTGCCCCCCCAATCAAAGGATACCCCGCCATGAGCCGCTTTACCGCCCCGATTGCAGAGCAGATCTGGGACATGAAATACCGGCTGAAACAGGCAGATGGCACCCCCCTCGACCAGAGTATCGAGGATACATGGCGCCGCATTGCCCGCGCCCTGGCTGTTGTGGAAAATGACCCCGCCCTATGGGAGGACCGTTTTTTCACCGCATTGGAGGATTTCAAGTTCCTGCCTGCCGGGCGCATCACGGCAGGTGCGGGAACAGCGCGCAGTGTCACCTTGTTCAACTGTTTTGTCATGGGCACGATTCCTGACAGCATGGGCGGAATTTTCGACATGCTGCGCGAAGCGGCGCTGACCATGCAACAGGGCGGCGGCATAGGGTATGACTTCAGCACCATCCGCCCCAAAGGCGCGCCCGTCAAAGGGGTTGCCGCCGATGCTTCTGGCCCGCTGTCCTTTATGGATGTGTGGGATGCGATGTGCCGCACCATCATGTCGGCAGGGTCGCGCCGCGGGGCAATGATGGCCACAATGCGCTGTGACCACCCCGATATCGAGGATTTCATCACCGCCAAACACGATGCCGCGCGCCTGCGCATGTTCAACCTGTCGGTTCTGGTGACCGATGCCTTCATGGATGCCGTCAAGGCCGATGCGGCATGGGATTTGCAGTTTGACGGGCGCATTTACCACACGGTGCAGGCGCGTGATCTGTGGAACCGGATCATGCACGCCACATATGACTATGCCGAACCCGGCGTCATATTTATTGACCGCATCAATGCCGCCAACAACCTGTCCTATTGCGAAACGATTGCAGCGACGAACCCGTGTGGCGAACAACCCCTGCCGCCCTATGGGGCGTGCCTTCTGGGGTCGGTCAATCTGGCGCGACTGGTGCGCGACCCGTTCACCCCGCAAGCGCATCTGGATGAGGCGCAACTGGATGATCTGGTGCGACTGGCCGTGCGGATGATGGATAATGTCGTCGATGCCAGCCGCTTTCCGCTGGAGGCGCAGGCGCAAGAAGCCCGCGCCAAACGCCGGATCGGGCTGGGCGTTACGGGGCTGGCCGATGCGCTTATCCTGACGGGGCTGCGCTACGGGTCCGATGCCGCAGTGGCGCAGACAGATGCATGGATGCGCGCCATTGCCCGCGCGGCCTATCTGGCCAGTGTGGACCTGGCCCGCGAGAAAGGCGCGTTCCCGCTGTTTGACGCAGATGCTTATCTGGCGTCGGGCAATATGCAGATGATGGATAAGGATGTGCGCGACGCCGTGCGCACCCATGGCATTCGCAACGCGCTGCTGACCTCCATCGCGCCCACGGGCACCATCAGCCTGTATGCGGGCAATGTCAGTTCCGGGATCGAACCTGTTTTCGCCCATAGCTACACGCGCAAGGTGCTGCAAAAAGACGGGTCCAAAACCGATGAGAAGGTAGAAGATTACGCCGTTCAGATGTGGCGCAGCCTGCATGGCGACGCCCCCCTGCCCGAATATTTCGTCGACGCGCAGGTGCTGGCCCCCATGGACCATGTCCGCATGCAGGCGGCGGCACAGAAATGGGTGGACAGTTCGATTTCAAAAACCATCAACTGCCCCAAGGACATCAGCTTTGATGCGTTCAAGGATGTCTATATGGCCGCATGGGATATGGGCTGCAAAGGCTGCACCACCTACCGCCCCAATGACGTGACCGGGTCTGTCCTGTCTGTTGCCGAAGACACGGACACCACCCCAGAGGCAGATCAGGGCGCCGATGTCGTGTATCTGTCCACCCCGTTCGACCGCCCCGATGCGCTGGAAGGGCATACCTACAAGCTGAAATGGCCCGGATCGGAACACGCCATCTATGTCACCATCAATGACACGATCATCAATAGCCATCGCCGCCCGTTTGAAATTTTCATCAATTCCAAGAACATGGAGCATTTCGCCTGGACCGTAGCACTGACACGGATGATTTCAGCAGTGTTCCGGCGCGGCGGCAATGTGTCTTTCGTGGTCGAGGAACTCAAAGCCGTATTTGACCCGCGCGGAGGGGCATGGGTGCAGGGCAAATACATCCCGTCGATTCTGGCCGCCATCGGCGGGGTGATCGAGCAACACCTGATCCGGATAGGGTTTATCGCAGGCGAAGGCCTGGGGCTGAAATACGACCCCGAAATGACAACCCATTCCACTGGCACCGCCCCCCCCAACCGCGCCTGTCCCGCCTGTGGGTCGTTCGAAATGATCATGATAGAGGGGTGCATGACCTGCCGCGCCTGCGGTCACAGCAAATGCGGCTGACAGGCTGGGGAAGAACACACCGAGAAAAACCATATGAGTGCGCAAACGCAACCATAAGCTTACGCAGAGGCTGTCAAGCGTTTTTTTGACATCATAATAACACCTGCGTGATGCCGTTGGTCTCCCGGAAACGGGTCATTCAGATGCGGTTAGATGAAGATCATCCGTAAGGGGCGAAAAGGCTGATTGTTGGTTTTTCTCAGCGGCGCCTTCTGTCGCCGGTCATCTAGGGACGAAGGCCCTGTTCAACTTCGCTGCGCAGGAAGATCCGGCCATAGTCTCGGCCATCTGGACTGAAGGGGGTAATTCCTTCTTGGTCCAGGTCTACCCGGAGGCTCTGCCAGCTTCTGCGATAGGTGTTCGCCATCGAGCGGGGCGTGAAGAATTTCGCATGAAACTCCGCCGCATCGGCGGTCGTGATGTAGAATTGCTCCGCCTTCGTTCGGGGATTGACCGCCCGGGTCGCAGGTGTGTGTCCGTCCAGGATAAGGCGACGCAGGCCTGTGGGCGAACTGACGCCAACGGATTTCGCGAATGTGTCGATGCTATGCCCGGGGGGGCTTCACTTCCCAGCAATCGGGCCACCTCGTCATGATCGACATATACAGCGGAATATCCTGTCCGACCCTCAAGGTTCCCGATCCGGCGCAACCGCCCGTCCAGAATGGCGTGGATGATGACACCGGGGCTGATTTTGAGCCGCTGTGCTGATTTCGAGATATGCTCCCAGCTGTGCTGAGGTTGGCGGAGCTGAACAGCGCCCCGCAACAACCCGGTGACAAACTCGGCCCCGGCCCGGGGGTCCCATACGGATTTGGTCTCAGAGGTTTCAAGCGCTGGGACAAGAACACCGTCGGCGACCAGAAGGTCAAATTGGGACCGGGTCGCCCCGATGATGTCCCGAAACGCCTTGGCCGGAACCAGGGTGATCAGATCTCTTATGATGGGATCCGCCTCAGCCGCGTCGAACACCGCCCAGGTGTCGGGCAGCCCGCAATCCTCCGCCAGAAGACCTGCGGCGACCAGAAGTTTCCGTAAACGCCTGGGATCGACGCCCGTTTCCTGAGACGCTGTGGTCACGGAGTGCAGACGGCGCTCATAGACGGGTTCACCCATGAGCTCATCGCCAGGCCCAAGCGGCCAGGTCGCGGCCATGTGGTCCCGTAGGATACGCCGGAACACGGCATAATCCGTGTTGTCCGCATAATCATGTGACAGCCGGTCATAAAGGGCCGGAAAGATTTTCTTCGGGCCATCCTGTGGGGTTTCGACCAGCTTTTGCAGGTCGCCGAGTAGATGACGAATAGCGTCCTCGCCCTGCTGCGCGATTTCGAACCCCGTAGCGTAAAGGGCGTGTCGCGAGTCCTGTGCGATATGATCAAGTCGCAATCCCTCCAGTCGAAGGCGGGATATTCCCAGAAGGCGACAGAAAACCGAAGCGGCATGCAATGGGTGACCGGATAGCCAGTCATGTCCCGGACCATCTGCGAGTCGGTCATCGAGCCAGTCCTCGAACGAGGTCGGATCTTCCCGCGACCTATCCAGGTCACCGCCCATGATCGCGGCACTGATCGACGCCAGGTGCTGCGCGTTGTCATGCCGCGCGGTCGCGTGCGGATCACGATACAGGGGAACCAGGGGGTGATCATGCCGAACACAGATTTTGACATGAGGAACAGCCCAATGCCCGCGCATTGCCATCGCTTGTTCGGGTGGAAGTCTGGATTTTTCGGCGTCTTCACGAAGGCATATCGGACACCCGCGAAGCTCCGGGTTTCGGAGCGTCTTTCCGGAGAAGATGTGACCGCGAAAGTTCATAAGCCGTGATCCGGCCGGGATCGGAGACCAGGCGACCAGTTCATCTGGATGAACGCCGCCAAGTGTCGCGATCACGCTCAGGGCGTAAGGATCAGAATCGACCACCGCCGGAAACGTGATGCCGAAATCCCGACAGAAATCAGGGGCCGAGAGCCCATTGCGCGCCGCGAGGCGCGACGTGAAGGACGTTGCGGTCTCTCGCCACAGAAGCGAAACGCTTAAAGACAGGGGTTCGAGCATCAGGTTATCCGGTTCAAAGCGTTTGTTTTCTATCGGTATCGGTCATCAGTGTCTCGTTTGAAATCTTCGGGAGGCCTCAATTGGGGCAACCACATGTGATCGGAATAGGTGTCCGCCCGCTGTGATGCATTCATACAGGCCAGCTGGGG
>JAFWNM010000005.1 GCA_017510335.1 Paracoccaceae bacterium
ATCCGTGGGCACCCTGTCCATCCGCCGCTTCCTGCGCCCCGTCTGCTACCAGAACATCCCCGCAGACCTGCGCCCAGAAGACCTGCAGTAAACAACAAAAAAGGGGCGCGCAAAACACTCCGCGCCCCGTTTGAGAATATGTCGCAAGGTGCGCAAAACCAAGCTTTTGAGCACCTTGCGCGAACCATACCCCCCCCCGCCAGAACTACACTCGGCACCGGGCAGAACCGGGTGGGCCGTGTTTTCGGGCGGAACGCCAAGGCACGCTACCCGACGGCATGAACGGAATAGTTTGGTGTTCCCTTCCAGACCATGTCCCAGGATGCGCCGGGGCGCACATTCTGGATGGCATTTGGTGCAAAGCACACCAGACACCTGGCCCCCCGCACTGCCGCCCTGACCGAAGGGTAGATCAGCCCGCGCGACCCATCGCGCTGCAACCGCGCGGCAAGTGCCTGACCGGCAGGGTAGCCAATGGCGGGATCAGGATGAAGGGCAAGGTCATCAGGCTGCCCTGTCATGTCATCGAACACGCCAATAAAATCCGCGAGCAATTCAACATAGCGGGCTGTGTCATGAAACGAGCCGGTGAAGCGCAATTCTCTGGTCCTGTGCCATGCAACTTCGGCAATGGATACCTGACTATCCCAAGCGCAATACCACGCCCCGCGCCTGTCGGTGTTGAACCGGTTGCCGCCCCTGCGCGTGTAGGTAAACGCTGCATTGACATGCGTATCACCATAGATGCGCAAATCCTGTGCGCGCCGGTGCCAGGCCAGTTCGCGGGGGTCAATCTCGGGGTTTCTGCCCTGCTGGGCCAGCAGGCGCGCGCTGGTCATGCCTTCGATCTGGGCCAATATCTCCAGCTCGTCATCGCTGTCCACAAGGCCGCGCAGCGCGGGCGGCTTGTGATAGGTGGCAGGCAGCAAACGAACCAAGGCACGATCAGACAGGTCGGTGCGTCTCATGCGCCCCCCCTCAGGGCATCCAGATAGGTGCGAATCGCCAGAATTTGCGGCAACCCCCCCTCTATCGCGCTGTCAACGGGCCGCGCCCCGCCAAAAAGCGGGCCAGTATTGGGGCGCGTGATCCATGTTCGCGCCAAGGGTTCGGCAAAATACAGCTCCAGCGATTTGTATATGCCGATGATGGCACTGAGCCGCAAAAGCTGGTCCTTGGTCAGATCGCCCGCAAAACCGGGCTTGCGGGCGCGTTTCCATGTGCTTTGGGACATATCCGCCAGTTCTGCGGCCTCCTTGAGTGTCAGTGACCAGCTATCTGCAACACGCGCATATGCCTTAAGGGCAATCGCGTTCATCTGGGCCGGTTCAGGGGTTCGGGCAGTAAGGTGCATGGCGGGCCTCCTGACACAGGATATAAGTCATATGATCTGAAAGTAAAGGTCATATGAACCGTGTATCATGGTATAGCCGTGAACTGCGTGTCAGGACAATGCCGCGTTCCTTTTGCTGATCGGGGAAAACCGCGCCGTAGACCTGTCAACCTGATAGGCATTTTGCATGGGATGCGGGGCGCGGGCCAGTTCATCGACGGCGGAAATAATGTGGTCCGCTTTCGCATCATCCAGCAACACACTGAAATTCAACCGCACCCATCCCGGTTTGGCCATTTCGTCGCCGGACTGAATGGCAGAAAGCATGCTCTGCGATTGCGCGGCGTCGATCCCCAGCAAACGATGCGCATAGGGACCAGCACAGGCGCAGCCGCCGCGTGCCTGAATGCCATAACAATCGCTGAGCATGCGGGTAAACAATTGGTGGTGCACATACCCGCCCTGCCCGTCCCGAATACGAAACGAGAAGATCGGCAGGCGCGGCCCCTTGTCCATGCCCAACAATTCCAGCCGCGGGTTGCGGCCCCAGACAGCGCGCGCGCGCGCATCAAGGGCGGCATGGCGGGTGTCCATGAGGGGCTGGCCAATGGCGTGTTTGACCATGAACGCCAGTACTGCACGAATATCGCCAATCACATTCGGGGTGCCTGCTTCTTCGCGCGCTTCCAACCCGTCGGCATAGACATGCCCCCAGGGCGAGACGAAGCGCACTGTGCCCCCACCGGGCATAACAGGCGATGTGCGCGCCACTGCATCCTTGCGGACAATCAGCACGCCAGATGCGCCCGGCCCCCCCAGAAACTTATGCGGGGAAATGACCACCGCATCCTTGGCGCAATCGCCCCCGCCGTGCATGTCGATGGGCAGATATGGCCCTGCGCCCGCGTAATCCCAGACGCTGCGCACGTCATGGGCGCGCAACAGCCGCGTGAGAGAGTCCACGTCTGTGATAATGCCGGTGACATTGGACGCCGCCGAAAACGCCCCGATCCGCAGCGCGGCATCGCGTGTGTCGGCCAAGGCACACGCCAGCACATCCATATCCGGCCCGCCCGTGGCCGCTTCGGGAATTTCCACCACCTCGGCCCCGCTTTCGCGCCATGGCAGGATATTGGAATGGTGTTCATAGGGTCCGACAAACACAACAACGCGCCCCCCTGCCGCCAGCGCCTGTGGCGCCCCCAACAACTGCACCAGACGGTTTATTCCCGCTGTTGCCCCTGCCCCCGCGAAGATGACCGCATGATCATCATTCGCGCCCGTCAGGCGGGCGATGGTCGCGCGCGCGGCGCGGCGCATCTGGGTCATGGTGGCCCCGCAAAAGGACGCTTCGGTGTGGCTGTTGGCGTAATAGGGCAGCACGTCTGACATCACGAACCGCTCCACCTGCTCCAATGCGCGACCAGAGGCCACATAATCGGCGTAAACCAGCGGATGCGACCCGAAAGGGCCAGGCACGGGCACGCCTTCACCAATCAGACCGGCGCGCAACCAGCCAATCCGGTCGGGGCGGTCGAACTGCGCCGCAAATCGGGCAAGGGGGCTGTCGATGGCGGTCATGGTGTGTCGTCCTTTGCCTGCTGCGAAATTGACATTCACAGCCTAGCGGGCGAAACAGTGTTCATGTGACCCTAAACGCACGACAAAAAGGGGTATTTTGTTGTCAGATTCGCCCAATAAGGCCATTTCCCTAGATCAGATGGACCGCGAAATCCTGCGCGCGCTGCAGTCCGATCCGGCGCTGTCGCAACGCGCTTTGGCCGAACGCGTGGGCCTGTCGCAAAATGCGTGCTGGCGCAGGCTGCAAGCGATGCGGGATGCAGGAATTATTGACGGCCAGACACTAAGACTGGACGCCACAAAAATCGGGCTGGGGCTGACTGTATTTGTCATGATCCGCACGCGCCATCATTCCGGCGAATGGCTGAAACTGTTTCGTCGCACGGTTACGGCCATTCCCAATGTCATCGATTTTTACCGCATTGCTGGCGATTATGACTACATGCTCAAGGTTGTGGCCGAAGATATGAACGACTTTGACCGCGTCTATCAGCGCCTGATTGAACGGTTGGACCTGGATGCGGTCACGTCCTACATCACCATGGAGAAAATCGCTGATCAGCGGGATCTGCCAATATAGTCCACCCTGCGCCGCGGGTCGGGGTGCAGGGTGGACGCCGTTTTCAGTCACGGCCCCTCACGACATTCCATCTTGCAAAATGCAGCTTTCCAGAATGTGCCCTTCAAACACATCTACCAGCCCCAGATCACTTAATCGCGGGCCGGCATTGCACACCAGTGACGCCCCGAACAGCGCCTTGAACACCAGATAAGGGGGGTGCCAGTCCACCAATGCATCAAGCGCGGCTTGCACAGTTGCGAACCCGCGCGCGACCTCGGGCAAGGGGCGGTCGCTGACCAACCCGCATATCGGCAATGGCAGGCAGGCAACCACCTTCCCCTTGCTGGCCACGGCCAGACCACCGCCCGCATCGCGCACTGCATTTGCAGCCACGGCCATATCCTGCGGGTCTTGCCCGAACACTGTCAGATTATGGCTGTCATGCGAAACCGTGGTTGCAAACGCACCGCGCCACGTCCCCCAGTTTTCCAGAAATGCCACCCGCATGGGGGTTTGGGCCCCGTGCCGGTTGATAATGCCCATGCGGATCATGTCCGCTGGCAGCACAAGCTGGTCCTGCGCAACATCGACAATCCGCGTGCCCCATTCAGGGAAGCGCGGTTTGGACAGGGTTGCAATGCGCGCTTTCGGCCCTTTGGCGGCAATTTCAAAATGCGCGGCAATGATCGGGCCTATGCGCATACTGTCGTACAAGGCAGGCGCTTGCACAGGGTGCGCGACGGTCAAAACACCGTCTTTCGCCACCAAATGCCCATTTGCGACAACCTGACTTGCCCGCACCGCATGCACATCCGACAGCACCACCAGATCAGCACGCCGACCGGGTGCGACAAGCCCCAGATCCATGCGTCCTATGCGCGTGGCCGCGTTCAGTGTCGCCGCCCTGTAGGCCCAAAGTGGCGGCAAGCCACAGGCAATCATGCGCCGGATGACATGGTCCAGCCCGCCATTTCCTGCCAATGCATCGGGGAATACATCATCCGTGCACAGGGTCAGTGTTTGCGGCAGTTCTCCAAGCGCCAGCAAGGCTTGTGCAAATTCCGGCAACAAATGGTCATGCGAGCCGCGCAATTCGATGGTGAAGCCCGCTTCCAGTTTGGCCAGAAGATCAGCGGCGCTGGTCAGTTCGTGGTCGGTGACAACGCCGCTGGCCGCGAATGCCTGCAGTTGCGGCCCCGCCAGACCGCGCGCATGGCCGCAAACCCGCTTGCCACTGGCAAGACCAGCACCCACAATGCCCGCCACACGCGCATCGCCTTGCAATAGCGCGTGCATGGTCATCAGTTCCGCCGCGCCGTGAATATCCGGCCGTGCAAGCCATTTTGCAATTGTTGCGGGGGTAAAATCGCCACCGCTGCGTTCATACCCCGGTGCCGAGGGCACGCAGGTCGGCACCAGCGCCAGCAGACGCAGCGCCAGCCCCGTGACGGCCTGACAGGCATAGTCCAGACCCGCTTCGCCCATGACATTTGCAAATTCATGCGGGTCCCACAGCGCGGTCGTCACCCCGCGCGGCACCACCGCTGCAGCATATTCCGCAGGGGTCACCATCGAACTTTCCACATGCATATGTGTGTCAATGAAACCGGGAACGATGACCTGCCCCGTGGCATCCAGCCGAAGCGCGGCAGAACATGCCATGTCAGGGGAATGGACGCTGGCAATCAAGGGGCCAACAACGCCCACATCCGCGCGCCTTTGGCGGCCTGTCACCATATCCAGCACATGGCCCCCTTCGATCAGCAGGTCAAACGGGGCCAGTCCCTGCGCGGCGCGCACGGCCCTTGCGCGCAGGTCGGCGGCGTTCAGATCCAGATCAGGGGTTGGGGTGGTCATGCGTGGTCTTTCCGTTCAAGCGCACCAAGGCAAAGCTGCGCAATATCATCTGAATATGTTGTTGTGGCCAGTTGAACCGGCCCTTCGGGGTCCGGTGTGAACATGGTTGCACCATAGCTTGCATCCGGGGTGGTGGACACGTCCATACGCACGCGCTGAAACCCGAACAAGCCCGGATGCAGGAATGCAAGCGCCGCCACTGGGTCATATATGGCCATATGCCCGCGCCCACGCGACACCCCGATATCCAGATAGCCCCCCAGCAGGTCACGCGTCAGCGGGTCAGTGGCGGGCATGTCCTGCGGCCCGAAGGTCACCTTGCGGCACAGCATAAGGTCAATCACCTCCAGCGGCAGTTGCGCGTCAAGAACACAGGCAAGGGCCTCGGGGTCGGCAAGGGCGTTGAATTCCGCCGCTGGGGAATGGTTCCCCGGCCCGTTGCTGCCCCCCATCCAGACCAGACGGGTAATGCGCGCCGCAGCGTCAGGATGGCGCTGGACCAGATGCGCCAGATTGGTCAGCGGCCCCAGCGCCAGCACCTGTCGCGGGGGCTGGGTATCGCGCAACCATGTGGCCAACGCATCAACCGCATCTATGGGCAAGGGCTGCACATCCCCCACAGGCAAGCGGCGGCCACGGGTTTGCATGCCCTGTGCGCCCAGAATACGCGCCGCTGTTTCCTGCACACGCAAAAGCGGGCGATCGGCCCCGCTATACAATGGCGCATCCAGCCCGTAGGCGCGAACTGCGCCTTGTGCGTTGGCAATGACACGCGGCAATTCCGCATTACCCGCCACAAGGGATATGCCCGCAAGGCTTGCACCCGCGCGTTGCAGGATCAACAAGGCCCAAAGATCATCAAACCCAAGGTCCGTATCAACCCAGATGGTCATTCCTGAAGCTCGCACGCAGTGTGGTGCGGCAAATCAAACTGCACCATGTCACCCAGCGGCACTTCGGGCAGGTCAATCGCGGCATCTGCCTTGATCTGGCCCAACGCGCAGTCAATGACATATTCCCGGTGCCCCCCAGCGAAACTGGAGGCCCGAACCCGCCCCGAATGCGGTCCCGCGCCGACCTGCACGCCGTCCGGACGCCATGCCAGCAGCGGGCTGTCAGACCGGAACCCGGCGCGCACGCGCCCCGCGTCAGACACCAATTCGTCGCCTTCAATGCGCAAAATATTCTCAAAGCCCATGAAATCGGCAGCGAAGGCAGTTCTTGGGCGGGCATACAGTTCTGCGGGCGTGCCAAGCTGTTCGATCTTGCCGTCCTTCAACAACACAATCCGGTCGGCCAGGGCCAGGGCTTCGGCCTGATCATGTGTGACAAACACCATCGTCACGCCGGTTTCTTTTTGCACGCGCTGCAATTC
Organism: Paracoccaceae bacterium; assembly: GCA_017510335.1. Classification (GTDB taxonomy): domain Bacteria; phylum Pseudomonadota; class Alphaproteobacteria; order Rhodobacterales; family Rhodobacteraceae; genus Roseinatronobacter. The sequence continues at coordinate 6,709 of JAFWNM010000005.1, forward strand.
GGTGCGCATTTCCAGACGCAGGCGCGCATCCAGGTTGGACAGCGGTTCATCCAGCAACAAAACCTTCGGCTGCATGACAAGGGACCGCGCCAGCGCAAGGCGCTGTTGCTGCCCGCCCGACATTTCAGCGGGTTTGCGCCCCTCGAATGCAGCCAGCCCCACAGTCGCAAGCCCCGCGCGGGTGCGGCTGTCAATCTGCGCCTGTGGCAGCTTTTGCAACCGCAACCCGAAGGCCACGTTTTCAAACGCGTTCAGGTGCGGAAACAGCGCATAGGACTGAAACACCAGCCCGATGCCGCGTTTATTGGCGGGCACGCGCGTTACGTCGCGCCCGTCAATGCTGATGCGCCCGCGATCTGGCACCAGCAGGCCCGCGATGGCGCGCATGGTCGTGGTCTTGCCGCAGCCCGACGGCCCCAACAGCGCAATCAGTTCGCCCTTGCGGATGGACAGGTTCAGCGACGGGACCGCAACGCTTTTGCCATAGGCCAGCGTCAGATCGGAAAGTTGCACGAAAGTGTCAGACATAACGAGAAAACCCCAGCAAGCGTTCAGCAATGAAAACAATGGCAAGCGACATGAATGCCAACAGCGCAGACAGCGCCGCCACCGACGGGTCGAAGGTGATTTCCATATAGGCAAGCATGTCTATTGGCAGCGTGCGCACCCCCGGCCCGGACAAGAACAGCGACACCGGCACCTGATTGAACGATGTCACAAAACCCAGAATGAACGCCGCCAGCACACCCCCGCGGATATTGGGCAAAACCACCTTGGCGAAAGCCTGAAACCGCGTGGCCCCCAACAAAACCGCGGCTTCTTCCATATCGGCGCGCAGGTTATGCATGGACGATGAAACAACCCGCACCGCATAGGGCAGAACCAGCGCCGTATGCGCCATGAACAACGCGGCGGTGATGGACACATTCAAGGGCAGCACCATGTAGCGCAGCAACGCAAGCCCAACAATGATACCGGGCACGATGATGGGCGCGGCCACAATGGTGCGCACAGTTTCGGCCCCCGGCAGGTCATACCGGTTCAGTGCATAGGCCGCCGGAATTCCCAGCACCAGCGCGGCCAATGTGCCGAAAACCGCAAGCCCCATGGACAGCGCGAAACTGGCGCGAAAGGTTTCTATGGTAAAAACCTTCAGATACCATTTCAGCGACAGCCCTTCTGGCGGGAAAGCAAGGTTCTGCCCTGCCGAAGCCCCCGCCAGAATGATGATGATGAATGGCCCGATCAGGAAAGTCAGCGTCAGGCCCAGAATGGTCCAGTTGGCAAAATGGCGCATCTGTTCAACGTCCCCGCGCAGTGGCAATGCGCTTCAGCAGCAGGTTGGCCGCGAAGGACATCACAATCAGGATCATGGCAATCACACTGGCCGATACGAAATCATTGGCCACATTCACACGCTGATACAGCAATGTTTCCAGCATCAGCACCTTGGACCCGCCCAGAATGGCCGGTGTGATATAGGCCGTCAGCGCGCCCGTGAACACAAGCGTGCCCCCGATCACCAGCCCTTCTTTGGTCAAGGGCAGGATCACTTTGAAAAACACTGCAAACCAGTTCGCGCCCAGAACACGGGCAGCCGGGATGACATCGCGCGGAATGTTCTCCATCGCTGACACCAGACTGATAATCATCAGCGGCAGGAAAAGCTGCAACAAGCCGATAAATACCGCCGTTTCCGTGAACAGCAGCCGCAGCGGGGTTTGCGACAGGCCCAGCCCCATGATGGTTTCGTTCACAATGCCGGTGCGGCCCAGAATGACAATCCAGGCATAGGTTCGGGCGACCGGCGAAATCATCAGCGGCAAAACAACCAGCCCGAACACCCTGCCGCGCGATTTGGGGTCCAAATTGACAATGCAGAACGCCGCCGCATAGCCAATAACAGCCGCAGTGCCCGCCACCAGAACACCCAGTTTCAGCGTGCGCAAAAAGACGGTGCGGTGCAATGGCACCGAAAAGAAGTCGATATACCCCTGCACCGACCACCCGCCATCCGCACGAAAGGCTTCTGACAGCAAAATTGCGACGGGCACCAAGAATAGCAGCGTTGCGAAAATGACGGCGGGCAACGCAAGGGCAAGCCCCTCTCGCGGGTTACGAAACATGATGAAAATCCTGTTTGGGGATCAGGTCAGGCCCGGCGGCCCGCGCAGGGGTCTTGCCCGCGATGCGGGCCGCAGGGCGGGGGCGGACAATGCCGCCCCCCGGTGCGTTTAGCGGATAACTTCGTTATTCCACTGGTTCACCCAATCTTCGCGCTGGTCCAGAATTTCGGCAGCGCTCAGAATGTTCAGTGCATCGATCACCTCGGCGCCATAGGTCAGGTTTTCGGCGGCCTCGTCACTTAGCACGACCTCGCGGTTGGCGGGGCTGTCAACCAGCATTTCACCGATCTTGGTCTGAACCTCAACAGACAGCCAGTAGTCCATGAACTGATACGCCAGGTCTTCATTCCCGTTGCCCGCCGTCATGACCATCACATTCATGCCGCCAGCCTGCCCTTCGGCGGGATCCGCCCAGGCAAATGGCAGCGCGGAATTCTTGAAGCTGCCCCAGGCGAAGCGCCCGACAGGTGCAGCAATCACTTCTTGCTGGTTCATGAGCTGCACCAGTTCCGATGACCGCGAATAGAAGGTGACAATATCATCCGACCGCGCCCCTATGGCCGACAGCACGGGCGCATAGTCATCTTCATGCCCAAGCGCCTTGCCCAGCATCATCAGTGTCAGCGGCCCCTGTGTGGTGGTGATATTGGGCAAGGTGACCTGCCCTGCCAGCGCATCACCCAACAAATCAGCCCATGAATTGATTTCCACCAGATCGGAGCGATACACAATCGATGTTGCGTAATAGGTATAGCCCACGGCCATGTTGTCGCCGATCGGGTCTTTTGCAGACTCGTAAAGCTGGTCAAAATTGGCCAGACGTGTTGTGTCCAGCGGTGCAATCAGACCCTTGCGCGCAAGGCTCAGGGCGTCTTGCGTGGAAATGACGGCCATATCAATGACAGGGTTTGCGGCATTCGCCTCGATCTTGGCCATGCGTTCCACGCTGTTGCCGGTTTCGACAACCAGACGGCAGCCGCACATTTCCTCAAAAGGGGCATACAGCGCTTCGCGGTATTCATCCTGCGCGAAGGAATAGACCGAGATTGTCAGCGTTTCGTTCGCCGCTGCGGCGCTGGCGCTGGCACAACCAAGAATAAATGCGGGTATCAGTCGTTTCATGTCCGGAACTCCGTGTTGGGAAGGGGGTGGTGGGGGGTATCTTACCGAGGCGGATGGGCAGTGGACGCGCGCAGCACCAATTGCATCGGCACCGCCACGCCGTGGCTTTGGTCGGGGTTTTGCGCAATTCTGTCCGTCAGGATACGCAGCGCATGCGCGGCAATGCTGTCCATGTCCTGCGCCACAGTTGTCAGCGCAGGGTGCATGGCCAGGGCCAGCGGCAGGTCATCAAACCCCGTCAGGCTAAGATCGGCAGGCACACGGACCCCGGATTGCGACAGGCGCGAATGCGCCCCAAGGGCCAGAAGGTCCGATGTGGCCATCACCGCCGTGACACCTTCTGCCGCAAGCGCGGGCAGCCCTGCCAGCCCGTTGTCGCCCCAGACAGTGCGGCAGGTGACACCCTGCCCCAGACCGGCAATCATGCCCTTGATGCGGTCTTGCTGCACCTCTGACACCGGATCACCGCCCAGAAGGGCGACATGCCTGTGGCCAAGTTGGGAAATATGACGCCCCAGCAGGGTTCCACCCCCCACATGGTCCGCCGCCACCGCCGAACGCGGGTCAGACGCCGTGTTTATGATGACATTGGGCAGCCCAGCGGGAACTTCAGGCGATGTGCCTTTTTGCGGGACAATCAGCACGCCATCCACGCCCCGGTCTGCAAGCCAGTGGATGGCTTCGCGCTGGCGGTCGGCATTGCCGCGCGAATCCCCGATCAGGATGCCCAACCCGCGCTGTTCGGCGGCAATTGACAGGCTTTGGGCAATGCGCGGGAACAAAGGGTTGGTCAGGTCCGGCATGACCAGCCCCAGAACCCCGCTTTGCCCGGTTTTCAATGCCCGCGCAAATACGCTTGGCTTGTAGCCAATTGCATCTGCATGCGCTTTGATGCGCGCGCTCAGGTCTTCGGACACGCGCCCTTTGCCCGTCAGCACATTTGACACGGTGGCGACCGAAACACCCATTTCCTTTGCAATCTGTTTCAGACTCGCCATCTGCATCTCCTTTGATGTAACGATTAATCTGTGCCAAATCCGCCGGTCAATGTTAAATTAAAGGTTTAATCAACATTTTTGGATGATCACGCCGGAATGCACAAAAATACAGCGACGGCAGGCGTCGCTGTATCGGGTGGTTCGGTGTCGGTGCGTCAAGGGCGGGTTTTGCGGCCCATGCCCGCCGCTACTGGCGGGCGCCGTGCTTACGCTTGCGCGGCGGTGCTGCGCCTTATGGACCCAATCCCTAGGCTTTCAAGCGCCACAGCTTCGATATTTTGCGCAGACATTGCCGCGTCTTGATACATCGCCGTAGGGCTGGCCTGATGGATAAAACGGTCCGGCAGGGTGATTGTGCGAATGCTGCACCCGCGCGACAAGCCGCCGGAATTCGCCAGATAATGCAGCACCTGCGCCCCGAACCCGCCTTGCGCGCCCTGCTCGACGGTGATCACCGCTTCATGATGGCGCGACAACTGGTCAATCAGGCTGGTGTCCAGCGGTTTGGCAAAACGCGCATCCGCAATGGTGCAGCTTATGCCGCGGGCGGCCAGTGCTTCGGCGGCAAGCTGCACTTCGCCCAGATGGGCACCAAACGACAAAAACGCCAGTCGCGTGCCTTCGCGCAGAATACGGCCCTTGCCGATTTCCAGAATGCTGCCGCGTTCGGGCAATTCCACGCCTGTGCCAGTGCCGCGCGGAAAGCGGAACGCGATGGGACCATCATCATACTTGGCAGATGTGGCGACCATATGCACCAGCTCGGCCTCATCCGCAGGGGCCATGACCACCATGCCCGGCAGGTTGGCCATAAACGCAATATCGAAACTGCCCGCATGGGTCGCACCATCCGCGCCCACCAAACCGGCGCGGTCAATCGCAAACCGCACAGGCAAACCCTGCAGCGCCACATCATGCACGATCTGGTCATAGCCGCGTTGCAGGAACGTGGAATAGATGGCGCAAAACGGGCGCAGCCCGCTGGCCGCCATACCGGCGGCAAATGTGACGGCATGCTGTTCGGCAATGCCTACATCGAACACGCGGCGCGCAAACCGCTGCGCCATAATATCGACGCCGGTGCCCCCCGGCATGGCCGCTGTAATAGCAACCACCAGCGGGTCGCGCGCGGCTTCATCAGCAAGGGTGCGCCCGAAAACCGCTGTGTAGCTGGGGGCGTTCGCACTGGCCTTGGCCTGCTGGCCGGATGCAACGTCGAATTTCGCCACGCCATGATATTTGCACGCCGCCCCTTCGGCAGGGGCATACCCCTTGCCCTTGATGGTGCGCACATGAATAAGCACCGGCCCTTCGGCACGGTCGCGCGCCATGCGCAGGGTTGCCAGCAAGTCTGGCAGGGAATGGCCGTCAATCGGGCCGATATAGGTGAACCCCAGATGTTCGAACATGGTCGCATCCGGGGGGCTGCCTGCCGCCAGCGCGCGGGCGCGCTGCGCCTGTTCGCGCAACGGTTCTGGCAGCGCGGCGATAAAGCCCTGCGCAATGTCCTGAAGCGTGGCCCCCTGGCCGTTCAACTGGTTCAGGTAACTGTTCATCGCGCCCACCGGGGGCGCAATGGACATGTCGTTGTCGTTCAGAATGACGAACAGCCGCCGCCCCTCGCTGCCTGCGTTGTTCAGCGCCTCATAGGCCATGCCCGCTGTGATGGACCCGTCCCCGATAACGGCAATCGCATCGCCCGTCGGCTGGCCCATATCGCGCCCGATGGTGAAACCAAGTGCGGCGGAAATGCTGGTTGAACTATGCGCTGCACCAAAGGGGTCAAAGACGGATTCACTGCGTTTGGTAAAGCCCGACAACCCGTCCTGCTGGCGCAGCGTGCCCATATCGGCGCGCCTGCCTGTCAGGATTTTATGCGGGTAGCATTGGTGGCTGACATCCCAGACCAGTTTGTCAAAGGGCGCGCGAAACACAACATGCAGCGCCACTGTCAGTTCCACCACACCCAACGACGACCCCAGATGCCCGCCTGTGCGGCTGACCACTTCAATGGTTTCGCGGCGCAATTCATCGCATAAGACGTTCAGTTCCGCATCCGTCAGATCCCGCAGATCGGCAGGCCCCCCGATACGGTCCAGTTGCGGGGTGTCGATACCGTAAAGTTCACTGCCGCGCATTGCGTCCCTCCCTGCCCAAATCATGGCTTGGGTCCAACCGTGAAAAAAGGTGCCGTGGGGCCTTGCCCGCACGGCACCAGTTCCCTGTCGCCAACAGGAAAGGGAACCGGGCGTCACATGCCCGCATCCGGACCGGCTATCTGGTCCGAACCTTGTTTGGGGCGGGCCGCGTGTTGCGCCCTGCCCCGTGTTTCACATCACGCCTGACCATTGGCCAAGGCAAGGGGTGCATCAATCTGGCTATAGGGCATTGGCGGGGGCGCGTTCTTGCTGTCTTCAGGCAAGAACAGGCTTACAATATAAATCAGTGCAATGATTGCCCCGATCCCCACCAGCACTGTGGCCGCATACCCGGCACCGCGCAACATTTCATACAAGATCCAGTTGCGTATGCGCTCGGACGTGGTTTGCCGGATGTAGTCATGTTCAGCCATGTCAATGCTCCTTAATAGGTGGGGCGATAGCCGCGATCCTCGGCCCAGATGGCCCAGTTATCAACGACAGTGCCCGTCAACAGAATGCCGATACCGCCTGTCAATGTGCACAGAACCGCAAACCACCATGCCCAACGGTGAATCCCCTCCATTGTGGCATTGAAGCCCATGGTCCAGCGCCAGAACAGGGCCGCCCGTTCAGATGCCGTGCCCCGGTCCACAATCTGTTCCAACTCGCGGTCACCGCCGAAACGGCTGACGGCCAGAATGGTGGCCCCGTGCATGGCAAACAACAATGCCGACCCATACAGGAACACAATCGACAGCGCATGGAACGGGTTGTAGAACAGGTTGCCGTATCGCAAGGAAAACAGGTTGGTCCAGTCCAGATGCGAGAAGATGCCATAGGGCACAGCCTCGGACCATGATCCCATCAGGATGGGACGGAACAGACCCAGCACCAGAAACAGCCAGATGGCGCTGGCGAATGCCCATGCCACATGTTTGCCCATTCCCAGCGCCTCGGCGCGCAACCAGGTGCGCACCCACCACGACATGACCGAAATCAGCAGAAAGAAGCTTGCGATCAGGAAATAGCCCCCTTCTGCAATCGGCGGCATGCGCAGGCCATATTCAGGCCCCGGCGGGTCCAGCGAAAACCAGAACAGGTCGCGCATGAACACGGCGGGGTTGAACCCTGCCTGATACCAATACCACATACCCACCATGACAAACCAAGTCAGGCCGGACACAAGGCTAAGCACACCCATGGCCCCCAGATAGACAGGCCCGATCTGCGCGTTGCCGAACCAACCAGCAAGGTTGGAAAAGCTGGCAGATTTGGTGCGGTTTTCCAGCTCTACGCCTTCGACCATGCCCATTTCGGGGGCAGCCCGCACCTGCACTTGTGTAAAGATGTTCTGATACTCAGCCATTGACGCCTCCTGCGATATCGCGCCACCAGGGCAGATCAAGCCACCAGTCCCACCAGAATACCCACTGGTCAAACCAGATGGTTCCTGAAATCACGATACAGACCGCCGACCAGAACCCCGCATTCAGCGCCAGCAACAGACCAACACGGTGAATGCCCAATGTGCCCACCGAATAGCCGATCAGATCACGGAAAAACGTGTCCTCATGGTCGGGCGTTTTCATGACTTCGCCCTTCTTGGGGTTGGCCGCCGACAGAACCAGCGCGCCATGCAGCGCCAGCGCCAGCGTCGTGGTGAAGAAGAAGGTCACCGCGATCATATGCGCCGGATTGTAGTGGAAGTTACCATAGGTGTAGCCAACATTGGACACCCAATCCAGATGCGTCCAGATGCCATAAGGGAACGCATGTCCCCAAGCCCCCATCAGAACCGGACGAATGACCACAAGCGTGATATAGGCAAAGATTGCCACACCAAAGGCAAAGGGCACATGATAGCCCATGCCCAGTTTCTTGCAGATCTCCACCTCGCGCAGCGCCCAGGACACAAACGCCCCGATCGCGCAGATGGTGACAATCTGCCATAGCCCGCCTTCAAGCAGCGGTGCCGGACCCAACCCATAGGACAGGGGTGGGGGATTAATTGAAATCAGCCAGGGGTTCCATGTGCCTTGCAGCACCGCCCCCCAAAAAATCAAGAGCGTTCCGAGCACGGCAAAAAAGACCGTCGTTACCCCGAAAAAACCGACGTAGAACGGCCCGACCCAGAAGTCGAACAAATTCCCGCCGACCAGCGTGCCACCTGGCACACGGTATTTGCGCTCGAAGCTTAGCAGCGCCATGCTTCCCTCCGCTAAGGCTCGGCGGCCGTCAAGGCCGTCATATGTTGAATGGATGGCTGCGGGCGGCACGGTGTGCCACGCCGCCCACAGTCGGGACGCTAACGCGTCTTAGCGGCCGTATTTGTCGGCAGCGATCTGGAACCAGTTGTAGCCGTCGCTTGACAGCAACACCAAATGGATCATCGCAGCCAGAAGAAACAGGAACACGCCCTGTGCCACGAAAACGCGGCGCGGATCAAAGATCAGCCAGATTTTGTAAAACTTGCTCATGTTCTAATCCCTTCAGAACCACGGGCGCCAGATGAACACGGCCAAATGAGCCACGATGGCAACGGCTGAAAACAGCCAAAGCCCGCTCATATAGACCGAGTGCAGCTCCTGGGCCTGCTCGTCGGTAAGACCTGTAAACGACAGGTCAGTTCTTTCAGCCATAGTATCCTCCGGATCATAAGACTGGCACCGCACACCCTGCGGCCGGGATGGTGCCCTTTTTAAGGGGCGCCCCAATCCCGCAGGCCCTGGCCCACGGGAATATCGGTCACACAGCTTTTCAGCTGCGGAAAATAATCGGCGCGATCACATGCGCATCGGCCAGCGCGCGGCCCACAGGGCCAAGGCGCGGCAATTTGCCGGTTGTCACGACGCGCCAGCTCCAGGTCAGCAGACCGGTTGCCAGCGCCAATGCAAAGATCATGCTGAAATAAAGCCTGTATTCCCAGTTCTGCGCACGCTCATTGCGGGGTCTGGGGGCATTCACGGTGTAATCGGCCATGGTCTTTCCTCCTGTGGTCACGCGCGGGTCAGGTCTGGGCGTAGCGCCGCAACCAATTCGCTGTCGATTTCATCTGCCCCGCGGTCCAGTGCTGCGGCCTCGATGGCGTCGCGCAGGCTGCGCGCGGCAGAAATACGGGTCAAAATGGGGTGCTGGGCCACAATGCGGTCCAGTTCGGCCTTGGCCTCGGCAGACCTGGGCAGGTCGCGGCGCAAGGTGGTGGGCGTGGCTGTCGCGGCATCCATCTGGCTGCCCAGCGGCAGAATATGGAACAGCGCGTCAAACAGCCCGTTGCACACTTCTTGCAAAACATAGGTCGCGCCCGCATAGCCCATCATGGGCGTGCCGGTATGCCGCCGGATCGCGGCGCCGGGAAAACTGGCGGGAATGAACGCAGGCGCTGGCCCATGTCCGGCCTTCAACTCGGCCAGATACATTTTTTCGTTGATCGACCCGAACACCACCAAGGGGCGCTTTTCACCCAGCAGGGCACGCACACGGTCATTGTCGGTCTTGGTGCCGCGAACACGCGCCACCGCGAAGGCACAGGGCAAGCCAAGGTCTTCTTCCAGATACTTGCGCAAACCGCGCGTATAGGTTTCAGACGCCACGACCGCGAAACTGGCCGTTGCGAAGAAGTCCTGCGTGACCGAGCGCCACAAATCCCATACCGGCTTCAGCGTCGAATGTTTTTCACGCATGATGAACGGCTCGGCATCCAGCCCCAGCAATTCCCCCAAGCGGCGCAGGAACTTCGTCGTCGAGTCCATGCCAATAGGAGCTTGCAAATAGGGTTTGCCAAGGCATTCGGCCAATCCGCGCCCGAATTCGCGATACATCACGATATTGACGTCAGCATTCACCAGATTGCGCATATCGGCCAGATGGGCGCCCAACGGCATGACCATATTGACCTCGGCGCCGATCCCCTCAACCAGACGCCGGATTTCGGCCAGATCGGACGGCATGTTGAATGTGCCATACATCGGCCCAAGGATATTGACGCGCGGGCGCGCGCCCTCCTCGCGCTTTTTCTCCGGGGGCATGCGGCCCTTGGTCTGGCCGAATTCGGTGAACAGCCATGTCATGGCGCGGTCGGCCGCTTCCCATTGATCCTCGTCAATGGTGCGCGGCAAGAAACGCTGGATATTCGTGCCCTGGGGGGTCACACCCCCACCGATCATTTCAGCGATTGACCCTGTCACCACAACCGCGGGCAAGGCGGGATCAAGCGTTTTCCACGCCCGCGCCATCGACTCCTCGGTGCCTGACGACATTTCATCTTCGCCCAATCCGGTGACGACGATGGGCAATTCATGCGGCGGCATGGCGTCGGTATAGTGCAGAACCGATGTCACAGGCAGGTTCTCGCAACCTACCGGACCGTCAATAACCACCTGCAAGCCCTTGACGGCACAAAAGGCATAAACCGCCCCCCAATATCCGCCCGCGCGATCATGATCTTGAACAAGCATCAGATCATCTCCTGCGCTTTGGCCGCACGCGCGGCTTTATCCAGCTTTTTCTGGTGTTGCGCGCGGAAATCAGGGCGCAGGTTCGGGCTGCCTTCCCAAATGCCGGCCGTGTCGCCGGTCCCCACACCGTCAAAGAAATCGCGCATCGTATCCATGCGGGCCTTGCCGTTGATGGCAGCATTGACCACTTCACCCAAGCTGCCCGCCCCCGCTGGCCCCATCAGGGGCCGCGCGGAAATCAGGTTGGTGAAGTATAGCGAAGGAATGCCCTTCTGTTTGGCATGCTGCACCACAGGCGTGGTGCCAATGGCCAGATCAGGTTCCAGCCCGTCCACGGCGGCCAGATCATCGGCCAGCGACGCGCGGAATTTCACGACAACACCGCGCGATTCCAGCCAGTCGCGGTCCGCCGCCGACCATTTCGACGCCGCGCACGCGGTCCCCACATAGGCAAGATCAGCGCCACTTTCGATCAGCAGACGCGCCACCAGCAATTCCGACCCTTCATAGCCTGACAGCGTGATCCGCCCCTTGATGGGCGCACCCGCCAACGCGGCGCGCACTGCAGGCACGAACGCATTTTGCGCCGCTGCAATTCGGTCGGGCGCAACATTGAACGCATCCCCAATCGCGGCCAGCCAGTCATGCGTGCCGTCAACACCCACCGGCGCGGACCCGATGACGGGCCGCCCTGCGGCCTGAAATTCGCGCACCGCCGCCGAATAGAACGGATGGATCGCGGCCACCGCCCCACAATCCAGCGCGGCATACAGCTCGCGCCATTCGCGGCAGGGCACCACCGGCCCTGCGGCCAGGCCCATGGGGGCCAGCATCGCGCCGATCATCATGGGGTCAGCGGGAAACATCTCGCCCAGAAGCGTCACAGTCGGGCGGTCCTCGCGGCCGGCCAGCGGCGCGGGCACAGGGCCAGCTTCCACTTCCTGCCGGGCATAATTCAGCATGGCACCGGCCAACACATCCTTGGCCTCGGCATGGGTGGGCACACCAAAACCGGGCACATCAATGCCGACAATACGCACCCCGTTGATGTCCTTGGGCAGCAGCCGCAGCGGCACACCTGACGCAGTGGGCACACACAGATTGGTCACCACAATCGCATCATATTGCGCAGGGTCCGCCATGTCATGCACCGCATCGCGGATATCTTCGAACAGCTTGCCAGTCACCAGCGATTCCGAATTGAACGGCACATAGCCCACTGACCGCCGCGCGCCGTAAAAATGGCTTACAAAACTTAACCCATAGACGCAGCACGCAGACCCCGACAGCACAGTTGCCACACGCCGCATGCGCAGGCCCACCCGCAATGATCCAAACGCGGGGCACATCGATTCCGGTTTATCATGCGGGCCGCGCGGGTAATCCTTGGCAAACTGGTCCAGAACGGCCCCGTTCCCCGCAGCCCGCGTTTTGGCTTCCATCTGCTGCATCGGCGCATGGCATCCCATGCCGTCGGTCTGGCCTGCCGCCTCATCCTTCATCTTGCCCGAAATACTCCGGGGGGAATCGCCGCAGGCGATGGGGGGCTGCCCCCCCTTTTCCATATGTGCAAAATCATCAGGCATCGTCATACACCACTTCCAGCGACGCTTTTGCCACGGCGTTCTTGCCGCGCATGTCTGTATCGGTGGCCGGTTCCAGAACAATATCGCCGCCAGTGTCCTTGCTGTCGAACAGCGCCAGCAGACCGTCCTGGTCCAGGGGGTTGGGGCGCAATGGCGGGGCAAGATCGACCGCTTCGGCCAGCCCCACAAACAGCGACCCCCACTGGCTGGCCGCACTGCCCACAATCTGGTAGTTCGCGGATTTCTTGCGCAAATCATCATCTTGCGGGATGGCCGCCAGCACCGGAATATTCACCGATTTTGCGAAAGCCGCAGCTTCGCCCGTGCCGTCATCCTTGTTGATAACCAGCCCTGCCACACCGACATTGCCGCCCATCTTGCGGAAATATTCCACAGCGGAACAGACGTTATTGGCCACATACAGCGATTGCAGGTCATTAGAGGCCACCAGAATAACCTTCTGCGCCATGTCGCGCGCAATCGGTAGGCCAAAACCCCCGCAAACCACATCGCCCAGGAAATCCAGCAGGACATAGTCGAAGTCCCAGTCGTGGAAGCCCAGTTTTTCCAGCAGTTCAAACCCGTGGATAATGCCGCGCCCCCCGCAACCGCGCCCGACTTCCGGCCCGCCCAATTCCATGGCAAACACGCCGTTGCGCTTGAAGCAGACATCCCCGATGGCCACTTCTTCGCCCGCCAGCTTCTTGCGGGTAGAGGTTTCAATAATGGTGGGGCATGCCTTGCCGCCAAACAGCAGGCTGGTTGTATCCGATTTCGGGTCGCAGCCGATCAGCAGCACGCGTTTGCCCTGTTCGGCCATCATGCAAGACAGGTTCGCCAGCGTGAAGCTTTTGCCAATGCCGCCCTTGCCATAGATCGCAATGATCTGGGTGTGCTTGCTGGGCGGGTCTTGCGGGATTTCCAGCGAAGGCTCTTGCTGGGCCTCGTCGCGCAGCCGCTTGTCAAAGTCCTTCAGGTTCGGAATATCCAGCGTCATATCTCAGGCCTCCCAGTCGAGTATCATTTTCAGGCAGTCAGAATCGCTGAAGGCCTGTTCATAAGCGCGCGGTGCATCTGCTGGTTTGGCGTGATGGGTAATCAGGCCGGCCAGCGACAACGCGCCACTTTCGATCAGATCGCGCGTGGCAATCATGTCTTCGGGTTGCCATTCCGCGGCCACGCGCAAACGCAGCTCTCGCAAAAAGGCGGGAACAAAGGTGAATTGCAGCGGGGCGGTATAAAAGCCCGCCAGAACGACCTCTCCGCCTTTGGCAATACGTCCGATAAGCTGGTCCAGCACGCCTTGCGCGCCAGATGCATCCAGCACACAAGCGTAGTCGCGGCGCGCGTCATCATCAGGGTGGCACACGCCATATCCCTGTGCCCCGGAATGGCGCGCGGGGTTCACATCCCACACTTGCGGTGCAGGACCGCCAAGCGCGATGACACTGCGCGCCACCAGCCGCCCCAGAACCCCATGTCCGACCACCAGATCGGGCAATTGTGCATTCGGCCCCGCAACAGCGTGATATGCAGTCGCGGCCAGCGCCAGCAACGCACCCTCTGCGCCCAAGGCGGGGTCAATGCGGGTGACACGCCGCGCATCAGTGACCAGATGGCGCGATGCTGCGCCAAACAGGCCATACACTGCACCATCATCATTGTTTGCATAACAATTCGCGCCGGGCACAAAGACATGCTCGCCCACGCGGAACCCGGTATCAGCACCGGCCTGTTCCACCACACCGCTGGCTTCATAGCCGGGCACAAGCGGATAGCCCATGCCCGGGAATGGCGGCATGTCGCCCGTCCAGAACAAGCGTTCCGTCCCGGTCGAAATGCCTGAATGCGTGATCCGGACCACCAGATCCCCTGCCCCTGCGGGGTTTAGCGCGACACGGCCCAGCGACAGCTGGCGGGGCGCTTTCAGGATGATGGCGTCAGTATGCACAGGAACCCTCCGGATGGTGGCCTTGCGTCGCATCTTGCTTCGCTGTCGACTCACTATCCCTATGTGTAATCTTAACGATACAGATACGAGTGTCAATTATAATTGACAGTTATTTTAATATGACAGGCCAGGATTACAGCTTCTGCGCCACAATAACTGCTGCCACATAGGGCCTGCGGGTCGCTATCGGGGAAATCTTTGTGAAACCTGCTTCGCTTAGCAGAACACCAATCTCTTGCGCGCTGCGCGTGCGGCCTGTTTGCATGGCCAACGTGTAAACTGCAAAATACACATCGGTATGGGGATCAGGGCGCGCGCCGCCTGACATCGGCTCTATCACCAGCAGCCGCCCCCCGGTGGGCAGCGCGGCATGCACTTTGGCCAGAAGCGCGCGCACGGTGTCGTCGCCATGATCATACAACACGCGAACCAGGCTTATGACGTCTGCGCCGTCGGGCAACGCATCCTCCCGGAAGGAACCGCCGTGGCGCGCAATGTCATCGGGCAGCTGCGCCAGCCGCACCACATCGGGCAAATCGAACAACGCCAGTTGCAACGCAGGATACCGCGCCCGAACGGCCCGCAAAAATGCACCCGTGCCCCCCCCCACATCCAGCAACTGCCCCGCCCCTTTCAAGGGCAGCACGCCAAGGGCTTCTTGCGCAACAAGGGTCTGGCTGTCGGCCATAAGCTTTGAGTATCGCGCAGAAATATCCGGGTCCATGGGACCAGTCGCGCCAAACACATAGGGCCAGAAATTTGCCAGCGCCGGGGTTGTTTCACCGCGTATAAACGCAACCGGATCGGACAGGTCGCCATATAGAACCGTATGGTGGCGCACCATATCTTCCAATCCCGCAACCCCAAGAAAGGCCGCGCCACGCTGCGCCAGAAAGAACATGGACCCCTTGCGCCGCAACAGGCGCATGGCCGCGCCCGCTTGCAGCAGCACAGTCATGCGTTCCGGCGGCACATTCAGGCGCGCGGCCAGGGTATCGGGGGTTGCGCCGCCGTCGGCCAGCATGTGCAAAACACGCAACTCCACTAGGGCGACCAGCATCTGGCTGTTGACAAATCCTTGCATCAGGTCGAACAGCGCCGCCCCTTCACGCCGCGCGATTGTGCGCAAAACGGGCACGCGCGCCGCAAAGGACTGGAATCGCGGTGACGCCGCCAGCCGGTTTATCAAACCCGCCGGCCGAAGCGGCGCAACATACCCATCCTGTTGCGTCATCTGTTCAGGCACGCACCGGCGCAACAGGCGTCATGCGTTCGGCATAGACGCGCACCAATTGCGCAAGCTGCGCTTCCCCCGGACATGACGGAATGGACGCAATCGCGCCACCCAAAATGTCATGCAACCGCTTGATCGCCCCTTGCACGCCCAGTTCTTCCACTGCGGACGGGCGCGCATAGGCGACATCCTGACCCACTGGCTTGCCCAGGGTGTTTTCATCATACAGGGCATCGCGCAAATCATCAGCGACTTGAAACGCCTCTCCTATGCGGGCGCCGAGTTCTTCCCATGGGGCGGGTTCATGACCAGCGGCCAAGGCCCCCATTTGCGTGGCAGCCACAAACAGCGCTGCCGTTTTAGCACGGTGATAGGCGCGCAAATCCACGCGCGCTTCGCTTTCCCACGCCTGCCCGGCACATATACCGTGGGGCATGCCAGTGTGGCGGGCCAGCAATTGCACCAGCTGCAGCGCGCGCGCGGCATCAGTGGGGGCCGCACCGCCCAGCAGGTCGAAGCCTGCAATAATCAGGCTGTCGCCAGTCAGCACGGCCAACGGTTCGGAAAAGGCCAGATGCACAGTGGGCTTGCCCCGCCGGAAGCTGGCATTGTCAAAGGCGGGCAGATCGTCATGCACCAGACTGGCGCAATGGATCAGCTCCAGCGCGACAGCGGCACGTTCAGCAAGGTCGGGGCGGTCATCGCCGCACGCCAGCGCAACCGACAGGCAAATCGTGGGCCGGATGCGCGCGCCGCCGGGGGTAACTGCATAATTCAGTGCTGCTGCCAGCCGCCCGGGAACTTCATCAGGGTTGCCCGCAGCGCCCTGCGCGCGCGCAATTGCGGCGGTCATCGCCCTGTCTATCCGTCTGCTAAGTTCCATCTGGTCCCCCTTGCACGGCTGGCTGTCAAATTTTTTCTACACCATAGTGTAAGTTAAACTGGACAGTTTCGCCGAAAGAGTCAAGAATTCCCGACATGAACAACCAAAAAGACTCCATCCTTGTGGTCGGTGCCGGTATTGGGGGGCTTGTTGCGGCCATTTATCTGGCCGCACAGGGCCGGAATGTAACCGTATTGGAGGGGCATTCATGGCCGGGCGGCAAAATTCGCACAACCCAAAGCGCTGTTGGCCCTGTTGATGCCGGCCCAACTGTGCTGACCCTGCGTGCGGTTCTGGACGATGTGTTCCATGCCGCTGGCACGCGGCTGGACGATCATCTGACGCTGGTTCCCTTGCCGGTGCTGGCGCGTCATTTCTGGACCGATGGCACGCGGCTGGACCTGACGCCCTGCATCGACCAGAACGCCCGCGCGATTGCGGGTGCGTTCGGGGCAAGGGCAGAACAGGAATACCGCAGTTTTTCAGAACAAACCGCCGCAGTTTATCAGGCATTCCGCGACCCCGTCATGTTCGCCCCCCGCCCGAACGCATTGGCCGCCGCGTGCGCCGCCCTGTCGCGCCCTGTCACACTGCCATGGTTGCGCCCGGGCCTCAGCTTGGACAGAATGCTACAGGCGCGGTTTTCCACCCCGCATTTGCGCCAGCTGTTCGGGCGGTATGCCACCTATGTGGGCGGCAATCCGTTGCAAGCCCCCGCTGTTCTGGCGCTGATATGGCAAGCCGAAGGCGCGGGTGTCTGGGCTGTTGAGGGGGGCATGGCACGCCTTGCGCAGGTGCTGGCGGATGTCCTGATACGGCTGGGCGGCACGCTGCGCCTGAACTGCCCCGTGCGCGCCGTTGCAACCACGCATGGCACCCTTAGCGGCGTGCATCTGGCCAATGGCGAAACGCTGGCAGGGGCGCAAATCATCTTCAATGGCGACCCTGCGGCGTTGCCAGCGCTGCTGGGGCAACGCGCGGGTGCGCCCAAACCGCAGCAAATAACGCCGCGCAGCCTGTCGGCCGATGTCTGGACATTTTCCGCGAATGTTGGGGGGCGGGGCCTTGGGCGCGGGGCGCTGGCCTATCACAATGTCTTTTTTGCTGATGACCCAAGGCAGGAATTCGGACCGCTGGCGCAAGGTTTGCGACCTGCAAACCCCACAATCTACATGTGCGCACAGGACCGGGCGTCGGGCCTGCCCGACGGGCCAGAGCGCTTTCAACTTATCATGAATGCCCCGCCACTTGACGCGGGCCAACCCAAAGGCAACGACACATGCCCGACCGACCCCTTCGCCAGGCTGGCCCGTTTCGGCCTGCACCTGACCCCCGCCAATGTGACGACAACCCACCCGCAGGATTTCGCGGCGCTGTTCCCCCACAGTCAGGGGGCGTTGTATGGCCTAAGTCCGAACGGGGCATTTGCGACATTCCAGCGGCCACAGGCGCGCACCACATTGGCGGGCCTGTATCTGGCGGGGGGTGGGGTGCATCCGGGGGCGGGTGTGCCGATGGCGGCCCTGTCGGGGCAGCATGCCGCGCGGGCCGCGATGGCCGACCGGACTTCAGCGCCCATGTCACACCAAACGGCTATCACTGGTGGTATGTCGACGGGCTAAGCGATGACGGCACCTGCGCCATCTCGGTCATAGGGTTCATCGGGTCTGTGTTTTCGCCATGGTATCGGTGGTCGGGGCGGCGCGATCCGCAAAACCATTGCTGCATCAATGTCGCCACATATGGGCCAAAATCGCGCTTCACCATGACCGACCGCGGGCGCAGCGCCCTGCGCCAAAGTGCCGACGCGCTGGAGGTCGGCCCCAGTTCGATGCGATGGGACGGTGACAAACTGGTGATAGAGGTAAACGAGATATCCTCGCTGCCGCTTGTCAGCCGGGTGCGCGGGACCATCACGCTGCACCCCGAAACGCTGTTTGGCCAGAATTACGACCTGACGCCCGATGGCAGCCATCGTTGGCAGCCCTTCGCGCCGATTGCGCGAATTGATGTTGCCCTTGACCCCGGGCACCACTGGACAGGGCATGGCTATTTCGACTCGAATTATGGCACCAGCGCCCTGGAAGATGATTTCGACTACTGGACATGGGGACGGTTCCCCCACAAGCGCGGCACAAGCTGCTTTTATGACGCCACCCTGCGCGATGGCCGGTCAGAAAGCATTGCGTTGCAGTTTCACCGCGACGGGCGCACCGAACATGTTGCCCCCCCGCCGCGCGCGCGCATGGCCCGCAGCCTGTGGGCGGTTCGGCGCGAAACGCGCGCGGATACCGGCTTCTTGCCGCGTCAGGAACTGGCCATGCTGGATGCGCCGTTCTACACTCGTTCTGCGGTGCGCACCTGCATTGACGGGGAACAGACTGTGGGCGTGCATGAAGCACTGGATCTGCGCCGCTATGCACAACCGCTGCTGAAACCCATGCTGGCGGTGCGTGTTCCACGCCGGGCGCGATGGAATTTCAGCGCCGGATAATGGCGTGGAGGGGACATTCGGGTGTGCCGCGCAGCGCCC
>JAFWNM010000006.1 GCA_017510335.1 Paracoccaceae bacterium
CCAAGCTAACCCATTGAAACTTCGAACGTCGGCCAACAAAAGCCGCTCAAATCACGCTCGGAAGTGTCGAAGTTCGGGTGCATGCCAGAAGTTCCCTTATCTTGCTGAAAATGGCGCACTGCGGAGACCGAAGATGAGAACTGGAAAGTTGTTTTGAAACGGTAGGTTGATGTTGAGGGATATTGCTTGAGGGAGCAAAGCTTGGCCCCCTACCCTGAACACTAATGGTGAAGCTATCATGCTGTCATTATTAAATAATCTATATATTGGTAAGGTTGCACCCCCTACGCTTCAATCGCCACACCCTGAGCAATGGGTATTTAGACGCAAAACATAATCCGTCGTTTCGGCATGAAATTGTCATGCTGGGCGAAATGATCGTTCACTGCAATCTGACTACCCAGCCAACGCATTTGAGCCGTGACGGAAAGTAAGTTTCAAGTGTCAATCAATACGGCTTAGGGTCCCAAAAACTGAAATGCAACCCCTGCGGAAAGTGCCGTACCAAACTCCAACAGGACCCAAATTCCCCAAAGAGCTGCGAAGAAAAGAACTGTAGATTTGGCGACCTGCCCAAGTCTGAAAAGTTCTGCCATAATTGCCGCCAGCGGCACAGCTTGCATCATATGGGTCGCAAGAAAGTGGGCGACGCGCAAATCTCCACCTGTCTGCGACCAGCCGGTGAACATCATGCGTGCCGTGAGCGGCGGCACGCCACCAACATAGGGGCTACCCCTTGCGCCAATGGCAAAGGCCGTCACAAGGGTCAGCACCGTTCCTCCGAACAACCCTAGCAGGATGCCGATCTTCACCGTTGGACTTGTGGCGAAATCCGGATCGCGCCACACCTGAAATGCGACCGCAGCGGCCGCCGCTGTGATAATGACTGCAGCAAAGGCCATCACCGAGAACATTGCGCGGTGAAACGCTGTGCTATCGTTGAAATGCGAATGCTGGCCCTGTGATGCCTGGAAAATGATCCAACCCATCTCGATCGTGCAAGCTGCCAGGAAAGCGGCGGCGACGCCGTGCATGAAGGGGTCCGCTTGGAGCGAAGGGCGCAAACGGGACACCACGAGGGCAATCGTTCCAGCATGGATCGCCAAGGCCAATTCGAATTTCAGCGGCTTTGCCCAGACAGAGATGCCGTCGATGACTCTTGGGTCCAACGCCCACAATGCAATCGTGGCGCCAAAGGCCAGGATCATTGCGCAGGAAATTCCGCCAAAAACCCAAAGCGGGAAAGACCAGCGGACCCGAGCAAGCATGAAATGGGACTGCATCATGCTGATGCCAACTTCACAATGGGGAAGATGGCTAATCCAAAACCACCCAGTCCGAACGCCAGCAGCATACCATCGCGCACCAGAAGCCCCGCAGTCCGAACAATCTGGCCGACGGTTACATTTGACCCGTCACTGACCTGTCGAACGCCGCGCAGGATGTTCTGAACAGGATTCGGATTGAACTGCACGGCTCCAACGGCGTCCTGTCTCGAACTGAAAAGGCACCACCGGCGCCGGCCCGGCGTCATGCCTGCGCCACAGGTGCAAGGATCGCGCGGCTGATCCCCATCAGGTAGTCCCAATCGTCGATCTCGGCGCTGGCGACCTTGTGCTTCATGTCGATGGTCAGAAACGAATGGCCATGGACGAAGGACCACAGCATATAGGCGCGGCGCTGGACATCGGCATCGCCGGGGGGCAGGCCGAAGCGAGTGGCAACGGCCTGCACGACCACGCCAAAGCAGCCTTCGCCCTTTGCCAGCAGGTCAGGGGCGTTTTCGTGGCCTTCGGTCAGGCCAAAGACCAGCCGAAATACCCCCGGTTCCGCCCGCGCAAAGTCGACATAGGCCTGACCCACCGCGGCCACTGCGTCGAGCGACCCAGCTTGATGGGCTGCGGCACCCACTTCCATCGCGGCGCGCAACCGGTCCATCGCTTCACTCACAACCCCCCGCAGGATTTCGTGCCGATCCTTGAAGTGTTTGTAGGGCGCGGCAGAGCTGACGCCGGCGCGGCGCGCGGCCTCGGCCACGGAAAACCCGTCCGGCCCATGCGTCTCGACCAGGTCCCGCACGGCCGCGATCAGTTGGGCGCGCAGGTCACCGTGATGATAGGCGGCCTTGGGCGTCACGGTTGCCGTTGGCTGTGATGCGGACGTGTCTTTGGTGTTTTGGTCGGGCGACATTCGACGGGGCCTTCCAGCAAAGTGAGTGACGTTCACTTTTTTCTTGACGAAAGTTAGCAGCTCTCACATATATTTACAAGTGCAGGAGCGTTCGCTCGGATTCTGCACATCCCGACTGTCCCTTACGGCTGCGTTTCCCGCCCCAAATTCGCTCGCCCGCATCGCGCGGGCGGGGTGGCCCCGCTTGAACATGAAAGGCCCGCCCGATGCCACAGGATGTCTATGTCTCCATTACTGGCTTGCAGGTGCGGCGGGTCTGGCACATCCCGGCCTTCTGGTCGCATGCGATGAAGTCCATGGTGCAAGCCCGCCACGCGCCCGGCAATATTTCCGCCGATGCGCGCACCATCAACGGTATTCATCATACGCTTTCGGTCTGGACTGACATAGACGCCGTGCGGGCCTATCTGACTGTGGGTCCGCACCTAGAGGCCATGCGTCTGTTTCCCAAGATCGCGACGGGAAAAGTGGTCGGATACCCCGCGAAACAGGCGCCCGACTGGTCCGAAGTTCACGCGATATGGCGTGACCATGGCCGTATCGTTTGAGCACGCATCGAAACCGCCTTGCCAAAGTGAGTGATTCTAACATATGTAAGAGAATCTAACTTTATCGGAGCTTTCCATCCATGACGCGAACAACGACAACAGGGTTTCGCAAGGCGCTTGGTCAGGCTCTGACCGTGACAGTGACGCTGATGATTTGCGGGGCTGCCGCGGCAGCTGTCATCGGAGGGTTCTCGATAATCGCGGCCGAGGGCGATGCCGCCCCTGGTGTCGCGGCCCCACGGACCTCGGTCGGCGTCATGTCAGTAGAACTGACCAAGGGCTATACCGTCACCCGACGGTTCACAGGCCAGATCGAGGCGGCAGCGCGCACCGATCTGGGCTTCGAACTGGGGGGGCGCATTACCGAAGTGCTGGTGGAGGAAGGCGAGGTCATAGCGCGCGGCACAGTGCTGGCTCGTCTGGACACCAGCGCGCTCATTCCGGAACGCGCGGCGCTGGAGGCGGAACTGGCGGCCTTGGCCGCAGATGCCGAACTGGCCCAGCTGACGCTGGCGCGCAACGACGCGCTGACCGAACGGGGGTTTGCCTCGGTCGCGGCGCAAGACGACGCGCGGCTGACGCTCGCGCGCGTCGAGGCCGGGATGGCGGCTGTCCGCGCCCGCATCGCGGGCGTTGACGTGCGGCTGGAAAAGTCCGTACTGACGGCCCCCTATCCCGCCCGTATCGGCGCACGGATGGCCGATCCCGGACAGACAGCTGCGGCTGGCCAGACCGTTCTGGTCCTGTTCGATACCGAGCCCGCCCGCGCCCGTGTCGGCCTGCCGCCCGAATTGGCGGCTGAGCTGGCTGTCGGGGACCATGTAACCATCGCGTTGGGCGGTGAGGAACTGGAAGCGACCCTGCGGCAGATCCGACCGGATCTTGACCCGAACACACGCAGCCGGTCGGTCGTCGTTACACTGCCCCACGGTGCCGCACCCGTCCTGGGCGATACTGTGGCGCTGCTGCTAACGCAGACGGTTGACGACCCCGGCTTCTGGGCGCCGCTTCGCGCCTTGCGCGAAGGGGTGCGCGGGTCGTGGTCGGTAATGGCCGTGGAGGCCTCGCCCGAGGGCGACCGAACCTTTCCTGCGGCGGTCGAGGTCATCCACAGCGACGGCAATCGCGTGTTCCTACGTGGCGACCTGCCCCCCGGCGCGCGGATCGTGGCCGAGGCGCCCGACCGCGTAGCACCCGGCCAACTTGTGCTGACGCAGGTGGAGTGAGCCCATGGATACGCTGTTTTTCCGTCAACCACGGCTCGTGATGCTGGCGCTTCTGGTGATCCTATCGGCGGGCATGTCGGCGCTCGTATCCATCGGGCGACAGGAAGACCCGACCATCACCAATATCTTCGCCACGATCACCACGGTCTTTCCCGGCGCGGACCCCGCGCGCGTCGAGGCGCTGGTGACCGCCAAGATTGAGACCGAGCTGCGCACCATCCCCGAAATTGCCGAGGTATCATCGACGTCTGCCACTGGCATCTCGGTGATCTCGGTCGAGTTGATAGAAACCGTCCCGCCCGAGACCATTGAACAACTCTGGGCGCAGGTCCGCGATGCGGTGGCCGACGCGCAGCGGGAGTTTCCTGCAGGCGTGCTGGAGCCCGATTTCGACAGCGATGGCGCGGGCGGTTATGCGGCGATCTTTGCCCTGACCATGCCCGAAGGGTTCAGCCTGACCCGTGCCGCGCGCGAAGCCGAGGCGCTGGCCGACCGGTTGCGCCGCGTGCCGGGCACGAGTTTGGTCGATCTGCACGGGCTGTCCGAGGAAGAGGTGCTGGTCACCCTGAACCCCGACCGCACCGCCGCCCTTGGTCTGACCGCCGATGAAGTCTCCGCCGCGATCCGCGCCGCCGACGCAAAGGTGCAGGCGGGCCGGTTGCGCGGTGACGAAACCGATCTGGTGCTGAGCATCACGGGAGAGATCACCTCTCTCGACCGGCTGCGCGCGGTGGTGTTGCGCGAGGATAGGGATGGCCGCGTGACACTCTTGGGGGATGTGGCCGAGATCACCCGCGGGCCGCGCCTGCCACTGGCGGAAGCCGCTCTGTTTCAGGGGCAACCTGCCATTCTGGTGTCCGCCAAATTGAGCGTGGGGCTACAGGTCGACCGCTGGATGGCCGACATCCGCACCGCGGTCGCCTTGCAGGCAGAGGCCCTGCCCTGGGGCCTGTCGATCGAGACCGTCTTCGACCAGAGCCGCTACACCACCGAACGCCTGACCGAAGTCGGCCTGAACATGGCCGTGGGAGTCGCGCTCGTGGTCTTAGTCCTGTTCGTCACCCTCGGCTGGCGTGCGGCGCTGATCGTGGCGATGGTGTTGCCGGTCGTCTCGCTCGCCTCCGTCGCTACACTGAACGCGCTGGCCGTGCCGATCCATCAGATGAGCGTGACTGGCCTGATCGTGGCGCTTGGCCTGCTGGTCGACGCGGCTATCGTGATGACGGACGAGGTCGGCAAACGCCTGCGCGCGGGTCTGACGCGGCTGCAGGCGGTCTCGGGGGCGGTGCAGCGGCTGACCATGCCACTTGCCGCCTCCACCATCACCACGATCCTGTCCTTCCTGCCGCTTCTGCTGTTGCCGGGGCCTGCGGGGGATTTCGTCGGCTCCATCGCGATTTCCGTAATCGTGATGCTGGCCTGGTCCTTTGTCGTAGCCGTCACGATCACCCCCGCCATCGCCGGGCGCTGGCTGCGCATGGGCGATGGAGCACCCGCGCGCGACGGAGTTTTAATGCGTGGTTTTCGCGCCGCGATGACCCTGTCGATGGCCAACCCCTTGCGCACCGTGGCGCTGTCGCTGGTCTTGCCGGTGATCGGCTTCCTGTCCCTGCCGACCCTGACGCCGCAGTTCTTTCCGGGCGTGGACCGGGACCAGTTCCATATCGAAGTGGACCTGCCCCCCGGCACCGGCATTGCCGAGACGATGCGTATCGTGCGCGAGATCGACGCGAGGCTGACCGCAGAGGAAGATGTCCTGGATGTTGCATGGGTCGTGGGCCGGTCGGCACCCGCCTTCTACTACAACATGGTCGGTGACCGCGATCAGGCACCGGCCTTCGCACAGGCTCTGATCCGCACTGCATCGCCTGCCGCGACCGCGCGGCTGCTGATTGATTTGCAGACCAATCTGCCGCCCGCATTCCTGCAGGCGCGGTTCGTCATCCGCAGCCTGACCCAAGGGCCGCCGGTCAATGCGCCGGTGGAACTGCGTCTTGTGGGTCAGGATATCGACGCGCTGCGCCTTGCCGGCGACGACCTCCGCGCGCGACTGGCCGAGGTGTCCACTGTGGCCATGGTCCGCACCGGCATTGCCGGGGGCGCGCCCAAGCTGACGCTGGAAATCGACGAGGCCCGTGCGCGTCTGTTGGGTCTCGATCTTGGCCAGGTCGCCCGGCAGATGGAAGCGGGGCTGGAGGGCGTCACCGGCGGCTCGCTTCTCGAAGGAACCGAGGAATTGCCGGTGCGCGTGCGCCTTGGCGCGGGCCTGCGCGGCGATCCGGTGGCCATCGGGGATATGCCGATCCTGCCGCCGGGGGCAGCCACGGTCGCAGGTGCGGGCCAGTTTCCCGCCGTGCCGCTGTCGACGCTTGGAACCTTGAGGCTGGAACCATCCGCAAGCACGATCACGCGGCGCAATGGCGAGCGGGTGAACACGGTGCAGGCTTTCCCGATGCCTAGCATCCTGCCCGCCGTCGCCTTGGCTGAAGCCATGGCGGTGCTGGAGGCGGGCGGCTATGCCCCGCCACAGGGCATCAGGCTGGAAACAGGCGGCGATTCTGATGCGCGCAATTCGACCGTGCAGGCACTGATCGCCCCCTTGGGCCTGATCATCACCCTGTCGATTGCCGTGGTGGTGATGACCTTCAATTCCTTTCGCCTGACGCTGATCGCCTTCACGGTCGCGGGCCTGTCGGCGGGTCTGTCGATGCTGGCGCTGGCAATCTTCGACTATCCCTTCGGGATCAACGCGATCATCGGTGTGATCGGCTCCATCGGGGTGTCGATCAACGCAGCGCTTATCGTGCTGTCGGGGCTGCAGGAAGACCCGCGCGCGGCCTCGGGCGACCGCGCGGCGATGGTCGACGTGGTCGCAGGCTCCGCGCGGCACATCACCTCGACCACCATCACCACCTTTGGCGGCTTCCTGCCCCTGATCTTGGGCGGCGGGGGCTTCTGGCCACCCTTCGCCATGTCGGTTGCGGGCGGCGTGGCGCTATCGGTCACGCTGGCTTTCGCCTTCACGCCGCAGATGTTCGCCCTGACCCTCTCGAAGCGGAAACCGGACGCAGGCCAACCTGCAGCTGTTCAACCCAAAATGACGCCGCTCCGCCTCGCGGGCGAATGACACCAACGCCACAGGCAAGAGCGACTGACATGACCGACAAACCAAGCAAGGACAGCGCCCTTAAGCGCCGTTTCGGCCCCACCGCACTTATCACCGGGGCCAGTGCCGGTAACAGCCAGCTCCATCGAGGCGTTTCAAGGTGGAAAGCATGTCTCCAGCCACGAGCGCACTGGCCCAGAGGATAGGCGTGACACAACGGTATGGTCGCGTGAAATGAAGCTATAGGTCTCCGGTAAAACCGGGGCGATTCAGTTCATTCTTTTGTTCGGAAATGGCGCACCCAAGAGGATTCGAACCTCTGACCTCTGCCTTCGGAGGGCAGCGCTCTATCCAGCTGAGCTATGGGTGCGTTCTTCCGGTCAACTCCTTACTTTAGATTTTCAGGAAATGAAAGAGCAGACTGACAACACATCGCGTCATTGTTCGGACGCTCCCACACCTTGCCAAAAGGCATGATATAGGCACCTTGGGGATCTAGGACATGCCAAACCGGCCTGCATTGCGCAGCCTATGCAAAAAGCTCGTGGCACAGTTCCAGCGCCTCCACCAGCTTGTCCACGTCCTCGACGGTGTTATACATCGCAAATGATGCGCGGCATGTGGCGGTCAGCCCAAGGTGCTCCATCAGCGGGGCGGCACAATGCTGGCCCGCGCGCACGGCAATACCTTTTTTGTCCAGCACTGTGGAAATGTCATGCGCATGCGCGGCCCCTTCCAGTGTAAAGCTGAATATAGCGCCCTTGTCCGGTGCGGTTCCCTGAATATTTAGCCAGTTCAACCCCGCAAACCGACCTATCGCATAATCGCGCAGGCTGGCTTCATGCGCGGCAATCGCGTCCATGCCGATGCCCGTCATATAATCAATGGCCACCCCCAAACCGATTTGCTGCACAATTCCGGGCGTGCCTGCCTCGAATTTATGGGGCGGGTCGTTATAGGTGACTGTATCGCGCGTCACCTCGCGTATCATATCCCCACCCCCGATGAAGGGGCGCATCTGGGCCTGTCTGTCGCGGCGAATATAGATCGCCCCAGACGCAGACGGACCATACAGCTTGTGGCCTGTCACAGCATAAAAATCACAGCCGATCGCTTGCACATCTACTGGCATATGCACTGCCGCTTGCGATCCGTCCACCAGCACCGCAACACCGCGCGCCTGCGCGCCCGCACAAATCGCCTGAACATCCACCACTGTGCCCAACACATTGGACATATGCGTGACGGCAACCAGCTTGGTGCGCGGCCCAATCGCATCAATCACCGCTTGCGGGTCAAGGCTGCCGTCAGGTTCTGTGTCGACCCATTTAAGGATCACGCCCTGACGCTCGCGCAGAAAATGCCACGGCACGATATTGGCGTGGTGCTCCATGATGGACAGGACAATTTCATCGCCCGGCTCGAATCGCGGCATGGCCCAGCCATAGGCCACAAGGTTGATGCCCTGTGTGGTCCCGGTTGTGTAGATCACCTCATCCTCGTGGGCAGCCCCCAAAAAGCGCTGTAACTTGCTGCGAACCCCCTCGTATTTATCCGTGGCCAGATTTGACAGGTAATGCAGCCCCCGATGGACATTCGAATATTCTTCCGCATAGGCACGGGTGACGGCATCAATCACCACCTGCGGCTTCTGGGCGGACGCACCGCTGTCCAGATACACCAGCGGCTTGCCATTCACCTGCCGCGCCAGAATCGGGAAATCCGCGCGCACCGCCTCTATATTCAGCATCACACTGCCCCCCCCGGGCCAAAACCAAGCAATGTCAGCAGGAATGCAAGCACCATCACGACCCCGAAGAATGAAAATATGATACCCGCAAACACTTTCACAGCCGACGTGAACCCGTGCAGAACCAGAACAAAATTCGTCAGCAACCACATGAACACCACCAGCGCCAACAATGTGATCACCCCAAACAGGGGCGGAATCAGAACCAAGGCGACAATCTGGACAAACTGCACCACCAGCATGACAAACTGCAGCCAGGCCAGTAACAACAAGGTGTCAGGGAAACTGCCCGTCCCCCCCAGCGCACGGCCCACACCCTGAACCGCAACCACCATTCCCAGCAGGATCGATGTCTGAAACATCGCCATGAACAGCAGCCCGCCGCCCATGCCCTCGCCGTCTTCCATCAACAGGACCGACGCCTGCCCCAGAAGCACGCTCAGCACCACGACAATGACAAACCCCAGCCAGCGCGCATCATCAGGCACATCCAGCGCAATCAGGCGTGCCGCGGCCTCGCGTGGTCGGGTCAGTGTCAGACGCACCAATGCGCTGATGGCGGCAGCATTCAATTGCATCACGGGTGTCCCTTCGTGCTCACTGTGTTCAAGGTGTGTCTGCGCCCGAAGGCCCAAGCCGGACGACTTCACGCAATCCACGCCCCGTTATGTAGATGAAAGCCGCAGCCACGACAAACCCGAAAGCCTGCACTGCGCCAACAGGCCCCATAAATGCCTGTAGCCCCCCATGCACCAACATCAGCGGCGTCACAGCCAGCAAGGACCAGAACAAAACCAGCCGCACCCGAATGCCGGGCACATTTACCCGCGCAACACGCAACACCACCTGCAGCAGCGCTGCCAATCCATACAAAATCAACGGCAACAGGAAGATGACTGCAAACAGCGCCCCCCCCATGCGCTGTTCGAATGTCACAGACGGGTCAAGCGTGGCCTCCCGCGACAGACGCGGCCATTGCGCAACAAAGATCAGACCACAGGCCAGGGCATTGAAAAACAAGACCTGCGGCTCGCGCAGCCCTTGCTGCACCATGGCGCGCACAACCAGATCGGGCCGACGGTAACTTCGTGCAATGTTCAAGCTCAAGGACATGGCGCTATCCGTCTTTCTGGCATGCTTTCAGTCTGGTCAAAATATCCCGGGGGACGGGCCGCGGCCCGCAAGGGCCGTGGCTCGGGGGGCAGCGCCCCCCAAAAGCACGCGCCTCGCGGGTCAGGAATGGCGCTGAAGCCAGTTTTCCATCCGTACACGCAAATCTTCGGCCAGTTCCGGATCGGCGATTTCCTCCAGCGCTTCGGCCAGGAAGGCCAGCACCAGCAGCATTTTCGCCTTGCCTTCCGGCACGCCGCGCGCACGCAAGTAGAACAGGTGCACCGGGTCAATCTCGCCCGAGGTGGAACCGTGACTGCATTTCACGTCATCGGCATAGATCTCCAGTTCCGGTTTGGCCAGAAACTGCGCATTCTCATCCAGCAACAACGCTTGGCTTATCTGGTAGCCGTCGGTTTTTTGGGCCGCCTGTTCCACCAGAATCTTGCCCTGGAACACGCCGACAGCCCCGTTTCGCAACACTTTCTTGAAGACCTGGCGGCTTTCGCAATCCGGCGCGCAATGGGCAATGAACACAGTGTCATCATGATGAAACGCCCCGTCGCCCACTGTTGCGCCGGCGATATGCGCCGAACCGCCCTGCCCGTCCAGCCAGATCATGGCCTCGTTGCGCACAAGCCTGCCATTGGCCGTCAGGGTAAAGGATTTCAGTTGCGCCCCTTGCCCCATCTGCGCGAAAATATGCGCGCTGCCAGCGCGGTCATGGTCGCGCCCCTGGGTGCGCACATGATGCAGCGTGCCACCATCCGCGATATCAACTTCAATCACCTGATTGAAGCGCGCGGCGACAGGGCCGTTTTCCAGCAAGGTCAGTTCCGCGCCCTGTTCGACACGGACAACATGGTGCATCACAGCATCCGCCATGTCACTGCTGCGCAGATAAACCAGCGCGACAGGCTTCGCAGCCTTCCCCGTTGCCCGGATCAGAACACCTTTTTGCGCGAACGCGGTGTTGAACGCGGCCAAAGGGCGTTCCACGGGCGTTTGCCCGCGCGCCTCCAGTTTGCCGTAAATATCCTGCGCCCAATGCAGATCGGCGCGCGCGGCATCATCCAGCAGGCTGATTTCCACGCCCGCCAGCGCCAGATCATCAGACGCCGCTTCGTCAAACACACCATCCACAAACACCAGCTTCACGCGGTCAAACGCCGAAAAAACCGGGTCTTCATCCGTCACATTCAGAACCTTGGCGGACCGTGCCTGTTGTGCGGTCAAATCGCGCGGGTCAGTGTAGCGCCAGTATTCGTCGCGCTTGACCGGCATGCCCATATCCAGCAGCCGCGCTTTCGCAGCATTGCGCGCGCGGGTGGCCCAGCCGCCGCCCTGCGGCACACTCAGCGCGCCCGCAAGCGCATGCGCCGCATCCTGTTTTTGCGCCTTAAGTTTCGCCCGTGGCATCATCAGCCTGCCTCCGCCAACAGATCGGCATAGCCGTTTTCCTCGACCTCCAGCGCAAGCTCCGGCCCGCCCGACTTGATGATCCGCCCCTCGCTCATGATATGAACGAAATCGGGTTTGATATGGTTCAGCAAGCGGTGGTAATGCGTAATCACGAGGAAGGACCGCCCCGCGTCGCGCAGCGCATTCACCCCGTCCGACACCAGTTTCATGGCGTCCACGTCCAGCCCGGAATCAGTTTCATCCAGAATGCACATCTTGGGTTCCAGCATCGCCATTTGCAGGATTTCGTTGCGCTTCTTCTCGCCGCCCGAAAAGCCCACATTGACAGGGCGCTTCAGCATATCGGCGTCAATTTGCAGTTCTTTGGCTTTTGCGCGGATGATCTTCAGAAACTCGCCCGCTGACAGTTCTTCCTCGCCACGCGCTTTGCGCTGCGCGTTCACGGCTGTGCGCAAAAACGTCATGTTGCCCACGCCGGGAATTTCCACAGGGTATTGAAACGCCAGAAACAGCCCGGCGCTGGCGCGTTCTTCTGGCTCCATCTCCAGCAAATCCGCGCCTTCCAGCGTGGCGCTGCCTTCGGTCACTTCATACCCGTCACGGCCCGACAGCACATAGGACAGCGTCGATTTGCCCGACCCGTTCGGCCCCATGATGGCATGCACTTCGCCCGGATTTATCGTCAGCGACAACCCTTTCAGGATTTTCACTTCCGAATCGTCTTCTAGTTCGCAGTGCAGGTTCTTGATTTCCAACATGTTCATTCCCTCATTCGATTATCACGGCGGATTGAAAGATCGACACCATCAGCATCGGCTCGCCCACCACCTCATACTCCAGATCAATGCCCGTTCCGGCATCGCCCCCAACCCTCTCGCGCAGTCATGCAGTTCGCGGCCAGCTTCGGTTCATACACCCCAGTGTGGCCACCGGACATGGCCGTGATGGCAGCACCAAAATCGTGCCGCCCACACCAAGCCCGTGATCGGCCCTGATATGGCACCCTTCAATGGTCCGCGTGGTCGTGGCGATCATGACCCCAATTCCTTTTTGAAGCGCTGGACCTGCACCCACACAAAGACCACGAAACCTGCGGTCAAGGTCGTGCTCATCCCGATGAATGTCACCACCGCAATAGGCGCGGCGCGCTGACCGTCAAAGGTTGTGAACACCAGCACGACCAACCCCAAGGCATAGGCGGCAATCGCGGCCCAACCCCGCCAATCCGCCGGTGTCGCGCCGGTGCCGCCTGCCCGTGGCCTGAACCAGGCGGACCCCATTATCCAACAGACCCTTCCAGCGAAATCGCAACCAGCGCCTGCGCTTCCATGGCGAATTCCATCGGCAATTCCTGCAACACTTCCTTGCAGAACCCGTTGACCACCAGCGCGACCGCTTCTTCTTCATCCATGCCGCGTTGGCGGCAATAGAACAGCTGGTCGTCATCCACCTTGCTGGTCGTTGCCTCATGCTCCACGCGGCTAGATGCATTGCGCACTTCGATATAGGGCACTGTATGCGCGCCGCATTTGTCGCCAATCAGCAAACTGTCGCATTGCGTGTAGTTACGCGAATTCGTGGCCTTCGGGTGCATCGACACCAGCCCGCGATAAGTGTTCTGCGCATGTCCTGCAGAAATCCCCTTGGACACAATGCGCGAACGTGTGTTCTTGCCCAGATGCACCATTTTGGTGCCCGTATCGGCCTGCTGCCAGTTATTGGCTATGGCAATCGAATAGAACTCGCCTTGCGTGTCATCCCCGCGCAAAATGCAGGACGGGTATTTCCATGTAATGGCGCTGCCGGTTTCCACCTGCGTCCACATCACTTTCGCGCGGTCCTCGCGGCAATCTGCGCGTTTGGTCACGAAATTATAAATCCCGCCCTTGCCGTTCTCGTCGCCGGGAAACCAGTTCTGCACGGTCGAATATTTTACATCCGCATCTTCCTGAACCACAATCTCGACCACCGCCGCATGCAGCTGTGTGGTGTCACGCTTGGGCGCGGTGCACCCTTCCAGATAGCTGACAGACGCGCCTTTTTCCGCCACGATCAGCGTGCGTTCAAACTGGCCGGTATTTTCGGCATTGATGCGGAAATAGGTGGACAATTCCATCGGGCATTTCACCCCGGCAGGGATGAACACAAAACTGCCATCTGAAAACACTGCCGAATTCAGTGCCGCAAAATAATTGTCGTTCTGGGGCACAACGGACCCAAGGTATTTTTTCACCAGATCAGGATGGTCCTGCACCGCTTCTGAAATGGAACAGAAAATGACACCGGCCTTTTTCAGTTCATCCTTGAAAGTGGTGCCCAACGATACAGAATCAAACACCGCATCCACAGCCACCTTGCGGCCCGCATCCGCCCCTTCAACACCCGCAAGAATCATCTGTTCCTTTAGCGGAATGCCCAGTTTGGCATAGGTTTCCAGCAGTTTGGGGTCCACCTCGTCCAGGGATTTGGGCTTTTCGACCATGGATTTGGGCTTGGCGTAATAATACTGCTCCTGATAATCGATTTCAGGAATATTCAGCATCGCCCAATCGGGGGATTCCATGGTCAACCAGCGCCGGTAGGCCTCCAGCCGCCAGTCCAGCAACCACTGGGGTTCTTTGTTCTTCTCGGATATCAGTCGCACAATATCCTCGTTCAACCCTTTGGGGGCGAACTCCATTTCAATGTCGGTTTCCCACCCGTGCTTGTAGGTTCCCGCCATGGACTGGACAGTCTCAACCGTCTCGCGGTCGACGCCTTCGCGCAGCTGGGTTTCATCCAATGCAACCATATCTTTTCCCTTCTTAACGCCAGCCCTGGGGGCATGCGCTTGTCAAATCAGCCCGCGCGCCGCGCAGCAAAACGGCGGTATTCCCTTAACCAGACATCTGCAAACTGCAGCACATCATCTTTCGTCACATCCGGCCCAAGTGACACGCGGATCGCCCCGCGCGCGGTTTCCTCATCCAGCCCCATGGCCTGCAACACGCCGGACGCCCGCAGCTTCCCCGATGAACACGCAGACCCCGCCGAAATGGCAAACCCCGCAAGATCCATCTGCATCACCTGCAACTCCCCCTTCCAACCGGGCGTCGCAAGGCAAAGCGTATTGGGCAGCCGCGACACATCTTTCCCGACTAAAATAGTCTTGCTTGCCTCGGCGTCCAGTGCCTGTTCTAGAATATTTCTAATTACAGATACACCTTCCCAGACCCCATTTGCAAGGTCACGCGCAGCAGCTTCCGCCGCTGCGCCAAAACCCGCAATGCCAATCACGTTTTCCGTGCCCGCGCGCCGGCCCATTTCCTGACCGCCCCCCTTTATCTGCGCCGCCAGTTCCGTGCCACGCGCCATAACCAGCGCCCCCACCCCCCTCGGCCCGCCCAGCTTATGTGCCGAAATCAGGCCCATCTGCACATTCAGCCAGTTAAACGCGAATGGCAGCTTGCCAAACCCCTGTGTCAGGTCGCTGACAGCCAGACCGGCAGGCAAATCCTGAAGGATCCCGGTTTCCGAATTCGCAAGTTGCAAAGCAGCCATCTCCGGCACGGGCGGGCGCACCTGCCCTTGCCTGTCAACCTGCAAAGACCCATCGCACCAAGCGAGCACAGCATCATGCTCGACCTTGGCGCAGGACAGCCCCCGCCCCGCCAGCGCCAGCGCCGCCGCTTCCGTCGCCCCAGAGGTGAAGACAATCTCCGCCCCCTCTGCCCCCAAAGCAGCGGCCACTTGCGCGCGGGCTTTCTCCACCAGCGCGCGCGCTTGCCGCCCCTCGGCATGCACAGAAGACGGGTTGCCCACAACATCCATCGCCGTCACCATCGCGGCGCGTGCTTCCGCGCGCAGCGGCGCTGTGGCATTATGATCAAGATAAACGCGGCGCATCACTCGCCCTTGTATTTCATTCTGGCCCAAATATCCCGGGGAGTCACCGCAGGTGACGGGGCAGCGCCCCTATTCATCCACAACCTCGAACAATGTCGGCACCGCAGGACAAGGTGTCAGGCTGTTGCGGGCAACATCCGACAAGCGCGTTTGGTGCAAAAACACATAAACATGCGCCGACAACCCTTCCCACAAGCGGTTGGTCATCGATTGCGCCCGCGATCCCGACACCCCGCCTGACGCCCCGGCACCGGCATGCATGGCGCTGACTGTTTCATCCACGGCTTCCAGCACCTCGGACACACGAATGCTGTCTGCGCCCCGCGCCAGCCGATACCCGCCCCCCGGACCGCGCACCGAGTCAACCAGCCCCGCGCGGCGCAATTTTACAAAAAGCTGCTCCAGATAGGCCAGTGACACCTGTTGACGCACTGAAATTTCATTCAGCGACACCAGATCACCCTCTGGGGCCAGTGCAAGATCGACCAGCGCAACCATGGCATACCGCCCCTTGGTGGAAAGCTTCATTCCCGTGTTCCCCGATATCGCGCCTTCAATATCCAATGTTCCGGCACATGCCGCATTATTTTCGCAACCTGTCGCATTACGCGTCCTGCGACAGGCCACAGATCATATCCCGCCCCCGCTGTCCCCGCCAGCTTAAAGGTTGACGCGGGCAGGTCGCGCGCCTAAGTCTATGCGGCCCAATATCCGGCGAAAAACTGGCGACACAAGTTGATTTAGAATTCTTCTAAATACACCAAAGAAAAGAGTCAAGAATTCATGCAGCCCCTGCGCACCCCTGACCTGGAACTTTCTGTCGCCGCGCCGATACCACATTCTTCCGATAGGTAAGCCCAAATGCCCGAGATCATTTTTCCCGGCCCGGAAGGCCGCCTTGAAGGCCGCTATCATCCGCAGCCCAACCGCGACGCCCCCATAGCCATTGTGCTGCATCCGCATCCGCAATTCGGCGGCACCATGAATAACAAGGTTGTCTATAATCTGCATTACGCCTTCCACAAGATGGGCTTTTCCGTGATGCGCTTCAACTTTCGGGGCGTGGGCCGGTCGCAGGGCGAATATGATCAGGGCGTGGGCGAATTGTCCGACGCCGCCGCCGCGCTGGATTACATGCAAGCCATGTCGCATAATGTGCGCCATTGCTGGGTTGCAGGGTTCAGCTTCGGCGCATGGATCGGCATGCAATTATTGATGCGCCGCCCCGACATTACCGGCTTTGTGTCCGTGGCCCCGCCAGCGAACCTGTATGATTTCAGCTTTCTTGCGCCTTGTCCGGCATCAGGGCTGATTATCAATGGCAGCGCGGACCGCGTGGCCCCCCCGCGCGACACACGCTCGCTGGTGTCCAAGCTTCAAGAACAGCGCGGAATCACCATCACGCATACAGAAATCGAAGGTGCGGACCATTTCTTCAAGGATGAAGAGGCCCATATGCAACCGATGCTGACAAATGTGACGGATTATGTTGCCAACCGTCTGACCGAAACAACACGCTGACGCGCCTGTTCCCTGATCGGTCGCAGCAAAAGGTGACAGGCTTTTTCTGCGCGGGGTGATGCGAATGCAGATTTTTCGTATACAACGGCATACTGTGCTTTGCATCTGGCACCAAATAAGGTAACAGGGCGCAAATCGACTCATCCAAAAGGCGGAGGATCACATGAGCAAGATCAAGGTAGCAAACCCGGTCGTGGAACTTGACGGCGATGAAATGACCCGGATCATCTGGGATTTCATCAAGAAAAAGCTGATCCTGCCCTATCTGGACATCGACCTGAAATATTACGATCTGGGGATCGAGGAACGCGACCGCACCGATGACCAGATCACGGTGGACGCAGCCAACGCCATTAAGCAATACGGCGTGGGCGTGAAATGCGCGACCATCACCCCCGATGAAGACCGCGTTGAAGAATTCGGCCTGAAGCGCATGTATCGTTCCCCGAACGGCACCATCCGCAACATTCTGGGCGGCGTGATTTTCCGTGAACCCATCATTTGCCGCAATGTGCCACGCCTTGTTCCCGGCTGGACCCAGCCCATCGTGGTGGGCCGTCATGCCTTTGGCGACCAATACCGCGCAACCGATTTCCGTTTTCCCGGTGCGGGCAAGCTGACAATCAAGTTTGTGGGCGAAGATGGCGAAACCATCGAACATGAAGTGTTCCAGGCCCCAAGCGCCGGTGTCACCATGGCGATGTATAACCTGGATGATTCGATTCGCGATTTCGCGCGCGCCTCCATGAATTACGGTCTGTCCCGCGGCTGGCCGGTCTATCTGTCCACCAAGAACACCATTCTGAAAGCCTATGACGGGCGCTTCAAGGATCTGTTTGCCGAAGTGTTCGAGGCAGAGTTTGCTGACAAATTCAAGGCCGCGGGCATTACCTATGAACATCGCCTGATCGATGACATGGTGGCATGTGCGATGAAATGGTCGGGCGGCTATGTCTGGGCTTGCAAAAACTATGACGGTGACGTGCAGTCCGACACGGTGGCGCAAGGCTTTGGCAGCCTTGGCCTGATGACCAGCCAGCTGATGACCCCGGATGGCCAGATCGTCGAGGCAGAAGCCGCGCATGGCACCGTGACCCGCCATTACCGCCAGCATCAGGCGGGCAAGGAAACCTCGACCAACTCCATCGCGTCGATCTTTGCATGGACCGGCGGGCTGAAGCACCGCGCCAAGCTGGACAACAACGCAGAGCTGCTGAAATTCGCGGAAACGCTGGAAAAAGTGACTGTGCAAACTGTTGAGGACGGGTTCATGACCAAGGATCTGGCGCTTCTGGTCGGGCCTGACCAGAAATGGCTGACCACCATGGGCTATCTGGAAAAGGTTGACGAGTATCTGAACAAGGCGCTGGCCTGATCTCTGAAGCGATACCTGACATGTGAAAAGGGGGCATCTGCCCCCTTTTTTAATGCCCTACGCAAAGCTGTGAACTTTGCTTTGTTGCCCTGAGCGCACTTGACCGCTAGATGATGCGACACTTGCACACAGGACAAACCCGATGCAGATTCCCCATCTCCTTCGCAAATGTGCCGCGCTTGGCATGCTTTTGCTGCTGTCGGCATGCCAGATGGCGTCAGTGGTCATGGCGCCGCCACAACAGGCCCCCGGCGCGCAAGGTCCATCAGTCACCCGCGCCGAATTCGGGGCCGTTGTGGCGCGCATGCGCCCTGTCGCCGCGCAGGTTTGCCGCGAACGCAGCCCGCAACTGGATTGCAATTTCAACGTCATTCTGGATGACCGGCCCGGCCAGCCGCCAAACGCGTTTCATACACGCGACGCACAAGGGCGGCCCATCATTGCCTTCACCGAAGCGCTGTTGCGCGACCTGCGCAGCACAGATGAAGTTGCCCTGATTTTCGGGCATGAGGCGGCACATCATATCGCGGACCACCTGCCCCGCATGCAAAATCAGGCCATGACCGGCGCACTTCTGGGCGGGCTGGTGGCCACATTGTCCGGCGCTGACCAGACCACGACCCAACGCATCGTCAACGCAAGCGCGACTGTGGGCGCAAGGCGCTATTCCAAAGCGTTCGAACTCGAAGCAGACCGGATCGGCGCCTATATCGCAGCCCGCGGCAGGTATGACCCGCTGGCCGCCGCCGATCTGTTCCGCCGCATCCCTGACCCCGGCAACCAGTTTCTGGGCACCCACCCGCCCAATGGCGAACGCCTGCGCGAGATTGAACGCGCCGTGGCCGACATGTCCGCAGGACGGCCCATCTGAAGGATACAAAATGCACTGGCTTTATCTGGCAATCGCCATCGTCTTTGAAACGCTGGGCACAACCGCGCTGAAAGCGTCCGACGGGATGACGCGGCTGGTGCCCGCGACAGGCGCGATTCTGGCCTATGCCCTGTCCTTCTGGCTACTGGCGCTGGTGCTGCGTGTCATTCCTGTCGGGGTCGCCTATGCAATATGGGCTGGGCTTGGCATTTGCCTGATTTCCTTTTTGGGCTGGGTCATTTTTGGCCAGAAGCTGGATATGGCCGCCATCATCGGCATTGCGCTGATCATTTCGGGCATTCTGGTCATCAACCTGTTCAGTGCAAGGGTCTGACACTGTGACCTCTACACCCCGCCACACCCGACTGGAAGATGCCCAAGGCCTGCTGTTCGGGACCGCCATGTGCGCCTTCGGCCTTCTGGTGCTGACAGGCGCAGGGCTGGTCACGGGCCAGACAGCGGGGCTGGCCGTGTTGATTTCCTATGCCACGGGCTGGTCCTTCGGTGCGGTGTTCTTTGTCATCAATATCCCGTTCTACATTCTGGCCTGGGTGCGGTTGGGCCGGGAATTCACCATCAAGACGCTTCTCTCGGTCACGCTGATTTCCGTCCTGTCTGCAGTCATGGGCGATCTGGTCACCGTTATTCCGCAAAACCCCGCCATTGCAGCCGTGCTGTTTGGCATGATCACCGGCGCAGGGCTGTTGGCCATATTCCGCCACCGCGCCAGTCTGGGCGGGGTAGGCATTGTGGCCTATGACCTGCAGGAACGCTTCGGCTGGCGCGCGGGGCTCGTGCAACTGGGCTTCGATCTGGTGCTGTTTGCGGTCGCGTTTTTGATATTGCCGCTGAATCTGGTCGTGTGGTCGCTGTTAGGGGCGGTGGTGCTGAATGCCATTCTGGCCATCAATCACCGCCGCGACCATTATATCGCAACCTAATGCGATCAGGGCTGGCTTTTCTGGCGATCTTCAGCTAATGCGGCGGCGCAGCATGAAAAGGCACTTTTGTTATGGACCTTCGCAATATCGCGATTATCGCCCACGTTGACCACGGCAAGACAACCCTTGTCGACGAACTTCTGAAACAGTCGGGCACCTATCGCGAAAACCAAGCCACCACCGAACGCGCCATGGACAGCAATGATCTGGAACGCGAACGCGGGATCACGATTCTGGCCAAGGCAACGTCGGTCGAATGGAAAGACACGCGCATCAATATCGTGGACACCCCCGGCCACGCCGATTTCGGCGGAGAGGTGGAACGCATCCTGTCCATGGTCGATGGCGTTGTCCTGCTGGTGGACGCCGCCGAAGGGCCTATGCCACAAACGAAATTCGTAACATCCAAGGCGCTGGCACTGGGGCTGCGCCCGATTGTCCTTCTCAACAAGGTGGACAAACCCGCAGCTGACGCCGACCGCGCCCTTGACGAAGTGTTCGACCTGTTCGCCAATCTGGGCGCCAGCGACGAACAGCTTGATTTCCCTGTGCTTTATGCGTCTGGCATCAATGGCTGGGCAGATGCTGAACTGGACGGCCCGCGACAGGACATGTCGGCACTGTTCGATCTGGTTGTATCGCATGTTCCCGCCCCCGCCCAGATCGCGGCGCGCAATGACCCGTTCCGCATGCTGGCCACGACGCTGTCGGCAGACCCTTATCTGGGGCGTATCCTGACAGGGCGCGTCGAATCCGGCACGCTCAAAGCGGGCGAAACCATCAAGGCATTGTCGCGCGATGGCAAGAAGCTTGAACAATTCCGCGTGACCAAGGTTCTGGCCTTCCGCGGGCTTGGCCAGCAACCCATCGACGCCGCAGAAGCCGGCGACATCGTCACCCTCGCAGGCATGTCCAAGGCCACTGTGGCCGACACGCTGTGTGCACTGGATGTGGAAACCGCCCTCGATGCCCAACCCATCGATCCGCCCACCATCTCCGTGACCTTCGGCATCAATGATTCGCCGCTTGCCGGACGCGACGGCTCCAAGGTGCAAAGCCGCATCATCCGCGAACGCCTGATGCGCGAAGCCGAAGTGAATGTCGCCATCAAGGTAAGCGACACACCGGGCGGCGAAGCGTTCGACGTTGCAGGGCGCGGCGAATTGCAAATGGGCGTGCTGATCGAAAACATGCGCCGCGAAGGGTTCGAACTCTCCATCTCGCGCCCCCGCGTGCTGATGCGCAACGAAGACGGCCAGCGCCTCGAACCCATCGAGGAAGCGACAATCGACGTCGATGACGAATATACCGGCACCGTCATCGAAAAACTGACCGGCCCGCGCAAGGGCGAACTGGTCGAAATGAAACCGGCAGGCGCAGGCAAGACACGCATCATCGCGCATGTCCCCTCGCGCGGGCTGATCGGCTATCACGGCGAATTCCTGACTGACACGCGCGGCACGGGCGTTCTGAACCGTGTTTTCCATGAATGGGCACCTTACAAAGGGCCGATTCCCGGCCGCCGCGAAGGGGTGCTGATCTCCATGGAAGATGGCACCGCCGTGGCCTATGCGCTATGGAACTTGGAGGATCGCGGGCGCATGTTCATCAACCCGCAGGAACCCGTCTATCAGGGCATGATCATAGGCGAGCATTCGCGCGACAATGATCTGGAAGTGAACCCGCTCAAGGGCAAGAAACTGACCAACGTGCGCGCATCGGGAACCGATGATGCCGTGAAGCTGACACCGCCGGTGATCATGTCGCTTGAACAGGCCATCGCCTATATCGACGATGATGAACTGGTTGAAGTCACGCCCAACGCGGTCCGGCTGCGCAAACGCTTCCTTGATCCGCATGAACGCAAGCGACAGGCCAAGGCCAGCGCATAACCACGCAGCGCGCCCCGTCGACACCTTCACAAATCAAAAAGGCCATCATTTCATGGCCTTTTTACGTTTACCCAGACCAGCGCCCCCACCAGCTGACCAGTCGCTGCTTTCATTCTGGCAAAAATATCCACCGGGGTTTCTGAAGGGGGGCGTGCCCCCCTTCAGGCAGGGGGTTTGGGGGGCAGCCGCCCCCCAAGCCGCGCCTCTGGGAACGTGTCCTCACACCTCACGCAAACCCGCCTTGAAGCGCGCCATATTCGCCCGGTATCCGGCCGCTGATTGCACCAACCGCGCGCGCGCGGCGTCATCCAGCTGGCGCACCACCCGCCCCGGGGCGCCCATCACCAGCGACCCGTCGGGAATTTCCTTGCCTTCGGTCACCAGCGCGCCCGCCCCGATCAGGCAGCCTTTGCCAATCACCGCCCCGTTCAACACCGTTGCGCCCATGCCAATCAACGACCCCGCACCTATGGTGCAGCCATGCAAGATCGCCTTATGCCCTATGGTGCAGTCCGCCCCGATTGTCAGCGGATAGCCCATATCGGTATGAAGAACGCAATTTTCCTGAACATTCGTCCCCTCCCCCAGGACAATCGGTTCATTATCGCCGCGCAAGGTGCACCCGAACCAGATTGAAACCCCCGCGCCCAGCACGACATTGCCAATCACATGCGCGCCCGGGGCCACCCAGAAATCACCGTCCTGCGGCAGTTCCGGGCGCTGCCCGTCCAG
Source organism: Paracoccaceae bacterium (assembly GCA_017510335.1). Lineage (GTDB taxonomy): Bacteria > Pseudomonadota > Alphaproteobacteria > Rhodobacterales > Rhodobacteraceae > Roseinatronobacter. Next base: position 22,570 of record JAFWNM010000006.1, read on the forward strand.
TTCATACAGCATCATTCCCCCCCGAATTTGCGCAACCGTTCAATCAGGCTGGACGTGTCCCAACGCCCGCCGCCCATGCGCTGCACATCCTTGTAGAACTGGTCAACCAGCGCGGTCATCGGCAGGGACGCGCCCACATCATCTGCCGCAGCCAGACAGATGGCCAGGTCCTTGCGCATCCAGTCGACAGCGAACCCGTGATTGAATTCACCGTCCAGCATCGGCGCGTGCCGGTTGACCATCTGCCATGATCCTGCTGCACCTTGCGAAATCACCTCGACGACCGCGCGCCCGTCCATGCCCGATTTCTCGCCAAAATGCAGCGCCTCTGCCAGCCCCTGCACCAGCCCGGCAATGCAGATCTGGTTCATCATCTTGGCAATCTGGCCTGCGCCACTGTCGCCCATGCGTTTGCACACCCGCGCATAGGCGTCCATCACCGGCGCGGCACGGTCAAATTCCACGGCGTCGCCGCCGCACATGATGGACAAAACACCGTTTTCCGCGCCGGCCTGCCCGCCCGACACCGGCGCGTCCACAAATCCCACGCTTTGCGCACGCGCAAGCTCATGCAATTCGCGCGTGACCTGCGCCGAAACGGTCGTATGGTCCACAAACACCGTGCCAGCCGCCATGCCCGCGAAAGCGCCGTCTTCCCCCAGACAGACACTGCGCAAATCATCGTCATTGCCCACACAGGCCATCACGAATTCGGCACCATCGGCAGCCTCGCGCGGGGTTTGCGCCCATGCGCCGCCATTGGCCGCCACCCAGGCTTCGGCCTTGGCATGCGTGCGGTTATAGACGGTCACTTCATGGCCCGCGCGGGCCAGATGTCCCGCCATCGGCCCGCCCATGACCCCCAGTCCCAGAAACGTGATTTTCGCCATTGCCCTGCCCTTTCCTATAGTTGTGATTGCGCTTGCGCTGCCCAGATAATAGGTATCATCGCCATACTCACCGTCAACCGAAAGCCGTTTTGCGCCCATGTTCACCCTGTTTCGCTGGCTCGTCTACCTTCTGTCCGGCCTGTTGGCCCTGACAGCGCTGGTGGCGCTTGCGGTCTATTTCTTCCTGTCGCGGTCGCTGCCCGACTATAACGAGGATTTTACGCTGGACGGGCTGACCGCCCCTGTCGAAATTGTGCGCAACACCCATAACGTGCCGCATATTTTCGGTCAGGCAGACAGGGATGTTTTCTTCGGGCTGGGGTTCGCGCATGCACAAGACAGGTTGTGGCAAATGCAAATCCTGCGGCGCACGGCACAGGGGCGTTTGTCGGAAATGTTCGGCAGGCGCACGCTGCGCACGGATGAATTGATGCGCAGGCTGGACCTCTATGCCCTTGCGCGCGCCTCCTTCGATGTGCAGGACACGGCCACACAGGACGCCCTGCGCGCCTATGCCGACGGGGTGAATGCCTGGATGCGGCTGGCATCGGACCGCGCGCGCGGTCGCGGCGCGCCAGAATTCTTCATGTTCCGGACAGAAACCCCCTTGTGGCAACCCGCAGATTCACTGGCCATTCTGAAACTGCTGTCCGTTCAGTTGAATTCGCAGATTTCACGCGAAGTGCTGCGCGCGCGCACCTCTGTGCTGCTGGAAAACGACCGGCTGCGCGACCTGATGCCGGACGCGCCGGGCGCAGGCATGGCCGAAGTGCCGGAATATTCCAGCCTGTTTCCGGACTTGCCCCCCGCAACGCAGGTTGCAACACTGGACGACCCGTTGTCCCCGATCAGGCCCTACACGCTGGCAGGGGCATCCAACAGCTTTGCCGCCGCGCCTGCGCGTGCGGCGGGCGATGGCGCGCTGTTGGCGAATGATCCGCATCTGGAACTAACAGCGCCCGCGCTGATGTATCTTGCGCGGCTGGACCTGGCATCGGGCGGTGTGATCGGGGCGACAATACCGGGAATTCCGGCAGTCCTGTCTGGCCGGTCCGCAGCTTTGGGGTGGGGCATCACATCAGCCTATGTCGATGATACTGATGTGTTCATCGAGGAACTGAACCCCCAAAACCCTGCGCAATACCGCACCCCGGACGGCTGGGCCGATTTTGAAACCCGCGGGTCCATCATTCGCGTCAAGGACGAAGACCCGCTGACGTTGACATTGCGCTGGTCTGAAAACGGGCCTGTCCTGTCGGGCGCACTGTATGATCTGGGCACAATCACGCCGCCGGGACATGTGGCAACGCTGGGCTGGACTGCGTTGACCGCGCAGGACACAACCATGACTGCCGCAATCCGCCTGATGGGGGCGCAAACGATCGAAGACGCAATCGATGCGGGCGAATTATTCGTGGCCCCCGCACAAAACCTGATGCTGGCCACCCGCGACCGCGTGGCCATGCAGACTGTCGGGCACCTGCCCCGCCGCGATGCGGACCACCAGACACAAGGCCGCATGCCCGCACCGGGCTGGGAACGCGAAAACCGCTGGCTGGGCACATTGCCCTATTCGGCCAATCCGCGCTTCGTTGACCCCGAAAGCGGCATTCTGGGCAATACCAACAACAAGATACTGGAACGCCCCTTTCCGCTACATGTCAGCCATGACTGGGGCGATACGCAGCGCATTACCCGTTTCCTGCACCTGATGCGCGCGCGCAATGTGCATACCCGCGACAGTTTCATAGAAGCGCAGCTGGATACTGTCAGCCCGGCCGCGCGGCTGCTGCTGCCGCTGGTGGCCGCCGATCTGTGGTTTTCGGGCGAAGCCGCCCCTGCGGGCACCCGCGCCCATTTGCGCCAGCGTGCCCTAAGCCTGCTGGCCGACTGGAACGGCGAGATGAACGAACACCTGCCCGAACCCCTGATCTATTCTGCGTGGATGCGTGCCTTGCAAACCCGCCTGATCCGCGATGAACTGGGACCGCTGGAAGATGCGTTCATTCACGTCAATCCCGATTTCATTGAACGCGTGTTCCGCAATACGAACGGCGCAGGCCAATGGTGCAACGTTGTGCAATCCTCGGTGCAGGAAACCTGCACGGAAATTGCCCTTCTGGCGCTGGATGAAGCGTTGCTGCGCCTGACAGAACGCTATGGCACATCAGTGGAAAGCTGGCGTTGGGGCGATGCGCATACTGCCACGCACCGCCACAGTGTCTTGGGGCAGGTGCGCGGGCTGCGCCCCCTGGTCAATATCCGCCATTCCACATCTGGGGGCGACCATACCTTGATGCGCGCGCGCACCTCCGGGCGGGACCCTGACCCGTTTGCGAATGTTCATGCCGCAGTCTACCGCGCTGTATATGATTTTGCTGATCCCGAAAGTTCGGTGTTCATCTTGTCCACAGGGCAGTCGGGGCACCCGCTGTCGCGTCATTATGATGATCTGGGCGACCTGTGGCGGCGCGGCGAATACATCCCCATGACGCTGGACCCTGATCTGGCGCGCGGCGGCGCGGTCGGGTTGACAGTGCTGCGCCCGAATTAACGCGGCGCTAACGCGCGTAGTTGTAACATAGCCACAAATCCAGACCGCGTTCCAAAAGTGACGCGAAGTCAGATGTGACAGTTTGGCGAAGAAGATGTCTACTTGCCTTATCGGGTGAAGAAGACACCCTGCCGGCAAAGAAGGAGGAGCTTTCCGTGCACAAATATATCGCAGCAGGCCTTGTGGCCCTAGGTGCAAGCCCCACACTCGCGGGGGGCATTGAACGCAGCCCGCAATCCATGAACATCCTGTTTCAGGAAGGGCGTTATCTGGAACTGGGCGCCACCTATGGTGCGCCGCGTGTCAGCGGGAATGCCCCCGGCGCATCTGGCAATATCGCGCGCAGTTTTTTTTCGGGGTCGATTGCCTATAAGGCAGATGTCAACGATCAGCTGTCCTACGCCATCATCCTTGACCAGCCTTTTGGCGCGGATGTGCTGTATCCGACAGGCACAGGGGCAACGCTGACCGGCGCGACCGCGAAAATCAGCAATACAACACTGACGGGTGTTCTGCGCTACAAATTCGGCAACGGGTTCAGCGCGCATGCGGGGCTGCGGTCTTCCTGGACCAGTGGCTCGGTCGGCCTGCCCGTGCTGGGCTATTCCATGGCCACCAATACAGATCAGGCCTTTGGCTATCTGGTAGGTGTCGCATATGAAAAGCCCGAAATCGCCATGCGTGTGGCCCTGACCTATCAATCTTCCATCAAGCACACGTTCGACGCGACAGAAACGGGGCCTGGCCCTGTGCCGCAGGCATCAACACGGTTTTCGACGACAATCCCTGAATCCCTGAACCTTGAATTCCAGACAGGCATTGCCGAAGATACCCTGCTGTTCGGGTCCGTGCGCTGGATGAAATGGAAGGATTTTGTCATCGCCCCCCCCCAATACACGGCATCCCCCGCCACAACGGCGCCCCTGGTTGCCTATCAGAAAAACTCTGTCGCCTACACGCTGGGTGTGGGGCGGCGGTTCAATGAAAACTGGTCCGGGTCCTTGTCGCTGTCCTATGATACCGGCAACGGCAACCCGACCAGTAACCTTGGCCCGACAGGGTCGCGCACATCTATCGGGATTGGCGCATCCTATACGCTGGACGCCATGACCATCAGCGGCGGCGTTCAATATACCAAACTGGGCAGTGCCACCACCAATCTGGGGGGGCAGTTCAGCAACAACTCCGCCATTGGTGTGGGGGTGCGTGTGGGCTTCCGCTTCTGATACCTCAGGGCGATACACATCAAGGCCCCGTCCCTGTGGCGGGGCCTTTTCTTGCGGCATTGACGCCAGG
>JAFWNM010000040.1 GCA_017510335.1 Paracoccaceae bacterium
AACACGGATTTCGATGCAATGTCGCTGTCGCGCACCAATACCCATGTTGAAACAGGCATCGACATTGCCGCCCTGAACAGCAGCACCGCCGGCATGGACATGGTCGGCATATTGCTGGGCAATATGGACAGCGTGGCCTGACACACCGCGACATGCCCAAGCCAGTTCGGTTCAGGGCAGCGCCACATCCAGCCCCGCGCGCACCCCCGCAGACCGCCGCCCGTATACGCGCCCTTCCACGAACAAATGTGCAGGCAGGCGCGGGGGCGCATATTGCACCTGCACAACGCCATAGGGCTGCACCTGCCGGTGGCGGCTGTCAATCTGGATAGGGAAAAGGGTTGCTGTGCGCACCTGCAAGCGGCTGTCCGTGCCCCGCACCCCGCCCCCTGCCCCAACGGCCACCATACCCGGCAGCGGGGTTTCAAACTGGCGCAGCGCCAGGGCCTCGGCCTCGATAAAACGGTTGCGCGCCTTCAGCGTCACATCTTCGCCAATGATCACACTGACCGCCCCAAGCGGCACCTGCAATGTGCCCGCGGGCATGACATACGCGGTTTGTCCCTGCCCCAGCCGAACACTGCCTTGCAGGTGCCAGCCTTTGGCAAGGGGTTGGCGGAAATCAACGCCCAGCGCGGCTTCCCGTCCGGTAATCGCGCGGTAGTCGATATTCGCGCGCGCAGACGACCCGCCGCCGCCACCACCCGCACCACCACCGCCGCCCGGCAACCCGATCCCGCCGCCCGCAGCCGGCACAGAGGATGCAGGCGCCAGAAATTCCGCAACCGCATGATCCAGCGCGCCCCGTCCATACCCCAGATCCGCCTGCGCCAATCGCAACCCGACCTGTGGGCCAGCGCCGTCGGAACATGCCGACAAAACCAACACCACAGCCGCAACGCCGCCCCGAACTTTGGCAATTTCACCCGTCAATGTCATGCTTTCATGCTCGAATTATCTTGATCTGAAGTATTCGCCTGCGGCATAAGAAATAGAATATTAACTAATTTTCCCAGCCATCCAAATTTCCGGTCCGGGGTAATGGTAATTCAAGTAGAGGAACTTTGAGCATATGACCACAATATCTTTGAACCGTAATTTCCAAACCCTTCTTGACGGCCTTGGCGACACGCGGCTGGCGGATTTTTCCTTTGGCAATATTGATCTTCTGGACAATTTCACCCTTGAGGGCGAATATTTCGCGTCCAATCCCATACTAACGGCAACCAGCTTCACCGCACAGCTCAACAGTCTGGATTCCTCTGATCCAACGCTTTACACCTTGCGTGTGCAGGGCAGCGGGATCACCCCGTCCAGCAATGCGCAGGAATTCAGCCAAGCGCTTGACAACGGCACCGCGAACGGAACCATCACCCAGATCAGCATTGATTACGGTGCCCAGCGCGTTGCCCAACTGGACATTGCCCCCGGCAGCCTGACACTGACCAGCGGCACACAAAGCCTTGAACTGACCGGCGGCTTCCCTGTTACCTTGTCCAACATCTTCAACCTTGTGGACATTCTGGAAGGCGACGGCGAAAGGTCGCTGGCGCAATACGGCTTCACCGGCATGACCCTGCGCGACGGTGGCGAGGTTCTGGCCAGCTTGCAATCTGGCGATACACTGACGCTGAATCTGGACGGCTACACGCTGACCATGACCGATGCGGACATCACATCTGAGCAGATTTTCAACTTCCTGAACCCCGGCCGTGGGGAAATTCTGCCCCAGATCACGCTGTTTGACAGCAACGGCACTGCGGTGACCGGCCAGACTTTCAGGTTTTCCAATGACAGCCCCGCGTCATTCCGCATCGCTTATGAGTATCTTCCGCAGGGGACATATTACGCGCAGATCACCGCAAATGATCAGCAGATCGTCGATTGGCAAACCCAGACAGGACTTTACCAACTCTACAGCAGTTGGTGGTCAGGGGGCAATTCGTGGGGATCGTCGTCCGAGGATATGGGCGATGCACCCGCCAATGCATCCACCCCATATGTGCTGAATGCCGGTTCAATCTTCTTTGGCGCAGTTGGCAGCGTGGGCGATGCGGACTGGGTCAGAATCGATTTTCCGCAATGGAGCTCGACATACAGACAAAGCGACTTTTTCAGTGGCGAATCTGTGGAATTCACGGACGCGCTGGTGTTGCAGGCCTTTGGCACCGGGCAGCCCGAACCGCAGCTTCGCGACCTGCCGGGCCTGAACTTTGGCGGGCTGACCATCAGCGCGCCCGATGGCACGGTCATTCTCTCGGCCGAAAATGTTGAAAGTTTCGCGGCCTTCATGGATGAGTTGGACACCATTCTGACCAGCATGCGCCTGCCGTCGATTGGCGGGCTGGGGCTTGCCTTTGCCACAGGCGACCCGCATTTGCTGACGCATGACGGGCTGGGCTATGATTTCCACGCGGCTGGCGAATATGTGCTGATGCGCGCCACCAATGGCCAGAATTTCGAATTGCAATCGCGCATGTCGCCTGCGGGCGAAAATGTCACCGCCAATGTCGCCGCTGCCCTGCATATGGGCGATGACATCATCATGATCGCACCGGGGGCGACACCGCTTTTGATAAACGGGGTGGCGCACTCGCTTGCGGATGGGGGTGTTCTGGTGCGGGCCAACGGCAGCATTGAACGCGACGGCAACAGCTACATGATTTCCATCACCGCACCGGACTTGTCCACAAGCCTTGTTCAGGTGGATATCGTCGGCAGCCGTGTCGATATTGGCGTTGGCCTGTCCAGCTACTGGCAAAACAACGTAGAAGGGTTGCTGGGCAATTTCAGCGGCACCATTCAGGACGATCTGCGACTGGCCAATGGCACACCGCTGACATTCCCGCTGGTGTTCGGAGATGATGAAGCCGCAGGCACATTTGGCGTTTACGGGCAATTCCGCGAAGACTGGCGCGTGAATGATACGACGACCCTGTTCACCTATGCCGACGGGGAAGGGCCGGACAGCTTCTATCTGGCGGATTATCCGACCCAGATGACAACCCTTGACGATTTCACCACCGAAGAACGTGCAGGTGCCGAAGCCGCCGCAGAAGCGGCCGGTCTGACACCCGGCACATTTGCGTTCAACAATGCCGTGCTTGATTTGCTGATCACACAAGACAACAGCTATCTGGACAGCGCTGTGAATTCCAATAACATCCTGATTGATATGGGTGCCACACCGGACAATATACATGTGCCCCAGGTCGCGGGGGGCGGAATTACCGAAGGGTTGTTGGGCCTGTCGGGCCGTGTAACCGACCTTGACGGCACGGGCCTGAGCAACGCAACAATCACCTTCCGCCCCTTGGGAACATCGGTCAACCTGACACGGTTGACGCGCGACGGCGACGAATTCCGCTTTGACCTGTCGGAAAATGCAGCTGGCCGCCTGAACGCCAGCCGCGACTGGCAAACCGGCGATCCGGCCATCACCGCACTGGACGCGCTGGATGTGCTGCGCATTGCCGTGGGGCTGAACCCGTCCTTTGGCCCTGCGCAGGCGCAGAATTTCATCGCGGCCGAT
>JAFWNM010000041.1 GCA_017510335.1 Paracoccaceae bacterium
GATCTCAGACAAAGGCAAGCGACACAGACCTGCAATATGGCCGCATCCAGTCAATCTATCCGCGGTCCAGCGGGCGAAAACCTATGGCACAAAACGCTTGACTAGGACGACCCCGTTACCGAAGTCTGGAGCCTAGGGCAGTGGACAATCAGGGTTCCCATTGTGTCTGACTTCTGATTCAAACTTCCCAAATGGAGGTTTGGATGAACGAGCGGCGCTTTGTGGTGACAGATGCTGTATGGCGGCGGCTTGAGCCGCATTTGCCGGGAAAGGCGAGCGACGCCGGGGCTACTGCAAGGGATAACCGCCTGTTTCTGGAAGCAGTGTTCTGGCGGGTTCGGACCGGCTCCCCATGGCGCGACCTGCCGCCCGCTTTCGGTAACTGGAACAGCCAGTTCCGGCGTTTTCGTCGCTGGGCCAAGGCGGGCGTATTCGAGAGTCTTTTCAATGCTATGAGCAGCGGCCCGGACCTCGAATACGCGCTTATCGACGGCACCATCGTTCAGGTTCACCAGAAGGCAACCGGCGCAAAAGGGGGACTCAGCATCAGGCCATCGGGCGTTCGCGCGGTGGTCTGACAACCACGATCGTCGCTCTGGTGGATGCGCTTGGCAACCTGGTCCGCTTCCTGCTGCTGTCAGGCCAGGCGCATGACATGAAGGGTGTTGCCCCGTTGATCGGCAATGTTTCGTTCGGGGCGCTCTTGGCAGACACGGCGTTCGATGCGACTTGGCTACTTAAAGAACTGGACACGCGAGGTTCAAGCGCCGTGATCCCCCCGAAAGCGAACCGCAAGCACCAGCGTGACTATGACGCCGAAGCCTACAAGTGGCGGCATCTGGTTGAGAACTACTTTGCAAAAATCAAGGAGTTCAGAGGGATAGCCACTCGATACGACAAGACAGACTGCAGCTACACAGCCAATTGGCACCTTGCCGCTGCCTTGATCGCATCAAGATGAATGTCCACAGGCCCTAGCTGCGCGACACCAACCTGTCAGATTTCCGGCTGACCCCCATTGCTGACCGTCATGCGGATCGCAGCACATGTTGCGCCATCGGCGTGGAGGGCGGAGAGAGGACTTGCGGCGTTGCAAAACCCAGACAAGCGCAGGCCCAACGGGGGGAAGGATATTCGAGGCGCGAACCATGAAGGCCTGCTTCGACTATTAAGCTACGCTTTGCGCAAGGCTGTCGTCACCGTTTCTGACCACGACTTGCCTGCTCTGGAGCGGGATCAGTGCCATGATCTACGTCAACCGATGCCGACTAATAGCACCGAAAACCATCGCCCAGATGGACGAAAGCCCGGTCATCCGCTAATATTTCAACACGCAATACCGTCTTTGGAGCAGATCGCCAACATGAAAATCGAAAAAGCACTTATCGTCGACGAGCCGTGGATCACCAAGATCATGAATGGCACCAAGATCTGGGAAATGCGCAGTACATCCGCAAAGCAGCGCGGCTGGATTGGCCTAATCAAAAAAGGCAGTGGCCATGTGGTTGGCGTCGCCAGAATGATCGGAGCTGACGGGCCGCTATCTGATCAGAGGATGATCGACAACGCCGACAAGCATCATATTCCGTCTAATATTTTCCTTACCGGGAAGTTCTCCAAGCATCGCCATGCATGGATCATGTCCAGCGCAGTACGCCTTCATAGCCCCGTTCACTATGTCCACAAAAGTGGCGCTGTAATCTGGGTAACACTTGATCAACATGTTTCCGATGCTTTGGCAAGCGACGAAGCGGTTAAGGCCCTAGGATAATCCACCCCATCTTAACGGGGCGGGACCGTGACAACAAATCTCATCAAGAGAAAAGGTGTCGAATGCATTTGGCCGAGCGTCTATAGTAATTGCCAGGTCAAACAGTAGGCGGTCTGAAAAATGTTTCTTGTTACTGGTGCATCTCGAGCGGGCAAGACCTCTACCCTGACGGCATTGGTCTCACAAGAAACAAGATGGAGACACGTTATAGCGAGCAATGTGCTTAGGGAGATTGGTCGACCTTTAGTCCTGCTAGATCGTGAGACAGCTCACCAAAACCAACGGGCGCTAGTGGATGAGCTGAACCGGAGAGGACTACTTAACGCATCAAACACAATACTAGATGGGCATGATGCTTGATCGCGAGGTAGCCCATCGCGCCGACAAGCGATTTGCCAACCGGATCAGGAATGCAAAGATGCGCTTCCCCTAGGCGGCAGCGGGCCCTTGGTTGTAGCCCGCAGTCAGAACCCCGACTTGGGGCGTATCGCAGGGATAGGCCCAGTTGAGCTGATCACGGCATACTGAGCATAGCTGCGATACAGGTGCTGCATATCAAGCGTCATGCTGCTATTCTTTGTCATCCTGTTCAGCTCAGCCTGTAGCTCAAGACGCGGCGTGACATGGAACCGGGCAAGCCACGCATTCAGTGTCACACTGACAAAACGGGGCAAATGATCCTGTGCTCCGAAATCCACGATGTGCAGACTCCCGCCCGGAGCAAGGTGGCGCATGGCCTGTACCAGCGCCGCACGCCAGTCGGGGATCATGGACAGGCTGTAGGACAACACGATCCGGTCGAATTGCGCCACCCCGAAGCTGAATTGCGCGTCAAACGCGCAAGCATCACCCTGGACCAGAGCAGCGCGCATCCCCAGTTTGGCGCGCGCGCTCTCTAGCATCTGTTCGGAAATATCTAGCCCGTAGATGTCGCAGTCCGGATAGCGGCGCGCGATATGGTCGAGATTGCGACCTGTCCCACAAGCAATTTCTAGGACCCGCCCGCCCGCAGGCACGTTCAGATCCGTGATCAGATGATCGCGTCCAAGCAGAAACCAGGCGCGCGTCAGATCGTAAATCCGTCGCTGGTGGCGGTAGGTGCGATCCATCAGCGCAGCATGTGTCAGATGGCTCATGCGTCAGCCTTGATAACGATAGAGATGCACGCCGCCGTAGATGGCGGAGCGGTCTTGGGCGAAAGCCCGGTTTGATGCGGCAGGATCATAGGCCCAAAACGACATCACTTGATCGGACACGCGACCGGGAAGAATGTCATCTGTGCCGCCAGTGCGGAACAGAACCCGCGCGCCGGGTCGGGCTGTGCGGGTAATTTCGGCCCAGAGCGCGTTCAGTTGGGCATCAGTCATCCAATCCTGCGCATCAAGCAGGATATAGGCATCCAGGCTGTGTGGCGCATGGCGGACCAATTCATCCGTGAATGTGCGATTGACGGCGCGGATACGTCCGGCACGCGCAGCGACTGCGTTGAAATTCGCGCGCTGCAGATAGGGCGGCAGGTTCGTCGTGGTGCCTGGCTCGTATCCGCGATGAAAGGCCTGCCAAAGGAAGTAATTGTCCTTCACGGGAAAGTCGCAGACCAGCCGCCGCGCCCGCGCGCGCAGCACGCGCACAATATCGCCGTCCGCATCTGCGGCAAGCTTGTCATGCTGCGCGGGTGGGATGCCCAAGCCGAAAAGCGCGGTTCGCTGCCGCGCAAGATGTCGCACCATGCGTTTGTCGAAGAGCGGGTCAATCTGGCGGGTAAAGAATACCTCCTGCTCGGCCAGGTTTTGCGCCTGCAAGAGGGCACGGAAATCCACCTGCGCCACGCGCCCGACCAGATGGACCGCACCGATGAACCGTCCCAGAACCCCTTGCCGGTAGAAGCCACGCGCGAAGCGTTTCGCGTGCCTTTGCCAGAACGCCCGGCTTTCGGGGTCCAGATGCGGCGCAAGTTTGTTCTGTATCAGCGCCGGATTGTCCGGTCTGTCCGCACGGCCGAAAAGGTCGAAAAACGTGGGCTGATCCAGATGCGTTGCCGCCACGCGCTTGAGGTTGAGCAGCGCAATATGCGCGGGCGACAGATCGACCGCCGTGACAGAGGCCGGGTCGGTGATCAGGTAGGACATTGCATTGCACCCCCCCGAGGCGATGCAAATGATATCGCTGCCCGGCGACAGGCCCAGTGCCGCCATATCGGCCACCGGGTCTTCCCATATCTGGGCATAGACCAGCCCCTGAAACAGCCGGGCAAACAGCCGTTCCTGCAGCCCGATACGGTTTGTAACCGGGTTCTGGCAGACAGCGCCATCAATCCGGCGCATGATTTCACTGGCGTCACTCATTGCGTAAGGGCTTTCTGGTCAGAATGTGAATGTCTGGCAGGCAGGGGCAAACCCAACGCCGCCTCGCGGCCACCGATCAGACGCAGGACACCATCGCCTTGGTCCAGCAGCGCGGTCATGCTGTCCACCCAGTCGCCGCAATTGGCATAGGTCAGGCCAAAATGGTCATGCAGGGCGGCAATATGGAAATGCCCGCAGATAACGCCGTCAAGACCACGCGCGCGCGCAAGATCAACCATCTGCCGCTCGTGGCTGCGCCCGCGATAGCGCAACGCGTTCGCTGCCAACAAAAGCCAGCTTGCAAAGCCGCGCATTTCGGGGTCACGAAGCGACAGCCGCGACAGGAACGTGTCAAGACGGCGCAAGCCATGGTCGATCAGGCTGCCCAGCCGGGTCATGGCGTGTAGCCGGATCAGGCGACTGTCGGCCTCATCACCATGCATAACCAGAAAGCGTTGCCCAGTTGGGGCTGCGTGGATGTAGGCGTCCAGATGTTCCGCTGGAAGGGCGGCATAGGCCGGTATTCGTGACGGATCAGGATCATGATTGCCACGGATATAGATCAGGCGCGCACCAGATGCGTGGCGCGCGCGAAAGAAGTCGATCACCGCCTGATCCTGCGCACTCCAATGCGGCAGCATGGGCTGCCAGAGGTCAAGAATATCGCCAACCAGCACATAGACTTCAGCCGGATGGGCGCGCAGAAAGCGCAACACATCTTCGGCGCGCGCGGATAACGCTCCAAGATGCAGGTCTGACAGGAATAACGTATGAGGTCCCGGTGCCGGCCTTTGAAATGAGCGGTCGAATGGCATGTCTGTACCCACATGTCTACGTTACCGATCAAATGACGCCATTGGACAACGGTTTCGTGACCGGAACGTACCAGTTTTGTGGCAAGGCCCGACTGTGCCTGTTGTGCCACAGGGCGGGATCGCGACTGGATATGGACTAAGTTGCGCGCACGCGCGCGGGAAATGCGCAACGGACATCAGGCTGTTACATCCGCGCGTCATACTTTGCGACATGTGGAAATCGACCGACTCTCATGCCTGTGCCATCTGATCCCGCAACACCCGCATCACGACTGCGCATCCTGATCATCAGCGACGCGTGGGAGCCTCAGGTGAATGGCGTTGTGCGGAGCTATCAGCACTTGACGCGCGAGTGGCGCGCCATGGGGCATGAGGTGCGTGTCATCGGGCCTGCCGAGTTCGCAGCCTTGCCCATGCCCGGCTATTCCGAAATCCGCCTCGCACTTTGGCCGGGCCGAAGACTGGCGCGGCTGATTTCGCAGTTCAATCCCGATATCATCCATATCGCAGTTGAAGGCCCGCTGGGTTGGGCTGCCAGTCGCTATTGTCTGCGTCGGGGCATCGCTTTCTCGACATCGTTTCACACCAACTTCCCGGCATATATTGCGCTGCGGGTCCCGCGCGTGTTCAGGGCAACGCTGGCGCGTCTCGCCCTCGTCGCGCTGCGCCGGTTTCACGCCCGCGCATGCCATGTCTTTGTTGCAACACCTTCCATCGAGGCCCTGTTGCGCGACTGGGGGTTCCGCATGCCTTTGGCACGGCTGTCGCGAGGTGTGGACACAACGCTGTTTTTTCCGGCCCCGGAAACACTTGAACCTGACAGCACCGACCGCCCGACCTTGCTTTATGTCGGTCGGATCGCGCCTGAGAAGTCGCTGGAGACATTTCTTTCGCTGGATGAGCAGGCTCTGGGACCGCATCGCAAGGTCATTGTCGGCGATGGACCGGCGCTTGGCAGCTTGCAGCGCGCATTCCCGGATGCCGAGTTCTGTGGAAAGCTGGAAGGCAATGCACTCGCCGAAGTCTATAGACGTGCAGATGTTTTCGTCTTTCCCTCCCGCACGGATACATTCGGAATTGTCCTGATCGAAGCTCTCGCTTCGGGCCTGCCGATTGCCGCGCATGACGCGCCAGGGCCACGCGACATTGTGACAGAGCCGAGCCTCGGGTCACTTGACGACGATCTTGCATGCGCAATCCGGCGTGCGCTAAATGCGCCGGGTGGACGGGCCGCGCGTGCAGCTCATGTGCGCGCTACCTATGACTGGAACTCTGTCGCAGAGGCGTTCCTGCGCGGCAACAGCAGCTCAAAAGTCTGCATGCAGCCCGAGGTCAGTACTTTCGCGGCACATACAACACCGGCGGCAGGATCGCCCGCTCATAGTCAGGGTTGAACACGCGTTCGGGCAGGGTGATCGGGTCGTGCGGCACATCCTGATAGGGGATCAACCCCAGCAGATGGTCGATGCAATTCAGCCGCGCGCGGCGCTTGTCGGTGCCTTAGGTCAGATACCACGGCGCTATTGGTGCGCTCAAGCATATCTTCCTTGGCATTGGTGCCCTGTTCCCGGCCACAGCAATGTCGCCGGCGCCTTCGGCATTCTTGCACGCGCCTTTATGCATCTGATCCAAAGGGCGGGTTCATCACTTTGAATGCTCAGATCACCGCGTGCCGAACCTTGGCCGAGACCCATTCGCTGATAACCACTGTGCCCAAGATCACCAGAATGATCAGGGACACTTGCGGCCAGGCCAATGTGTTTAGGCTGGCATTCAGTTGCGCACCAATACCACCGGCCCCGACAAGCCCCAGAATGGCGCTCTCGCGAATGTTGATGTCCCAGCGAAACACACTGATCCCATAGAAGGCAGGTAACACTTGCGGCACGATGCCATAGGTCAGGATCTGGCCCTGGCTGGCACCTGTCGCGGTAATGGCCTCGACCTGGGAAACGTCGGTTTCCTCGATCGCCTCATAAAGCAGCTTGCCTATGAAGCCGATAGAGCGAAGCGCAATAGCCAATATACCCGCAAGGATGCCCGGCCCAAGGATCGAGACCAGCAAAAGCGCCCAGATCAGCGAATTGATCGAACGCGACGCGACGATGATGAACAAGGCGATTGGCCGCAGGATAAGCCGCGAGGGCGTGGTGTTCGACGCCGCAAGGAAGGCAAGCGGCACCGCCATCAGAATGCCCAGAAGAGTGCCGAGTGTGGCGATGTTGATTGTGTCCCAAAGCGGCCACCAGAGGCGTTCCATGTAGGACCAGCGCGGCGGGAAGGCGCGGCTGCCGATATCGGCAGCGGCATTGGGCGCGTCCCAGACAAAGGCCCAGATGGTGCGCTGGGTCATGCGTTCCCAGCACCAGACAAATAGCGCGACACAAGCGAGCCAGCCAGCCCAGAGCAAAAGGCGCTTGAGGGGGGGGCGATGCCGCCAGACAGGTGTTTCAGCGCTTGCGATGCTCATTTCACCCACTTTCGCAAATAGCCCGAGGAATATTCAGCTACCATCACTATGGCGATAATGATCAGCAGGATCGCGCCCGCGCTTG
Source organism: Paracoccaceae bacterium (assembly GCA_017510335.1). Lineage (GTDB taxonomy): Bacteria > Pseudomonadota > Alphaproteobacteria > Rhodobacterales > Rhodobacteraceae > Roseinatronobacter. The sequence continues at coordinate 7,487 of JAFWNM010000041.1, forward strand.
AGTATTCATAGCGCGACAGCGATGTGTTCAGCGCCGCCCCGATGCCACCGGCACCCACGATTCCGATGACGGCGGATTCGCGGAAGTTGATATCCAGCCGGTAAAGCGACAGCCCGATCAGACGCGGCATGACCTGCGGCTGGATGGCGTAATTGATCAGTTGCAGCCAGCTGGCCCCGGTCGCGCGGATTGCTTCGGCCTGGGCTTCGTCGATATCCTCGATATCCTCGGCCAGCAGCTTGCCGATGAAGCCGATGGTGGCGAAGGTCAGCGTGAGGAACCCCGCGAAGGTCCCGAAGCCGAACAGCGCCACGAAGAAAATCGCCACAATGATTTCCTGAAGCGCGCGACTGATGGCAATGATGCTGCGGCAGATCAGATATATCCAGCGCGGTGCCAGATTGCGAGCAGCGCCCACCCCGATAGGGATCGAGATCAGCACGCCCACCACCGTTGAGGTAAAGGTCATCGTCAGGCTTTCCATCAGCCCGTTGGAAATGTCGCGCCAGCGGGTTGTGAAATCAGGTTGCAAGAAGCCCGCCACAAAGCGTTGTGCGCGCTCCATTCCCGCAATGATGCGTGCCCAGTTGACCTCGACCGAGCCAATGGCGAGCACCAGATAGGCGATTGCACCAACAGCCAGCGCGATTCGCCAGCCCCGTGACTGGATCATCTGCGGCGGTTTGCGCCATGTGGTCGGATAGGCCGTGCTCATAGTGCCCTCAGCATCTTTTCGGCCTGCGCTTTTTCTTCCGCCTCGGCCTCGGCATCCTCGGAAGCACCCTGGCGCATGGCGGTCCAATCCTCTTCGCCGTAGATTTGAGTCAGAACGCCCTCGGTCAGGCCAGAAGGCGGACCGTCAAACACCATGCGACCCGATTGCAACCCGATGATCCGGTCCGAGAATTGCTGCGCCAGCACCACATCATGAATATTGATGATCGCAGGCAAATCCCGCTCGCGACAAATCTCGACAATCAAGCGCATGATCTGACGGCTGGTTTTGGGGTCGAGGCTGGCGGTTGGTTCATCGATCAGCAGAAGTTCAGGGTTCTGCGCCAAGGCCCGTGCGATTCCAACCCGCTGGCGTTGTCAGCCCGACAGCGCATCGGCGCGCTTGTCAGCATGCGCCATCAGCCCCACACGATCCAGCAGGCGATAGGCACTGGTGATATCAGCGCCGGGATACTGGCGGGTAAAGCTGCGCCAGAAACCCACATATCCCAGACGGCCGGACAGCACGTTTTCCATCACTGTCAGGCGCTCGACCAGCGCATATTCCTGAAAAATCATCCCGATCCTGCGGCGTGCGCGGCGCAGCTCGCGCGTGCGCAGCGCAGGCAGATTGATGTCATTGAGCCAGACCGCCCCGGAACTTGGCTCTACCAGTCTGTTGATACAACGGATCAACGTGGACTTTCCCGCACCTGACGGTCCGATCAAACCGATCACCTGTCCTTTCGGTGCCTCAAAAGAGACATCCGACAGTGCCTTGTCCCCTGTTTTGTAGGTCTTTGTCAGACCTTCGATCCTGAGCATATGAGCATTCCCCGAAAAAGCTGGGCAGGCAGAACCAAAGCTCTGCCTGCCTGAAAGGATTTGGTGCTGAAATCCTCAGTTGCAGGTATAGGTCACGCCCATCGCTGCATCGATCTGACGGATCACCGACCAGTTTTCCTGGAATGTGATCGGAATGAACTGGCTCTCGCCTTGCGCGCCAAACTCACGCTCGAGGCCCGTGCCTTCCCACTCGAAGCTGAAGAACGCATCACGGATTTTTTCCTGCAATTCGGGATGCAGGTTGTAGACCGTGCCGTAGCCAGACGTCGGGAAGGTGTCGGATTTGTAGATTGTCACCAGATCGTCGCGGCTGACAACACCGCGCGCTTCCATCCGGGTCAGGACCGAATTGGCAATGGCCGCAGCGTCATAGTCCTGATTGGCGACACCAAGGATCGAGTTGTCATGCCCGCCCGAGAAAGCCGGCGTGTAGTTTTCTTCAACAACCAGACCAAACTCAGATTCCAGCAATGCCTGTGGGGCCTTAAAGCCAGAGTTTGAAGTTTCCGAGGTGAACGCCAGCTGACGACCATCAAGATCTGCAAGCGCCTCGATGCCCGATCCGGGATAGGTAACGATTTCCATCTCGTAGCCGAAGGAACCATCTTCAGCCGCCATCATCGCGAACGGACGGAAGCCTGCACAAGCGACCGCAATCGGGTTTCCGCCTGTGTTGACAGCGGCAATATGCAATCGGCCTGCACGCATAGCTTCAAGCTGCGCAGCGTTGGACTGAACCGGGAAGAACTGCACGGGCTTGCTTGTCGCGTCTGACAGATGGGCAATGAATTCGGCCCAAACATCTTCATAAACTGCAGGATCTTCGACCGGCGTGTAGGCAAACACCAAAACCGGCGGATCAACCCATTCACTCGGGTCGGTGGGAATATCCGCGATCAAGTCGCCATCATTGTCGGTAAAGCGCGGGTCGAGTTGGAATGCACCAGCAGGCAGCGCCAGCGCAACGCCGAGCGCCACTGTCGAGAGAAGCCTTGCAGTCATGTCTTTTCCCCTTGGAAGTTGAGCTTGAGTGCGGCTTATGTTTTCGATGTAACGCCAGGATGACGGTTGCGTGAAGATTTGGTGACGATGTCTTCCTTCGGCGCGAAACAGGATGGATTTTACGCCAAATCACCCAGCGTTTCCGGGATCATCAAGCGCTTTTGCCCCGGTCTCAGGCACCATGCGCTTCGTCAGCCGCACGCCTAACGCAGCCGTCGCCGCAAGCGCTTGCACACTTTCCCCATAGGTCAGCCCATGGCACCTGCGGCTTCCTTCTTCCGAGGTTTGTCATCCGCGCCAGCGTGCAACGTAGCTTGTGACCGTCAGGCAGCCCCCGCCTGCGGCAAGGGTGGCAGCGTTCATCCCGCCGATGCCATGCATGTTGAAGGCAAAGCGGCTTTCACCGCGGATCAGCGTTGGGCTGATCAAACGCGCAGTAAAGGTAACCCGTGCAAAAGCACCTTCGACTTGCTCGTCCACAACGACCCCGCGCCATGACAGATGCCCGGTTTGTGACCAGCGCACCATGCCACGGGTTTCGGGAAACAGCCTTTCGGGATGAAAGCGCCCGCCCCAGTTGACGGAGGTGGTGGCACTTTCCAGCCCGCCCATTCCCGTCAAGGCCACCATTGGGCATTGCGAAGTGTCGGTGACGACATCGGTGATATGCCAGCTGCCGTCGCGTGGCACGATGTCTTCGAACAGTTGCAATGGGCAATTGCCCTGGCCACCATACAGCACGTCCAGATCGGCGGGTGCCATTGTGCTCCATCCCATGGTGCCATTGGGCGCACGCACGAGCATCATATCTTCCGCGCCGTCCGGGATTTCAATGGGCAGGGCGGCCGCAACTTCGGTCAGGGTCAGGTTCGTGACGCTGCAGGTGCAGCCCGATCCGGTGCAATCGGCAAGCTGGACCTTTTGGGTGCCTTGGGCAAGGGCGGCACCTGCGGACAGGACAAGGGATGCCATCGCGGCAATGAATTTCAGGGCCATGGTTTACTCCGATCCGGTTTGCGGCAGCAGGATGTCAAGAAACGTGTCTGCATCCATGTCGCCAAGGTCGATCTCGATGAAGTGGGGGGCGGCACCGCTGGTTGCGGCAGGGCGTGCCCGATCGGGCAAAGCCGGTTGGCCTGACGCTGGCAGGACCGGGTCACTGCCCGCCTGTTGCACTGCCAAAAGCGTGGTTGGGGCGATGTAGCTGACCGGATAGGGGCAGGAGCCCATGGTGGAACTTTCACCGACGCGGCATTGTGCGGGGCCCATGTTCAGGATGAGCGCCTCGCAGGGTGACAGGAAACTTGCATCAACGATTGTCGCCCCAGCGGTGTCAAAGCCGATGATTTCCAGAACCTGCGCGCGCTCCGTCCGCATGATCGGCGTGACCGCCGCACCTTGTGCGTCAACCCCCGTCACCGGGATGGTGACGGTAATGCGCGGACCGGGGGGCATGGAAAGGTCGGCCCCGATCATGCATCCCGCGCCGAATTGTGTGGTCGCGCGCAAAGTGACTGTGATGTGATCGCGCGCCTTGTCCGCAACAACCTCGAACCCGGTGGTGGCGCGCAGAATCCCCGCCTTGTCGGTGATGGTGATCATATAGATGCCGGGGGCATCGGGGATTGGCAGCGCCTGATCCTGTGCGTCGATCAGTGCGGCAAGACCTGTGGTAAAAACCGCCGTCCCGTCCTGCCCTTCGATCACAAGCTGCCCGTCCAGACCTGCCGGTGCCTCGATCCCGACGGAAAAGTACCCGCCCGAGCCTGCGACCAGATCCCAATCCGACAGCAGCGCAACACTGACCGAACCTTCGGGCGCCCCGGCGCCCTGTGCCGCATCGGGCGCGACGGCTTCGAACACTGTCCCGCCGAACATCTCACCGTTGATATCAAGAAAGCGGATTTCATAATAGCCGGGCTTTTCAGGGACTGGCAGCACAGGGTCCGTGCTGTTCATCAGCTCAGCGCTGGAGATGGAAAAGAGCGCGGGTGCATCGCGGTCGTCATCGTCATGGAGAGCGATAGATCCCTGGAAATCCGAAGGTGCCACCAGCGTGACGGGGAAAAATGCGCCCGGCCCGGCAATGACCGGATCATCGGGCAATTCCAATGTCACCTCATCGAAGGCGTAGACAGGGGCCAGCATCACCTGCTGCACCGTGGTGCCGGGGGTGATGGTGACATTCCGGTTGCGGTATTCCCGAAACAGGGTTTCGGCGCGGATGTCATAGACATTGCCCACACCAAGCGGATGATCTTTCGCGGCCATCTCGCTGTCATGCAGCTGGCCGTCCTGATAGGCCGCATCCTCGCCCGCAACAAGCTGGATGCGCACCTTGCGCATCTCGGATCGGTCCGCGCCTGCAATGGATACGCTGACGGGCCGCGTGTGTGCGCCGGCGGTGGGTTGGCCAAGATGGACCATCGACGCGATCATCCCTGCAACCATCTGCGCGGTGATATCGGCATCTGCGAAATGGCACAGGCGCCCCAGATCCGGTGTTTCAAGGCAGGTGCCGTTGCTGTCGATCCACTGGCGCGGGTTCAGGCGCAACTCCTGCCCCTCTGGCCCGAACAGCGACAGGCTGGGCAGGGCCATGTCCGTTGGCGCGGCTGATGCGGTCTGGAATTCGGGGGCGGTCACGCTCCAGCCCATGGGTAGTGGAATGGTCAGGCCACTGGCAGGATCGGTCCAGGCGCAGATCGATTGCGCACAGGCAAAGACCGCGTCGGACCCGTCGTTCAGCCAGCCTTGGTCGGCGGGGTCCGGGCCATAGAGCGTCGCGCGCAGTTGTGTGGCGGGCGGAAGTGGCACGGCGTCGGGCCAGAACACGACGGCCAGGCTGTTGGCGCCGGCGACCAGTGTTCCGGCATAGCCTTCGGCATAGGGCATGACCGACAGCACGAAAGGCGCAGGGTCGATCATCGGCAACGCCATGGTCACGATCAGCGCGCCGTCTTCCTCTAACACGCTGTCAATTTCACGCTCAAGCAGGACCGTGCCGAAGGCTGCGGGGGCAGGCGTGAAGCGGCCCTGATAGCCGTTGGCGTCGGCGCGGGTTTCCAATATGATATCCATGATTTTCATCGGATCAATGGGGCTTCCCGGTGGCGCGTCATAGGGCGGCACGGTCAGGATGCGCCACGGCCCTTGCAGGTCCAGCGCGCCGTGATCCTCGTCGCTGCCTGCGTCGATCTGCACGATGAAATCGTTGGCCTGCCCCGGAAAGATCGTCACATCGGCCGACAGTGTCACCTCACCGGGTGCGGTGGCGGTGATGCGCCATGTGCCGGGCTCGAAACTGCCGGTGATGACAGGGCCGGTTTGCCCGGACGCCCATGGGCCGGAGGTCATGTCAGGGTCAAGGGGCACCCCAGACCATGTAACATCGGATTGCGGAAGGTCAGCAGGCAGGCGGAAGGTGGCGGTGACCTGCGCCAGTTCGTCTTGCGACGCGTCGCCCCGGGTTGCGGCGGCGGCTTGGTTGGCCAGTTCGGCGCTGGTGGTCCGGTCGGTGTCCGCGAACGGGATTCCGACACCGAAGCGGCGCGAGAACATGATCGCGGTCGCCCCCGCGTTCAGATAGCGCAATTCGTAATCACCGGGCACGCTCGGCACCGTCAGCCTGGTCGTGCCTGTCGTGTGCAAAGCGTTGGCCCAATCATAACGCTGATGTTCATTCACTGGCTGGTCAAGATCAGCGATCACGATCCGCTCTCCCAGTTGTTCCGGCGCGCGAAAGGTAAACAGCACGCGGCTGCCCGGCTCGACCGACCCGATTGGGTCAAAACCCATGGCAGGGGCCACCACCTCGACCGGCTGGCGGGCGATGATCCCGTCGCGGGCAGTGGACAGGATCAGATCATACATCCCCGGGGTTTTCGGTGCGGTGCGGGTGGCGGGGTTGTTGGGGGCTGCCGCCGTCCCCCCGATTGTACGGTAGCTGCTTGACGTAGGCGCGCGGCTTTCGCCCTGCGGAACGAAGCCCATGTAATCGACGAAGCGCGCCTCGCCGTTCCAGCGAATGCGATAATCGAAGCCCGCCTCTGCCTTGTCGCCGATGTCGAAGGCGGCGGCGCGGGCAGGTTGTTCAGGTTCAGGCTCTGGTTCAGGTTCAGCTTCGGGTGCCATGCTCACCTGTTGCAACGCTTCGGCCAGTTCGGCGCCGGAATTGGTCTGGAATAGCATCCCCCCGGTCTGGTCGGTGATACAGGACAGGGCCGCGACCTCGACCGCACTCAGGCCAAAGCCCACGACATGGGCGCGGATGTCGATGCCTTCGGCGGCAAGGCTGGCGGCCAGCGCGCAGGGGTCGCCCTCGCAGGTTTCCAGCCCGTCGGTCACAAGGATGATATCGGCGGCTTCAGCGGTGGGCGGGATTTGGTCGCGCGCGCGCGCAAGGCTGTCGGTCAGCGGGGTCATGCCCCGCGGCATCAGCGCGCGCAGGCGGCTTTCCAGCGCGCCCGGCGCGGTCTGGCCCATGGGCGCGATGACCTCTATGTCGCGGCAATCGCCGCGCCGGTTGTGGCCATAGGCGATGACCGACAAGGGCACCGCGCCGTCGCGGCTGGCGAAATAGTCACCCATCACGTCGCGCGCGACCTCGATCCGGGTCAGGTCGCCCTCGACCCGGTTCCACATCGAGCCGGAGGCATCGAACACCAGCACCGAGACGCGTTCGGCCATTGCTGGCGCGGCCGAGATCATCAGGGCGGCAAGCGCGGGGAAAATTCGGGTCATGCGATATCTCCAAAAGGCAAGGAAAGGGCGGCAGTCAGATAACCGTCCAGCACGGCCAGATCGGCGGCAAAGGCGGGGATCAGCGTGTCGGGGTCCAGCGGCAGCCAGAAGGCCGGCGGCTCGAACGCGCCGTCGAACATGGCAAGTGGCGTCAGCACCACCAACTGCCCGGGCAGGATCACGACCCATGGCCGCAGGCCTTTGCCCGGCGCGACCTCGGCCAGGCCGTGTTTGGCAGAACGCGCGTGCCGTTCCAGACCGGCAAAACCCGCCCGCAAGGCAGGTGTCAGCGGCGCGGGATCCCCATAGACCGTATAAAGCGCGTCAAAGGTCTTGTCGCCGGTTTGCACCGTTTTCAGGCCGTGCGACAGCTTCGGCCCATGCCGGACATTCCAGCTGGCATCGGTGGGCGTAACGACCGTGACGCCCGTGCGTGCTGCTGTTTCTGGCAGGGAGACCTGAACCATGACAACGCTCAGGCCCTTGTCGTGCTTTTCCGTGTAGCGCCTGTCCTCGCCGAACATCAGCCCGACGCGTGTTACGCCCACGACGCGGCCCGCGCGCTCGCCTGTCAGGCGCAGATCGACGATTACCTTGCGGACCTGCTGCACCAGCCTCAGCCCGGCAAACCATTCGCGCGGAATATCGGGCGCAGGATCCGGGATCAGGTCCGACATTTGCCCGGCGACAGCCGCGACGATTTGCCTGCGGGTTTCTGCGCGGGGGCCATCCTCGGCCTTGGCCATCACAAGGATGACGACGCTTACAACGGCAAGCGCCATCAGCGCCAGACCGCCAAGGAAAGAGCCGCCGATCCCCCAGCCGACCACAAGGGCCACCACCGCAGCGCCACCGCCATAGAGCTTCAGGGCGCGGTCGATCTGGTCGACATGGACCGTCCTGTCACGGTTCAGTCCCTGCAGGACAGGCGCCAGCCGGGCAACGATTGCACTGTGGTCTGCGGGCGGCAAGGCGGGTGGCGCGGGACGAGGCATGGCCGATGGGCCGAACAAAACGCCCTTGCTGCCCGGGCTGATCCGGCCCAGCAGGCGCACGGGGCTGAACCCGCTCATCGGGCGGCCTTGGGCCATGGCGGTGCGGACATGGCCGCCAGCTCATACCCCTGGGACCGCCAGCGCCACAAGACCGCGAAGCCAACCCTACAGTTGACACGCGTTTGGACGGAAGCAACCACCGGACAGTCCGTCATGCAAGCGCATGCCACCAATGACCGAAGAATGCCTGACCAAACAGACCCGATACGCCCAGATTCATATCCGATCATGCCCTTTCCCTGACAGTTACCAAAGGTTAACAATATGTCCGAAGCGTCCTGACCAAAGGGACGACACCAAGGATGGTGCCAACCCTCTCAATCGAACCAAGGCCCGTCCAAGGCATGGCCCTGTATCAAGCCTTTGTAGACGCAGAGCGATCAGCATGAGAATATAAGGAATTCCATATAGGGGTGCCGCCGGCATTTTTGCCCCGCAGGGTTTCGAGCTTGGTTTTTTGAATTGGAGAACAAGTATGCTGGACAATTTCTCTGAAGAACTTTCCTCTATCTGCGCCACAAACGATCCTGGCGCCGCAGATCGGGTTTGGGAGGTCACGGCGGCATTTTTTGCCCGGAACGGATTTGACAGGCTGATCCATATCGACACCGGCCCCGGACATTTTGCGCTGCAAACCACCCTGCCGGATGCCTGGGTCGCCCGATATAAAGAGCGTGGCTATGCCGCGATTGACCCGTTTCTGAGCCATTGTTGTGTCACCTTTCGCCCGATCAGCACGGGCATCGCCTATGCCGACCTGCATCAAGGGCTGTCGGTCGCGCAGATGACCCTGATCGACGAGGCGTCGAGTTTTGGCATCAATGCCGGGTTTTCCTCGACCATCCGGCTGAAGGGGGATCGGGGCATTGCGGGGTGGAACATCGGATCCTCGCTGTCGCGTCAGGAGGTGGACGCCCTGCGGCTGCATTCCGAAGACCGGCTTCGTCTTGCCGCGCAGCACGCGCATGAGGCGCTGGATCGGGCCCGGCGCCAAACCTCGGCGCGGCTTGCACCGCGCGAGGTCCAATGCCTGCGATTTCTTGCACAGGGCTATCGCACCAAGGACATTGCGCGCGCGCTTGATCTCAGCTCTGCCGCGATAGAGCTCTATCTGCGTAACGCGCGCCGCAAGTTGGGGGCATTGACACGCGAACAGGCCATCGCGATCGCGACAGCGCAGGGGATTATCGCCCCCTGATCCGGCAACCCTGGCCAGGGCGATCGCAGCCTGCTTGGGTTTCTTGCGGCTCATGATCTTCCACAGCCAGTCTTTGCCCCGCACCTCCTTTTCCACTGCGCAAAGCTTTGCAATCTGTTTGATCGCCTGTTGGGCAATGGGGGAGTCAGTGCGCTCGACCTCAGCGACGAATTTGCGGCGCACATGGACCATGCATGCCTGTTCGTCAGCCTTGCCCTTGCCGAACAAGCCGTTGAACCCGGCGAAGCCATCGGCATGGACCGTGCCGGTATAGCCTGCAAGATGGTTGGCGGGGTGCTCGCCCTTTCGATCAATGCTGAACTGATACCAGGCGCAGGGGGGGCGATGCCCCGCACGGCAGGCGCAATATTCTTGGGTTTCAATCTTCCTTGTGTGGCGATTTCTGCCTGTTGACAGCCGCTGTGATCAGACTGGCATCCTCGGCAAATCTCTGGCTGTCCGACCTTCCCCTGCGCACAAGTTCAATTTGGGCGCAGGGTTGTGTCCCACGCAGTGGCGTCAGCCCGCAATGGCTCAAAACTCCATCAGGCGGGGATTGGTGCCACCGCCTGCGGCGCGCTTGCGCATTGGTATGGATGAGCTTTCAAACTGCTGCCGGGGTGCATTCCGAAGGTTCGTCCCAAGGGTTGCGCTGCGTCCTGTCAACTTGAATTTCTCAAGTTCTGTCATCAGCTCTGAAGCTTGGTGTTGAAGCGACATCGCGGCTGCGTTGCTCTCCTCGGCGACAGCGGCGTTTTGCTGGGTGACCTGATCGAGTTGGTTCACCCCGCTGTTGATTTCGCCCAGCGCGCTTGCCTGATCAACGGCGGCAACCACGATCATGTTGACCTGATCCGAAACTTCATGGGCCTTTTGCAGAATTTGCTCGAGGCTTTGGCCTGTGCGCGAGACAAGCGATGAGCCGGTTTCAACATGATGCGATGATTCCACGATCAGGGATTTGATTTCGCGGGCGGAATCAGAAGCGCGCTGTGCCAGGCCGCGCACTTCGGAGGCGACAACCGCGAAGCCGCGCCCGGCTTCACCTGTGCGCGCGGCTTCGACCCCGGCATTCAGAGCAAGAAGGTTGGTCTGAAAGGCAATATCGTCGATAACAGCGATGATGCGGGTGATCTGATCAGCGGATTTTTCGATTTGCTGCATCGCCGCAATGGCATCTGCCACGATCTGGCGACCTTCTTCGGCGATGGTGCGGTTATCCTGCGAGGCGGTCGCTGCATTTTTTGCCACACCCGCACTGGATCGAACGGATTCGGTAAGTTCATTGAGCGCTGCGGCCGATTGCTCGAGTGTTGCAGCCTGAGTTTCGGCACGCGAAGCCAGATCGCTGGCGGCAGATGTGATTTCCCCTGAACCATTGCTGACCTGTTCGGCGACGTTGGTAATGCTCTGCATGGTTTCGGAAAACTTGTCGCTGACCCCGTTGAAGGCCTGACGGAGTGCATCATATTCGGTCGGGAACGGGTCATGCGTCGGGTTGGTGATCTGTGCCGAGAGATCCCCTTCGGATAGTTGCTGCAACGCCCTGGACATATCGTCGACCACGCGTTGTTGCACACGCATTTGTTTGGCCTGTTCGGCATTGCGGGCCTGATCCTGCGCTTCCGAAGCTGCGCGTGCGCGGGCCGCAGCGGCCAGTTGGTCGCGGAAGCTTTCCAGATTGCGGGCGATTGCCCCGATTTCATCGCGCAGCCCCGTCGCGGGCACCTGCGTTTGATGTTGCCCTGAGGCGATGGCCTGCATGGCGGCATTGACGGCCCCAAGCGGGCGCAGGGCGCTGCGTGTAACGAAAACCACAATCAACGCGGCGAGGGCAAGGGCGAGAGCCGCGAGCATGAGCACGTTGATCAGCTCGGCATGAAGAAGCGCGTTGATAGTATCAATCTGCACCCCAGCATAAAGCACCCCATTGAGTGCCCCGCCCGCGTCATAGACCGGCACATAAATCGTGAGGTAATTCGTGCCGAGGATCAATGCTTCACCGGCATATGTTTCGCCGCGCATGATCGCCTGATGGACTATGCCAGCAGCCCCCAGCACCGTGCCCACGGCGCGCGTGCCATCAGGGCGCACGATATTCGTGGTCAGACGCACAAATTCGCCCTGCGCAGCGTCATAGCGGAAAATCGTGTTGGTCTGGCCTGATTGCACGCCCACCTGATCAACCAGATCGTGGCTTTCGAAATCGGGGATTTCTGTCCAGCGCACGTTGACCAAGAAACCGTCGGCGTCGATCTGATAGGAGAAATTGTCGAAGGCGAGCGCCAGATCATTGGCCTGAATGCGCAATGTCATCCGCTGCAATTCCTGCGCGTTTGTTATCAGCATCTCGCGTTTTGAATGGTTCGTAACCACGATAATCGTAACAGCGAGAAATCCCAACATAGAAAGCGCGGCGATGCTTACTTTCTGGGTCAAGGAAAGCCGCTCAAGGAGTCTGGTCATAATACTTGTGCCCTGCTGATTGATTCGCCCCGATGTTAGCGCAAAAGGTTTAATCCTCTGTTTCACGCGCGGGCGGGCGTCTGGGGTCAAACCTGTCCGGCCCCGTGGGTGGGCTAGCACTTAGCGCCATTCCCCCGCCCAGGCCCGCGCGGGGGGCACACGCATCGGGGCGGCCGGGCGCAGTGCGGGATGCATGACAATCTGCCCGGGTGGAAAGAAAAGCCGTGATCTTGCCGGTTTGGTGCGCATCTGTGTAGGCTTTGCGCCGGCTTGGGGACATGAATGTGGGAAACCGGATACCGGTGATGGCGAGATCCGCGGGCACGATAAAAGTGACGGCGCGCTTGGTTTTGTGCCGCTTTGCGCAAAGCCCGTGCGTCCCCCCCGCGTCGTTCAGCAAACCAAACATTCTGAACTTGACGGTCGATCGGCCCGACATGAGGAACCTGCACCGTCCCAGAAGCGACGGACCAGAATCGAAAAAGCGCTCGGTTGGGGGGCTTCCTTCTTGGCGCATCACCGTCCCTTTTGCTTGTCAATGGCTCGACAAGCTGATTTTCTGAACATCCAGTCAAGGCGGAACAGCCGCAACGATCCAAAGAGGGGGAGAAAAAATGTTTGTCACTAGAGTTGCAAAAACCATAGGCGCAAGTGCTCTTGCGCTGGGCGCGGGTTTGGCGTTGGCGTCAATGGCATCCGCCGAAACACGGGTTACGCTGAAGTCGGCGTCATCGACCAGCTCTTACTACGTGATGATGGTGCAACTCGGGGAAATGCTGCAAGCGCAATCTGACGGCGCGATCCAGCCCACAGTCGAGGAAAGCCAAGGCTCGGTGCAGAACGTGGCAGAAGCAGGTCGGCGGCCGGGTGCCTTCCTGTTCACGACCCCCCCAAACCTGATTGCAGATGCAATAGCAGGTGAAGCCCCTTTCGAGCGTGGGAATTATGACAATATCCGCACGCTGTTCCCCATGCCTTTCATTACGATCCATCTGGTGGTGCGTGCAGATAGCGATATCCACACTGTCGCGGATCTGGCGGGGCGCAGCTTCATTTCCGGTGGGACCGGGACATTCTGCCAGCGTCAGGTGGCTTCCATTTTTGAAACGCTGGGGATTGCCGACAGCGTGAACGCGCCAGACATGGAGCTGTCGGGCGCGCCGGGGGCGTTGCGCAACAATCAGGTCGATGGCTACGCGACCTGTTCAGCCCATCCGACACCGCAAGTGCAGGAACTGGCAGCCACGCTGCCGGTGCGTATCCTGTCCTTTACTGAGGACGAGCGCGCAGCAATTATCGAGGCCAACCCCGGCGCGGGGGCTGTCACTGTTGCGGCCAATACTTACGCAGGCATCGACGAGGAAATCGCGACCATGGCCGTGCCGGTGGGCGCCTATGCCACCAATATGGATGACGACACGGCGTTGGCCATCGTGTCGGCCTTCTGGGAGCAGCGCGCCGATATGGCAGATACCAACCCATGGTGGGCAGGCGTGACGCCTGATCTGGTCCCGCAGCTAGGCGCGCCGCTGCATGAGGGCGTTGTCGCGTTTTATGAGTCCCAAGGCGTTGAAATGCCCTGACTGGGTTACGACAGGGCGGGTTCGCAAGATGGACGCGCGCGCAACGCCGATGCTGCGCGCGCGTGTTGGCCAACCTGATCCGCCCTGCGCCTTGCCACACAGACCCCTGAAACCGAGGCCCCGATGACCCGTCCCGAATTTCTCGAAACCTGGCTGACAGTGGAGGTCGACGGCAAACGCTTCGGTGCGGTCGCGATTGCGCTGGCGATTGCGTTGGTAAGTTTCCATATGTGGAACGCTTTCGCGGGCCTGATCCCTAATCTGATCACCCGCCCCGCGCATTTGGCACTGGCGCTGCCCTGGATATTCGTCATTGGCGCGGCAGCCCAAGGCGGGCGCGTGTCCTATTGGGCAGGATGGGCATTCCTTGCTGTCGGGCTGACGATCTGTGGGTTGATCATGCTCAACCGGCGCGATCTTATCCAGCAATTCGGCGCGCTTGACGGGCCGTTGCAGATCGCCCTTGCCTGCGCGCTGATCGTTGTGGTGCTGGAAATGGCACGTCGCGCGATCAAGATCGTGTTGCCAGCGGTCGCCGCGATTGTGCTCGCCTATGCGTTTCTTGGCCCGTTCATCCCCGGCAGGTTCGGGCACGCAGGTATGCCGGTGGATTACCTGCTGGGCACGCTCACCATAACCGAGGGCGGGCTGTGGGGCACATTGACCGGCACGTCGGTCGATACAATCGCGATGTTTGTGATTTTGGGGGGCTTCATATCGGCAGGTCAGGCCGGGACCGGGTTCATGGCCTTCGCCACCCAGATTGCAGGCCGCGCGCGGGCAGGGGCAGCCAAGGTGGCGATCCTGTCCTCGGCTTTCTATGGCTCAATTTCCGGGGTGGCCGCAGCGAATACAGCATCCACCGGGATGATCACCATCCCGACCATGAAACGTCTTGGCTATCCGCCACAACTCGCCGCCGCGACCGAGGCCGTTGCCTCGACTGGCGGGCAGATCCTGCCGCCGGTGATGGGCGCAGGTATCTTCGTGATGGCCGAGCTGGTGCGCGTGCCCTATACCGAAATCATGGTCGCGGCCCTTTTGCCTGCGATCCTGTTCTTTCTCGCGGCATGGTTCGGCGTGCATGTCTACGCCCTGCGCAGCAATCTGGCCGCCCTGCCGAAAGAGCTGTTGCCCGGCTGGGCCGCAGTGGCGCGGTCAGTGCCGTTCTTCATGTTGCCCTTTTCCATCCTCGTTGGCACGCTGGTGTTCACCAGTTTCACACTTGCTTATGCGGCTGTTTTCGCAACCATCGTGACCTGGTTGACGCTGGTTTTCGAGCCGGATGGCAGTCTGTCGCTGCAAGGCTGGTATCGCCGCACGCTGGTCGCCTTGGTTACGGCTGCGCAGCAGGTGGCGGTCATTGCAGCCGTCATCGTTTGCGCCGGAATCGTGGTGGGCGTCTTCAACATGACCGGGCTGGGCGTCAAGCTGACCTCGGTGATCTTGTCAGCGTCGGACGGCCGGTTATGGATTGCGCTTTTGCTGACGGCGCTGGCCGCGCTGATCCTGGGCATGGAACTGCCTACGACCGCCGCCTATGTCATCTGCGCGGCAGTGGCGGCGCCTGCATTGGTCGGGATGGGGTTGCCAGAGCTGCAGGCGCATCTCTTCGTCTTCTGGTATGCGCTGCTTTGCACGATCACACCGCCAGTTTGCGGCAATGTCTATATCGCTGCCGCGATTGCGAAAACGCCGTGGTTGCCAGTCGCAGGGAATGCGATGCGCCTTGGGGTCGGGTTGTTCATTATCCCGTTGGGATTCGTGGCCAATCCCGCCATACTAGAGCTTGCAACGGCACCCGCGGCCGCGCTTGTCGTGATGGCGCAGATCGCGCTGGGATTGTGGCTGATAAGTTTCGCTGTGATCGGTGCCGCGCGCCAGCCGCTTCTGGAATGGATGCGTTTGCCTGCGCTGCCTGCGGGTCTGGGCGTTATTTTCCTGCTCTGAGCTATCAAGCAGTGGCAGCTTTGCCGCCAACTGAAGCGTCAGATCAGCCTTGAACGACCATTGGCGCTATATACCTCAATGCGGCGCGCTCAATTCCACGACGTCGCGGGGCTTCAGATAGACCGGCGCGCTAGCCCCGGGTTTGGTGTGCTACAGCGCCATCAGGATGATCTTGCCGGGTCAGTCTTGAATGCAGATTAGCAGGCCAAGGCTGCGCGATGCAGGCCTTTCTTGGGGTGGGGTATTCCCGCCCCATTCGGGCGGCCTGTCACTGGCCGGGGCGATCCGGCTCCCGCGAGGCTCAGCCTGATATGCTTATCAGAAAAACCGGATCCCGGCGATGGCGATATCCGCGTCAAACGCCCGACCGATGGCCACGATGCCGATCCGGCGCAACTGTGACAGGTCAAGCGCAGTTTCGATCCTGTGCGCGGTGAAATCGGTGAAGGGAAGCCGGATGCGGTGCCAATCTGGTGTCGCCCGGAAGCTCGCGCGGTAGGATTGCCATGGCCGCGTCACATCGCGTGTGCGCAGGTGAAGATTGTAGTCCTCATCATTGCCGGTAACGTCCATCTCGATCCCGGCCCAAGCCCGCGCATCGACCGTGCCGCCGCGCGGATCAAGGTCGAGGGCGATCTGGATGAACCCGCCGTTATTTTCCAAACTGACCTCTCCCTGCATGCGCAGGGCAGGGCGGTCACGGACCACCTCTCGGGTCATCACCCCGCGAGAGACACCGCCCATGACGCGGTCCGACACCAACTCCCAAACGGCCCCGTTCGCCGCGCGCGGATGAGGCGCGGAAAGGTCATCGATCACGGTGTCAGGGGATGTCATGGCGGGGCTGTCCTTCGGTGTTGTGGCAGTCAGTGTGTCAGGAGGGTATGCGATGGGGAAGATGTAGCCCGATCACGCGCGTATGACATTCTGAAAGCGCGTCACAGCTGGTGACGCGCGCCGCTGTGATCCGGTAGTGCAATGAAGAAGGGGGAATTTCAGGGTCGTCATGCGCAGATGGTCCGGTGCGTCCGGCGTGGTTCGGGGGCTTTCCGAGCGATTAAAAGGGGGATGTCCTGAGGTGATAAATGTCTGCCCAGATGACCAGCGGGCTTTCCACGGCCGGTTTGGTTCCCGGTTCAGCGTCGCCGAAGCTGACGTTCGTGCATTGCGCAGCATCATGACTGCGTTGTGTCGGCGATGGGCGACGAAGCTGTCGTCCGACCTTATGAGGCGAATCTCCGCTTGGCCATATTCAAGCTGAGGAAGGAGATCATATTTGGACTATCGAGAGTTGTGTCGGCAGCGATTGCATAATCAGCTGATACTCATCTTGTGTCGCCGTAGGGGAAGAGCTTGGTAAGGCCCGCACAAATCACACCAAAGCCGGTCAAGGCACTTGCTGTCAAAAGGCGTCCATACCTCTGTTCTGCAAAGTGCAAATACCACCCTAAACTGCGCTTGCCGTCGCTCGATAGAACAGGTTCTGGGGCACCGAAGATCAGGATGTATAATCCGGAAAACAGGCCTGTAGCCAAGAAAACCACCACCCAAAATTTTGCTTCGAAAGGCGTGAACTTCTGAAAAGAAAACATGAAATCTGTTCCCTAGTCTAACGTAAAACCTCGTTGGACCCGACCGCCCTGCCATTGGTTTATTAATCATCTGGTGTTTGTCAAACAAGTTGTCCGCCGAACTCATACAGCGTCTCTGATTGCAGGGGCGCTGATTTCGGTTTCGGGGTTGAGCCAAGACGGTCCAGCGGGTTGCCAGTTGCGGGTTTTACCTGACCAGCGTTCTGGGTTTTGCGCCCGTGCATTTGCCTAGAGACTGGCACGATTGGCCAGCGTTGCACGGTTTCAGGACCGAAAGACCCCTGATGGTCATGCGAGCGCGGTCCGCAACGGCCACCACCCGGAACGGGCAGTGCAGACTGGCATCGGTCCTGTCACGGTGACGGTGCCCAAGGTGCGCTCGAAAACCGGCAAACCCATCACCTTCCATTCCGCGCTGGTCCCGCCCTATGTGCGCAAGGCAAAGTCACTGGAGGCAGCGCTGCCTTGGCTGTATCTCAACGGCGTCGAAGGCGCGGCGGGCGTCGCTGTCGGGGTCTCTCAGCAGGGCGGTCAGGCGCGTGATATGGTTCTTGGCGATTTCGACGATGGAGGCGGACCAATCCACCCAATAGTTGCGGGTGCCGCATTTCTTGACAATGCTGGCCATGATGGCGCGGGAGAATTCGTCGACAGAGAAGGTCATCGCGGTCTGGGCACCGCACTCGGCCCTGATCTGCCCAGTTCACGCTGTTTGCGTGGCCGCTGACGCTGCCCGTGGCTGAAAATGCTTTCCCAACTGGCAGCTGCAGGCGATCTTGACGCCTGCTTGCACGCCACTTGATGAATATTTGCCAAAGACAAATTCTTGACTTGAAGGCGAAGCTCCTAGATTTGCGTATCTGGAACGGCAAATAGCATGCTGAGCGGTGCAAACCTGACTCCGGCATCATACTCGGAATGGAGACCTTGATGGCGCGTATTGTTTTCTTGTTGATATCCGCGCTCTTGTCTGGGCCCGTCCTGGCACAGGACCTGACATTTGACCATGTCGAAACCGAGGAATGCCTGGTCAACATGGGCCATGGTGACAATAAGGCTGATTGTATTGGTGCTTCAGCAGGTAGTTGTATGCAGCAGCCTGGCGGGGACTCGACCTATGGTATGGGGTTCTGTCTGGATGGTGAAACGCAGTATTGGGATGGCACGCTGAATGAAGCCTACCAACAACTGCGCGCTGTCAGGCAGAGGTCTGATGCTGAGCTGCCCGATAATCTGGCCGTTCAGGCAGACACGCTGCGCGACATGCAGCGTGCATGGATACACTACCGGGATGCGCGTTGTGGACATGAAGCATCGCTGTGGCAGGGCGGCACCGGGGCCAGCCCCGCTTTCATGCAGTGCATGATGCAGCTGACAGCGGAACAGGCGCTTTATCTGTTGGCGCTCTATTCGGGGGAGGGATGACCCTTGCGCGCTGCTTTTTCTGTATTTAAGTCATACATGTATTGCGAAGGTGCCCTGGAAACCGGGCGTTAGAATCAACGGATGTTTCTCTGATCCCCACGGATATCGAGAGCTTAACCTTGCCGGAGGCACAATGCACCGCCCTATTCTATTGCCTGTATCTGTGGTTTTGCTGCTGTCAGCTTGCCAAATGGAGAACCCGCCGGCAGCGTCCCAACCCGTCCAGGCAAACCCGATACAACCCGTGGCGTCCGCACCCGCGCGGATTTCGGACAGTTCCAGCACCACCACAACGACCGTTCAGGGCAATACAACCCGCACTGTGACGGAGAGCAGTTCTGTTTCGGTAGATGCTGGTGGGCTGTTGGTGTCGATTTTGGGCGCATCTGCGCCTGCGGCAAATACGGCAAGCGACTATGTGGGCCAGTGGCGCGCTGTCACCGAAGACAATCGCGAATGCCGCGTTAACCTGAATGCGCCACGAACCCCAAATGCGCCTGCCATCGCGCAAACGATCGGCTGTTCGGGTGATCTGTTCGCGGTCACGCGTTGGTCGCTGCGCGGGTCAGAACTTATCTTGTCCGACGCCTTTGGCAACACACAGATCAGTGTGCGCCCCACAGCTGTGAACCGTCTGGATGGAGATATCACAATGTGGCGCTGAGGATGGAACCGTAACCTTTCTCCTTGGTCCAAAAGTTCCAGAGCGGAAACAATCTACCTTTGGCATGGTCTGGGTGTGGTCTTTGAACCTTAAGCCCAACACGGGTGCCAACGCCGCTCATGCCGTCTCAGCGAGAGGTTTCCACGCAAGCGCAACAAATGTCAGCATGAATTCACGGCATGGCCAACCTCGTTCTGGACGGAAAGACAAAGTATCTGTTCAGCGGCGCCACGCCTGAAACCTTTGTTGCCGAAATACTGCCGGGTTTGCTAGCGGATCATTGGCCTTTTGCATGTCTGATTGACAACATTGGCCGAGAGCTGTCGGATGCTGCGCAGCGTCTGGGCGGCAACGTCGGATATTCCCGACGGGAAGGGCGACCGGCCGCTTTGGGCCGCGCACGTCGATCCTGTCGTCACCTTCGCAAGAGGGCGGAAAGAGAAGCGAACCTTCCCGGCATTCGATATAGTCAATCGCTTGAGTTCAAAAGCAGACGTTTATTCTGCTACGGGAGCTTGCCGGGCCGACAATATTTTGCCGGTGTTGTCTTCGATCCAGTCAGCTAGAACGCGCACATGCTGTGCTATGCCTTCGCCCAGCGGGGTTAGACTGTATTCAACATGGGGCGGCACAACCTTGAAAGCCTGCCTATGAACGAACCCGTCCGCCTCTAGCGTCTGGAGAGTCTGCGTCAACATCCTGTCGCTGACCCCGCCGATCATGCGCTTGAGCGCGGCAAAACGGATCGTCCTTCCTTGAAGCGCAATCAGCGTCAGAACGGCCCAGCGGCCGGTAACATGCTTCAAAATATCGCGTGACGGGCATTCTTGTGCTTGCAGGTTCCCCACAAGCTTGCCCGAGCGTACGGCATCGCTGAGTTTTGGCATGGCGACCTCAAGAAATTTCATACTAACAAAATTGTATGTACTTACTTTTCGTATGTAAAGCCCTTAACTTTGCCTCATCAAAGCAACTGGAGACATGCATCATGACACTCGCGATCACAGGGGCCACCGGCCAGCTTGGCCGTCTCGTTATCGAAACCCTGAAAACAAAAACAGCGCCCGAAGACATCATCGCGCTGGCCCGGAACATCGACAAGGCCGCCGATCTGGGCGTTCCTGCGCGCGTCTTTGACTATGACGCCCCCGAAACGCTAGCGGCGGCGCTGGATGGCATCGACACGCTTCTGTTGATCTCGGGCAGTGACATCGGCCGCCGCGTCCCTCAACATGCCGCCGTGATCGAGGCCGCCGGGGCCGCGGGCGTGCAGCATATCGTCTACACCAGTCTACTCAACGCGCCGAACAGCACGCTTGGCCTTGCCCCCGAGCATGTCGAGACGGAAAAGCTGCTGGCCGCGTCCGGTATTGGCCATACTGTTCTGCGCAACGGATGGTACACGGAAAATTACACGATGGGCCTGCCGGCTGCGCTGGAACACAATGCTCTGATTGGCGCGGCCAAGGATGGCCGGATATCCTCGGCCACGCGGCAGGACTACGCCGATGCCGCTGCCGCCGTGCTGTTGGACAAGGCGCTGCAGGGAAAGACCTATGAACTCTCCGGTGATGAAAGCTACACCCTGAAGGAGCTGGCCGCCACGCTGTCAACGCAAGCTGGCAAGGAGATCCCCTATGTCGATATGCAGGAGGGCGACTATACGGCCGCTCTGACCAGCGCGGGCCTGCCTGCCGAGCTGGCCGGGTTCCTGGCCCATTGTGATGTCGAGGCTTCCAAAGGCGCGCTTTTCGACGAGGGGACACAGCTTTCCGACCTGATAGGCCGCCCGACAACACCGCTCGCTAAGGCGGTCGCGGCTGCCATCGGCTAAAGCCAGCCTGCGGGGTGTCTGATCGCTCCCCGCAGGCTATGTCTTGTGACGAATCCACCCTGCGTTGAATGCTGCGCTTCGCAATCCTCTGAACGGCGCTCTGGGCTGTCAGCCGGTAAACCTTTGCTATGGAGGAGCTGCAGCGCAGTGTCGGCACCTTCGATGAACGGCAGTTTTTGGCCGGGCATGTCGATACTGTCAGCCGAACCACCGTCATGCGCATCGGAAACGGCACACCGTAAAACCAGTTCCACAGCCTTCGTCGATCCAGATATCGGGGGCAACGGTTTTGAGGCTGAAATGCGGCTTGTATCCGGTGGGGCGGGTCATCGGGAACTCCCTTCGACATCTGTGATCATGGCCAGGTGGCGGATCAGGAACAGCGCTTCGGCAGGATTGTGTCGCGCCAGACGAGGCGTTCGGGCAACACGGATCGGGGGCCGAACTGGCGCGGGAGGCCCACCGCGATGCGCGTAAGCGCCTGTTCATAGCAAAGTGAGATTTCGGGAATTCGCGCATGTCGCGTTCATTCGTATTCACGCGACATGCTCTGACTTATTGATTTTGTGTGTTCGAGAAGCTCAAATCCGGTTCCCAGTTTTGAGCAACATGCACTGGAAATAAGGATGCGAAAGCTCTCTCTCGCCAATTGGCTGCGGGTTTGGGTCAGCGGAAAATTGTGACACCGGGGCTTGGGCCGCGCGTTCAAGCAAGATCGCAGGATAATCCGCCCTAGTGTCTTGCAAATGGGATAGCTAGAGCAGAACTGCCTGTCCCGGGCCGCTGCCCAAACCGACATCTGACGAAATCAGGAATTTGTTTGTCAGGGGCAGGGCTGCGGCACCCAAGGCACGCGCGCCAATGCCTAGGCTTCCAGACTGAACCACAGGCGCGATCAAACCGGCCAACTCCTTTTTCGCTGTCGCCTCCACAACTTTTTCTGTCAGCCTTTCGCGAATATTCGCAGGGAACCATCCGTCGATAACCACTGTTTTGAAATCGATCACGGCCAGGCTGGCAACAATCGCCTGCGCGATGGCGTCTGCCGCCGTGTCCATCCATGCCGTCAGTATCGTTTCCGGGATTGGCCAGGTTTCGGGGGATTGCCACGGCAAATCAGGGTCAAGCCCCGCAAGTGCAAGGCGCTTTTCCAGTCCGTAGATCGAGGCAAGCTCTATCAATTGCACGGTTCGTCCATCATTCGTGCGGACCGGCATGGACCCCAGCGCGCCGGAATTTCCGTTCTCGCCCGTGTGCAGCGTGCCGTTCAGAACCACGCCACCGCCAATGAAGAAGCCGATATAGAAATACACGAAATCACGTGGCAGGCTGGTGTCACCAAAAGTCAACTCTGCTCCGCAGGCCGCACTGGCATCATTTCGCATGAAGACCGGATAGGGCAGCACGGTGGTCAGGTCACCACACAGATCGGCGCCGCGCCAGCGATCCATGACCTGCTGAGGCGCGCCGAGGGATGCGGCCCAATCCCAAAGCTGGAAGGGTTGCGCAATGCCAAGCCCCGCGACCCGGTCACGATGGGACGCTGGAAGGCGCATTGACAATTCATGCGCGGCCATAAGGGCAAATTCCCGCGCGGCATCGGGTTCAGGCCATTCGTGGCGACGAATAATCCGCTCGCGAATCGTGCCATGAAAATCGATCAGGATCATCTCGCTGGATCTACGGCCAATTTTCAGGCCAAGGAAATAAGCACCATCCGCCGCCAATGAGATCGGGATGGAAGGCTGGCCGATACGCCCGCGCACAGGCTCGCCTTTTTCAAGGAAACCGTCCTGTTCGAGTGCCCGGATTATAACGGATACTGTCTGCGCCGACAGCCCCGTGACGCGCGCAATCTCGGCCTTTGGCATCGCACCTTCTGTATGAAGTAACGTGAATAGCAGCTTTTCGTTCCAGGCGCGAAGGCCGGACTGGTTTGTGCCACGCATACTATGATGCTGTTGCTTTTGTTCAATGTTTTCGGACATGCGCCACCTTTCCGACACCCGAACATGACCCGCATAGGGGGCAACTGTCAATACTAAATAAAAGTGATTTAGTTATTGACACCACCCCGATTCTGCCGTTTCTTTACGCCATCGCGGCCATTGGAGGGCTGCGCAGTTTTCTTGGGAGGATCCAGATGAAGCTGAAATTCACATTGAACATGTCCTTGATGGGCGCCGTGGCCGGGGCTGCATTGCTGGCCAGCCCCGCCCTTGCCGATACTGGCGCTTGCCTGATCACAAAGACCGATACCAACCCCTTTTTTGTGAAGATGCGCGAAGGCGCACAGGCTGCTGCAGCAGAGCACGGCATCACGCTTCAAACCCATGCGGGGCGGCTGGATGGTGATGTGGAAACCCAAATCGCGGCAATTGAAAGCTGTATCGCATCAGGCGTCAGCGGCATCCTGCTGACCCCCAATGACAGCCGTGCACTGGTGCCAGCTGTAACGCAGGCGCGCGAAAACGGCATTCTGGTAATCATGCTCGACACACCGCTGGAACCCGCTGATGCGGCCGATTCCACCTTTGCGACCGACAATTTCCTGGCGGGTGTGCTGATTGGTGAATGGGCGGCTGCCCAGATGGGCGACGATGCCGCAAATGCGAAAATTGCCACGCTGGACCTGAATCCCAGCCAGATTTCGGTCGATTACCTGCGCAATCAGGGTTTCATGACCGGCTTTGGCATTGATGTAAAAGACCCCACTGTAATCGGCGACGAAGATGATGCGCGTATCGTTGGCCATGATGTCACCAACGGCAACGAAGAAGGCGGGCGCACCGCAATGGAGAACCTGTTGCAGCGCGACCCGGGTATCAATCTGGTCTATACAATCAACGAACCCGCCGCCGCTGGTGCCTATGAGGCGCTGCGTTCGGTCGCGCGGCAGGATGATGTGATCATCGTGTCGGTGGATGGTGGATGTCCGGGCGTCCAGAATGTGGCTGAAGGCATCATCGGCGCGACCTCGATGCAGTTCCCATTGCTGATGGCGTCAAAAGGGATCGAAGCAATCAAGGCATTTGCGGAAACGGGCGAAAAACCCGAAAACACCGACGGGCTGGATTTCTTCAATACGGGTGTCGAACTTGTAACCGACTCCCCTGTTGACGGCATCCCCTCGATCACATCAGAAGAAGGTCTGGCCCGCTGCTGGGGCTGATCTGACGTCGGTTTCCCGAAAATCGCATAACACCTTGTCGCCAGTCCTATGCTGGCGGCAAGAAACCCGTATTCCCGCACAGCCGGAGGACGCAGATGTCTGACAGCCCAAACAGATCCGCAGACTATGAAGGCACCCTCACTGGTGCGGACACCCGCGTGGCGCAATTTGAAGGGCCAAAACGCACGGCCCTTGGCCATGTCCAGCATTTTCTGCATTCGCATCCGACGATGGTGCCTGTCATCGTGCTGGTTCTGAGCCTGATTGTATTTGGAATACTGGCGGGGGACCGATTTTTCACCCCGTTCAACCTGTCGCTGATCCTGCAACAGGTTTCGATCATCGGAATACTGGCTGCGGCGCAATCGCTGATTATCCTGACGGCGGGCATTGATCTGTCAGTCGCAGCGATCATGGTGCTGATGTCGGTGATCTCGGGCAAGCTGGCGATCACAATGGGGGTTCCGCCTTCACTGGCACTCACGGCCTCTTTTGTCATCGGCACGCTGGCAGGTATGCTGAACGGGCTGTTGGTCACGCGCCTGCGCCTGCCGCCCTTCATCGTGACGCTGGGGACATGGAATATCTTTTTCGCGCTGAGCCTGTGGCTGTCGGGTGCGCAGTCGATCCGTAGTCAGGACATCGACCAGATGGCGCCTTTGCTGAAATTCTTTGGCAATTCCTTCCGCATCGGCGGCGCGAATATCACCTATGGTTCAATCCTGATGGTGCTGGTCTTCGTGGTGCTTTGGTACATGCTGAACAAGACCGCGTGGGGACGCCATGTCTATGCCATAGGCGACGACAAGGACGCAGCGGAACTGGCGGGGATACGCACAGACCGCATGCTGATTTCGGTCTATGCGCTGGCAGGCTTCATCTGTGCGCTTGCGGCCTGGGCCAGTATCGGGCGGGTCGGCTCGATCTCTCCGCAATCCTTCTACGAAGGCAATCTGCAATCCATCACGGCTGTGGTGATCGGCGGCATCAGTCTGTTCGGTGGGCGCGGGTCAATCATGGGGGCGCTGTTTGGCGCGCTTATCGTCGGTGTGTTCCAGTCGGGGTTGCGTTTGGCTGGGGTCGATGTGCTCTGGCAGGTTTTCGCCATCGGCTGGCTTATCATCATCGCAGTTGCGATTGACCAATGGATCAGAAAGGTCTCGGCATGACACAAGAACCCATCCTGAAGGCCCGCGGTCTGGTCAAGCGTTACGGGCGTGTCACGGCACTGGACCATTGCGATTTCGACCTGATGCCGGGCGAGATTCTGGCCGTGATCGGTGACAATGGCGCGGGGAAGTCAAGCCTGATCAAGGCGATTTCCGGCGCTGTCACCATCGATGAGGGCGAGATTACGCTTGAAGGCCGCCCCACCGCCTTCACCTCGCCCTTGCAGGCGCGCGATGCGGGCATCGAGACGGTCTATCAGACCCTTGCGCTGTCGCCCGCATTGTCGATTGTGGAAAACATGTTCATCGGGCGCGAATTGCGCAAGCCCGGCCCGATGGGGCAATGGTTTCGTATGCTCGACTTGCATGCAATGCGCGCTTTCGCCCGCGAGAAGCTCAATGAACTCGGCCTGATGACGATCCAGAATATCGACCAGCCCGTGGAAACGCTGTCTGGCGGTCAGCGGCAAGGTGTGGCCGTGGCGCGGGCAGCGGCCTTCGGGTCCAAAGTTGTCATCCTCGACGAGCCAACTGCCGCGCTGGGCGTGAAGGAAAGCCGCAAGGTGCTGGAATTGATCCTTGATGTGCGCTCGCGCGGGATTCCGATCATCCTGATCAGTCATAACATGCCGCATGTGTTCGAGGTGGCCGACCGCATACATGTCCACCGTCTTGGCAAGCGGCTTTGCGTGATCAACCCGAAAGAGTATACTATGTCCGATGCCGTGGCATTCATGACTGGCGCGAAACACCCCGAAACGGCATGATGAATACTCCCGTCATATGAAAGCGGAACGCATGCAAGGCTGCGCTTTCTCGATCGGCTTTCGCGCCTAGTTTATCAATTCGCCTGCACTTAGTCCCGTTGCATCATGAATGACATCGCTTTCATGCGTTGACCTGCGTCAGCAGTGGACGGCCCGCGAAATGTGCCGCAAGGTTTTCGCGCAACAACTGGCCCATCGCACGCCGCGTTTCGAATGTCCCGCTAGCATGGTGGGGCTGCAGCAGCACGTTGCTCAGCCGGGAAAAACGAGGGTCGGGGGCTGGTTCGCCCTCGAATACATCCAGCGCCGCGCCGCGCAAGCGGCCCTGTTCAAGCGCATCCAGCAGGGCACGTTCATCTATATTCTGTGCGCGTGAGATATTGATCAACAGCCCGTCCGGCCCCAACGCCCGCAGCACATCCGCATCCACAATATGATGAGTCTCTGGCGTCGCCGCCAGCGTTACAAACAGAACATCAGATTGCGCTGCCAACTCTTTTGCATCTGCGATATACTGCCACGAACCCGCCTCGGCGCGCGGTGTGCGGGTGGTATAGGAAATCTGCATGCCAAAGCCCTCAAGCCGCTGCGCAACTGCCATACCGATGCGCCCCAGCCCAAGGACACCCGCGCGCTTGCCGCATGCGCGATGCTGCAACGGAAAGCCGCCTTTGCGCGCCCAGTCGCCCGCCCGCGCCCAGGCTTCCGCCGCAACAATGCCCCGCGATAGTGCAAGCCACATACCAAGGGCCAGATCAGCGCAATCATCGGTCAGCACATCGGGGGTGTTTGTCACGACAATACCGCCCTTGGCACAAGCGGCCAGATCGACCGCATCATAGCCTACGCCATAAACCGAGATGATCTTCAGCATCGGGCAGGCTGCGATTACCTCTGCGCTTGCGCCAAGATCGCCACGGGTGGCAATGGCCTGTATTTTGGGTCCAACCTGCGCCAGAAAACTGGCCTTGTCAGGGGCGTCGAAATAACGATGCACCTCATAGGTGTCATTTAACGGGGTTTCATCCCATTCGGGCAGTCCACCCATTTGCAGAATATGTGGCTTCGGCATGAGACTATCCATTTTACCAAGAAAGTTTGGTGTTGACCTTGTATGATAACGATAACATAAACAAAGAGAAACTGGCTTGTCCAGCAGAAACACAGCGGAGGAACGATGAGTCTTGAACTCTTTAACCTGACTGGCAAACGCGCCCTTATCACAGGATCATCGCAAGGCATTGGCTTTGCCCTGGCAAGCGGGTTGGCGGCTGCCGGTGCGAATGTTGTGCTGAACGGGCGCGATGAAAGCAAGTTGTCTGCAGCCGCGGCGAAGTTGCCGAATGCACAAACGCTCGCCTTTGACGTGATCGATCACGAGGCCGCGCGCATGGCCATTGACGGATTTGAAGCGCAGCACGGGGCCATTGACATTCTGGTCAACAATGCGGGCATGCAGCATCGCGCGCCCTTGCAGGACTTCCCCCCCGAGATGTTCGAGAAATTGTTGCAGACCAATATCGCCAGCGTGTTCCATGTTGGACAAGCCGTCGCGCGCCACATGATCGCGCGCGGCGCAGGGCGCATCATCAACATTGCCAGCGTGCAATCCCTGCTGGCCCGCCCCGGTATTGCGCCCTACACGGCCACCAAGGGCGCAGTCAGCAACTTGACCAAAGGCATGGCGACCGATTGGGCACCGCTTGGGTTGAACTGCAACGCCATTGCGCCGGGTTATTTCGACACCCCCTTGAATGCTGCCCTTGTTGCAGACCCCGACTTTTCTGCCTGGCTGGAAAAGCGCACCCCCGCTGGGCGCTGGGGCAATGTCGAGGAACTGCAGGGCGCGTGCATCTTTCTTGCGTCGAATGCAGCGAGCTTTGTGAATGGCCATACGCTTTATGTGGATGGCGGCATAACATCGGCGCTGTAGCCGTAACACAATCGGGAGGGGCTGACGCCGCAAGTGGCACGGCGGCAGCTATCCTGAGTTTGCACAGCCTGAAAATTGTGGCGGAAGCGGTGTTCGGGCCGGGGGGAGTGGCCGAAGCAGATGTCGCCAAGGCGCAACGCTTGCTTGCGAATGTTCCCGCAAACCAGACCCATATGGGGCCTGCGGGGGCAGGTCAGACAGCCAAACTGATAAATCAGGGACTTTGCGGGCCAGGCTTTAATGCCGTGCTGCACCAGATTACTTCTCTGGTGCGGGGCGGAATTTGCCAGACATGACATAATCCAGCGCAGGCGTAACAAGCTGGATTTTGGCCAGCCTTCAAGGTATTTCAGGGACATGAACACCGCCCGCAAACCCCCAACAATGACAGAAGTAGCCCGTCTTGCGGGGGTTTCGCCAATGACTGTCAGCCGGGCTTTGAAACCCGGCAGTCTGGTCAATGAACAGACCCGCGCGCGTATCCTGTCCGCGGCGGAGGAGTTGGGCTATGTGCTTGACAGCACTGCCTCCAGCCTGCGGTCCCAGAAAACCGACTTTGTCGCCGTCACCATCCCTTCTATCAACAACGCCAATTTTGCCGATACAGTCGGCGCCTTGAATGAAGGGCTGAAGGCGCGCGGGCTTCAGATTCTGCTTGGCTACACGAATTACGACATGCAGGAAGAAGAGCGCCTGATCGAGCAATTGCTGCGCCGCAAGCCGCAAGCGATTGTGGTCACAGGCGGGAAGCACACGCCCCGCACGCGGCGGATGCTGGAGAACGCCACTGTTCCCGTGATCGAAACATGGGATCTGCCTGATACCCCGATCAACCATGTAATCGGGTTTTCCAACGCGCAGGCGGTGCAAGCCATGGTAGACCACGTCGTCAGCAAGGGGCTGACGCGGATTGCGTTCATCGGCGGCGATACAGATCGTGATACGCGCGGGCTTGACCGGCGCCGTGGGTTTGTTGCGGCTATGGAACGGCATGGACTGGACGCAACCCGACTTGTTGCGGCTGGCCCCCCACCAATTTCGATGCGCGAAGGGGCCGATGCGATGGACCACTTGCTTGACACTGATCCGGACACAGAAGCTGTCATCTGCGTGTCTGACCTGTCCGCCTTTGGGGCGCTCAGCGCCTGCCAGCGTCGCGGCACGCGTGTCCCTGAGGAAATTTCAATCGCGGGCTTTGGCAATTATGAGGTTGGCTCGATCTGTGTGCCATCAATCACCACCATCGACCCTTCGCCGCGCAAAATCGGTCAACAGGCCGCAGAATTGCTTTGCGAAATTCTGGATCAAGGCGCATTGTTTCCAGTGCGCCGCGAAATCATACCGCAGCTTGTGATCAGAGAATCCACGCGATAGGATTAGACTAAAAACCAGGATCAAAGCCGCTATTGATCATATGATGGGGGCGGCCCTGACCTGCAACCTGATCATCCCTCGTTCATAACGAGAGGCCTTGGGGTTGATAGTTGTCATTTTGAGGCTGGGCAAGCGCGCCGGGCGCGAAGCCCTCAAATCGTTCAAGCGCTCGGCGCGCTTCAGCGGGTGTTTTGTTGGCAAGCGATGAGTGCGGCCTGACATTGTTGTATTCGTAGCGCCACAGGCCCCGTAGCTTTGAGATATCCGTCGCCAAAACCACCTTGCCCAAACTCAACCTCGTCAAGAATTTGCCACAGAACCTGTCTTGGGGCGGGCTGATGATGTCCTAATCAAAAAACGGATCTATCAACACCTTGCATTGCGTCGTTCGGCTGCGCAGTGCCTCGAAGGCTGCGGGCGCGTCTGACAATCCTACCACATCGGATACCAGTGCCTGCGGCGCGTAGCGCCCTGCGTCCAGGGCATCTATGGCGGTTGTGAACTC
Organism: Paracoccaceae bacterium; assembly: GCA_017510335.1. Classification (GTDB taxonomy): domain Bacteria; phylum Pseudomonadota; class Alphaproteobacteria; order Rhodobacterales; family Rhodobacteraceae; genus Roseinatronobacter. The sequence continues at coordinate 37,479 of JAFWNM010000041.1, forward strand.
ATGCATGTTGAAAAATACCGACATGATCACCGTCACTTCCTTCGAAATTGCCCGAAAGCTGTCCAGCGTGTCGGTTCCGGTGCAAAGCCCCAACACGCAAACGGTGCCCTGCGGGCGCACCAGATCAATACAATGATCGATCAGCCCGACCTTGCCTACGCATTCAAAGACAATATCAGGTGCCCCGCCACAGGCGCTGGCCACACGTTGCTTCATATCTGGCCCTGATGTGATAAAGCCTGTCGCCCCCAGATCTTCCGCGCGATCCCGCTGAAAATCATTCAGGTCCGCCGCAACAATCGCGCGCGCCCCCATCCGCCGTGCCCAGTACACGACCGCCAGCCCGATAGCCCCGGCCCCGACAACAAGCACCCGCGCCCCCGGTTTCAGGCCGGAACGCAGCACCCCGTGCAGTGCAACCGCCAAGGGTTCTGCCAGCGCGCCATCCGCCAGTGAAATGCCATCAGGCAATTTCCGCAACTGATGATCGGCAAGGGCCGTGTATTGCCCAAATCCACCGCCGATCAGTGTCATACCGTTTTCGCACCATGCCGGTGTTCCCGCGCGACAGGCAGCGCAACTTCCGCACCCGCGCAGCGGGGCGGCGGCGACAAGGTCACCCACGCGCAGATTCCGAACATCAGCGCCGGTTTCGACCACTTCGCCAGCGAATTCATGCCCTATCACCGCGCCTTGTTCCAGGGCGAAAACAGGATCTTCGGTCATGTGCAGATCACTGCCACAAATGCCACAGCGGCAGATTTTCAGAACAACCTCGTCGCGGGCGGGCACTGGATCAGGGCAAACAGCCGATCGCAGCAGTTTTCCAAACCCGTCAAAGATAAGCGCCTTCATTTCACCACTCCCTTGTTGCGGACAAGATGGCGTCTGGTCGGAAACCATGGTGCGTTGAAGTGACGACTGTAAAACCCCCACAGCCCGCCCCGGAAGTAAAGCGCGCAGGCCAGGGTCATAAGGCCCAGAACAATAAGGTAACTTGCGCCATACTCGCCAAACCAGCGTTCGGCAAAGAAGAAGATAACTGCGCCGATCAACACCCCCTCAAGGCTGCCAATGCCCCCGACCATCACAATGAAAATCGCCAGATTGGCCCAGTTCATTCCAAAAGCCGAAGGTGGGGTGATACGCAGTTGCGCCATGAAATAGACCGCACCCGCGAATCCCGAGCCGACCGCCGCCGCAACGAACAGATAGAACCGAAGCCGGTGAACATTCACGCCTTGACTGGCGGCCGCCGCGGGATTGTCGCGCATCGCGGTCATGGCGATCCCGTAGCGGCTGCGCAGCACCAGATAGCTACCGCCCAAGGTCACAAGCAACAAAAGCGCCGCCAGAAGGGACGAAGCAATAGCGCGCTCGTGAACCGAGAATTGCGTCATGACCCGCAGACTCATGCCCGCACCGCCGTTCAACATGGGCATGTTCGTGGCCAGAAGCCGCAAGGCTTCTGCTACGACCCAGGTTCCGATGGCGAAATATGGTCCTTCAAGCCGGTGCAGCAGATAGTATATCGGCACAGCCAACGCTGCAGGGGCAAGCAGGCTTATGAACACCGCACTATAGGGATTGACCCCGTATGTCTGGGCAAGCACGAACATGGCATATGCCGCGACCCCCACAAAAGCCTGCTGTCCCACCGACACCAACCCACCGTAGCCGGCAAGCATGTTCCACATTTGCGCAACGGCAATATAGCAGGCAAGGGTAACAACGTCCCGGATCAATCCTTGCGATGCCCACCACGGCATAGAAACAATCCCGATCAACGCTACGGCAAAGATAAACCACGCAATGCGCCCCGACAGGGTCATGCGGATGACTTGATATTTAGACATGCTGAACCTCAGGATTTGCGTTTGAAAATGCCTTGCGGACGCACCGCAAGCACAGCCAGGAAAACAAGATGTCCTGCCAGAATGCCAAAGCCCGGATTGATGCGGAAACCGATGGACTGGCTGATGCCCAGAATCATCGCCCCCGTAAAAGCGCCCCAGATTGAGCCAAGCCCGCCAATGATCACGGCCTCGAACGCATAAATCAGCTGGAAAGGCCCGTCAGATGGTGCAACCGTCGACCGCATCGCCTGAAACGCGGCAGCAAAACCCAGAATCCCGACTGCGATGGCTGTTGCCAGTGCGTAGACACGGCGCGGATTTACGCCCATCATCGCTGCTGCCTCCACATCGGCAGAGGCCGCGCGCAAAGCCCGGCCAAACCGCGTATAATGCATGAGGAATGCCATCCCGGCCGTCAGAACTGTTGCGCAGATCAGCACAATCAGCGGCAACACCCCGATATAGAGTGACCCGACAGGAATGGAGGCCTGCTGGATAGCCCCCCCCGAAAGTGACCGGGTGTCTGCAGACCATATCTGCAGCATCGCATTTTGCAGGGCGATTGACAGGCCGAATGTGGCAATAAGTGATGGCAAGGGGTCATCCCCCACCACCCGGTTCAGAAGCGCACGCTGCAATATCCAGCCAATTGCCGCGCCTATCGGAACCAACGTTGCCAGAATGCTCCAGGGGCCAAGACCTGTCAGATCCGCAAGTGAAATGCCAATTAACGCAAGCAGGATCACAAGATCGCCATGGGTGACGTTGACAATTTTCATCACGCCGAACATCAATGCCATTCCAAGGGCGTATTGCGCATATAGCCCGCCAAGAAGAATGCCTTGAACGATACCGTCAATCCAGTACATGATTTGCTCCGAAATAAGCCGCCGAGATCTGCTCGCGGGTAATGTCACTGGACGCCCCCTGAAGGGTAACGCGCCCTTCAAGCATGCAGTAGAGGCGCTGAGAGGCGCGTTGTGCCAGGCTTACATCCTGCTCGACCAGAACCAGCGCCACCCCGCCTGCAGTTATTGCCGGAAGTGCAGCGTAGATTTCGCGCACCACCTTGGGGGCAAGACCCAGGCTGATTTCATCACATAGCAGCACCCGCGGCTGCACCAGCAGAGAGCGCCCGATAGACACCATCTGCTGTTGTCCCCCCGACAGGTTTTCAACCAATGTTCGGGCCTTCTCGCGGAGGATGGGAAACAACGCAAAGACACGCTCCAGTGTCCATGGCTCCCCGATGGGTTCAGCGGCGTGCTCAATGGCGATCTGCAGGTTTTCTTCGACGCTCATGCCAAGGAAAAGCCGCCGCCCCTCGGGCACAATTGCGACGCCCGCCTTGACCATAAGATGCGGGCTTTTGCCCCCGACTGCCTTGCCATCCAGCATGATCATTTCTGGCGCAACGGGCAGAACCCCCATTATCGCCTTAAGAAGCGTTGATTTCCCCGCGCCATTCGCCCCGATCAGGGCAACTGTCTCTCCTGCCTCGATGGAAATCTCGATCCCGTGAAGCGCGCGCATATCGCCATATCCGGCCTTCAGGCCATGCGTTGACAGAAGTGCGTTCATGCCTCCACCCCCATATAGACGCGTTTAACCTCTGGGTTTTCGATCACCTGCGCGGGCAGCCCTTCAGCAATCTTTTCCCCGAAATTCAGCACCAGAAGCCTGTCAGCCACAGCGAAAAGCGCGTGCAGAACATGTTCGATCCAGATGATTGTAATCCCGCTGTCACGGATGCGACCAATCAGGGCTACCAGGTCCTTACCCTCTTCTTCGGTCAACCCGCCGGCAATTTCGTCCAGCAGCAGCAACCGGGGCTTCGATGCCAGCGCCCGCGCCAGCTCAAGGCGTTTCCGGTCCAGCAAAGTCAGCATGCCCGCATTCGTATTAGCGCGCCGGATCAGATCACAATCCTCCAGGATCATGGCACAATGGTCATAGCTTTCGGCCTCTGACATGTTGCCGCCAAAACTTGCTGCAACAAGCAAATTCTCAAATGTGGTCATTGCACCATAGGGAAGCGGAATCTGATACGTCCTGCCAATACCCTGACGGCAGCGTTCGAACGGGGGGCCAGCCAATGGCTGGCCCCTGAAACGAATATCGCCCCCATGATCACGGATATCGCCACTTATCAGGTTGAACAACGTGGTCTTGCCCGCACCATTTGGCCCTAGTATGCCCAGCACTTCGCCGGCACGGACTTCGAAATCCACATTGTGCAGCACTCTGACTGCGCCGAAGGACTTGCTCAGCCCATGCGCCGACAACAAGGGCGCTTCGTTTTGTTCATGTTGCATAAAATGCAGCGCTCAAGACGACCAGGGCAACGGTTGCATTGCCTGTTCGGGTTCAAACAGCGGATTTACGGTGTTATCCACGATCTTCAACTCGAACGGCCATTGTTCACCCCGCACCCACTGTCCACCGAAAATCGGTGTTGCCGACACATTGGGGTGTGGTCCCGAACCAAAATCGACCGGCCCGATCAGCGTTTGCATAGAGGTTTCGCGCAACGCATCGCGGTTGGCCGTGCGGTCCAGCGGGTTGGACGACCGGCGCAAGGCGTCAAGTGCCACCTCCCAGATGGCATGGCTATAGCCCAAAGGCTGCGTCCATTGCCGCCCGGTCGAGGCTTCCCACGCATCAGCCACGTCGCGGCTGGTCTGGCCGGTCAGCGATGACTGGAACGGGAAGGCGGGTGTCCACCAAACCTCGGACGACATACCAACGCCCAAATCGCCCAACGCTTCAATCCCTGAAGGAAACAGCAAGGCTGCTGCAACAGTAATCGCTTTCGGACGATACCCTTGCTGCGCACATTGGTTTACGAAGGTGGTGAGATCGTCAACATATGTGATGCCGCCGACGATTTCTGCCTCGAACTGCCGGAAGTTGGAAATCATCGACGAGAAGTCATTCGTCCGCGGCTGGAAGAAACCCGGCATCCGGGTTTCAAAACCCGCCTCCTGCGTCGGAACAGGAAGCCCGTATTCAGTGCTACCCCAGGTTTCCCCATCGGCATTTTGTGGAAACAACATGCCAACCTTGCGGTTGGTCTCAAGGCTGTTCCAAAGGCCAACAAACGTGGCAAGGGCCTCGTCCAGTCCCCAGAAGAAATGATAGGTCCAGTCAAACGGCTGATCGGCCCCCCCACGCGGAAAGACAATGGCCTGCCATGGGGCCGCTGTAGACAAGCATGGCACACCGAACAGTTCCGCCTGATCTGCCGCCGGATTAATGATATCCGTTGTCGAGGCAGGCAACAACATGTGCACCTCGTCATTCAGGATAAGGTCTGCTGCAACCTGGGCTGACCTGTTCGGATCGGACTGCCCGTCGCGCACAAGGATTTGCAGATCATACGTTCCCGCTGCTGTCTCCAGCTTCCCGCCCAGGGCCTCGCGGATCCGTTCGACGGTGAAGCCGTCGGTTTCCCCGAAAAGCGCAAGTGGCCCTGTTGCTGGTGTGATGAAGCCGATCTTGATGGTGCCTGCGCTTTGGGCGCGCAAGATTGAGGGTGCGGCAAGTGCCGCGACACCTGCGCCCATCCCTTGCAGAACCCTGCGCCGTGTAGAAGTTCCAAGTCCAGATTGAATGCTCATTTCATATCCTCCCAGAGAAAAAAGCAACTGCCGGATAGTGCGCGCGGGTCCGGCAGCAATCCCGCTTCTGTTCAGCCGGTCGGGTCAACCACGCAAGGAGGACCCGCCGTCAATCGTCATTTGTGCGCCTGTCACATAGCTTGATGCAGGCGATGCCAGAAAAAGCGCCAGCCCCTTGATTTCGTCAGGGTCAGCAATGCGCCCAAGAAGGGACTGCGCCTCAAAAGCCGCGCGATCAGCAGCATTCTTCAACCGCCCCCCGGCAATGTTTGTGATGAACGGCCCCGGAGAGATGCAGTTGACAAGAATCCCGAATGCCGCCAGTTCCATAGCGACATTTCGAACCAAATGATCCACACCCGCTTTTGCCGGCATATAGGCTGTTCCGACAAAGGATTCATTCACACGCGCCGCAACCGAGGATGTCACAATAATACGCCCGCCGCCGGTTGCCTTCATGTGGCGCGCGGCATTACGGATCGTGCTGAAAACAGCCGTAAGATTGACATCCAGAACCCGGTCCCACTGGTCCTCGGGCATAGTGTCTATTTGTCCCAGCGGGTGGCGTTCGCCCTCCGGGGTCTTGAAACCGGGGCCTGCATCCAGCCCCGCATTCGCAAAAACCACATCAATACGCCCATGTGTCCGGGCAACCGCGTCGAACGCTTCAGCCAATGCAGGACGGTCACTTACATCCACTGGTATGGACCATACCCGGCCCGACCAGCCTTCTGCCTCGATTTGGGCAACTGTTTGGCCCAAACCGTCCTGATCGCAATCCAGAATACAGACCTGTGCGCCGCATTCGACCATGATTTCGGCATAGGCCCTGCCGATTCCGGACGCACCCCCCGTTACAATTACGGATTTTCCTGCGACATTGAACATTGTTTCCAGCGACATGTTTACCCTTCTCTTCGCCCGCGCGTTCCGACCAGGGCGCTCATATGAACATGTCGTTGTTGATGGCGATTCCGTTTGCCTCGCAGTAGCTCACATAATGGTCGATGAACCAGAACACATCAGCGGTGAAGTCGTATTGCGCCTCGTCATCAAAAAACTCGATCGCCCCGTTCAACCAGAACAACGCCTTCATGCCATTGGGGTCATCCGAATACAGCGTGTGGGCCGTGCCCGGCAGTTCGTAAACGAAATCGCCAGGGCGGGCGACCCAATCATATTCATAGTAGCCCCAAGACCCTTCCAGCGTTACGGCCGAAACAACCCCGCGATGCCTGTGCGTTCCAATCCGTCCCCCGCCCTTGACCCAAAGAATATTGGCCGCCGAATTGTTGCGGACATCGAATGCAAGATGCTTGATCGCGGCAGCTTCGCCAAATGGCACCCAAGGGTTTCTGGCATCATCACCTGGGATGAACGCCCCTTCTTTGCCGAAGCGATGGATCATCGCTTCATGAGGTTCTGGCGGCAGTTTGGTAATCAGCTTTTTCGTGGTCATCTGGTCCTCCCTTGACCTGTCGGGTTGGCTTATCCATCCAACAGGCGTGCCAGAAGTTCCGTCAACCGGAAAAAATTAAGCTGCATTGCGGCAATGCGTTTGCAGCGGGTAATTGTCATTCATATTCGGGTGTTTGTATGGGTTGCATATGAATTATCTGCGCAATCATGTAGTTTTTAGCGCTGATTCTGCTGCATTGCCGCGTTATTAAATGATGAAATAAGATTCACCATTTGATAAACCGGTATCATGTATACAGACAAAAGCCAGAATGAACTCCTTACCCGCGGCGGTCGTCCGACCCTGCGCGATTTGCTGGACCTGCTGGAATTCAACCCGGCTCAGGGCACCATCTCCCTGAAGGGGGAACGCATGCTGCTTACCCGCGCGAGCTTTTTCGATGATCTGCGCGATCAGCTGATGCGACGCTATAATGAACATGATGCCATGGTCCTGATGCTGCGTCTTGGGTTCCGCAGCGGGCGCGAGGATGCGGAATTCATCCGGCAGTCCTGGCCAACGCTTGACCCGGGGGATGCGTTCACGGCAGGCACACGGCTGCACATGGTAACCGGGACTGTCAAGGTCGAGACGATCTCGAATGATTTCGACTTCGAGTCTGACCGCTTTACAGGCGATTTCCTGTGGCATGAATCCGTCGAGGCAAGCAATTACCAACGCCGCCACGGGCGCGCGACAAAACCTGTATGCTGGCTGCAAACAGGATATGCATCAGGCTATGCAAGTGTGTTCTTCCGCAGGCTTGTTATCTACAAGGAATTAAGCTGCTCGGCCACAGGGCACAAAAGTTGCCGTGTCGTTGGCAAAACAGTGGATGGCTGGGGCCCTGATGATCCTTTTGTTCAGTTTTTTCTTAGAGAAGTCATTGGTCCGCAGGGCACGCCTTGGGGTATCGGTTCATCCGCAAAACGGAAAACCCAGACACAACCGCATGATGATCTGACATCTCTTGTTCTGTCTCCGGTCCATGAAAGACTGAAGAAAGTTGCGACGAACAAGTTACCTGCACTTATATGCGGACCTGTGGGGGCCGGCTGCAGGCTTGCGGCACGCTGGCTTTATCACCAACGCTATCCGGAAAGCACGTTTCAGATAATCCATGCGGAAGCGCCCGACCTGACCGCGCGACTTGCTGCGCTGCGCCAGACACCCGAACAAAGTCAGGCGCAGTCAAAGGGGATCGTTATTGCAGCCATTGAAACGCTGCCTGTTGACCGGCAATACGCGTTGCTTGACCTGCTGACACTGGAACGTGGGCACGCCCCGCTGGTTGTTGCGCTGTCTAACAATCCGCCGCATGCCCTGCTTTCAGACATGCGGTTTCTTCCAGAGCTCGCCTATGAATTATCAGTGTTTCCAGTCTGCTTGCCTGACCTGAATACCCGCAAGGCAGATGTGCCCCGACTGGCGGAAAAACTGCTGGCAATTCAGGGGCCGACACGCCTGAGCGACGATGCCGCAACGCTATTGGCCTCGATCCATTTCCGCGCGGGATTGACCGAGTTGCGCTGCCTGCTGTCGCGCGCGGCCTTGCTGGCGGAACAGCCTGAATTGCTTAGCGCTTCGGATCTACGCCTCGCGTTGAGCGATGCGCCACCTGATACACCAACGCCAGAAGGCGACATGTTCTGGTCAATGTTGCAACCGGCCTTCACGAAAGGTGACGTGACCTTCGACAGCCTGGGCGCAAGCATCTTGCATGGCGCCCTTCATGCATCGGGCGGAAATGTGGCCGCCGCAGCCCGCTTGCTTGGGGTATCGCGCGCACAAATGGCCTACCGGATTCAGGCGTCTAAAGGCACGCAGTAGCTGTTTTTCGTGACCTGGCAAAAGGTGCCCAGATCAAATGTGCCATGCGCTGCGCAGCCAATGGCGTTTGCCGGATTCGGGGGCCAAGTCATGCCGAGGGGTGCTTCACATACCTTTGGGGTCTACCCGGCCAAATGTTCTGCGGTTGTGTCATACACTTCCAAGTCCAGGATTGCGGAGCCTAGGCATTTGCCGTGGGCATCCAAAGCCAGGGATCGGGTCACCCCCCCGCGCAAGGCGCCGCGCATAACGAAATTCAATGCCCCTAATTGGGGCAACTCGTAGCGCAGCACCTCGCCAGTAACCAAACCTTTGAAATGCTCGTTGACACGGTCTGCGGTCACTTCGCGGGCAATCAGTGCAAAATCATTCTGATCAAATGCGATGACAGAAATATTGGACGTATCGCCTTTATCACCAGTGCGGGAATGGGCAATTTCACGCAAGCGCATGTCAAGTCTCCTGAATGTGAATGCCCGGGCTTACCCGGTTTTCCGGCACAAGTGTCGACACAATGCCGACAATTTCCCGCGTGGATTTCGCAGCACCCCCGCCGCCAGCCGGTCCGTTAAGATACAGCGATTCCACTTCATTTCCGACACGCGCGGCATCTTCGCGGCGATCTGTCCGACCGACAAAGCGCACACGCACCTCTCTGGGGGCAGAGCAATTCCCCGAAAGTCGTGCACCAAGGATGGAATCCACACCAATCAGTTCGCCACGGGTTTCAGCGCAGGGGACACCCGTGATTTTCAGACGCTCTGCCACGATTTCGATGGCCAGACGCCCCCGCTCCATCGCGCCCGGTCCCGCATAGGAAATCTGCCCTTCGCCGATATAGGAATCGATATATCCCACCGACACCTTCAGAAGCCCGGTTTTTGCACAGCCATCCCCCCCTGTGACACGGACCTTATCCGGACCTGTTTCTTCAATCCTGACGCCGGAAAAATCCGCGATCACATCGGGCTGGATGTATCGGCGCGGATCATGGATTTCATACAAAAGCTGTTCTTTTACAGTGGCCGGGGTAACCGCCCCCCCTGTCCCGGGCAGTTTGGTCACTGTCACATTTCCGTCCTCGTCAACCTCTCCTATCGGGAAACCAAGGCGCGCCAGATCGGGAATGTCCTTATAGCCGGGGTCTGCGAAATAGCCGCCTGTGATCTGGCCAGCGCATTCCAAAAGATGGCCAACAACCGTGCCACGCCCAAGGCGGCCCCAGTCGTCCATAGCCCACCCGAACGCGTGCACAAGCGGACCGAGGAAAAGAGCAGGATCTGCGGCACGGCCGGTAATTACGATATGGGCGCCACGATCGAGGGCCAGCGCAATCGGGCCAGCGCCAAGATAGGCATTTGCCGAAATCAGCTTGCTGCCAAGCGCGGACACTGGCTGTCCCGTCTCATCAATCCGGTAATTCCCTGATTTGACTTCTGCCAGCACATCATCCCCGCTTACGGCCGCGACACGCATACCGTGAAGGCCAAGTTCACGCAGCACTGCGCGCACGGCGTCGGCCGCGGCAAAAGGGTTGGCCGCGCCCATATTGGTGACAATCCGCACCCCCCGTGCATGGCAGGCGGGCAAAACCGCGCGCATCCGTGCAACCAGCATGGGGTCGTAACCGGCATTTGGATCACGCAGTAGCGCCTGTTGGGCAAGTGCAATTGTGCGTTCGGCAAGACATTCGAAAACAAGAAAGTCCAGATCGCCTTTTTCTGCCAGGTCAACAGCCGGTTCAATCCGGTCCCCGGAAAAACCAGCGCCCGTACCAATTCGGACAGTTTTCATAATATTAACCTTCCTGCGCACTGGTGATCTGACGTTTTCTAAGGTGAACATGGCGCTGCCAGAAGCCGAAAGCGAGCACCCCAAGCGCCAGGGGCGGGCCAATCCAATGCGGCACAATCGCAAGCGTCACCGCCATTAGATAGACCAGCGCATCAGCGAACCGATTTCCGAAAAGCGGCTGGCCACTCAGCAAACCGGGGATCGCAATAACAAGCACAAGGCCGGACATGGCGGCTTCTGCAATGGCCAAGGCTCCGCCCTGGCCGGTCATGCCCGGATATAGCAAGATCATAAAGGGCACGATATAAACGACCGCCGCAAGGCGCACCGCCTCGATGGCGGCTGGCAGCCAGTTTGTCCCGGCAATGCCTGCACCCACAAAAACAGCTACACAAACAGGTGGCGTGATGACGGACAGTGTTGCGAAATAGAACACGAACATATGCGCCGCCAACGGGTCCACACCCACCGCTGTCATGGCAGGCGCAAGAACTGCTGCGACCAGAACATAGGCCGCGGTTGTCGGCAGACCCATCCCCATAATCAGGCACACACCCGCCACAATCAGCGCCACAAAGAAGGTGCGATCCCCCGCAAGGCTGACGATCATGGAACTTAGTGTAACACCAATGCCCGTCAGGTTGATCATGGATACAAGGATCTGGGCACCCGCCAGCAGCACACCGATGATAACCAGCCCGCGCCCCGCATCCCCGAACCCGTCAAGAACACGCGCTGCCATGTCACGCCATGGCATTTGCCCCGCCCGCGTTAAAACAAAGGCAATCAACAGCCCCATGATGCCCCAGAACGCCGCTGTAGCGATGGACCTTCCAAGGAAAATGCCGGTGAACAGAAGGCCAAGCGCGGCAATGATCGGCAGCACGCGTCTGGGCGCAACGATCTCGCGCCAGGCAGGCAGTTCATTTTCGGGCACGATCTGCAGACCGCGGCGAATAGCAGTAATATGAACGGTTACAAAAACAGATACATAGAACAGTGTCGCTGGCAGAATTGCAGCAACCATCACCGTAACATAGCTTACGCCAAGAATTTCGGCCATCACGAACGCAGCGGCCCCCATGATGGGCGGCGCGATCTGCCCCCCGGTAGAGGCCACAGCCTCTACTGCCGCAGAAAAGGGCTTAGGGTAGCCCAGTCGTTTCATCATCGGAATCGTGAAATTCCCGGTCGTGGCGACATTCGCAACCGCACTGCCACTAACCATACCGAACAACCCCGATGAGATTGTGGCGATCTTTGCCGCGCCACCGGGGCTTTTGCCCCCCAGGCGCATGGCAAGATCCATGAAGGCCTGTCCTCCGCCGGTGTGCAACAGCAGCGCCCCGAACAGAACAAACGCGGCGATGACAGTTGACGCGATACCAACCAACATGCCCCAAACCCCGAGATCGCCTAGAAAGATGGTTTCGGTCACGAAATCCGCGTCAAAACCCCGATGCCCCAGCGCGCCGGGCAAGTGATGACCCAGCAACGCATAAGCAAGTCCAGTCAGCACAAGGATTGGAAAGATCAGCCCGACAGCGCGCCGGCCAATTTCCAGCAAGGTCACCACCAGACCAAGGGTAAGGATTTTGTCGGTCACAGTGGCCCATGGCAAGGATGTCATTATTGCATCATAGTTCACGACAATATAGCCGCAGGCAGCAATCGTGATGCAGGCAAGCGTCAGGTCGACAACAAGCCCGATTGGCCGCCAGGATTTGCCCGCGCCCAGCGGGTAAATCGTCAAACCAAGCGCGACAACAAGCCCGATAAACAAAGCGCGCTGGATCAGGCTTTCGAATGGTCCGGTGGCGGCAGTATAAAAAACGAAAAAGCCAATGGTCAGGGCAAGGCCCTTGGAGAGCGCTTCACGCATGACTATCCCTTCCATGGTCCTTGCCCGGCATTGTTTAATTCGCTGACGCTGGCATCAAATGCACGGGAACATCTATACCCTGCTCGCTAAACCAGCGATATGCACCCGGGTGCAACGGGATTGTTCCATATGTCATGGTCAGATCAGCAAGATTCGCGCCGCGCAATTCTGCCATTGCATTGGCTTGTGCGGTTTCATCTTCCATGATCGTGCGGACAATCTGATACGCGGTTTCCTCGCTCAGGTCGGGACTGGCCGCGACGCCCACCCCGAAACTCCATGTTGTATAGGCAGGCATGCCATCATCCGGGCTTGCCGGGATATCGACAACAGAAATGTCCGGCATTTCGGTGCGCAGGATCTGCTGTTGTTCTTCGGTCAGGCTAAGCACTGTGATCGGGGTGAATGTCGCGATATCAAGTGTTGAAGCGTCAAGCCGTGTGCCCGCGCCGGATTTCACATAGCCAATCACGCGATTGTCCTTGATCATATCCACCACATCCGTGGTGGACCCACGCACATGCGCTGGCGCAATTCCAAGCGCTTCAAAAACCGCCTCGGATGTCTGCTCGGTTGCCGAACCGCGTATTCCGGGATTGAATCGCGTTCCTTTCAGGTCTGCCATGCTGGAAACCCCCGCATCCTGGCGCACAACCACATTTTGCGGCGCAGCAGTGTAGACCCACAGCAACTGGGTTTCGACAGGTTGCCCGTCAAACTCGTTCGTACCTGCAAGCGCGTGATGCGCAACATTGGTGGTGACAAGGCCCAGATCAACCTGACCGCGCTGAATGCGGCGCAAGTTGTCAAGGGTGGCGCCAGTTTCAACAACCGATGTTTCCACATCTGTGACGCGCTCGTTCACAAGCTGGGCGACGGCAACAAAATAGCCATAATGGCTGGATGATGCCGAAGTGGACCCTATCAAGAGCCTTTCGGACGCGTGTGTCGGCAAGGTCAAAGCGAAGACGGCGGCACCGCCAAGAAGAATATTGCGAATGGACATGAAGCACTCCTGGGTTGCTGTCATAGAAATATATTCATGCTGCGCGACTGCGCTGCACCACGGGAATTTCGGCGTTGGGAATTCAGGGTCCGTCTGCAATCAGGTTCAAGGGAAATGCGACTACGGGGCCTCCCTCCCCGGTTTATCGCCTGCCTCCTCCCAAAGGCCGTGGCACAGATCATGCAGATTTTGAACTGGTGATAGAAGTGAAAGTATATCATTATTCAGTGCATGAAACGCATCAATCTAGATCTGTTTGAACTTCAGGCTTTTGTCCGGCTGGCAGAGTTTAAGAACTTCCGTGGTGCCGCGGAGGCCGTTGGCCTGTCCAGTTCGGCCCTAAGCCGGTTGATTGCCCGCATAGAAGATAAACTTGATGTGCGGTTGTTTGACCGCGACACACGCAATGTGGAATTGACACCGCAAGGCCACAGACTGCTGGAACTGGGCGGGCGAATTCTTGCGGAAACCGAAACCGCGCTGGACGAATTCGACGTTTTTCTGGCAGCGCGCCGCGGACAACTGACGCTTGCAGGGTTGCCATCCGTGACCGCCGGGTTATTGCCGCCAATCATCGCGCGCTTTGCTGCAGACCGGCCCGATGTTGACGTCCGCATTTTCGATGCACTCTCGGATGGTGTTGTTGCGGCACTACTCGAACGGCGCGCCGATCTTGGCTTTACGGCGGGCGCTGTCGCGGCCTCTGACCGGCTTGCCTTCAAACCATTATTCGAGGAGCCATTCATGGCGGTCGCCTGGGCCGGTGGACCGCTTGACGAACCCAGAAGCTACACATGGGAAGAGCTGGTTTCTATGCCGTTCATCGCAATGTCGCCCGGCACAAGTGTCCGCGCGCTTATAGACTCTGCGATGGCCCATGAGGGTCTGACCCTACGACCACGCTTTGAGGTATCCCATCTTGCGACAGCGGGCGCGCTTGTCGCTGAAGCCCTTGGTGTGACCGCGCTTCCGTCGCTTACTTTACCTGTTCTTGGCGCGAAGGGGTTGGTCGTGCGCCCACTTGAACGCCCGACGATGTTCCGGCGCATTGGGCTTGCATATCTCGCCGGACGTACGCTTTCCCCATCGGCACGCACATTTCGCGACCTACTGCTGGGCACAGATTTCCGGCGCCTGCTACCAAAGTCCGGGGTAGAAAGCTAAGGTTCCCGAAGTCGGGTTGACGACTTGGGGAATGTGACGAAAAACCATTGATCAAGAATGTTGATATTCTGGCCAACCAGATCGCCTGCGAACCATCCTGTAACTATCGCATCAGGATCTGTATTTTCGTTTGATGCCATCAATTGGCTATCTGCCTGACAGTATTCTGGCCGACTATTTGCCACGCTTTATAGCGTCTTCACACTCCCGTCATCAGACCTGCTATCCTGCGCCAGTCCTGCAGCTTGCAATCCGATCATATCGCGGCTGATACCCCTTGCGCCGCGCGCGAGGTGTTCTTCCGGAGGCGCGTGTATCACGCGTGCGCAGGTCCAGCGCTGCGCCGGTTTTTTGAGGCGATACCGAGGCAATAGACGGGGTAGCGCCGGTTTGAATTCACTACGCACAGACCTATATGCCCCATATGGAAAAGAAAGCGCAGACATCCGTCCTCTATAACGCAAACTGCCCTGTCTGTAACTTCGAGATACAGCATTACGCGCAGTATGCAGATGCAAACGACCTGCCGATCCGGTTCGATGATCTGAACTCGGACGCGCGGTCTCAGTGGGGGCTTGATGCAGACACTGCGGCACGGCGGCTATACGTTTTGCATGGGGACAAGCTGACTTCGGGGATACCCGCATTTCTGGTCCTTTGGGAACAGATGCCGAAATACCGTTGGCTGGCGCGGATCGTGGGGTTGCCGGGGATCAGACAGGTTGCTTCCGCGCTCTATGATTACGTTCTCGCGCCGATCATTTACCGCTGGCATCTGCGCCGACTGCGCAAGCATACCGCCTGAGCGCCAGAGCATTACCCTCGCTTCCAGCTTGTGGAAGGTTCCCCTGGCAACGACCCTTTCAGACAAGATGGGCAGGCCCAGCTTCTTCTTCAGCGCGCTGGAGATGGCACCCCTCGCTGTATGTGCCAATATGTTCATGTCACAGGGAACGAAGGTCTGCCCCGGCACGACCCATTCGCCGCGGATTGCAGCGAGCGCTTCTTTCAGGATTACGGTGACCGCGCAGCTTTTCACGAGCGCGTCCGGGCTCCTTGTTGCGCGGATCAACCGGGGGCCGATCTCAGGCTGAAAATCACGGATCAGCGCATCGGCGGGTCTGTGCGTGGTTTTGGTGGTTCGCGCAAGGAAACAAGTTAAGGCGTGAACTTCGCGGGGGGGCAACCAAGTCCGATGGCATGACCGGGCAAGAACGTCTTGCCCGGTCGGTTCTTCAACCCTGCAGGTGCAATGCTGCATTTTGATACGGATAGCCGAAATCATCCACATCGCGCCGGGACACTTCGCTGAAACCCAGCGACGTGTAGAAGCGGACGGCGTGTTCGTTGGCGGTATAGACCTCCAGCGAAAGCGCGCCCTTCTGCGCCAGCGCGTGCGCGACAAGCCTGCGGCCCGCGCCCAAGCCCTGCCGGTCTGGCGCGACAAAAAGCCCACCGATAAAGCTATCCAGCAGGCTGATAAAGCCAATCGCGTGCCCAGAATGGGACGCAACCCAGGTTTCTGCGTTCGGCAGGTATTCATCCGCGATCAGTCGGCGTTGTTCAAGAAGCCTGCGCCTGCCGATGAACGGATGCGCAATGATCGACGCGTCAAACCAGATGGATGACAGTATTTCAGTATCCGCAGCCCTGTCAAAGGGCCGGATCACGATGCCGTGGTTCATTATGTGAACTCCAGACAATTCATGCAAAAGACCGGCACTTATGTGCCGTGCGATGCCGCTACATGCGGTTCAATCGAAGCCCCTGCGCATAAATCTCCTTCTTGGATGCTGATCAGGATAGATTGCGATGTATGGATCGTCAATTGTCAGGAACGGGGCCGCTTTGCACCTGCGGGCAAACGGAAGGTGCTGCGCTTGGGGAACTGCCAGCAAACGTATCTATGACCGGATGAATGCCAGGGCTTAGGACAGGCATGGTTTCGTCGCAAGAATAGGCGCGTGCCGGGAAATGGCCTTGCCCTGATGCCCGCAGCAATTGGAACTGCGTTGACATGGATTGATCCTGCAAACTATATGAATTTTCAATAAGCTAACTCAGGAATTCTGCAATGTGCACTGTCCCGCTCTCCCTCGATGCAGCGCACATGCTGGCGCGGGATGCCTTCATGGCCTGCGGGATGCCCAAACCCCTGGCGGACCCGGCGGCAGAGGCACTGGTTCTGGCCGAACGCGAGGGGCTGCCTTCGCATGGGCTGGCGCGGGTGCCATTTTATACCGCACAAATGCGCGCGTCCAAGGTGGTGGCCGATGCAGCGCCCCTGGTTGTGCGCGACGGGGCTGTGATCCGGGTTGATGCGGGCTTTGGCCTTGCCTTCGCTGCAATCCATGCGGGCGCAGCCGCCGCGCGGGATGTCGCGCTTGATTTGGGTGTCGCGGTGGTCAGCGTCACACATTCGCACCATTTTGGCGTGGCGGGACAAGCGGTGGAACCCTTCGCGCGCTTGGGGCTGATTGCCTTGGCATTTGCGAACGCGCCTGCGGCCATTGCCCCATGGGGGGGTACGCGCGCGTTGTATGGCACCAACCCCGTCGCTTTTGCCGCGCCACGGGAACAGGGCGACCCGCTGTTGATTGATCTGTCACTTAGCCAGGTGGCGCGCGGCAAGGTCATGCTTGCACAAAAGGCGGGGCACCCCATTCCGGAAGGGTGGGCGCTGGACATACACGGCAACCCGACCACTGACGCCGATGCCGCAATGGCCGGCACCATGACCCCTTCTGGCGGCGCGAAGGGGGCGGCGCTGGCGCTGATGGTGGAATTGCTGACTGCCGGTCTGGCCGGGGCCAATTTCGCATGGCAGGCCAGTTCCCTGTTCGATGATCAAGGCCCGCCGCCCGATCTGGCGCATTTCATTCTGGTATTGGACCCTGCACGCTTCGCACCGGGCTTCACCGAACGCGCCGAAGCGATGTTTGCAGCCATAGAAACCCAGCCGGGTGCGCGCCTGCCCGGTGCGCGACGCATGGCCGAACGTGCGTTACGCGCGCAAACCATTGAAATTTCGCAGGCGCTGCATGAGACGCTTGTGCAGCTTGGCCAGAAGCTTTGACCGGATTTGTAGCCCGCATGCCACGGTGGAAAGCCCGCCAGAACGGGTGAATATGCGACTGCTTCGGGGCCTGCTGCACGGACCTGTCTGGCGCACGAACGGCTGCGTCCAGCCAAAAAACCCACAGCGCGCCAACCTGCATATCTGGATACATCCGCAAACTTAATTGTTTCGCATGTCCTGTGAAGCTTAAAACCGGCTGCCAATTTTGAATAACATGCTTTAACGCAACAGTGGCCCTTCCTGATCCAGATAATCAGGATCGAACCCTGCAAGCACGGTCAGTTTGCTGATATCATCGAAAATGACCCTGCCTTTCTGGAAGGTCACCAACCCTTCTTCGCGCAGATGACGCAGCACGCGATTGACATGCACGGCACTTAGGCCCAACGCGTCGGCCAGGTGGTATTGCGTTAGCGGGCAGTCAAAACCGCTATTGTCCCCCACGCCCACCAGTTTCAGCCTTGCGCCAAGTTCCAGCAGGAAATGTGCCATGCGCACTTCGGCGGAACGGCGTCCAAGGTTGACCAGATGTTCCACCACCATCGCCTCGTCGCGCGAGGCGGCCCATAAAACAGCAGTGGCAAGGCGCGGGGCTGTGGAAAACGCGTCCAGAATATCCGATGCCAATACTTCAGAAGCTTCTATGCGCGTCACGGCCTGCGCACTATGGTCGATTGTGCGGAACAGCACGCTGCGCAGTCCCAGAAAGTCGCCGGGAAGCTGGAAATTGACAATCTGCCGTTCGCCATTGGGCAGGATTTTGTAGGAACAGGCCCAACCTTCGGCAAGGATAAACGCGGATTGATTGCGTTCACCTTCGTGAATCAGCTCGTGCCCTGATGGAAAACTGCGCCTGCGCCGGTGAAACCGCGCAAGCGTCGAAAGATCGTCATCCGACAGGGCCACGAAAGCCGATAGCTTTCGTGTCAATGGACTTTGTAAAATCAACATGTCGGTTTCCCGCTGGGTCGGCATCGGTTTGACGTTCTATTGCGAATAGCCCGTGAACATGTGCCACAGGCTGCTCTGGATCAGCCCAGTCTAACAAATTGCGCCTATTATCGCGAGGGACTGCTGCAGCGACCCGCCCCTTCCCCCAACCGAAAGCGAAGCCGATCATGCCTGCCCCCAATGACATTTCCGGAACCGCGGCCCTGTCCATATGCGAATCGCTGCTTCTTGCGCTGAACGACCGAAAGGTTCTGCCCGAAAAGGAAATCGTAGGCATTTTGCGGGATGCGGCAGCGGCGCATGAATCCGCCGCCGGGGTAGGGGACCACGCAGAAATGCATACGGCCGTGGCCGCGCTGATTAATGGAATTCTGGCCGGTGGAAATTCCGTGCGCCGAAGTTAGGGCGTTTTCTGTCGAGATGTGACGGCTGTTCCAGCCTGTCACTGTTGCCAAACGCGCAGCACAGACAGGGCGCCTTGCCGCCTGCAACGCTTGCGCGCATGCCCCGAAAACAGCAAGACCACAGCCCAGTATGCCCACATTCCGGTCGGAAACCGCCCGAAAGTTGCCCCGCCGCGCGAGGGACGCCACGGCGGGGCACAATCGGCTTGCAAAATCAGCCCCTGCGCAGGGTGTCTTTTGCCTTGCCGAATTCCTTTTGGAACTTGCTGTCTGCCTGACTGTGCTTGCCTTCAGACTCGCGCGCCTTGTAATCACTTGGCGGTTTTGAGTTTTTCGGGGTCGGGCCGTTTGCCTTCTTCTTGCGGTTCTTTTCCATGGTCACACTTCCTTCCATATAGGGAATACACCTGAGCGTTACAGAACGCCCTGTTTTCAGCAGGTATCGGGTAGGTCAGACCGTTCTGCGTTCGTTGCAGTCGCATGACACCGTGTGAAATTCCGGTGTCACATGCCATTAACAGAAATAATCGCGTGCCGCCTTTTTGCGCGACGCGCGAACACCACCACAGTATGGTCATTGTGCCTGTGGGCCATGCGGGCGGAAAACACCGTCAGTTTCCGCTGCCATTCGCCCCAAGAAAGAACGTTTGCACCAGAACCAGCACGACAAGCAGTATTGCAATGATCGGCCCGAACCCCACTGCTTTGGCGATGGCCGGCAAATCCGTCTGTTGCCCGCTGGTGCGCGCCGGGGCTTTTGGCAACAAGCTGACCAGCCGCAGGATAACCGTAGCGTTCCCGCCCCCAAGGGCAGGCACATCCCTGAACCGCGCCAGCAAGTCGCCAAGGCGGACGCGCGCGCCGTCTTGGGGCATATCGGCCAGATCGGCGGCTTCATCCCATGGGTCCACGCCAAGGCGGGCCAGTGCAGACAGGACACTGACAGACTTGCCGTCCCTGTCCTGCCCAAGTTCGGCATACAGAAATCCATCAAACGGGGTGCCCCCCTGACGAAATGTATCCATTTTGGGCATGCGTGCCGTCCTTTCAAAGGAACTGACAATCACAGGACGCGGCAGCGTGCCGCCTGTCATGCAATGGCGAACGGAAGTGTCCGCCGATATATCCCCCTGCATAGCGTATCGTGCGGCGCCTGTCGCTGATTCAAATCAGTGCACCACGCCAAATGCACAATTCCGGCCGCATATCGCGCGGAACTAACGCCAATCAGTTTCAGGATGGGCAAGGCGCGGTAAGGTTTCGTTTAACCGAAGCGTCTGGCCCGCCGGGATCGTCCGGCAAATGGTCCGAACGCATGCACGATTACACAAGGATACGCGACATGCCACTTATGAATCTGATCGTCACGCTGATCGTCGTTGGTGTTCTGCTTTGGTTGGTGAATACCTATATCCCGATGGATCGAAAGATAAAATCCATCCTGAATGTTGTTATCGTCATTGCCGTAATTCTGTGGCTGCTTAGCGCGTTTGGCGTTCTTGGTGGCATGACAGGAATTCGCGTTGGCGGCTGACACCCACACCAGCCGCGCCCCCACTGGCCGCCCTGCGGCCCAATTCGCAATGAAAGGGCAGATATGCAGAACCTGACACGCACCATAACAGGGTCAAACACCGAACCGTTCAGTAATCCGCGCTGTGATGCGCTATTGCTTGACGCTAAGGATGATCTGGAAACCGGGGGCGAACCAACACATGGTTCCCTTGAGGGTCAACAGCGGCCCGCTGCGGTCCTTCTCAGATGGCCTTCCCTTCCTGCGCATCCTGCGCGCGCCAGGTCGATGGACGTGCTGTCTGGCGTGCTTTACCACCGGCTGGTCTGCGACCCACCCGCCAGACAACGGCAGTTCGATCTTTTTCTTGAAAGGCTGCTGGCCAAATCAATGGTCCGGTTGATGACAAACGCTAACCGCATATCGGAACCGGAGTTGCGCCAGATCTGTTCGCGTGGCGGCGCGACTGGCACCACCGGCAGCAAGGACCAGCCAGGCGCGCACCGCCAGCCGTCCTTTGCCGTTCAGGTTGCCGAAAACGAAGGCATGCCACCGCACGCCGCTGATCACGGGCGCGGCGCATGCTGATCACATTGGGGTGCCGCCTTGAATTCAGCTTCCCACAACCGACCCCGCTGCTGGCAATTCTGAATGTCCATTCCTCATGCTTTGACGACATGGTGCAACAGGATGATCTGATCACCCATCCCGGCATTCCGCTTGCAGGCTATCATGATGATTTCGGGAACTGGTGCACACGCATGCTGGCCCCTGCGGGGGAATTCGTGTTGTCCACAAACGGGGTCTTCCGGGATTGTGGCCACCCCGACGTGGTCGCCACCACCAAAGCGCAGGTCGATGTGCAAGACCTGCCGTTCGACACACTCAAGTATCTGTTGGGCAGCCGCTATTGTGACACTGACCTGCTGTCAGACCAGGCATGGAACCTGTTTGGTCAGGGGCACCCCGGTTCTGCACGCGTGCAGGCCATCTGCGATTACGTTCAAGCGCATGTGCGCTTCGGATACCAGCACGCCAGCGCAACGCGAACCGCGTCGCAGACCCTTGCGGAAGGGGTCGGCGTGTGCCGCGACTTTGCGCATCTGGCAATCACCCTGTGCCGTTGCATGAACATACCGGCGCGCTATTGCACCGGATACCTAAGCGATATTGGTGAACCATTGCCCCACCCTGCTGGTGATTTCGCCGCCTGGATGGAGGTGTTTCTGGATGGTGAATGGTGGATATACGACCCGCGCAACAATAGCCCGCGTTTCGCGCGTTTTCTGGTGGCGCGTGGGCGCGACGCTGCAGATGTGCCGCTGACCCAGACATTCGGGCCCGCCAAAATGACAGGCTTCCATGTCTGGACAAAGGAGGCGGAGATGGCCGAATTGCCGCGCCACGCCAGACTGTGACCCCGACCCAGCCAGACCTGACGGCCCTGCAAAAAGCGACAGGTGATAATCCCGGCAAACGCGCATGCCTGCGATGCAAGACCACTTTCCAAAGCAGTGGTTTTGGCGAACGTATCTGCCCGCGCTGCAAAGGGTCGGTGTCATGGAAGTCATCCGCGCCCTTGCGTGATGGCCGCCCGCGCCATAAGTGACCTGCACACAAGCACCCGGAACATGACCCAAATTCGCATAACCCACAAAACAGAATACACCTTTGCTGCGCCCGTAGCGTTCGGCCCCCACCGGATGATGCTGCGCCCCAGAGAGACGCGCGAACTCAAGCTGTTGTCATTCGACCTGACAGTATCGCCAGCAGCAAATGTGACCTGGTCGCATGATGTTGCCGGAAACTCGATCGCTACAGCGACGGTCGCTGAAATGTCGGACCATCTGATGATCGAAAGCGCGCTGACCCTGACCCTCAGCGCCCCGCGCTGGCCTGTATTCGATATCGCAGCATCCGCGCTGAACTATCCGTTCCACTATTCCAACGAGGACTGGACCGATCTGAACGCCCTCGCGCGCCCGCAATATGTGGATATGACAGGCCGCCTGGCCTGCTGGGTGGAACAGTTCGTCATGCAAAGGCCCACAGATACATTGTCGCTGCTCAAGGATATCAGCAACGGGATCTCGGCGCAGATCGCCTATCAATGCCGCGAGGATCAGGGCACCCAGGGGCCGCTTGATACGCTGGACATGGGCCGTGGGTCGTGCCGGGATTTCGCTGTTCTGTTCGCCGAAGCCATAAGAACACTGGGCTTTGGCGCGCGGATCGTCTCGGGCTATCTGTTCGACCCTGCGCGCAATCTTGTCGGGTCCGCAGGTCAGGGATCAACCCACGCCTGGACAGAAGTGTTCATTCCGGGCGCCGGCTGGATATCCTTTGATCCGACCAATCGCTCCGTCGGGTCCGCAAACCTTATCCCTGTCGCCGCCGCGCGCAATATCGAACAGGTGGCGCCGGTGACAGGCAGCTTTCGCGCGCAGCAAACTGTCCTGCCCAGAATGGATGTTACCATCACCGTTGCAGAAGTCTGACAGCGAAACCGCAACCGCGCGCGACGCAACGCCCCCTTTGCGCGCGTGCCACCTGCCCGGCCGCAGGAAGAAGGTGATTGGGCGACCGATTGCATCTGTGGCGGCATGCTGTTTGGTGTTCATGCCGCCCTTGGTCCGTCCGATAAGGCGGCCAGGCCCCCCTTTCGTTTGCACGTTCTACGCCCGTATCAAAGTGGCACGCCTGTATAATTCTGCGCAAACAGCTTGCGTGCGGTGGGGTCCGTGGCCAGCATATCCAGTTCAACACGCTGCATTTGCTGGTCATAGTCCGAATGCTCCGGGAAGCGGTGCATCATTGTTGTGACCGACCACGAAAACCTCATGGCTTTCCAGATACGCGCCAATGCCTGGTGGGAATACCCGTCCAATCCGCTGGAATCATTGGTGCCATAATAGGCCAGAAGCGCCTGTGACAGGTAGTGCACATCCGATGTTGCCAGGTTCAGGCCCTTTGCGCCTGTCGGCGGCACAATATGGGCCGCATCCCCGCACAGGAACAATGCCCCCCAGCGCAGTGGCTCGGACACAAAACTGCGCAACGGCGCGATTGATTTTTCAATTGACGGACCGGTGACCAGATTGGCGGCAACCCCGGTGGGCAGGCGCGCTTTCAACTCGGCCCAGAATGCCTCGTCCGACCAGTCTTCGACCTTGTCGGTCAACGGCACCTGAATGTAATAGCGCGACAGCATCGGGTTGCGCATCGACGCCAGGGCAAAACCGCGCGGGTGGTTCGCATAGATCAACTCGTCGCACACAGGCGGTGTTTCCGACAGAACGCCCAGCCAACCGAAGGGATAGACCTTTTCATATTCGCGCCGCACGTCATCGGGGATGGACCGGCGGCTTACACCATGGAACCCGTCGCATCCGGCAATGAAATCAGTGTCCAGCCGGTGCGTTTGCCCGTCCTTGTCCCATGTCACATAGGGGCTGTCGGTTTTCAGGTCGTGCAGAACCACGTTTTCCACACCATGAATATGGGTTGCGCCCAAGGCATCCTGGGCTTCGTAAAGATCGCGGGTTACCTCGGTCTGGCCATAAACCATGACTGTCTGCCCGCAGGCTTCCTGAAAATCGACGCGGATCATCTGCTGATCACTGCTAAGGTAGCAACCATGGTGGGGGTGCCCCTCGCGGGCCATCCGGTCCCCTGCGCCAGCCTGGTTCAACAGGTCCACAGTGCCGCGTTCCAGCACGCCTGCGCGAATGCGCGACAGCACATGTTCGCGGCTTTGGCGTTCCAGAACAACTGTTTCAATTCCCGCCTTGTTCAACAATTGCGACAGCAAAAGTCCTGACGGCCCCCCCCCGATAATGGCAACTTGTGTCCGCATGAGGTGTTCCTTCCCATAATATCTGTATCTGATGGTCATATTAAGGCCTGACCCCTGAACGGGAATGGACTACTAACGCCAATTATGGTATTAATCGGACATGCGCGACCAAACACAGCCAGTCTATGACATCCCTGCGTGGCACCTGTATGGGGAACACGCACCTTTCCCGGATATTGCGCATATGGAACGGATAATTGACCGTGCAGCGGGGCTTGACTGGCAGATAAAGCCACACCGGCATACGCATCTGTTGCAGATATTTCTGTTGCTATCCGGCCAGATCATTTTCAACGCCGAAGGGCGGCAGCGCAGCCTTGCGCCCCCTGTTGCGCTGTGTCTGCCGCCGACTGCAGTGCACGGGTTCGATTTCTCGGCAGGAACCGAAGGGTGGGTGCTAAGCTTGCCGGTGCATGACTTCCCGGAATTTCTGGCAGACGGGGCAGAACTGGCCTTCATTGCGCACAAGCCTGCAGTGGTGTCCCCTGATCGCGCAGTTCAGGACAGTTTCACGCGGCTGTTTGACATCTGGTCGGGGAACGGACGTTTTCGCAACACGGAATTGCGCTGCGTTCTGGGCCAGATCCTGTGCACATTGTTCAAGGATCACGGCCCGTCATCCGATACAGAACCGACGCGCCATGACGCCAGAATCCCGCGTTTCCAATCGCTGATTGCCGCACACGCGCAGGCACATTGGCCCGTGTCGCGCTATGCCAGCGCGCTGGGCATGTCGACGCGCAATCTGGCGCGACTGTGCAAACAGCAAACCGGACTTGCCCCCCAAGCCATGATCGAAGCCCATCTGATGCGCGAAGCCGCCCGCCTTCTGGCCTATACCCGTATGAACGCGCAAACGATTGCGCACAGGTTGGGATATGATGATCCAAGCTATTTCAACCGGCGGTTCCGCGCTTTCGCCAATATGTCACCGGGGGCCTATCGACGCCGGTTGGACCAGTAGTTTGATCCTGCCTTGCGCGACTGCACTGCCGTATCCGGCTGGCCTGTTGGGGGCGGTTCGCGCTTGGTGCACGCCCGCGCGGCACCTGCAACATTCCCTTCACACTGTGGTTGACATCTCGCACAGTGCTGTATGCTTGCGTCACTTCGTGATCTTGCGGCCCAGAAGCTCCAGCCTGTGACCATGCAAGGTATAGCCCAATCGGCGGGCAATTTTTTCCTGCAACGCCTCGATCTCGGGGTCGCAAAATTCGATCACATCGCCAGTGTCCATGTCGATCAGGTGGTCGTGATGGTCACGCTGGCTGTCTTCGAACCGCGCGCGGCCATCGCCGAATTCCAGACGGTCCAGAATACCCACTTCTTCCAGCAATTTGACGGTGCGATACACTGTCGCCAGCGAAATGCGGGAATCCAGTGCGTTTGCGCGGGCGTGCAATTCCTCGACATCGGGGTGGTCGGACGCCTGTTCGATCACCTGCGCGATGGTGCGGCGCTGGTCGGTCATGCGCAGGCCCTGCGCTTCCAGTCGGTCAAGGATTGTCTTGCTCACGCGTGCTGTCCTGCTTCAGTCGGTTTTGGCAGTTTAGCCGCAAGGGCGCGCGCTGGAAACCGTCAATCCTGCGACGCCCTGCCATAATACAGGCCCACCACATGTTCTGCCTGCGCAAAAAACAGCCAGCGCTGCACACACATTCCCGCCACATGCGCCACAAGGGCCAGCGCGACAGTCAGGTAACTGGCAGGCACCATCAGCAGCAGGGCGGGCAGCAATGCGCCAAGCACAAGCGCGATCAGGCGCAGCTTATGGGCATGTTTGCGCCCCACCACATACACCATTTCGCGCAGCAGGTAGTTTTGCCCCGAATGCGGCGGTTCCAGCAGGCGCACGCGGCCAAGATACCCCAACCCCGTGGCGCTGCCCGTATCGGACCCCGATTGCGCAAACTGCCGGTCCCCTGCAACCCAATGCGCCACCATGGCCACCGCCAGCGCCAGCATACCCCACAGGGCCAGCGTCGTCAGGCCCGCCAGCAGGGCGCCCCCCGCCAGCGCGGCCAGACCGAAAACCGGCGGCGTGCTGGCATGGTGCCAACGGGGCACAGCCTTGATCTGGGCATAGATCATGGCAGTTGCAAAAATTGTGGCCAGCGCCAGCACTGCCCCCAGCCCCCCCAACACCGGCAGCCCACCGCCCGCAAAAACCGAGGCCGCCGCATGCGGGGCCATCACCATCAAGGTTGCAGCAGCAAGCACCGCTTCGCGCGACAGCCAGCTTGAGCGCCATTGCGAAAACGCCTTGAGCGCGCGTTCAGGGTGCCCCAGATGGAAGGCGGCTGCCACAAGCCCGGCCCCTGACAGCCCGTATCCCAGCCCGAACAGGATAAACGCCGCCATCCCCGAAGGCGCGCGCACCCCAAGACCCAGCCAGACCAGCAGCCCGAAGCCAAGCCCCGAGAGCACAGTAAACACAATAAGCGACGGCGCGGGATGCATGGATCACAGCCTTTCCAAAGCACGGTCAAGCCAGCCAAGAAACCCCGTGGCGCTGTCAGTCACCGGATCGCACAGGCTGGCAAGATCGGGGGCCTGCAATGTGTCGCGGCCACGCGGCGGAAGGTATTTGTTCACAGGTTGCGTGCCCTGTTCAGGCATCAGATCAAACCCGCCACGCGCGGCCACAAGGCGCGACACATCGCTGTCGGGGTCAGCAAGGTCGCCAAAATGCCGCGCGCCCGACGGGCAGGTGCGCACACAGGCAGGTTCGCGGTCCTGCGCGGGCAGGTTTTCGTTATAGATGCGGTCCACGCACAAGGTGCATTTCTTCATCACCTTCGCGGCCGCGTCCATTTCGCGCGCGCCATATGGACAGGCCCATGCACATAGCCCGCACCCGATACAGTCGGTTTCATTGACCAGCACGATGCCGTCCTCAACGCGTTTGTAGCTGGCCCCTGTGGGGCAGACCGTCACGCAAGGGGCGTCATCGCAATGCAGGCAGGATTTGGGGAAATGCACCACCATGGGCGGGGCTGCGGGGCGCGCCACCTCGAACGTATGGACGCGGTTCAGGAAGGTGCCTTCGGGGGTGGCACCGTATGCGTCCATATCCGACAAGGGCGCGCCATAGTTTTCGGTGTTCCAGCCCTTGCATGAAATCACGCAGGCATGGCACCCCACACAGGTGTCCAGATCAATGACAAGGCCCAGCTTGCGGCCGGTTTTTGCGGGAAGGCTTGTCATAGGGCGCGGCCCTTCTGCATCAGGCCGCGCCGCAGCGCCATATGAGTATTTTGGGCAAGATGAAGCTGCATGACAGTTATTCCTTCACCTGATGCGCCATGTCACGCGGCGCAGGCGGCACGGGGGAGGTTTGCGCCGGATGGGCGGGCGCGCTGGTTGTCTGGTGTGCTGGCGCTTTTTCAATGCGCACGCGCAGGTCATACCAAGCGGCCTGTCCAGTGACAGGGTCGGAATTGGACCATCGCATTCCGTCGCCTTTGGGCGGAAGCAGTTCATGAATCAGATGGTTGAGCAGGCTGGATTTTGTGGCTTCTGGTGCGGCGGGGTCCAGTGCCCATGCCCCGCGCCGTTTGGCAATGGCATTCCATGTCCAGACAGTTTGGGGGTTCAGGGCGTCCATGCGCACCACAGGCAGGGTGATGCGGCCATGGGGGGACGTGAGCGTGGCCCAGTCGCCGGTCTGGAAGTGGTGGCGCACCCAGATGTCGCCCGACACATAAAGTGGCGTATCCCCATGGATTTGCCGCAACCATGCGTTCTGACTGCCCCATGAATGATAATGCGCCATGGGGCGTTGTGTCAGGGCGTGCAAGGGGTATTCGGCCGGATCGGTTTCAGCATCGGTGAAGGTGGAATACCAGATTGGCAGCGGGTCCATGGTCTGGATCAAGCGCGCGCGCAGGTGGTCGGGGGGCTGGCGGTGACCGTGCCCTTCGGCGGCGAGCTGGAATTTGCGCAGCGGTTCCAGATACAGGTTGAACAGATAGGGCTGCGGGCTGTCATAAAGCCCGTGCGCGACTGCCCAATCCTGATAGGCGGCGTTCCATGGTTTGAAGAACTGCGCGTTTTCGGGAATATGCGTGGACCAGAAACCGCCATTTTCGATATAGCGCGCGATCTGGTCGGGGTTGGGGGTGCCGCGCCCGTTCCCTGTGCCATCGCCGTTGCGCCAGCCCGCCAATGGCCCGACGCCGGGGCGGCGTTCATGGTTGGTGATGTAATCGGCATAATCGCTGTACTTGGGCGTTCCATCTGCGTTGACCATGCCGGGCAGGTTCAGGCGGGCGCCAAGGTCCAGCAAAACCGACTGGAACGGGCGCACATCCCGGTCCGGTGCGACCACTGGCCAGCGAATGGAATCGGCCAGCGCGTCCGCCTCGCAGATGGGGCGGTCCAGCAGGCTGATACAGTCATGGCGTTCAAGATAGGTGGTGTCGGGCAGGACCAGATCGGCGAAGGCCACCATTTCCGAACTATAGGCATCGGAATAGATGATGCGCGGAATGCGGTAGCTGCCGTTGCTGTTTTTGTCGGTCAGCATATCCATGACAGCACTGGTGTTCATGGATGAATTCCATGCCATATTCGCCATATACAAAAACAGCGTGTCAATTTCGTAGGGGTCGCCTGCATGCGCATTCGAGATGACCATATGCATCAACCCATGCGCGGACAGGGGCGCGTCCCATGAAAACGCCTTGTCGATGCGCTTGGCGCTGCCATCGTCGTTGATGAGCAGATGTTCGGGGCCAAGCGGATAGCCCAGATGCGGGCCATCCAGCGGCTGGCCAGGGGCATGACGGGCGTGCGGTCTT
This sequence comes from Paracoccaceae bacterium, assembly GCA_017510335.1. Taxonomy (GTDB): domain Bacteria; phylum Pseudomonadota; class Alphaproteobacteria; order Rhodobacterales; family Rhodobacteraceae; genus Roseinatronobacter. The sequence continues at coordinate 66,695 of JAFWNM010000041.1, forward strand.
GGGTGCGCTTCGGGCGGTTTGGGGTAGGGCGGCTTGAAGCGGAACCCGCCCGGCGTTTCCACGCTGCCGATCAGGATTTGCAGCATATGCAGCGCGCGTGCGGTCTGGAAGCCGTTGGAATGGGCGGATACGCCGCGCATGGCATGCATGGCCACGGGGCGGCCCACCATTGTTTCATGCCGCTTGCCGCGAAAATCGGTCCATGGCTGGCGCAGGGTGATTTCTTCATCAAAGGCCACGCGCGCAATTTCGGCGGCGATGGCGCGAATGCGGGCGGCGGGAATGCCGCAGCGTTCGGCGACAGCATCAGGCGCATAATCGGGCGACAGGTAGCGATCCGCCAGATGGCGGAAGACGGGCAGGTGTTCCACCCCGCCCAGCACCACGCCCGCTGCCAGATCTGGCGCGACATCAGGCGTGTCCCATGCCAGCGCCTGCCCTGTGCGGCGGTCGCGCACCATGGGTTTGCCGTCCTTGTCGCGCAGGAACATGCCCTTTTGCGGCCCGTCATGGGCATTGACCAGATACGGCGCATTTGTATAGCGGATCAGGTAATTCAGGTCGATCTGCCCGGCGCGCAGCAATTCATGCACCAGCGACAGGATGAACAAACCATCTGTTCCCGGTGTGATACCCACCCAGTCATCTGCAATGGCATTATAGCCCGACCGTATGGGATTTATGCCAATGACCCGCGCGCCCCGCGCTTTCAGTTTGCCCAGTCCCATCTTGATGGGGTTGGAATCGTGGTCCTCGGCCACGCCGAACAGCAAAAACAGTTTGGTGCGGTCCCAGTCGGGTTGGCCGAATTCCCAGAACGCGCCGCCCATTGTATAAATGCCCGCCGCCGCCATGTTGACCGAACAAAAGCCGCCATGCGCTGCCCAGTTCGGCGTTCCAAAGGATTGCGCCCACCACCCCGTGAAGCTTTGTGACTGGTCGCGCCCGGTGAAAAAGGCCAGCTTTTCAGGGGCGGTGTCGCGCAGCGGTTTCAACCAATCCGTGGCGATGGCAAGCGCTTCATCCCATGAAATTTCCTGAAACTCGCCTGATCCGCGCGGCCCGACACGTTTGAGAGGGGCGCGCAACCGGGCAGGGGACAGGTGCTGCATGATCCCGGCGCTGCCCTTGGCGCACAGCACGCCCTTGTTCACAGGATGGTCGCGGTTCCCCTCGATATAGGCGACGCGCCCGCCCTTCATATGGACGTTTATCCCGCAGCGGCAGGCGCACATATAACAGGTGGTCTTGCGCACCTCGTCTGACGGTTTTGGCGACAATGGCGCATCTGGCTGGACCGGCATTCTGTTCCCTGATCTTGTTCCGCCACAAGGACAACATGCGAAACAGTTTCATCCGCAAAGAAGCATTACCAGACCCGTTTTGTCCAGAGACCAAGTTTACCGGAACATCCTTACGCAATCCGGCGAAAGCAGGATACGCCGGTGGAATTGTCGAAAAACGGGACAGAGGGGGGCATCTCCTCGCCTGTGACAAGGGCATGCGCTTCGGCCAGCACCACTTCGGTGATGAAGGGCAGGTTCAGCTTGCGGGCCTGCGCAAAGGGCACCCAATGCAGATGTGCCAGTTCATCGCAGGCCGTCCGAAAATCATCCAGATCGCCCATGACATGCCCGGCATCTGCCAGAAAGAACCGTGCATCAAACCGGCGTGGCCGCCCCGGCGGGGTAATCGCGCGGAAGATATAGCGCAGGCCAGACGCATCGGGCACAATGCCATGCCCCGCAAAGCGCGCCCAGTCAGCTGGCGGGTCGGGCCAGTCGCCCGCGCGGCCCAGCATCAGGCCGGTTTCTTCCCATAATTCCCGGATGGCGGCCGCAGCAAGGGCATTCGGGCCGGGCGCATCCTGGGACAAACGTGCCGCGCATTGCCCCCCCAAGGGGCGCGCCAGCGGAATTTCGGCATCTGCCAGGTCTACGGCCCCGCCGGGAAACACGAATTTGTCTGGCATGAAGGCCGCATTGGCCCCGCGCTGGCCCATCAGAACCATTGGCCCGTCAGGCCCTGCGCGCACCAACAGCACAGCTGCCGCGTGCCGAATGGACGTTTTGTCACCTGTTCCGGTCATCCACCCCCCCGAAACCGTGCATACGGCGCGACCACTGGATGGCCACGATCATGCCCTTGAACCGGGGAAGAAGAAATAGCGAAAGCGCGACCAGAAGTAAAGAAAACCCCGTAAACAGAAGAACGGGGTTCGGGTCCCAGCGGAACATCACGGCCACCATGGCGGGCGTGACAAGTTTCAGCGTGACAAGCATGGTCAGATAGGCAGGGCCGTCATCAGCGCGCTGGTGGGACAGATCCTCGCCGCAGGCGGGGCAGGTGTCGCGCACTTTCAGGTATCCGCGCAGCAGCGGCGCCGCCCCGCATGCGGGGCATTTGCACCGCAGTCCGCGCAACACCGCAGGGGACAGGGGCCTGTCGTCATCAATCTGGTCTGTATGGGTCGCCTGCATGAGCGTGCCTTTCCTGTCTGACTTTCACTATATAGGTTGCGGGGAAATATATTGCATCAGGGATTCCGGTTTTGCGGCACCATGTCGCAACAAAATGCTGCCGCGCGCGACGGAAACACGGCCGTGCCCCGTTTTCAGGACATCAAGCGGCACAAACCGCCGTGCACATACCGAAAGGACCGACCCGATGAAAACACCCCTTATGCTGATGATTGGGATCACCACACTGGGCCTTGCCACTTTGACTGCGGACGCCCGCAGCACCGAACGCCCGACCTTGCCGGGTTTTGAGCAACTGGACCAGAACCAAAGCGGCACTGTCACGCTGGAAGATTTCCAGACCCATCTGGGAACCCTGCGCAGCGGGCGGCAGGACCAGATCATTGAAAAACTGATGGAACAGGCCAATGATGACGGGCTGCTGGATGAATCCGCGCTGCGCGCCGGATTGGATGCCCTGGCCGAAGACCGGCGCAATGCCATGTCCGGCCAGCACAGGGGGCAGGCGGCAGGTTCGCGCGCAGGTGATCGCGCAGACTTTGCGCAGCGCATGTTCGGGCGTATTGATGCCAATGATGATGGCGTTGTCGACGCGCAGGAATACGAGGCATTCACCGACCGTATGCAAACGCGTATGTCACGCCACGAGGGCCGCCATCAGGGGGGCAGCAGGGGCGACAGGCCGAAGAACCGCGCGCAGGACTGATCGCGCACGCGGGCGCGGGAACGGAACGGCCAGACAGGGAAACGTATGGTGCCACGCGATATGGACGCGGCCAATCAAGACGCCGGGCTTCTTGCGCAATTCGCGCAAGGCGACCGGATGGCCGCGCAAACCCTGACGGACAGACTGGCCCCGCGCATCCTGCGGTTTGCGGCGCGCATGCTGGGCGACCGGACCGAGGCCGAGGATGTCACACAAGACACCATGCTGCGCCTGTGGCGTATCGCCCCGGAGTGGCACGACACAGGTATTCCGCCCGCTGCGTGGTTGTTCAGGGTTGCGGCCAATCTGTGCACCGACAGGTTGCGCCGCCGCCGGTCCGGTCCGGCGGAAATGCCCGACCTGCCCGATGACACGCCCGGTGTGGACGCGCGGATGATGCAAACAGCACGCGCGGCCGCGCTGGATACTGCCCTTGCGGCCCTGCCCGAACGGCAACGACAAGCCGTCATCCTGCGCCATCTGGAAGGGCTGTCCAATCCGGAAATCGCGGCGATCATGATGATCGGGGTCGAGGCGGTCGAAAGCCTGACAGCCCGCGGCAAGCGCAATCTGGCTGCACTTTTGTCAGGGCAAAAGGATGAGTTGGGGTATGAAGATGACCACTGACACAGATGAAAACACTGGCCCGGACCCTCTGGACCTGTTCTTTGATGCCGCCCGCGATGAGGCCACGGCGGTGTCGCCACAGTTGCGCGCCCGTATTCTGGCGGATGCCAGCAGCGTGCAGGCCAGCGCAAACCGGCCACAGCACGCATCGCTATGGCAGCGGCTTCGTGTGTGGTTTGGCGGCTGGACCGCGCCATCACTGGCGGGTGGCCTGACCGCCGCCGCCGCCGGGTTCTGGTTCGGGGTGGCGCCCCCATGCCTGTTGCCGCGCTGGACGCGCCCGTTTGGCTACAAGACACGCTTGTTTATCTTGATGCGATCAGCACCCCGATCATCGGGCTGGATGATCCGCTATTGTTGGGGTTTTGACATATGGCACAGACAGACCAGAAACCGCGCATGCCGCGCTGGGGCAAAGTAGCCCTGACGCTGTCAGTTATCCTGAACCTGGCCTTTGCGGGGCTGGTTGGGGGGGTGGCCGCGCGGGCGGGGTTTGACGGAACGCCCCTGCGCGCCGCGATTTCCGCCCTGCCATTTGATGACAAGCGCGCCTTTCGCCGCGACAGCCAGCGGGATTTGCGTGAAAACCGGCAACAGCCGCGCAGGCCCATGGCAACGCGCCAGATGATCGAAAGCCTGCAGGCCGAAGATTTCGATGCGGACCAGTTCATTGCCGCCCTGAACGAGGCACAGCAAGACCTGATCAACATGAGCAACCGCATCCAGACCCGCCTTGTTGCGCGTGTGGCGGCAATGACCCCACAGGAACGCCAGACCTATGCCGATGAATTGCAGCAACGCCTGCAGGACCGGCGCGGGCGGGATTGGTGGCGCGGGCGGCCCCGAGAGTGAACGCCGCCATCAGGCGGCAGCGGTCTGTTCGGTCACAACGCGGTTGCGCCCCCCTTGCTTGGCGGCACGCAGGGCATCATCGGCCTTGCCGACGATTGTTTTCGCAAAATCCGACATTCCACCCTTGAACGCGGCATGCTGAACGGCCACCCCGATGGACACGGACAATTGCAACTGCACATCGCTGCCCGCAACCACATAGGGGCGCGAATGAACGACCCTGCAAATCCGTAGGGCCACACGCCGGGCCGCCACGCTATCTGCGCCGGGCATCACGACGACAAATTCCTCGCCGCCATATCTGGCCAGAATATCGGTGTTGCGCAGGGCCGCGCGCATGCGCCGCGCCACCTCTGTCAGGACATCATCGCCGGCATTATGGCCAAAGCGGTCATTAACCGTCTTGAAATGGTCCAGATCGATGACCAGAACCGCGCAATCGGACAGGATACCGGACTGCAGGTCTGCCGCGACATGCGCCATTTGCGCGCCCAGATACCGCCGGTTGAACAACCCCGTCAGCGGATCGCGCACAGCCTGATCCAGTTGTGTTTCAAAGGCCTGCTGCAGCGCATCCCGACGCTGTTTCTGATGCAGGATCTTGGCAAGACGCAGATGCGCTTCTTCCGCGTCCAGCGGTTGATGCAACACTTCCCTTGCGCCCAGATCCAGCGCCATTGCGCCCAGCAATTCCTGCCCTTCGGGCAGCATGATGCACAGCTCTGCCTGCCGGGTCCGGTTGCGCGACAGCAAATCCGGGATGACCTGCAACCCCTTTTGCAAGATCACATCGGGCGACACAAGAAACAGGTCCGGCATGGCCGCGCCAGAGTCCAGACGCAGCGCCTGTTGCAGGCTAAGGCAGGTGCAGGACATTTCGGGCATGGCCTGCCGCAATTCGTTGCAAAACCCCGCGCAGGTGGTCCCGTTGTTGCAAATCACTGTCAGGCGCGACTGCTGCATGAAGGGGCGCGCCCCGTCAGCCATGCCGTAAACAGAGGGCATGCCAACACGCAAGGACGCGCCCGCCCTGTGGTCCTGCGCGCGTAGCAAACTGCGAATACGCCCCATAAGATAGGAATCATCCAGCGGTTTGGACAGAAAATCGTCAGCGCCCATTTGCAGCGCTTTCAGCCGCTGCTGGCGGTCGGCTGTTGCGGAAAACAACAACACGGGGATGTCGCGCGTCACACTGTTGGCGCGCAGCACCTGACACACATCTATACCGTCCATGTCCGGCAGGCGGTAGTCCAGCAAAATCAGGTCCGGAAGTTCGTTTTGTGCAAGCGATATTGCCTGCTGCCCGCAATCGGCCATAAGGCAGTCGTAACATGCGGCCTGCAGCTTGGCGCGCAAGATGGTTCTGTTAATCGAAAGGTCATCGACAATAAGTATGCGTCCTGACATACGTTTCATCCCATGCAAGGTTAACCACAGGTTACGCCGCATTGGTTAATAAACCCTTTAGTCCGCAAGCCCCCCATCACAGGATTGTTTGCATGAACCAAAACACCGCCGAGAAGATTGCATTGGACGCGTTCGCATGGCTATGTGCCGAACAGGATTTGCTGCCGGTTTTTCTGAATGCCAGTGGCGCATCTGTCGATGACCTGCGCGCGGCGCTGCGCGCGGCGGATGGCCCCGATCCGGCGGTTCTTGGGGCTGTGCTGGACTTCATCGCAATGCGTGACGACACGGTGATTGCCTGCTGCGCGGCACAGAATTTGCCAAATGACGCATTGGCGCAGGCACAGGCGGTGCTTGCCGGTCATGCAGGAATGCACTGGACATGACGCAGGAATACCCCCGATTGGCAGACTTGCCCTTGACTTCCGCCCCGCCAGATTGTGTATCGCGCGACAAGCCTGCACCTATGTAACCAAGGGAACAGCCCATGCACGCCTATCGCAGCCATACCTGCGCCGACCTGACCGCCGCCCATGTGGGTGAAACTGTGCGCCTGTCCGGCTGGGTGCATCGCATCCGCGACCATGGCGGCGTGTTGTTCATTGACCTGCGCGATCATTACGGCATCACGCAGGTCCTGGCCGACAGCGACAGCCCGGCATTTGCCGATATCGAAAAACTGCGCGCGGAATATTGCGTCTGTATCGAAGGCACGGTCAAGGCGCGCGATGCGTCGCTGGTCAACGCAAAACTGAAAACCGGCGAGATTGAAGTTTACGCCCGCAAGATGGATATCCTTGGCGCGGCCGATGACTTGCCGCTGCCCGTCTTCGGGGAACCCGACTACCCCGAAGAAACACGCCTGTCCTACAGGTTTCTGGACCTGCGCCGCGACGGCCTGCATGCCAATATGATGTTGCGGTCCAATGTGGTGCGGTCCATGCGGCAACGCATGTGGAATACGGGATTTACCGAATTCCAGACGCCCATCATTACTGCATCCAGCCCCGAAGGGGCGCGCGATTTTCTGGTGCCCTCGCGGCTGCATCCCGGCAAGTTCTACGCCCTGCCGCAAGCGCCGCAGCAGTTCAAGCAATTGATCATGGTGTCGGGGTTTGACAAATATTTCCAGATCGCGCCCTGTTTCCGCGATGAGGACCCCCGCGCCGACCGTTCGCCCACGGATTTCTACCAGCTTGACGTCGAAATGAGCTTTGTCGAACAGGAAGACGTGTTTTCCACGGTCGGCCCCGTCCTGCAAGGCGTGTTCGAGGAATTCGCAGGCGGCATGAAGGTTGACCCCGCCGCAGACTGGCCGCGCATTCCCTATGCTGAATCCCTGCTGAAATACGGCACCGACAAGCCCGATTTGCGCAACCCGATCGAGATGCAGGTGGTGTCTGAGCATTTCCGCGGATCTGGCTTCGCGATTTTTGCGAAACTGCTGGAAAATGACGGCACCGAGATTCGTGCCATCCCCGCGCCCAGTGGCGGGTCGCGCAAGTTCTGTGACCGGATGAACGCCTTTGCCCAGGCGCAGGGATTGCCGGGGATGGGGTATATTTTCTGGCGCGCGGGCGATGACGGACTGGAAGCCGCAGGCCCGTTGGCCAAGAATATCGGGCCAGAACGCACCGAAGCCATCCGCCAGCAATTGGGCCTTGGCGAAGGGGATGCCGCGTTCTTCCTTGGTGGCAAACCCGCGCAATTCGAAGGCGTGGCGGCAAAAGCGCGCGACGAAATTGGCCGCGAATTGAAACTGCTGGATGAAAACCGCTTCGCCTTTGCCTGGATCGTCGATTTCCCGATGTATGAAGCGGACCCCGAGTCCGGCAAGATTGATTTCAGCCATAACCCGTTTTCCATGCCTCAAGGCGGTATGGACGCGCTGTCGGGCGATCCGCTGAAGGTGCTGGGCTATCAGTATGATCTGGCCTGCAATGGCTATGAACTGCTGTCAGGGGCGATTCGGAACCACAAGCCGGAAATCATGTATCGCGCGTTTGAAATTGCGGGCTACCCGAATTCCGAAGTGGACAAACGCTTTGGCGGTATGGTCAAGGCGTTCAAATTTGGCGCGCCGCCCCATGGTGGCTGTGCGGCGGGGATTGACCGCATTGTTATGTTGCTGGCCAATGAGCAGAATATCCGTCAGGTTATCATGTTCCCGATGAACCAGCGCGCCGAGGATCTGCTTCTGCACGCCCCCTCTGACCCGACCAACGAACAGTTGCGCGACCTTGGATTGCGGCTGGCGCCGAAATCCTGAATCCATGGCGGGGTGATACCCACGCGTGCGCAAGTGGGTAACCTGCGCGCGGGCGTGAAGTTGTCCAGAAGGCCAAAGGGGGCACGCCCCCTTTGGAAACCCCGTGGATATTTAAGCCAGAATGAAACAGCAAAGCCTTTGATACGGGCAGGGATGGAACAAAAAAGCCCCACCGAAATGGTGGGGCTTTTTGTGAATAATGGGCGAAGAAATCAGTTCTTCGCGTAGAATTCGACCACAAGATTGGGTTCCATCTGCACCGGATACGGCACATCACCCAAGCTGGGGGTGCGCACGAAGGTCGCGGTCATTTTGGAATGGTCGACTTCCAGATAATCGGGCACGTCACGTTCGGCCAGGCCGACAGCTTCCAGAACGATGGCCAGCTGCTTGGATTTGTCACGGATGGCGATCACGTCGCCTTCGCGGATGCGGTAGCTGGGAATGTTGACGCGCTGGCCGTTCACGGTGACATGGCCATGGTTCACGAACTGGCGTGCGGCAAACACGGTCGGCACGAATTTTGCACGGTAGATCACGGCGTCAAGGCGGCGTTCCAGCAGGCCGATCAGGTTTTCACCTGTATCACCCTTGATACGCTCGGCTTCGGCATAGATGCGGCGGAACTGCTTTTCGGTCAGGTCGCCATAATAGCCCTTGAGCTTTTGCTTGGCGCGCAACTGGGTGCCGAAATCGGACAGTTTGGTTTTGCGGCGCTGACCGTGCTGGCCGGGGCCATAATCGCGGCGATTGACGGGGCTTTTGGGACGGCCCCAGATGTTTTCGCCCATGCGGCGGTCAATTTTATACTTGGCAGACGTGCGTTTTGTCACGGCTGATCTCCTTCCAGATGCGGCCCGAACGGGCCTGTGAAGGGCGTTGTCCTTTCCCCGAGGGGGAGACAGGCTGTCCCTTGCGGGGGCCACCAACACCAATGAAACACCCGCAAAGCTTACGCTTGGGGATGGGGGCTTATACAACTGCGTTCGCGGGTGTCAACTGCCATTCCCCGCGTGAGGCGGCTATGCGGCCAGAAGCGCGGTTTCTGCCCGGCCCAGACAGCGGCGCGCTGTGTCGCCATAGCTGGTTGCCCCCGCCGCGCGCAGTCCCGGCAGCACAGCGCGCAACGCGGCCAGATGGGGGCGCAGCACTTCCGGCGTGGCAAAGGCAGGATGGAAGCTTTCGGTTGGCACGTTATTTGCAAAGATGATCTGATGGCGTTCCAGCAGAAGGTGCATATAGGTGACGCCGTGCAGCGCCATGTCCTGGCTGACCCCGGCATGGTCCAGCAAATCACCGGCGCGCACCAGAACTTCGTCACTGTTAAACAGCGCCCGCGCCCGCGCCCCATGTATCAAGACCCGGTGCCCCGCCGAGAGGCGCAAATCCTCGTCCGGGTGCCCGGCGCCCAGCACGCCACGGCACAACCGGATCGGGCGTAAGTGCGGGTAGCGGCGCATGGCCATTCCGCAGACGCGGCTGGTGCCTGTCCAGATGACCGGCTGCGGTCCGTCATCCTGCGTCAGGACCATGTCCCCTGCTTGTATCTGATGAATGGCGCGCGGGCCTGTCGGGGTTGCGATCAGGGTGTCATCTGCGAAACAGATGATGTCCTGCTGTTGTGGCAACGGGGCTTCGGGGGAAAGGCATTGCTTGGGGGTGACTGCGCTTTCGACGACGTATAGTGTCTGATCCTGCGGTGGCATTCCGTCTGCAAACACTGCGACCCACCGCCCTGCGGCCTGAACAAGACGGGCGCTGAACAGGGTTGTTCCATCGGTCAGCACAAACCCCATCGCAGGCGCTTGGGGTGGGTGGGCCAGGGCGTCAAGCGGGGGCACATGGCCGCCAAGGCGGGCCGCGATATGGCGCGCGCGGGGGCGAATGTCCCGCGCTGCCCCGACCATGCCCCCCAGACGCAGCACGTCGCCACGCCCGTCAAGGCAGTGGATTTCCCCATGCCAGCACCATGACGACCCGACCCGAAGCCATTGCGGTTCCAATCCGGCAATGCCGTCGGTTTGTGTGAAATTCCAGTCAAGGGCAAAAACCCCGACCAAAAATGCTGCGCGTGTCATATCTGCCCTTGCCCCTGCTGCTTTGGTGCAGCTTATGTGCAAAAACTAACAGAAAATGGCGTTCAAAACCAGATGGATAATCTAGATGGCCGCAAACTTGCGTGCAAATCTGTCAGCACACGCCCCAAGACCTGGCAATCATGGCGGCCTGGGTGCGGTTGCCTGCACCGAGGCGACGATACAGGGTTTTCACATGCAGCTTGATAGTCGGTTCCCGTAATCCCAGATCGCGGGCAATTTCCTTGTTGGTTTTACCATCGCACAGCGCCTTGAGCACGTCGAGTTCGCGCGCTGTCAATGCCGTGGCGGACAGCCCTTCTGTTGCAGGCGGGTGGAATTCCGTTGCTTCTGCAGGAAACAGGAAATCCACAGGAACAAACCGTTCGCCAAGTGCCATGAACCGTATTGCACGCAACAAGGAACGCGCGGGCATGGATTTGGGCAGGAAGCCCCGCGCGCCCATCTGGATGGCGCGTTCGGCCACATCGCGGGATGCATTGCCGGAAATGATAACCACAGGGGGGGCTGTTTCGGTGTCCATGAAACGGCGCAACCCGTGCAGCCCGTCCATGCCGGGCATGTCATAATCCAGCAAGGCAAGGTCAAAGTCCGCATGCGCCACGACTGCAGAAATCGCGTCTTCCATATCGGTGGCCGCGACGATTTCCATATCTGTTTCCTGCTGCAGAAAGTTCTGCATCATGTCCAGAATCAAGGCGTGGTCATCGGCAATCAATAGTCGCATAAGATGACTTCCAGAAATCAGTGCGCACTTATATTTGTGGCGCCCGAGAAAGAGCTGCAACTAATTCGGCACCGGAAACGGAACGCGGCACCACTGCAGTAATAAGTTCGCTATCAAAATAATTTGCAAAACGCAACTCCTGCGATGCTGCGGTCACAAATATTTGCAGTTTGCAACTGATCGTCTTCAGTTCTTTTGCAAGTTCCATGCCGGTCATCGGTTCCAGATCCTGATTTACCAACACAGTATTCCACGCCTGCGGATCTTCGCGGATTGCGTCCAGTGCATCGCGGGGGTCTGTGCAACTTGCAACCTCGGCACCTGCTGCAGTCAGAATTTCGGCCATGGATTGCAATGCACTGTCATCGGCATCAACAAGCAGCACATGGCGGTCCCGAAGGGATTGCCCCTGCACAATCGCAGGGGCATGGCTATCCCGAACAGCGGGTATGGGGACCGGCAGAAACAGCCGCATTGTGGTGCCGCCTTCGGGGCCATCCAACACCTGCAAGGCCCAGTTCCGCGCCACGACAATATGTGCCACGATAACAAGGCCAAGGCCGGTTCCCGCGTTGCCCTTGGTCGTGAAATAGGGTTTGAACAGATTGGCCCTGTTCGCCGGGGATATGCCCGTTCCGGTATCCGAAATGTCGATGACGACATAAGGTGTTTGTGCCGCAACCTTGCCCACATCGACAACCGGCAAGGGCAGGACGTTGTCGTGAATGTCCATGCGCAAGGTGATTTGCCCGCCGTCGGGGCCTTGCTGGCGGATTGCATCGGCGGCGTTCATGATCAGGTTGATAAACACCTGCATCATTTCCGTGCTATCTGCCTGCGTGACTGCGGGTTTTGCGCCACATTCCAGCAGGACCGCGATTTCCTTGCCCAGCCCCGGCCGGACCAGTTCGACGGATTGATGCAGGACTTCTTGCAGGTTGACCATGCCGGTTGCGGGTTTCATGCGGGCCAGTTTCATCAGGTTCGCAACAAGCGCCTGCCCCTGCAACCCGGCCGCATGGATACGCGCCAACCCCGGCAACATGTCAGCGCCTGCCTTGGGTTGCAGTATATCCACTGACCCTACGATGGCCGCAAGGATATTGGCGAAATCATGGGCCAGTCCGCTTGCCAGTTGGGACGTCAATTGCCTGCTTTGCGCGATCTGAAGCTGCTCGCGCAACCTTTGGCGTTCAACTTCGGCAAGGCGGCGGGCCGTGACATTGCGCACTAAAGCAAAGATACTGCCATCATCCTGAACCGATAACGACAGGTCATACCACGCATCTTGTCCGCCAGCGTCAGGAAGCATGACTTCATCTGCCCAGTAGCCTTCGTTCATCAGGTCGGGCCAGATGCTTTTTAGTGTTTCCATATGCTCTGGCGCGACCAGTTCATGCCAATACAGAACGGATATGTCGGTATCGCGTGCAACACCCAGAACCTTGCGAAAGGCACAGTTCAGGTAGGAAAACCGCCCATCCGGGAACAGAATGGCAATTCCTTCGCGCGTTACCTCCATTGCATGCACCTTGTCGCGCAGGGCACGCGCTTCGGCCAGTTTATGCGATGTTATGTCCACCCCCACCACCATATAGCCCTGCACATACCCTTCGGGACTGCGCAAGGGCTGGATGTTCAGATCCAGCCAATAGGATATTCCGCGGCGGCTGCGGGCCTGAACTTCGGCGTTGACGCTTTGGCCATTATCCAGCATCTGGCAAAAATCGCCAACCAGATTAGGCGCAGTGTCTTGCAGGTGCAAGATATGGCTGGGGCGCCGCCCAAGGGCAGTTTTCACCGAATAGCCGGTGCGCGCCACGCTGGCGGGGTTCATCCACGTTACCAGCCGGTCCTTGTCGGCCAGCATGATCAGGTTGGTCGACAGTTCCGCAACCCGCCCCAACTGCCTTATCTGCCTGTCCTGCACATAACTTTCGGTCACGTCGCGCACGACGAACAAATACCCGTGCGCCTTGTATGGATCATCCCTGTGGCGTCTGGTCGCGGTCAGGGCAAAACGCTTTTCACCCCCCGGAAATGGCAGTGTGTAAGAAAAACTATGGGACCAGCCAAAATGGTCAACCTGCTTCATCGCCCTGCGCACAATCGCCGCCACACGCTGCGGCAGCACGTCTTCGGGGGCGCGACCGATCACTTCGTCGGGGTTCAACGCGAACACAAGCGGATCACTTTGGTTAAAACCCACGATCGTCCCGTCGCTGTCGGTTTCGACCAGCAATTCAGGCAGTGCCGATACCATTGCAGCCACGCGCGCGCGTTCCAGCCGCAATTCGGACTGGGTGCGCAGCAGAACGCGCGACTGCTCGGCCCGGCTTAGTGCCAGCCCGATGGCCGCGGCAAAGCCCAGCATCTGGCTGTCCTCGATTTCAGTGAACACCCGGTGGTCACGCACGAAATCCAGACCAACAAGACCAACCATGTCCCCATCGCACCACAATGACGACGCAATAAGTGATTTGATTTGCTGTTCTTCCAGCAACTGGCGAAAAGCAGTGCCAACAGGGACTGCGCTGATATCCAGCATGAACGCCCTGCCGGACGTGCGGAATGCCTGCCAGAACGGGTCGCCCATTTCATAGGGAAGGCGCTGCAACTGCGCTTTCAGCGGCGCGATACCCGCAGCACACCATTCATGGGTGTTGTCCACGGTCAGCGCATCCTTGATTCGGAAGATATAGGCGCGGTCGGCGCCCATGGCCTGACCAATCATTTGCAGGCTAATGGCAATTGCATCTTCCAGATGTTCGGGGGTGCACCGATGCAGCAGGCTTTGTGCATCTACAAACGCGCGCACAGTGGCGACTGCGTTGCGCGCATCTTGCGGGGAATCATCAGCGATGTTGCGCATTTCAAGCATAGGCACCCTCAAAATTACTAGCAGAATCACCCCGACAAAAATGCGCAGCATTGCTTGATTATCGTATTCCCGTTATTTAGGCAAAGCTGAAGCACATCAAGTTCCGCACGGAGGCTTTCTTGGACGAGTTACACCCTGGCCGCATGACAAAAGACGGCATTCGACTTCATGAACCGGCAGATTTTGCCGGAATGAACAAGGCCGGTCAGCTTGCTGCCAGAATACTTGACGAGATTGCCGAGCATGTCTTTCCGGGGCAAACCACCGGAACCCTTGACCGGATCATCACCGAGAAGGTTGCCGCCGCTGGCGCGACATCAGCCACGATCGGGTATCGGGGCTATCAGCATGCCAGTTGTATTTCGGTCAATCATGTCGTGTGTCACGGTATTCCCGGCGCGCCCATCCCCATGAGCAAGGATGAGACAATCTCCAAGGACCCGGAAAAGCGCCGCCCGGATGATGTGCTGAAAGATGGCGATATTCTGAACATTGATGTCACTGTCATTGTCGATGGCTGGTTTGGCGACACATCGCGCATGTATGCCGCAGGCACCCTGCCACGCCGCGCCGAGAAGCTTATTCAGGCAACCTATGATGCGCTTATGCTGGGTATCGAAGCTGTGCGGCCGGGCAATACATTCGGCGATATCGGGCATGCCATCCAGTCCTATGTGGAAAGCCAGCGCATGTCCGTTGTGCGGGATTTCTGCGGGCACGGACTGGGGCGGGTGTTCCATTCGCCGCCCAATGTCTTGCATTACGGGCGCGCGGGCAGTGGCCCGAAGCTGGAAGAAGGCATGTTCTTCACGATTGAACCTATGGTGAATCTGGGGCGGGCGGAAACAGTGGTTCTGGCTGATGACTGGACCGCCATTACACGCGACAAAATGCTGTCGGCGCAGTTCGAACATTCCATCGGGGTGACCGCAAGCGGGTTTGAAATCTTTACCCTGTCGCCGGCGGGCCGTTTTCATCCGACATGGGGCTAGATGTGCCGGTGCGGGACGCGACCAACCGGCCCCTGTCAATCATGGCGTTCACCACCCCCCCCAGCAAAACCACATAGGCCGACAGGTAGAACCACATCAACAAGGCTACAACCGCCCCAAGCGACCCATACACTTCATTGTAGCGGCCGAAATTGGACAGGAAGTAGGAAAACCCCACTGAAACCAGTATCCACAGCACCATCGCCAGCGCCAGCCCGGGACGAATGCTGGCCTGACTGCCCTGATCGCGCACCGGACCAATTTTGTAAAACACCCATAACCATAGCGCGACCATGCCAAAGGTCACCGACCAGCGCGACGCTTCGACCAGCAATGCGTCCAGCCCCGCCAACGGAAAGATGGCCAGCACCACCGGCAGCACCAACAGCGCCAGCAAGGCCACGATCCCGGCCAGCACCATCCCCAGCGTGATAACAGCAACTGTCATCAAATGCCGCGCGCCTGTGCGCCGTTGGCTACCGTAAATGGTGTTCATGCCGCGCAACATTGCATCCACCCCTTGCCGCGCCAGAAACAGCGCCGTTAGCGTGGACACCAGACCCGCCCAGCCCAGCGTTCCGTCATTGGACCACACCAGACGCATGACCTGGTTTTCCAGCAAGGTGAACGCGGCAGGGGGCACCAGATCCTGAAGTAGCGACAATTGGTTTTGCAGCGCTGCGGGGTCAGCAAAGACCCCGAACAGCGAAATGAATGCCGCAATAGCTGGAAACACCGCCAGCAAAGTGAAGAACGCCACCCCCGCAGATATCAACCCGATATTGCGATCAACCATGACCGCATAAAAATCGGAGCTGACTCTGTATATCTTTTTTACAGAGTGAAACACTGCAAATCAGATTGCCAGATCATCAAGGCTTTTTCCGGACTCCAATGCCGCCACAACCCAACGTGGTTTGCGCCCGCGTCCGGACCATGTTTCAGACCGATTCGCGGGATTGGCGTATTTGGGTTCAACGGTTTTGCGGGGCTTTACGGTGCTTTCGTCCAGCAATTCCGCCAGCGTAAAGCCACGCTCTTTTGCGACGGATTCCAGTTCAGCAATCGCGGCCTTGCGTTCGCGTTCGTGGAAATTCTCGATTGCTTTGGTCACGTCTTTTTGCAGCTTTTTCAGATCTTGCAGGGAAAGTTCGTTAAGGTCAAACATGGCACCCTCATATCTATGTCCAAATGAAGTCCTGCACCAAAACAAACCACTTGGCAAGGCGCTTGAATTAAGACTGCGGAGTGTGCTCATGCCATTTTGACAGAATATAACGGCTTGTCATCAAATCCAGATGCGCCCCGCCGCCATTTTTGCAGATCGTAATTGCGTCATTGGCGGGTCTGGAAAACAGGCCGCTGCTGATATCATAATAATCAGCCAGAATATCATTACGGTTAATAATGCCGCGCGACAGCGGGTCTTTCATTTCGCCTATATGGTCCAGCGTGGTATCGCGGCTGTCGACAAACAGGGCCGCGCGCCGCAAGGCTATGTCGTCCACCTCGCGCATATCAGCGCGATAAGCCCCGATCAGGTCCAGATGCTGGCCCGGGCGCAGCCAGTCGCCGCGAATAACCGGCGTGGTGCTCATGGTGGCGGTGCAAATGATATCGGCCTGCGCAACGGCGTGTTCCAGATCATCCGTTGCCGTCGCGCCGGCCAATGCCCCGGCCAATTCGGCAGCTGGGCTGAAACGGCGGCTCCAGATCGTGAATTCAGCATCCGGAAATATGGCACGATAGGCAAAATACATGCTGCGCGCCACAGCGCCCGCGCCCACAAGGGTAATCTTGCGGCTTTCGGGGCGTGCAAGGTGGCGTGCTGCAAGCGCGCTGTCCCCGGCGGTTTTCCATTTCGTCACCAGATGAAAATCGATATTTGCCTGAAGCATGCCATCTGTATCCGAATACAGCGACACGCCACCATTCACCGATGGCAGGCCCTGCGAAGGATTGTCAGGAAAAATCGTTGCTGTTTTGACCAAAGCCCCCAACCCGTCAATCCAAGCGGCACGCGACAACAACGTATCGCCGCGCCGGTATAGAAAACTGTCGGTAATTTCCGCTTTTGGCAGGCGATGGCCCTGTTCCATCGCGCAGATCAGTTCAAGCCAGTTTAGCTGCGGTTCGATCTCTGCGGAAATGATGGGAAATGTCATTTTTCGCCCTTTGGCCGTCAGTGGGGTAACCCGTGTTGTGCCAGCCCGTCTTTTAGCCCCTGCGGGGACTGGAATACATGTCCTGCCCAGCCACGCGCCAAAGCGGCCTCAATGTTTTCGGTGCGATCGTCGATAAAGAACAGGTTTTCGGGCGCGATGCCAGTTTCGTGTTCCAATATCTCGTATATGCGGGCCTCCGGTTTCATTACGCCAAGGCGGCCGGAAATAAATGCGTGGTCGAATTCATGCAAGAAATCATACTTGGCCTGCGCCATTGTGAATGTATCATCGCCAAAATTCGACAAGGCATAAACCGGCACGGATTGCGCCCGCAAATTGCGCAGCATTTGAACGGATGGCAAAATAACCGGCGCGATCATGTCCACCCAATGGTCATGCCATATCATAATTTCGCGCGTCCATTCGGGGTGGTGGTCGATCATTCCCAAAACAGTGTCACGAAACGGCGCGCCACGGTCAATGCGGGCATTCATTCCGTCCAGATCCACTGCCGCAAACAATGCCTTGCGCCGGTCCTGACCGATCATGCCATCATAAAACCCTTCGGGGTTCCAACCGATCAGGACATTTCCAATGTCGAATACTACAGCGTGAATGTCGCGTGTCATTGTGCAAGTGCCTTCGCGTGAAAGGCGACATGCTCGCCCATGAAGCTGGAAACAAAGAAATAGCTGTGATCATACCCCGCCTGCATGCGGAACGTGCCGGACTGGCGCCGCGCCGCCATGGCATGGGCCAGTGCTTCGGGGCGCAGAAGGTCCAGAAACTGGTCGGACGCGCCCTGATCAACCAGCACATCGCCCTGAAACCCGGTTTCCTGCATCAGCAGGCTGGAATCATGCGCGGCCCATGCACGTTCATCGGTGCCCAGATAGGCCGTGAACTGCTTGCGGCCCCAGTCACTGGCGGTCGGGTTGGCAATGGGTGCGAAGGCCGATACAGATGCAAACCGCCCCGGCAACTGCATGGCCATACACAGCGCCCCGTGCCCGCCCATGGAATGGCCGGTAATGGCCTGGCGGTCTTCTTCCAGCGCAAAATTGGCCATCAGAACACGCGGTAATTCATCGGTAATGTACTCCCACATGCGGAAATGTGTGGCCCATGGGTCCTGGGTGGCATTCACATAAAACCCGGCCCCCTTCCCCAGATCATAGGCATCATCATCTGGCACGCTGTCCCCGCGCGGCGATGTGTCGGGAAATGCCAGCGCCAGCCCGTGCGCGGCCGCATGCGCCTGCGCGCCCGCCTTGGTCATGGCGTTTTCATGTGTGCAGGTCAGCCCCGACAAATACCACAACACTGGCACCGGATGCAGCCGCGCTTCTGCTGGCAGGAACAAACCGAAGGTCATGTCGCACCCCAGCGCTGTCGATGTGTGACGATACACGCCCTGCACACCACCGAAACACGCGTTTTCAGAAACCGTTTCCATACCACTCTCCGTTCAGTTTGGCGCACTGTGTCAGAAGCTGGTGACCCATGCAATCACCACAGGCACAGTGATAATGCTTAGCAAAGTTGAGACAAGAATTGTCGCGGAAACCCGCGCCGGGCCTGCCTGATACTGCTGCGCCAGAATGAACACATTGCCCGCAACTGGCAGCGCCGCCGCCGCAATCAGCACCCCCGCAACATAGCGGTCCACAGCAAACAGGCCCAGCGCCGCGACCGCCACCGCCGCAGGGTGCACAACCAGTTTGGCAAAGGACAGCCAGGACACAATTTGCAGGCGTTCAATCTTCTTGTCGGCAAGGGATGCGCCAATGGCAAACAGCGCGCATGGGGTTGCAGCCGCGCCTAGAAGTGTCAGGAAATCATTGGCGGGCAGCGGCACCTGCCACCCCGTTGCGGACCATGCCAACCCCAACACCATGGCCACCACCATGGGGTTGCGCAACACGGCCCCCAGCAGGCGCAAAGGCAAGCCCCGATCAACCCGGCCCCCGCGCGCCAAAGTGATAAGAACTGCAAACAGCGATGAAAAGATGATCAGGTCTATTGTCAGGACCAGCAACACGGTTTTGACCGACGCATCCCCCAACAGCACAACCAGCATGGGCACCCCCAAAAAGCCGGTATTGCCGATCACGGCGCAATGGGCCTCCATGGCGGCAGTATCCAGCCGGACGCCGCGCGCGAAGGCCACCAGCATGACAAGCGCATAGACACCCCCGCAGGCCAGCAGATATGCCCCCGCCGCCTGCATATCCAGCAAATCCGCAAAGCTGAGATTGGCAGCAAACCCGAACAGCATGGCGGGCAGCGCAAAGTAAAAGACGAATTTCGTCAGATACGCCGTGGCCTGCGCCGGAAAAAACCCCGTCCGCCCGGCGCCGAACCCCAGCCCGATCAAGGCAAAGAACGGCAATGTTTTCAGGAATATTTCGACCATCAGCGCCCGGATTTAACATGTGAAATGACAAGTCGGCATATTGTTCGCTTTCCTTGCTGATTGCCAGACACTATCCTTGCAAGTCACAAAGGGTAGGGTAGTCGTGACAACACAGACAATCAGGCAGGGACGCAAATTCACGCAGGTTCTGGACGGGGCGCGGCAGGTCTTCGTTGAAATGGGGTATGAACGCGCCAATGTCGATGAAATCGCGCGTGTGGCGGGCGTGTCAAAAGCGACGCTTTACAGCTATTTCCCTGACAAGCGGCAACTTTTCATCGAAGTATACCAGACCGAGCTTCTGAACCTTGCAGATGCGGCGATGGAATTTCTTGCCCCCGATGCCCCGCCGCAACAGGCGCTTCATGGCGCGGCGTTGCGGCTTATTGACTATATGATATCGGATTTCGGGATTGCGATGTTTCGCATCTGCGTGGCAGAAGCGCCGCGATTTCCCGAAATCGGGCAGGCGTTTTATGAAAACGGGCCGGAACTGGGGCGTGTGCGTCTTGGGGCGTATTTCAGGCATGCCATTGAACGCGGAACGTTGGCTATTGATGACATTGATCTGGCCGCTGACCAGTTTTTCCAACTGTGCCAGACCACGATTTGCGACCGCATGCTATGTGGTGTGCAAACCTGTTTCCCGCAAGAAGACATCGCGCGCATTGCGGAAGGGGCGGTTGCCATGTTCATGGCACGCTATGGCCGGGCGGTCTGACAGGGCTTGCCGCGCGCGATGCGCGACTGTATCGAATGTTTCCCCAATCCATAGCTGTTCAGGAGTGTCATGACCGCCCCCCAGATCGCCGCCCGCATCGCCACGGATGTCAACGCTCGCCCGCAACAGGTTCAGGCGGCTATTGCGCTGCTGGACGAAGGGGCCACGGTGCCCTTCATCGCGCGCTATCGCAAGGAAGTGACCGGCGGGCTGGATGATGCGCAGTTGCGCCTGCTGGCCGAACGCCTGACCTATCTGCGCGAATTGGAAGACCGGCGCACAGCGATTGTGAAATCCATTTCCGAACAGGGCAAGCTGACAGACGATCTGGCGCGCGCCCTTGCCGGGGCCGACACCAAGGCCACGCTGGAAGATCTGTATCTGCCCTATAAGCCCAAGCGCCGCACCAAGGCGATGATCGCGCGCGAAAACGGGCTGGAACCGCTGCTGGATGCCATTTTGACCGAACGGCGCGACCCGCAGGCGCTGGCAAGCGCCTATGTCTCCGATGCCGTGCCTGTCGCCAAGGCCGCATTGACCGGCGCGCGTGACATTCTGGCCGAACGCCTGTCGGAAGATGCGGCCTTGCTGGGCCGTTTGCGCGACCATATGCGCAGCCACGGCGCCATTAGCGCCACTGTCGCGGATGGCAAGGAAACCGAGGGCGCGAAGTTCAGCGACTATTTCGCCCATTCCGAAGCGCTGAAAACCTGCCCCAGCCACCGCGCCCTTGCCATGCTGCGCGGCCGGAACGAAGGCGTCTTGCATCTGGACCTGACATTGCCAGACCCCGCGCCGGTTGAACGTATGGTGCGCGCGACTGTTGGCCTTGGCGGCAATGGTGCGGCAGATGACTGGCTGGCCAGCGCCTGCGACTGGACATGGCGCATCAAGCTGAAACTGTCACTGACCATTGACCTGATGGCCGAATTGCGCGAACGCGCCGAAGAAGAAGCCATTCGCGTATTCGCGCGCAACCTGCATGACCTGTTGCTGGCAGCCCCTGCGGGCAACCGCGTGACATTGGGCATTGATCCGGGCATTCGCACCGGCTGCAAACTGGCGGTGGTGGACGGAACCGGCAAATTGCTGGACACTGCAACCATCTATCCCTTCCAGCCCAAGAATGACCTGCGCGGCGCACAGGCCACACTGGCCGCGCTGATCGCGCGCCATAAGGTGGCCTTGATCGCCATCGGCAACGGCACTGCCAGCCGCGAAAGCGAACGCATGGTTGGCGATTTGCTGGCGCAACTTCCGGGCAGCGCGAAACCCACCAAGGTGGTGGTGTCCGAAGCGGGGGCGTCCGTCTATTCGGCATCCGCGCTGGCCTCGGCGGAATTTCCGGAACTGGATGTCAGTTTGCGGGGTGCTGTGTCCATTGCGCGGCGCCTGCAGGACCCGCTGGCCGAACTGGTCAAGATTGACCCCAAAAGCATTGGCGTGGGCCAGTATCAGCATGATGTGAACCAGTCCCGCCTGGCGCGGATGCTCGATGCCGTGGTCGAGGATGCGGTGAACGCGGTCGGTGTGGACCTGAACACCGCGTCCCCGCCGCTGCTGGCGCGGGTGTCGGGGTTGGGGCAAACACTGGCCGAAGCGATTGTTGCGCACCGTGATGCAACAGGACCGTTCAAAACCCGCAAGGAATTGCTGAAGGTGGCCCGCCTTGGCCCCAAAGCCTTTGAACAGGCGGCGGGTTTCTTGCGCATCCGCGACGGGGCGGAACCGCTGGACGCATCCTCTGTCCACCCCGAAGCCTATGCGCTGGCGCGGCGCATCGTCAAGGCAACGGGCAAGGACCTGACCGCGCTGATGGCCGCGCCATCGGTTCTGCGGTCACTGGAACCGGCAGATTTTGTGGATGACAGTTTCGGCCTGCCCACCGTGCGCGACATTTTAAGCGAGTTGGAAAAACCCGGCCGCGATCCGCGCCCCGAATTCAAGACTGCCAGTTTTGCAGACGGGATCGATTCAATCACCGATTTGCGCCCCGGCATGTCCCTGGAAGGCACGGTTACCAATGTCGCGGCCTTCGGGGCCTTTGTGGATATTGGCGTGCATCAGGACGGGTTGGTGCATGTCAGCCAATTGGCCGACCGTTTTGTAAAAGACCCGCATGACGTGGTGAAAACCGGTGATGTGGTGCGCGTGCGCGTGGTCGAAGTGGACGTGCCGCGCAAACGCATCGGGCTAAGCATGCGCAAGGATGGCGGGGCAGAGATGGCCAGCGCGGCACCCCCGCGCAATACGCAGCGCGACAATGACAGAAACAAACCCGCCGCGAAATCGCAGGGAAAACCACAGCCCAAACCAGACACCGCCGCCCAGATGGGCGGGCTTGGCGCGGCCCTGCAGGCCGCGATGAAGAAACGCTAGCGCATAGTTCGATAAGGTGAAGCGCCGGGATGATGGGTGTTGCCGGCCTGAAGGGGACGTTGCGGGGGGATGCCCCAGTGCGGAGCAAAGGCCGCAGGTCGCCGCACACTCGGCGGGCCGTCCCGCGGCCTGCCGATGACCTGAAGGCATGCCAAGCCTTTGATCTCAGGACTATACCGCCTGGATAAAGTGCGTCCCGTACAACGCCGGATCGGCAGACCCCTGCCCGCCGAGTGTGCGGGACCCCGCGCGGACCCAAGGCGCGCATGCGCGCCGCCGTGCAGCGCCCGACCGCCCCCCCGGGCGGGCGCTATTCACCGTTCAGCACCCTTGAACCGTCACAATAAGCCGCACCATAAATTGCCCGCCAAAGTCGTGGGAGCGTCCCCCCCGCGGTCGGGCACTGCACGGCACCCCGAACGTCCCCTTCAGGCCAGAATTCGCCTGCTTTCCGGTCCGTTCTGACATGCTGCCGCTATGGGGACGTTGCGCACATATGACAGTCGCGCTAGCGCTTTGCCGGTCCAGCACCGGACGGCGCGGCGGCCTGCGGCCGTTGGTCCGCGCCGAAGCATGTCATGTCAGGCGATTTCAAAAACGCCCTCAATCTCGACCGCGACGCCAAGTGGCAGGGACGGCGCACCAACTGCGGCGCGGGCATGGCGGCCCGCATCCCCAAACACGGCTACCATCAGGTCTGACGCGCCATTGACGACCTTGGGCTGGTCCGTGAAATCAGGCGTGCTGTTGACGAACCCTGTCAGCTTGACCACCCGTTTCAGGCGCGACAAATCCCCGCCACAGGCGACACGCAGCTGCGAAATAAGCGCCAGCGCGCAGGCTTTCGCGGCCTCTGTTCCTTGGGCCACATCCAGATCCCCGCCCAGCTTGCCGCAAATCAGACCATCCGCCCCTGAACTGATCTGGCCGGACACGAATACCAGATTGCCGCTTTGCACGAAGGGCACATAATTGGCCGCAGGGGCAGGCGCGTCAGGCAGCGTCAGGCCAAGGTCGGACAAGCGGGTTTCAACAGCGTTGGTCATGGGTTTGGTCCTTACAGGTTGGAATGGGCAATCAGCCCTTATTGGCCACCGCACGCTACAGCCCTGCCGCGCAGACGCAAGGGGGTCAGGCAAGAAGGCAGGTTGCGCTTTTGCCAGTAATTTCCACATCCACAATGGCACCAACTGGTTGCGGCGCCGCAAAATCCACTTCGGTGAATTGTTCTGTGCGGCCCATATGGGGGTTTTCCATCAGCACGCGGTGGCGTTTACCCTGCTGTTGGGCCAGATGGGCGGCGCAGGCGCGCGCGCCCGCATCGCGCAGACGGGCGGCACGGTCGCGGATGGTCTTGCCCCCCAATTGCGGCATACGCGCCGCAGGCGTGCCCTTGCGCGGGCTGAAGGGGAACACATGCAGGAATGTCAGGCCGCACTCATCCACCAGCTTCAGGGAATTGGCGAACATTGCGTCGGTTTCTGTGGGAAAGCCCGCAATGATGTCAGCGCCAAACACCATGTCGGGGCGCAGGCTGCGGGCATCTTCACAAAAGCGGATCGCGTCATCGCGCAGATGGCGGCGTTTCATGCGCTTGAGGATCATGTCATCACCCGCCTGCAAGGACAGGTGCAAATGCGGCATCAGGCGGGCCTCGGTTGCGATGGCTTCCATCAATGCGGGGTCTGCCTCGATCGAATCGATGGACGAAATGCGCAGGCGTGCCAGATCGGGCACCAGTTTCAGAATGCGGCGCACCAGATCGCCCAGTCGCGGGGTGGCGGGCAAATCCGCGCCCCAGCTTGTCAGGTCCACGCCTGTCAGAACGACTTCATTATAGCCTTGGCCGACCAGTCGCTTGATCTGTTCCACCACCACGCCCGCGGGCACAGACCGCGAATTGCCCCGCCCGAAAGGGATGATGCAGAAGGTGCAGCGATGGTCACAGCCGTTTTGCACCTGAACATAGGCGCGCGCGCGGGTGCCGAACCCGTCTATCAAATGGCCTGCGGTTTCGCGCACCGACATGATGTCATCGACCTGCACACGTTCGGTGGCCCCGATCAAATCGGGGGTCAGTTGCGCCCATGTGTCGGCCTGCATCTTTTCGGTGTTGCCGATTACGCGGGTCACCTCTGGCATTGCGGCGAATGTTTCGGGTTCGGTCTGCGCGGCGCATCCGGTCACGATGATGGGCGCGTCAGGGTGTTCGCGGCGCAAGCGGCGAATTTCCTGCCGCGCCTTGCGCACAGCCTCGGCGGTGACCGCGCAGGTATTGACAACAACGGCCCCCTGCACGCCCGCCGCTTCGGCAAGGGCCTTCATCGCCTCCGTCTCATAGGCGTTCAGGCGGCAGCCCAAAGTTGTGAAGACAGGCGCGCTCATCTATGGGCCGCAAGGAATTCGGCCGACAGGGTGGCATCAAACACATGCGCCACAGGGCCGGACAGCCACACGCCGTCATCGCGCCAGTCAACCTGCAACTGCCCGCCATCGGCATCAATGCGCACCTGCCGCCCCGTCAGCCCGCGCTGGTGGGCCGCAACGGCAGTCGCACACGCCCCCGACCCGCAGGCAAGCGTTATGCCGGTGCCACGTTCCCACACACGCAGGCGCAGGTGGTCTGGCGCGACCACACTGGCGAATTCCACATTGGTGGATTGCGGAAACAACGGGTGGTGCTCGGTCTTGCTGCCCAGTTCGGCCACGGGCGCTGCATCGGCATCGGGCACGAAGAACACGCAATGGGGGTTGCCCATACCCACGCCAGCGGGGTTCCCGTCCATCGGAAGGGTGCCGGTGTCACAGGCTTGCGCCAGTGGAATGTCCTGCCAGTCCAACAGCGGGGCGCCCATATTCACCCAAATCCGGCCCTGCCGGTTTTCCGCCAGCAATACGCCCCGCGCTGTGCGAAGGCGCAGACGCTCCAGCTCGCGCGCCGCCATGACCATTTGGGCCACACAGCGCGTTGCATTTCCGCACGCCCCCGCACGCGACCCGTCGGCATTCCAGAAATCAAGGTTCAGATCGGCTTCATCATCATCCGAGGGGCGCAATTCCGCTAGCTGGTCAAAGCCCACCCCGCGATGCCGGTCGCCAATGGCCGCCGCCAGCCCAGCCGTCATGACCCCGCCTGCAAGGTGCATCGAGTCGATGATTACAAAATCATTGCCTGCGCCATGCATTTTGACGAAGGCCAAGGGGGCGTTCCTGTCCATCATGGGCGCGATATAAGAGGCCCGCCCCACGCTGACCAGACATCATTTCAAGAATGATCGGGTTTCACGACGAAAAAGCGCATTTCGCCCTTGACCCCGTGACTGCGCTTTTCTAAGTAGCGCGTCATAGTGTGGGCCGGTAGCTCAGTTGGTAGAGCAGCTGACTTTTAATCAGCGGGTCACAGGTTCGAATCCTGTCCGGCTCACCACTATTTCCAGAATTATTGTTAGAATCGCCTGTGTTGCGCCAAGGTCAAGTTCCGTGCCTTTTGCATCGGGGTAGCGTTGCTTGTGGCTGGTGAACAGCTTTGGCGACGCCGGTGCATGTGCCGGACTGATAGAGTCAGCGGTCAGCCATTGTTTTTTGCCGAAGGTTAGGGCGCTGTGTGGTGGATCACAGAAATCGACACAGGGGTGTCTGTGGGGCATTGGTCCCCGCCAAACCAGTGGGCCGGGTCCGCCATGGCAAGCGTGCGACACCGAAGGGTGATGAGAGGGTCCATGGCAAGCGATATGTCAAAAGGCACTTTCAACGCCTAACGCCCGGGCGACCTTTTGTCAGGTCAGCCCCGTTGACATGTTCTGCCTGAACACACCGAGTTCCAACAGGCCTATGCCCGGCGAATTCTGTATAAGCTGCCCATCAAGGATGACGAAACCCGCATCGAAGAACCAGAAAACGCCTTCTAAACAGGGCGCCTGACACGTCGGGCACAACTGCACCCGCAGATGATTCCAGGAAGTGGCGCGCCGCAGCGGCAGAAGATGTGAACTGGAAAGCCGTTCTGAAACGGTAGCGCAGGCGTTTTGCATTCAAACTTCGCAAAAGACCCGCGCCGTCACACGAATTCCCCCTGTTGCACCCACTTTTGCGGGCGCAACAGGGGCGAGCTTGCCGAAGCCGCGCGCCTGACTGGGGCGCAGGCTATAGCCGGGGGATGTGACGGTTGCGGCGGATCAGACGCGGATACTGTCGGAAATTCAGGCGCAGCATGGCCGGCTTGATCTTTTGATCAACAATGCGGGCGTTTTTCTGGCCTATGATGTCTGGACTGATCCCGACACACTCCAAAAAGTCGAGCGCGAAATTGTGATCAACGCGACGGCACCGCTTCCCCTGACGCGGCGCGCCTTGCCGCTGCTGGCACAAGACGCGCAGCCGGGGTTCTGTTCTTCGGATCGGGCATCGCCTTCGTCGTGTCGCCCGGAACGCCAGTCTATTCCGGGAACAAGGCGCTGATCCATCACTGCGCGCAAACCCTGCGCCACCAGTTGCAGCCCCATGGCATCACTGTTTTAGAAGTCCTGCCGCCTGTCGTCGATACCGACATGGCATCGGTGCTGAAGTCCGACAACTTCAAGAAGATGAAGCCCGCCGACCTGGTGCGCAACATCCTTGACGGGTTGCGCCGAAACCAGACAGAAATGCTGCTGGGACAATCGCGCCAGATCAAGCTGTTGAGCCGGATCGCACCGGCCTTGCTGTTTCGCCAGTTCGCAAAGACCGAGTTTCATTGACCTTCAACGGCAGGGCCACCGTCATGCATTCCGATATCTACCGCGCTCCCCCTCGGATCCATCAAAGCCCGCCGCCCCGCGAATTTTTTCTACTGCGACCACAAGTTGCAGCGCGCCAAAGCTCGGCGGCATGGGGACGCGCCCAGTCTTTCAATTACCGAAGCTGAATGCCATGCGCAGGTGACCACGACCACATCCCGAAGACTGGTTGACCGCATTTTCCTTTGCATGACCGCATATGCATATCGTCACACTGCGTTGTCGGATCTAGATTAGAAGGGTTGATACGCCAAGTCTTGTCCACCAGCCGACTGGAGAACGCCATGGACCTTACGATAAACGGCACCAGCCACAGCGTGGACCTGCCAGATGACATGCCGCTGCTCTGGGCGCTGCGGGACGGCCTGAACTTTAGCAGCGTGAAATACGGTTGCGGCATCGCGCAATGCGGCGCCTGCACTGTGCATATCGACGGGCAGGCGGTGCGGTCCTGCCAAGTGGCGCTGGCCGATGTCTGGGGCGAGATTACGACGATCGAAGGGCTGGGTACGCCTGACGCCCTGCATGCCATTCAGGCGGCCTGGATCGACCATCAGGTGGCGCAATGCGGCTACTGCCAGTCCGGCCAGATCCTGCAAGCCGCCGACCTTCTGGCCCGCAATCCCGCGCCGACTGACGACGACATCGACGCCGCGATGTCGGGTAACCTTTGCCGTTGCGGGACCTACCCGCGCATCCGCGCAGCGATCCACAGCGCCGCCAGCGCAATGCGGGAGGCCTGAGGGATGGGCCGCGCCAGAACCATTGCCCGTCGCAGCTTCCTGATCGGGTCCGCCGCAATTCTCGGTGGGGTCGCCTTCGGGGCCTATTTCGTCACCCGCCCGACCCCAAACCCGTTGCTCAACGGGTTGGCTGAGGGGGAAGCCGCGCTGACACCTTTCGTTAAGATCACGTCACAGGGCATCACGCTGATCGTCCCACGCGCGGATGTGGGCCAAGGCATCGCTTCGACGCAAGCCATGCTGATCGCAGAAGAGCTGGACATCGACCCGGCCATGGCCACGCTCGACCCCGGCCAGCCGCATCAAGCCTATTTCAACGCCGCCGTTGCGGCGGAAAGCGTGCCCTTCCCGGCCTGGGACCACGGTTTCGTGGCCAGCACGGTGCGCGACCTGATGGGCCATGTTGCGCGGCTGACCAGTTCGCAGTTCACTGGGGGGTCGTCGTCTGTCGCGGATTTGCACGAAACCCTGCGCCTGGCTGGTGCGACTGCCCGTGAAACCCTGAAAGCCGCCGCTGCGGCCCGCACGGGCATCCCGCGATCGGAAATGCGGACCGAGGGCGGGCATGTCGTTCTGCCGGACGGAAACCGCATACCCTATACCGACCTTGCTGCCGAAGCGGCGGCCATAGACCCTGTCACCGACGTGACGCTGCGGCCCGCGTCCGAATGGACGCGGCTGGGCAAACCCTATCAGCGGCTCGACATCATCGCCAAATCAACCGGAACCCAAGACTACGGCATTGACGTGGTCCTGCCCGGCATGCTGCACGCCACTGTGCGCGCCAACCCGGGGCGCGGCGGGGCCATGGCGGGCTACAATGCTGATGCTGCGCTGGCGATGCAGGGCGTGCGGTCGGTTGTCGAGGTGAACGAAGGGCTGGCCGTCATCGCCGACAACACATGGTTCGCCTTCAAAGCTGCCGAGGCGCTGGAGGTCGATTGGCTTCCCCCCGACTATCCCGCCAGTTCCGCCGAAATGTGGCAGGCGCTGGCGAATGCCCGAACGGACGCGTTCCGCAACAGCCGCCTGCGCAACGATGGCGATATCGAGGTGGCGCTGAATGGGGCCACCGTGATCGAGGCGGAATACCGCGCGCCCTTCCTTGCCCATGCAGCCCTCGAGCCGCTCAGCGCCACGGTGCTGGTCGATGCGGAAAGGGTGCAGATCTGGACCGCGACGCAAATCCCCGCTGTGGTGCGCGATGCCGCCGCCGCGCTGACGGGCCTCGATCCGTCGCAGGTCACCTTGCATGTTTTGCCCGCAGGCGGCAGTTTCGGCCGCAGACTGGACCACGACTATGTGGTGCAAGCCATCCAGATCGCCGCCACCATGCCCGGCACGCCCATCAAAACCACCTGGAGCCGCGAGGAGGACATGACCCATGACTACCCCCGGCCCCTGCATATGGCGGTTGGCCGTGG
The DNA here is from genome assembly GCA_017510335.1 of Paracoccaceae bacterium. GTDB lineage: Bacteria > Pseudomonadota > Alphaproteobacteria > Rhodobacterales > Rhodobacteraceae > Roseinatronobacter. Next base: position 96,355 of record JAFWNM010000041.1, read on the forward strand.
CGCGGTGGGGAATGGTCGCGTGCTGGCCTATGATCTTGACACAATCAGCCCCTCGCTGATTTCATCGTGGTTCGGTCGCATTTTCATCGTGCCACCGGGGCCTGACACGATGCTGGTCTGGGGGGGCTATGACCAGCCCTATGCCATCCCCAATTACCGTGTGACGGGCTATGCCGCGCCGCCGATGGTGCCGATAGGGTCCTGGCGGTCGCCCGGGGCCTGTTCCAACAGCTTCTTCCACGAAAGCTTCCTTTCCGAACTGATCCATGCCGCCGGCGCCGACCCGCTGGAGGAACGCCTGCGCCTGATCGCGGACGCGGATTCCCGCCGCGTGCTGGAGGCCGTGGGCCAGATGTCGAACTGGGCGGGCGCAGATATCGGGCCGGGGCGCGGGCGCGGGATCGCGTTCGCCCATACCCACGGCGTGCCCGTGGCCATGGTCATTGACGTAACTATGACCGACCGTGGCATCCGCATTGACGAGGTCTGGATCGCCGCCGATTGCGGCACCGTATTTGACCCAGTGAATGCCGAGGCGCAATTGACGGGTGCGGCCATCTTCGGCCTTGGCCACGCGATGAATTGCGAACTGACCTACGAGAACCACGCGGTGCAGCAAACCAACTTCGACGTTTTCGAGGGGATGCGCCTGCATCAGACGCCGCGGTTCCATACACGGCTCCTCGGGCTTGCCGCGCGCGTCCGTGGATTGGGCGAACCCGCAACGGCCCCTGCCGCCCCCGCCCTCGCCGATGCGATCTTTGCCGCAACCGGCCAACGCCTGCGTGAAATGCCATTCAGCAAATCGGTGGATTTCGCGTGAAACCTGCAATCACGACCGCCTAAGCGACCAAACACATTAGGCGCACGCGCGCTTCTGTGCATCGCCCCCTACAACGACTTCCTTGCAGAGGGTGGCAAGATGTGGCCGGCCCGGAGCGCGGTCGCCAGCTCGGTCGACCTTCATCACAACCTGTCCAAGATAAGAACGGCAGCGCGCAAGGCAGGTAACCCAAAGGCCACGCCGCCCCAAGTCGTCAATGGTCCCACTTTCCTCGCTGGGCTTGCAAAATGCGGATATTGCGGGCTGGCCCTGATCCAGAACACAGGCAAAGGCGGTGCGTATCGCTATTACTGCTGTTCCAAAAAGCTGAAACAAGGGCCGCTCAGCTGTCGTGGTTTGCGCATGCCGATGCAGAACCTCGACGACATCGTGATGGGGCATATCGAAGCGAACATCCTGCCGCCTGACCGGCTGGAGGATATGCTGAAAGATTACATCGCATCGGCCCGCGATCGGGAGGCAGCAACCAAGGCAAGCCTCGCCAAGAAGCGCACAGAGCTGACCGACACCAAGGCTGCCATCACGCGCCTGCTGGAATTGGTTGAAAAGGGTCTGGCCGAGCTGGAGGACCCCGAATTCCGCGAACGCATGGTTGCCCTGCGGTTCCGGCGTGACGAGCTGAATACAGATATCACTGATCTCAATCGCCGCCTGAATGACGAAAGGCCCGACATCACCCGTGAAAAACTGAAGTCATTGTCAGACCTGCTCCGTGGGCAGTTCGACTCAGGCGATCATCAGGTTCGGCAAGCCTATGCACGCCTGCTGCTGGACGAGGTGCGGGTATGGGATGGCGAAATCCACGTCACAGGGTCAAAAAGGCGCCTTGCAAAAAAGGCCTCTGACCCTACAGGCACCACTGCGCCCGAAGTTCTCTCTTTTTTTCGTAAATGGCGCGCCCGAAAGGATTCGAACCTCTGACCCCCAGATTCGTAGTCTGGTGCTCTATCCAGCTGAGCTACGGGCGCGTTGAGGGCTAACTATCGCCGTCATGCGCGCTTTGCAAGAGGGGGCTTGCAACTATTTCAACAAAATTCCGGTCAATTCGCATTCGGTATCCAGATACGGAATTCTGTTCCATCTGCATCCGAACGTGTCAGCTCCAGCCGTCCGCCATGGCCGTGGACCAGTTCCGCCGATATTGCCAGGCCCAGCCCGACGCCGCCTTTGCGCACCCCCCCCTGAAAGGCCTCGAACAGATGTTCGCGCGCGCGTGCGGGCAGGCCGGGGCCAGTGTCACCTATGCGGATGCACACGCCGTTCTGGCCACCTGACTTGCTGTCCTGGGCCGAAATCTCGATCACGCCGGGTTGGCGTGTCGCTTCCAGTGCTTGCCGGGCATTGCGCACCAGATTATGCAAGACGCGAAACAACTGCTCCTCGTCTGCGCGCAGATGAAGGGTTGCGGGAATATCCGCCAGAAATGTGACCTGTGCCCCCTCGGTCAGGGCAAGGCGTTCGCTTTCGAACACATCCTCTACCAAGGGCGAAAGCTGCACACGCGACAGGCGCGGTGGGGGTTCTTCGGCCTTGCCGAAGGCCAGCGTGGCCTCGCACAGGTTGATGGCGCGCGACAAGGACCCCACCAGTTTGGGGGCGGCGCGCTTCACTCTTGGGTCGTCGCTGGCTTCCATGCGGTCGGCCAGCATGGATGCAGTGGTCAGCATATTGCGCAGGTCATGACTGATGCGTGCCACAGACCCGCCCAGTTGGGCCAGCCGGTCCTTTTGGCGTAACAGGCCCGTCAGGTCGGTCTGCATCTGGTACAGGGCTTCTTCTGCTTCGCGCAATTCACGGATATTCGACTGCGGCGCGATGATTCGCGTCTGGTCCTGCGGGGATTCGGCATAGACAGCCATCGACTGGATAACGCGCCGCATGGGGGTGACAACGAACAGGCGCACGGACAAAAACAGCAAGATTGCCGTGAAAATGGAGATTGCCAGGGACAAAAGCAGGATGCGACGGCCATAATCCCACAACTCTGCATGCAGATCGGTGGTGTCCAGCGTGATTTCGATCAGCAACCCGCCGCGCTGCACAGGGTCGCCAATGACCCGGATGATGCGCGAGTCCCGCGCGCCCAGTTCTAGCAGGGCGTCCCGAATAAGGGCAAGCGCGCTGCCCATGCGCAAGTCATAGGTGGCAGCGACAGGGCCGGGCAGGGGGGAAGACAGAACCAGTTCGCGCACTTCGTCACGGCGCAGAACTACGTTGAAAACACCCGCATTTTCAAGAAGTTCCCCGGCCAGTTCCCCGGCAATGGACCCATCAGAGGCCAGCAGCGCCAAGGATGCGATTTGCGCACGTTCCAACCGCGCAATCAGGTATTCTTCACGGAAACGCGCAACGGAGGGGGCAAAAATCAGCACTTCTGCCAGCATGACGAAAATCACGGCAAGCAGCAGGAACCGACCCGACAGCGTGTTGACGAACATGCTCCCTCATGCGCGCGGCGATTCTTAGGGCAGCCATCTCTGCACCATTCTGACGACGCGCTTTACCATAGGGTTATCAAATAGCTTGGGCGAAAAATAGGCCCCTGCCGCACGTTTGCCGATTTCCGCCAATGTGGGATATGGCAGCACTGTTCCTGCTATCGCACTGAGTTTCAGGTTATTGGCCATGGCCAGCGCGAACGGGGTAATCAATTCGCCTGCCTGCGCGCCCGCCAGTGTAACGCCGACAGGGCGGCCACGGGCGACCATCAGCTTGATAAAGCCATCCGTGCGCCCGTCGGCCTGCGCGCGATCAAGCTGGTCATAGCCAATGCGTTGCACGCTAAGCTGTCCGCCATATTTCTGGCGGGCCTGCGCTTCGGTCAGGCCAATCTGGGCCAGTTCCGGGTCCGTGTAGGTCACGCGCGGAATATGATCCTGACGTGCCTTGACGGGCAGGGAAAACAGCGTGGACCGGATGACAAGACCCGCATGATAGCCCGCCAGATGGGTGAATTGCCCCAGTCCTGCAATGTCCCCTATGGCATAGGCACGCCGGTTGGTGGTGCGCAGATCTGCCCCCACTTTTATACCGTTGCGATCATGGTCTATGCCAGCGGCATCAAGGTTCAGACGGTCCAGATTGGGCGCGCGACCCACGGCAACCAGAAGATGCGTGCCTGCAAATATGGTCCCGCCCTTGACCTGAACTTCAATCGCGCCCGCGCGGCCGGAAACCTGTTCAACCTGCGCTTCTTCGATGATTTCAATGCCTTCGCGGCGCAGTTGCCCGACGATAAGCGCGGCTGCGTCCGGGTCTTCGCGCCCCAGCGCCCTGGCGCCTTCGATCACGGTGACCCGTGCGCCAAGCCTGCGATGGGCCTGTGCCATTTCCAGCCCTATTGGCCCCGCGCCGATGATCAGCAGGTGGCCGGGGCAGTCCTGTTGGGTGAACAGGGTTTCGTTGGTCATGAACGGCACATTGTCCAGACCGGGGATCGGGGGCACCAGCGGGCTTGACCCGGTGGCAATGACGAAACGGCGCGCGCGGATGGTGGTGCCGGCAACCTCTATGCTATCGGGCGCGGTGAAGCGCGCGTATCCCTGTATCACCTGAACGCCCAGCCCTTCGAAGCGGTCAACGGAATCATGGGGTTCAATTGCGGCAATCGTTGCCTGCACATGCGCCATTGCATTGCGGAAATCCTGCGGTTCTGCCCCGCCGCGCGCCTTTGCGGCCTTGGCCTGTGCCAGCAGCGCCTTGGAAGGAACGCAGCCATAATTCAGGCAATCCCCCCCCATTTTGTGCCCTTCCACAAGAATGACGCGCGCGCCCATTTGCACGGCCCCCGACGCCACAGACAACCCGCCCGAGCCGCCACCGATCACGCAGATATCTGTTTTCAATACGCTCATAGGGTGTTTTCCTTCTTGCGCAGGGCCTTCACCGCAACTGGAATTGTCGAAAGTGCCGCAAGCGCCAATAACGGGCCAAGGATATGGGGTTCGAATATAATGCCCAGATTCGGGGTTTCATTGCGCGCGAACACTTCCCCCAGACCGGCCCCGACCCAGGTGTAGACGACACCACCGGGAAGAATGCCCAATAGGGTGGTGGATGCGAAAACTGACAGCCGCACACCGATCAGCGCGGGTATGACATTCATCACGAAAAACGGCAAGACCGGCATAAGGCGCAGGGAAAACAGCACCGGCGCTTCGTTTTCGCGGATGGCGGCTGTCAGGCGCTTCATGCGCCCGTCACTTGCATCAATCTTGGCCGCCATTGCACGCCCGAACCCTGCGCGCACAACAAGGAAGATCAGCACAGCCCCGATCGTGGCGGAAACCACATTGAACATCGCGCCCGGAAACACGCCGAACAGGAACCCGCCTGTCAATGTGGCGGCTGTCGCACCGGGAAGTGAAAAAGCGACGATAGCGATATAGGCCGCGATGAAAATTGTAGCGGTAAGGGTATAATTCGCGTCTCGAAATCCCAGAAGTGCCGTGCGATTCTCGCGCAGCGCTTCGAAATTCAGATGGTCGCGCAGCAAGATTGCCCCGATGACGGCCACACATATAATCACAATAAGCGGCAGGCGCTGTCGCCAACCAGAGGGGGGCAAGGGGTCGGTGGTGCTCACATGGTGGTCCTTTTCATGGTCTGTCCCTATCTTCGCACCAGATGGCGCAAATGTTTCCGGCACAGTAGCGTGTTCACGACAGCTTGATCCCCGGCGATGATATAGCCCTAAATGTTACAGACAGCTTCGGTTTTTGCCAAATTTGCGGACAAACCCTGCGATTGCGAATTGACTTGCGTGGACGGGGGCCGTATCTGGCGGGTCTGTAATTGGATGGGTGGCCGAATCCGCGGGGATTGCGGTTGCCGGAATGAAGGAACGGAGCGATGAAACGCACCTATCAGCCCAGCAATCTGGTCCGCAAGCGCCGCCACGGTTTCCGTGCGCGCATGGCAACCAAAGCAGGCCGCAAGATTCTGAACGCACGCCGCCGTATTGGCCGCAAGAATCTGTCGGCCTAAGGTATTTGGCCCGAGATTTCGGGCCAGAGAAGGGACCATGATGGCACCGCCGAAAACAAATGTAGCCGGGCAAACCGCCTGTGCTGCATCTGTTCCGGCGGTATTGTCATTTGGAAAGCCCGAAATCCTGAAACGCCGTGCAGATTTCCTGCGCGTGGCGAAGGGTCGGCGGTTGCCATGCCCGGCATTTCTGGTTCAGGCCCATGCGCGCGACGATGACAGCCCGTTTCGCGTGGGGTTCACCTGTTCCAAGAAGGTGGGCAACGCAGTGATGCGCAACCGCGCAAAGCGCCGCTTGCGGGAAATCGCGCGTCTTGTGATGGCGCAACACGCGCGTTCCGGCTGGGATTATGTGCTGGTCGGTCGGCCGGATGCGACGGTCAGTCGCAATTTCGATGCGATGTCGGCCGATCTGGTGCGCGCCCTGCAAAAGCTGCATGGTGCGGGGCAATGACCCCGCTGGCGTGGGTTTTTTCGCTGCCGGTGCGGTTTTACCGCGTGGTGTTCAGCCCATGGGTCGGGCATGGTTGCCGGTTTCAGCCGACATGCTCCGCTTATGCGATGGATGCGCTGGAACGCCATGGCGCACTGAAGGGGGCATGGCTGGCGCTGCACCGGATCGGGCGGTGCCACCCATGGGGCGGGGCAGGGTATGACCCTGTGCCGGGGGTGGATGCCGATCATGATGCACAACAGCGCCGCTGACTTTGCAGTGCCTTGCGTTTTATGGCATAGCCGCAGCACCAAGGATGGAATGCCAAATGCTTGATGAAACCGCCGATCTGCCGCTGATATTGCAAGGCGCCCCCGACACCACAGAATTTCGCAAGCTGCGCAAGCGCATCATCCGCGAAGCCCGCGCGGTGATTGACCAGTATGGCATGGTTGAACCCGGTGCGCGCTGGCTGGTGTGCCTGTCAGGGGGCAAGGACAGCTATACTTTGCTTGCGGCGTTGGTCGAATTGAAATGGCGCGGGCTGTTGCCTGTGGACCTGCTGGCCTGCAATCTGGATCAGGGCCAACCCAATTTTCCCGCGACAGTGCTGCCCGACTTCCTGACGCGCATGCAAATCCCGCACCGGATTGAGTATCAGGACACCTATTCCATTGTTGTGGACAAGGTGCCGCAGGGGCGCACCTATTGCGCGCTGTGTTCGCGTTTGCGGCGGGGCAACCTGTATCGCATTGCCCGCGAAGAAGGATGCAGCGCGGTTGTGCTGGGCCATCACCGCGATGATCTGCTGGAAACATTCTTCATGAACCTGTTTCATGGCGGGCGCCTTGCGACCATGCCCCCGAAATTGCTGAACGAGGACGGGGATCTGTTCGTTTACCGCCCCCTTGCCTTCGTCGCCGAAGCGGATTGTGACCGTTTTGCGCGCGCGATGACCTATCCCATCATTCCGTGCGATCTGTGCGGTTCACAAGAAGGGTTGCAGCGTATGCAGGTCAAGGCGTTGCTTGACGACTGGGAACGCCGCAGTCCGGGTCGGCGCAATGTGATGTTCCGCGCCTTGATGAATATTCGCCCGTCGCATATGCCTGACCCGCAGCTATTCGACTTTCTGGCCCTTGCGCGGGGGGATAAACCGCTGTTGAACCCGAATACGCCCCCTGATCTGACCTTGTGATCGGTTGAAAAGGGGAAAACCGCTTGACCTTTGCCCGGTGCTTCTGTTGAACCGGCGCGACCCTTGATGTGACAGGAAACGGCCTTTTCATGGACGAACAGAACCGCAATCTGCTTCTGGCCTTTGCTCTCAGCCTGTTTGTGCTGGTTGTCTGGATGTGGATGTTCCCGCCCCCCGAACCCGCCCCGCAAGATGCTGCTGAAGTGGCTGAACTGCCGCTTGCAGACGGTGCGCAAGCCCCCGCCATGGTCGAGGGCTTGGACAGTGACGGCTTGCCGGAACTGCCGCGCATCGACATCGACACCCCGCGACTGGTCGGCACGATCAACCTGCGCGGTGGCCGCATCGACGATCTGGCGCTGCGTGATTACCGCGAAACCGTCGCGGATGATTCCGACATCGTGCATTTGCTGACCCCGGAAGGCCAGCGTGAAGCGTTTTACGCGCTGCATGGCTGGCGGCCGGGCCGGGACATGGACTGGGACGACGTGCCAGGTGCCAGCACCCCTTGGGAATTGGTCGAAGGCACGCGCCTGACGCCGGGTTCCCATGTGACGCTGGCCTGGGACAACGATCAGGGTGTGCGCTTCACACAGCGGTATGATGTGGACGAAAACTTCATGTTCACCATCACGCAAGGGGTGGAAAACACCGGCGATGCCACCGCCCGCGTGGCCCCTTATGGCCTGTTGTCGCGTCATGGCGAACCATCCGACCTGGAAAACTTCTTCATCAGCCATGAAGGGTTCATCGAAGTTGCCGACGGCAAGCTGAATGAAGACAAATACAAGGCCATCCGCGACATGCGTGTGCATGAACGCGAAAACACCAATGCCCGCGTGACCGAAGTTGCCGGAAACGGCTGGCTGGGCATTAGCGACAAATACTGGATGGCAATGCTTGTGCCCCAGCCCGGGCAGGCATTTTCTGCGGTGTCGCGGTATATTCCGTCACGCGATGTGTATCAGACCCGCGCTGACCTGCCGACGCTTGTTGTCGGGCCGGGCGAAAGCGATCAGGTGCAGACAATGCTGTTTGCCGGGGCGAAGGAATGGACCACAATCCGCACCTATGAACGCGAGATGGGGATCGAGCGGTTCATAGACGCCATCGACTGGGGCTGGTTCTTCTTTCTGACCAAACCTATCTTTGCAACGCTGTATTTCATCAACGGAATCATCGGCAATATGGGGTGGTCCATCATCACCCTGACGCTGCTGATCAAGGCGGTGTTGCTGCCGCTGGCGTGGAAATCCTATGTCAGCATGGCCAAGATGAAGGAACTTCAGCCCGAAATGATGGCGCTGAAGGAACGTGCGGGGGACGACCGCCAGATGATGCAGCAAGAAATGATGAAGCTGTATAAGGAAAAGAAGGTGAACCCCGCTGCGGGCTGCCTGCCGATCCTGTTGCAGATTCCGATCTTCTTCTCGCTGTATAAGGTTATTTTCGTCACGATCGATCTGCGTCATGCGGAATGGTTCGGGGTGTTCAACGACCTGTCGGCCCCTGACCCCACATCCATCATGAACCTGTTTGGGTTGTTGCCATGGGCAGCGCCGCATCCCGAAAGCATTCTGGCGATGGTGTTCATTGGTATTCTGCCCATCTTGCTGGGTGTGTCGATGTGGCTGCAGATGAAGCTGAACCCGACCCCCACAGAACCCATCCAGCAAGCTGTCATGATGTGGATGCCGTGGATCTTCATGTTCATGCTGGGGTGGTTCGCGTCGGGTCTGGTGCTATACTGGATTGCCAACAACGTGATTACCTTCACGCAGCAATATCTGATCATGTCGATGAACGGCAGCAGGCCGGATATATTGGGCAATATCTTCACCAAGAAGAAGAAAACCTAAGGTCATGGGGTGGCGGCTGGCGCATATCTTCCGCCATCCCATCAAGGCGCATGGCCGGCAATCGCTGGACCATGTTGCCTTGAGCGAAGGGCGCTGTCTGCCGTTTGACCGGCATTGGGCCGTTGCCCATGAAGCGGCGCGTTTGCGTGACGGGTGGAACCCTTGCATGAATTTCACGCGCGGGGCCAAAACCCCGACGCTGCAGGCCATTTCCGCACAGTTTGATGACGCTGCAGGACAGCTTACCTTGACCCATCCTGCCCGCGATGCGCTGGCTTTCGACCCCGACACAGCCCAAGGGCAGGCGGACTTCCTGAACTGGGTTGCGCCCCTTATGGCCGGTGGGCGCGCACAGCCAGTGCGGCTGGTTACGGCAGGGCGCGGCATGACAGATACGGATTTTGAGTCTGTGTCGATTCTGAACCTTGCGTCAAACCGTGTGCTGGGCGCGCGTCTGGGGTGCGATCTGGGCCTGGACCGCTGGCGCGGCAACCTGTGGCTGGACGGGTTGGCCCCATGGGAAGAATTTGATCTGCTGGACCGTGAACTGGCCATTGGGGACGCGCGGCTGAAGGTTGTCGAACGTATTACCCGCTGTCGCGCCACAATGGTGGATTGCGCGACTGGCCGGATTGATGTTGACACGCTTGCGGAACTGGATGCTGGATATGGCCACACGGATTTTGGCGTTTATGCCATTGTCACGCGCGGGGGCATCATCCGCACCGGCGACAGACTGGAGCTTTGCGCATGACGACACAACTGCCCTTTCCCATTTCGGATGACCCCTCTGCCGAGGCCGCGGAAAACGGCCGCAAGCTGCTGACAGGGCAGGTGGAATTCCTGAAAGGCGTCGTTGCCATGGACGGCTTGCCACCCGCTGACAGGCTGGAAGTGTGCTTTGCGGGGCGGTCGAATGTCGGCAAATCCAGCCTGATCAACGCGCTGACCGGGCGCAAGGCTATCGCGCGCACATCCAACACACCGGGCCGCACGCAGGAAATCAACTATTTTACTGTGGCCGACAGCCATTATCTGGTGGATCTGCCCGGCTATGGCTTTGCCAAGGCTCCGTTGCCTGTTGTGGAACGCTGGCAGCGCCTGCTGAAAGCCTATCTGTCCGGGCGGGCGACATTGCGCCGCGCGTTTTTGCTGGTCGATATGCGCCATGGCGTAAAGCCGGTGGATGCGGAAATCATGAAACTGCTGAACAGTTCTGCCGTCACCTTTCAGGTGGTCTTGACCAAGGCCGACAAGCTAAGCAAGGCCGCGCAGGACCAGACGCTGGAACAGGTGCGTGCCGCCCTTGCCAAGCACCCCGCCGCCTATCCCGAAATCGTCGTCACCTCGTCCGAGACAGGGGACGGCATACCCACATTGCGCGCGATCATCGCGGGACTGACCTAAACATGAAGAAGCAACGCCCCATGACACAGGATTGGTTTGCCACTGCCCGGACCCTGTCCGAGGCTTTACCCTATTTGCAGCGCTATTCCGGCGCGATTGTCGTTATCAAGTTTGGTGGCCACGCCATGGGCGACGCCGAGGAAATGGCCTCCTTCGCGCGCGATGTGGTGTTAATGCGTCAGGTGGGCGTGAACCCGGTCATCGTGCATGGCGGTGGTCCGATGATAAACGAAATGCTGCAGAAGCTGGACATCCAGTCCGAATTCGTGCGCGGCAAGCGCGTGACTGATGCGGCCACCATGAATGTGGTGGAAATGGTGCTGTCGGGGTCAGTGAACAAGCGCATCGTTCAGGCCATCCAGCTGGAAGGGGGCAAGGCGGTTGGCCTGTCGGGCAAGGATGGCGGCATGGTCACCTGTGAACCCGATGACCCCGAACTGGGTCTGGTGGGGCGGCCGGCGGCTATTAACACGGACCTTCTGCACCATCTGTTCACTGGCGGGTTCATTCCTGTCATTGCGCCGCTGGGCATGGGGTTGCAGGGCGAAACTTACAATATCAATGGGGACACGGCGGCCGGGGCCATTGCTGCCGCGCTGAAGGCTGACCGCCTGCTGTTGCTGACCGATGTATCGGGCGTAAAAAATGAAAACGGCGACGTGGTCACACAGCTTAGCCCGGCCCATGTCCGTGACCTGACAGAAAAGGGCGTGATTGCGGGGGGTATGATTCCCAAAACGCAGACTGCCCTTGATGCCATAGATGGCGGCGTGCGCGCAGTGGTTATTCTGGACGGGCGCGCGCCCAATGCCTGCTTGCTGGAATTGTTCACCGATCATGGTGCAGGCAGTATTATCCGTGACAATGTGCCCCTTGCAAGGCAGCAGGGCTAGGCGATGGCGCCAGCGCTGGCCCGCATTGCCGAACTGGCGCAGGCCCATGACCTTGCTGTTCTGGGAACAGTCCGGGGGCAGCGCGCCCTTTTGCCAAACGGTATCAAAACGCTGGTTCTGCTAGGGCCGGATGAACCGGGCTTCTGGAATGCCTTTTCGGCCAGCGCGGAATATCTGGATACAGCCGCCCACCCGATGGACCGCTGGTCGCAGCGCAATATTGACGCCATGGCGCTGGAACTGGGTGCGCGTGCCATTTACCCGTTTGATGCGCACCCGCCGCACCCGTTTTATAGCTGGGCCTTGGCGTCGGGGCGTGCATGGTCGTCGCCCGTGCAATTTCTGGTGCATGACATTGCCGGGCTATGGGTGTCGTTTCGCGGGGCGTTGGGTTTCGCGGCTGATATACCGGATGACATGCCCGGTGCCCCTGTCGGCCCCTGCACGGACTGCGCGCGCCCCTGTGCCACGGCGTGCCCTGTCGGGGCGCTGACACCCGCAGGATATGATTTGCCCGCCTGTCACGCGTTCCTGAACAGTGCAGATGGCCAACGCTGCATGACCGGGGGGTGCGCTGTGCGCGCGGCCTGCCCTGTTTCGCAGGGCTTCGGGCGTGTTCAGGAACAATCTTCCTTCCACATGAGGCAGTTTCACCCATGACCCTGCGGCTGATTTTGACACGCCACGCGAAATCCGATTGGGACAATCCGTTGGATTCGGACCATGCGCGCCCATTGAACGCGCGGGGGCGGCGCGCGGCACCGGCAATCGGGCACTGGCTGTCGGACAACGGCTATCTGCCCCAAGAAGCGCTGGTTTCCGACGCAATGCGCACCCGGCAGACATGGGACTTGCTGCGCGCGCAATTCCCCGTATCGGTGCCTGTGCGGTTCGAGGCCGCACTTTACCATGCCGGGCCGGATGTCATGTTGCATGTGCTGCGCAGTGCCAGCGCAGAGGCGGTCATGATGGTGGGCCATAACCCCGGCATTGCAGTGTTCGCGCGCATGGTGCTGGGCAGCGCGTTGACGCATCCTGAATTCGGCAGGTTTCCGACGTGTTCAACCCTTGTTGCGGAATTTGACGCGCCGGACTGGCGGTCGCTGCGCTATGGGACAGGGCGGGCGGTGGCGTTCATTGTGCCGCGCGATCTGGATCAGGCGGACTGAAGCGCGAAATAGAACTGTGCCGCGTCCAGAAATGCCTTCTCGCGGCCGGCAGCCAGCGCTGAAGCTTCCTCATCCGCGCCCCATTGTTCGATTTGCCAGTCTTCGTCGACGCGCGAAGCTGCCCATAAATCTTGTGGTGTGGCGAACTGGTCCAGTGTGGCCAACCCTATGATCAGGGACCCGGACATTGACACCAGATCATGAAATGCGGTCAATTCAAAGGCGTTCAGCCGGTCAACATCGGCCCGCAAGCTTGACAGCAACGCAGCCGGTTGGGGCGCGTGCATGACGCCAGTATATGTTAACGGCCGCATGCCATAGCGATGGGCGGCCCAGTCGATCAGTGGGTCCCAGACCTGCGCTTCGCGGTCGAGCAATTCCTTCGGGGCTTCGGCGCGGTAACACACCAGATCACTATCGCCATAGGCGGTTATAATCTCGGAGACTTCGGCCTTCTGGCCGCGCACCTTGTCGATGGCGGCATTGGCCGCGCGTGTGGCGGGCATGGTTTCGGGTTTGATAACATCGCCTTGGGCGCGCCATTCATTCGCAATCATGTCCGCGATGGCGTGCGTGGGCACAAGCAACGGTGCCTTGGCTGGTGTTTTCAGCGAACGCCCGTCAAGGGTAACTGTAAACCCGTCATCGGCAGAAACGACGTTTGCATCTGTCCAGAAGCGTTTCTTTACCCAACCGCTCATGCTGCCCCCTTGGACCAAACCTGTGCCAGCGCCTGCGGCAGTGACAGAAAATCGTTCACGACATGCACCCCCAGTGCCGCCGGTGGATGATAGCCCCAACTGACACCCAGCCCATGCACGCCCGCTGCGCGCGCCATGTCCATGTCATAGGTCGTGTCGCCCACCATCACGGCGTTTTCGGGGGCAATGCCTGTTTCGCGCAGGCAGGCATGAATCATGGACGGATGGGGCTTGGACGGGTGGTCATCTGCCACCTGCAGCGTGGCAAAACGCCCCGCCCAGTCATGCGCGGCCACCAGATGGTCCAGCCCGCGCCGTGATTTTCCCGTCGCAATGCCAAGCACGACATCCTGACGCGCAGCAAGGGCGGCCAGTGTTTCTGCCGCGCCGGGATAAAGCGGGGACAAATCCTGCGCGCGCAATGTGGCGAAGGCGTCCTTATAGGCGACCACAAGCTGCGTCTGTGCCCCTGTGTCCAGATCAGGGGCAAGCCGCGCAACCGCCACAGGTAATGACAGGCCCACGATGGCCAGCACCTGTTCACGCGCGGGCACATCCCGCCCTACGCTGCCAAAAGCCTGTGCCATGGCAGCCAGAATATGGCCCTGACTGTCCACCAACGTGCCATCCACGTCAAAAATAACAAGGCGCTGCGTCATGCATCATCCTCGAACGGGTTTGCGGGTACATCGCGCGGGTCCCAGCCAAACAGTTTCCAGCTTTGGGCCATATGGTCGGGCAGGGGGGCTGTCAGGTCCAGCATATTGCCGGTGACAGGGTGCATGATCCGCAGCGACCGCGCATGCAGATGCAGCTTGCGGCTGACCGATCCGCCAATACCAGCGCCCCAGCCATCGCCAAGATTTTCTTGCGCAGACCCGCCATATTTGCCATCACCCATGATCGGGTGGCCAATTTCGGCCATATGCGCGCGCAACTGGTGGGTGCGGCCTGTGATGGGGGACAGCGCCATCCATGCCGCACGCCCTGCCAGCCGTTCCAGAACCGCGAATTCGGTCATGGCGCGTTTCGCGCCTTCGGTCTGGTCGACCTCGGCGGGGTGGATGCAGCGCATTTTTTCACCTGCGCCGCGCCCGCCGGTTTTCAGCAATCCGTAGCGGATGGTCCCTTTGCCCGGCTGGGGCACCCCTGCGACCAGCGCCCAGTAAATCTTGCGGGCTTCGCGGTGGCGAAAGGCCTCGGCCAGTCGGCGGGCCACGCGCGGGGTGCGCGCCAGCAGCAGCACGCCGGATGTGTCCTTGTCCAGCCGGTGCACTAGAACGGGGCGTTCCTTGAACCCGAAGGTCAGCGCCTCGGTCAGCCCGTCCACATGGCGCGCGCCCTGCCCGCTGCCACCCTGACTAGGCAGACCGGCGGGTTTGTTCAGCGCAATGATATGGGCATCTTTCCAGATGACCGCACGCTGGATCATTTCGGCATCGGTGGGCGATATGCCTGTTTTGGGTGTGGGCGGCGCAGGGGGCGTGTCGGGCAGGGGGGGGATGCGGACAGTCTGGCCCGCTTCCACACGGCTGGACGCCTTGACGCGCCCGCCATCCACGCGGATTTCGCCCTTGCGACAGGCTTTTTCGATCAGGATCTGGGTGATTTGCGGAAATTGCCGCTTCAGCCAGCGGTCCAATCTTTGCCCGCCATCATCTGGCCCAACCTGTCTTGTCTGAACTGCGCTCATCATCGGCCCCTTGGCTGTGTGGCCCTTCCTTTTCCTGCCTTTGTCCTATTGTCAACCGATAGCCCCATGGGCTGCGCCGCTTGGTAGGGGAACATGGCAAAACACACAGGGCGCGGGCTGCCTATTTCCCGCGTTTGGCACGCAGTTTGGTAAACCATGCTACACGTTTGGACAATTCGCGTTCGAAACCGCGTTCGGCGGGCTGATACAGGACGGGGCGTTTCACGTCTTCGGGGAAATAATCTTGGCCCGAAAATCCGTCCTCGGCGTCATGGTCATAGGCATACCCCTCGCCATAGCCTTGGTCCTTCATCAGCTTGGTGGGGGCGTTCAGAATGTGTTTGGGGGGCGGCTTGGACCCTGTCTTCTTGGCCAGCGCCAAGGCCCCTTTCCATGCGACATAGCCCGCATTCGATTTCGGCGCGAGCGCCAGATAGGTGACCGCCTGTGCCAAGGCCAGGTCCCCTTCCGGGCTGCCAAGGCGTTCATAGCTTTGCCAGGCTTCCAGACATATGGCTTGCGCTTGCGGGTCTGCAAGGCCGATATCTTCAACCGCCATGCGCGTCAGGCGGCGTGCCAGATAGCGCGGGTCCTCGCCGCCATCAATCATGCGCGCGAACCAGTATAATGCAGCATCCGGGTCGGACCCCCGCACAGATTTGTGCAAGGCCGAAATCAGGTTGTAATGCGCGTCTCCGCCTTTGTCGTATTGTGCCGCGCGGCGCATCAGGCGCTGGGACAGTGCATCTGTGTCCAGTTTGCCGGTGACCTTCCAGCCCGCTACCTGTTCAATCAGGTTCAGCAGGGCGCGGCCATCGCCATCAGCCATTTCCAGCAACGCTTCGCGCGCGGGGCCGGTCAGGGGCAGGGGGCGGGCCAGTTCCTGTTCTGCACGTTGGGCCAGCCGTTCAAGCGCTGCCAATGTCAGCCGTTCCAAAACAATGACCTGCGCGCGTGACAAAAGCGCCGCGTTCAGTTCAAATGACGGGTTTTCCGTCGTGGCACCCACCAATGTGATGGTGCCATCTTCCATATGGGGTAGAAAACTGTCTTGTTGGGATTTGTTGAAACGGTGGATTTCATCGACGAACAGCAAGGTGCCACGCCCGTTCTGGCGGCGCAGCCTGGCCTGTTCAAACACCTTGCGCAAATCCGGTACGCCAGTGAAAATGGCGCTGATCTGGATGAAATGCATGTCCGTCTGGTCTGCCAGCAGGCGCGCAATCGTGGTTTTGCCAACACCGGGCGGCCCCCATAACACCAACGACGCCAGATGGCCGCTGGCCAGCATTGCACCTAACGGGCCACCTGCGCCCAATGCCTTGTCCTGGCCTATCACCTCGTCCAGATGGGCAGGCCGCAACAGGTCCGCCAAGGGGCGGTTCGCGCTTGGGTGTGCGGTCTGGTGCGATTGGTCAAACAGGTCAGGCATGGAAGCAGGCTACGCCCATGCACGCGTCAGGAAAAGCGCGAAATCCTGTCATATCCGGAAACGCAGCGAAACGCGCCGCCCATCACGCAGAATGTCCAGATGCCAGTTGCGCGATTGGCTGGCGCCAAGGCGTAGAACGTCATCCGTGGTTGTCACACGTTCGCCGTTGATGGCCAGCAAAATGTCGCCTGCGCGCAATCCGGTGCGGGCAGCAAAATCCTGAACACTTGTGGCAAGCACGCCTTGCGCACTGGGCGGCAAGTTGAATTCAGCAATAACCGCGGGGTTGATGCGCGCAACAGACAAGCCGCGCAGCGCGGAGCGCCCGTCGATGCTGCGGGCCTGACGGTCGGGCCTTTCGGGCGGGGCAATCAGGTCGATTTGCGCCTGGCGCATATCCTCGGCGCGCCGGTAGACCAGCGCAGAGGTTGATCCAATACCCCGACTGGCCAGCCGGAACATCATTTCCGGGGCAGAGTTGACCACCGCGCCGTCCACGCTCAGGATAATATCACCAGGTTGCAGCCCGGCCTCGGCCAAGGGGCTTTCGGGGTGCAGTTCCAGCAAGATAACGCCTTCGGGAATGCGCTGGTCAACCGCTTCGGCCAGTGTCGCGTCAACCGCTTGCGCAGTTACCCCCGCCCAAGGACGCTGGAACCGTGTTTGCCCGTCGCGCGCTTGCGCCACCACCTGCGCCACCAGATTGGCGGGTATTGCAAAACCTATGCCATGTGACGCGCCCGAGCGGGTTATGATGGCCGTGTTCACGCCCACAAGCCGCCCTTGCATGTCCACCAGCGCGCCGCCGGAATTGCCGGGGTTGATGGGGGCATCGGTCTGTATGAAATAGCCGCGACCAGACCCTACCGCGATACCCGACCGCGCAAGGCCGGATATGATACCGCTGGACACAGTTTGCCCCACACCGAACGGGTTGCCGATGGCCAGCACCAGTTCGCCCACTTCCACCTGATCGGAATCGGCAAAATCCAGAACCGACAAATCGGTGGCATTGCGCAGCTTCAGAACGGCAAGGTCACTTTCTTCATCGGTCAGAATAATATCGGCGTCATATTCGCGCCGGTCATTCAGAACGACACGAATTTCGGTAGCGTTGCCCACCACATGGAAGTTTGACACGACGATGCCATCGTCAGACACGATGACCCCGGAACCCAGCGAATCTTGCACACGCGGGGTGACCTGCCCGAAATTGCGGAACAAATCCCCGAAAAACGGATCATCTGCGAAGGGGCTTTGGCGTTGGGCAACAATGCGCTGGGCATAGATATTGACAACGGCAGGGGCAGCCTGGCGCACAACAGGTGCGAAGCTCAATTGCACCTGCGCCAGATTTTCGGGCACGGTTTGTGAAGATGCCGCAGCGGGAAATATTGCTGCGCAGACCATTGCAAGCACGATTCCAAAGCGCATCTGGCGCGTTCCTTTCTGTGATCCCACATGCGGAAGATATAGGAAGCCATGGGCGCCAAATTCAACGCAAAAAGCCCGCACATGGGGTGCGGGCTTTTGTGTCAACAAGCGATACGCGGTTGCGTTTGCTTATTCTTCGGTCGCGTCCTCGGCTTCCAGGCGGGCCAGATCGGCAGCACCTTTGGCGGATACGTCACGTTCCACGAATTCGATGATCGCCATGGGCGCCATGTCGCCATAGCGGAAACCGGCCTTCATGATGCGGATATAGCCGCCCTGACGGTCCTTGTAACGCGGGCCCAGAATGTCGAACAGTTTGGCGACATCCTTGTCCTGTTTCAGTTGCGCAGCCGCTTGACGGCGGGCATGCAGATCACCGCGCTTGGCCAGGGTGATCAGCTTCTCCACGATGGGGCGCAGTTCCTTGGCTTTGGGCAGGGTGGTCTTGATCTGTTCATGTTCGATCAGCGAACCGGCCATGTTGGAAAAAAGCGCCTTGCGGTGCTCATGGGTGCGGTTCAGGCGGCGGTAGCCTCTGGCGTGACGCATGTGATATCTCCTTTAACGTCGTCTTTTTGCTTTGTCCGGCTGTGGATTGCGTGACCACAACTCTCCTTGGGGCAGGTGCCCGGGGTGCGGGGGCGCGCCTGAACGCGCCCTGCATTTCGTTAGGTGGGCGGGGCAGTGGTTCGCGCCCCGCGACCTGTCAGAACTGGTCTTCAAACCGTTTGGCCAGCTCGTCAATATTCTCAGGCGGCCATTCTTCCACATCCATACCCAGATGCAGGCCCATGCCCGACAGAACTTCCTTGATTTCGTTCAGCGACTTGCGCCCGAAATTCGGGGTGCGCAGCATCTCTGCCTCGGTTTTCTGGATCAGATCGCCAATATACACGATATTGTCGTTCTTCAGGCAGTTTGCCGAACGCACCGACAGTTCCAGCTCGTCCACTTTCTTCAGCAGAAGCGGGTTGAATTCCAGACCGTCATCGGCATCTTTTGCACCAGCGGCTTCGGGTTCGTCGAAGTTGACGAAGACCTGAAGCTGGTCTTGCAGAATGCGCGCGGCATAGGCCACGGCATCTTCTGGTGTGACCGACCCGTCGGTTTCGATTTTCATGGTCAGTTTGTCATAGTCCAGGACCTGCCCTTCACGGGTGGGCTGAACTTCATAGCTGACCTTGCGCACCGGCGAGAAGATGGCGTCGATCGGAATAAGGCCGATGGGCGCATCTTCGGGGCGGTTCTTGTCGGCCGAGACATAGCCTTTGCCTGTGTTGATGGTCAGTTCCATGTAGACGGACGCGCCATCATCAAGGTGGCAAATGACCAGATCCTTGTTCAGAACCTCGATCCCGGCGCTTGTGGTGATTTCGCCTGCAGTCACAACGCCCGGACCCTGTGCCGACAAGGACACACGTTTTGGCCCTTCGACATCCATGCGCAATGCAACGCTTTTCAGGTTCAGCACAATGTCGGTCACATCTTCGCGCACGCCAGGCACGGAAGAAAATTCGTGAAGCACATTGTCGATCTGAACTGATGTAATTGCGGCACCTTGCAGGGACGACATCAGCACACGGCGCAACGCATTGCCCAGTGTCAGGCCGAAGCCGCGCTCCAGCGGTTCTGCAGTGACAGTTGCGATGCGGTTCACATCAGCACCCTGTTTGATGTCAAGCTGAGCAGGCTTGATAAGTTCTTGCCAATTTTTATGGATCATGGTCGCCTCCATTCCTGTCGCATTGCCATGACCCAGCAACACAACGCCCGAGGATCTAGAATGACGTAATCGGGCCGCGCGGATGCGCGCAGCCCGACCTTGAAATCGTATAAATCAGACGCGACGGCGCTTCGGTGGGCGGCAGCCGTTATGTGCCATTGGCGTAACATCGCGGATCGACGTGATGTTGAAACCGGCAGCGGCCAGCGCGCGCAGTGCCGATTCCCGGCCTGAACCGGGGCCTTGCACTTCGACTTCCAGCGTTTTGACACCATGTTCCTGGGCTTTCTTGCCTGCATCTTCTGCGGCCAGCTGTGCGGCATAAGGTGTCGATTTGCGCGACCCCTTGAAGCCCATCGTGCCAGCAGACGACCAGGAAATCGCGTTCCCTTGAACGTCGGAAATCAGGATTTTGGTGTTGTTGAAGCTGGAATTCACATGTGCGACACCAGCAGCAATATTCTTACGGACCTTGCGTTTAACGCGGGTTTTATCACGAGCCATTTCTGAACCCTCCCCTTATTTCTTCTTGCCGGCAATGGCTTTTGCCGGACCTTTGCGCGTGCGCGCATTGGTATGCGTGCGCTGGCCGCGCACAGGGAGGTTGCGACGATGGCGCAGACCACGATAAGAACCGATATCCATCATACGCTTGATGTTCATCTGAACTTCGCGGCGCAGGTCACCTTCTACGGTGAAGTTTGCGTCAATGTACTCACGAATCGCCAGCACTTCGGCATCTGACAATTCATTGATACGACGGGTAACGTCGATATTGACGGATTCACAGATCTGATGCGCGAATTTCGAACCGATACCATGAATGTAGGTCAGTGCGATGGGGACGCGCTTCCCCGTCGGGATGTTTACGCCAGCAATACGTGCCACGCGGGTCTTCCTTTCGTTGCGGTTCCGTAGTCCCAGAACCTTTTTTCACAACACGGGGGCATTGCCCGCGTGCATTCCAAACAAAGCCGCGCCCCAAGGCAGGGCGCGATTCTGTGTATGAGTGTGTCGCCTATGCGGTTTCACTGCAAAGGTCAAGGGCAAGCGTCACTGCGCCGCATACACGCGTTAAAGTGGTATTGTCCGGGTGGCGTTCATCAGGCGTTTCATCACCGATTGCCAATAAATCAAATAGGCCAGACCAAGGGTAAGAATGGTCAGAATAAACCACAGCAGCGCGTGGCCGAGAATGTCGGTAAACCCGACTTCGACAGCCAACTGGCCAATTTTGCGACCTTCGCTGTCCAGAACATATGTCCGGTTGATCGGCGCTTTCAGAAAGTAGTAGGGCAGCACAAACAGTGCCAAACCCAGGGTTACTACAGTCAGCAACACCCATATCACCAACTGGCCCACGGCCTCGCCCACTGAAAATTCACATTTATAGGTCTGAGTATGCATCAGGTGCCATGAAAAAGAAGCAGGGGCCGCGACCCCTGCGTGATCATTTGTCAAGAATACCGGCGATCTGCGTGGAAACAGCCGCCATTTCGGCCATTCCGTCCACGCCTTCCAAACGCCCCTTTGCATAGTAATAGCCCAGCAAAGGCGAGGTTTGTTTGTAATACGCCATCAACCGCGTGCGCAGCGCGTCTTCTGTATCATCTGCGCGGCGCGTGAATTCGGTCCCACCGCAGGCATCGCATATCTCCGCCACTTTGGGCGGGCGCGTTGTGTCGTGATACACCTCGCCGCAGGCGGCGCAGGTGAAACGCCCGGTGATGCGGGCCACCAAGGCATCGTCATCCACGCGCATTTCAATAACGTGGTCAATCGCGCTGCCCTTGGACGCCATCAGCGCTTCTAGCGCGTCTGCTTGCGCCAATGTGCGCGGAAACCCGTCGAAAATGGCGCCCGCACCGTCCAGTGTGTCCAGCTTTTCGGCAATCAGACCGATGACAATATCATCAGTGACCAATTCGCCGCGCGCCATGACATCTGCGACCAGATTGCCCATTTCCGTGCCCGATGTCTTGGCCTCGCGCAGCATGTCACCTGTTGACAGCTGCACCATGCCGCGTTTGCTCATCAGGTGTTTTGCCTGGGTGCCTTTGCCCGCACCCGGGGGGCCGATCAGAATGATGTTCATCGCCGCGCCGGTGCCTTCGGTTTGCCAGTGGTGCCGCGCCGCTTGCCTTTGCCGCGCAGTTGCGATTTTTCAAGCAGCCCTTCGTATTGATGCGCAAGCAGATGCGACTGAACGCGGTTGATGGTGTCCATCGTCACCGACACAACAATCAGAACGGATGTCCCGCCGAAATAGAACGGAATGGCCAACTGCCCGCGCAGAATTTCAGGAAGCAGACATACTGCCGCCAGATAGATGGACCCGACTGTGACAAGGCGCGTGACCACATAATCCAGATAATCCTGCGTGCGCTTGCCAGGGCGAATCCCCGGAATAAACCCGTTCTGGTTCTTCAGGTTCTCGGCCACGTCATCGGTCTTGAAGGACACGTTTTGTGTATAAAAGAAGGTGAAGAAAATGATCATCGCCGTGAAGAACAACAGATAGGCGGGCTGGCCGGGGCCAAAATACGCCAGCACTGTGGCCATCAGTTCGCTTTGTGAATTCCCCGAGAAGGTTGCAACGGTTGTCGGCAACAACAACAGCGAGGATGCAAAGATTGCGGGAATCACGTTTGCGGGGTTCACCTTGATGGGCAGGTGGGATTGCCCGCCATCAAACACCTTCATCCCGACCTGACGCCGTGGGTATTGAATAGTAATCTTGCGGATGGCGCGTTCCATGAACACCACGAAGGCAATCACGCCAATCATCATGACCACGACACCAATAATCACCGCAGGGGAAATGTCGCCCGAACGCCCCTGACTCAGGAATTGGGCCAGCGCGGCGGGAATTTCGGCAATGATGCCCACGAAAATGATCAGCGAAATGCCGTTACCAATGCCGCGCTCGGTGATCTGTTCGCCCAGCCACATCAGGAACATGGTGCCGCCCACCAGCGTGATGACCACCGCCGCACGGAAGAACCAGCCCGGATCAGTTGCCAGATCGCCTGCTTCCAGCGACACGGCCAACCCGTAAGACTGCCCCAACGCCAGCAGCACTGTCAGATAGCGGGTATATTGGTTCAGCTTGCGCCGTCCCATTTCGCCTTCTTTTTTCAGCTGTTTCCACGGCTCATACATCGCGCCGACAAGTTGCACGATAATGGCTGCGGAAATGTAGGGCATGATGCCAAGCGCGAAAATACCCATGCGGCTGATGGCACCGCCGGTGAACATGTTCAGCATGCCGCCGATGCCCGCCGCCGCTTCATCCATGAATTCACGCAAGGCCAGACCGTCAATGCCCGGAACCGGAATATAAGTGCCGATGCGGTAGACGATCAGCAGCCCCAACGCGAAAAAGATGCGTTTGCGCAGGTCGGTCGCCTTCGCCAGCGCCCCCCAGCTTGTATTGGCCGCGAGTTTGTCAGCAGCAGATGCCATGCTCGTCTCTCTCTTACATGTCAGCGCCGCCGGACCGGGGTCCCGGTCGGCGGCGCGAAAACCCTATGGGGTGATGTAAGCGGCGCAAGCGCCGGTCACAACCATTATTCGGCTGCCGCCGCTTCCTTTTTCGGTGCGGGCGTCAGAATTTCGACTGTGCCGCCAGCTTTTTCGACAGCATCCTGTGCCGATTTCGACACACCTGTTACCTGCAGGTTGATCTTGGTGCTGATCTCGCCTTTGGCCAGAACGCGCACACCGTCACGCTTGCGACGGACCAGACCGGATGCAATCAGCGCATCTTCGGTGATGGTGGTGCTGGCGTCCAGCTTGCCTTCGGTGATGAATTTTTCGATCAGGCCAAGATTGACCACTGCGAATGCCTTGCGGTTTGGCTTGTTGAAGCCGCGCTTTGGCAGACGCATGTAAAGTGGCATCTGGCCGCCTTCATACGACTTGATTGCAACACCAGAACGCGAGTTCTGGCCCTTGATACCACGGCCACCCATTTTACCCTTGCCCGAACCGGGGCCACGGCCGACGCGCATGCGCTTTTTGGTTGCGCCTGCATTATCGCGAAGTTCATTCAGTTTCATGTCGCCATCTCCTTTGCCGGAAAACCCCATCAGCGACGAATCAGGGCCACGCGGCGTTGCACTTCATATACAGGGAAAAATCCCTGCGGGGGCGTATAGACGGGTTGCGGGGGTGTTTCAAGCCACTCTCACCCGCAAGGATGCGGATGTGTTCGGCGCCTGACTGGTGCGCAGTGGGTTTGTCGGTTGCAAGATATATCTTGTCGCCCGGTGTGCGCGCCCTATCTGCCTGATGGCAGTCAGAAATTTGCGGATGCCTGAAAGGCCAACTCCTCGTTCTGTCTTTTGGGCGGCCCTATTTTTCTGGCTGCACCTTGGTATGTCATGCGCGCCGCGTGCCTGCTTGCATCGCAGCCCGGTTTCGCGCATACAACATGCGTCAAGACAAGAGGTTTGCCATGCGTGCCCGTATTTACCGCCCTGCCCGCAACGCCATGCAGTCCGGCACGGCCAAAACCCATCATTGGGTGCTGGAGTTTTCGCCCGCGCAAGCGCGCAAGATCGATCCGCTTATGGGCTGGACCAGTTCCGGGGA
Source organism: Paracoccaceae bacterium (assembly GCA_017510335.1). Lineage (GTDB taxonomy): Bacteria > Pseudomonadota > Alphaproteobacteria > Rhodobacterales > Rhodobacteraceae > Roseinatronobacter. The sequence continues at coordinate 120,723 of JAFWNM010000041.1, forward strand.
CATGGACGCGCAGGTGAAACTGCGTTTTGACGAGCGCAATGATGCTGAAGCTTATGCGCGTGCACACGGGATCGAATTTAACGTCATAGAACCCAAAACCCGACGTCCGAACCTGCGTCCCGGCGGATATGGCGACAATTTCGCAACCAACCGCAGGCAAGTCTGGACGCATTGACGCGTTGTCATGCACTTCCATAATCGCTGAGGATCGACCGGGCTTTTGCGCAGGTCAGGGGGTTTCACCGGCATTTGATGTGAAGGTCGTCACCCCTTCACTGCGCCTGCGGTCATGCCGCTGACGATAAAGCGGTTCGCAGTCAGCGCAAATACGATCACTGGCGCGATGACCAGCACAGCATAGGCAGCGATGATGCCGTATTCCGCGCCCGCCTCTGCGCCACCAAGAAAACGGGTAATCCCCACAGTCAGGGGCTGCGCATCATTACCGGCAAGAAACAGCGCGAACAGGTATTCATTCCATGATATGATGAACACCAGAATGGCCAGCGCCACAATGCCCGACCGCACCACCGGCACCGAGACATTCCAGAACAGGTGCCAAGGGCTGCACCCGTCCACGATTCCGGCTTCTTCCAACTCATGGGGGACGGTGTCGAAAAACCCCACCAGCATCCATGTCGCAAACGGGATGTGGATGGACAAATGTGCCAGCAACAGCCCCAGGCGCGACCCTGACAGACCCAGATTGACGAAGATCAGGAACAACGGCAGCGCCAGAACCACATAGGGAATAAAGCGCATGGCCAGAACACCGAAGGACACCGCTTCGCGGGCGCGGCCGGATATTTTGGTTAGCCCGTAAGCCAGCGGCACACAGACAACCAAAGTGATGACCACAGCCGAGGCGGAGATGATCACCGAATTGGTGAAGAAGAACCAGAAATCCCCACGCGTAAATGCCTGCGAGAAATTTTCCAGCGTGAAATCGCGGAAGGTCAGCAGGTCCAGCGGGCTGCGAAACAGCGCTGTGCGGTTCAGGCTGGCGGCCACCAGCATTACCGGCGGCAGAAGTGAGATGCAAAGCCACAGCCCCAGAAGCGCGTGAACAACCCAGACCATGCCGCGTTTCTTCATCCGAGCGGAGATCATGCCTTGTCCCCCAGTGTCTTGCGATAAACTGTAATGTAAAGCCAGGCCACCACAGCCATGATGATGAACATGGTGAAGGCGATTGTGTTTGCCATGCCCATGTCCTGATTGGCGATCCCGCGATTATAGGCGAAAATCGACAGCACCGTGGTAGATCGTCCCGGGCCACCCCCGGTCAAGGCCCAGATCATGTCGAACTCCCGGAAAGCCGACGTGATGATGATGATCGACACAAACAGGATATGCGGCCGCAACATGGGCAGAACGATATACCACAGCGCCTGAAACGGTCCTGCGCCGTCAACGCGGCCTGCTTCGTGCAATTCGTCCGGGATGGTGGTCAGCGCGGCATAGAATACCAGCGTGGCCAGCGGGATCAGGTGCCATGAATTGGTGATGATCGTCGCCCAAAGCGCGGTTTCACGGTCCAGCAACCAATAGGGCGCGGGGCCACCAAAAAAGCCCAGCACCTGATTCAGCACGCCGACTTCCTGTTGCCAGATGAAAAACCGCCACGCGATGCCGCCCACCACGGGGGTCATCACGAACGGGATCAGGAACAGCGCCATCCACATGGCGCGCAGCTTCACTTGCCGTGCATTCAGCAAAAATGCGATCAATATGCCCATGCCCACCGAAAGCACCAGACAGCCAAGCGTGAATATGCCCGTGATCCGCAGCGAATTCATATAGAGCGGGTCGGCAAAGGCGCGGCGGTAATTTTCAAGGCCCACAAAATTCTGGTTGCGGAAGGAATACAGAAACACGTCATGCAGGCTGTAGCGCAACCCCATGAACAGGGGCGTTCCGACAATCGCCGCCATCAGCAGCAGCCCCGGCAGGATGAACCACCAGCCGCGTGTAAATTTATCGCGCCGAGATGCCATGTCGCATGTCCCTTCCCTGAACGGGCGCGGGCAGGGGGACCGCCCGCGCCAAAGTGGTTTATTCGATATAACCGGCGCGGCGGAAGGCGCTGGTCATTTCGTTTACCCAGCGCGTCTGGGCCTGTTCGGGGGTCAGATCACCCGAAAACACATCGGTAATGAATTCGGTCGTGCCGTTCCACATGACCGCGCCATATTCCGGGATGCCCTGACGGATGAAGACAGAGTCCAGCACTTGTTCATAGGCGGGCAGGAAGTCGGGGTAATAGGGGCGCAGATTGCGCAATTCCTCGCTGGCAAAATGGCCAGAGGTCGAGAATTGCTCGGACTGCTTGCCCCATTCGACTTCATTATCCTGCAACATCCATTTCAGGAACTTGAACGCCTCTTCGGCATTGGGGGTGTCAAAGATGAACACACCGCCGCCGCCAAGGAAGGGCGTGCCCTGTGTCAGATCCGCGATATTGTCTTCCCACATCGGAAGCGGGCTGTAGCTAGTGTTGCCTGCGGCACTGCCAGCGTCATCCTCAACCGTGCCCACACCTTGGGGCCACATTGTGGCTGTCGCCAGCCGCCCGTCGCGGAACATTTCCAGCCCTTCAAGGAAACCCCAGTTCTGCGATTCACGCGGGGCGGTGTTCTGGGCCAGATCGACGAAATATTCCGCAGCTTCCACAACAATCGGGTTGTCGATATCGGGGGTGAAATCTTCATCCCAGCCAGCCACGCCGGTGGAATACAGAACAACAATGAAGCTGCGCGTGATGCCCGCGCCTGCACCCAGTGCGTCGGCCCAGCCGTACACAGCGCGGTCCAGCGGTTCCCCTGCCAGCGTTTCGCCCGCGTCACGGGTAAAGAAACCCGCCACCTCGCGCAATTCCGACCATGTGGCGGGAACTGTCAGTTCGCGGCCAAATTCGGCTTCAAACGCGGCCTGTTCGTCGGGGTGCTCGAACCAGTCACGGCGCACGATCAGCATGGGCGCGGCAGGGGTGGTGGGCAGGGCGATAATCTCGCCGGGGCGCGCATCCGAACGCATGTGGCTTTCGATCACAAGTTCAGGGTAGGCGTTTACATTGAACCCGTGTTCTTCGATGAAAGGGGTCAGATCAACCACATGATCGACAAAACTGCCAAACCAGCCGGGGCTGTGATACCCCAGATCCCAGCGCCCTGTGCCACCGATGGCTTCAATCGACATCTGGTCGCGCAACTGGTTGGGCGGCAGGATTTCACCGATCACCCTGATGCCTGTTTCTTCTTCGTATTTCGGTGCGAAATAGTTGATAACCGCATCCGCTTCGGCGCCAGGGTGCAATGCCCAGCGGATGGTCACATCCTGCGCCATGGCGCTGCCGGCCATGGTCAGACCAAGGGCAAGCCCCCCGGCCAAAGTTGCGTTTCTTTTCAGTTCAGTCATCGGTTTTTCCTCCTCCACGATGTCTGCATTTGGCGGGCGCGGTTCAGTTCAGCCGCGCCTCTGTTGTCGGGTCGAAAAGATGGATGCGCCCCGGCAAAGGGCTGAGTGTCAGCGACTGGTCCGGGTGCAGGTCATGGCGTTCGCGCAAAACGACAGTCATGGGCGTGTCGCCCAACTGTGTGCCGACATGGATTTCCGCACCTGTGGGTTCCACAATTCTGACGCGCGTGGACAAGCCTGCCTGCGCCACGATCAGGTCTTCGGGGCGAATGCCCACCCGCACAACGTCACCATCCGCAAGTGTGACACCGTCGGGCATGGGCAGGGTTTGGCCATCTGCAAATACCAGCTTGCCCGAAGATACCCTTGCATCCATCAAGTTCATCGCAGGCGAGCCGATGAAGCCCGCGACAAACAGATTGGCCGGGCGGTCATACAAGTCCAGCGGCGAACCGGCCTGTTTGACCACGCCATCATGCATCACGACAATCACATCGGCCATGGTCATGGCTTCGATCTGGTCATGGGTGACATATACGGTTGTCACCTTCAGGCGTTGGTGCAATTGCTTGATTTCGGCGCGCATCTGCACGCGCAGCTTGGCATCAAGGTTCGACAGCGGTTCGTCGAACAGGAACACTTGCGGATTGCGCACAATGGCGCGGCCCATGGCCACACGCTGGCGCTGTCCCCCCGAAAGCTGGCGCGGATAGCGTTCCAGAAGGGCGGATAGGTTCAGGATACCGGCGGCATGATCCACCCTGCGCGCGATTTCGGCCTTGTCCACCTTTGCCAGTTTCAGTGCAAATCCCATGTTCTGGGCTACGGTCATATGTGGATACAGCCCGTAATTCTGAAACACCATTGCGATGTCACGGTCTTTCGGGGCCATGTCATTGACTTCGGTATCGCCAATCAGGATTGCGCCGGATGTGACATCCTCCAGCCCCGCGATGATGCGCAACAGCGTGGATTTTCCGCAACCTGACGGCCCCACCAGCACCACGAAGGCCCCATCTGCGATCTCGATGTCGATTCCATGAATGACGCGGGTGCCGCCAAAGGACTTCTCGACATTCTGGATACTTACACCTGCCATCCATTCCCCCACTGTTCCGGCGCAGCATTGCACTGGCCTGTCCTTTTTCGAACAAGGTCAGCCGACATGGCGCACCCCGTTCTGTGATAGTGTGACCGTGATCCGGCCATCGGACTGCACCCGAAGGCACAGGTCTGGTTCGGCACTCTGGCCCAGCACTGTGCGCGCGTTGACCATGTCATTGCTGTCGGCGCGGGCTTCGGCCCGCGGCTGGCTCAGGCCATGGTCCAGCCACCGCGCGACAAGGCGCGCACGCAAGACGGGCAGCGGCACGTCAATCAACACCGTCATGTCGAACAGGCCGGCAAGTCCGGCCCAGTCGCCTGTGGAAAGCAGCAGATAATTGCCCTCGAACACGGCGATACGCGCGTTTGTGTCCAGCGTTCCCGCGCCCGGCAGTGTCTTGTCCTGTGCGCGGTCGAACAGGGGGTAAGCGATTTTCCCCTGATCTGCGCGCACGGCCTGCACCAGCGACACGAAGCCAGCGCCATCAAAGGTTTCCGGCGCGCCCTTCCGTTCCAGCAGCCCTTTTGCCTGCAGGTCCGCATTGTCCAGATGAAACCCGTCCATCGGCACCAGTGCGGCACTGCCGGGACCGGCTTGCGCGCAAAGCCGGGTCACCAGATCCGCGGCAAGGGTGGATTTTCCGGCGCCGGGCGGACCTGCCAGCGCCACAAGCAACCGCTTGTCACCGCGCTGACGTGCCAGCACATGATCGGCCAACTGCGATGCAACACCTTCGTGCAAAATACCCCTCCCCGTTTTGTCGCCCTGCGCGGTGTCAAGAGCGATTGCGCATAAAATACCTGTGAAATGATTTAATAGGTCAAAGAAATTCAAATGACATTGGCGTTGTGAATACAAAAACGAAATCCATCCGTCAAATAAAAACTTTTATATGATTTAATAACCGCGGTTCTGCGCGCTCTTGCTGCTTTACTTTGGAAGACATCCTTCCGTATCATACCTGCGATATACCCGCAGAAACGGCGTTGCGCGGCACTGGGCCGCGTTGCAGGCATGGGGCGCTGCCGCGCAACAAAAGGAAGGGCCGCAAGGGGATGAAGGGATCGAACCAGATAACCGTGCGCGACAACAATGAACGCTTGGTGCTGCACCTGATCCGGCGTCGCGGTGCGATGACAAAGGCTGAAGCCACGCGCGAAACGGGGCTGTCGCCCAATGCCATCTCGATGATTTTCAACGCGCTGGAACGGGATGACCTGCTGTCGCGTGGTGAACCGATGCGCGGACGGATCGGCCAGCCTTCTACCCCTATGCGCTTGAACCCAGACGCGCGCTTTTACCTTGGTTTGAAGATCGGGCGGCGCGGGTTTGATATGGTGGTGGTGGATTTTTGCGGCGGATTGCGCGCGCGGCGCGTTCAGGGCCATGACTACCCGACACCTGATCGCGCCGTAGCGTTTGTGAAGGCCAATCTGGATGCCTTGCTGCAAGACGCGGGGGTTTCGGTGGGCGCCATCTCGGGCAGTGGTGTTGCCATTCCTTCGCAGCTTTGGCACTGGTCAGGTGATTTTGGCGCCTTGCAAGACGAAATGGAGGTCTGGCGCGGTCATGACATTGCCGCGACGCTGGACGGCGTGCTGCCCGGTCCGATCCTTGTGGAAAATGATGCGACCGCCGCGTGCTATGCCGAATGGGTGTTCGGGGCGCGTCGGATAAAACCTGACAGCCTGTATTTTTTCGTGGGCACGTTTATCGGCGGCGGGGTTGTGCTGGACGGGGCGGTGTTTCGCGGCTGCCGGGGCAATGCGGGGGCGTTCGGCCCCTTGCGCATCCCTGAAGAACCGGGTGGAACGCGATTGGTGGATCATGCGTCGCTGTCGGTTTTTCATCAGATGCTGGCGCGCAGTGGAACGCCCGGTGCAGCTGCGTTTGCACAAGACCAGAACTGGAATGCGCTGGAATCTGTGCTGTCAGACTGGATTTTGCGTGCGGCGCGCAGTCTGGCGCATGCCATCGTTTCGGCCAGCGCTGTGATCGATTTTGAAGAAGTCATCATAGACGGTGCATTTCCGCCCGAAATCCGCGCAAAGCTGGCACGCCTGTTGGAAACGCGGCTGAAGCAGCTTGATCTGGGCGGCATTCCCTACCCCGAGGTTTCGCAAGGTTCTTTCGGGTCTGTCGCGCGCGCTGCGGGGGCGGCCGCGCGCCACATCAACGAACGCTACATGGCCGCAAGAGAGCCGCGCGCCTTGTGACCTGCCCGTGCCGCCCCTAAGCGGTCCTTGCAGACGTCTGCATGCGCGTGACCATCATCGCGGCAGCTTGCCCAAGTGCGGCTAGCGCAGTGTCGGCAGTCTGCGGGTGCAGCCGGTTCTGCGGGCCTGACACTGCCAGCGCACCAAGGCAATGCGCGCCCGACACTATGACAGGCACCGCGCCGGCCCAGTATCCGGGGGATCGTTCGCCTATGGACAGACACCCCCCGTCAGGGCGCAATCTGGCTTTTGCGATGGTGCAGCCAAGCGCCCATGCCGACAACACATGCCCCGCCGCACCGGATTGAAGTGACATGCGCATCCCTTCATCCAAGTGATGGCGTCCCCGACCGGGCGCATTTTCACGATACAGGCACAGCCGTTCATCCGCGTCGATTACATAGAAGGATGCTGTTTCCCCTGTGTCGCGCACAAGTTTGCGCAGCGTAGGGCGAATGACATCATCCAGTTCATGACCGCGCCGATACAGCGCGCCAAGACGCCACAATGCCGGGCCGGGACGATAGCGCCCGTCCGCATCCTTGCGCAGATAGCCATACCGGATCAGCGACGCGGCCAGCCGCAGGATCGTGCTTTTATACAGGCCGGTTTCTTCGGCCAGTTCCGCAAGGCTGAGGGAGGCGCGTTCCGCGTCGAAGGCTTCCAGAAGCGACAATGCGCGTTCGACGGAGTCGACACGGTATTCCGGCCGTGGTGTTCTGTCAGGCGAAACGCTCATGAATTCTGATTGCCCGAAACCGGACTTTGCTGCAAGGCTTTCCCTACTGAAGCAGGGGGTGATATGTCCGCACCATTGAACACTATTCGTGTGCTTGATCTGTCGAATGTGCTGGCCGGGCCGTTTTGCGGCCATTTGCTGGCCCATCTTGGCGCAGAGGTGATCAAGATCGAACCCCCCGCAGGCGGTGATCTGGCGCGCGAACTGGGCGCGGACCCGGACCTTAGCGCGCGGGGCATGGGTGTGTCGTTTCTGGCGCAGAACGCGGGCAAGAAGTCGGTTGCGCTAAACCTGAAGGACGCGCAGGACAAGGCGCGCTTCCTGCGTCTGGTCAGGTCTGCCGATGTGGTGTTGGAGAATTTTCGTCCGGGCGTGATGGGGCGGCTGGGGCTGGGATATGACACCCTGAAAGCGGTCAACCCGCGCCTGATCTACTGCGCCATTTCCGGTTTCGGCCAATCCGGCGACTGGGCAAAGAACCCCGCTTATGACCAGATCGTTCAAGGCATGAGCGGGGTCATGTCAATCACGGGGGACGCGGACAGCGCGCCGTTGCGGGTGGGCTATCCGGTGGCGGATACAGTGGGCGGGTTGATGGCGGCTTTTGCCATTTCGGCCATGCTGAACGCCCCTGAACGCGGCGGGGTTATTGACGTATCCATGCTTCATGCCATGCTGGGCACCATGGGGTGGGCGGTGTCTAACTGGCTTATTGCGGGCGTCGCGCCCACGCCCAACGGGAACGAGAATCTGACCTCGGCGCCGTCTGGCACGTTTCGCACGCAGGACGCGCCCGTGAACATCGCCGCCAACAAGGACGCGCAGTGGCAGCTTCTGGCCCGTCACATCGGCCGCGAGGATTTGTTGGAACATCCTGATTTCGCCACGCGCGAGGATCGCAAGCGCAACCGTATCGCGTTGCGCGGGCAGATCGAATCCGTGCTGGTGACGCGCCCTGCAGATGACTGGGTGCAGGAACTTAACGCGCTGGGCGTGCCTGCGGGCAAGGTGTTCACTGTCCCCCAGATACTGGACCATCCCGCAATTGCCGAAAGCGGATTGATCGCAACCTATGCCAATGTTCCGGGCGTGGGGCGCGATGTGCGGCTGGTGCGTCCGGGGTTGCGCATTGACGGGCAGGTGCCCACTGTAAGCGCGCCCCCGCCACGGTTGGGCCAGCACACCGACGAGATTTTTGCGCAACTGGATGCGACGGACCGGCAGGACAAGCCCGACAAAAGGTGACGGCCGAAATATTGGCAACACACTGGCGGCAGGCGCTGCAGCCAAGCTGCGGGAAAACCGCGAAGCTTTTGCGCAACAGCCCCCCCCCTTCTAGGGCATGTTGCTCAAAAATGGGAACCGGTTTTGAGCTTCTCGAACATGCAAAACCAATAAGTTAGATCATGTCGCGTGAATGCGAATGAACGTGACATGATCTAGGGTTGTTCCATCGCGGCGTCCCATTCACTTAGGAACTGGCGGCGCATTTGCTGGTCAAGCCAGGTCAGAAGGCCGGGGTCCAGCTGTATGGGGCGCAGATGTGGTGCATTCACAAATTCGACCACATCGACCGGCGGCAGGTGGGCGGCGTCTGCTATCAGTTTTTTGCCTTCATCCGAAAGCATGAAGGACAGGAAATCGACACCCTGTTGCGGCGCGCGGGCCGTGACAGGCACAAGTGCTGTGCGCAACAGCGTCAGCGTGTAGTCTTCCAACTCGACCAGATGCACGGGGGCACCGGGGTCCAGATGTGTCGCGGCATAGCTGCCGATCACATTATAGGCCATCAGCAACTCGCCGTTGCGCACCGCTTCCAGCATATCGAAGGAACAGCAATATAGCTGCACATTCAGCCGCCCCAGGACTTCGGACAGGCGCCAGAAGGAATCTGTTGTGCGCGCGTCCTGTGTCGCAAACATGTATCCGACACCTGATGAAACAGGATCATAGGTGCCAATTCTACCATCGAACATTTCGGGGTTTTCGCGCAGCAGGTCGATCAGGTCATGGCGGCTGCGCGGAACCGGCCGCCCGTCGTCAAGAACACTGTCATGGACGATCAAAACAGCAGGTTCCTGCGCGACGGAAAATACCAGGTCCCGCCAACGCGCCCAGTCGGGCAGGGACTCGGCGCCGCTGGGCCGGTTGGCAGTGGCATGTCCGTCATTGGCCAGCTTGATCTGCAGGTCTATCGCCGAGGAGATCACCAGATCATACTGCGCGCCTGCCTCGGTGATGGCGATATAGGTGTCGATGCTGGGCGCTTCGGAATACCGGATGCGCAGATCAGGGTTGCGCGCAAGATAGGCCCTGATGACCGGCGCGAACAGTCCTGTATCGGCAGTTGCGATGATTTCCAGCGTCATGCGCGCCCGCTCATTGCCAAACCAAGTATCGTGATCAATGTTGAAGCTTTGCGCCCGGCCCGATGCGGGCAACAGAACTGCCAGCGCCACCGCGCTGATCAGCGTGGCAAATCGAGTGTCGCGCATGTGCCGCCCCCTTCTGCATCGATGATGGTAAACGTCCCGCCCATGGTGTCCGCCACTTCCTGCACGATGGTCAGCCCCAACCCGGCGCCGACGATATTCTCGCTGGTTGCGCCGCGTTGAAACCGCCGGACAAGTTGCGCTGTGGGGGCACCGCCTATTCCCGGGCCATGATCCCGCACGCAGGCCCGATACCCCGCCCCGCGAACGGTCAGGCTGACGTGAATATCGGTTTCGGCGGGCGGGTATTTCACTGCATTGTCCAGCAGGTTGCGAAGTGCGGCTTCCAGCAGGACAGAATCCGCGCGGATCGGGCAGGGGTGGTCAGGCAGGGTCAGAACGAAGGTCATGTCGCGCATATCCGCGCTGGTGCGAAAGCGCTCCACAAGCTTGGCCGTCAAAGAGCACAGGTCGATTTCGGTCTGTTCCAGCTGCTCTGAACGATAGAGGATGGTTGCATGTTCCAGCAACTGCCCGGCCGACCGCGCGCATTCATCTGCAGACCGGATCATCCGCCGGATGCGCTGGCGTTGGGCATCCTCTTGGGTGCTGCGCAGCAGAAGTTCCCCCTCGCTGCGCAGGGTGGCAAGGGGGGTGCGGATGTGGTGCGCGGCCTCTGCCAGAAACGTCTCGGTGTGGTGGAACGCCGCTTTCAGCCGCGCGATGAAGGCATTGAGCGCGCCAACAAGCGGCAGCAATTCGGCAGGTGCGGGCTGACGCACAGGCCGCAAATCATGTGCGCCCCGCCGCCCGACAGCATCGGCAATGGTGCGGATCGGGCGCAGCATGTTTCCGGCACTGACAAGGCTAAGCGGGATGGACACAAGAAACAGCAACAACCCGAAAACGGCCGCATTCTGGGCCAGTTGCGCGGCAATCCTGCGCTGGCCGTCGCGGGTGTGCCCGACAACAACCTGAACCGGCGTCAGGGTGTCATCAATCATCAGCGCCCGCGACACGGTGGCCAGCCGCAGGTCTGCACCGCGGTAGGTGTCATTGTAGAAAACCGGGGTCAGCGCGAGGCTGGACAGTGACAGAACCGGCAAATCCTCGTATCCGCTAAGGGCCGTGTCGTTTACCGAAAACCGATAGAACAGGCGTTCCTGCCCGGTGGCCGATAGCATCGACAATGTGCTGGGGGGCAGGTCGATGCGCACGCCCTGATCGGTTGCGCGCAAGTTTGACGCCATCGACAATGTCGCCGCACCAAGGATTGCATCCATTGTCGCCTGTGATGCGCGCTGCGCTGAATACAGAACCGCCAGATACAGCCCCACGGCCAGCGCTGCCGCCAGCACCAGAAGTTGCATCACCAGCCGCTGGCGCAGGGAATGGGGCTGCGGGGGGCGACCTGCAGCGGGGGCGTGGCCGGACAGATTCACGCGATCAGCCTGTAGCCGATACCGCGCACCGTCTCGATGCGCGCGCGCGATCCTTCCAGTTTGCGGCGCAATCTGGCCACATAGACTTCAATGGCGTTGTCACTGACAGCTTCATCGAAGGAAAACAGCCGGTCACATAGCTGGTCCTTTGAAAAAATCCGCCCCGCACCCGCCAGCAGCACTTCCAGCAGGCGCAATTCACGGTTGCGCAACGTCCGGACATCGCCCGCAATGGTTACCGTTGCTTCCATCGGGTTGAAGGCCAGATCCGCGAAATGCAGCACCGGCGCGGGATTGCGCCCCTGCCTGCGCAACACGGCCCTGCACCGCGCCTTGAGTTCCTCGAAATCGAAAGGCTTGGTGATATAGTCATCTGCCCCCAGATCCAGCGTGCCAACGCGGTCGCTGACCTCTGATCTGGCGGTCATCACGATGATGGGTGTGGCCAGTTGCGCGCGCCGCCGCTTCAGAAAGCTGCGTCCGTCGCCATCGGGCAAGGTGATGTCCAGCAAGATAAGGTCGTATTGCGCAGCAGCAAGGCAGGCCTCTGCCTCTGCCAGGTTGGCGGCATGGTCCACGCCGTGCCCTTCAGAACTTATCTGGGCAAGAACGGTTTGTGCAAGGTTCTGGTTGTCCTCGATCAACAGGAAGCGCACCGTCTTCAGCCCCTTCTTTTCAGGAAAATCCCGGCGTGTCAGCTTGGTGTAAGTTTGATCGGAAATCAAGCTGCCAGCCGCACCACTCTGGAGGGGGGTGTGGCGTCAGAAACTGGGAGGATTACCAATGATTTCGATTAAGCGCCGCACCTTTGGTGTCGCGGCAGCCTCTATCATTGCGCTGGGCGCAGCATTTTCCGCAGCAGCGGAACAAACCCATGAACGCATCCATTTCCTGATCCCCGGCGGTGCCGGCGGCGGGTGGGATGGTGCCGCGCGCGGTGTCGGCGAAGCGCTGACTGCAGCAGGCATTGTTGGCAATGCCAGCTTCGAGAATATGTCCGGCGGCGGTGGCGGGCTGGCCTTCACCTACCTGATCGACAATGCCGCGTCGAATGCGGGCACGCTGATGGTGCAATCCACGCCCCTGATCATTCGCGGTTTGACCGGCGAAATCAGCCAGTCCTTCCGGGACGCTGTGCCGATTGCAGGTGTCTTGGGGGATTATGCGGCGCTGGTCGTACCGGGTGACAGCCCGATTGAGACATTTGCCGATTTCCTTGAAGCCTATCAAGCCGATCCCGACGCAGTGGCCACAGGCGGCGGTTCGGTTCCCGGCGGCATGGACCATCTGGTTGCGTCATTGGTGCTGGAAGCTGCAGGGCTGAATGCAGAAGACGTGCAATATATCCCCTATGACGCTGGTGGCACGGCCATGGCGGGGCTATTGTCCGGCGAAATTCAGGCGCTATCGACAGGCTTTTCCGAAGCGGTCGAAATGGCCGCCGCCGGAGAGGTGCGCATCCTGGGTGTCACCGCATCCGAGCGTCTGGCAGATTTTCCGGATGTGCCGACATTTGCCGAACAGGGCGCGGATATGGAATTCGTGAACTGGCGCGGCTTCTTCGCGGCCCCCGGTCTGCCTGAAGATCAGGCCGACGCCTATGTTTCCGCGCTTCAGGCCATGATGGAAACCCCGGAATGGGAAGCCGTGCGCGCGCGCAACGGCTGGACCAACATCTGGTATGCTGGCGATGATTTCACGACATTCCTGACCAATCAGGAAACGGAAATGCGCCAGATGATGATGGATCTGGGCTTCCTCTGAACGCTGCGTGGCCCCGGATCATGATCCGGGGCCGTTTTGCTATCCCCACAGGAGGTTATCATGGCGCTTGATCGCTGGCTGGCTTTGGCCATTCTTGGCCTGTGTCTGGTTTATGGCTATGCCGCCTGGTTCACGATGGATGCGAACCTGCCGCGCTTCATGCAGCGCAACCCTGTCTGGCCCAGCACATTCCCCAAGGCGTTGTCGGTTATGGGCGCGATCTGCGCGTTCTATATCCTTGTTTTCCAGAAACCGATGGACGCGCCGGGCGATGATGATGTCGATTACCGCAAATTCCTGTCCTATAACTGGGGGCAGGCGCTGGCGCTGATTGTGTTGATGCTGGTCTATGCGGTTTGCCTGCGTCCATTGGGTTTTATCGGCTCTACTGTCGGGTTTCTGATTGCCGGGGCATGGGTCCTTGGCGAACGGCGGGTGCATATCTCGGCCCTTGTGTCGGTCGTGGCCGCAGGCGGGATCTGGTGGCTCGTCTCGGATGTGCTTGGCATCTTTCTTCGCCCCCTGCCATTTTTCCTGATGTGAAAAGGACAGTATGATGCTTGACGGTATTCTTCTGGGCCTAACGACTGCACTATCGGTTCAGAACCTGTTTCTGGTCACTATGGGGTGCATTATTGGCACATTGATCGGCATGTTGCCGGGTCTGGGGCCGATGTCCATTATCGCAATCATGATCCCTATCGCCATTGGCATAGGGGACCCGGCCAGCGCGCTGATCTTGCTGGCGGGCGTGTATTACGGGGCAATCTTCGGTGGGTCGACCAGTTCCATCCTGATCAATGCGCCGGGTGTGGCGTCAACTGTTGCAACCAGTTTCGACGGCTACCCGATGGCGCGCAAGGGCCAGGCGGGCAAGGCGCTGACCATCGCTGCGATTTCCAGCTTCATCGGCGGTTCAGTCGGCGCGGTGCTGTTGATGATTTTCGCCCCTGCATTGTCGTCGGTCGCATTGCTGTTCCATTCCGCCGAATATTTCGCGCTGATGGTGCTGGGACTTGCGGCGATTGCTGCCTTTGCGGGGCAAGGAAATGTGGCCAAGGCCGTGTTGATGACCATTCTTGGCCTGATCATGGCAACGGTGGGCGAGGGGGCCTTGTTCAACGCCGCGCGCTTCACCATGGGCTTTCCGTCGCTGCAATCGGGCTTTGGGTTTATCACGCTGGCCATGGCCATGTTCGCCCTGCCGGAAGCGCTGTTTCTGGTGATGCACCCGGCGCGTTCGGGCAAGGGGGGCAAGGCGGGCGAAATCGGCAAATTGCGCATCACACGCCAGGACGCCCGCGACATGGCCCCTGTGGTGGGGCGTCAGTCGATACAGGGGTTCTTTATCGGGGTGCTGCCGGGCGCAGGGGCGACAATCGCATCGTTTCTGGGCTACGCGGTCGAACGCAACCTTGCCAGCCCCAAGGAACGCGAACAATTCGGCAAAGGGTCGGTCAAGGGACTGGCCGCCCCAGAGGCCGCGAATAATGCCGCCTGTTCGGGGTCTTTTGTGCCGCTGCTGACATTGGGCATTCCCGGTTCGGGGACAACGGCCATCTTGCTGGGGGCACTGATTTCGCTGAATGTCACGCCAGGGCCGCGCCTGATGACCGACAGCCCGGATATTTTCTGGGCGGTCATCATCTCGATGTATATCGGCAATGTGGTGCTTTTGGTGCTGAACCTGCCGCTGATCCCTTATATCGCAAAATTGCTGGCCGTGCCGCGCCCCTTCCTGATTCCGTTCATCTTGTTCTTCACGCTGATGGGCAGCTATATCGGGCAGAACAACCCGACAGAATTGATGATCCTTGTGCTGTTGGGCATTGGGGCGACGGCGCTGCGCATGGCCAACTACCCACTTGCGCCGCTGCTGATCGGGTTCATTCTGGGGCGGATGATGGAAGACAATTTCAGTCGTGCGATGCAACTGTATCGTGGTCCGTCATTCTTGTGGGAACGGCCGATGACAGCCGCCTTGCTGCTGCTGGCTTTAATCCTGCTTGTGCTGCCAAGCTGGCGGGCACGGCGCGAGAGGATGCGAAACCTTGACAGTTCGATGGGGGATTGACCGCGCGCGCCTGACTACGATTGTCGCAGCGGCGTGTGGCATAGCGCTGTTTCTGGGACTGGATCTGCCGCTGCCGTTCCTGCTTGGCCCTATGGCCGGCTGTCTGGTCGTCGGCCTGGCAGGGGTCGAAATGCGCGGCATGGGGGGCTTGGGCCACGCAATGCGCACCATTCTGGGCATTGCGGTGGGGGCGTCGATTACCCCCGAACTGGTGGGGGAATTGCCACGCATGGCGGCCTCGCTGGCGTTGGTGCCGGTCTATCTGGTGGTTGCGGCTGTGGTCGGGTATCCGCTTTTGCGGCGGGGTTTTGGCTTTGACCATCCGACCGCGTATTACGGGGCCATGCCCGGCGGCTTGCAGGATATGCTGATCTTCGGTGAAGAAGCGGGCGCCAACCCGCGCGCGCTGTCGCTGATCCATGCAACGCGTGTGGCGCTGATTGTCATGCTGGCCCCGCCGTTGCTGTGGGCCTTCTGGGGGGTGGACCTGCAAACCCCGCCGGGGCAGCCAGCGTTGGAAACGCCGCCCGTGCAGCTGGCGCTGATGGCAGTTGCGGGCCTTGGCGGGTGGCAGCTGGCCAAGCGTGTGGGGCTGTTTGGGGCGTCCATCCTTGGGCCGATGATTGCAACGGCCATATTGTCCCTGGCGGGGCTGATCACCATGCGCCCCCCCGCCGAGGCGATCTGGATCGCGCAGGTTTTCATCGGGCTGGCGGTGGGCGTGCGGTATTCGGGGTTGAAATGGCGCGAATTGCGCCATGATGTGGCCGCAGGTGCCGCGCTAAGCCTGTATCTGGCTGTGTTGACACTAATTTTCGCTGAAACGGTGTATCTGCTGGGCCTTGCGCCGCAGCTTGAAGCGTTCATGGCATTCGCGCCGGGCGGTCAGGCGGAAATGGCGGTTCTGGCGCTGCTTGCCGGGGCTGATCTGGCCTTTATTGTGACGCATCACATCACAAGGATTGTTCTGGTGATCGTGCTGTCGCCTCTTGTTCTGAAACTATGGAAAGGAATGCGCCCATGAATGATGTGGCAGATTGGTGGCGCACATCGATCATCGATATGGAACCCGGTCGCATCGCGCTACGCGGCCATCCTGTCGAAAGCCTGATCGGACAGGTCAGTTTCGCGCAGATGATCTGGCTTATGCTGCGCGGCACATTGCCCAGTGACGCACAGGCGCGGCTGTTGGAATGCGCCCTTGTCGCGGCAGTGGATCACGGACCGCAAGCCCCGTCGATTGCGGCCGCGCGCATGGCGGTTACCTGCGGCTTGCCGCTGAACAACGCGATGGCCAGTGCCGTCAACATGCTGGGTGATGTGCATGGCGGCGCCGGGGAACAATCGGTTGCCCTGTATCACAAGATTGCGGCGCGCATCGCCACAGGTCAGACGCTGCAGGACGCGACGGGTGCAGGCGTCAGCGATTGGCGGGCCGAACATGGCAGGTTCATTCCGGGTTTTGGCCACCGCTTTCACAAACCCGTCGATCCGCGCGCGCCGGTTTTGCTGGCCCATGTGGATGCCGCTGCACAGGACGGGACTGTCACCGGCCAGTTCGCACATATTGCCCGCGCCATAGAAGCCGCGTTGCAAAACGAAAAAGGCAAACCCGTGCCGATGAATATCGACGGGGCAACAGCGGTGATCTATGCGGAACTGGGCTTTGCGGCCCCTTTGGCGCGCGGGCTGTTTTGTCTGTCGCGCTCTGTCGGGATATTGGCACATGCATGGGAACAGATGGAGCAGGGCGGGCGCAACAAAGGCCCCACCCCGCCAGCGTATCGCTGGACCTTTGACCCTGAAAGCTAAGTGGTGATGCGTCAGGACATGTTGCTCAAAACCGGGAACCGGTTTTGAGCGTCTCGAACATGCAAAATCAATAGATCTTGACCCTAGGGGTGGTCAATCCAGGACCGAGTGCCCTTGATTTTTTTGCCAGCATGCCAAAATTGCAAGGAAGGGTCAGACCCCGCCCGCCCAGCGTCCAAGCGTTTTTTTTGGGACATTATGTGGAACATACGCCCAAAAGCGCAATTAATTCAATTACTTCAACGGGAAATGGCGGAGAGACAGAAACGCGACGCAACGGATCACTAGGCTTCACTAGGTGCCACAGAGACCTGTTATCCTGTTGAGAAAGTTTAATAATCTTTCTCACGAGGGTTCAGGAAGCCTCAGGGCACGTTCGTGCAGTTCAGTGCCATTTGATACCTTTCGGCATCACGGTAGCATAGGAGAACGCTACGATGCCATTGACAGTGAAACAAATCGAAGCCGCCCGCTTCGGTCTTGAAAAGGAACGGTTGAGCGATGGGGGCGGGCTTTATCTGCGTCTGTTCCCGAGCGGGGCGAAGCGGTTTCAGGTCCAGATCGCGCGGGGGCCGGGCAGCAAGACGCGCGGTTGGGTGACACTTGGAGAGTACCCCCGCTTGAGCCTGAAGGCCGCACGCGGCATCGCGGCGCGCGTGCATGCGCTGGCTGAAGTTGGTCTGTCCATCGAGACGATCCGAATTGAACTGGGTGGCACGGTGCAACCACCTCCCGAAGGCTGCGGTTCTGTCGTGGTTCAACCAATGCGCAGGCAGAGCAAAACAAAACGGCCCGTGGCGGTGCCCGATCATAAAGTCTTGCTAAGCGATGCGGCACGGCGCTGGTTCGATAACAAGCGTCCCACACTCAGTAATGGCAAGCATATCGATCAGAACTGGAACACGATAGCAACATACATTCTGCCGTATCTTGGAGATCGACCGGTGTCTGAGATCAAGCGCCGCGAGGTGGTGGAAACGCTCAGGCCGATCTGGCACACAAAGAACACAACCGCCAGCAGGACACTCGGCCGGTTGAAGGAGATCATCGAACTGGCGCGACTCGAGCATGACCTCGAGAATGCCAACCCAGCCGACTTCTGCACGCGGACGGCCTTCGGCTACACATCAAAACGCACCGAGCATCATGCGGCGCTCCCGCCAGAGTTGATACCGGAATTCTGGCGCTGGTTGCAGGACACGACATGCGATGAGAATATTCGCATTGCCACGCAACTGTTGGTGCTGACGGCGAAACGCACAGGCGAAGTTCGGTTCGCAGAATGGGCACTTATCGACATGTCGCTCGGGGTATGGACAAGCAGGGACAGTCGAATGAAATCGCGCAAGGCCCATCGTGTTCCGCTTAGCAGGCACGCCAAAATGGTACTTGACAATGCAGCACTGCTTTCGGCTGGCAAGCGCTTGGTGTTCGCGAAACGCAGCACGGCAAGCGGCACGATCAGCGAGAACGCTATTCTCGGGTTGGTCAAGCGCTTCAAGCCTGATTTGACGGGTCATGGTTTCCGGGCCAGCTTCAAGACCTGGGCGCGCGTCCAGCGCCGGTATGATCGCGACGCCGTCGAATACGCCCTCGCGCATGTGCCCTCAAAACTGGAAGAAGCTTACATGCGCGACGATCTTCTCGCGGAACGTGCCGAATTGATGCAGAACTGGGCGGATTATGTGACCGGGGGCACCGAACTTCCTTCTCTGCGAGAGCGGTTCCTCAAGACCTGAGGCAATGAGGTACCGCCGAAGACGCTCGGCACGGCATTGCTTTGGCCAGTGATCATGTGGACGGTCGCGGTCTTGACCAGCAAATCGTAGGCCGGGCGGATTAGAGGCCCACTGGGCGGAATATTCAGCGTGGATGCGCTCGGAACCTATACGCTCGCATAGAAATTGCTTCAGCATGATCAACGTCTGTCATGCTGCAGC
>JAFWNM010000042.1 GCA_017510335.1 Paracoccaceae bacterium
AAACCTGTCCCTAAATCTCAACCCTCAAACAACCAACCAATCTCTCAATCAGCCGCCCAAGGCATCCAACCGCGTTCCCGCCGCCGGTGAAGCGCTATCTAGGCAATCAAACAAATACACGCAACAACAAAATCAAAGAAAATTAAAAAAAATAGCGTCGGAGCGTGGCCGGCGCCGTTTAATGCCAATTAAGTCATTGTAATATATATACAAAACCAAAACCAAAAGAATCCGCCATTGCGCGCGGCTGTGACTGGCACGGGTTTCGGGCGGGTGAAGTGATTCCCCGCCCCACCGACACCATGCTTGTGAGGGCCAAGGACGCATGCTAGCGATGAGCGCCTGCTTGAGGGTCTGGGAGGGACTTGAGCCGTGCTTGACTATACACATGACGCCACACTGGTCATCGCCTCGTTTGCGGTGGCGTTGATGGCGGGGTTTACCGGCCTTTCGCTGACGCGCGGCGCATCAGAGCTGCCGCTGGGGCAACGCAAGCTTGCCGTGGTGATGGCGGCCATTTCCCTTGGCGGGGGCATCTGGTCCATGCATTTCGTCGCCATGCTGGGCCTGCAGCTTCCCATTCCCTTCTATTATGATGCGCTGACCACATTGATGTCCGCCTTGCTGGCCGTGCTTATGACGGGTGTGGCGCTGCTGGTTGTGCATTTCGGTACCCGCACGCGGGCGCGCATCGTTCTGGCCGGGGTCGTCGTGGGCATTGGCATTCCCGCAATGCATTATATCGGCATGTCGGGGATGCAGTTGTGCAGGCCGGTATATTCGGTCGCGGGTGTGGGCGCGGCGCTGGTGATTTCGGTGATGCTAAGCATCCTGGCCTTTCTGGTGACCTATTCCAGGCGGGAACGGCAGAATATCATCATGGGCACCCTTGGCTTCGGGCTGGCGGTCTTTGCGGTGCATTTCATCGCGATGGCGGGCACCGGATTCGTGGCGCAGGGCGGTGTATCGGGTGCAGGCCCCATCATCAGCAATTCCGCGCTGGCTTTCGGGGTGACGGTGGCGGTGTTCCTGATCTCGGGGGCGTTTTTGCTGACAGGGGTGACGTTCCTGCCCGCCCCCGCCAGCGCGGCCCCGGCACCTGATACGGCCCCGCCACGCCCCGCCGCAATGGACCCCCTGCCCCGCGACGCTGTGAAAGTGCCTTATGAAAAGGACGGGCGCACGCAGTTCATTGATGCGCAAGACATCGCCGCCATCCGCGCCGAGGGGCATTACACCTTGCTTTATGCACAGGATCAGAAGCTGTTTTGCCCCTGGCCCATCACCATGGCGGAAGCGCGCCTGCCCGTGGAGGATTTCATACGCACCCACCGCAGCTATCTGGTGAATCGCCGCCATGTGACGGGCTTTGAACGCAAGAAGGATACGGGCGTGTGTTATTTCGACAAAATGACCGCCCTGGACAAGGTGCCGGTCAGCCGTGCCCGGCTGGGACAGTTGCGCGAATTTCTGGGGGTGTAAGCGCCGCCCGGACACCTGCTTTCGCCACCACCTACGCACCGGGGCGCGCGCACCCGCCGGGGCGGCGCTGGATTGCTGCAGGTGCATACGCCATTCATGCGCAGAATTCGCATTTCGTGCAAATGGCCGCGAAACTGGCGCGGGGGCATTCGATTGACAAAATGTCGCAGGCTAGCGTCCCGCCATGGTGGCGACAGCCGCCCCACATCTGGGAGGAAGACATGATACCAGCCGCGTTCGAGTATCACCGGCCATCGGAAATCGGTGCCGCACTTGACCTGTTGCAAACCCATGGCGACGAGGCCCGCGTTCTGGCCGGTGGCCACAGCCTGATTCCAATGATGAAGCTGCGCATGGCCGCCATCGAACACCTGATCGATCTGCGCGACATTGCCGACCTGCGCGGCATCCATATTGACGGCACCCGCATTCGCATTGGCGCAATGGTCACACAGGCGGAACTTATCACGCATGAAGGGCTGGCCAGCGCCGCCCCCATCCTGCGCGAGGCAGCGTTGCAGATTGCCGACCCGCAAGTGCGCTATATGGGCACTGTTGGCGGGAATGTCGCCAATGGCGATCCGGGCAATGACATGCCCGGCCTGATGCAAGCCCTTGGGGCCGAATTTGATCTGGCAGGCCCGTCCGGCACACGCACAGTTGCCGCGCGGGATTTTTATGAGGCCGCGTATATGACCGCGCGCGAGGATGACGAGATTCTGACCGCCATCCGTTTTGACGCCACAACAGGCGGCTTCGCCTATGAAAAACAGAAGCGCAAGATCGGGGATTATGCGACCGCAGCCGCCGCTGTGCTGATCACGCGCGACGGCGACAGCGTTGCCACAGCGTCCGTGGCGATGACAAACCTTGCCGACACGCCCATCTGGTCACAAGCCGCCGCTGACGCCCTGACCGGCACGACATGCGACGCACACGCCATTCGCGCCGCAACTGACGCCGCGCTGGCCGATATTGACCCCACCGAAGACAACCGCGGCCCCGTTGAATTCAAACGCCATGTGGCGGGAATTATCATTTCACGCGCGATTGCCCGCGCCTGGTCGCGCGCCTGAAAGGAACAGCCATCATGTCCAAGACAGCCATCAAACTGAACGTCAACGGCAAGACCGAGGAACTTCTGGTCGAACCGCGCGAATTGCTGATTTATGTATTGCGCGAAAAACTGAACCTGACCGGCCCGCATGTGGGCTGCGAAACCAGCCATTGCGGTGCCTGCACAGTGGAAATTGACGGCAAGTCCGTCAAATCCTGCACCATGTTCGCCGTGCAGGCCGATGGCGCGCAAATCACCACAGTCGAAGGGCTAAGCACCCCCGACAATCTGCATGTGTTGCAACGCATGTTCCGCGAACATCACGGGCTGCAATGCGGCTATTGCACACCGGGCATGATTACCCGCGCCCACCGCCTGTTGCAGGAAAACCCCAACCCCACCGAAGCAGATGTGCGGTTCGGGATTGCGGGCAATCTGTGCCGCTGCACCGGATACCAGAACATCGTCAAATCCATCCTTGCCGCCGCGGCAGAGATCAACGCAGCACAGGAGGCCGCAGAATGAACGACATGACCCCGGACCGCGACGACCGTATTGCCAACCTCAAGGGGATGGGCTGCGCGCGCAAGCGCGTCGAGGATGTCCGCTTTACCCAAGGCAAGGGCAATTATGTCGATGACATCAAGCTTGCGGGCATGCTGCATGGGGACTTCGTGCGCTCCCCCTATGCGCATGCGCGGGTGAAATCCATCAACGCCGAAGCGGCCCTTGCCCTGCCCGGCGTGATTGCCGTGCTGACCGCCAAGGATCTGGAACCGCTGAACCTGCACTGGATGCCCACGCTTGCGGGCGACAAACAGATGGTTCTGGCCGATGGCAAAGTGTTGTTCCAGGGGCAGGAAGTGGCCTTCGTGGTGGCCGAGGACCGCTACATCGCCGCCGATGCCGTGGAACTGGTTGAAGTGGAATACGAGGCCCTGCCCGTTCTGACCGACCCGTTTGCCGCGCTGGAAAGTGACGTTGTCCTGCGCGAGGATCTGGCAGGACAGGACAGCGGCGCCCATGGCCCCCGCCGCCACCACAACCACATTTTCCTGTGGGAAGAAGGCGACAAGGACGCCACCGAACAAGTGCTGGACAGCGCCGAGGTGGTGGCCGAGGAAATGGTCTATTACCACCGCACCCACCCTTGCCCGCTGGAAACCTGCGGGTCCGTGGCCAGCATGGACAAGGTCAATGGCAAACTGACCCTTTGGGGCACCTTTCAGGCCCCGCATGTGGTGCGCACAGTGGCGTCGCTGCTGTCGGGGATCGAGGAACACAATATCCGCGTCGTCTCGCCCGATATTGGCGGCGGGTTTGGCAACAAGGTGGGGGTGTATCCCGGCTATGTCTGTTCCATCGTGGCCAGCATTGTGACAGGCCGCCCCGTCAAATGGGTCGAGGACCGGATGGAAAACCTGATGGCCACCGCATTTGCGCGCGATTACTGGATGAAAGGCAAGATTGCCGCCACCAAGGACGGCAAGATCACCGGCCTGTGGTGCCATGTGACCGCAGACCACGGCGCATTTGACGCCTGCGCGGACCCGACCAAGTTTCCCGCCGGCTTCTTTCATATCTGCACGGGCAGCTATGACATTCCGGTGGCCTATGTGGGCGTTGACGGGGTCTATACCAACAAGGCACCGGGGGGCGTGGCGTATCGCTGTTCCTTCCGTGTGACCGAAGCGGCCTATTTCATCGAACGCATGATCGAAGTGCTGGCGATTGAACTGGGCATGGACGCGGCCGAACTGCGCGCCAAGAACTTCATCCGCGCGGACCAGTTTCCCTATACCTCGGCGCTGGGGTGGGAATATGACAGCGGGGATTACCACACCGCCTGGACCAAAGCACTGGACGCCGTGGACTACCCCGGTTTGCGGCGCGAACAGGCCGAACGCGTGGCGGCCTTCAATCGTGGCGAAACCCGCAAGCTGATGGGCATTGGCCTGACGCATTTCACCGAAATCGTGGGCGCAGGGCCAGTCAAGAATTGCGACATTCTGGGCATGGGCATGTTCGACAGTTGCGAAATCCGCATCCACCCCACCGGCAGCGCGATTGCCCGCCTTGGCACCATATCGCAGGGGCAGGGCCACGCCACCACCTTCGCGCAAATTCTGGCAACCGAAATCGGCATTCCCGCCGATTCCATCACCATTGAAGAAGGCGACACCGACACGGCACCTTACGGCCTTGGCACTTACGGGTCACGCTCTACGCCCGTGGCAGGGGCCGCCACCGCCATGGCCGGGCGCAAAATCCGCGCAAAAGCGCAGATGATCGCGGCCTATCTGCTGGAAGTCCATGACAATGACGTGGAATTCGACATTGACCGTTTCGTGGTCAAGGGCGCGCCCGAACGGTTCAAAACCATGAAGGAAATTGCCTATGCGGCCTATAATCAGGCCATTCCCGGCCTTGAACCGGGGCTGGAAGCCGTAAGCTACTATGACCCGCCCAACATGACCTATCCGTTCGGGGCCTATATCTGCGTCATGGAGGTGGATGTGGACACTGGCGAACATGAAATCCGCCAGTTCTATGCGCTGGATGATTGCGGCACGCGCATCAACCCCATGGTCATCGAAGGGCAGGTGCATGGCGGTCTGACCGAAGCGCTGGCCATCGCAATGGGTCAGGAAATTGCCTATGACGACATGGGCAATTGCAAGACCGGCACCTTGATGGACTTTTTCCTGCCCACCGCATGGGAAACGCCCCATTACACCACCGACCACACGGAAACCCCGTCCCCCCATCACCCGATCGGGGCCAAGGGGGTGGGCGAAAGCCCCAATGTTGGCGGTGTGCCCGCGTTTTCCAATGCTGTGCATGACGCGTTCCGCGCGTTTGGCCTGCGCCAGTCGCATATGCCCCATGACCATTGGCGCATCTGGAAAATTGCCAACCAGCTTGGCCTGCACGGCTGAAAGGACAGGGGGCGCGCGCGCAAGTGCCGCGCCCCCGTTTGACCCATGAAAAACCCTCAGAACCTGACTGACAAACTGCACGCACAGGGCTATGTCGCGCATCCTGATCTGGCCATGGCGCTGCATCTGGCGCTAACGCTGGGCCGCCCGCTTCTGCTGGAAGGGGCGGCAGGCGTGGGCAAGACCGAAATCGCGCGTGCCCTGGCCGCAATGCTGGGCACCGAATTGTTGCGCCTGCAATGCTATGAAGGGCTGGACGCCGCGCAGGCCATCTATGAATGGAACTACCAGCGGCAATTGCTGTCCATCCGCGCAGCCGTAGAAGATGGCGAATCCGCCCGTCAGGCCGAATCGCGCATTTTTTCAGAAGACTACCTGCTGGAACGCCCGCTTCTGGCGGCCATCCGGCGCGAACGGCCCCCCGTGCTGCTGATCGACGAAATCGACCGCGCAGATGAGGAATTCGAGGCCTATTTGCTGGAAGTGCTGTCGGATTTCCAGATCACCATTCCCGAATTGGGCACCATCACCGCCACATCGCGCCCCCATGTCATTCTAACCGCCAACGGCACGCGCGATCTGTCGGACGCGCTGCGCAGGCGGTGCCTGTATGCCTATGTCGATTATCCCGACCGCGACACCGAACTGGCCATCCTGACCACCCGCTGCCCTGAAATAGAAGCAGCCCTTGGCCGCCAGATCGTGGGGTTTGTCCAGGCCCTGCGCGCCGAGGATCTGGAAAAGAAACCCGGCATTGCCGAAATGCTGGATTTTGCTGCCGCCCTTGGCGGGCTTGGCGTCAATGATCTGGGCGCGGACCCGGCTGCATTGGCGGCGGCATTGGCCACATTGCTGAAAACCCAGTCCGACCGCGCCGCCATCCCGCCTGAAGTGGCTGCGCGCCTTGCAGGTCGGGCCGCATGACACGCGACCTGACCCTGAAGCGCCCGTCGCGCGCCACCCGCTTTGCCGCGCGCGACCCCGGCCCCGCCGCACGGCTGGCGGGGTTCATGGCGCATTTGCGCGGCGCGGGGTTCCATCTGGGCGTGGCGGAAACCGGCCTTGCCATGGACGCGCTGACCACGCTGGACGATATGGCCCCCGAAACCGTGTGCCGCGCGCTAAAGGCAGTCTGCGCCAGCGATGCGGACCAATTCGCGCGCTTTGACGATATGTTCAACGCCTTCTGGCTGAATAACGGGCGCGTGCGCGCGCGCCTCGCACAATCGCGCAGCACCGGCACGGACCGCCAGCGCGCGGGCCGCACAGGCGACGGCATGGCCACAGGCACCGGCAAGGCCCACGCCCCGGATGACGGGCACGACAGCGGCGAAAGCGAAAGTGGCGGGACGGGGCGGTTAATGGCCACAGGGGTGGCCAACCTGATGCGCCGCGACCTGCGCGAACTGGTCAGCCCAGATGATATTCGCCACGCCGAAACCCTTGCCGCGCGGTTGGGGGCGGCCATCCGCGACCGCCGGTCCCGGCGCAGGCGCGCCGCACGACGCGGGCGCGGCGTGGATTTGCGCCGCACGCTGCGCTCGGCCTTGTCCACAGGCGGCGAACCCTTGCACCTGCACCGCCGCACCCGCCCTGACCGGCCCGTGAAACTGGTGGTGCTATGCGATGTGTCGGGGTCCATGCTGGCCTATACGCGCCCCTATCTGGCGTTTATCACCGGGCTTACGCGCGCGGACCCCACCGCTGACGCCTATCTGTTTCACACGGGTCTGGTGCGCATTACCACTGCACTGCATGATGACGACCCGCTGCGCATGCTCAACCGGCTGTCGCTTCTGGCCGAAGGGGTTGGGGGCGGGTCGCGCATCGGGGCCAATCTGGACCTGTTCGCGCGCAGCTATGCGCGCCGCTTCGTCAACGGGCGCAGCGTGGTTGTCATTTTTTCCGACGGGTATGACAGCGCCAGCCCCGACCAGCTTGGCCCGGCGTTGGCGCAGTTGAAAAAGCGCGGGTGCCGTATCATCTGGCTGAATCCGCTGAAGGGGTGGCGCGACTATGCGCCAATTGCGGGCGGCATGGCCGCCGCCCTGCCCCATCTGGACCTGTTCGCCCCCGCCACCACCCTGGCCGATCTGGCCCGACTGGAACCGGAGCTTGCCCGCCTATGACCCTGTCCGCAACTGCCCATGCCCGCCTGAACCATGAAATGGACCGCCTGCGCCGCGCAGGCCAGCCATTTGCCATTGCCACCATCGTGCGCACGGTTGACGCCACATCTGCAAAACCGGGCGCCAAGGCGCTTATCCTTGCGGACGGCACATTGACCGAAGGCTGGGTTGGCGGGGGCTGCGCGCGCGCCGCTGTCGCCCGCGCCGCACTCGACGCGCTGCGCGAAGGCACGCCGCAATTTGTGTCGCTGCGCCCGTCCGACCTGCTGGATGCCGAAGGCGTCAGCGCAGGCGAGCACCGCGACGGCATACGCTTTGCCCGCAATGGCTGCCCATCCAAAGGTTCGATGGATATTTTCGTCGAACCTGTCCTGCCGCTGCCGCAACTGGTTATCTGCGGGGCGGGGCCTGTGGCGCTGGCGCTGGCCGATCTGTCGGCGCGGTTCGACATGCACCGCACGCTTTGCGCGCCCGGTGCCCTGCCCGCCCCCCTGCCCGATGTCGAGGATTGCGTGGACAGTTTCGCCTTCGACACCGCGCCTGACCGCCAGCGTTTTGTCGTCATCGCCACACAGGGCAAGGGCGATGAAGCCGCCCTGCGCGCCGCGCTGGCCTGCGGGGCCGAATATGTCGCATTTGTGGGCAGCAAGCGCAAATTCGCCACATTATCCGCGTGCCTGCAGTCCGATCATGGCATTTGCGCGCAAACGCTGGCGCGCGTTCATGCGCCTGCGGGGCTTGACCTGCACGCCATAACCCCCGAAGAAATTGCCTTGTCGATCCTTGCACAAATTGTCGCAACCCGTCGCGCAGGGCGGCGCACATGACAACCCTGCGCAAGTTCCTGTCACGTTGCTGGCCACGGCTCAGCGCCGAACACGCCGAATTGCTGGCCAAGATCAAGTTTCCCTGCTGTTAAAACACCCAAGAAAAGAAAGAGGCATCCCATGGACCTGCAAGACGAAATCCTGATTCCCGCACCGATTGAAACAGTCTATGCGGCGCTGAATGACCCCGAAATCCTGCAAGCCAGCATTCCGGGCTGTGAAGAACTGGTCAAACATTCCGACACCGAACTGGAAGCGAAGGTCACGCTGAAAGTCGGGCCGGTCAAGGCGCGTTTTGGCGGCAATGTCACCCTGAACCCCGAAGACCCGCCGCGCCGCTTTTCGTTGACAGGCGAAGGGTCGGGCGGGGCTGCGGGCTTCGCCAAGGGCGGCGCGACCGTGGAACTTGAAGAACAGCCCGACGGGCAAACCCTGCTGCGCTATGAAGCCCGCGCCGAAATTGGCGGCAAGCTGGCGCAGCTGGGCAGCCGGTTGATTCAGGGCACCGCCAAGAAACTGGCGACAAAATTCTTCGCTGATTTTTCCGAAGCTGTGCAGGCCCGCGAAACAAGCTGACGCCACCCCCTGCGCGGCCAGAACCGGCCGCGCGACCTTGTCCTGTTTCAACCACATCACGCCATCTGCGAAAATGCCCGGCGCGACCATGCGCGGGGCCAAAACGGGTTTCCATTTGGTCCGGTTTTGCGATAGCGATGATGCAACCTTGCCCTGTGCCCCGGTGAAGCGGCGTGTTTCGCATGTGACCCGCGCCGCGCTATCGCTTGTGATATGCGGCGCGTCACATATCGGGCTTTGGCTATTGGACAGGTGGACCGCACGCGCACCGCGCGCACCGTGGCCATCAGATGAAAGGACATGGATTGACAGTTCCGACAATTGGCGCGGCAATGCTGCTGCACAACATGGACATTCTGCGCGACTGGCTTTTCGACATGGACCGCCCCATCGAGATTCAGGATTTCGTCGGCCCCGATGTCATTGCAGGCGACACCACCGCCCTGGTGCAGGACTGGCAGGCAGCGCTTCGGGGCCATAAGGGTGCGCGTGGCATTCACGGGCCGTTTTTCGGGCTGGACCTGTCCAACCCCGACATGGACATGCGCGCCATCATTCAAACCCGCCTGAACAAGGGCGTGGATATTGCCCATGCGCTTGGGGGGCAGTGGATGGTTGTGCATTCGCCCTTCACCTTCTGGCACAGCCTGAATTACACGAACTACCCGTTTTTGCGCGAAAGCCTGTTTGATGCTGTCGCGGATTGCCTTGCCCCCGTGCTGCAACGCGCGGCAAACGCGGGTGTCACACTTGTGGTCGAGAATATCGATGACACAGCCCCCGCCGACCGCAGCGATCTTGTTGCGCAGATCGACCACCCCAACCTGAAACTGTCGGTCGATACTGGCCATGCCGATCTGGCCCATGCCAATTACGGCGCGCCGCCGGTTGTTGATGTGTTGCACCATGCAGGCAACAATCTGGCCCATGTCCATTTGCAAGATGTCGACGGCCATGCCGACCGCCATTGGCACCCCGGCGACGGGCGCATCAACTGGCGCCCGGTGATGGACCTTCTGGGCGCGCACCCCTCTGCGCCCCCGCTGTTGTTGGAAGTGCGCAACAACCAGCACCGCTTTCCGCAGACAGCGGCATTTCTGGAAGGGCTGGCCGCACGAGGGTAGCGACAGCAGACAACGCGCGGGTTTGGCCTTTTTCGGACATTCGGGGGAATGCCCAAGGTGCGGAGCAAAGGCCGCAGGCCGCCGCACCATCGGCGGGCCGTCCTGCGGCCTGCCGATTTCGCCAGTTCCACGCCAAGCCTTTGAACTCAGGAGTATGCCGCCCGAATAAAGTGCGTCCCCTATGACGCCGGATCGGCAGACCCCGGCCCGCCGATCGCGCGGGCTTGATCCAAGCTCGAATGTCCGCTTCAGGCCAAGCCCGCGCATGGCCCACCGCGATCACATCGCTTTTACCGCACCAGCATCCGGTTGCGGCGCAATTGCAGCATCACCACCAGATTGGACAGCAGCAACACCACAATGACCACCGCGCCCCCCACCAGCGTCAACTGTCCCGGGTCCTCGCCCAACAAGACCCAGACCATAATCGGCGCAAGAATGGATTCCAGCAAAATCAGCAACGTCACCTCTGCCGAGGTGATGTAGCGCGGCCCAAGTGTCATCAGCGAACTGGCGAAAGTGATGAACGCTCCATGCCCCAGCAGCAGCCACCATTGCCCCGAAACCGGCGCCATGATGTCGGCAAACGGTGCCAGCACCAACGCAGACCCGATCAGCGCCACCGGCAATAACGGCAGGGTCGGACGCCCGCGCAATTTGCGCAAGGCGGTCATGGCGGTCGCAAAACAAAAGGCAACACCCACCGCCATCAGATCGCCATGCCAATGCGCGCCCGCAGTCTTTTGCGACCCCGCCAGAATGATGGCCATGCCCACGAACACGCCCCCCATCGTCCACATCATGCGCCGGCTGATAAGCTCGCCCAGGAAAATACGGCTCAGGATGGCCGCGAAAACCGGCATTGTGGCAATGATGAACACCACATTGGCCACACTGGTCAATGTGACCGCCAGCACAAACCCCGTGGCCGATGTGCCGAAAAACACCACATATGTCAGCCCCGCGCTGCCACTGCGCACCACACTGGCAACAGCGCTGCCCCCTTGGGTGGCCAGCACAAACAGCATGATGAAAACACCCGAAGTCAGGTTGCGCCAGAACGCAATCGTCAGGCCGTCTGCATCAATCAGCCGCACAAACAGGGAATCGGGCACAATGAACAGGACACCAAGGCCCGTGATCAGCAACCCTTTCAGGTGATCATTCATAACGCCATGAAGCGCCTGCGGCGCGGCAGTGTCAACCTAACCCGGCGCACGTTCTGCCCAGCCTGCAAAAATCTTCTCCAATGCGACGACAAAATAATACAGAACAATGCCCAGAAACGCCAAGGCAATCAGCACTGCGAACATCAGCGGGAAATCCGAATTGGTGCGCCCGCTGTCAAACAACGCGCCCAAACCCCGCCCGTGCGGGCTGACAATTTCCATCAGGTTGGTGCCGATGAAGGCCAGCGTCACGGCCACCTTCAGCGCGCCAAAAAATTCCGGCAGCGTTTTTGGCAACGCAATTTTCCAGAAAATCGTGGCCTGCGACGCGCCAAGGCTGCGCAGGATGTCGCGGTATTCCGGCTCCAGCGTCGACAGGCCAATGCTGACCGACACTGCAATCGGAAAGAAGGAAATCATGAACGCCAGCAGCACTGTGTTGAAATCATGCTGGCCCACAAACATCAGCGCGACAATGGGCACCACCGTGGCCTTCGGGATAGCATTGAACCCCACCAGTAGCGGATACAACGCATCGCGCATGGTGCGCGAAAACCCCATGATCATGCCCAGAAGCGTGCCAAACACCACCGCCAGAAACAGGCCCACCACAGTGCGCCACAGCGTCTGCCAGCCCATGGACAGGAATAGCGGCCAATGGCGTTCAAACGCAGGCGGCAGGTCCGACGGCGCGGCCATCTTGAACCGTGGCCAGCCATTGAACCACACCAGCCATTCCCAAAACAACAAGAACACCACCACCGCAATAACCGGCACCACAAAAGCGCGAATATGCTTGTTCATTCCGCGCCCTCCTCGGCGGGGCTGCGCCCTTGGGCAATCTGGATCTGGTGGCGCAGAATATTCAGCTGTTCAGCAGCCACAGGGGTATAAAGATCATCCAGCGTGCGCGGCCCGCGCGACGGCACCTCCAGCACATATTGCGTACGCGCGGGGCGGCCCGACAGCACCACCACCTGATCCGCCAGAAAAATGGATTCGCGCAGATCATGCGTAATCAGCACGCCGGTAAAAGGTTCGCGTTCCTTCACGCGGTGCATGGTCTGCCACAGGTCTTCGCGCGTAAACGCATCCAGCGCGCCAAAAGGTTCATCCAGAATCAACACATCGGGCTGGTGGATCAGCGCGCGGCACAGGCTGGCGCGCTGGCGCATCCCGCCGGACAATTCCGACGGGCGCTTGTCTTCAAACCCTTCCAGCCCCACCAGCGACAACAGGAACCGCGCGCGTTCCTCGGCCTGTTTGCGCGTCAGTTTGCTGGGCACAATTTCCAGCGGCAGCAGCACATTCTTCAGGATCGTGCGCCATTCCAGCAAAACAGGGTTCTGGAATGCCATGCCCACAGTGGACCGCGGGCCCTTGACCTTCTCGCCATGCAGCCACACCTCGCCGTGATCGGGCTTCATCAACCCCGCAATCAGCCGCGTCAATGTGGACTTGCCACAGCCGGATGGGCCAACCACGGCCACAAATCCCCCCTCGGGAACGGCAATCTCCAGCCCGTCCAGCACCGGCAAGGGACCGGCATCTGTCTGATAGGCGTGTTTCACGCCTTTGATTTCGATAAGGTTCTGCATCCTGCCCCCGAAGCTGTGGTCACCAGCGCGGACCACCGGGCCGCGCTGGCCATCGCGCCTTTATCAGTCCAGCTTGAACCCGCCTTCGGGCAGGAACGCATCCGTGAAATAAACCGACGCATCCGGTTCGATCTGATACTCATAGGTCAGCTTGATCTGTTCCAGCGAATTGGCAAATCGGTCGGCATCGATAATGCCCATCCCGTTTTCCATCACCCAATCGGTCACAACCGTATCGGCCAGCGCCAGTTCCAGACGGCGCAATTCCAACGCGCCATCCATCGCGGGGTTGCGGCTGACCAGCGCTTCAATCGCTGCAGCGGGGTCTGCAATCGTATCCACCCAGCCCTTGGCCACGGCTTCAAGGAAGGCAGAAACCGCCTCGGGGTTTTCCGCTGCGAAATCCGTGTTAACGATGATCACATTGCCATACAGATCAACACCATGATCCGCCATCAGAATAACCGTCAGGTCGTCTTCAGGCACGCCCAGCCGCGCAGTGCTCAGAAACGATGTGAAGGAAAACCCGGTCACCGCGTCAACAGTGCCTTCCGCCAGGGATGGCTCGCGCGTGGGAAAGCCCACAGGCTCAATGGTGACAGCACTGGCATCAATGCCCGTTTCGGCCACAAAGATCGGCCATTGCGCAAAGGCCCCATCGGGGGGCGGTGCGCCCAGAATGCGCCCTTCAAGGTCAGATGGCGCCTCAATGCCCAGCGACTTGCGCCCCACAATGGCAAAGGGCGGCTTGTCATACACCATCATCGCCCCGATCACCGGCGCATCAGGGTTCTGGTCAAGGAATTTGATCAGGCTGTTGATATCGGCAAACCCTACGGGAAACGCGCCCGTGGCCACTTTGGGAATGGCATCCAGACTGCCCTGCCCTGCGGTCACTTCCACCTCCAGGCCCGCATCCGCGAAATAGCCCTTGTCGATGGCCACGAAATAGGGCGCCGACGGCCCCTCGAACCGCCAGTCCAGTGCGAATGGCATGCTTGTCTGCGCATGCGCAGAAACTGCAAGGACCCCAAGGCCGATTGCAGCACTCATAGTGCGGTGGAACATCAAAGAACCCTCCTGTTGATCTTACGTCTTTTGCGTAAGTGGTGTTTCACACAGTGTCATCGCGCGGCTGCAACCGCCACCGCGCACATCACCACATCGCTGCATTCTTGGGCATCTGCGGGGCGGATGCAAGAAAATTGATCACATAAAAAACAGGGGCGAATGCGCCCCCTGCCACGTCACTTGGCTTTCATTCTGGTAAAAATATCCACCGGGGTTTCTGAAGGGGGGCGTGGCCCCCTTCAGGCAGGGGGTTTGGGGGGCAGCTGCCCCCCAAGCCACCCTCAGGACACACCACGCCGCGCGCGCAACCATCCCCCTGCGCCCCCAAGCAGTACTCCCACTATGGCAGGCAGCACAAAAACCGACAGCAATATCGCCATTCCCAGCCCGTCCATCTGCCCCGCACTGCCGCGCAGCGACACAAACATCCCTGCTGCGGCCAGAACATGGCCCAGCACAACCGCACCAAATGCCCGCCACCAGCCATTGCGCAGCAGCACATAGCCCAACACCGCGCCCGCGAAAACTGCCGCCGCCATGAACAGATAGATACGCGCTTCCGGTCCCATCAGGCCGCTTTCGCCTGCAGGCGTGGCAGCAATGCATGCGCCCAGCCCGAAATCGTTCCCGCCCCAAGGCAGATGACCATATCGCCCTTGCCTGCATGCGCGCGCACCAGTGCTTCCAGGTCATCCTCGGTGGTTACGGCAAACGCCGCGCGATGCCCGTGCGCGGCCAACCCTGTCAGCAAATCATCGCGGCTTGCCCCTGCAATCGGGTCTTCCCCGGCGGCATAGACTGGCGCAATCCCTACCACATCGGCTTCATTGAAGCAGGTGCAGAAATCCTCGAACAGGCTGGACAGGCGCGAATAGCGGTGCGGCTGGTGCACGGCAATCACGCGCCCCTGTCCGCCCAGCGCCTGCCGCGCCGCGCGCAGCACGGCGGCAATCTCAACCGGGTGGTGTCCGTAATCGTCAATAATCGTCACACCGCCCACTTCGCCCACACGGGTAAAGCGGCGGTTCACGCCAGCGAAACCGGCAAGCGCTGCGCGGATTTCCGCGCCATTCATCCCCAGATGGCGCGCGGCTGCCACAGCGGCCAGCGCATTGGACACATTATGGTCCCCCGGCATGGGCAGGCTGCACCCTTCGATCACGCGGCCTTCATCCTGATACGCAATATCGAAATGCGCGACGCCCTTTTCATAGCGCAGGTTGATCGCGCGGATATCGGCCTGCGCATTGAACCCGAAGGTCACCACACGCCGGTCGGTGATCTTGGCAACCAGCGCCTGCACTTCGGCATGATCGGTGCAGCAAATGGCCAGCCCGTAGAACGGAATACCTTCGACAAAATTCAGGAACCCGCGCCGCAGCGCGTCAAAACTGCCCCAATGCTCCATATGTTCGGGGTCGATATTTGTGACAATGGCAATGGTTGCAGGCAGCCGGTTGAACGACCCGTCGGATTCATCGGCTTCCACCACCATCCATTCACCTGCGCCCGCGCGCGCATTGGACCCGTAGGCATGGATCACGCCACCATTTATCACCGTAGGGTCCAGCCCGCCACGGTCCAGCAGCGTGGCAACCATCGTGGTGGTGGTGGTCTTGCCATGCGTGCCCGCCACGGCAATATTGGACCGCAGGCGCATCAGCTCCGCCAGCATTTCGGCGCGGCGCACCACCGGCAGGCCCGCGCGGCGTGCCGCCGCCAGTTCGGGGTTGTCGGGCTTGATGGCGGTGGACACGACAATCACCTCGGCATTGTCAACATTCTCGGCACGTTGGCCAATGAACACTTCTGCGCCCAGTTCGGCCAGCCGGTCGGTTATGGCCGTGGCCTTCAGGTCCGACCCCTGCACGCGGTAGCCATGCGTCATCAGCACTTCTGCAATACCGGACATGCCAATGCCCCCGATCCCGATAAAATGGATCGGGCCAATATCGGTCGGCAGTTTTGTGGCGGGGCTCATGGCTTTTCCTTTCGGGCAAGGGCTTCGACCAGCGCAACCAGATGCTCGGTCGCATCTGCACGACCCGCAGACAGCGCGGCGCGCGCCATCGCATCGGCCGCTTTGGGGTTGGACAGGATGGAAATCAGGCTTTCGGTCAATGCGGCCACATTGAATTGCGATTCAGGAAACACCACCGCGGCATCCACCCGCGACAGCATTTTGGCATTCGCCGCCTGATGGTTGCCTGTGGCCGCAGCATAAGGCACCAGCACCGACGGGCGCCCTATGACCGAAATATCCGCGACAGACGACGCGCCCGCACGGCTGATGACAAGCTGGCATTCCGACAGGCGGCGGGGAATATCGCTGAAAAACGGCGCCACTTCGGCACGCACACCGCCAACTTCATAGGCGGCGATCACGCGCGCGATATCTTCTTCGCGGGCCTGATGGGCCACTGTCAGGTTGCGTTTCACCCCCTCTGGCAGGGCGGCAATGGCACCGGGCACCACATCCGACAGGATGCGCGCGCCTTGTGATCCGCCGATCACCAGCAGGTCCATCGGGTAATCCCCCGGCGCAATATAGCCTGCGCCCGCGCGTTCGCGCACAGCAGCGCGCACGGGGTTTCCGGTAAACACCGCATCTACCCCGTCGGCGCCCTGTATAGGCCATGTTCCGCAGGCCAGTGCAGTGACCCGCTTTGCAAAAAACGCGTTCACCTGCCCCAGAACACCGTTTTGTTCGTGGATCATGCGCGGCACACGCAGCACCACCGCTGCCGCCAATGCCGGCACGGACGGATAGCCGCCAAACCCAACGACCACGCGCGGCCGGTCCAGCACCATGCCCGCCACCGCGCGCAATATTCCCAACCCCAGACGCAATGGAACCAGCACTTTCGCCGCAAGTCCCCCGCGCGCGAATGTCGCGGCGCTGACCGTGTCAACCCGCACCGCCTGCGGAAACCCGCCCGCATAGCGCGCCCCGCGTGCGTCAGTGGACAGCTTCACCCGCCAGCCCCGCGCCAGCAGCGCTTCGGCCAGGGCCTGTGCAGGGAACATATGCCCGCCGGTGCCCCCTGCGGCAATCAGAACAAGCGGTGGTTTGGCCATATCAGCCCCCTGACCCCAGACCACGACGCGACAGGATTTCGCCAATCTCGCCCTGCGGTCTGGTGCGTGTGAATGCCAGCAGCATACCAATTGCCATGCCTGTCGCAAGCAGGGACGACCCGCCATAGGACACGAACGGCAAAGTCATGCCTTTGGACGGCAGCAGGCGCACGGCAACGCCCATATTGATCATGGCCTGAATGGAAAATACCGCGACAATGCCCGTCCCCGCCAGACGGATGAACACATCGCGTTCGCGCATCAGTCGAAACAGCGACCGCAGCAGGATCATGGCGTATAGCCCGATGATAAACAAAACCAGAATGAACCCGTATTCTTCGGCGGCCACGGCGATGATGAAATCTGTATGCGCATCCGGCAAGGACCATTTCACGCGCCCTTCGCCCACACCGGCCCCGAAAAACCCGCCTTCCGATATGGCGTTTTGCGCATAGCCCATCTGGGTGCGCGGGTCCACATCAGGGGCCAGAAACCCGTCAATACGGCGGGCGAAATGTTCGGATGAATTATAGGCCGCCCAGCCCCCGGCAACCACCAGCCCCGCAAACCCCACCAACAGCGCCATTGGCGCACCGGCCACGAAATACATGATCATCCAGCCTGCAGCAATCAGCGCGGCCTGTCCGAAATCCGGCTGAAGCGCCAGCATCGCCACCACCAGCAGCGTAAACCCGAAGGACAGTGCGCGCCCCGGCGGCCCGTTCAGGTCTTGCGATGACGCCATAAGCCATGCGGCAAACACGGCCAGCATGGGTTTCAAAAACTCGGACGGTTGGAACGACCCGAACCCAAGGCTGAACCAGCGCGTGGCCCCCTTGCCGAAATCCGTGCCGAAAAAGGGCAGCAGCATCAGTGCCAGCAAACTGGCGAAAAACCCCACCACAGCGAAACGGCGTATGCGTTCGGGCGAACACATGGACAGGCCCAGCATGGCCACCAGCCCCAGAACGCCGAAAAACACCTGTCGCTGGACATAGTAGAACGGCGCCAAGCCGTTGCGCGTGGCCAGTGGTGGCGATGCCGCAAGCCCCAGAAGCAGCCCCACCGCCATCAGCAACAGAACCCCTGTCAGGGTCATCTTGTCGATTGTGCGCCACCAGCGTGGAAGGATAGGGTCCACCACGCGCATGGGCGCGGTGCCATAAACCATTTCTGTCATGCGACTGCCTCGATAGAACCGCTGATTTGCCTGTTTGCGCCCGATTTTCCGGGTCTGTGTCCAAGTCTAACCCGAACGTGTGGTTCAATCCAGCACAAACACGCGCCACCGCGTCACAGCCGCGTGCGTGAATCGGGCGCGAACCGGCCCTGAACGGCAACTAATGCTTGAACGCAGGACCACACAGGCCCACAAAGGCGCAGGGATTGAAAGCAAGTTTTTATGCAGATCAGAAGGCATATTCAGGACATATGGCTGCAGGTGTTTCCGCCGCCGCCCTTCGATATGCGCGATGATTTGCCCGTGCTGCCCCTGCCGCGAGGCGGGCCGGCGCAAACCAGGGCCGCGCTGGATGCCTATGTGCAAGTTCTGCTGGCCGATATTGCTGCCTATGCCCCTGCCCCTGTGCCCTCGCTGATTGTCACAGGCGCCATGCGCTGCGGCAAGACGCTGGTGGCGCGCAGGGTCGCGCGGCGCAACGGGCTGTATCATGTGCCCGGCGACAGGCTGCGCAAGGCGACCTTCCGAAACTGTGACCAGGCCACGAAACTGCGCATCCTCAAGTATATCTGCAAACGCCTGCTTCTGGCCCATCCGACAGGGTTGGTGCTGGACAGCACCATCTTTCTGGACCGCGGCGTGACGTTGCCGCATTGGGCCAGCAAGCGCGGCATGCACTGCGTGGCCATCGGCTATTCCCAGGATGACCCCGCGCGCAAGGCCCAAAGCATGATCGCCTTTCGCAAAACTGCCAAATGCTGGACATCACGCAGCAAATCAGATGCGGATATGCACAAACTTGCGCGCCAGATCATCTTTCGCAGCAAGGAAATCAAGGCCCTGTGCGCCACACAGGGCTGGCCCTATTTCGATCTGGAAGCAGATGCGTTCAGCCGCGAAAAGCGCCGGGTCGTCTATGCCATCGAAACGCTTTTGCACCGTGAACAGACTGCCCCGCAAGGACGCGGGGCAGCGCGCGACAAACCGGCCCTATAGCGGGCGGTCCACACGCATGGTCACAATCGCGCGCCCGCGTGTGGCCACCGGCCAGCGCAACCGCGCCTGATTGCTGTCCGGCCCCTGATTGACCTGCACATAGGGCGCATCATAGCGGATTGCGTCACTGCCATCGCGCGCGGCATCTTCCATGACCACCGATGTCACTGTGCGCACACGGCCCCCGAAGGGCATTTTATCCCCTGAAGTGATGGTCCATGTCGTGGCTTCGGTGTTTTGTTCATGAATAATGACAGCCGGGCTTTCGGTCGGGAAATCCACACCATTATAACTGTTGTCCTGAAACAGCACATTGCGGAAACGGTTGTATTCGAGGCCCGCAAAGGTGGTGTCCACGGCCTCGACCCGGTTGATGGCATTGCCCGACAGGCGGAAGACATTGCCCTGCACCACCAGTCCCTGAATGAAATGCCCCGCGCCATAAGGTTTGAACACGATATAGCGGAACCATGGCGCCACGCTGATGGCAAAGAAAATATTGCCCGTCACCGTCAGCCCCCCGAAAGAAAAGCCGCTGCCGTGGTCGGGGTAGGCGTCATGTTCATTGGTCATTTCAATGAAACAATTATCGATGTAATTGCCTGTCACGGTGGTTTTGACATTGCCCGCGCTTAGCACAAGCCCCGCTTGCCTTATGCCCGCCGCAGTGGTGTCGCCCTGGAAAAAATGGTTGCCGCTGACAATATGACCGCTGCCCGCCATCACCCCGAAATGCGCCCATAACACCACGCGGTTGTTGCGGATCTTGGCGTCGTTGTTGTTGACATTGAACGCGATGACTGTGCGATCCTGGGAATTGAGGGGCATTTGCGAACTGCTGAACTGGCAATTGTCGATCATCAACCCCTGACAGGCCACCCCGATGGATGTGATGGCCCTGTCGCGCGGGCGGTTGAAATCGCATTGATGGAAGCGGAAGATACGCCCCCCTTCGGCCAGCATGACCGCAGATGCGCGGCCCCGGCAAATGAATTCCAGATTGTGGAATTCAAAGTTGCGCAGGCTGGAAAAGCCCGAAAAATCCAGCCCGTAGCGGTAGCGCTCGAAGGTGAATTCCTGCGTCATGGCCCCGCCATGCAGCGGCAGGCTTAGCGTCAGGGTGCCCGCCGCCACATTGCGCGACCGCACATAGACTTCGCGCCCCACGCCCACACCACTGACGCGCGCGCCGACCGGAATGGCCGCCACATTGCTGATACCGCCCAGCAAAAGCGGGCTGGCAGGGGAATAGGTGGCAACAGCCGTTGTCGTTTCGGTGGCCCATGCGGGGTTGTCGATAAAATCCAGCTGGCCATCCGCCAGCACCCTGCGCCGGGATGTATCGTCATAGCCCGCCAGCGCGAACACATCGACAGGGCCGGTAAGCGGCACGCGCCGCCCCTTCAGGTTGAATTCCATATGTTCATTGCTGTGAAACAGCGCCTGCAGCCCTTTGCGAAAGCCCGCCTCGGCACTGCCGAAGGCCGCTTCATAGCCGGTCAGGTCGAAATTCTGCTGCAAGATCAGGACGGTCTGGGGGTCCATGGCCAGCGTGCCACGAAACACCGCCTGCATGGGGATGGTCAGGTCATCGCCAATGGCAAACACGCCATCAGGCACCAGCAGGCTGCGCCCGTTTGCCGCCGCCATTGCCGCCAGAAAGGCCGCGCGATCATCACTGACCCCATCGCCCTGCGCGCCGAAATCGCGCACATCGACAAGGCCCAGCAAGTCGCGGGTATACAGGGCCGAGATATCCTCGATGATCAGGTCGTCAATGCGCACCACGCCGCCTGTGGGGCCGGTCAGGTCCAGCCCCAGATGCGCGATGTTGACCGAAAGCGGCCAGACCATATCGACCGACGGGCGCGCGCCGGTGCCGATGATGGCCTGCACCTCCACAACCTGGCCAAAGCTGGTCAGGGTGGTTTGCGCCCCTGTGGTGGTCAGGCCGGTAATTTCGGTGCCGCCACTGTCCCCTGCCCAGGCCGCGATGCGCACATTCGGCATGACACCGGCCATTGCCTTGATGCGGGCGCGCACGCGCAGGTAACTGCCCGGCAGGACGGGCACTTCGCCCATCCAGCGCAGGCGCGTGGTGGCGCTTATTTTCTGCACTTCCAGCGCACCGCCAAAATCAGGGTCGGCGGGCACAAAGGCCGCGAAGACCGCCGCGTCATAGGTGGGCGTTCCGGGGCGGCCGGTGGTTTGTGACCACTGGTCCAGACCTGCCGAAAACGGCGGGGGCGTGATTGCCTGCGGGTTGGTAACGGCCAGGTTCATGAAAGACCCTTTCTTGTCAGTCGATGTGCTGCAATCGGATGACAGGTCAGGGCGTTTGCCTGCCTGACCGATCATCCGGACAGCGCAGACTTTACCAAACATGCGTTAAACCCCGCTAAGGGCAGCGTGCGCTGCACTGACGAGGGGGCGGGGACGGGGGGACATTCGGGAAAATCCCCCAGTGCGGACTCAAGGCCGAAGGCCGCCGCACACTCGGCGGGCCCTCCCGCAGCCAGCCGATGACCCACGCGCAGCTCAAGCCTACGCAACCACGCGCATCAAACCCCTGTTTCAGGCGCCCTTAGCAACTGCACCCCATTGATTTGCCAGCCATCACCCGCCGGCACCATCTGGTAGGCCAGAAAATGCAACCGCCCCTGTGCATCGCGGATCATGACGCGCTGAACAACACCCGAAGGGGTTTGCGACTGCTCCAGCATGGTGACATCTGAGGGGCGATACACCATCGGATACCCATCCTGGACCATCGCGCCAAAGCGGTCGGGCGTTCCGAACAGGCGTTTTATATCAGGGCTGGCATAGCTGAAGGCGCGGTCAAAATCATCGGCCTGAAGCGCTGCAATCTGGTCTTCGATAATCCGGCTTATGCCGGCGCTGTCTTGTGCCGGGGCAAGGGTCGCTGCCAGCATCAGACCCAAAGCTGCAATCATGGTGCGCATGGTGTCCCCCTTTCACGCAAGGATACCATCCTTACGCAAAAGGGGTGCGCGCAGATCACTCAGGCCAGATCACCCGCCAAGGCGCGGTCAATCAGCGCAACTGTTTCATCCACGCCATACAGCGCAATGAACCCACCAAAACGCGGTCCCTGGGACTGGCCCAGCAACACTTCATACAGGGCCTTGAACCAGTCGCGCAGGTTTTCAAACCCGTGATCCTTGCCCACAGCGAACGCCAGCGTCTGCAATTCCTCGGCGTCCAGCCCGCCTTGCCAGTCGCGCAACCGTGCGGCCAGATCTTCCATTGCCGTGCGTTCCATATCGCCGGGCGCGCGGAACTGGCGCGCAGGGGCCACAAAATCACGGAAATAGGCCAGCGCGAACCCTGCCGCCTGATCCAGATCGGGGTGGGTTTCGGGGGCTGCGTCCGGCGCATAGCGGCGGATAAAGCCCCAAAGCCCCTCTTTGCCCGTGGACCCTGCAACAGATGCCAGGTTCAGCAACATCGCAAAACTGACCACCATATTCGACACAGGCGGCGTGCCCCCGTGAATATGCCACACAGGGTTGGCCACTTGCTGTTCCAGCGTCTGGTCAGGAAAGGCACGCAACTGCTGATGATATTCATCCACCGCCTTCGGGATCACATCCCAGGACAGGCGCTTGGCGGTGCGCGGCTTCAGGAACATGTAATACGACAGCGATTCCGTGCTGGCATAGGTCAGCCATTCATCAATCGTCAGGCCATTGCCCTTGGATTTGCTGATCTTCTCGCCATTCTCGTCCAGAAACAACTCATAGACATAATGCTCTGGCTTTTGGCCCCCCAGAATTTCGCAAATGCGGTCATAGATGGGGGTGTTGGTCGAATGGTCCTTGCCATACATTTCGAAATCGACATCCAGCGCCGCCCAGCGCGCGCCGAAATCGGGCTTCCATTGCAGTTTCACATTGCCGCCCGTAACCGGCAGCGTCCATTCGCGCCCGTCTTCATCCTCAAATGTGATAGTGCCATTCTTGCCGTCGACATGCTTCATGGGCACATACAAAACGCGGCCCGTTTCGGGGTGGATGGGCAGGAAAATGGAATAGGTCTGCTGGCGTTCATCGCGCAGGCTTTTGAGCATGACCGCCATGATGTCGTCATAGCGTTCAGCGGCACGCAACAGCACTGCATCGAACTGGCCGGATTTATAGAATTCTGTCGCGCTGATGAATTCATACTCAAACCCGAACGTGTCCAGAAACCGGCGCAGCATGGCATTGTTATGATGGCCGAAACTCTCATATTTGCCGAACGGGTCGGGCACCGATGTCAGCGGCCGTTGCAAATGCTCGCGCAGCGCCACCGGGTCGGGCACATTCTCGGGCACTTTGCGCATGCCGTCCACATCATCGGAAAAACAGATCAGCCGCGTGGGCACATCACAAATCGCCTCGAACGCGCGCCGGACCATGGTGGTGCGGGCCACTTCGCCAAAGGTGCCGATATGCGGCAGGCCGGACGGGCCATAGCCCGTCTCGAACAGCACATAGCCCTTCTGCGGCGCCTTGCCCTTGATGCGCGCGACCAGTTTGCGGGCCTCCTCAAAGGGCCAGGCTTTGGATGTCAGGGCAGCATCGCGCAGTGCAGACATGGGCACATCACTTCCTTGTGGGGGGACAATAACACCCCCACTCCCTATTGCTCCTTGGCGGCCACGTCAATATTCTGCGCCCGAAACAGGTATCCCGAAGGACCGCATCATGCAGCCTCTGCCCCAACCCCTGTCCCCGCAGGATTGTCTGGTCGCCCTGATGATCGCCGTCTCGGCGGCCGATCAGGAAATCCGCACGGCCGAACTGGTGGCCATACAGGCGCTGGTGAACCATCTGCCCATCTTCGCGGAATATGACGCAGACCGCATCAAAACCATTGCCCAGACCGTGTTTGACCTGCTGGAAGAAGAAGACGGG
The DNA here is from genome assembly GCA_017510335.1 of Paracoccaceae bacterium. Lineage (GTDB taxonomy): Bacteria > Pseudomonadota > Alphaproteobacteria > Rhodobacterales > Rhodobacteraceae > Roseinatronobacter. Next base: position 24,146 of record JAFWNM010000042.1, read on the forward strand.
CTGGACGCGCTGTTTGGGCTGGTGCGCGAAAACCTGCCCGACAAACTGAATGAAACGGCCTATACCATCGCCTGCGATGTGGCCGCCTCTGATGGCAAGCTGTCGCAGGCCGAATTGCGCCTGCTGGAAGAAATCCGCCATGAATTGCAGATCGACCGCCTGCATGCTGCCGCCATCGAACGCGGCGCGCGCGCGCGCCACATGCGGCTCTAAGGCAGGCAGGCCCGCATTTCGCACCAGAAACAGGCTGACAAAATGTCGCAGCCACGCTACCCTCCCTCAGAAGGAGGAGCGCCGCCCATGTCGAACCAGCGCCACCACAGCGCGCTTCTGGCTTTGCGCCGGCGCCTGTTCGGATATGCCTGCGCCCTGTGCCCGGATATGGCCAGCGCCGAAGACCTGTATCAAGACGCCATGCTGCGCGCGATGTCGGCGCGCAGCGTCCCCGTTGACCAGACCGCATTTCGCGTCTGGGTGTTTCGCATCATGCGCAACCTGTGGATCGACCGGCTTCGCGCCGCAGGGCGCCTGCCGGAACTGACAACCGATGACGATATCGACACCCATATCGCCATCAACCGCACGGATGATCTGACCGTCAACCGGCTGGCGGTGCGACAGGCCTTCATGAAACTCGCCAAACCCCACCGGGACGTTCTGGCACTGGTGGATATCGCGGGTTTCAGCTATGCGGAGGCATCAGAACTGCTTAACGTGCCGCAAGGAACCATCATGTCCCGCATCAGCCGCGCCCGCGCCAGCCTTGCGCACAGCCTGCAAGACAACGACAAGGTCGTTGCACTGCCGCTGGCGCAGGGCAAACAGGGCTTCAGGGGCTGACAGAATGGCCGGCCATTCCTTCTCCAGCGAAACACTCAACGCCTTCGTCGACGGGGCCTTGCCCCCTGCACGCACAGCCGACCTGCTGGCCGCAATGGCCCATGACGCCAGCCTTGCGCGCCACGTCGCCATGTTGCAACGGCTCAAAACCGCTGTCGGCACCCTTGATGACGCAGTGGAACCGCCGCCCCTGCCCGCCCCCCCGGCCCGCAAGCCAGCGCGCGTGCGGCACGCATTGGCCGTCGCTGCGCTGCTGGCCCTCGTTGCGGGCATGGTCTGGCACAGCCAGCCGCGCATGCCCGCCAGCCCCGACACCAGCCCCCCCGCCACCGCGCTGGCGGCACATCACGACTGGGCCAGCGCACCTGCCCCGCAGACCCGCGCCCGGATGCCCGAAACCTTCGCCTGGCTTACTCCGGTCATGCACGCCACAGGGCTGCAACTGGCCCGCGCGCAACAGGGACCAAACGGCCTGCATCTGGGGTTTATCGGGGCCAATGCCTGCAGGCTCAGCCTGTTCATCCAGCCACATGACCAGCCCGACACGGCACTGGACATGCAACTGGACGCACATCTGCAACAGGCGGGCTGGACCACATCGGGGCTACAATTCCGCATTATCGCCCTTGACATGGACCTGTCGCGCTTTGCCACCATCGCAACCACGGCACATGCCAAAAGCCGCGACCACCTGCCCGCCAGCGCGGCCCAGATCGCGCTGATCAATGCCGCGCGGCTGCCCTGTCTGGCCTGACCCTGCAGCGCCCCCGGCCCTGACCCTGCCGCACATTTCATTCTGGCCCAAATATCCTCAGGGGGTGAGGGCCGCAGGCCCGAGGGGGCGCGAGCGCCCCCTTCTTCCACCCAGTCCCCCCCCCTGACCTGCCCCCCCATGCCCTGCCCCGGGCACCCGGCGCGATTTTTATTTTCCCGCGCAGGGAATAATATGCACCTCACACTCGTCTTTACTCGTATGGGCGTCTGCACGGTGCCCATATGGCTCTGGACATGGGAGGATGGAACAGCATGCCACATAAAGAACGCGGGCTTATCGAACTTTACAATGACGATCCCGAACGCGCGGAATATCTGGTTTTCGGGCGCAAGGCGGGACCGGACCGGCGCGGGTTCCTGCGCGGCGCGGGGCTGGCCTCGATGGGGGCGGTGCTGGGCACGACAATTCCGTTCAGCGCCAATATGCCTGCGGGCCTGATGCCCGCTGCGCTGGCCGAAACCATCAACGAATTCAGCATCGATTCCAAACATGCCGATATGATCGTGCATAACGACCGGCCCATGAATGTCGAAGCGGCCGCGCATCTGCTGGATGACGACATCACACCGGCGGCGCATCATTTCATCCGCAACAACGGGTCCATGCCCATGCCCATGAGCAAGGCCGACTGGCGGCTGAAAATCGACGGCGAGGTGAATGAAGAACTTGAGCTGTCCTATGACGAGTTGATGAATGATTTTGAACTGGTCACCATGCAGGCGCAGCTTGAATGTGGCGGCAACGGGCGCGCGGGCTTCAACCCGCTGCCGCGCGGCAACCCCTGGTCCATCGGCGCCATTGGCAATGCCGAATGGACGGGTGTTCGGGTGCGCGATGTTTTGCGCCGCGCGGGGCTGAAGCCGTCGGCAGTGTATACGGGCCATTTCAGCTATGATGATCACCTGTCGGGCGATCCTGACCGCCAGTCCATTTCGCGCGGTGGCCCTGTCGACAAGATGATGGACCCCGGCACCATCATCGCGCTGAAAATGAACGGCGCGGATATTCCCATCGAACACGGCTATCCCGCACGCATTGTTGCGCCCGGTTGGGCGGGGTCGGTCAGCCAGAAATGGGTCACCCGCATCTGGGTGCGCGACCGTGAACATGACGGGCCGGGCATGACGGGGCTAAGCTACCGCATCCCGCGCTATCCGGTCGAAGCGGGGGCGGAAGTCCCGCATGAGGATATGATGGTCATGGGGTCGATGATCGTGAAATCCGCCATCACCAACCCTGTGGCGGGCGCGGAAACCCGCGCGGGTGCCCCTTTTGCCATTCGCGGGCAGGCCTGGGCCGGGGACAATCATGTGGTGAAGATGGAAACATCGATCGATTTCGGCGCAACATGGCAGACGGCACAGATCCACGCGCCCGCCAACCGCTATGCATGGCAGCGCTGGGAACAGACCGTCATTCCGCCCATGGCCGGCTATTACGAAGTCTGGGCACGCGCGACCGACAATCAGGGCAACAGCCAGCCCATGGTTGTGCCCGGCTGGAACCCGCGCGGGTATCTGAACAATGCCTGCCACCGCATCCACTTTACGGCCGTGTAAGGACAGCAAACCAACATGAAAATCCTGACTTCAACTTGCGGGGCGGCCCTGGCCGCCGCCCTGCTAACTCTGGGCGCACCACTACAGGCCAGCCCCGAGGAGCCGCGGATCACCTCTCTTGCCGATGTCCCCGAAGATTTCGAGTTCTACCCCCTGCCCCCCGGCGAAGGTGTCGATGAGGTGTATTACAGCTGCATTGCCTGCCACAGCCTGCGCACTGTCACCAATGGCGGCTATTCGCGGCGGGTATGGGATGAATTGCTGGACTGGATGGTTGCAGATCAGGGCATGATGGACCCTGAACCCGACGTGCGCGAAGTGCTGCTGGACTATCTGTCAACCTATATCGGCGAAGACTGGGAAGGGTAGCCGCGCCTGTCACCGCCAAGGCCATGGCCAAGGCACAGGCGCGCCCCGTTTGCAGGGGCGCGCCTGTTCTTTTATGTCAGGCCAGCCGCAGAACACTTGCACGAACGCCAGCGCCGCGCGATATGGGATAGGGAACAGCACGCCCGCAACCAGACTGGAACGCCTTGATGCCTATGCGCACACAAATCGCCTATTGGGGTATTGCCTGCCTTGGCTTTATTGCGCTGCTTTGGGTGATGGGCGATGTGTTGCTGCCGTTTGTGACAGGCGCGGCAATTGCCTATTTCCTTAACCCGGTGGTGTTGCGTCTGACACGGTCAGGCGTGCCGCGTGTGCTGGCCGTGGCCGGGTTGATGTGCCTGGCGCTGGGGGCGGTTGTGCTGGCGGGGCTGCTTGTCATTCCTGCCGTGATCGCGCAACTTGTGCAGTTCAGCGAAACCGCGCCCGACCTGCTGCGGCAGGCGCAGGCGTTTCTGACGCAATATTTCCCCGATCTGGAAGAAACACTGCAAACATCACTTGCCACAATGGGCGAAGCCATCCGCGACCGGGGCGCGGCACTTGCGCAAGGTGTGCTGCGCGGGGTGTCGGGCGTGGTCAGTGCAGTTGTGTTTCTTGTCATCACGCCAGTTGTCGCGTTTTACCTGTTGCTGGACTGGCCGCGCGTCATGCGCGGGGCCGATGACCTGTTGCCGCGCCAGCACGCGCCCACGCTGCGCAGCCTTGGCGCGGATGTGGACCGCGCCATTGCGGGGTTTGTGCGCGGACAGGTGACCGTGTGCCTGATTCTTGCGGCCTATTACGCCACCGCGCTGGGGCTGGTGGGGCTGCAATTCGGGCTGGCCATCGGGGTGGTGGCGGGGCTGATTTCCTTCATCCCCTATATCGGCGCGATTGTGGGCGGGGTTCTGGCCATTGGCGTGGCGCTGTGGCAATTCTGGGGGGAACCGGGCATGATTGCCGCAGTGGTGGCCATTTTTGCCGTGGGCCAGGTGCTGGAGGGCAATATTCTGGTGCCGCGCATCGTGGGAAATTCGGTGCGGCTGCACCCTGTGTGGCTGTTGTTCGCAGTATCGGCTTTTGGCAGCATGTTCGGGTTTACCGGCATGTTGATCGCTGTGCCGGTTGCGGCGGCCATCGGGGTGCTGGTGCGCTTCGGGATCGCGCAATACCAAGACAGCGCGCTATACGGGCGGGAGTGACAGACCATGACATCCCCGCCCCTGCGCGCCGGACAAATTCACCTGCCCCTTGCACTGCCCGCATCCTACGGGCGCGCGGATTTTGTGGCCGCGCCCTGCAATTCCCATGCGCTGCACATGATCACCCAGGGCGGCTGGCCAGCGGGCAAACTGGTGCTGACCGGGCCGGAAGGGGCAGGTAAAACCCATTTGCTGCATGTCTGGGGCGCAGAACAGACCGCGGTATTGCTGCGCGCCCCCGATCTGGACAGCGCTGATGTGCCTGCATTGGCCCAACAGGGGCGCGTGGCGCTGGATGATGCCCATCAGGTTGCAGGCCACCCCGCGCGCGAAGCGGCGTTGTTTCATTTGCACAACCTGCTGGCCGCAGGGGGCGGGCAACTGTTGCTTGCGGCACGCGCGCCGGTACGCGACTGGGGGCTGCGCCTGCCTGATGTGGCGTCGCGCCTGCAGGCGGCGGCGCATGTGGGGCTGGCCGCGCCGGATGACGCATTGCTGGCGGCGGTGCTGACGAAATTGTTTGCAGACCGGCAAGTGACTGTGCCCGACACGCTGATCCCGTATATGCTGGCGCGGATGGAACGGTCCCTTGGCGGCGCGCAGCAGCTTGTCGCACGGCTGGATGCAGAAGCGCTGGCGCGCAAGAAGCCCATTTCGCGCACCCTCGCCGCCGAAATTCTGAACGATCTGGACGATCCCGAATAAGTGAGCGTGGCGCTTTTCGCGCGCCCCCCCTCTTGTGTGCGGCAAGGACGCTGCATAAGCTTCGTGCTGTCCATTCTCATGCCGGAGGCCGCCTTGATCCGTTTCTTTGCATTATGCATTTTGCTGCTGTCCGGCCTGTCCAGCGCGACCCCGCTTGGCGCCGAAGACACCCTTCGCGTGATTTCCGGCCAGCTTACTGTGCTGGAACGCATGGCCCTGCCGGATGACGCGGTGCTGATGGTCGATGTCAGCGACCAGACCGATACCAGTCTGGCCAGTTTCCGCCAGACAACCGATGGCGCGCAAAGCCCGTTCGCGTTCCAGATTGAAGCCCCCACCGACACGGCGCTGGTGTTGCGCGCGGGGTTGCGCGCGATGGATGATGTGGTCTGGCTGACCGAACCTGTGGTTGTTGCGGCCGGACCAGATGCGCTGGATCTTGGGCCAATCCGTGCCATGCGCACCCCGCCCATGGGGTTTGCATCCCTTCTGGCGTGCGGCAACCAGCTGGTCGAGATGGGCTTTTTGCCTGATGATGTGCGCCTGCGGTTCAATGAACAGCTGATCACCATGACCCCGGCGCCCGCCGCATCGGGCGCGCTGTATGCTGTTGCCGATGCGCCCGCAACGTCCATTCACATCAAGGCAGACACTGCGCTGTTGCGTATTGACGGGGCGGAACTGGCCGAATGCGCGCTGATGCGCCCGGAATTTGACATCACCCAAGGGGTCTGGAACATTACCGCAATCGGGGACAAGGCGGCCGTCTTTCCGTCACGCACGGAACTTGTGTTCTACCCAGACGGACGCATGAGTGCGACAGTCGGGTGCAACAGGCTGATTGGCGGGTATCGCCGGCATGGCGGCATTTTGTCTTTCGGGCAGATCGCCAGCACGAGGATGGCCTGCCCTGACGGGATGATGGACCAGGAACACCGCTTTAGCGCGATGTTGCGCCGCGTGGACGGCTACCGCGTTGCCCCCGATACCGGCAGGCTAACATTGCTGGCCGGGGGGCAGCCCGTCATTTCCGCCCGCCGTTAGCGCAGGCACCCCCTGCGCGCGCTCGCTACCTTCGCCGCTATAAAACTGTCACATTCCAGCGCTATCAGGACGCCATGACCCAGACCATTCCATCCGCAAATTTCCTGAACACCCCGTTTCCTGCGGCGCAGACGCTTGAGGGGTTTGACCCCAGCGGGCCAGAGCGGTTTTTCAACCGTGAAATGTCATGGCTGGCCTTCAACTGGCGGGTGCTGGAAGAAGCCATGAACACCCGCGTTCCCCTGCTGGAACGGGTGCGGTTCCTGTCGATTTCAGCCGCCAATCTGGATGAATTCTATACTGTGCGGGTGGCGGGCTTGCGACAACTGGCGCGGGCGGGCAACAGCACCCCATCCGATGACGGGCGCACCCCGGCGGAACAGTTGGTCATGATCAATGACGACGCCCGCAGCCTGATGGAAAAACAACAAGAGGTGTGGTCCGTTCTGCGCCCCCTTCTGGCAGAAGCGGGCATGGCCATCCTGTCCCATCAGGACCTGACATCGGGCGATCACGCTGCAGTGGCGCAGTATTTCCTTGAAAACGTCTTTCCGGTGCTGTCGCCCCTGGCGATTGACCCCGCGCATCCGTTTCCGTTCATCCCCAATGCCGGGTTTTCGCTTGCCATGGAACTGGAAGACAAGCGCGGGCGCAAGCTGAATGCGCTGGTGCCTGTGCCCGGCCAGATTGACCGTTTCCTGCGCCTGCCCGGCGACAGCATCCGCATGCTGCCCCTGGAGGAACTGATCCTTGCGGAAATGAACAGTCTGTTTCCCGGCTACAGGTTGCTGGGGTCATGCACATTTTCGGTGCTGCGCGACAGCGATCTGGAAGTCGAGGAAGAAGCCGAAGATCTGGTGCGCGAATTTGAAGTGGCGCTGAAACGCCGCCGCAGGGGCGAAGTCGTGCGAATGAAGATTTCCGCAGGCGCCCCGCGGGATTTGCGCGACATGGTCATGGAAGAACTGGAAGTGTCCGACACCGAAGTGGTCGAGGTGCAGGGCATCATGGGGATTTCCACCTTGAAGGAACTGGTGGTGGATGACCGCCCCGACCTGATGTGGCCCGGCTTCACGCCGCGTGTGCCCGAACGGGTGCAGGACCACCATGGCGACATGTTCGCCGCCATCCGCCAGAAGGACATGCTGCTGCACCACCCCTATGAGACATTCGACATGGTGGTGCGCTTTCTGGAACAGGCCGCGCGCGACCCTGATGTGCTGGCCATCCGGCAAACGCTGTATCGCACATCGCGCAACAGCCCCATTGTGGCCGCCCTGTGCGAAGCCGCCGAAGCGGGCAAATCCGTTACCGCGCTGGTCGAATTGAAAGCGCGGTTTGACGAAGCCGCCAATATCCGGCAGTCGCGCAGGTTGGAACGTGCGGGCGCGCATGTGGTTTACGGCTTCGTGAACTACAAAACCCATGCGAAAATCAGCGCTGTGGTGCGCCGCGAAGGCGACAAGCTGGTAACCTATACCCATTTCGGGACCGGAAATTACCACCCCATCACCGCGCGTATCTATACTGACCTGTCGCTGTTTACCTGTGACGCGGCGCTAGGGCGCGATGCCACGCGCGTGTTCAATTATGTTTCGGGCTACGCGGAACCCGCGTTGCTGGAAAACCTGTCGATTTCGCCCATCAGCCTGAAACAGCGCCTGTTGCAGATGATCGCCGCCGAGGCAGAGCATGCCCATGCCGGCCGGCCCGCGCAGATTTGGGCCAAGATGAATTCGATCATCGACCCCGATGTGATTGACGCGCTGTATGATGCCAGCCGCGCAGGCGTGGAAATCAGCCTTGTTGTGCGCGGCATTTGCGGGTTGCGTCCGGGCATCAAGGGCTTGTCCGACACTATTCGCGTCAAATCCATCGTCGGGCGGTTTCTGGAACATTCGCGCATTGTGTGTTTTGGCAATGGCGCGGGCCTGCCATCGGAACAGGCGCGGGTGTTCATGTCCTCTGCGGACTGGATGGGGCGCAATCTGGTGCGGCGGGTGGAAACGCTGGTGGAAATCATGAACCCCACTGTCAAGGCGCAGATCGTGCGGCAGGTGATGGCGGCCAACCTGGCGGATGAGGCGCAAAGCTGGGTGCTGCAACCCGACGGCCCCGCGCTGCGCGTTCTGCCCCGCGAAGGCGAAGACCGCCGCCTGTTCAATTGCCACCGCTTCTTTATGGAAAACCCGTCACTTTCGGGGCGCGGGTCGGCGGGGGCCGAAGATGTGCCCGAACTGACGCATGAAGATGACTGACACTGCCGAAAGCATGTCGCGTTCATTCGCCTTCACGGGACATGCGTTAACTTATTGAATTTGCACGGCCAAGCAGCGCAAAACCGGCTGCCGCTTTTGGATAACATTCGCTTACAGGCGCATAAAGAAGGCGCGCCGCTTTGGCGCGCCTTTTTGTGGGCTGCGGTCTGGCGGTGCGATCAGTCGCGCAGCAATTCGTTAATGCCGGTTTTGGACCGCGTTTGCGCATCCACGCGCTTGACGATGACGGCGCAATACAGGTTCACCCCGCCCTTGGACGGCATGGTGCCCGACACGACCACCGAATAGGGCGGCACTTCGCCATAGCTGACAACCCCTGTTTCGCGGTCCACGATCTTGGTGGATTTGCCGATATAGACGCCCATCCCCAGAACGGACCCTTCGCGGATGATGCACCCTTCCACCACTTCGGACCGTGCCCCGATGAAGCAGTTGTCTTCAATGATGGTGGGACCGGCCTGCATGGGTTCCAGAACCCCGCCAATGCCCACACCACCTGACAGATGCACGTTCTTGCCGATTTGCGCGCAGCTGCCCACAGTGGCCCATGTGTCCACCATGGTGCCGCTGTCAACATACGCGCCAAGGTTCACGAAGGACGGCATCAGCACCACACCCGGCGCGATATAGGCGGATTTGCGCACCACGCAGTTGGGCACGGCGCGAAAACCTGCTGCGCGCCACTGCGCGGCATCCCAGCCCTTGAACTTGCTGTCGACCTTGTCCCACCAGCCGCCGCCCTGCGGCCCGCCCGAATGGGGTTCCATATCCTTGATGCGGAAGCCCAGAAGCACGGCTTTCTTGGCCCATTGGTTCACATGCCAGTCGCCAGTGTCGCGCCGTTCGGCCACGCGCAATGTGCCGTTGTCCAATGCGTCCAGTGTCGCTTCAATGGCGTCGCGCGTCTGCCCTTTGGTGTCGGGGGTAATGCTGTCGCGGGCATCCCACGCGGCTTCTATTGCGGTTTCAAGCGCGGCAGTGTCGGTCATCGGGGACTCCATTCCTCTGGTCATCGGTTGGGCTTGGCTATAGCGTTGGGGCGAACAAACCGCAACTTCCCCGCGCGATCGGAGGCCCTTTTGAACGAGAACCCCAAATACCGTATCTTTCCTGACGCAAGCGAAGACATCCAGCACTGGGACGACATTCCCGACACGGCACAAACGCGCCACCCCGCCTATCGTCTGGCATTTGCCGACAAGGATTTCATGCTGCGCGATGAATTGCGCCCTGTGCGGCTGCAACTGGAATTGCTGAAGCCCGAATTGCTGATGAATGAACGCGGTATCCGGTCAACAATCGTCATGTTCGGGGGCGCGCGCATTCCCCGCCCCGAAGCCGCCGATCAGGCCAGCACCCCCACCCTTGCGGGCCTTGCGCGGTTTTACGACGAAGCGCGCGAATTCGCCCGCCTGATGACATTGCGATCTGTGCAAAGCTATGGGCGCGAGGATGTGATTGCCACAGGCGGCGGCCCCGGTGTGATGGAGGCAGGCAATCGCGGTGCCAAGGATGCGGGCGGCATGTCCATTGGCCTGAACATCGTATTGCCGCATGAACAGGCCCCCAACGCCTATGTGACGCCCGACCTGTGCTTCAACTTCCATTACTTCGCTATCCGCAAGATGCATTTCCTGATGCGCGCCAAGGCGATTGCGGTGTTTCCGGGGGGGTTTGGCACGCTGGACGAATTGTTTGAAACGCTGACATTGATCCAGACAGACCGCATGCGCAAAATGCCCTTTGTGCTGTTCGGGCGCGAATTCTGGCAGAAAATCATTAACTGGGACGCGCTGGCAGACGCGGGCACCATCAACCCCGAAGACCTGTCATTGTTTCATTTCGTTGAAACGGCGGCCGAGGCGATCGAGATTATCGACAATTTCAAACCTGACGGGTGTGATTAACAAAAAGGGGCGGATTTTGGCCTTTTTCGGACATTGGGGAGTGCCCAAGGTGCGGAGCAAAGGCCGCAGGCCGCCGCACCATCGGCGGGCCGTCCCGCGGCCCGCCGATGGTGCGGGCTTGATCCAAGCTCGAATGTCCGCTTCAGGCCATTTCCAACAAGCTTGCACCACAAGCCAGCATTCCCCTAGCCCTTGGCCAACTGTTCCAGTGTCGGGCGGAAAGGTTCCAGCGCGTAGCCGAATTTGGCGGGAATTGCGATCAGTTCATCCGTGGGGCGCGTGCCTGCCTGGCTAAGCGCCCAAACAATCGAAGACCGGTTGCCCGACGCGCAATAAGCCAGCACAGGGCCAGTGCTGGCCGTCAGGGCGTCCCCTTGCGCAGTGACATTTTCCATAGTGATGGCCCCGCCCACCACCGGGTTGACCACGAAGCGCAGGCCCGCCGCTTCCACCGCGCGGCGCAGGGCATCAGCCTGCACGTCCGGGGGAATTTCGCCATCGGGGCGGTTACAGATAACCGTGGTAAACCCTGCCCCGGCGATGGTGGCCACATCATCGGGGGTAATCTGGGGCGATACGGCGTAAGTGTCGGTCAGGTGGCGAATGTCCATCAAGTGCTCCTGCAAGGTCAGAGTGCGGCAAATTTATCTATGCGCACGCGAAGTGGCGGTGTGATCAACATACCCCCGATCATGGCAAGGATAAAGACGATCCCGCCTGTCCCCCCCCAACTGAGCGATGCAATCGCAGGACCGGGGCACAACCCCACCAGCCCCCAGCCTGCGCCAAACAGCACTGACCCCACAACAAGGTTATGGCCCAGTCGGGGGTCCGGCCGCGCTGGAAAGGGCAGACCAACCAGCGATTGCGCGCGCCGTGTTGTCATGTTCCACGCCAGCAACATGGGCAGGATCGCCCCGCCCAGCACAAAGGCCAGCGTCGGGTCCCATGCGCCGAAAATGTCCAGCCAGCCCTGAACCTTGGTTGTGTCGGTCATGCCCGACACCAGTAAACCCGCGCCAAACAGCCCGCCAGATGCAGCGGCAAGAAGTATACGTTGCATCAGATTACCCCCAGAAGGTGGCGAAACAGCACCATCACGATACCGCCTGCCAGCAGATAGAACACAGTCGACACGATCCCGCGCAGCGAAAAGCGCGAAATACCGCACACCCCGTGACCGGACGTGCAGCCATTGGCCAGCCTTGTGCCAATGCCCACCAACAGCCCGCCTGCAACGATAACCCACAGGTTATTGGTGATATTGGTCGTCACCTCGACATTGTAGAAGGGCAGCAACAATGCCGGCACCACCACCAGCGCAGCCAGAAAGGCCAAGCGCTCGTCCCAGTTGGACAGGCCGCTGCGGTCCACAAGCCCGCCGATAATGCCGCTTGCGCCCATGATGCGCCCGTTGCCCAGCAGGAATATGGCCGCAGACACCCCAATCATCAGGCCGCCCGCAAGGCCCCAGATCCAGTCAGTTTCAATCATCTTGTCAGTCCTGTTCGCATGAAAGCACGGCAGATGTGACTGCCGCGCCTGTGTCCGTGTTGGACGCTGAAATCAAAGCTTGTTGACGGGCACTTTCAGATAGACTGTGCCGTTTTCTTCCGCAGGGGGCATCTGGCCTGCGCGCATATTCACCTGCAGCGATGGCACGATCAGGCGCGGCATGGCCAGTTGTGCATCGCGTTCATTGCGGGCGCGCACGAAATCATCTTTCGATTTCCCTTCGCCGACATGTTTGTTCAGGCGTTTTTGCGCGCCGACAGTGGTTTCCCAAGCATAGGTGTCGCGCCCTTCGGCCTTGTAATCATGGCCCACAAAAATGCGGGTGTCATCGGGCAGGGACAGGATTTTCTGGACCGAATCCCACATGGTTTCCGCAGAACCGCCGGGGAAGTCACACCGTGCCGTGCCGAAATCGGGCATGAATAGCGTGTCGCCCACAAAGGCCGCATCACCAATCACATAGGTCAGGCAAGCCGGCGTATGGCCGGGCGTGTGCATGACATCGCCGCGCATCTGGCCAATATGGAAGCTGTCGCCATGTTTGAACAGGGCGTCAAATTGCGACCCGTCGCGCTGGAACTCGGTGCCTTCGTTGAACACCTTGCCGAATGTGTCCTGCACAATGCGGATGTTTTCGCCAATGGCAATCTTGCCGCCAACCCGTTCCTGAATATAGGGCGCGGCGGACAGGTGGTCGGCATGGACATGGGTTTCCAGCAGCCATTCAACCTCATAGCCCTTCTCGCGCACAAACGCGACGACGGCATCTGCCGAACGTGTGTCGGTGCGGCCAGAGGCATAGTCGAAATCCAGAACCGAATCCACGATTGCACATTTCGCACTGTTGGGGTCGCGCAGGACATAGGTAACTGTGAAGGTGGCTTCATCAAAAAAGGCGGTGACTTCGGGGGCCATGGTGGTTTCTCCGTTTTCATGTCTTGCCCCCAATATAGTCACCGCAGAACATATTGCAATAATAGAATGTTTATTTATCCTTTTGGCCGTGTGGAACAGGGCGCTTAAACCTTCAACGCCATGGACGGGGACAACACATCAATTCCCTGCGCCTTGCCAACGGCGTAATAGGTCAGATGTCCCGCATGGGTGTTCAGACCGGCCAGCAAATGCGCGTCATCTTCGCAGGCCCGGCGCCACCCTTTGTTGGCCAGCGCCAGCATGAAGGGCATGGTGGCGTTGCCCAGCGCGATGGTGGAACTGCGCGCCACCGCACCGGGCATATTGGCCACGCAATAATGCATGATGCCATCGACGGCATAAATCGGATCGGCATGCGTGGTGGCGCGCGAGGTTTCAAAACACCCGCCCTGATCGATGGCCACATCGACCAGCGCCGCGCCGGGCTTCATTCGGCCCAACTGCGCGCGGGTTATCAGCTTGGGGGCTTCGGCACCGGGGATCAGCACTGCCCCAATGACCATATCGGCCTGTTCGACCAGTTCAGCCGTGTTCCCCTTGGACGCATAGCTGGTTTTGAACACCCCGCCGAACACATCATCCAGATAGCGCAGCCGCGCCAGCGACATGTCCAGCACTGTGACATCCGCCCCCATTCCGGCGGCAATGCGCGCCGCATGGGTGCCCACAACGCCCCCCCCGATCACGACCACCCGCGCGGGGGTCACACCGGGCACGCCGCCCATCAGCACGCCGCGCCCGCCATTGGCCTTTTGCAAGGTCCATGCGCCCACCTGCGGGGCCAGCCGCCCCGCCACTTCGGACATGGGCGCAAGCAGCGGCAAACCACCTGCGCGGTCCGTCACAGTTTCATAGGCAATGGCCGTCACGCCGCTGTCCAGCAGATCGCGGGTTTGCGACGGGTCGGGGGCCAGATGCAGATAGGTGAACAACACCTGCCCTTCGCGCAATTGCTGCCGTTCACCCGCCTGCGGTTCCTTGACCTTGACCACCAGTTCCGCGCGGGCAAAGATTTCTTGCGCCGTATCCACAACCCGCGCCCCCGCCGCGCGATAGGCGTCATCGTCAAACCCTGCGCCCTGCCCTGCGCCGGTTTCGACAATCACTTCATGGCCATGCGCAAGCGCTTCTTGTGCGGCAACAGGTGTCAGGCCGACACGGTATTCCTGCGGCTTTATTTCCTTCGGGCACCCAATCAACATTCTGAACCTCCCTTTTTTCTATACAACGCACAATATCGTCCTATCCGGGTGAATTCTTGACATTTCCGCGTATCAGACGATACATCACAACAGATTTTCGCGCGAATGGCCCCTTTTCCGGAACAGGATTGCGCTGCAATGCAGCTAGACGACACAGACCGCCGCATCCTGCGTGTCTTGCAAAAACAGGGGCGCGTGACGAATGCGGAACTGGCCGACCTGGTCAACCTGTCGCCATCGGCATGCCACAGGCGGGTGCAGCGGCTGGAAGCGGACGGCATCATTGCCGGTTATGTTGCGCTGCTGGACCGCAAGCGCATTGGCCGTGCGACAGTGGTGTTTGTGGAAATCAAACTGTCGGGGCAAAGCGATGAAATTCTGGACGCGTTCGAACGCGAAGTGGCGCGTGTGCCCGACATTGTGGAATGCCACCTGATGGCGGGCAGTGCTGATTACCTGCTGAAGGTCATTGCCGCAGACAGTGACGATTTCGCGCGCATTCATCGCCGCCACCTAAGCCGGTTGCCCGGTGTGGTGCAGATGCAATCTTCCTTTGCCTTGCGCAACGTGGTCCAGACAACCGCCATTGATATATGATCACAGGCGGCACCAAACGCCGCCCGTGATGGAACGCTGGCCGCGCGGTCGTTACCGCGCCTTCAGGGAGTCGCGAATTTCGATCAGAAGTTCCTCTGTCGTGGGGCCTTTGGGCGCTTCGGGTGCGGGCGCTTCCTTTTTGCGGCCCAGCGCGCTGATGCGGTTCACGGTTCTGACCAGCAGGAACACAACCCAGGCAACGATCACGAACTTGATGACCGCGTTGATGAAATTGCCGATCATGAACTGGGCTTCTCCCAGCCCGAAGCTGACTTCGCTGAAATCAACGCCACCCACGAAAATACCGATAAGCGGGTTTACCAGATCATCCACCAGCGATGTGACAATCGCGGTGAAGGCCGCGCCGATGATGATACCCACAGCCATGTCCATGACATTGCCGCGCGTGATGAAGGTTCTGAACTCTTTAAGCATTCGCTTCTCCTGTCGATACACTATTGTGTTATATGCACCGGCGAAGGCCGCGCTGGAAGGCCGAATTAACCAGATTTATGGCCAAATCATTGCCCCCCGCCGCGCTATTGTTCGCGCAATCGCGTTTTCCCCGCGACGGATATTGCGAGGACGCGCGTTCTGTGGCAATGAACTCTTACGCAAACCAAACTGGAAAGTTCAGTAGATGCCGGATTATGCAGCGCGCCGCACCATCATGGTTGATACCCAAGTGCGTCCCTCGGATGTCACAAAATTCCCCATCATCGACGCCATGCTGCGCACCCCGCGCGAATTGTTTGTTCCAGATGCGCTGCGCGAAACAGCCTATATGGGTGAAAACATCGCGCTGGGCGACGGGCGCGTTATGCTTGATCCGCGCACCTTCGCAAAAATGCTGGATGCGCTGGCGCTAACGTCGGGGGAACTGGTGCTGGATATCGGCTGCGGGTCGGGGTATTCTGCGGCCATTCTGGCGCTGATTGCGCAGGCGGTTGTCGCGGTGGAATCGGATGAAGCGCTGGCGCATGATGCCGAAACAGTGTTGCCGCAGGTTGGCGCAGAAGCCGTTGTTGTCCACAAAGGCCCGCTGACAGCAGGTGCGCCCGATCACGCCCCCTATGATGCCATGATCGTGCAAGGGGGGGTGTCGGAATTCCCCCAAACCCTGGTCGGGCAATTGCGCGAAGGCGGGCGGGTGATCTGCCTGTTCATGCAAGGGCAGTTGGGGGTTGTGCGCCTTGGTGTGCGTCAGGGCGACCAGATTTCTTGGCGCGATGTGTTCAACGCTGCGGCGCCCGTGTTGCCGGGATTTGAAAAGCAGGAAGCCTTCACTTTCTGACCGGGTCGGGCGGCGATCAATTCGCCCGATCAAGATAATCGAGCAAAGCTTGAAAGGGCAGAAATGTTCAGACCCACACTTGCCGCATTTGCCGTTGCGTGCAGCACCGCGCTGGCAGGGGCACCCGCTGTTGCGCAGTCCCTGGCGGACACATTCATAAACGCCTATCAAAATTCCGACCTTCTGGAACAGAACCGCGCGGTTCTGCGCGCCGCGGATGAAGATGTGGCCCTTGCGGTTGCATCACTGCGTCCGGTCCTGAACTTCGTGGCGCAGGCGCGCGGACAGAAACAAAGCGCAGGCCAGCAGCGCGAATCCCTGACCGCGTCGGTCAATCTGTCAGCAGAAATTACACTTGTGGATTTTGGACGCGGCGCGCTTGCACGCCAATCCGCCGAAGCGCTGGTCATGGGAACGCGGCAGGCGCTTTTGAATGTGGAACAGCAGGTCTTGCTGGATGCCGCGCGCGCCTTCATGGATGTGCGCAGTGCCGTGGAAACTGTGACCCTGCGGCAAACCACAATGCGCCTGACGCAACAGGAACTGAACGCGGCGCAGGAACGCTTTGAACTGGGCGAGATTACGCGCACGGATGTGTCGCTGGCCGAAGCCCGCCTTGCTGCGGCGCGCAGCCAGCTTGCCGCCGCCGAAGGGGATCTGGCTGTCGCCCGCGAGGAATACAAACTGGTCACCGGGCGTCACCCCGGTCAGTTGCGCCAGCCCCCTGCCCTGCCCGCGCTGCCCGCAACACTGCAGGCCGCGCAGGACATTGCGCGCCTGACGCACCCATCGGTCAAACAGGCCCAGTTCGAGGTTACGGCCGCCGAACTGAACGCCGAACGCACTGCCGCCCAACGCCATGGCAGCGTCACAGCCGATGCCAGTGTGGGCGTGACCACCGATCTGCTTAATAGCGGGCCGGCCACGCGGTCTGCCTCGGCGGGGGTGCAATATCGGCGCCCGCTGTATCAGGGCGGCGCAATAAGTGCGCAGCACCGTCAGGCATTGGCACGCCGCGATGCCGCGCGTTCCGGCCTGCACCGCAGCGTTGCGCAGGTTTTGCAAAATGTCGCTGTGCAATGGGCCAATCTGGATGTGGCCCGCGCACGCATTGCCGCAGGTCAGCAACAGGTGCGCGCCGCCCAAAGCGCCTTTGACGGCACGAGAGAGGAAGCCCGCCTTGGCGCGCGCACAACACTGGACGTTCTGAATGCCGAAAACGACCTGATGGATGCCCGCACAGTGCTGTTGCAATCGCAAGCCGGTGTGCAGGTGGCCAGCTACGGGTTGATGGCGGCTATGGGCCTGCTGACAGTGGATCATCTGCGCCTTGGCATTCCGACCTATGACCCGGAAGCCTATTTCAACGCAGTGCGAAACGCCCCTGTCACCTCTCAGCAAGGCGAAGCGCTGGACCGCGTTCTGCGCGCGATCGGGCGGGAATAAACCCGCCCGCCCCGACCGACCACAAGTTGTTGTGATTTGCCGATACAGCCTGACATGTCATGTTTTGGGGGGACGATCCCCACAACACAGAGGATAGACATGCGCAAATCAACATACACCTTCCCGACCGCCTGTGCGGTTGCGGCCGTATTGGCGATGCCTGCAAGTGCCCAACCCGCGTTTGAAGTGGACACAATTGCCACTGGCCTAACCAACCCCTGGGCCATGGCGTTCCTGCCCGACAGTGATGAGATGATCATCACCCTGCGCGGCGGCGAGATTGTCATACTGGACCCCGGCAGCGGCGATATGCAGCCCATCAGCGGCGCACCCGATGTCGACACCCGCGGACAAGGCGGGTTGCTGGACATCGCGCCCGCCCCCGATTTTGCACAATCAGGGCTGGTCTATATGACATGGGCGGGCCGCGTTGGCGGGCAGAATTCGACAACCCATCTGGGCCGCGCGCGGCTGGACCGGGATGCGCATGCGCTGGTGGATCTTGAAGTTCTGCACGCTGTTGGCCCCGCCATCGACTCGGGCGCGCATTTCGGGTCGCGCATTGTGTTTTCTGACGGGCATGTTTTCGCGGGCTTTGGTGACCGCGGGTCCAAGGAATTCGGGCCGGACCATATTTCGCAAGACCTGTCCAGCGAGAATGGCGCGGTCATTCGCCTGACACTGGACGGGGATATTCCCGCCGACAACCCGTTTGCAGGTGATGACGGCGCGGCAGGGGCGATCTGGTCCTATGGCCACCGCAACATCCAGGCCATGACCCTGCACCCCGACACCGGCGATATCTGGCTGGCCGAACATGGCGAGGCGGGCGGCGATGAGGTGAACATCGTTGAACGCGGCGGCAATTACGGCTGGCCGCTGGCGGCCAATGGCGTGACCTATCGCGGCGGGCAGCGCTTTGCCGAACCCCATCAGGACGGGGACGGGTTCGTTTCCCCCGCCCATGTCTGGCCCGCCGGGCGCGATGACCATTTCCCGCCATCGGGCATGACCTTCTACAGCGGCGATGCGTTCGCGGACTGGCAGGGCCATTTGCTGATCGGCAATCTGTTTCACGAATATCTGGGGCTGTTTTCGGAAAATAACGGCACGCTGGAACCCGTTGCCCGCCTGCTGGATGGCGAAGGGCACCGCATTCGTGATGTGGTCATAGGCCCGCAGGACGGGTTTATCTATGTGCTGGCCGACGGGGAGAATGCACCGCTGATGCGGCTTGTCCCGCCATCCTGACCGCTGGTCTGACCGGACCGGGGCGGTTTGGTCAATTCTTCGGGGATTCAGGAAGCTCTGTCTGGAAATTCGTTGCTGGCATGGCCCGTTGCGGCCATGCTACGCATGAATACCCCACCCGAAGGAGCGCCGGAAATGACCCAAGATGCCCGCCAACGGCCCAGCTACCATGTTCCCGCCGGCGGGTTGCCGCCCCAGTCGCAACTGACAACCGACCGGGCCATGTTCACCGAAGCCTTCGTGGTTATTCCCAAAGGCACCCTGTCGGATATTGTGACCAGTTCGCTGCCCTTCTGGACAGGGGCGCGGTTCTGGGTGCTGGCCCGCCCGCTAAGTGGGTTTGCCGAGACATTTTCGCAATATATCGTCGAACTGGCCCCTGATGGTGGCAGTGACCGCCCCGAAACCGACCCACAGGCCGAAGGGGCGCTGTTTGTCGTGGAAGGGGGGCTGTCGCTGACGGTGGACGGGACCACGCATGCCCTGACGGCGGGCGGCTTTGCCTTTGTGCCTGCTGGCAGCGACTGGACAGTGCACAACCCCAACGGGGCGAACGCCGTGTTTCACTGGATTCGCAAACGCTATCAGGCGCTGGAAGGGTTGGCCCATCCTGAAGCGTTTGTTGCGCAGGACCAGGACATCCCCCCTGCCGCCATGCCAGATACAAACGGCGCATGGGCCACAACCCGTTTCATGGACCCCGCAGATATGCGCCATGATATGCATGTCACCATCGTGACCTTGCAACCGGGCGCAAGCATTCCGTTTGACGAAACCCATGTCATGGAACACGGGCTGTATGTATTGCAGGGCAAGGGTGTTTATCACCTGAACCAGCAATGGGTGGAAGTGGAAGCCGGTGATTTCATGTGGCTGCGCGCCTTCTGCCCGCAGGCCTGTTATGCAGGTGGCCCGCAGCCGTTCCGATACCTGCTTTACAAGGACGTGAACCGCCACGCGCCGTTGCCCTGAAGCGGGCAGCGATCATGGCACCCCGTCAGCATTTGTCGAGAACGGGTCTGATTCGGCGTCTTGCAGACCGGCCATGGGGTCATCAGGGGTGAACATCCCGTCAAGGTTCATTTCTGGGGCGGCCATGTCGGGCGTGGACATGCCATCAAGGGCCGCATCATAGGGCGCGTCCAGCCCATCGCCATCGGGTAACGCAAAATCCGGGGCGCTGTCTGCTGTGCCATACGCGGGCGCGTCATCGCCCGCGAAGGAAATTTCCCCCGACAAGACACGCGCAGCGGAAACCGGCAGCGTGAAGGGCACATCATGGTCGTCAAGAACTTCGCCCGGCTGCGTGGTCAGGCGCACCGCACGCTGGCCGCGCGCTTGCCCCAGACGCGCCTTGGCAACGACATGGCCGTTCAGCGTTTCCAGCGATAGCGCTTCCAAGGCACTTTCAGGCAGGCACAGCACATCCCCGCGCGTCAGGGTCGATACGGCGGAAAGCTTCATCTGCATGCGGCATAAAACAGCGTCAAGCTGCACTTCGCTGGCCGTAACCGTCGCGGCCAGACGCGTGCCCCAATCTTCTTTCTGTGCATCATTCTGCGATGCGCCTGTGGGTTCGTGCACGAAGGCCGCATCGGGCAGGATAAGATACAGGCTTCCTTCGCGCGGACCTTGGCCGAATTGCACCGCCAAACGCACAATCTGATAAGGCACGTCTTCCAGCAGCACACCAAGGGGGCGCGGGTCATCCAGAAACGAGCTGTAAACATACCCGTCAAACTGGTCCCGCTGTGGCGCCCCGTCCAGACGCTGGGCAATTTGCTGGAACAACAAATCGATCAAGGGGGCCAGAAGCGCGGCATCGGTGCGCGTGGGTTTGCGCAACGCCGGCACAGCGTCGGAGACACGCGCCGTTGTCACTGCTTCCACCAGACCCGCCATAAGGTTGTGGCACATCAGCACCAGACCAATCTGGTCCTCCGCCCCGTCCAGCAATGACAGGAACATGCCCGGTTCCGCAATATCCACCACCTCTGCCAAGCTGGCGGCAGACATTTTCACTGATGTCGCGGTTGCATCCAGACCACGGCGCGACCGCGCCATACGCCCGAACGCAACACGAACTGCCCCTTCGAACACCGCGGATTCAGCACTGGCCGCAGCCCGCGCACGCGTTGCCATCCTCGCCAAAGGATTTTGCCGGTCTGTCCGGTTGGTATGTTCCGCTTCTGCCTGATCCATTGTGCATTGCCACCCGTTTGCCATTGATCATTGGCGCAAAAAGGTTAGCAAAAACTGAAATTCCCGTCAGTTAAGTGCAATTTTCCGGCGTCCTTGCACCACGGCGGTGCAGCTTATACCTGACACGCTGGCAAGGCGCGTGTGAAACCCGCGATATCATTGCGTTTGCTTGCGTCACGCAAGGGCGGCCAGTCCTTGGCCACGCCCCCCCACTGGCCGGGGCTGCCTGCAACCACCTGATCGCGTTCCACGGCCTGCGCTGCAATGCGCGCCGCACAGCGCAGATTCGTCGCGCCGTCATAAAGCCCGTTGGGATGGCTAAGGTCACAGCCATAAAACCGCGCCGATGTCGGCCAGATTTGCAGCAAACCGCGATACCGGCCCCCGGCACCGGCAGCGTCCGGCCGCCATGTGCTTTCATACCCGGCCAACCCCGAGAAAAGCGCGGTCCAGAATGCCTTGCGCCCGTCCGCATCCGCAGATTCGTATCCCGGGCAGAAGGTGTTGATATCGTCGGGAACTGTCTCGACCAATGCGCGCCCTTCGTGGTCAAGGGCGTCAAACTTGGCGGCTGTCCACAATGTCGCCTCGGGGCGGTGGTCCCAGCGGGTGACAATTTCAGCCCCCTCGCTTTGGTCGGTGGCCTGAACCATGCAGCCCCCAAGAAGTGTCACCATTCCGGCAACAGCCAGCAGGCGCATAGGCATTAAACGGGTCATCTGATGTCCGAAGGTTGCACAGCGCCATTCTGCGCTGCAGCGCGGCAATGTCCGATTCGGCAGTGAAACACAATTCACGCCCCCGCGAAGCCCCCGCAATAGGCGAAACCTTGCCCAAGCCTGCCCCCTTGCTGCGCGCGCGCACTGCCGCTAGAAGGCACAAACAGGACAGCCACAGGAATATGCACCCATGCTTGATCTGACCTATGACGCACCCGAAATCAAAACCATATCCGGCGCAACCGGAGAATGGGAACTGGTCATCGGTATGGAAATTCATGCACAGGTGTCCAGCCGGTCCAAGCTGTTTTCAGGGGCCTCGACCCGCTTTGGGGCGGAACCCAATTCGAACGTGGCCTTCGTGGATGCCGCCATGCCCGGCATGCTGCCGGTTGTGAACGAATTTTGCATCGAACAGGCCGTGCGCACCGGACTGGGCCTGAAGGCGCAGATCAACCTTCGGTCTGCTTTTGACCGCAAGAATTATTTTTATCCCGATCTGCCGCAGGGCTACCAGATCAGCCAGCTGTATCATCCGCTTGTGGGCGAGGGCGAGGTTCTGGTGGAAATGGGGCCGGGAATTGCGCGGCTGGTGCGGGTTGAACGTATCCATGTCGAACAGGACGCGGGCAAATCCATCCATGACATGGACCCGAACATGTCTTTCGTGGACCTGAACCGCACGGGCGTGGCGCTGATGGAAATCGTCAGCCGCCCCGATATTCGCGGGCCGGAAGAAGCCGCCGCCTATGTCACCAAGCTGCGCCAGATCCTGCGGTATCTGGGCACCTGTGATGGCAATATGCAAAACGGCAACCTGCGCGCCGATGTGAACGTGTCCGTTTGCCGCCCCGGCCAGTATGAAAAATATCAGGCCACGCAGGATTTCAGCCATCTGGGCACACGCTGCGAAATCAAGAACATGAATTCCATGCGCTTCATTCAGGCCGCGATCGACTATGAGGCCCGCCGCCAGATTGCCATTCTGGAAGATGGCGGCAGTGTGGTGCAGGAAACCCGCCTGTATGACCCCGACAAGGGGGAAACCCGGTCCATGCGGTCCAAGGAAGAAGCGCATGATTACCGCTACTTCCCCTGCCCCGACCTGCTGCCGCTGGAAATTGAACAGGCCTGGGTCGATGATATTGCCGCCACCCTGCCCGAACTGCCCGATGACAAGAAAGCGCGTTTCATGCGCGATTTCGGCCTGACGGATTATGACGCCAGCGTGCTGACCGCCGATGTCACCAATGCCGCCTTTTTCGAGGCTGTGGCCGCACTGGCAGGCGACGGCAAACTGTCCGCGAACTGGGTCATCAATGAATTGTTCGGGCGCCTGAAAAAGGAAGGGCATGACATCAATGAAAGCCCCGTATCCGCCGAACAGCTTGCGGGAATCATCAAGCTGATCAAATCAGGCGATATTTCCGGCAAGATTGCCAAGGATGTGTTTGAAATTGTCTATACCGAAGGCGGCGACCCTGCGCAGATTGTGGACAGCCGCGGTCTGAAACAGGTGACCGACACCGGCGCGATTGAAAAGGCCGTGGAAGACATCATCGCCGCAAACCCCGCGCAGGTCGAAAAGGCCAAGCAAAACCCCAAACTTGCCGGCTGGTTCGTGGGGCAGGTCATGAAATCCACAGGCGGCAAGGCCAATCCGCAGGCCGTGAACGAGATTGTCGCGGCAAAACTGGGCCTGTAGCACGCGCAATGATGTGTTTCACTGCTGCGGCGGGGCACCCATCGCAGACACGGAATAGTTGCAAAAAAAACACCGCCCCCGGGCGGTGTTTGTGATTTAATTGTTTGCTAACCATTTTTGGCGTATCCAATAGCGTCGCGTCGCGGGTTTTATCCGCGTTGGCATATCAGAGCAGCACACCATCCCGGCGCGGGACATGCGCCCAAAAAGTCGAGTTTTATATAATGAACCTGTTCAAATCCGCGCTACTCGCGCTTGCCCTATTCGCCCAACCCGCAATCGCAGAAAGCCCGCGGCTGTTTGGCAGCATTGGAACCCAGCTTTCGGTCAATTCCGCAGAAGCCCAACTTCGCTACATCGGAGAGCCGTATTTCTGGGGCCTGCAGCCCGTTATCGGCCTGTCGATGGCGCGCAACAATTCCGGCTATGTCGGCGTGGGGGCCGCATATACATTGCGCGCCCAAGATAGCGGTCTGTTTGCCCGGTTCACGGGAATGGCCGGTATTCACAAACGCGGAAGCGGGCGCAATATGGGCGGGCCTATGCAGTTTCGCACAGCGCTTGATGTGGGCGTGACCGCTGCATCGGGCATGGAATTCGGCATCGGTATAGACCATCGTTCCAGCGCGGCCATTTACAGGCCCAATCCTGGGCTGAACACGGCCTATCTTTTCACGACTGTGCCATTGCGCTGAACTTCGGGGGCCATATTGTTGCACCTTGCTGCTGTCTGACATAGACGCAGCAAGGACTATGCCCCCTTGGTGACGAGTTAAGGACAGGAATGCCATGCAGTCTTATGAATATCTTGCAGTGCCCGCACCCGTGAAGGGGCAGAAGGTCAAAGGCCTGAAAACCCCCGCCGAGCGGTATGCCCATCAGCTGACACTTCTGCTGAATGATCTGGCCCGCGAAGGGTGGGAATACTGGCGCGCGGATTGCTTGCCCAGCGAGGAACGCAAGGGCCTGACCGGCACCATGACTGTTCACAACAACATGCTTGTGTTTCGCAGACCAAGCGCCGAAACGCTGGCAGAACACCCGCAATTTGCAGAAACACGCATGGCCCCGACCCTGCCCGCCGAGCCGGTTCTTGGCCTGCAATCGGGCGCGCGCCCCATACACGAATCGCGGCGCGAACCACAGTTTCGCGACATGGCCGCGCGCCCCGACCCGAACGACACCACTGATCGCTGATCAGGCCCCGATATCCAGCGATAGCGCATGAATGCGGGCCACAAGGTCCGCGCCCAATGCCGCATGAACCGCACGGTGGCGGGCCAGCCGGGACTGGTCACGAAACACATCTGCACGGATGACAACATTGAAATGCGTTTGCCCCCCCTCGCGCCAGCCCGCATGGCCCCGATGGCTTTCGCTGTCATCGACGACTTGCAAATGCCCCGGATTGAACGCCGCTTGCAGATTTGCCTCGATCTGATCACGAATATGCATGGTTTCTCACAGCCCTCTTCTAACCTGACGAAAATATAACTAAGCTGCTGCCTCCGAGTCGGAAAGGGCTGCGCTGCATTTTCACGACAAAACACCCGACCGAGATTAGACACAGGCAACAGCAGGTTTTAAGCATGGATCGCAAATCCCCTTTTGATTTTGATATTCGCGCGTCCAGCGACAAGAAGAAACGCACGCGCGGGCGGCGCGGCATGTCGGGGGCGTGGGAAACCTCGGTCCGGCAATGCGAACATCCAGGCTGCGAGGAGTCGGGCCAGTATCGTTGCCCGAAATCGCCTGACCAACTGAGCGAATACCTTTGGTTTTGCAAAGAGCACGCCCGCGAATACAACCTTAAGTGGAACTATTTTGATGGCCAGAGCGAAACCGAAATGCTGGACGCGATGGAACATGACCGCGTCTGGGGGCGCGCCACGCAGCCGCTGGGCAGCAAGGACGAACGTATGGCCTGGCAGCGCCTTGGCATCGAAGACCCCCATCAGGTGCTGGGCGACAAGGCCACACGCAACCCCGGCAGACCGACAAGCGGCGCAGCGTCACGCAAACTGCCGCCGACCGAACGGCGCGCGCTGGAAATTCTGGACGCCCGCGACACCTGGACCCGACCAGAGATTCGCAAACAGTATAAAAGCCTTGTGAAAGACCTGCATCCCGACCGCAACGCAGGCGCCAGAACCGACGAGGACCGTCTGCAAGAAGTCGTCTGGGCCTGGGACCAGATCAAGGAAAGCCGGAATTTCCGCGACTGACCGGCATGATTTTCAGTGATTCACGCATAGGCTGACCGCCCGGAAAACAAGGGCTGGCGGCACAGCACAACCGGGGCGGGCCATCCCGCCCCCGCTTTCAGGGTCGTGTGCCATATGCAGCCATGCCAATGCCCCTGCGCAACACGGGTTTTGCGCCGGCCCGCCGCCGTTGCATGTCACCCCGCGCGGCGGGATGTCCAGGGCCATAAGGCGGCAAGGGCGGTGCCGGTGTCCCCCGGACGCCCGCTGCCCGCCATATCCAGACCGTCAAGAACCCCTTCCAGCTGGCGTATGGCGCGCAGGTCGGTGATGATGTCGGTGGCCGTGATCCGGCGATTTGAAAATACACTATCCGTGGCATCACGTTCAGGCATGACAATCCCTTTCATGTTCGGGGGCGAATCCCCTGCTTCCAGTGTGGACGAGGAAGCTTGTGAATTGGTTATCGCTGCGAATTCTGACAGCCGGATGAAAATTTAATGGATTATCGGCTTTTCCCTCTTGCGGCGGCAAACGATAGTTTGTAAATCGCGCTTACCGAAAACGGGGCGGGCGTAGCTCAGGGGTAGAGCATAACCTTGCCAAGGTTAGGGTCGTGAGTTCGAATCTCATCGCCCGCTCCAATTTCGAAAACAGGCGGCCTTCGGGCCGCCTTTTTCGTTTTTCGCCCCGCAATCCCGCCCCGCCGTCGCTAACTTTTGAGTCTGCCCGCAAGGATGGCAGTGCAGAAAAAGGTCAAGGTGTTTTTCAATCTAAGCGGGCAAATATTTCCGTTGACGGACCCCCCCTGAATACGTCAGATTGTGGATGTCGCCGCAAGACCCACTAGATGTAGTGAAACCATCCACGACATTAAGGTGGGCAACGGGACAGGGAATAGGAAAAGCAGATGCACAGGACACCGGGTGACACAGCCGGTGATGCCCGTGTTTCATGCCATGACTGCCCCTGGCCCTTGATATTGCGGCAAATTCAAGCGGGCACCGCCCGGAAAACAGTGAAGCGAAAAAAAGGGACGTCAGGCAGATGATCATCGAGCGGCACTTTACCAATGCAGGACAAGACGCCTATGCGGCGCTGGAATTCACCACAACCGTGTCGGAGATTCGCAACCCCGACGGCACAGTGGTGTTTCGCAATGATGCGGTAGAAGTGCCCAGCACCTGGTCGCAAGTGGCCTCTGATGTGATTGCGCAAAAATATTTCCGCAAGGCGGGTGTGCCTGCCCGCCTGAAACGTGTTGCCGAAAAGGGCGTGCCGGAATTCCTGTGGCGGTCGGTCCCGGATGAAAAAGCACTGGCCGAATTGCCCGAAAACGAACGCTTTGTCGGGGAAACATCGGCCAAGCAGGTTTTTGACCGGCTGGCGGGTGCCTGGGCCTATTGGGGCTGGAAAGGCGGCTATTTCAAAACCGATTCTGATGCGCGTGCCTATTTCGACGAAATGCGCTTCATGCTGGCCGCGCAGATGGCAGCCCCCAACAGCCCGCAATGGTTCAACACAGGGCTGCATTGGGCGTATGGCATTGACGGCCCCAGCCAGGGCCATTTCTATGTGGACCCCTTCACCCATAAACTGGTGAAGTCGAAATCCAGCTATGAACACCCCCAGCCGCATGCCTGCTTCATCCAGTCTGTCAGCGATGATCTGGTGAATGAAGGGGGCATCATGGACCTTTGGGTGCGCGAAGCGCGCCTGTTCAAATATGGTTCTGGCACCGGGACCAATTTCAGCTCACTGCGTGGTGAAGGTGAGAAACTGTCGGGCGGCGGTAAATCCTCTGGGTTGATGGGTTTCCTGAAAATCGGTGATCGGGCTGCAGGCGCGATCAAGTCGGGCGGGACCACGCGCCGCGCGGCCAAGATGGTCATTTGCGACATGGACCATCCCGATATTGAGGAATTCATCAACTGGAAGGTGATCGAAGAACAAAAGGTCGCCTCTCTTGTTGCCGGTTCCAAACTGCACTCGGCGCGTCTGAACGACATTTTCGGCGCGATCCGGGCATGGGACGGCAGCACAGAGGATGCCGTTGACCCGGCAAAAAACCCGGCACTGAAAGCGGCCATCAAGGCGGCCAAAAATTCCATGATCCCCGAAACCTATGTCGGTCGCGTGCTGCAATATGCCCGTCAGGGGTATGAAAGCATCGAATTCCCGACCTATGACACCGATTGGGATTCGGAAGCCTATATCACTGTGTCAGGCCAGAATTCGAACAATTCCGTCCGTGTCACAGATGCGTTTCTGAAGGCCGTGAAGGATGATGCCGATTGGGAATTGCTGCGCCGCACGGATGGCAAACCCGCCAAGACCATCAAGGCACGCGATCTGTGGGACCAGGTGGGTCATGCCGCATGGGCCTGCGCCGATCCGGGCATCCAGTTCCACGATACAGTGAACGCATGGCACACCTGCCCTGCCGATGGCGCGATCCGCGGGTCGAACCCTTGCAGCGAATACATGTTCCTTGATGACACCGCCTGCAACCTGGCGTCCATGAACCTGCTGAAATTCTATGACAGCAAGTCGTTCAACGCCGAAGGCTACATGCACGCCACCCGCCTGTGGACCATCACGCTGGAAATCAGCGTGATGATGGCACAGTTCCCATCCAAGGAAATCGCGCAGCGGTCCTATGAATTCCGCACGCTGGGGCTGGGCTATGCCAATATCGGTGGGTTGCTGATGAATATGGGCTTTGGCTATGATTCCGCCGAAGGCCGCGCGCTGTGCGGTGCGCTGACTGCACTGATGACCGGCGTAAGCTATGCCACATCTGCAGAAATGGCGTCAGAACTGGGCGCGTTCCCCGGCTACAAGAAAAACGCCGATCACATGCTGCGTGTCATGCGCAACCACCGCCGCGCGGCATATGGCGATGACAGCTATGAAGCGGTGAACGTGGCCCCTGTGGCGCTGGATGCGCGCAATTGCCCGGATGCGCGCCTTGTCGACCTTGCGCGCGCTGCCTGGGACGAGGCCCTGACCCTTGGGAAAAAGCACGGCTATCGCAACGCGCAATCCACTGTTATTGCGCCCACCGGCACCATCGGGCTGGTCATGGATTGCGACACCACCGGCATTGAACCCGATTTCGCGCTGGTCAAGTTCAAGAAGCTGGCAGGCGGCGGGTATTTCAAAATCATCAACCAGTCGGTTCCTGCAGCCCTGCGCAAACTGGGCTACCGCGACTCCGAGATTGCCGAGGTTATCGCCTATGCGGTGGGCCATGGCAGCCTTGGGCAGGCACCGGGCATCAACCATACCAGCCTGATTGGTCACGGTTTTGGAGAGGCCGAGATTGCCAAGATCGAAAAAGCCCTGCCTTCGGCGTTCGATATCCGGTTCGTGTTCAACCAATGGACCCTGGGCGAGGCTTTCTGCCGCGAAACGCTGGGCATTCCGGCGGCTGAACTGAACAACCCCGGCTTCGACCTGCTGCGCCATCTGGGCTTCACCAAGGCACAGATTGAAGCCGCCAATGACCATGTCTGCGGCACCATGACCCTGGAAGGCGCGCCCTACCTGAAGGAAGAGCATATCTCGATCTTCGATTGCGCCAACCCGTGCGGCAAGAAAGGCAAGCGCTTCCTGTCGGTGGACAGCCATATCTACATGATGGCGGCAGCGCAGTCCTTCATTTCCGGCGCGATTTCCAAGACCATCAACATGCCCAACACGGCAACAATCGAGGAAACGCTGGCGGCCTATGAACTCAGCTGGTCGCTGGGCATCAAGGCGAATGCGCTGTATCGTGACGGGTCCAAACTGTCGCAACCGCTGGCCGCAGCCCTGATCGACGATGACGAGGAAGCCGAGGAAATTCTGGCATCCGGCTCGCCACAGGAAAAAGCGCAGGTTCTGGCCGAAAAGATTGTCGAGAAGATCATCATCAAGGAAGTCATCCGCCGCGACCGCGCAAAACTGCCGGAGCGCCGCAAAGGCTACACCCAGAAAGCTGTTGTCGGCGGCCACAAGGTGTATCTGCGCACCGGCGAATATACCGATGGCAAACTGGGCGAGATTTTCATCGACATGCACAAGGAAGGTGCAGGCTTCCGCGCGATGATGAACAATTTTGCCATCGCCGTGTCGGTTGGTCTGCAATACGGTGTGCCGCTGGAAGAATTCGTCGATGCCTTCACCTTCACCCGCTTTGAACCGGCAGGCATGGTGCAGGGCAATGACAGCATCAAGAACGCAACCTCGATCCTTGACTATATCTTCCGCGAACTGGCCGTCAGCTATCTGGACCGCACCGATCTGGCCCATGTCAAACCCACAGGCACCAGTTTCGACGATCTGGGCGCGGGCGAACATGAAGGCGTGCGCAATGTCGCCGAACTGTCCGACGCGGCCGCGTCCCGTTCGCTGGAAGTGCTGCGCCAGATCAGTTCAACCGGCTATCTGCGCAAGCGCCTGCCACATGAACTGACCGTGCTGCAGGGCGGCCAATCCGTCACGGCCTACGCAACCGACGGCACCGCCGCAGTCGCGATGGAAACCACCAAGTCCGAAACCATGACCGTCGCATCCCTGGACCCGCGCGCAAAGGCCCGGATGCAAGGCTACGAGGGCGACCCCTGCGGCGAATGCGGCAACTACACACTGGTGCGCAACGGGACTTGCATGAAATGCAACACCTGCGGCGGGACGAGCGGGTGTAGCTGAGGCGGAATGACTATGTGTCCCTGGGGGGATAGTTTCTCCCGAATAGGGGGGTAAATCCTCCCATTCGGGGCAAAATTTCTCCGAGTGTCTGTCAGATTTCAAAATCTTGTACGAATTTTTGAAATCGCGGCGAAAAAAATCCGGGCCGAAATCCCGTTTTGTGAAATGGTATCAACCACTTGAATTGATATCGCCCGGTCAAAGGGCCTGATTCACAACGAAAAACCTTGACCGGGCGGAGGAAACTCCGCCCGCTTTCGCGTGGACGGGGCCCGGCGCTGCACGCAAAGGTCGGGCTCACCCTGATGATGCTGTAGGATCAGGGAGGTTCAGAAAAGGGTGGAACAGGCGGGACTCGTTCCGATCGAGGTGTCTGCGGACGGAAAAGAGTTCCTATTCCACGTGGGTGAGGTCCTGCCGATCTCGCGTCTGAACCGTGGGCTGGAGAGCCGTGTACGCCCTCCGGGGTGAGCAAAGGGAGCTCAGATGTTTCCCCAGATGCGAGGTCTTGGGCTTGTCCCTTGGTTTCCGGGGTGGTCGTTGCCCCGGGGATGATCCGTATGTCATGTTCTTCCGGAGAGTCAGGGCGAGTGTGACCGCTTTGCGGGACCTTGCCGCCGTTCGTTATCCATGCCAGCAAAGCACCCATCATGTGAAAGGCTTCCTTCAATGGCTGACAAAATGGTTAACAAGACGGGGCATGTGCGCCTAACGGGTCGCCTAGTTTGCAGAGATACGAGCGACATCGAGCTTGTGCAAACACATCTTGCCGAGCATGTCCGGCTTACCAGAGCCGAAACCGGTTGCGTTTCTTTCGAGGTATTTCAGTCGGAAGACCCGTTGATCTGGTATGTGGAGGAGTGTTTCCTCGGCAAGGAGGCTTTCGAGTTTCACCAGAAGCGAACCCGTGCTTCATTGTGGTGGACTGCCACAGCCGGCATACCTCGCGACTATACAGTTACTGGGCTTGAGTGAACTGCTGAACGTCCGCTGTGGTGAAGGTTTTCTGATGCGGGTCGCGGCGATCCGCTGCGCACTGGCGCGACCACGACCCGCGTTGGAAAACCTCCCAAGGAGGAAGCCGCGTGGGTCTTGGTGCGATCTATGGGGAAAGTGCGCAGACGGTTGGTGCGA
>JAFWNM010000043.1 GCA_017510335.1 Paracoccaceae bacterium
CCAGACCCGCCATGATCCGGGCGAACACGCCCATATCGCTCCATCTGGGCGTCGGTCAGCCAGAAAAGATTGCTCATTGATTTCACCCTTGCGGAGCGTGAATCACGCTTCAAGGATGAAATCAATGGGTCCTGAGCCTAGAACAACCGGGCGTGAACTTTTTGCCTTCCAAGCATCGCAAACCTCCAGATCCCCTCAATCCAATGGAATCAGAAGCTTTTGCTCCGTTCAAGCACAGAGTTTTTCAACAGCATCAGCCCTGAGCGGACTCACAATCAGAACAAGTTGTCTGGGCCGCGCAGCTTGCGGTGCGGCCCAGACTTGCATCATCTTTGTTGCTTCAGGCCGAATGCAGGGTGATGGATCACCTCGCCTCGCGGCTCCGTAGCATCGAACGGCAAGGCCTGCACAAACTCGGGCGGAATGACCCCCACGCCCAGCCCCGGATACGCCCTGAAGCCGAACCTGCCATAATATCGGGGGTCCCCAACGAGAACCGCCCCTTGAAAGGTCGTCCGCAACCGTCGGATCGCTTCGGCCATCAGGGTGCTACCGATCCCCTGGCCGTGCCTTGACGGCAAGACCGCAAGCGGCCCGATCAGCCCCCAACTGTCCTGTTCCCCGATCTGTGCTTGCGAAACGGCGAGATACCCAACCACCCGGCCGTCTTCTTCCGCCACAAGTGACAGGGCGAGGGCTTTGTCACCCCTTAACCTGTCTATAATCTGCGCCTCGGTGCCTGTGGATTGCGCCAGCATCGTCATGGCCTCTGTCACGACCGTGCGGATTTCGGCGATGTCATTGGCAGTTTCATTTCGGATCAGCATGTCATGCCCCCTGATTGTCGAGTTGGGCGCGCACCGACAGGCGCCCGCGTCTAGAGATGTAGTAAGGACTGCCGGATCGGGATTCGACCAGTCGCTTGCGCCGCAACCGGATGAACGTTTCCAGAGAGAATTCGGACAGGATCATCCCCTCGCGGGTCACGCAGGTGACAGCCGTGATTTTCCGGCGGTCATCGCGCGCATGCAGGATGTGACCCCCAAGAGCCAGAACGTGCAGCGCACGTTGTTCGTTTCGTGAAATATTCATTGAAGTCTCGTGTGCAAGTGTGAAGCAATGCTCAGGCGCATACACGCCCGAAAACTTTCGTTTCACGAGGCTCTCTGATCTTCAGAGAGCCTTATCACACAAGCTCTGACATCCAGTCTCC
The DNA here is from genome assembly GCA_017510335.1 of Paracoccaceae bacterium. Lineage (GTDB taxonomy): Bacteria > Pseudomonadota > Alphaproteobacteria > Rhodobacterales > Rhodobacteraceae > Roseinatronobacter. Next base: position 1,214 of record JAFWNM010000043.1, read on the forward strand.
GTTGTCCGAAAGACGGTCTCTGCCGTCCCTCTGCCCGAAAGATATATACTGTCCGGACGAAACGCAACCGGCGTAAATGCCGCAGCATCAGCGACATTCGATAGGAAAAAATGCTGCGCCATGCACGAGTGGCCGGTTGGGTGAAGCCGCGTTGCAGGATGCCTGCCACGACGACCGGCAGCGCGGCCAGTTCCTCTGCGACGCGCGCCTGCTCGGCCCGGCTGTAGTCGACCACCGGCGGGCAGGCGCTGGGCACCGTGTCAGAAGTCCCCCCTGCGCAGGCGGTCAAGAAGATCGTCGCGGCTGCGAGGGCGGCGGGCGGCCGCATCCAGCACATGAGCATTGTTGCAGAACGCAGGCGTAGAGCATGCATTTCCCTTTCAGGTTCAGGCCACGCGGACGATCTCGGCGGTGCCGAGGGGGTTTAAGCAGTTCACGAAGGTTATGCGGATGTGGATTTCGGCAGTTTGGCGGTCGGGGTCCCTTGCGGCGATGCGCTCGCCGAAGGACTTGAGGCAGCGCATCTTTGCCTCGGCGCGGCTGCGTCTGTGGTATCCGGTCCACCGCTTGCAGAATGCCCTGCGATAGTGGCGCGTGGCGCGCAGGGTTTCGTTGCGCGCCGGGGCGGGGCGGGCAATCCTCCTTTCATGGTCGGGCGTTTTGCGGATCGGGATGATCGCCGTGCTGCCGCGCGCGATGATGGCATTGTGGCAGCGGCGGGTGTCGGATGTGGCGGTGAGCGGCAGCTTGAACAGCACCTTGATCGACAGGCAGACGTGGATCGCTGCATCCGAGAAGATTGGCGGGCGCCCGGGACGGCCCTCATGTGGCGCGTACCAGGCCATCTCCTTGTCCAGCCAGATCAGCAGTGAGCCGCGTTTGCGAAACGCAGCGTTGTGGTCAAACCAATTGGTGGTGCGGTAGCGGGCGGGCTTGGGCTTGCTCATGCGACCCGTCTGACCATATGGATTCGTGATGTGATCCCTTCTCGACGAGGGTTCTGCAACAACGCCGGTGTGGACGCCTGAAAGGATGTTCCCGTTTTTGAGCAGGTGCTGATCAAGGGACCGGTTCGGCCCCGCATGGTCATTGTCGTGGCACTCAAATGAACCTTGGCGAAATTCAAGATGCCGAGGCTCGCCAATCCTGTTAGCAAGCACATCATCATTCAATAGCATCCCAGTCGGAACGGAATTCTTGAAAGCTTGACCATTGATGCTTTGAGGCATCAAATAGACCAATAATTTTAATAACATCCCCGGTGTAACCCTGTCAGAGATTGTTCATCCCCGCGATCCATTCCTGAAGGCCTGTGTATCTGTTGACCTTGAGGTTGACCCGAAAGTTGCGCGCGTGTTTGAACTGGCTGCGGTCTGCGGTGACGGGGCTGATGTCATTCGCGGCAAGGGCGTTGGTGTCGCGTCGGCGCTTGATCGGCTGGAGGCAGCGCTGGGGGATGCGCGGCATCTGATCGGTCACAATATTCTGCGTCACGACTTGCCGCATCTGGCGGCGCTTCGTCCCCGGCTGGCGCAGCTTGCGCAGGCACCTATCGACACGCTCTGGCTCAATCCACTCGCTTTTCCGCGCAACCCTTACCACCATCTGGTCAAGCACTACCACGACGGGCGGTTGCTGTCGGGCCATGTCAATGACCCGGAAGCGGATGCACGGCTTGTCTTTGATGTTCTCAGCAATCAGATTGCGGCCTTTCGCGCGCTACAGGGGCAGTCGCCCGATGCCCTCGCCGCTTATCACTATCTTACATCGCGCGGAGAACATGATCAGGGCTTCGCGGCAGTATTTCACTACATTCGCGGCGCTGATGTGCCATCCCCCGATCAGGCGCGGCAAGCCGTTGGGCGATTGCTCGACGGGCAGGCTTGCGCGCCTGCGCTTACAAGCGTTCTTGACGAGATCGCGTCGCCATTGCTGGGGTGGCCGCTTGCCTATGCCCTGTCATGGATAACGGTTGCGGGTGGCGATTCCGTCATGCCACCTTGGGTGCGGATGCAGTTCCCGGGTGCCGCGGGCATGGTGAAGCGTCTGCGCGATACGTCCTGCGACACCCCTACATGCGCATGGTGCCGCGAGAAGGGCGACCCGGTCAAAGCGTTGTCGCGGTGGTTCGGCTTTGATGCCTTTCGCCCTGTCCCTACGGATGCTGACGGGCGCCCCTTGCAGGAACGCATCGTCGATGAAGGAATGCGCGGGCACAGCCTGCTTGGCATTTTGCCCACGGGCACGGGGAAATCCGTCTGCTACCAAATCCCGGCGCTGGCCAAGTTCGACCGGACCGGCGCGCTGAGTGTTGTCATCTCGCCGCTGGTGGCCCTGATGGCTGACCAGGTGGCGGGGATGGAGCGGTCGGGTATTTCTTCGGCTGTCACAGTCAACGGGATGCTCTCATTGCCCGAGCGGCAGGATGCGCTGGACAAGGTGCGTATGGGCGAGGCGGCGATGCTGCTGATCTCGCCCGAGCAGTTGCGCAGCGTCGGTGTGCGGTCCGTTCTGGCGCAGCACGAGATTGGCCTTTGGGTGCTGGACGAGGCGCATTGCGTCTCGAAATGGGGGCATGATTTCAGGCCCGATTATCGCTACATCGCGCGGTTCATTCGCGAAACAGCAGGCGATGGCGATCCCGCCCCGGTGATCTGTCTGACCGCGACCGCAAAGCCCGAGGTTGTGCGCGACATTCGCGACCATTTCCAGAGCCGGTTGGGAATGAACCTCCTGTTGCTTGATGGGGGTGCCTCGCGGACGAATCTGAGCTTTGAGGTGCGCGCAACCGGGAAGCGCACCAAACTGGCCGATATCCTCGATGTCATAGAACAGCGCCTGCCGCCAGATGGTGTGTCCGGTGCCGTCGTCTATTGCGCGACACGCAAGGCGACTGAGGATGTGGCGCAATTCCTCCAACAGCAGGGCTTGTCTGCGGAACGCTATCACGCAGGGCTGACGCCGGATGAGAAGAAGACCATTCAGGAACGGTTCCGGATCGGCGCGTTGCGGGTCATCGCGGCGACCAATGCGTTCGGGATGGGGATCGACAAGCCGGATATCCGGCTTGTGGTGCATGGCGATATTCCCGGCTCGCTTGAAAACTACCTGCAAGAGGCAGGGCGCGCGGGTCGCGACCGGGATCATGCCAATTGCGTGCTTCTGTTTGCGGCCGATGATGTTGAACGCCAGTTCCAGCTTTCGGCGCGCTCGCGTCTTGCCCGGCATGAGATAGGCGCCATCCTGAAGGCGGTGCGGCGCATGGATGTGAGGTCGCGCAGCACCGGCACTGTGGTTGCGACTGCCGGTGAAATCGTGCGTAATGAGCAGGACCGGGAGTTTCAGCGCGAAAGCGCCACCGATGACACGCGGGTCAAGACTGCGCTGTCCTGGCTGGAAGAAGCGAAGCTGCTGACGCGCGAGGAGAACCGTGTGCAGGTTTTCCCGTCCTCGCTGCGGGTGCGCAGCATTGAGGATGCGCAAGCCTTGCTGGACAAGGCGCAGATCACGGGTGCGCGGCGCACAGAGTTGATGGATATCGTCCGTCACCTGATCAATGCGTCGCCCGATGAGGGCATCTCCACGGATGAGTTGACCGGGATCAGCGGGTTGACTGGTGGGCAATTAACCAAGGCGCTGGCAGATCTCGAAGCTTTGGGAATTGCGCGCAATGACACTGCCGTAACTGTGTTTGTGCATAATTCTGTGCAGGACAGTTCTGTCAATCGGTTGGGGCAGGCCACGCGGCTTGAAAGCGACCTGATTGCCCTGATGCGCGAAGAAGCGCCCGATGCCGACGATCACGCAAGCACACCGTTGAACCTGCAACTGGCCAGCGCGAGGCTGCGCGACGGCGGGCACAGCCATGTGCGCCCCGATCTGGTCGAGAAGCTTTTGCGCGGCATAGCGCGCGATGGCCGTGATCTTGATGGTGGCAAGGGCAATCTTCGCCTGCGCAAACTCTCGCGGCATACGCTCTCGGTGGCGCTGCAACGGTCATGGCGGGTGGTCGAGCAATCCGCCGCGCTGCGCCAGCAAGCAGGCGAAGCGTTGCTCTCGCATCTTCTGGGGCGTTTGGAGAAAGGTCAGCGCGGCAAGGATTTGCAGGTTGAAACCACACTGGGCGACCTGCTCGCCAGCCTTTCAGGCGATGCGTTCCTGCGCGGACAGGTCAGGGAAATGACGCGGCTGATGGACCGCGCGCTTATGTGGCTGCACGAGCAGGACGTGGTGACGCTGGGCAAGGGGCTGACCGTGTTCCGGCCTGCAATGACCGTGCAGCTTGCCCCCGGAAAGGGGCAGTTTCTGGTCAAGGACTTTGCGCCTTTGCAGGATCATTATGACGAACAGACTGTGCAGACCCATGTCATGGCCACCTATGCCGAAACAGGGCTTGCGTCGATGCGTGACGCGATGCGTCTGTCAGAGGATTATTTCGCGCTGGATCAAGACGCCTTCATGGGCCGCTGGATGAAGGGCAAAACCACCGAGGTCAAACGCCAGACAACTGGCAAATCATGGGCCGCTGTTGTCGACGCGCTTGGCAATCCGGTTCAGCAAAAGATCGTCGCGGATGACCGCGATGCGACCAATGTGCTTGTTCTGGCGGGGCCGGGTTCGGGCAAGACGCGGGTGCTTGTGCATCGTATCGCGTATCTGATCCGGGTGCGCCGCGAGGATCCGCGCAGCATTCTGGTGCTCAGCTATAACCGTCATGCCGCTGTCGAAATCCGGGCGCGCCTCCGGCATCTTGTCGGGGACGAGGCTTACGGCGTTACAGTGTCCACCTGCCATGCGCTGGCCATGCGGCTTGTGGGGGCAAGTTTCGCCGGGTCGCAGGCCGAAAGCCGCGACTTCGACAATGTTGTCATGGAAGCGGTGCGCCAGTTGAACGGCGAGGGCCTGAGCAAGACCGAGGCCGAAGCCCAGCGCGATACGCTGATCCAGGGTTATCGGTGGATTCTGGTTGATGAGTATCAGGATGTGGGCGCACAGGAATACGCGCTGATCGCGGCAGTGGCAGGGCGGACGCTAGAGGACGAAGACTTGCGCCTGAGCCTTTTTGCGGTGGGCGATGACGATCAGAACATCTATGCGTTTTCCGGGGCGTCGATCCGCTACATCCGTCAGTTCGAGCAGGACTACAAGGCAAAGCCGGAATATCTGGTCGAGAATTACCGCTCCACCAAGTCCATCATCGAGGCGTCGAACACAGTGATTTCCGGCGCGCGTGACCGGATGAAGCGGGGCCATGACATCACCATCGACCGCAAGCGGCGCAATGAGCCGGCAGGCGGGGTCATGGCAAAGCGCGACCCAGTGGGGCAGGGGCGTGTGCAGCTGCTGCATTGCCCGCCAGGAGATCGGGCGCAGGCTGTGGCCGCAATCGGTGAATTGCAACGCCTGAGCGCGCTGGAAGAGGGTTGGAACTGGTCGCGTACTGCAATCATCGCGCGTAACTGGCGCCAGCTTGCGCCCGCGCGCGCCTATGCTGAAGCGCAGGGCATCCCGGTCGAGATGGCCAATGAAAGTTTGCCGAGCCTGTGGCGCATGCGCGAGATGCGATGCTTTATCGAGGCGATTTCGCGTGACCGCACACGCTTGCTGAATGTGCCCGATCTGCTGGGGATTGCGAACACCCTGCCGCGCAACCGCTGGTCCGATCTTGTTGCCGAGGGCATTGCCGCGCTGGCACAAGAGGTGGGTGCAGGCGCAGTATCGGTCCCCGATCTGATTGAGTGGTTCGGAGAATGGGCGCGCGATGCACGGGGCGAGCAGCGCGGGCTACTGCTGATGACGGCCCACCGCGCCAAGGGTCTTGAATTCGATGATGTGGTGATCCTGAATGGCGGATGGGACCACCCGTCAGGTAACGAGGATGCCGACGCACCCAGGCGGTTGTTTTATGTCGCGATGACCCGCGCCCGCCGTAGCCTTGCTGTGATGACGCAAGGGGCTCATGCCTTTGTTCCGTCCAAGGGGGACAATATTCTGCGGCGCGACGCTGCCCTGCCGGACAAGCATGACCTGCCGCCAGAGCGTTACTATATCCAGCCCGAGCTGGGGCAGGTGTTCATTGACTGGGCTGGACGTTTGCCTGCGCACGACCGCAGTATCAAGGCGATCGAGCAAGCGCAGGTCGGTGCCCCTGTGACCATGGCGCAGATGCACAGGCGCTGGTTTGTGACGGACAGTCAGGGGCGGCGATTGACGGCGATGCGCGCTGACTGGGCTGTGCCGCCGGGACGACGGATCGTCTCTGCCCGGGTCGGGGCAATTGTGACGCGCCATTCGCATGAGAGTGGTGAGGAACATCGGACAAAGCTCAACCGTGAGGCTTGGGAAGTGCTTCTGCCCGAGATTGTGCTGGAGTGAACAACTTTGCTGCGGTGTTTTTTGCTATGCCAGCTATGCTGATTTCATGAAATTTGCCTTCTACGGTCTTGAAACCACCGGCATTTCGCCCGCCTTTGGTAAGCCCGTGCAGTTCGCCGCCATTCTGAATGCGGTTGCGGCGTGGGTCATGGGCTTCGGGCGCACCATTTGTCGGAAAGGCGCGCGATGGCCGCTTGGTCCTGCCTGCTTTGGAAGACGATTTGTTCGGTTTTGTGCCAATCGTTCGGCCAGTGGGCGATCAGCTGGTCGCCGCCGCGCCAGAGGCTGGAACGTGTAGTCGTGACTGGTTCGAGATCGCCTTTGGGGAAGTGACAATTCGGGTTGACCGCGCCACAGGGGGGCAAAAGAACTGCCAAGATTGTGCGGGCGATTCGACTCTCGGCATGATGTTTCCGTCGAACCGGGTGCGGGTTCTGGTCTCTGCGCAGCCCATAGATTTCCGCGAAGGTCATGACGGGTTTGCGGCGCTCGTGTCATCGGTGCTGCGCAAGGACCCGTTCACGGGCACGGTGTTTCGGTCACGCCGGGCCTATCGGCTGAAGCCTTTGTACCCTGGCCATGGGGCGAATTTGTCCGCATTGGGCAACACTGCCGTGGCAAGCGCGAAGGGCGGCTGTGGCGCCATGACGCATCCCATTCCCGAAAATATGGAAAGGGGTATTGTTGATCAGGTGACAGCTTTGCCAAATGGGGGGGTGCCTGCCTCATATCCATTCTGGCTGTGCTGCAACCCTGTCTGGAAAGTCAGGCCCCCTACAAGGCGCCCCGCCGTGGCTGAGCAGAAAGCCAAAACGCTTCAGCTATCGGTTTGCAGGTCACTGGACGCGTTTAGATTGTCGCACAGCATGCTGATAAATCGCTCTGACGCGGGCGATAATGTGCGCCCTCGGCGCGTAATCACGGCGGCCGGGCGCGTGACCACCGGCTCCACCAGTGGCCGCCAGACAAGGCCGGGGTCACGCACGGCGCGCGCCAGATGTTCAGGGAAAATGCACATTCCCATGCCACATGATGCCAGCCACGACGCACTGTAAAGAAACCCGATTTCATTTGCGACCCGCAGCTTTCCACCCACATCTTGCAAGGTGCGTTCGACCAGATCGCGCACACCATAGTCGCGCCGGGATACGATAAGTGGTTCGTCACTCAGGGCTTTCCATGGGACATGATCGCGCTGTGCCAGCGGATGGTCGCGCGGGCATACCAGAAACAGCGGGTCGTCATGCAAGATGATGCGGTCGAATTCGGTCATATCCGCAGGGGGGGTGCCAATTCCGAAATCGGCCTTTTCTTCGCGGATAATGGAATAGAACTGGTTGGGCGCGCAATCATCCAGAACAAGCCTGACGGCCGGATAGGCCGCGCGAAACCCGCGCACCGTTTCGGGCAACAATGCGATGCCGGTTGCAGGCGTGGCCGCTACGCGGATCTGGCCGCGCTCCAGCCCGTCCAGATCACTGATGACGGACCCCAGCGTTTCAAGATCACCCAACATACGCTCCACAATTCCGATGATCTGCTCGACGGCGGGGGTGGGGGCAAGGGACCGGGTTGTGCGGTCAAACAACCGTGTGCCAAGCGCTGATTCAGCCTGACTTAACAGCACGCTGACGGCGGACTGGGTTACGTTCATCCGCTCGGCGGCAACGGCAATACGCCGGCTTGCATAAACCGCTGACACCGCGCGAAGCTGTCGAAGGGTCAGATGATGGACAGCCATTTTATTCATAACCTTATCTAATTAATTAATATGAATATTTCATAACACTGCACGATAAATGCGTATAGTCTGAATCTGCGGGATGCACCGGAGGAGGGGGCACCCCACGCATCGCACAGGGAGGACAACATGATCGGACGCATTCTGGCCGTGGGGCTGGCGTTTGCTGCCGCCACTGGACTTGGCACAACCGCGCAAGCACAGCGCATCACTATCGGAACCAACCCTCAAGGCACGCTATACTATACTGTCGGCAGCGGGATAGCGGCTGCGCTGCAGGAAAATCTGGGCCGTCAGGCAACTGTCCAGCCGTTTACCGGGTCATCCGTCTATATTCCCCTGATTGCCGAGGATGAGGTCACGCTTGGCCTGAATTCGTCCATCGATGTCGGGGGCTGGTATCGGGGTGAATTCGAGAATGAACCCTATACGCAACTGCGCGTTCTGGCGCGGCTTTGGCCCCTGCGGCAGGCGTTCATGGTGCGCGCGGACACAGGCATGCAGGACGTGTCCGATCTGGCGGGCAAGCGCGTGGTCACCACAGTGTCGGGGCAGGCCGCGACAGGCAGGGTGAATCAGGCCGTGCTGCAAGCCGGCGGTGTCGCGCTGGATCAGGTTGAACATGTGACGATTTCAGGCATGCCCGCAGGGGTTGATGGGCTGGTCGAAGGCAACCTGGATGCGCATGGCATCGCAGTCGGGATTCCGCTGACACAACAGGCACATGCCACCATTCCCGGCGGTATTCGTTATGTGTCAATCACAGGGCCGGATGCGACCGACGAATTCATCGGGGACATCTATCCCGGTGTGTATCTGTTGCAGGTGGACCCGTCGCCGCGCCTGCCAGAGGTGACAGAGCCGGTTGTCGTTGCTGCATATGATGTGTTCCTGACAGCCAGTGCCAACCTGCCTGATGACCAGGTTCAGGCCATTCTTGGCGCGCTTTATGATGCGCTTCCGCAACTGGTTAGCGACTATCCCGCAATGGGGGGCGCGCAGCAAGACCTGATGACAAGCCCCACCAACACCATTCCCTTCCATTCCGCAGCGGTGGAATTCTACCGCGAGAAAGGGATCTGGTCGGACGAGAACGCACAGCGCGACGCGTCCATCGACTGACGCGCCGTGCGCGTGGGAACCCCCAATTTGGCGGGTTTCCACACCATCTTGTGGTCCTGCCCTTCTGGTCACCGATGAAAGCGGCATGGCGCTGCTTGTGTGGCCATGCCTGAACTAGAGCATGTTGCTCAAAACTGGGCGCCGGTTTTTAGCTTGTCGAACATACAAAATCAATAAGTTAGAGCATGTCGCGTGAACACGAATGAATGCGCCATGCTCTTGAACCCGAAAGCCCATGCTCATGAAGCCTGTCTATGCTGCTGCCGCAATTCCGGTAATCGGCCTGTTGTGGTTGCTTGATGTTCCGCGCAGGTTGGGTTTTGTCGTACTGACAGAACAGTATCTTGCGGTCATTCTTGGCGTTACGGTCTGCGTGGCCATTGTTCTGCGCCCCATGCGGGGATGGCTGCGCTGGCCTGATCTGGCGCTGGGGGTGCTGGGCTGTGCCGGCTGGGTCTGGCTTGCCTGGAACTATGAGGCATGGCTGCTGAGCGCCACCAGCCGCGGGCCGGAAAAATGGGTGCCCGCCCTGATTGCGATTGTCGCCACAGTGGAGGCCACACGCCGCCATTGCGGGGGCGTTCTGGCCGCGCTTGCCCTTGGGTTTACCGCCTACGGGTTCTGGGGCTGGATGGCGCCGGGCCTGTTCGAGGGGGCCTATCTGCGGCCCGCGCGGTATTTGCTGTATCTGTATAACGACACGAACGGCATTCCCGGCCTTGTTCTGAATGTGGGGGCCACGCAAATTCTGGGCTTCATCATTTTCGGGGCCGTGCTGAACGCTGTTGGCGGCAGTCAGGCCCTGACCGGGCTGGCGCTGGCCACAATGGGCCACCGGCGTGGTGGACCGGCGAAGGTGGCAATTTTGTCGTCATCACTGTTTGGCACATTGTCAGGGTCCACCGTGGCCAATGTCATGTCCACCGGCACTGTCACAATTCCGATGATGAAAAAGGCAGGCTTTCCCGCGCGCCATGCCGCCGCAATTGAAGCGGTGGCGTCAAATGGCGGTCAGATCGCGCCGCCCGTGATGGGGGCCACGGCGTTTGTCATCGCTGAATTTCTGCAAGTCGCTTATGTTGATGTGATCACGGCCGCGCTGCTGCCTGCTGCGTTCTATTATTACCTGCTTTATCGTCAGGTGGACCGCTATGCCGCCGCGAACGGTATTGCTGGCGAACCGCGTGAAAACCTGCCGAAGCTGCACAGCGCTGTGTTGGGGGCGTGGCCACTATTGGCGCCGCTGGGGGTGTTGGTGTGGTTTCTATTCGTTCTGGGCTATTCGCCCGGCAAGGCCGCGCTTTACAGTGCGGGGGCCGCTGTGGCGTTATATCTGGTCACCGCGCCGCGCGGGGCGTCGCGCCTTGCGCTGCTGGGGCAGGCGCTGGTCAATAGCGGGTCAATGCTGGTCCCTGTGCTGCTGGTATGTGCTGTGGCAGGCATTATTGTGGGCACAATCAATGTCACGGGTCTGGGTTTTGCGCTGACATTGGCGTTGGGGCGCATCGCGGAACTGGGCGGGTTGCCCGCGCTTTTGCTGATGACCGCGCTGCTGTCAATCATTCTGGGCGTGGGCATGCCCACAACAGGGGTCTATGTCATTGTTTCGGTGCTGCTGGCCCCGGCGCTGGTGCGTTTTGGCGTAACCGAAATGTCCGCGCATCTGTTCATCTTCTATTTCGGGCTGCTTTCTATGCTGACGCCGCCTGTGGCGATTGCGTCCTATGCGGCGGCCAGTGTGGCGGGGTCCGACATGTGGTCCACGGGGATAACCGGGATCAAGCTGGCGCTCATGGCCTATCTGCTGCCCTTCGTGTTTGCGATGAACCCCGCATTGCTGATGGACGGCACCTGGATCGAAATTTCGGTGTCCTGCCTGACCATATTGGTTGCCGGTCATTTGCTGGCAGAAGTGCTGGCCAACAAGAACGCCTATGGCGGTGCTTGGCAGCGTCGCGCAGTGGCCGTTCTGGCGCTGGGCATAGGTGCGCTGACCACATTCTTTCCGCCCGAGTCCTTCATTGTCCTGACATTGGCACTGCTTGCGGTGCCGGTGGCTTGGGCACTTTCGCGCCGGTTCGGCGCCCCACTTCCCGCGCCGGTGGCGCGGGCGCAAACGGAGCCTTCGAATGACTGACCGCTACCCCCCGATGCCACCGCGCAGACCTGCGCCCCCCTATAAGCGCATAGCCGCCGAAGAAGCGTGGCTGCCCCCTGAAATCATGAACCTGTATCTGAAAGGGTTGGAAGACGGGACCATCACCGACCCCGGTTTCCGCAGCTTGTGGGGGTTCTTCGGGTCCAGCACCACCGAAAAGGCCCGCGCCCATTCCCGCCGCATCCAGACCCTTGGCGCAGACCGCATTGCCGATATGGACGCATCGGGCATAGACATGCAGGTGGTTGCCCTGTCTGCCCCCGGTGTTCAGGTGTTCGACCCCAAGACCGCAAGCGCGCTGGCGCGCAGTGCCAATGACCAGCTGGCCGAGGGGATTGCCGCCAATCCTGACCGTTTTGTCGGGCTGGCCGCCTTCAGCCCCCTTGATATTGGCGAGGCAGAACGCGAACTGGAACGCGGTGTCACCAAGCTGGGCCTGCGCGGGGGTATCCTGAATTCGCACACCCTGGGCACCTATCTGGATGATGAACGCTACTGGGGCCTGTTTGAAGCGGCCGAGGCGCTGGATGTGCCAATCTACCTGCATCCCAACACCCCCAGCCCGCAAATGATCGAACCGTTCCTGAACCGCGGGCTAGATGCTGCTGTTTATGGGTTTGCCTGTGAAACGGGCCTGCATGCCTTGCGTCTGGTTGTGTCGGGCTTGTTCGACAGGTTCCCGAAACTGCAGATCATCCTTGGCCATTGCGGCGAAGCGCTGCCGTATTGGTTGTATCGCATTGACTACATGCATGGGCATATTTCGGTGACGGGCCGCTACCCTGATGTCAAACCCCTGAAGCGGCGGGCATGGGATTATCTGATGGATAATTTCTACTACACCTCCAGCGGCATTGGCTGGGCGCCCCCCATCGAATATGTGCAAAAGGTCATCGGCATGGACCGTATGCTCTATGCCATGGACTACCCTTGGCAGTTTGTGCCCGATGAAGTGGGCGCATTGGATGCGATGAATATTGGCGATGAAGGGCTGAAAATGTTCTTCGAAGACAATGCAAGGCGCGTCTTCAAGATCTGACGCAGGGCAGGCGCTGCCGCCCCCCGCTTCTGGCAGGTTCAAATCCCCAGATGCGGGGGGCGCGCATGCGTTATCGTGTTTTGCCAGCTGCGCCGCGCATGCGTTGGGGGTGCGCGAAATCCCACATGTCGCGGTAAACGACCAGCGCGGGACGGCCGAAGGCCATGTTTGCCCCGACAATGCCGGGCTGCAGCGCGTGCAACGCCGCTGCAAACTGCGCTTCGGCTTGGGCGGAAACGGGTCGCACACGGTATGCGAGGGTCAGATGCAGTGGACCGCGCAGGCCATGGTCGCTGTGACGCAGTGCACGGGCCAGCCTGTCACGCAGCCGGTCCAGTTGAGTGGCGCGCGCGCGCCCTTCGGGCTGCAGGGTCAGGCGGATATCGCCGGCCCCGGTCAGGTCCAGCCCTTGCACGACCAGCCGCAACCCGGGCGGCAGCGCGACTGGCCGCAAGCGGTCCTGCATCCGCGCCACCAGATGCGACAGGCACGCCCCGCGCGCCAATCCGCGCGGCCATGCGTCCTGACGGCGGCGCAGGTTGACGCCACGCAAGACTGTCATGTGCCAGCACGACGCGGGCAGAAAACTGAACTGGCCAGCCCCCGGCAGATGCTGCAGCGTGGTACACAGGCGGTGCAGCTTTGCGATGGTGCAAGGATCACGTCGCAAGGGGGCGCTGATGGTGATACCCGGATAGGGGCGCGGCCACCCGTCGGGGCGGAATTTCGCGGCGCTGACAGGATGGACGGGGCGCATCATGCAGGCTGCACCGTCACGGCAATCAGGTCATGATCGGAAATCGCCTGCCCGCCGGTATCAGTGGCGGCCAGGGTCGCGGGGGCGGTGCCCTGCACCCCTCGCCCCAGAAACCAGTCATACCGCGCGGTGTTTTGTTGTCGGGCGTTCGTCACGCGGCTTATGCGGCTGGTAGGCCCCGGCGCGTTCAGCGTATTCCAGTGATAGCCTTGGCGAAGGGCCTCGGAAAACAGCGGGTCGGTCAGGGTGTCGCGCGCGCCATCGCCTGCGCCCGCGTTCAGATCCCCGCCTATCAGCACCGGATCGCCTGCGGCAAAACGGTCCAGCCGGTCCAGCAGATAGGCCAGTTGCGCAGCCCGCCCCGCACCGTCAGTGTCGCTTTCCAGATGCACGGCACAGACCACCAGCGCGTCTGCCCCCTGTCCGAACCGTGCGGCCAGCGCCATGCGCCCGCCCAGCCGCCGCTGCCCGCGACGGGGCGCGATGAACCAGTCCGCCATATCCGGCAGGCGGATCAGCACGACCTCTCTCGGGGGGGTGCGTGCCGTAATGGCATTGCAGTGCCAGCCCAGATCGTTTTCGGGGGCGTTGCGAAGCTCCAGAAATTCGGGCGCATAGATTGCCCCGTGACCCTGCGCCGCCGCCAGTTCGGCCACTGTGTCGCGCTGCCCGGTGCGGCCCATGCCGATATCCAGTTCGGTCAGCAAGGTGACATCCAGCGCCGCGCCGCGCAGCAGTGCCGCACTGTCGGGGCCGAAATGGCATTGCTGCACGTTCCATGCGCCCACGCGCAGCGCGCGGGCGGGGGGGGCTTGGGGGGTGGGGAACGGGTGCAGACCGATCTGGCGCAGCGCGGGCACGCGCCCCTCGGCTAGGTGGCGCAACCGTGCCGTGGGGGTTGCCGGTTCAGCCAGACGGGCGCGGCAATCGCGCGGCACGGGTGTCAGGCCGGGCACGGGGGGCGTGGGGGCGTTCAACTGCGGTTCAGATATGCGGGAAAAGGGGCGCTGGCGCGTCATCTGCGCCCCCTTGCGGCCAGCGTGGCCAGCGCCATTACCGCCACCATGCCCAGCACAATCGGGCTGTATAAAAAGACCAGATGATCCCCCTGCGCCAGCTTCACTGCCAGCCGGTAGTTGTCTTCCAGCATCGGCCCCAGAATTAGCCCCAGAACCAGCGGCGCGATTGGGTATTCCGCGCGGCGCAGCCAGTAGCCCACGACCCCCAGTGCCAGCGCGACAGCCATATTGTACCCCGCCTTGATCGGGGCCTGCCCGTCCACCGCGAAGGTGCCGACGCAGGACAGGATCAGAACACAGGGGATCAGGAACGACAGCGGCACCCGCAACAGCAGCGGAAACAGCCGCACGCCCAGCAACTGGAACACGAACATTGCCATAAGCGCCGCACCCATGCCAAGGAAGATCGCATAGACCAGCGGCATGTCATTGGCAAACAGCGCCGCGCCGGGAACCACGCCCTTAATCATCAGCGCGCCCAGAAGCACGGCGGTTACAGCGTCGCCCGGAATGCCCAGCGACAGAACCGGGATCAGCGCGCCGCCGGTCACGGCGTTATTCGCGGCCTCGGGGGCAATGACGCCCTCAATCCGCCCTTCGCCCACGGCCGGTTCGCCATCAACGGGGCGAGAGGTCTTGCGCGCCCGCTCATGTGCCAGAAAGACCGCGACGCTGGCCCCGGCCCCCGGGATTGCCCCGATCAGCGTGCCGATGCCGGTGGATTCCAGAAATACCCGCCACATGCTGCGCAGCCGTGCCCATGACGGAAAGACATTGCCGATACGCGCGACAGGTTCTGCGCCAGCCGTATTGCGCAACCGCGCCAGATCCAGCAGCGCCTGTGAAATCCCGAAAAGACCGATAAGCGCGGGAATAAGCTCGATCCCGTTGTGAAACGGCGTGCTTGCCAGCGTGTCGGCAAAGGGCAGGCGCGCCGCATTGGTGAACGGGTCCGATCCCAGCAGCGACAGGCACACCCCTAGCGCGCCCATGGCGATGCCGCGCAGCAGGTTTCCTTCGGACATGGCTGCGATGATCAGCAGGCCAAGGGCGGCAATGGCGAATTTCTCCGTCGCACCAAAGGCCAGCGTCGCCGCCGCCAGATAGGGCGCGAACAAGATCAGCACCATCAGACTTAGCACCCCGCCCACCAGTGACGCCACCGCCGCCGACCCCAGTGCCAACCCCGCCTGTCCGGCGCGGGTCATGGCATGGCCATCGCGCACTGTGGCCAGCGCGTTGGGATTGCCCGGAATGCCCAACAAAATAGCCGGTATCGACGCCCCCGCGACTGCGCCCGTATAGACCGACAGCAGCATCGCCATGCCAGTGGCCGTGGGCAGGTAGAAGCTGACCGGAAGCATCAGCGCCACGCCCATTGTGGCCGTCAGCCCCGGAAGCGCGCCCAGCACAATGCCAAGAATACTGCCAAGGGCGATCCAGAACAGGGTTTCAAACGTGGCAATCATCGCCACACCCGCCAGAAGATCATCCATCGCGTGCGTCCCTCACCAATTCAGAATGCCGGGCGGCAACTGGATCAGGAACAGTTGCCGGAACATCAGATAAATTGCGAAGGTCGTGCCGATAGCCACCTGAACTGCCGCCACATGGGGCAGGTGCCGCCAGCGTCGGCAGATCCACACCATCAGACCCAGTGTTCCCACAACGATCAGGGTTGCCAGTCCAGTTTGCACCGCCGGTTCGCGCAGTATGGGCAGGCCATGGGTCCGCGCCAGCGCAAAACAGGTGCGGATCACCCAGCGCAGGGCTGAAAACACCGCGACCGACCCCGCCACCACCGCTGCCACAGCGCCCAGAAAGGGCCACAGCCGAAATGGCTGGCCCATATGTCGCTGGTTCAGCGCGATCAGCCCGAACAGCACCAATGCGGTGCTTAGCACAAAGCCCAAGGGGCGAAACGCGATCAGATAGAGGATCAGGATCGCAACATGCGCCAAGACTGGCCCCGTTTGAACTGGCCCCGCCAGCCCTGACACCGGACGCGCAGGCCAGCGGCGCACCACATCGCCCAGCAGCGCCGCAGCCAGCACGACCCCCGCCGCCACCGGCAGGAACCGGCTGCCCGGATCATAGCCGAAGCGGTCACCGATCATCCCCTCGGATGGCAGGGTCCAGGCATAGCCCAGCCAGATCAGTGCAAACCCGATCAGGCCCAAAGGGACCAGAAGGGCAAGATCATTGCGCATCATGAACCTCCTGTAGCGGGCCGGGGGCAAGCGCCCCGGCCCGGCGTGGTGTTGTTCCAGATGTGGCGGTCAACGGCCAACGCCTATTGTGCATACAGGCCCGAGGCCCGCACAATCGGTTCATATCCTGTGACCAGATCATCGAAATACGCCTGCGCATCTTCCAGCGTTGCAAAAGTCGAGATGATGCCCTGTTCGGCCATGAAGCTTTGGTAGCTGGCAGAATCGTAGGCGGCAGCAAAGGCCGCTGCAATCGCTTCGCGCGCCGCATCGGGTGTGCCCTGACGCACTGCGATTGACCGGAACGACCCACCGGGCACGTCCAGCGCGTCGAAACCGGCCTCAACCAGGTTTGGCACATCAGACAGGCCGTCCAGCAGGCTGCGATCTTCGGTCAGAATGACCAGCGGACGGAAATCATCGGGGTTGGTCAGGATTTCCGATTGCGAGAAGATGCCCGCATCGCAGCGCCCGCCCAGAACATCGGTCCGCAGGTTCTGGCCGCCATCAAAGGGCGTGACGTTGAAAATGCCGTCAAACGCAAGGTCGATCGCAATCGAGGCAACGCCGGTCGCGCCGCCCATGCCCGCATTGCCCAGACAGATCGTGCCCGGCGCGGCCTGCGCGGCGTCAATCAGGTCGGCCATTGACTCGATCTTGCTGTCGGCCAGCACGGCCACGATGAACGGGTCCCAGTTCAGCGCAACAATCTGGTCAAGTTCGCGGTAGCCATCGGTCAGGCCTTGCATGGTGGCCGCAATAGTGTGGGTGCCCGATACCAGCACAGCATAGCCGTCAGCAGGCATGTTCAACACTTCATTGGTGCCCGCAGCACTGCCAGCGCCGCCGATATTGCTGATCTGGATGCGCACCGCCAAGTGGTTGCGCAGTTCCTCGATCAGGGGCCGCACGGCGGAATCCGTGCCGCCGCCTGCCGCGTAAGGCACAACAACGGTCAGGACAAGTTCTTCGTTCGGCCATTCCTGTGCCTGTGCGGGCAGGCTTGCGGCAGCAAGCAGCAGGGCAGGGGCGAGAGCGTCGAGATATTTCATCTTTGTCTCCTTGGGCTGGGTGGATGACCTTGGACTAACCGCCCTTTTTGAAACAAACATGACAGTTTTGTATATAAATTGCAAAAATCAATTTAATGCGCGGGCCAGTGGCCTACCCCGCCCCAGGGGTCGTTCTGCCTTGTGGCGGGTTCAGGCCAGCGGTGGCTGGCGGGGTGTTACTTTTGGTCCTGCGCCGTGCCGGTCAGGGGCGCAAAGCCATGATACAGCGGCAGAAAAGCCGCGCCTTTGGCTGCGGCCAGCGGACCAAGTTGCGACACCCGAATACGGCGGTCGGGCCGGTCCATTTGCGCGGCTGACACTTCGGCAAATAACATATGTGCCAAATCCACCGGCAATTGCCCCCCCAGCACCAGTTCATCGGGCGCGATGATCAGATCGACCATGTTCATTGCATGGGCCAGTTGCTGCCCGGCCCGGCGCACCCAGGTGCGCAGCGCGGGCGGCGGGTCAGCGCACAGATCGGCCAGCGCCCGGGTGGAGGTGACCGGATGCCCCGCCGCGGCCAGTGTATCGCCCAGATCCAGCACCGACGGGCGCGGCGTGCCGCGTGGATACATGCGTCCGATCTCGCCGGCATTGCCGGCGCGGCCCCGGTATAGCCGCCCCCCCACAATGAACCCCGCACTAAAGCCATATCCCACATTGATCAGACCCAGTGTTCTGGCCTGTCGGTCCGGCCGGTGGTAGAATTCGGCCAGCGCGGCGGCGGTGCTGTTGTTTTCGATCCATGTGGGCAGTCCGAACCTGCCCGAAAGGCCCGACAAATCCAGCCCCGACAGCGCCGACAACGCGGCAAAGGTTTCCACCTTCGGCGGGGTCGCGTGGTTGAAATAGCCCGGCAACGCCACCCCAAGACCTATCGGAGGCTGCGTGCCCTGCGGCCCAGAAGCCACCAGTGCGCGGACCAGGCGGGCACATTGCGCCAGTATCACTTCGGCATTGCCTTCAGGCAGGGGCACGACCCGTTCAGCGATGCAGGTGCCCGCGAAATTAATGCCCACCACTTCGATTTCGTGCAGTGAAAACGACAGCCCCACGGACCACGCCGCGCCGGGGTTCAGCGACAATGGCAGCGGTGGCTGGCCGCGCGCGGCGCGGATGCGCGTGCCCTCGTGGACAAGACCGGCCTCGATCAACTCGCGCATCAACCGGCTAAGCGCGCCGGGGTTTATGCCGGTTGACGCCGCGATTTCGCTGCGCGCCACCGCACCGCCGTCGCGGATATATTCCAGAACCAGGCGCTGGGTCGAAGAAGGAAGAAACTGCATTCATGATCCGATCGTCGCGTCACGGTGCCGCATCAGCGCGATGCGGGTGTCCCTTGTCGATACAGAAACTGCCACAGACCGCCAAGACCAGAACGCCCGCGCACCGCATCAGGCATGGATTGCCGGTCTTTGGGGGCCGAAACGGGGATGTGTCCGCCTATTGGCGTCGACGGCTGACCGTTGGTGCAATGCTGTGTTTTCCCGAAAGACAACCCGCCCGCGCCGCCGCAATTGCAGGACGCGTCATGCCGGCTGGGGGCCGGGTTTCCGACGCATGACGTACAGGTGGCTGAACCGCAAGTCCAGTTCAGCCACTTGCACCAACCTTGCGTTTTATCTTCTGTTCCGGCGATGCTTCTTTGCTTTGGTCACACAGCCACCGGATAAACTTGAGTTCCGCATCCCTTGGGCGACGGCCGGGAGCATGGAACGCGAAAATTTCTGGCCCCGGAATTCGATATTCTGGCAAGGGTTCGACCAGTTCGCCCCGCAAAATTATCTCGGACAAGGTAATTACGGGGCCAACGACCGCACCTTCGGCAGCAAGCGCCGCTTCCAGCGCGATGTAGAAGTGATGAAAACACTTTCGTTCGCGGGACAGGCGGACTTGTCGCCTGCTTTGGGCAATCCAGTTTTCAAGCTCTCTTGGGCGGCTTTCTGACGCAATAAGCGTGATGGCGGACAAGTCGATCTTCCTTTGGTTCCGGATCGTTTGCACCAGCGCAGGCTTTGCCAGAAGCCCCTGCTTCTCGGAAAAAAGGTGGACTGCATCTTCTGGACGATGATCCGGGTTCGCCTGACGAATTGCCACATCATAGTCGATTGTCGGAAGTGGCGTGTTTGAATGGGTCGGGATCACATCGACGCGGATATGTGGGTGCTGTCGCAAAAGATGCCACAATCGTGGAATAAGCCAGCGCATTGCAAATGTCGTTGGCACAGCAACACGGATTGTCGTTTCCGGTGACTGGGGTTGGACCTCATCAATCACAGATGCAAGCATGTCGCGGGCCTGATCAAATGCCGCTGCTAGAATGAACGCTGTTTCGCTGGGTTCCACAACGCCCGACAATCTGGTGAACAGAATCAGTCCAAGCTGGGCCTCCACCTCGGCGATTTTTTTGCTCACAGCGCTGGGTGTTACATGAAGCTCGCGTGCTGCTGCCGTGAAGCTTTTGTGACGGCACACGGCGGATACGACAGACAAGCCTTTGAATGGAATTCGTTTTCTTTTTGTCGTTTCCATTTTTGCACTCCTCGGTTCCTTTAATTCCTTTTGCGATCCGGCGCGCCTGACCGACACAGGGGCAGTTACTGGAACAGGATATCTGGCGAATGCTACATCATGACGACGCACTTGGGTCGGACCACTGGAATGACAAACGAATTGACGTAAACGGCAGGCAATACGCCCTTCCGTGCAAACCTGTGGCCGTGATCTGCATAGACGGTTTCGACCCCGAATACCTTGATGCGGCGCTTGCCGACGGCACGATGCCTACGCTTGCTGCCTGGGTTCAAAACGGGTTCGCTTGCACTGTGGACGCGGCCATGCCGACCTTCACCAATCCCAACAATATCTCGATTGTGACAGGTGTGCCGCCGTCTGTGCATGGTGTTTCTGGGAACTATTTTCTGGATCGCGACACCGGCATCGAAACCGTTATGGTGGACGAGTCCTTTCTTCGGACCGGAACCATTCTGGCCGCTTTGGCAGGTGCAGGCGTGCCCGTCGCGTCGATCACAGCGAAGGACAAACTGCGCAAGGCGCTAGGTGCCGGCCTGAAGGGGATTTCCTTTTCGGCCCAACACGCTGGCGCCACGACGCTGGAAGAAAACGGCATCGAGGCTGCCGAAGCCCTTGTGGGACGTCCGGCACCGGACCAGTATTCGGCAGATTTGTCGCTATTCGTGCTGGATGCGGGGATCGCTTTGCTGAAAGAAGGCCGGGCGAAGTTTCTGTATTTGTCACTGTCTGATTTCATTCAGCACGCGCATGCCCCGCGCAGCGCGGAATCAGATGATTTCCTGCGCGCCATAGATGACAGGCTTCAGGCCATAGAAACGCTTGGCGCTCGTGTCGCGCTGACCGCTGACCATGGAATGAAAGACAAGGCCGATGGCGCGGGCAGGCCCAATGTCATCTATCTTCAGGACTATCTGAATGCAATTTTTGGTGATGATGCGGTGCGCATCATATGCCCGATTGCTGACCCGTTCGTGCGGCACCATGGTGGTCTTGGATCATTTGTGCGCGGGTATGTGCGCGACGGCATATCGGTCGAGGATGTGCTGGTTGCGGCACGCAAGGCACCGCTGGTCGCCGAAGTCCTGTCCGCCGAAGCGGCCGCGCAGCGCTTTAGCTTACCCATCGACCGCGAAGGGGATTTCGTCGCTTTGGCCGCGGACATTGCGGTGATTGGTGCAAGTGCTGGCGAACATGACGTGTCAACCTTGGCCGGTCATCGCCTTCGTTCCCATGGCGGCATTTCCGAACAGCGCGTTCCGCTTATCGCATCGCACCCGCTGGTGCCGGGTTCCGCTGACGGAATTCTTCACAACTGGGACGTGTTCGACGTTGCCCTGAACCGCATGGTGCGATCATGACACAGCGTGCGATCGTTATCATTCTGGATGGGTTGCGCCGCGACTGGGTCAGTCCCGCGCTGACACCGGAAATCTGGGCCTTCGCAACCCATGCAACCCGGTTTGACCAGCACCGCAGCGTGTTCCCGTCGTGCACGCGGGTGGTGTCATCTTCTGTTGCCACAGGGTGTCTGCCCGCCCGACACGGGATTCAGGGAAATATGCTGGCCCTGACAGAAGCTGGTCGCCCCGTTTTGCATGATGTCGGGCCACCGGGCTTTTTTGAGCATCGCCGCGCAGTGACAGGGCAGGCGATGGAACGGCCCACATGGGCAGAACGTCTTGCGGGGCGGGGCGGGTCGGTCGTCTATTCTAACGTGTCCCCCGGCGCGGCCTATGCCCAGGACCCTGACGGGTGCGGGCGGGTGTATCACCGCGCTGGTTCCTACGGTCCCGGCCGTAGTCCTATTGTCGGGGAACAGGCGCTTGACATCACGCCCGACACTGACGGCGACGCGGCCATGATGGACCGTTTTCGCCGCGACATGCTGGATGAACGCCAGTCCGCGCTGGGCGTGCTTTGGTGCGGCAATCCCGACACCGCGCAGCATAAACTGCTTCTGGGGTCACCCGAACACCATGCCGTTCTTGCCACGGTGGATCGCAATATCGGGCGGCTGCTGTCCGCAATAGGGCGTGATGACGAAACACTTGTCGTGCTTGCAAGTGATCATGGGCACGAAGCGGTCAGCGGCGCGGTCGATGTTGTCGCGGCCTTGGTGGATGCAGGTCTGAAGGACAGCACAGAAAGTCACGATGTCGTCGTTGCGCCAAACGGTTCGGCGTGTCTGATTTACCTTGGACCACAGGCACAAGCCAAGCGGTCCGCGATTTCCGGCTGGCTGTCGGCGCAGCCTTGGGCGGGGCAGGTTTTCGACGCGGACAACCTTGGTGAGCTGGGCCTTTCTGACCGCGACGGGTTGGCCTTTGCGGTTTCGATGGCGGGCAGCGATGCGCCCAACGCTTACGGAACTCCCGGCGCGACCCTGGTTGCCCTGAAGCCCGGACAGGCAGGACCGGACCTTGGCACCGGGACGCATGGCGGAATTGGTCCTTGGGCACAGTCCCCCTTTCTGATGATCCGTGGTCCCGGCTTTGCACCTGGCAGCGTTGTGCATGATGGCACAAGCGCGATCGACCTTGCGCCCACAGTTTTGCGCCACCTTGGGCTGGAGACGACCGACATGGACGGCCGGCCCCTGCAAACCTAGCAGCTTCTTTCAAAATAACCTTAAGGAGACTTCGTATGATACGTCTTGATCCAATCCGCCGCCGCCTGTTGCTTTCGGTGGCCGCTGCAACCCTGCTGCCACTGGCGTGGCCTGCCATGGCTGACGATCCTGTTCGTGGCGGCGTGCTGCGCTATTCCACAACCGGCCTGGATACTGCTGATGCGCATCGCCATACAGGGTCAATCGGTGTTGTCCAGGCGTATGCCGAAGCGCTGACCAGCATTGCGCCCGATGGCAGTGTGGAACCGTTTCTGGCCCAATCCATTGACGTTTCCGATGACGGTCTGGAATATACCTTCATTCTTCGGGACGGTGTGCGCTTCCATAATGGTGATCTGTTGACCGCAGAAGATGTGGTCGCCAATTTTGCCCGCGTTCGTGACAATGTCAGCCGGGGCTGGCTAAGCGGTGCGATGCAGCTTGTCGAGGAATTCGAGGCGGTTGATCAGCGCACCTTCCGGCTGGTCATGACAGAGCCATATGCACCGCTGCTTAATCTGCTGTCCGAGTTGTGGATTTTGTCGCCGCAATCCGAAGGCTGGGATGGCCAGCTTGTCACCCCGATTGGAACAGGTCCCTTCGTTTTTGACGAGTGGCTGCCAGGCGTGCGTCTTCATGCGCCGCGTTTCGATCAGTATTGGAAGGCGGGGTTGCCCTATCTTGATGCTGTGGAATTCAACCTGCGCGAAGATATCGACAAGGCGCTGGCGTTGCGGGCGGGCGATCTGCACATCGCAAGTGTGACGCGCGACACATTGCCTGAACTGCGCGCCGATCCGAATATCGATATCCGGTTTATGAAGGATACAAGCTGGAATTTCGTGTCCTTCAACAACCGCTCGCCGCGCCCACCATTCGACAATGTCCGCGTGCGTGAAGCGGTGGCATATGCGCTTGACCGGCCGGGTTTCATGAATTTTGTTGCCGGGGATGATGGCGTTGTAACCAACCAGATGGTCCCGCCGGGCAACTTCTATTTCGATCAGGCCATGCATGACGCCGATCGCCACCATACGCGCGACCTTGATCGCGCGCGTGAAATCCTGGCCGAGGAAGGCGTAAACCCCGCCGACTTCAAGCTGCGGGCCGTTTCATGGCAAAACCCCTACACTCAGGTCGCAGTTCAGATGGTGCGCGAACTGGGATTCGAGATTGAACATCTGGCACTGGATGATCTGGGCGCCATGCAACGCCTGGGCGAATATGACTGGGATATCGCGCCTTTTGGCAGCGGTCCGCGCGCCGATATTTTCATGCGCTTCATCCGCATGATGAGCGATGGCCCCAACCCCGGCCTGTGGGGGGGTGTCCAGGATGCGGAATTCGATAGCATGGTCACGGCAGCGGTTCGCGAAGCTGATCCTGACCGCCGGCGCCAACACTATCTTGATGCCTGGCAGCACGCCTTGGACAACTATTACACAGTTGTCATGGGACATTCGCAAGGTGCCATCGTCAACCGCACTGAAGTTCGGGACTGGGACCCCGGTTTCACCTATGCGCCCAACTGGGCCAGCGGTGGCATTGCACATGTCTGGCTTGGTGAAAGCTGATGCTCTCGGTCCAGAAAACCGGCGCCCCCCGCATGGGGGGCGTTCGCAACCCGGTTGTTGTTCTAAGCGCAGGTTTCGTGATTTTTATTGTGGTGGCGGCGCTGGTGGGGCCTTTGCTTATCGCACATGATCCGCTGCACCAGAACCTGATGACGCGCAACGCCGCGCCTGGCGCTGATTTCTGGCTTGGGACTGACAATCTTGGGCGCGATGTGCTTGCGCGGCTTATCGCCGGTGCCCAATTCACGTTGCTTGTCGGGCTGGGTGGCGCGCTGATTGCCTTCGTGGCGGGGGCCGGAATCGGCCTGAGTGCCCTTGCCATCGGGGGGCCGGTTCCGCATGTCGTGTTCGGTGTGGTGGACCTGGTGCGGGTTTTGCCCGGGCTTTTGATTGTGTTGTTGTTGATCGCATCGCTTGGACCGGGCACCGGGCCTGTGTTGTTCGCCGTTGGGCTAAGCTTTGCGCCGCAGTTTGCGTATGTTTCCCGGGCGGTCTGGGTGCGCGAAATGCAGTCTGACTATGTGGCCAGTGCGCGCACGCTTGGTTACGGGCGCATCTATATATTGTCCCGGCATATTGCACCCAACATCGCTGGTGCATTGGTCACGCAAGCAGCAATCATTCTGCCGCGCTGCATCGTGACTGAATCGGTTGTCAGTTTTCTGGGCCTTGGCGCGTCCCCGGATGCCCCGACTTGGGGACGCATGATTTCCGACGCGGCCCGCCTTGCGGAACGGGCACCGCACGCTGTCCTTGCGCCGTTGATCGCGCTGGTCGTGCTGACATTTTCGCTGTCGATGCTTGGGGACCGGCTGCGCGTTAGACTTGATCCCTTGCGCCGCGCATCCGCGACAACACCCCTAAGGAAAACAATGATATGAAACAGATGGTAGCACTCGCCACCACACTTGGACGGTCGGCGCTTCTGGTGGTCGCAATCGGGATACTGGTGTTCTTTTTTCTGCGCATCGTGCCAGGCGATGTTGTGGATGTCTTCTCTGTCGAGGGGGACCTGACGGCGGCACAGGCGGACATGATGCGCAAAGAACTGGGCCTTGATGCCCCCCTTCCTGCGCAATTCGCAGCCTGGGTCGGGGATCTTCTGGCCGGTGAGTTCGGAACGTCAGTGCGGTATCAGCGCCCCGTCGGTGATCTGATTGTCGGTGCGATCCCCACGACACTTGTGGTCGGGTTGGGAAGTTTCGTTTTCGGGGTCACACTGGCCATTACGCTGGCAATTGGTGCCGCGCTTTGGCCGAAATCGGTATTTGCCGTAATGGTCAATGTCGTGAACGTCTGGTCGATT
The DNA here is from genome assembly GCA_017510335.1 of Paracoccaceae bacterium. Taxonomy (GTDB): domain Bacteria; phylum Pseudomonadota; class Alphaproteobacteria; order Rhodobacterales; family Rhodobacteraceae; genus Roseinatronobacter. The sequence continues at coordinate 26,713 of JAFWNM010000043.1, forward strand.
GCCCTACCGACCTTCTGCGTCGGATTGGTCGGAATAATTGTGTTTTCAATCTGGTTGGGCTGGATGCCCGTGTTGGGCAATATCTGGTTGCCGATCATCGTTATCGGAATGGATATCGCAGGTCAGCTTGTAAAAACCCTGCATGAAGAACTGAAAGAAGCAACGAGCAGTGCCCATGTGCGCACTGCCCGCGCAAAAGGGGTGCACCCGATAAGGTTGATCGTGTTTCATCTGCTGCCTACTGCCGCGCCCCTTGCGCTTGCTTTGTCCGGCATCGTTTTGTCGGGGCTGGTGGGGGGCACATTGACTATGGAAGTTCTGTTCGGACTGCCTGGCATAGGAAGCCTGACCTTGAACGGTATCCTTGGGCGCGACTATCCGCTGATTCAGGCAACGCTTCTGCTTCTTGCACTTGCGGTTGTGGTTTTGAACGGACTGACCGACCTGTTGCACACCCTTATAGACCCGAGGCCCGCCCAATGACCCATTTGCTGGAAATTTCGAACCTGTCCATCGACATCAACGGGGCGCGGGTGGTCGAGGCGCTTTCCCTTGCCATTGACAAAGGGGAGTGCCTTGGCATTGTCGGTGAAAGCGGCAGTGGCAAATCGCTGACTGCGCTTGCTGTGTTGGGGCTGTTGCCGCTGGCGGCATCTGTTGATGCGGCATCTGCAATCCGCTTGGTTGGCACCGACATCACCCGACTGGACGATGCGGCGATGCGGCGTTTTCGTGGCGCGCGTGTCGGCATCGTGTTTCAGGACCCCATGTCATGTCTGAATCCTTTTATGAAAGTGGGTGCCCAGATCGTTGAGGCGATCCGGACGCATAAGCCGGTTTCGGGTGCCGATGCGCGCCGGCAAGCGCAAAATCTGCTGCGCGAGGTCGGCATTCGTGACCCGGAACGCCGTTTCGGAGCGTTCCCCCACGAACTGTCCGGGGGTCAGCAACAGCGGGTTATGATTGCCATGGCGCTGTCGGCGGACCCTGCGTTGCTGATCGCGGATGAGCCGACCACCGCGCTGGATGCAACTGTCCAGCATCAGATCCTGACCCTTTTGAAACGCCTTCGCGCACAGCGCGGAATGGCGTTGATGTTCATTTCCCATGATCTTGGCGTCGTGGCATCCATCGCGGAACGGGTCGCGGTTATGCGCCATGGCCGATTGGTCGAATCCGGGCCGGTTCACGACATTCTTGCAGCGCCGCGTCATCCCTACACGCGCGCGCTGATTGCCGCGCGCAGAAGGATGGTGGGCGGACGCACGAAGGGGGCGGGGCAGGCTGCAACAACTGGCGGTGTTGTCGTAGAGGGGTTGCGCATCGTCTATCGTGCGAAACACAGTCTGGGCCGATCCTTTGTTGCGGTCGATGATGTCGATCTGGTTATAGAACCGGGCCAGGTGATGGGTTTGGTGGGCGAGAGTGGCAGCGGGAAAAGCAGTATCGCGCGCGCGCTGGCAGGGCTTGCCAGACCGGATAAAGGCAGAATTGCCATGCTCGGGCAGGAATTCACGCGCCAGTCATGGCAGATTCCAAGGCACCTGCGGGGCAAGCGCCAGATCGTATTTCAAAATCCGACTGGCGCCCTTAATCCAAGGCTGCCCATTTCAACACAACTCGCGGAGCCGCTGAATGCGATACATGGCCCCACCGGCCAAGAGCGTGTCGATCGCATGATACAATTGCTTGCCGAAGTGGGGCTGGATGAAAGCTACCTTGACCGCTATCCACATGAAATGAGCGGCGGACAGAAACAACGCATTTGCATCGCACGGGCGCTGCTGTCTGATCCCGATGTGCTGATTTGCGATGAAGTCGTCTCGTCCCTGGATGTGACAACCCAGCTTCAAGTCCTTGATTTGCTGGCATCGCTGCGCGCAAAACGGGGGTTTTCCATGCTGTTCATCGGACATGACCTTGATGTTGTGGCGGCCGTGTCAGACCATATCGCCGTCATGCACGAGGGGCGGATCATCGAGACTGGCACGGCTGCGGATATCATTGAAAGGCCCACGAATTCCTATACGCGCCGTTTGATCGACGCGATGGACGCCGTTCGATTGCCACAGGACCTGTCTGACGATTTCCACCCCGGTTTGTTGGGCCATATCGAAACCGGCGTCGGCGCGACGTCTTTTTTCGCGGCGGGCTAGGGTATCTGGCTGGTTCACACGGTTTCAGAACGGCGTTTGCGGGTTTTCCGGCCCGCGCCACTGCACGCCACAAATTGCGCCGCGCCTGAAGGCCAATAACCGCGCCACGCTGCAACCCGGGCATGGCGGCAAAACACCGCAATTGCGGGTGGCGCCTGAAATATGACATCCGGCCTTGCGGCTTTTGTTGGTGGCATTGACGGTGCCCGGCCCTTGACTACGCGGGCGGCGCTGCGCATGTTGTATCCGTGCGTTGCAATTGTTCAAGTGACGTGCGCAGGATGGGCCCTATCCATTTGCGACACGAAAACCGGGTGCAAATACGACCATCGTTTATCAGCAAAGGACGCCGTCATGTCGTCGATCACACAAATCCCGAAGGGAATCGCCCGCGATCTTGGTTTGCCCGGACGTGACATATTGCGCGGTGTGCGGTCAACACTGGCACCTGCCAAAGCGCTTTTGCCAGAGCCTGTTCGCCTTGTTTTACGAAAGTTCGATGCGTCAATCACGCCATCTGGTGTGCCCGACAGCCTGACGCCGGATGCGGATTTCTTTTCAGGCAAACACGAACATACAGCGCAGTTTGCGATGGTCGCGCATGCGGCACTGACCGAGGTTTTGCAGCTTATGCAGCGCGATCATTTGATGGTCAGCGAAACTGTTCTGGCGCTTGGCCTGCGGCGGGCGGCGTTGCCGTCGCGCAAGCATAATTGCGCCAGTCAGGTGGCTGCAGATGTCGCAAAAAGCATCATCAAACATCATGCCGTCGGTTTCGTGCCGGGCACCCCTTACGGAATGCAGCAAGAGGATCTGGACGATACAAGCGTGGCGGTTTTCACGGTGCTGTTGTGGTTGCTGGTCGACAGACCGGAACCCGGACAGCACGAAGCAGCGCTTTTGAAACTGTGCCACGATGTTGCTGCGACCCAGCGCGCCGATATTCTGGCTGCAATTGGCGCACATGACAATCTGGCGGCGTTGCTCGATTCAAACGCGCGTCTGATCTGATGGCGCGTCATGTCTGACAGAAGCCTTCAGGTTCAGGACGCGGACCGCCCGCCGGTGCGAAAGGCCGTGCAACGCCTGCGCTGGTTTCACAAGTCGTTTCACGATCAGGTCGCACAATGTGCGCATACGACGGGTGTTTCGTTTTCAGTCGACGATAAGAAACTGACAGCCGGGTTCATCGAATGGCTGCGCGCCTTTGATGCCCAAAAACCCCATAATGCAGATAGTCGCCGCGCCTATGTCGGGTTTGCTGCGGGGCTGATGCTGCGCACGATGATCCGGCACAACCCACTGACCGCAACGGGGCTTCCAGACAGTTTTGATGCCGCGGACCCGGCATATTTCTGGCCGGAGGGCTATGTTTATGTGACCTTCTGCCTGAATATCCGCGCTGCGGTTCTGGAACAGGATTTCCACGAAGATCAGCGTCTTGCACCCGAACTGACGGATCTGCGCAGTTGGTGGTCGTTCCGCGAGAACATCAAGAACGATTCGTCCTTGGCGATTGCGTTTCTGGACCTGTTCGCCGGCGAAGTGCCAAACTGGACCATGTCGGCGGTATTCCAGTCAACGCAGGTGCGCGATGCCCTTGGCCAGAACCGAACCGGCAGTATTGAAAGCACCACCTGAGGGGTAGAGGCGGCTTTTTGCCATCTTGTTAAAATTATCAAAAACGATCAAACTCTATCATACGGGAACTGGTATGTTAGGGGGCCGGAATGGCACGAAAAACAACGGCGCGGGTCGACCTGCTGCCTGCACAACGCCACGCGCTTATTCTGGATGTGTTGCGCGATTTCGGGGCGGCTTCAGTTCAGGATCTTGCCGACCGGCTGGATGCATCAGTGTCAACTGTGCGGCGCGACCTCGATTATCTGACGGAACAGGGGTATCTTGACCGCACCCACGGGGGGGCCGTCATCCGCACTGTGCCGTCTGCTCGGTTTGAGCCGGAGGCATCCATTTCCGCAGAGCTTGCGAAAAGTCAGAAAAGCCTGATCGGTGCCGAGGCGGCGCGGCGGGTGAAGGCCAACCAGAGTATTCTGTTTGACGCGAGTTCCACGGTTCAGGCCGTAAGCCGTTGCCTGTTTTCCGCGCAAACCCCGATAACCGCTGTCACGAATGACCTGATAACCGCAGGTATTCTAAGCCAATCTTCCAGGATTGAGACGATTGTGACAGGCGGCGTGGTGCGTTCTGGCACCGGCACGCTGATCGGGGCACCGGGCGACCCGTTCCTGACCACGATTCACGTCGATATTGCGTTTATCGGTGTTCACGCCATTTCGGACCAGGCATTCACTGAAACCAGCCTGGCACTTGCGGCAATGAAGCGGCGCATGATCGAGGCAGCGGCGCAAGTTATCGTTGTGGCTGATTCAAGCAAGTTCGGCCTGACCAGTTTTTGCGACATCTGCGCGCTGTCCGATGTCGACGAGGTTATCACCGACAGCGGCGCAAGTGCAGGGCAGATAGACGCTGTGCGCGCCGCTGGTACGAAATGCAGCGTTGTGGATGTTGTGACTGGTCAGGTGCGTTAACTGTAAACCCGTCCGCAAATTGTATTGACAGAAATTGATCATTATTGCACTGTATTGGAGGAATATGGAATATTTTGGCGGAATGGTGTGCCAAGGGGCGCGCAAAATTCCGTAAGGGAAGCTGTCTTATGAAGCTTGCGGTCACAATGGGCGATCCCGCTGGTATCGGGCCGGAGATCACGTTGAAAGCCTTGCAAAAGATGCACGGCCCTGATGCGCCGGAATTGATTATCCTGGGGTGTGCGGGGGCGCTGGACGTGGCTGGCCGCGCCATGGGCCTGCCTGTGCCGCCGCGCATCGCGCCCGATCAGGTTGCCACCCATCGCGGGCATGCGGTTCTTTCCCTTGACCCCGACAGCGCGACGCCCGAACCGGGCATTGTCAGCGCCACTGGCGGTCACTTTGCGTTCCGCGCAATCAGTGTTGCCGTGGATCTGGCACTTGCGGGAACAGTCGCCGGGATTGTCACGGCCCCCTTGAACAAAGAAGCGCTGAACCTTGCCGGTCATAGCTATGCTGGTCATACTGATATGCTGGCCGACCTGACAGGTACATCCGGCACCGTCATGATGCTGGCACATGGTAACTTCCGGGTGGCGCATCTGACAACGCATGTCGCGCTTGCCGATGTGCCGAAACTGTTGACCCCGCAGCGCCTGAACCGCGTAATTGACCTGACGCATACGGCGTTGAAACAGCTTGGCCTGACCAATCCCCGCATCGCAGTCGCGGCGTTGAACCCGCATGCGGGCGAAGGCGGGATTTTCGGCCGCGAGGATATCGATATTTCTGCCCCGGTTGTTGCCGAATGGGTTGCGCGCGGCGTTCATGTCGAAGGGCCGGTTCCAGGCGACACGGTTTTCGTGAAGCTGAAGGGCGGGCGCTATGACGCGGTTATCGCCATGTATCATGATCAGGGGCACGTTCCCGTCAAATTGCTGGGCTTTCGCACCAATCCCGAAACCGGGGCATGGGAAGCGCTGAATGGTGTCAATGTAACCTTGGGGTTGCCGATCATCCGCACATCGGTCGACCATGGAACCGCGTTTGATATCGCGGGGCAGGGCATCGCCAGTGCAGATAGTATGGTGGAAGCGATCGAATACGCAGTCGCCCTGGCACAAGCACAAAAGGCGGGGCAGTCCGCAGCCTGAAGTTGCCCTGCCCCAGAATACACGGAGGAACAAAGATGAACATACCACTTCCCGGACCGGAAATGCTGGTCAACGGAAAGTTCCGCACTGGCCCCACGCAGCGCGACGTGATCAACCCGGCGACAGGGCAGGCATTCGCCAAAGTGTATATGGCAGATGCGGACATCGCGCATGAGGCCATCGCCAGCGCGCGCGCAGCGCAACCGGCATGGGGGGCGCTAGCGCCGCTGCAGCGTGCTGCGGTCATGCGCGAAATCGCGCGACTGATCCGGCAGGACGCCGAAGATTATGCGCGCCTGATCGTCAGCGAGCAGGGCAAAACCATCAAGGAGGCGCGCGGCGAAGTGGGCGGCGCCGCAGAGTTCTTTAGCTATTTTTCCGAATTTGCCCGTCGTATTCAGGGGGAAATTCTGCCGTCAGACCATGCAGGTGAACAAATCTGGGTGCAGCGCCTGCCCTTGGGTGTGGTCGGGGCGATCATCCCTTGGAACTATCCTTTTGCACTGGTTGCCCGCAAGGTTGCGCCAGCGCTGATTGCGGGCAATACTGTTGTGCTGAAAAGCCATGAGGAAACGCCGCTGTCGGCGTTGGCAATGGCGCGCATATTCGACCGTGCGGGCGTGCCCGCTGGTGTCGTGAATATCCTGTCTGGCACCGGCCCCGAGGTTGGCGAGGCACTGTGCACCGCGCCCGATATTGACCTGATCACGATGACCGGCAGCGTGCCCACAGGCAAGCGCATTATGGCAAACGCCGCGCAAAACCTGACACCCGTATCGCTGGAACTGGGCGGAAAAGCCCCGTTCATTGTTATGGCCGATGCTGATCTGGACCTGGCTGTGCGGTCTGCCGCGACCTCTCGCTACATGAATTGCGGGCAGGTCTGCATTTGCAACGAACGCACCTATGTCGAACGTCCGGTGTATGATGCGTTTGTGGAGAAGTTTCTGGCCGTCAGCGCATCGTTGCGCGTCGGTGATCCGATGGACCCGGCCACCGATATCGGACCGAAGGTTAATCTGGCCGAACTGGAAAAGGTTGAGGCGCGCGTTGCACAAGCCTTGTCGGAGGGCGCTGAATTGCTGATGGGGGGGCACCGCCCCGACCACAGCCCCACCGAAGGCGGGTTCTACTATACACCGACGGTGTTGACCGGACTGCGCCCCGATATGGCGATTTTGCGTGATGAAACCTTCGGGCCTGTGGTGCCCATTGTTCCCTTCGACACGTTCGATGATGTCGTGGAACAGGCGAATGACAGCCGGTATGGCTTGTCCGCATATCTGTTCACCAATGACATGCGCCGCATAATGCGCGCTGTAAACGAAATCGACTTTGGCGAGATTTATGTGAACCGCATCGGGCCGGAAAGCTTGCAAGGGTTTCACACAGGCTTTCGCAACAGCGGGCCTGGGGGGGATGACGGGGTGCATGGTCTGGACAAGTATCTGCGCAAGAAAACCGTCTACATAAATTACTCAGGGTCGAACACCGTAGATCTTATGCCTTACCCTGCGGGGTAGGGTCCGACATCCCGGAACAGGTCAACGAGGATGAACTTTTGCGTTGACAGAGTTACAAATGTGCGATTGCATGAACAACATACAGGAAAGGCCGGAGGAGCCCGTTCCAGGCAAATTGTTGAACATCGCAGCCTGGGCCGGTGGCCAAAACATCACGGACGAAAGGGGAGGAACGGATGCAAGAGAAACGACCATTGTTGGAGGTCAGGAACCTTGAGAAGCGATTTGGCGGTGTCCGCGCGCTTCAGGGGGCCTCGCTGATCATCGAAGCAGGTGAAACTATCGCGCTGGTTGGGGATAACGGCGCGGGCAAATCGACATTCGTAAAATCAATCGCGGGTGTGCAGCCCGCTGATACGGGCGAAATTTTGTTGAACGGCAAGCCGGTCAGCATCCGCACCCCCAAAGATGCGGGTGCATTGGGTATCGAGGTGGTGTATCAGGATCTGGCGCTGGCCAATTCACTGGATGTGGCCGCGAATGTTTTTTTGGGGGACGAGCCGAGGCTTCTTAACCTTGGATGGTTTTCCATCCCTGATACCAAAAAGATTGCACGGGAAACGGCAGAAACCCTAAAGCGGCTGCGCATCAATATTCCTGATCCCAATCGCCCTGTGGCAAACCTGTCCGGCGGGCAGCGTCAGGCGGTTGCGATTGGCAGGTCTGTTCGCAAGGGACTGCGCGAATTGCTGATCCTTGACGAACCCACCGCGGCGCTGGGCGTAGAAGAAGTGCGCAAGGTTCTGGCGCTGATTGAATCGCTGAAAGAGTCGGGGCAATCGATGCTTATCATCTCGCATGATCTTGAGCATGTTTTCCGGGTCGCAGACCGCGTTGCCGTGATGCGCCAGGGCCGCGTGATTGCAACACGGCGGATTGCGGACGTCACGAAAACGGATGTCGTTCGCCTTATCGTTGGTGATCTTGAAGGAGCGGTCGCATGACAAACCCAGCCCAAACCATGCCGGGCAGTGCGCCCAAAAGCAACTCTTTGTATCGGCTTACAGGTTTGCCGTATTTCAACGTGGCTGTTGCGATTGTCGTGATCTATGTCGCGCTGACCATCATAACCGGCGACACGTTCAATACCGTGAACAACCAGATCACGATCATGCGCGCCGCGTCAGTGTTCCTGATCCTTGCTGTTGGCCAGACGCTGGTTATGAATACTGGCGGCATCGACATTTCTACGGGGTCGATGATCGGCGTTGTGGGGGCGATTGTCGGATCCACCCTGCAAAGCGGTGCACTTGACCCCATGCTGGCGATACCTGTCTCTATTTTGCTGGGCGCGTTGCTGGGGGCGTTCAACGGGTTCAACATCACGGTGCTGGGCGTGCCGCCCCTGTTGGCCACGCTTGGCACTTTCGTTGCCTATCGCGGGTTTACGCAACATTACATGGGCGTCAACCTTGTGACGAACCTGCCTGATGTGGTGACCACTGTTGGCCGTTCCTGGGGGCTGGGTATGCCCCTTGCTGTGTGGATCGCGCTGTTTGTTACCTTGGTGGGCTGGTTCGTGCTGACCCAGACACTTTACGGGCGGTATATCACGGCAATCGGGTCCAACCCCAAAGCTGCGGAAGCGACGCGACTGAATGTCAAACTGCTGACCGCGTCAACCTATGTCATTCAGGGGGCACTGGCAGGTCTGGCGGCACTGGTTCTGATGGGGCGCCTGAATTCATCGTCTGCCGCAATGGGCGAGGGGTTGGAGTTGCACATCATCGCGGCAGTTGTGTTGGGGGGCACCTACCTGTTTGGCGGGCGTGCCACCATGGTGGGAACGCTGCTGGGTGTCTACCTGATTGGCATGCTGGAGAATGGGCTTATCCAGACGGGCGCGGGCTTCTTTGTGCAAAAGATGATCCTTGGCTTGCTGATCATTGCGGCGGTTGCCCTGCAACTGCAGCAAAAACGCAACTGATAGCGCCCATATCAGACTGAATTCCCGGCGGCAGTGCGTCTTGGCGCCGGGGCACAACACGCAAAGACGCATGTTCAATCTTTCTGGGAGGAGAGAAGAATGAAATCGGTTACTACACTATTGGCGACAGCAGCGTTTGTCGGAACCGCCGGAATGGCCATGGCACAGGACGCGCCTTTGCGCATCGGGTTTGTCTCGCATCAGCATGACATCACCGACCTGTTCGGTCAGCTTGAAATCGGCTTTCGGAACCGGCTGGACGCCGAAAACCTGGAATATGAGCTATTTCAGGCGGCACCCAGCGCATCCGGACGGCATGACGAAATGCTGAATATTCTGGAAAACATGGCCAACCTGAACCTTGACTACATGGTTTTCGGGCCGTCTAGTCTGGACCAGAACACCCCCGGTCTGGTTGAAGTGGCAAATTCCGGCACCAAGCTTTTGATGGTCGATTACGAGCCGGCCGAAGGGGCAACATTCCCGTTCGGGGAGTCGGTTTTGAACTGGTCGGTCTATAACCACGGCCAAATGGGCGAAGCCACCGGCGAATGGATTGCCAACCACTTTATGGAGCAAGGCAAGTCCGAGGCCAACGTCATCATGATCTGGGGGCCAATCGCTTCCGAGATCAGTCAGGCGCGCGGGAATGGTGTGCTGCGCGCCATGGAAGCAGCCGAAGGGTTTACCGCCAATATCCTGTATGAAGGGTATGCGGACTTCCAGCGCGAACTGGCCTATGCCGAGATTGAGCGCGCGCTGATTGCTTATCCCAATGTTGAAGTCGTCGTCGCAATGAATTCTGTCATGGCACTGGGGTCGATGGCCGCTTTGGAAGGACATGGCGTGATTGATGACGTGGTCGTAACCGGCATGGGGGGGCAAGCCGATGAACTGGAAATGGTCGCACGCGGCAAGATCGGTGTTGCCGTGTTCCGCGACCCGCGCAGCATGGGCGCAAACTCCGCTGAAGCGCTGATCATGGACCTGCAAGGGCGCACGGATGAGATTCCGCCCGTGCTGTATACCGATCTGCGCACACTGGACACGATTGATGCGATCCGCACCTATGTTCCTGTCGAGATGCTGGATATCGACGCCAAACTGGGCAACTGATCGTTTCCCCCGCAAACCAGAGCTTCTCGAACATGCGAAATCCATAGGTTAGCGCATGCCCCTTGAATGCCGGTGAACGCGAGATGCGCTAAGCGCCGGGTCAGCGATGGCCCGGCGCTTTTTCCTGCATACGTTGTTGTGCAAAAACGGGCTACAGCCCCTCCAGCCCGCAAATCTGTCGCTTGACGCGCGCGATTGCACCGGGGGACATGCTAAGCTCGGTTACGCCTGCCGCTATGAAAAGTGGAACCAGTGCAGGGTCGGCAGCAGCTTCGCCACATATGCCGACCCAGATTCCATGCCGTGACGCCGCGGCGCAAACGGCCTTGATGGCGGCCAGAACGGACGGATGGTCCGCGCGGCACAGCTGCGCAACATTCGGGTTCAGCCGGTCGGCGGCCATCAGATACTGGGTCAGGTCATTCGTGCCGATGGAAAAGAACGCCGCTTCCTGCGCCAGCAGGTCGGCGGTCAGAACGGCGGCAGGGGTTTCGACCATGATGCCCAGATCGAATGTCCCATGGGCTGTCCCCTCGTGGGTCAGTTCGGTGCGGCATTGGTCAATCAGGTCACGGGTGGCGCGCAGTTCTGACAGGTCGCTGACCATGGGCAGCATGACTTTCAGGTGCCCATGCGGGGCCGCCCGTAACAATGCGCGCAATTGTGGTTTGAACACATCTGGCCGTGACAGGCACAACCGGATGCCGCGCACCCCAAGTGCGGGGTTTTCTTCGGCTGTTGCCGTCAGGCCGCGCAGGGGTTTGTCGGCCCCGATATCAAGAGTGCGGATGATCACGGGGTGCTCAGGAAAACGCGCCAGAATGGCGCTGTAGACCTGATACTGGTCGTCCTCTGCGGGTGGACCTGCCGCGTCGATGAACATCAATTCGGTGCGGAACAAGCCAACCCCCATGGCCCCCGCCGCGCAAGCGCGGTCCAGTTCGGCCACAGACCCAAGGTTTGCCGCAACCGTAATTGCGTGTCCGGCGGGTGTTTGCGGGGCCACATCACGAAAGCGCAGAAGGTCGGCAGCGTCTTTTTGCGCGGCCTGCGCGGCGTCTGCAAACTGCTGCTCGGTGGCGGCATCGGGGTCGGGGATGACCAGCCCGCGCGCGCCATCTATCGCAATGCGGTGCGCTGCACACAAGCGGTCCCGCAGCGCTTCGGCCCCGAAGACAGCGGGCACACCATATGCACGCGCAATGATTGCGGCGTGGCTGGTCACGGCACCTTTCATGCACACAATACCGCCCAGCCGCGCCAGATCGGTATTGCCGATGTCCAGCGCGGGCAATTCGTCGGCCACGATGATGGCGCCATCAGGGGCGGCGTTCAGGGTCAGCGGTTTCTGCCCTTGCAATTCCAAGGCCATCAAATGGGCAACACTGCGCATGTCTTCGGCCCGCGCGCTGGCATAGGGATCATCCAGCGCAGCAATCTGGCGCGCGTTTTCGGTGCCTGTCTGCTGCACGGCAGCGACGCTGGACATGCCCGCCCGCACCCGCCCGGCAAGGGTGTCCAGCCATTCGGTATCTTCTGCCAGATCGCTTAAGGCCTGCAATATCTGGCGCGTTCCGGCATGCGCTGTGCACGCGGCGTCCGCACGGATGCGCGCTGTCAGGCGCGCCGCAGCGCCTTGCAGGCGGCGCAACTCGCTTTCTACGGCGCAGGCTTCAACATAGTCGGGTTCGGGGTGCACCCTGGGCTGAACGAAGTGAAACGCCGGACCAATGGCCAGGCCGTCGCTGGCCGCTATGGCGGGTTTTGCCGGGGGGGTGGCCTGTGCCTGCGCCCCGTCCAGAAACCGGCAAATCTGGTCCATGGCGGTTTGTGTGTCGTCCCCACGCCCGCGCAGCGTAACTGTCTGCCCTTCCTTGACGCCCAGCATCAGAAGTTTCATGGATGACCGTGTCAGCGCCACGCGCCCGTCATGCAGAATTTCGATATCGGCCCGGAACGCGCGCGACAGCCGCACCAGTTCCGCTATTGGCCGGGCGTGCAACCCCCCTTTTACCCGCACATTGATATTACGTTGCATGCGCGCCTCCCTTGTTGTGATGCTGCGCCAGCTTAGCGCATGTTCTAGCGTGACAGGATTTCGGTGATCTTTTCCAACTCGCGGTCTTTGCCAATGCCTGTCAGGAATGCCAGCGTTACGATCGCGGGGCGCGGAAGGTCCTTTGGCAGCGGCGTGGTCGAGATGACCAGATCGACATCCCCAATCTGGCTAGGCACTTCGGACGCCTTGCATTGCCGCGTAACGATTGCGATCCCGCGATCTTTCATTGCGGCCTGCACAGCCTGCGCGACAACAGTTGATGTGGCAACGCCAGTGCCACAGGCAACAAGCACTTTTTTGGGTTCGGTCATGTCCGGTTCCTTCGGTTATCAGGTGTCAGGGAAGCAACGCCAGCGCCTGTTGCGGTGTTTCTGCTTGCCACAGAAGGCGGGCACGCGCTTCATCTTGCAAAACTTCGCCAATGGCCTGCAGGACCCCAATTTGCGCATCTTTGTCCTGCAGCGCCAGCAAAAACACCACATGAACGGGAACAAACATGTCGGGGTCATCCATGCTGCCGAAGGCAACCGGATGGGCCAGCGTGGCAAGGGCTATGGCCGGGTGCACAACATGTTCAGGATCGGTATGCGGGACAGCCACCGCGAAGTCGTCCGATAGCGGCAGGCCGGTCGGCATGTCCTGTTCGCGGGCGCGCACCGCTTGCGCAAACCCCGGACGCACGAAACCGCCCGTTAGCAGCTTGTCGGCCAGCAAGGTGATAACCTCTGCGGCAGTTTCAACGCGCTGTGACAGTACAATGTTTTCAAGCCGGATGAATTCGCTCAGGTGTTGGGTCATGTCAGTCCTCTTTTGGTGGATCGTCCGCGCCTGCGGCACGTTCCAAGGCCGCGCGGTAGCGGTGAAGCAGTGCAAATGCCCCGGCGATCAGCGCAGCGAAAATTGCCAGTCCGGCATATCCAAGGCCCTGCGTCAGCGCGACAGCCAGATAGGTGACCCACACGAAACCATCGCCCATTGCGGTCAATTCGGTCCCGTTTGCGGGTTGCGCGATGCCTGCATCAACCGCAGCAAGCGTGAAGGTGGCAGAAAGTGCAGTCGCGATGTAGAAGCCCAATGTCAGCGTTACTGTCCCGATCAGCACCATGCGCACCACATTCCCCCGCACAATGGGCGCGGCCAAGGCCACGATGAAGGGAATGACCACAAGATCCGTGAACACCAGCACACGGTTTCCCGGCAGCAGGACTGACAACGCAATTGCGACAGGTATCAGGATCAGCGCGCTTGCCATGGCGGACGGGTGTCCGATGACAATGCTTGAATCCAGCCCGATCGTGACTTCCCGCTTGCCAAGGCGGCGCTCTACAAACTGGCGCGCGCCGTCGGTCACCGGGATCAACCCTTCCATCAGAATTTTCAGCACATAGGGCAGCAGCATCATGCCTGCCGCAAGGCTGACCCCGACAGCAAACGCGTTCACGCTTGTCGTGACGGGATTATCCAGGTCCAGAAACCCTATCATACCCAGACCAAGGCCAAGGAAAAACCCCAGCGCAGTCGGGTCACCCAATATTCCAAGGCGGCGCGTCACCGTTTCGGCATTGGCATCCAGACCGCGCAGGAACGGTATTTTTTCGATCATCCAATTCACGGCAATCGCAATCGGCAAGACCTGCACCGACAGGATATGTGGCACCGAAACGCCCGGAATACCATAAAACCGCTGCACCGCGCGGGCGCACCAGTCCGAAAAAAACAGCGAAAGTGCCGCAATCAGCGCCACAGTGCCCAGCCCCATAACCAGCGATCCGGTCGCTGCCAGCACAAGCGCCCCGATCAGTGCGAAATGCCAGTAATTCCAGATATCCACATTCATGGTGCGCGTGATGCCCGTCAGCAAAAGCGCGATATTCACCGCCAGCCCGATGGGAATAACCCATAGCCCGACCTGTGATCCGAACGCGATTGTCGCGGCAGTGGGCCAGCCCATATCGATGACGTCGCGTTCAATTCCGGTGCGCGCGGCAATAGCCTGAGAGACATCGCCCAGCACCGACCAGAACATGCCGATGACCAGAACGACACCAATAAATGCAATACCCACGCTTAACGCCGCGCTGGCGGCCTTTACAGGCTTCGTTCCGAAAACAAGTGCAAGGCAAAAGATGACAACCGGCAGATATGCCATGCCATACAGGCCTTGCCATGCCGCAGCAAAGCTGAAGCCAAGGTCTGGACCAGTAAGAATGCCATCCATGCCGCGCTCCTGCCTTGTTGCCACATAGAACGTGCCCAACCTGCCGCCATGGTTGCGGCATTTTGAACATGTGTAGATATTCAGTTACACATGTTGCATCAGCTTCCCCGCAAGATCAACATATGATTGCCCCTAAGTGTGCATGCAGCTTCGCCCTGTGCAACAGTTGATTTTGTTTTTTTTGGCAGCCCTTATGGGTTGCGGGCCCGCAATCCGGTCCGACAGTGTGCTGATGCGGGGGGCGCGCGGTCGATGGTGGCAAGGTGTGAACTTAATTATTGACCAAATGACATTTGTTCAATAACTTTCAGTCATATCTCGCAATGATTTGCATTGGGTCGCAGTGGCGATCCGCAAACCCGGCCTGTTTCCGAAAGTTACTTCGGTGCGGGTGCGGCTGAAACGAAAGGGCTGTGAACATGTCTCGGGCGGTGCAGGTGGCAACAGACAACCTTCCATTCGTGATCAGGCAGTATGCGCCCGCGCAGTTGCGCGCTGCCCTGAAGAAAATGTATCTGATCCGCCGCTTTGAAGAAGGGGCAGAGGAAAGCTATGCGCGCGGCCTGATCCACGGCACGATGCATCTGTCCATCGGGCAGGAAGCTTCCGCTGTCGCATCATGTCTGGAGCTTTCGGATCAAGACAAGATTACATCCACCCATCGCGGCCATGGGCATTGCATCGCCAAAGGGGCAGATGTGGGCCGCATGTTCGCAGAGTTTTTTGGCAAGCAAACCGGCTATTGCCACGGGCGCGGCGGATCAATGCATATTGCGGATGTCAAAACGGGCAATCTGGGTGCAAACGGTATTGTCGGGGGGGGGCTGCCAATAGCCGTGGGGTCCGCGCTGACGGCCAAACGGCAGGGAAAACCGGATGTGACGGTGTGTTTTTTCGGGGATGGGGCCAATAACGAAGGGGCCTTCCACGAAGCGTTGAACATGGCCAGCGTCTGGCAGTTGCCCGTTGTTTTCATTTGTGAAAACAACAAATACGGCATGTCCACATCTGTGGAAAGATCTACGGCTGTTGCGCGGATATCTGACCGTGCGGCGGCCTATGCCATGCCGGGCGAAACTGTTGACGGCAACGACTTTTCCGCAGTTGCCCAGGCCGCGCATACAGCGATTGCACGGGCGCGAAGCGGGCAGGGACCAAGCCTTATTGAAAACCTGACCTATCGCATCCGGGGGCATTCCAAATCCGATCGCAACCGCTACCGCACCAAGGACGAAATTGAAAGCTGGGTTGCAAAAGACCCCATCACCCGGTTTCGCGCCCAACTTGTCAGTCATGGCATTCTGACCGATGCAGATGCTGCCGCACTGTTGCTCGAGGCCGAGGCAGAGGTTGCGGCGGGTATCGAATTCGCCAAATCCAGCGCCGCGCCGGATATAGCAGATGTCACGCGCTATGTTCACGCCGAGGACGCGATATGAACGCGCCTGCACATCCATCCCGCACGCTAAGTTACGCAGAAGCCCTGCGCGAGGCGATGGCGCTTGCGCTGGAAAGCGACCCGAATGTGGTGCTGATGGGCGAAGACATTGGCGTTTATGGGGGCGCGTTTCAGGTTACGGGCGATCTGATTGACCGTTTCGGGCCTGACCGGGTGATGGACACGCCAATCTCGGAACTGGGGGGGGCCGGTGTGGCAGTGGGGGCAGCACTGACCGGCCTGCGCCCGATTTATGAGTTTCAGTTTTCCGACTTTGCGGCGCTTGCGATGGAACAGATTGTCAATCAGGCCGCGAAAATGCGCTTCATGCTGGGCGGAGAGGCGTCAGTGCCGCTGGTGTTTCGCATGCCTTCGGGGTCAGGTACGGGGGCCGCCGCGCAGCACAGTCAAAGCTTCGAGGCATGGTTTGGCCATGTGCCGGGCCTGAAGGTTGTGCAGCCCTCAACACCATATGACGCCAAAGGGTTGCTGCTGGCCGCTTTGGCTGACCCCGATCCAGTGATCATTTTCGAACATAAGCTGCTTTACAAAATGAAGGGCGATGTGCCCGCTGGCCACTACACAATTCCCATCGGAAAGGCCGAAATCCGGCGCGAGGGAACGGATATCACCATTATCGCCGGCGCGATCATGGTGCATCGTGCTTTGGAAGCGGCCGAAACACTGGCCGCTGACGGGATCAGCGCCGAGGTGATCGACCTGCGGTCTGTCCGCCCCATCGACAGCGCCACGATCATTGCATCGGTCTGCAAGACGGGGCGCGCGCTGTGTGTATTCGAAGGTGTGCGCACATTGGGGCTGGGGGCCGAAATCAGCGCATTGATTGCCGAAAGCGACGCGTTTGATTATCTGGAAGCCCCGATCATGCGCCTTGGCGGGGCCGAAGCGCCCATTCCCTATAATCCTGACCTTGAACGCGCGGCCGTGCCACAGGTCGACGGGATTGAACGCGCAGTGCGCAAGCTGGTCGGGGGCGAAGTCTGACATGCCCACCGAAGTGATCCTGCCAAAGGTCGATATGGACATGACTGCGGGCACCCTGTCGGTCTGGCATGTCGCAGAAGGGGACTTCGTGGCGAAAGGCGCGCCCTTGTTCGACATTGAAACCGACAAGGCCGCGATGGAAGTGGAAAGCCCCGCATCCGGTCACGTTCACAACATGGTTGCTCCGGGCCAAAGCGTCGCGGTGGGTGCGCCAGTTGCGTGGATATATGCAAAAGATGAACCTGTAACCGCGCCACCTGCCAGCGCTGCGCGCGCCGATGGGGTGGGAACTGCCCCCAGCATTGTGCCGCCCCGACCTGCCGCCCCGCAACCTGCCGCCCCGCAGGAAGTGCACCATGATCCGCGCCAGCGCGCCACACCCGCTGCGCGGCGCCTGGCGCGCGAAACAGGCGTTGATTTGCGACATGTCGCAGGCAGTGGCCCGAAAGGGCGGGTGCAACGGGCCGATATCGACAATCGTGCGCATGGGCAGCCGCAACACGGTGCTGCGCAGTTGCCTTCCGGCTGGTCTGTGCAACCAGGTGACCTGCATCTGACCCGACGCGCGGGCCGCGATACTGCACCGCTGTTCCTGATTCACGGGTTCGCGGCAGATTCGACAGGTTGGGCACCGCTGGAACGCGCGCTTCCCAAGGACCAGCCATTGCTGCGACTGGATTTGCCCGGTCATGGCAAATCGCCCCGCCGCAGCCTGCGCAGCTTTGCCGAACTGGCGCGGGCTGTTGTCGCCGCGTTTGATGCAAGCGGCGCGGATCAGGTTCATTTGGTGGGCCATTCGCTTGGTGGTGCGTTGGCGCTGGCACTGGCAGATATCCGCCCACGCAAGATCCTTAGCCTTACGCTGATTGCGCCGTCGGGGCTTGGCCCGGAAATTGACGCGCCGGTGTTGAACGGAATCGCGCGCGCCAGCCGCGTGGAAAGCCTGCTGCCATGGCTTCGGCGTCTGACAGCCGATCCTGACAGACTTGGCGAGGATTACGCCCGCGCTGCCCTGCGTGGGCGCCTTGATCCGCAGCTGCGCGCGGCCCAGCTTGATCTGGCAACCGCACTTTTCCCCGATGATGTTCAGGCCTTCGATCTGACCGCCGCTTTGCGCCGTGTGACAGCCCGCACTGCAATTATCTGGGGGCGGGCTGACCGGATTATTCCATGGCGTCACGCCCTTGCGGCACGCGGCGACATGGCGCTGCATCTGTTACCGGAGTGCGGGCATATTCCGCATATTGACACCCCCGAAACTGTGGCAGGCATTCTGGCCCGGCAGATGGCGTAATTATTCGCTTGCCCGGCGCGTCCGGATGCTGAAATGTGCTGATATGACCAAGGAAAACACACCCGTCCGCACCTTTGCCGAAACGCTGCCACAGACCGACATGGATCGCCTTCGTGCGCGTGCGGTTTGGCTTTATTTTGTCGAGGGGCGCACGCAAAGCGACGTTGCCACCTTGCTGGGACTGAACCGCGTGGCGGTTGTGCGGCTTCTGGCGGATGCGCGCCGCAGAAATGAAGTGCGGATCACTGTGTCTGCGCCCCTTGCCGACCTTGTGAAAGTGGAACGTGCGTTGGAAGAACGCTTCGCCATCAATCACGTCATTGCCGCGCCAGTGTCCGACCCGACGTCTGATCCGGTGAAGGTGATTGCTGCGGCAGCGGGCGCATTTATCAACCGCACCATGCAATCGGGTATGTCGGTCGGTGTGGGGTGGGGGCAGACCCTCTATAACACGCTGCCGTTCATCGCTGGCCGCACGCTGGAGAATTTTCGGGTCGTGTCGTTGCTGGGCGGGATTTCCGCAGCGCGGCGGTTCAACCCGGCGGAATTTGCCTGGCAGTTTGCGCAATTGTTTCAGGGGGACGGTTTTCTTATTCCAGCGCCGGCGCTGGTTGACAGCGCGGAAACCAAACATGCCCTGCTGGAACGCTGCGGACTGGCAGAGATATTCCAGATGGCCGACCATCTGGACATGGTGCTGGTTTCGGTGGGGGGGATATCGACCATCACGACATCCTACAGGCTGGGCCATTTGTCCGAACCCGAACGCCGGTCCTTGGTGGAGGCGGGCGCTGTGGGTGATTTGCTATACAATTTCATCGATGCGCGCGGCCGTTTGGTCGACAATCAGGTGAACGGGCGCGCGATTTCGGTTGATTTGCCGCAGCTGCGCAAAACCCCGGAACGGGTTTTGGTTTCCGGTGGCCCCGAAAAGATCGGGGCGCTTCTGGGGGCGATAAACGTGCTGGAACCGACAGTTCTTATCACCGACGAAGTGACTGCGCGCGCCTTGTTGGAACAGCGTGATTAGCGCGTGTTCCCCAAAACTGGGCAACGGTTCCGAGCTTCTTGAACATGCTCTGACGGCCTGAAAGCCCGCCAGCCGAAGCGCCCGGTGGCGGCGCGGAACATCCGCCTTCAGACAGGGGCTGTATGGGCCGACGCGCCATCACAGTGGCAATGTCCCGGTAGCGGTTTTGCGACATCAGTTCGCCCGTGACAGGCCCACAATCTGGCCTTGCGGTGCGTTGGTGCGGAAATACAAATTCCAGCCAATCCGGTTCAATGCCGCTGCCGTGATTGCAAGCCCCAGTCCGCTGCCCTTGTGCTTTGACGCTGTGCCAGTGAAAAAGCGTTGTGTCACATATGGCAAATCTGCCGGGTCGATGCCTGGACCTTGATCGCGGACTTCAATTCCCGTGTCGGACAGCGTGATGACCACTTCGGTGCCCGCCGCTGCTGCATTCAGCGCATTTTCAACGACATTGCGCAGCGCAAGGCCCAGATGGACAGGATCAGCCCTGGACCCTGCCGCTTCGTTTTCAACATGCACGACCAGATTGCGCGCCATCGCCAGATCCTGCAAATCCCATACGACCTTTTGCGCGATGGTCCCCAGCGGTTGTGCAGTGCTTTTATCTGCGCCGCCATCTTCAAGCCGGGCAAGTTCCAGCAATTGGTTTACCAGCCGGTTCGTCCGGTCCACTGCCCCTGTCAGCCGGTCAAGCGCGTTGCGCCGCACGTCGCCGGACGGGGCGGCCCTGGCAACTTGCGCCTGTGTCTTTATCCCTGCAAGCGGGGTCTTGAGTTCATGCGCCGCATAGGCAATGAAATCGCGTTCCCGCCTGCGCGCGCCGTCCAGACGCGCCAGCAATGCGTTCAGCGCCGCGCCGACAGGGCGCATCTCAGGGGGCAGGGGGGCCGTGGCCACGGGGGAAAGGTCATTGTCGGACCGGATGGCAAGGCCGGCGGCAAAGTGCCCAAGCGGCAACAGCCCGCGCCCCACACTTAGCCAGATTGCGAAGGCCAGCAGGGGCGCGATGATCACAATGGGCCACAGCAGCCCCGCGCGCACATCGGCAACCAGATTCTCGCGCATTGCCAGGCTTTCGCCGACAACAATTTCGACCCCCAATTCTTCATTGACCACAGTATACACGCGCCAGCGGTCGCCATTCATCTGCGTCATGCTGAAGCCCGGTTCCGACGCGCCCAGTCGCGCAGCAGGTCCAGCGCCGGATTGCCCCAAAAGCGTGCCGCGCAGGGACCAGACCTGACAATGCAGCTGTCGTTCCAGACCGCCCTCGAACACACGGAAATCCGGCAAGCTCAGGCTGCCCGCAGCATCGGTGCTGACGGCTTCGGCCAACCCGCGGTCCGCCAGTAGCGACGACACCATCTGGCCCGCTTCTGCCAGCCGCGAATCCAGCACGCGCTCGATCTGTGCCTTGGCCGAATATTGCAGCCAGACCACCGCCGACAGCCAGATCAGCCCTGTCGCCACAAGCAGTATGGCAAACAACCGCCAGCGAATTGACATCATGTCGCGTCCTTCTGCAACTGGTAGCCTATGCCGCGCACTGTGCGGATCATCCCAGCCCCGAGTTTCGCGCGAAGCTTGTGGATATGCACTTCAAGCGCGTTGCTTTCGACGCCGTCCTGCCAACCATACAGCCGGTCTTCCAGCGTCGGGCGGCCAATGATCGCGCCGGGCCGTTCCATAAGCGCATGCAACAACGTGTATTCGCGCCGCGACAGCGCGATTTGTTGCCCGCCACGCGCGGCGGTGTGCGCTGCGGGGTCCAGTTCCAGATTGCCAAACCGCATCACTGGTTCGGCGCGCCCTTCGCTGCGCCGCCCGATGGCACGCAGGCGCGCGGCCAGTTCGTCCAGATCGAAGGGCTTGCCCAGATAATCATCTGCCCCATGGTCCAACCCGGCAATCCGGTCTGCCACTGCATCCAGCGCGGTCAGCAAGATCACTGGTATGTGATGGCCAGCCTTGCGCCAACGGGTCAGCAGATCAAGGCCCGAGCCATCAGGCAGCATCACATCCAGCACCACGGCCGCGAAGCAGCCATTTTGAAATGCCATATCTGCATCGGCACAAGTGCCTGTAACTTCGGCTAAAAACCCGTTCAGGCCAAGGCCGGCGGCCAAGCCGTCGGAAAGTGTTTCGTCATCTTCAACGATCAAAATGCGCATGTCTTTGGCCTAGTGGGCTTTGGGGGCAAGTTCCAGTGATGGTGTGCCTACCTTAAGGCTGCCTTAAGCTAACGGGTATGAACGGGGCAGCATGACAAAGATGAATATACTTCGCGCCTTCTGGCCCATCGCCCTTGCAGCCCTTGGGGTGCTTTTGTTTGCCAGCGTGGCCATCGGGCAGAACGTCCAGTGGTCCAGCCCTGCAACCAATACTGCCTTGCCTGCGGATGAAGCGTTTGTCCTTAGCCACGAAACCCGCGCTGATGGCGGGATAAGCCTGACATGGCAGGTCACGCCGGGGTATTACCTGTATCGCGACAAGCTGGAAGTGCGCACAGCGTCTGGCCCCGTCGCGCTGGACCTGCCGGATGCGGAACTGACCGAAGACCTGACATTCGGTTCCACACATGTGTATCGCCAAGATATCACCCTTGATCTGGCGCAACAGCGCGGTGTCCTGTCAGTCGGGTGGCAAGGCTGTCAGGATGACGGCATTTGCTACGCCCCCCAAAGCACCAAGATCACACTGGGCGGGGGCGCGGCCAGTCTGACCTTATCCGATGAAGCGCGTGTGATGGACCGGCTGGGCGCACAAGGCGTGCCGATCCTGCTGCTGGCTTTTTTCGGCTTCGGGCTGGCGCTGGCCTTCACCCCCTGTGTGCTGCCAATGGTGCCAATCCTTGGCGGCTATCTTGCCCGCGACGGGGCGCAGATGACGCGACGACGCGGGTTCATCTTGTCATTGGCCTATGTGGTGGCGATGGCGGCGGCTTTCGGGCTGCTGGGAATGGCCGCGGCGGCGACAGGGCAGAACCTGCAGATGGTGCTGCAATCCCCTGTGGCAATCGCGCTGGTCATCGCGTTGTTTGTCGTGCTGGCTGTATCTATGTTCGGGCTGTTTGACATCCGCTTGCCCAATAGCTGGGTGGCGCGGATTCAAGGGAAAAACGCGGGGGCGCGCGGCACGCTGCCCGGTGCGCTGGGTCTGGGGTTTACCTCGGCGCTGGTGGTGGGGCCTTGTGTGACGGCCCCGCTGGCGGCGGCGCTACTATATATTGCGCAGACTGGCGACATGATGCTGGGGTCGGCGGCCCTGTTCATGCTGGGGTTGGGTAAGGGTGCGCCGCTGGTGGTGTTTGGCACGCTGGGGGCGAAGTATCTGCCCCGCTCTGGGGTGTGGATGGTGCGGGTCAAACAAGGGTTCGGTTTTATCTTTCTGGCGCTTGCCCTGTGGTTGGCTGGGCGTTTTGGCCAGGGCCCCTGGATCGTTGCGGGCTGGGCGCTGGTGCTGGCGGGGTTCGCTTTGTTCCTGTTGCGTGTGGCTTTGCCTGACTTGCGCGGCCCGCGTAGCCGCATCCTTGTTGGTGCGCTGGCCATATGCGCCTTGTTGCCTGCAGGGGTGCTTGCGCTGGGGGCAGTGCGCGGCGCGGATAACCCGCTGCGGCCCTTCGCCATCGGGCAACCCGCGTCCGGTATCGCGCCGCAGTGGCAGACGGTCACGGACCGTGACGGGTTGCAGGCAGCGCTTGCTGCGCCGGACCAACCTGTTGTCATCTACCTGACGGCGGATTGGTGCGTGAGCTGTCGCACCATTGAACGCCGCGTCCTGCCCAGCGCCGATGTGTCGGCAGCGCTGGACGGGATGACGCGCATCAAGGTCGATCTGAGCGATTTTAACGCTGAAGGGCAAGCGTTGATGAACAGCCTTGGTGCCGCAGGTCCGCCCACGATGATCTTTCTTGACGCCACCCTGCAAGAAGGGGCCGGCACCCGCCTGATAGGCGAAACCCGTGCCGCGCCAGTGATTGAGTCCGCGAAGCGGGTGCAGCCATGACCGGCATATCCCTTGGCCCTGTTGTGCTGTCGGTTGATCGCTTCGCTTTTATCGCTGGTGTCATGGCCTTTTTGGTGCTGGTGGCGCTGGCCCGGCGCGGCAGCCGGACGCTTGCAGGACTGGACGAAGGGGCAACGGCCCTTCTGTTGGTCGGGCTGGTGGGGGGCAGGGTGGGGCATGTGCTGCGCAATTTCACCGTCTACACCGAAGACCCGCTGACGGTTTTTGCCGTCTGGCAAGGGGGCTTTGACGCGGCTGCCGCGCTTGGCGCTGGTGCGGGTGTGCTGGCTGTGGTGGCATTGCGCGGCAAGACGCGTGTTGCGGGGGGGCTGCTGGCTACGGGAATGGCGGGTATTCTGGTCTGGCAAGCGGTCCTGCACACGCTGCCTGCACCGCAAATGACGCTGCCGCCTGCCAGTTTTGCCGCACTGCAGGGGCCTGCCGTCACACTTGCGCCGGGGCAGCCTGTTGTCATCAACCTGTGGGCCAGCTGGTGCCCGCCCTGCCGGCGTGAGTTGCCGATGATGATGACCCTGGCTGCGGCAACGCCAGAGGTGCAGGTGCTGTTCATCAACCAAGCCGAGTCTGGCCCGGATGTGCAGGACTATCTGCTGCAACAAGACCTGACCACCGACGGCGTGCTGCTGGACCCGGACGCAGCGGCGATGGCGCTGTTCCAGACGCCGGGCCTGCCTGCCACGCTGTTCTTCTCCTCCTCGGGCCGCCTCGATTCCGTTCATCTGGGCGAGATTTCGCGCGCGGCCTTCCAGTCCCGATTACACTCCCTGAGGTAAGACATGACCCTGAAAAAATTGCTGGCTGGCCTTGCGCTGGCCGGGCTGGTCGGTGCTTGCGCGCCCGCCCCCGAACGTGCCAACCCCGAACCCGAAGCCAAGGTCGATGCCCTGCCGCCAGAAGTGTTGCGCATGTATGGTGGCCTGCATGATGGCGATGTCTGGATCGACCCCGTTGATCCGAAATATCTTTCGATGGAAACCATCCGCCAACAGGTCGATTACTGGACCGAAGAACGTCCGGGCACCATTATCGTGGACCCTTGGGACAGGTATCTGTATCTGGTGCAAAGCGGGGATCGCGCCATGCGCTACACTGTCGGCGTGGGCGAGGCGGGGCGCGATTTTTCGGGCGATGCCACCATCCCTTATGGCCGCGAATGGCCACGCTGGACCCCAACGCCCAACATGCTGGCCGAAGATCCCGAAGCCTATGAACCCCATCGCAGCGGCATGAGTGGGGGCGCGGATAATCCGCTTGGGGCGCGCGCGCTTTACTTGCATCGCGGCGGCAAGGACACGCTGTATCGCATTCATGGCACGCCGCAGCCCTGGACCATTGGCATGGCCAGTTCCTCTGGCTGTATACGCATGTTCCAGCAAGACGTGATCGACCTTTATGCGCGCGTGGACAAAGGCCGCACCCGCGTCACTGTGCTACGGGAAGATCAGGCAGGGCAGGGGACACGCCCGCCAGGGGCTGCGCCCGCCCCTGCTGCGGGGACACAAATACCGATGGCCGAAGCCCGGACATTGCAGCGCATGGCCGATGATGACGGTTTGACGCTGGACATGCTGCTGGGCGGCGGTTGAAACCCCAATAGGAGAAACACCATGCTGACACGTCGCAATTTCACCCTTGGCACCCTTGCCGGACTGGGCGTCGCGGGCCTGTTCCCGGGCGCGAAAGCACAGACCCCGCCAAGCATAGAAGATGTGCTGTTTGACCCTGACCAGCCGGTTCTGGGCAATCCGCAAGGTGATCTGACCATTGTGGAGTATTTCGACTATCAATGCCCGTTTTGCAAACGCAACCATCCCGACCTGATGCGCGCAGTGCAACAAGACGGCAATATCCGGTTGTTGATGAAGGACTGGCCCATTTTTGGCGCCGCTTCGGTGCGGGCCAGCCAATTGGTGCTGGGCGCAGTGGCGGATGGCCGCTATGCGCAGGCCCATGCTGCGCTGATGGCCACACCGGGGCGTCTGGGCAACCGCGATATTGACGCAGCACTACAGGGCGCTGGCCTGCAGCCCCGGACCCTTCAGGCAGGCTACCGGCAAGACCGATCCAGACTGGACGGGCTGATCGCGCGCAATTCCCGTCAGGCGGCCGGGTTTGGCCTGTCGGGCACGCCCGCGTTCATCATCGGCACAGTGATCTATGCGGGGGCCATGAATGCCGGTGATCTTGCCAATGCCATCCAGGACGCCAGAGGCTAGAGCATGCTGCGCAAAAGTGGGAACCGGTTTCGAGCTTCCTGAACATGCGCTAGGCGCGGCTGCAGTTCTGCACGACCGCCCCGACTGTGTGATCAGGGGCAAGGCCGGGCACGGTTCTGCGCCTGTCCCACGCGGCGCGTGCTTCAGGGGGCTGGATGGCAGCCCAGCGCCCCAGAATGGCCGGGCCTGCCGCGCCCAGAAATTTACCGTTCGGACAGTGTGCGGTATCATGGTGGCAATATATGGCGCGCGCTGGCACTTCACCGCGCCCCACACTGACCCTTATCCCGCATCGATCCATACAGATTTGGTTTCAAGAAACGCGTCCAGATGTTCGACACCGCATTCGCGGCCATGGCCGGATTGTTTCATCCCCCCCATGGGCACTGCAGGGTCCATAAGCTGGTAGGAATTGACCCAGACAGTTCCTGCACGGATACGTCGGCTCATCCGGTGCGCGCAGCCCAGATCGCGCGTCCAGACCCCGGCCCCAAGGCCGTATTCGGTATCATTCGCCATTTTAACGGCATCGGCTTCGGTGTCGAAGGGGATGACAACCGCGACCGGGCCAAAAATTTCTTCCCGCACAATCGTCATGTCCGAAGATACGTTTGAAAAGATGGTGGGTGCCACGAAACACCCCGTTTCCAAGGCGCCCGCCAGCCGCTGGCCACCCACCACGGCAGTGGCCCCTGCGGTCTTTCCGGCATCCAGATAGGACATAACGCGCATCAACTGGCGTTCTGACGCGATGGGACCAATTTGCGTTGCAGGATCGGTGGCCGGCCCCACCTGCAGGGCGCGGGCGAAATCTGCCATGCGGGTAACGACTTCATCAAAGACGGGACGTTGCACGAAAATGCGACTTCCTGACGAACAGACCTGTCCGGTATTGCCAAACACCCCCATGGCCGCGCCTGCCACGGCGCGGTCCAGATCAGCATCGGCAAACACGATGTCCGGGGATTTGCCGCCCAGTTCCAGCGACAGCCGCTTCAGGTTCCCCATCGACGCCGCGATGATCTGGCGCCCGGTTGCGGTTGATCCGGTGAAGGCAATCTTGTCCACGCCCGGATGCGCTGCAAGTGCCGCGCCCGCCTCAAGTCCATAGCCGGTGACCATATTTACCACGCCGGGCGGCAGCCCTGCTTCCTGCAACAGTTCCATCAACCGGATTGACGACAGCGACGCATCCTCGGACGGTTTGAGCACCAGCGTGCACCCCGCCGCCAGAACCGGGCACAGCTTGATCAGGGCCGCAGGGAACGGGGCGTTCCACGGAATGATGGCCCCCACCACACCGACGGGTTCGCGCAAGGTATAGCTGACCACATCGCCGGGAATTGAATTCGAGATTGTGCGCCCTTCTATCGCGGTCACGAGCCCCGCATAGAACCGGATGACCGAAGGCGACCTGCGCCGCATCACGGGCAGGCGGGCAATCGGCGCGCCCATTTCCAGCGTGTCGATCATGGCCAGATCGTCGATATTGGCCTCGACCAGATCTGCCAGCCGCAACAGGATGCGCTGGCGGTCTGCGGGCGTCATGCGCGCCCACTCGCCTTCCAGTGCCGCGCGCGCACTGCTGACCGCGCGATCAATATCTTCGCTGCCGCCGCGTGCAATGCGCGCCAAGGGGGCACCGCTGGAGGGGTCCACCGTAGGGAAATCGCGCCCGTCCGCAGCGTCGCACCAGCTACCGTTTATGAATATCTGCTGGACGGGCCTGTTTAGCAGGGCCGGGCGCGGCGGGATCTGGAAATGTTGGGTCATCTGTTCCTCCGGTCAGGGTCAGGCCGCGTCCGCAAGGCGGGCGGCACGAATAAGGTCTGCGGCGCGTTCGGCAATCATCACGACAGGGGCCGCCGTATTGCCGGAAGGGATTGTCGGCATGACTGACGCATCAACGATGCGCAGACCGGACAGGCCAATCAGGCGTAAGTCAGGGGTCACAACAGCATCTGGTCCATGCCCCATGCGGCAGGTGCCGACCGGATGGAACACTGTGGCAACAACCTGCCGCGCATATGCAATCAGCGCGTCGCGATCATGGACATCCGCCCCGGGCGAGGTTTCTTGCGGGGTGAAGGCTGCCATTGCGGGCTGGGCCATGATACGCCGCACCAGACCGACCGCCCGCACAGCAAGGTCCACATCTTCGGGGTGGCCAAGATAATTGTTCAGGATCTCCGGCTGCACTGACGGGTCGGGGTCAGTGATATGGACATGCCCCCGCGCTGCAGGGCGCAGGTTGCACGCCGAGGATGTAATTCCCGGCCACGGGTGCAGCGGCCCGCCAACACTGTCATAGCTGGCCGCCGAAACATGGATTTGCACATCCGGCACCGCCACCCCGTCCGTGACCGATGCAAACGCCGCCAGCAGGGGCGGCTGCGCAGACATAGGGCCGCTGCGCATCAGCGCCCATTGTGCCGCCATCACCGCGCGCCCCAGAAAACTGCGCCCTGAATCGTTCAGTGTAGGGGTGCCGTCCAGCCGGTGCTGCACGCGAATTTGCCAATGATCCTGCAGGTTTTCCCCCACGCCGGGCAGGTTCAGGACAGGGGCTATTCCAAGCGCCGAAAGCCGCGACGCCTGCCCGATGCCAGAGCGTTCCAGCACCCCAGGCGAGGCATAGGCCCCGGCCGACAAGATGATCTCGCGCCCCGCGCGCACAATGTGGGGTTCGCCGCGGTGGATAAGCTGCACCCCGGCTACGCGGCTGCCTTCGACAACAAGCCTTTGAACCATCGCGCCGGTCACAACGGTCAGGTTGGCGCGTCCCTTCGCCGGTGTCAGAAATGCTTTGGCGGTTGTCTGGCGCCTGCCGTGATGAATGGTTGCGCGAAAATACGCGACGCCTTCATTCTCGCCGCAATTATAGTCGGGTGTTCGGGGAATTCCGGCCTGTTCAGCGGCGTCGATATAGGCATCCAGCGCGGGCCAGCGCATTCCGGGGTCGGAATTGATCCATGGCCCTTGTTGGCCGTGCCCTTGCTGGGGCGGGCCTTCTGCGCATTCAGACCGCATGAAATACGGCACCACATCGGCCCACCCCCAGCCTGTGCACCCCATATCGGCCCAACCGTCATAATCAGTTCGGTGACCGCGCACATAGACCATGCCATTCATGCCCGAACACCCACCCAGCATGCGCCCGCGCGGCAAGGGCATGGTGCGACCGTTCAGATGCGGTTCCGGCGCGCTGTGCCACATCCAGTCGAAGCGCGGATTGCCGATGACATGACCCAGCAGAAGCGGAATTTCCACCCGCAGGTCGCGCCCTGTGCCGCCAGCTTCCAGCAGCAGCACCGACATGCGGGGGTCCTCGCTTAGCCTGTTGGCCAGAACGCAACCGGCTGTGCCACCGCCAATGATGACGTAATCCCAGGTTTGGTCAAACATGCCCATGCTCACCCCCGCATCAGATCGGGCAGGAACAGCACGATCACCGGAAACAGGACCAGCAGCAGCACGACAATCAGATCGCACACCAGAAACCAGCCGACCCCCTTGAAAATTTTTTGCAACGGTATGGTGTCACCGACCACACTTTTGACCACATAGACATTGAACCCAAGGGGCGGGGTCAACATGCCTATCTCTATGAACTTCACGGCCAGCACGCCGAACCATATCAGGCTCATGTCCATCGCGTTCACCAAGGGCACAAAGACAGGCATGGTGATCAGCAAAATGCCAAGTGGGTCAAGGAACATACCCAGGATCAGGAAGATAACCGTGATGGCCAGCATCACCAGCAGCGGATCAAGGCCCAACGGGGCAATGGTATCTGCCAGAATGCGGCTCATTCCGGTAAGCGCCAGAAACCGCGTATACAAAAGCGCGCCGATCCCCACGAAGAATATCTGGGCGGTCACGGCCATCGAGTCCTTCAGCGCCTCGATGAATTTTCCGACATTCATTTTGCCTTGCAGGACTGCGATCACAAGCGCAAGAAACGCCCCCGCTGCGCCCACTTCTGTGGGGGTGACCGTGCCGGAATACAGGGCACCGACAATTCCCACCATCAAAAGCGCAATGGGCCAGATTTCGGCAAGCGCCAGCCAGCGCGCACGCCGCAGGTCGGGTTCATCATCCAGCGAAATACGCGGCGCAAGCGACGGGTTGTGCATGCAGCGCAACAGGATCATCACCGAATACAGTGCTGCTGTCAAAAGCCCGGGCAACACCCCCGCCAACAGAAGTGCGGTTATCGACACTTCCGCAAACACGCCGAAAATTACCAGCAGGATCGACGGCGGGATCAGCGCTGCAATTGTGCCCGCACTGGCCACCGTGCCCGCAGCCAGCCCCTTTTCATAGCCCGCCTTCAGCATTTCAGGAATGGCAATGCGCCCCATGGTCGCCGAAGCCGCCACCGAAGACCCGCAGCCCGCAGCAAACCCCGCGCAGGCCATGTTCGTTGCCACCGCCAGCCCGCCGGGAAGGGCGGCAAGCCACAGGCGGGCCGCCTTGAACAGGGCAGTTGCCGTGCCCGACACTGCCACAATCGCCCCCATCAGCAGGAACATCGGGATGGCCGACAAGTCCCAGTTGGCGACAAAATTATAGGGCACTTCCCTTAGCTGGCCCAGCGCTGTGTTCCAGCCCCGCACATACCAGAAGCCGCCAAACGCCACGGTTCCCAGCGCCACGCCAATCGGCACCCGCAGCGAAATCAGAAACAAAACCACCGCAAGGCTGGTTCCGCCAAGAACAAGACCTGTCATTACAGGGACTCCCTATCGGGTGTTGACAGGCTGCGAAGCAGGCGGATCAGCACATGCAAAAACAAAAGTCCGCAAGCCAGCGGGACAATCCATCGTCCCTGCCAGACCGGGATTACCGCGATTTGCAGGTCAATGAATTCCCCCGACGCCGTGCGCCGCTGCGCACTTTCAAACGCCATCCATGTCAGCATGCCAACATAGACCAGCATCAGCGTGGTGCTGAACAGATCGACCAGCCGCCGCATTCCCCCGCGCATGCTGGAGGTGAACACATCGACAGACATTTGCCCAAGGTTGCGCGACACGAATGCAAGCGGCAGGAACGCCAGCGCGACCATATAGTAGCGCGCGGCCACCACATTGGTGCCGTGCAAGGGCGCATTCAGCACTGTCCGGCTGAACACGTCCACCGCGACATGCGCCATCATCGCCGCCCCTGCAAGGGCGGCGATATAAAGGCACCAGCGTTCCAGCACTTCCAGAATATCATCAAGTTTCTGCACGTCAGGTCCGCCAGTCAGGGGTTACAGATCGTCAGGATCGACCTTGGAATAGACTTCATCCCACAGGACTTCGGCGAATTTCTCGACGTCCTCGCCAATCTCCTCGGACAGGGCGCGCCACTTTACCAGAAGTTCGGCATAGCTGTCGTATATCTGCGCTGCATCGGCCACGCCGAAACCTTCGGCACGGCTGATATGGCTTTCGCGTTCCTGCGCCTGATAGGCAGCCATCATTGTGTCGAAATCCTCGCCCACGGGCACGAATTCAACGCCGAATTCACTGACAGCTTGTGCCACGTTATCGGCGTTTTGCTTGATGAACAGATCGATTGTCTGGGTTGCGCCGACATAGGCCGCCCCGCGCAGATGCGCGATCTGCTGGTCGCGCGTCATTGCCTTGAACACTTCGCGGTTCAACCAAAGCGCCAGAACCGGCGATGAGACACCCAATGAAAAATCGGTCACATGCTTGGCGAATTCCCCATAGCCGAAGGTCTTGAGCCAGCCCGAAACACCTGCCACGCAATCCAGCCCGCCGCGTTGCAGCAGTGTGACCGCTTCAGTCAGGGATGCCGAAATCACCTGCGCGCCGGCTTCGTTCAATATGCCCAGCGACGCGCCGGACGCGCGGACGCGCTTGCCGCGAATATCCTCGACTGTGGTGATTGGCTGGCGGCACATCAGATAGAACGGCGCCCCCGCATAGCCCCCCAGTGGCAGCGCGTCCTGCGCGCGGGCCTCTGCCAGGCAAGACGGGCAATTCAGCATGATCGTTTCCACCGATGCGCCCGCCGCTGCAACCGGGTCCGACCCGGGCACGACGGTTGAATACAGCATCGACATTGCCGGGGTCAGGTCCGGCACGTAGGTTGGCACCGCGACGCCTGCATCCATAAGTAGATCGCGCACCGCTGCAAAGGTTTCCACCCCGCCGGCAAGTTGTCCACCGGGCATCAGTTCCCATGTGATTTCGCCATCTGTTTCTTCGGCAATTCGGTTGAACATTTCGGGCAATGCGCCGGCGTTCAGCCAATCCGTTGCCGGAACCCAGGACCCATAGACATAGTCCTGCGCCGCCACTGGGGCTGCTACCCCTGCGGCAAGGGCCACGGCAAGCGCTGCCTTCCTTGCAAAATCTTTCATTTCATTCCTCCCGGTGAATGCTGGGTTGGCCCCAGCGGCTGGTAGTCCCCGGCGTCATGCCGGGATCACGCTGACAGGCAGGCGGGCATGGCCGCGCAGCCAGTTTGTATGTGTCAATTCCGGTTTCCCGTTCAGGTCGATGGCGCGGAAATGGCGTGCCATGGCCGTCAGGACGGCGACGGCTTCCAGCCGCGCGATGACCTGGCCCACGCATCCATGCACGCCGACCCCGAAGGACAGATGCCCGCGCGTGCGCCGCGCGATGTCGAAAACATCGGGGCGGTCAAAAGCGCGCGGGTCGCGATTGCCTGCCGCGATGAACAGCAGAACCTTCTGCCCCTCGCGCAGCGGCGTTCCCCGAAAACTTGTATCCTTGGCCACAGTCCGGCCAACCAAGTGGCTGGGGGGATGCAGGCGCAGGGTTTCCTCGAACGCGGCGGCGGCGCGCGTGGGGTCTGCGCGCAGAAGATCCCATTGATCAGGGTTTTCCGCCAGCGCGCGAATGGCATTGCCGATACCATAGATCGTTGTATCCAGTCCCGCAGACAGGAAAGTGCGCACCAGAAGCCCGGCTTCGGCGGGGGTGATTGTGCCTGTATCGGCATGTGCATAAATGGCCGCGCCAAACCCGCCCGGTGCCAGATTTTCACGCGCGCATTGCTGCGTGACCCATGCGACCGACTCGCGGGCGTGTTCCTCGGCCTTTTGCCAGATTGCGTTTCGTGGCCCAAGGGAATTGAAATTCAGGCTGGCATAGCGCAGCAAATGGTCGCGCCCGTCTTGCTGAAGGCCCACG
Organism: Paracoccaceae bacterium; assembly: GCA_017510335.1. Lineage (GTDB taxonomy): Bacteria > Pseudomonadota > Alphaproteobacteria > Rhodobacterales > Rhodobacteraceae > Roseinatronobacter. The sequence continues at coordinate 59,605 of JAFWNM010000043.1, forward strand.
GCATCCGGCAAAACCGCCATTGGCAAGGCTTTCGCCAGGTCGGCTGCGGCGTCAAACTGACCGCGCTGTGCCAGATCACGCACCATACGGTCTGCTTGCGCTTCGGTCTGGGCCTTGAACTGTTCAAGTGAACGTAGCGACAGGATGTCGTTGAGCACACCGCGCGCGCGGTTGTGGTCGGGTGGGTCCGTATCCAGAATAACCGAAGGCACACGCCAGCCATCCTTGCGAATATCGACGATGCCTGTGCCACCTGTGGATGTGAAAACCTGCCAGTTGCGCAGGATTTCGCGGCATATCTCATGGCGGCCCGTTGCCAGAATGCCATGACTTGACACAAAGACAAGTTCCCCCGCATCGCGGATATGCGCGTCAATCTGTCCCGGTCGGCATATCTCCGCATCTGAAAACGGATCGCCCGCGATCACGGGCAAATCGGTTATCACTTTCATCGTGAACATCCCCCTGGGGTGCGACCCTCCTCATGCGCCGCAATATCCCCGATCCAATTCTTGCTACATGAAATTTGCTTTGCAAAGGGGGCAAAACTATAAATTATTAGTCTGATCTATTAGTTTTATTCATGACTGCGCTTCAGGAGGGACTATGCATATCGATCTGAAAGGGCTGGAAGCCTTCATTGCAATCGCGGATGCAGGCAGTTTTCTGGGCGCGGCAGAGCGTCTGAACCTGTCACAAACAGCACTAAGCCACAGAATTGCCAAGATCGAAGCCGATCTTGGCGTCACCCTTATTGCGCGCACATCGCGCAGGCTTTCGCTTACGGCGGAAGGGCGTGAATTGCTGCCCCGCGCGCGCGCCTCTCTGGGGGAACTGTCGGTTCTTGTGGCGGATTTCCGGCATCGCGGGCAGGCGCGCAAGCGCCAGATTATGGTTGGATGTATCCCGACATTGGTTGCCGGGGTCATGGCCCCGGCGCTTCAGACATTCATGCAGACCTATCCATCTGTCCGGGTGCGCGTGCAGGATGGATATGCCTCGGTGCTGGCAGAAATGGTGCGCACGGCACAAATCGATCTGTCCCTGATGGTCACGCGCGGCACGCATTTCGAAACTGTATTCGAGCCGCTGCGCAGCGAGGGGTTTGTTCTGTGCTGCCGGCCGGATCATGCGCTTGCGCGGCATAACTCGCTTCGGTTCGGTGACCTGGAAGGCTATGATCTGATTGGTAACAGCGTCATAGCCGATGCAATGCGCGATATTGACCAGTTGTTGCAATGGCGCTTTCGCGTGGAAAATGTGGCAACAGCCATCGCCATGGTCGAGGCCGGGCTGGGGGTCACGCTGGTGCCCGCGCTGGCCATGGGACAGCATAACCGCGCCAGGCTGTCGGCAGTGCCGCTTGCGGAACCGGCGGTGGTGCGGCGTCTTGGCCTGCTGACCCGGCCGGATATGCCCCTTTCCAGCCCTGCGGCCCATCTGGCCGAGATCCTGCGAGAGGCCATGTGGGACGGAAGCGCGGCTTCATTCGTGACTAAGGATGAAACATATTCATAGATACTGGAAATCAAAGAATTTGACGATGTGCTGATGCCCGGTATGGTGCTGGTGTGCACCGTGATGTCCGGCCTGGTTGCCGACGGACCGGGCGCGCACCAGCATTTGGGAGGATGCCATGTCTAAATTCGGTAGCGTCAAACGTGTGCTTGCGACCACAACGATTGTTGCGTCGCTGGCTTATGCCCCTGCGGGCCTTGCGCAGGAAAATGAAACGGTCCGCCTTGGGCTGCTGCGCGTCTCGTCGCAGGCGCCGTTTTTCGTGGGGGCCGCGAAGGGCTATTTTGAAGAAGTCGGGATTGACGTGGAAATCGTGTTCTTCGATGCGGCTGTGCCCGCAACGCTGGCCATTGCGTCAGGGGATGTCGACCTGTCGATCGTGGGTTTCATTCCGGCCTTCTTCAACCTTGCCGCAGATGGTAGCCTGAAGGTTGTTTCCGGCCATGCGCGCGAAACCGCCGGGTTCCAGAATACCGGCTTTTTCGTATCCACGCAGGCTTGGGAAGCGGGCGTGCGCGAATTTTCCGACCTGGGCGGACGGTCCCTGGGGCTGACAACCATGGGATCAACCGCGCATTTCATGTCGGCGATGATTGCCGAAAGCGCTGGCGTTGACCCTTCCAGCATTCGGTATGTTCCCGCCCAGGGGTTGGGCAATCTTGCGGCCATGGTGCAGGGTGGGCAGACCGATGTGGTTGCAGGCGCAAGCACCGGGTTCCTGCCCCTGTATCAGGAAGGGCAGATCGAACTGATGGGCTGGGCAGGGGATGCCTTGACCATGCAATTATCTGCCTTGGCCACAAGTGCCGACATGATTGAAACCCGGCGTGACGCCATCGAAGCTGTCATCAGCGTCTATGAACGCGTGAAGGATGAATATTACGCCGCCCTTGTCGATAACAGAAACGAGGATGGAACCTTCATTGATCAGGCGCTTGCAGATGACTTCCTTGGCATCGTGGAGGAATACACCGGCATTTCGGCCGGGGCGATGTCACGGTCGATCAGCGCCATCGACGCGCGCTTGGATGTCGGCAACATCGTAGCCGCGGCAGAGTGGTATTATGCGCAGGGCTTCATGGACCAGCCTGCAGATCCTGCGATGTTTCTGGACCTGTCTTTCGTCGAGGGTCATGAGAACATTCCCGACGGGTTCGGGAACTGAAGCGCGAAGGAACTGTAAATGGAACTCGCCCTTACAGGCATAACGCATCACTTTGGTGCGCTGAAGGTGCTGGATAATGTGTCCATCACCGCGCGCGACGGAGAGATCCTTGCCCTGATCGGGCCTTCGGGGTGCGGGAAATCGACATTGCTTGGCATTGCGGGGGGGCTTCTGGCCCCCTCGGAAGGGCAGGTGGAACTGCGCGGCACACGCGGGCCGGATACGTTGAACGAAATCACCTATGTGTTTCAGGATTTTGCGCTTCTGCCCTGGGCCAGTGTGCGGGACAATATCGCGTTTGCGCTGAAACATCATGGCCTGTCGCGCCAGGCCATGGACGCGCGTATTTCGAATGCACTGGAGCGCACTGGACTGTCGGAGTTTCTTGATGCCTATCCCAAACAGCTTTCGGGGGGCATGAAGCAGCGTGTGGGCATTGCGCGTGCCCTTGCCGTGCGCCCTGCGGTGTTCCTGATGGATGAACCGTTATCGGCCCTGGACGCGCAGACACGCGAACTGCTTCAGGAAGACATTCTAGACCTTTGGGAACGCGACCGTGCCACAATCGTGTATGTGACGCATAATTTCCAGGAAGCGATCCGGCTTGCCAATCGCGTTGTGGTCCTGTCCCGCAGGCCGGGCCGCGTCCGAGAGGTGATCGAGGTTCCCATTCCGCAAAAGGACCGCCAACGCCCCGAGCATCAGGCGCAAATTCAAGGGCTTGCAGAACGCTTGTGGTCGCTGATCCGCGACGAGGCCCGTGACGCAGACAGGGAGTTGATAAATGGCTGACCTATCGTCTTCAGCCAGCCCGCGCCACAGCCCGCAGACTGGTGTAAAGCACGACAATGCAACGCAGGTTGCACGGCCGATGGTCTTTCGCGGCGGGGGCTTCGCGCCGAAGTCGCAACCCCTTGTGACAGCGGTTGCCATCCTTGCGCTTCTGGCGTTCTGGCAGGCCGCGACCATACTATGGTCCATCAGCCCGACCTTCCTGCCATCGCCCGAACGCGTTGGCCGGTCACTTTGGCGCATGATCGAAACCGGCGAATTGTGGCGTCATCTTTCGGCCTCGCTTTACCGGATTGGCTGGGGCTGGTTTTTGGGCACAGTGTTTGGCGTTACCATCGGCGTCATGATCGGGCTGTTTACTGTGGCGCGCGCGGTTGGCGCACCACTGGTCGCGGCCCTTTATCCGGTTCCGAAAATCGCTTTGCTTCCGCTGTTCATTCTGTGGTTGGGCATTGGCGAGGGGTCGAAAGTAGCCACAATCGGTCTTTCGGTCTTCTTTCCGACGGTCATTGCCACCTATGCCGGTGTCGATGCCGTGCCGCGCAACCTGATCCGCATGGCGCAAAGCTTCAATGTGCCGCTGTGGCGGATTGTCTGGTCGCTGCTGTTGCCGGGCGCCCTTGCAGGTATGCTGGCGGGGTTCCGCATTTCCATTGCTGCCGCGCTGCTGGTGCTTGTTGCCGCCGAAATGATCGGGGCGCAATTCGGGCTTGGCGCCTTTCTTATCCTTACGGGCAACATGCTTCAGACTGACAAATTGATGGCCGGGGTCGTCGTGTTGTCGGCGATGGGGCTGACCGCAAGCTGGCTTGTCACCTTAATCGAACGCCGCGTCCTTCATTGGCGCTGATCCCATTTATTCAGGAGTGCTCATGTCCCTATCTTCTCCCAACATCATTCATGAACCCGCCCGCGAAGTGCCTGTTTTCGGTGACTACGAGGTTGTTGTGGCCGGTGGCGGCCCTGCGGGAATTGCAGCTGCGCTGGCGGCTGGTCGTGCAGGCCGCAAGACCATTCTGATAGAACGATACGGGTTTCTGGGCGGCGCAGGCACTGCCGCAGGCCTGTCCACATTTTGCGGCCTTCATTCCAATGTGCGCGGGGAACATGTGCGCACAACGCGCGGGGTGGCTGACGATATTCTGGGCGAACTGCACGCGATGGAGGGGCTGAATGCCCCGCATCTGTCGGTCCAGCAACGCATTCAGGCGCAGGCCTATGACATTTCCGCCTACAAGATTGCCGCCGACAAGCTTTTGCTCGCAGCCGGGGTGACCATTTTGTATCATGCCTATGTTGCGGCACTGGTCATGGAAGACCGGCACATCGCCGCTGTCTTTGTTGAAACGAAAGAAGGCCGCAGGGCCATTCGCGGATCAATTTTCGTGGATGGAACTGGCGACGGTGATCTGGCGGCCTGGGCGGGCGCACCCTATGAAGTCGGTGACGGGCAGGGCGATATGCTGTATCCGACGACGATGTATCGGATAAACGGGGTGGACCCGGCGGCGGCTGGCAGGGCATGGGAAGACATTCCCCGCCTGATGGCAGAGGAGGAGGCCCGCACCGGCATTGATTTTCCGCGCAAAAAGCCCATTGTGCGCCCGCAGCGCAACCCGATCGAATGGCGCGCCAACCTGACACAGATTCGCAACACCGAAGGCGGGCCAGTCAACGGGCTGGATGCACGGCAACTTAGCCATGGCGAGATCGAGGGCCGCAAGCAATGCTGGGACACCTTCCGCTTCATCAAGAAGGTCACGCCCGGCTTCTCGAATGCGTATATCGTGGAAATCGCCCCGCAGATCGGCATTCGTGAAACCCGGCGCGTTCTTGGGCCGTATCTGCTTTCGGAACACGATATTCTGGGCTGTGCGGATTTCAGTGATTCCATTGGCGTGAATGGTTGGCCCGTTGAGGCGCATGTGTCCGGCGACGTGGTGTTCAAGTTCACCGGCGAAGGCAGTCGCGGCTATAACCAGATTCCGTATCGTATTTTGCTGCCCCAAGGGGTGGGGAACCTGCTGGTTGCAGGTCGCTGCGCCTCCATGACGCATGAAGGGCAATCCTCGGCGCGGGTGACGGGACCATGCTTCATCATGGGCGAGGCTGCGGGCGTGGCCGCAGACCTGGCGCTGGGCGGCAGCATCGCGCCCGCCGATGTCGACATCGCGGCCTTGCAAAAACGCCTTTCTGATGGCGGTGTCTTTCTGGGGGATGAAACCCGTTTGGAGATGGTTGCGTGACAGACAACAAGAAGACCACCTGGCGTTCAAACCTGCCGGAAGGCACACCCCTTTGGGCCGGACGGCGCGCGCATTGGGCCGCTTTGGGACTAAGCGCCGAGGATATGGCCAAGCCCAAGATCGCCATTGTCAATTCGTCGTCCAAACTGGCGATCTGCTTTTCGCACCTGGACGAGGTGGCCGCCGAAGTGGCCAGCGCCATCCGGGACGCGGGCGCGGTCCCGTTCGAAGTGCGCACAACCGCGCCATCGGATTTCATGACATCGGCGGCAAAAGGCGGGGCGTATATCCTGCCAGCGCGCGACCTGATTGCACATGACATCGAAGCACAGGTGGAAGGGGCGTTGCTGGATGGAATGATCTGTCTGGCTAGCTGTGACAAAACCGCGCCGGGGCAATTGATGGCCGCAGCGCGCCTGAATATACCCACGATCCTTGCATCTGGCGGGTATCAGGCCAGCGGTGAATGGCAAGGCCGCCATGTCGACATCGAAGATGTGTTTCTGCATTCGACCGATGTTGCCGCAGGCCGCATGAGTGTGGAAGACTTGGGTCAGATGGCCGACCGTGCCATCCGCAGCCCCGGTGTTTGTGCAGGCATGGGCACGGCGAATTCCATGCATATCGTGGCCGAAGCCCTTGGCATGATGCTGCCCGGCCATACCCCGGTGCGCGCCAATAGCGAAAAGATGTTTGCCAATGTCCGCGCCGCCGCCGCGCGGATTGTGCAAATGGTCCATGAAGACCTGAAGCCGCGTGATATCCTGACCGAAGCCGCTTTTGAAAATGCAGTGAAAGCGACACTGGCGATTTCAGGGTCGATCAACTGCGTCAAGCATTTGCAGGCCATTGCCAATGAAGCGGGCGTGTCCATTGAAATCGGGCCTATGTTCCGCCGTTTCGGGGCTGACGCACCGATGCTGACAGATGTGCGCCCGAATGGCGAAACCCTGACCGAAACCTTCGAGGATGCAGGCGGCGGCGCGGGTATCCTGCGCAGGCTGGCCCCTGTTCTGCGCCATGAAGCGCGGTCTGTGGCGGGCCGCAGCATGGCCGAAATTGTGGCAGACACACCAGACCCTGATGGTGCCGTCATCCGGCCGCTGGACAACCCGCTGTCACAACGTCCCGCGCTGACCTATGTGGCAGGGTCGCTACTGCCCGGTGGCGGGATCATCCGCATGGGGGCGGTAAAAATGCGCACGACACGCCATCGCGGCCCCGCGCGCATCTTCCACAGTCGTGATGACGCTGTTGCCGGAATAAACGCCGACATTGTCCAGAAAGGCGAAGTTGTTGTGCTGCGCGGTATTGGCGTGGTGGGCGGCCCCGGCATGGCGCTGACATCTGCGGTGGTGTTCGCGCTGAAAAGCAAGGGACTGATTGATGATGTGGCGGTCATTACCGAAGGGCAGGTGTCGGGTCTTGTCAATCAGGGGCTGGTTGTGGGCGAAGCCTCGCCCGAGGCGGCCTCGGGCGGGCCGATCGCGCTGCTGAAGGATGGCGACACCATCTTGATTGACGCTTTGGAAGGTGTCGTCGATCTGGAGGTTCCAAGCGAAGAACTGGCGCGCCGTGCGGCTGCTGGTGAAGGGTTCCAGATGACCGGCAAGGCGACTGGTTTTCTTGGGGTCTACCGCGCCACTGTGCGGCCCGTGCATGAAGGTGCGACCATGGACCGGGAGGATTAGCCAGTCATGGCGTATCCCGCGGCAATTGTTCCGAAACAAGACAGGCGATCCGCCGCAAGCGCGGCGGATCAGGGGCTATGGTCAGGGTATGAACCGGCTGCCCATACGGTCCGCCCAAAGCGCCACGATGGCGTCAAGGCCGCTTGGTTGTTTTTCAAACACCAATGCGTCCGGCCCGACCGCCACCCCGGGTTGGCGCGACCGCGCCCAGATATGCGCCACAGGTTCCAGCCAGCTTGTGTCGTCCAGTGTTCCACCCCGGATATGGCAAAATTCGGCATTTGGGCGTGTGTGCCAGATGCGGGTCGCGCAGACCGGGCAGAAGGTAACTTCAGTCGTTGTTCCGGCATCGGTTATGCGCGCCCAGTGCCCCAGCGTTCCGCGAACCTGCACATCCGCACGTCGCACCCGAAGCGATTCCCCGAAGGCACTGCCAGAGGCGCGCTGACACTGCGTGCAATGGCACCAGTAATAGGCGACAGGCGCGCTTGTGATGCTGTAGCGCACGGCGCCGCACTGGCAGCCACCGTTCAAAGGCAGGGCAATCTTTTCGGACATCGGGGCAATTCCTTGGTTGTTCGGTCCCTTCAAGGCTACCAGTCCAGACCGGCGCTGAGAATTTCAAACCCTGTTATGCGCATAACAAACAGGCCCGCAATGCTGGCCAATCTCTTGTGCAGGAGTTGACATGAAAGATGCCCCGCCCCGCGATACCGCTGCGATTTCGGGCCTGATCGACGCCGATATTCATCCGCGCAATCCGCAGCGGCATGATCTGGCACCGCATGCGTCCGCCTATTGGGCGGAAATGTTCGAATACCGCAGCATTGACCGCCTTGAAATGATGTCCCAGCCGCAATCCATAGGGTTGAACCAGCATGCGGAGGGGGCGCAGGCAAATGCGACACCACAAGATATTGCGCGCCTGCATCTGGACCCACAGGGCATTTCAGCCGGAATTCTGAATGTGATGTCAGGGGCGCATGCAGCATATGACCCTTATCTGGCGGCTGCGCTGTGCGAAGCGACCAACCGCTGGCTGGCCGCTGACTGGTTGGGCCAGGACTCGCGCTTGCATGCAGCCGCGCTTGTGCCGTTTGTAAACCCTGATGCGGCGGTGCAGGAAATCAACCGCCTTGCACCGGACCGGCGGTTTGTTTCCGTGCTGACCCCCCTGATGGGGGAAAAGCCGCTTGGCCGGCGGGAATACTGGCCGATCTATCGCGCCATGACAGAGCATGGCTTTGCACTGGCCATCCACCCCGGGTCCATCTATCGGCATGCGCCCACGCAATCGGGGTTTCTGTCCTACCGGGTCGAAGAAGCAGCGCTTGCACCGCAAGCCTTCGCCAGTCAGCTCGCAAGTCTGGTGGCAGAAGGGGTTTTCACAGAATTTCCCGATTTGCGGGTCGTGTTGCTGGATAGCGGCTTAAGCTGGCTGCCCGCGCTGATGTGGCGGATGACAAAAGACTGGAAAGGCATACGTCTGGAAGTGCCGTGGATCAAGGAAGCCCCGTCAGACATTATTACCCGTCATGTGCGGATGGGCACACAGGCCGCCGACCTACCGCAAGATGCAGACCAGATTGCCCGTGTTCTTGGACAGTTTGATGCCGCCAACATGCTGATCCATGCCTCGGACTTTCCCAGACCGCACGCCACTGGCGCCGGGGTGCCCGACTGGCTGCCGCAGCCGCTGCATGCAGCTGTTGCGCGTGACACGGCCCGCGCCACCTTTGTCCGACTGGAGGGATTGGAATGACCCAGGAATTGCTTGCAAAAGCCAAGGGTGCAACCGATGACCGCGCCCGCACCATGATTGTCGATTGCGATATTCATCCGGCCTATACATCACAGGCGGAAATGCTGTCCTACCTGCCGCTGCGCTGGCGACAGCATGTTCAGGAATTCGGGTTGTTTTCCGCAAATCCCTTGATGGGGGCGCTGCCTTACCCGCGCATGAATCACGGAATGCGCCGCGATTCCTACCCGGCGGCGGGTGGCCCGCCTGCGTCCGATCTGGCTTTTTTGCAAGAACAGCTTCTGGACGCGCATGGTATTGAATACGGCATTCTGCAACCGCTTAGCCCCGGCCATCTGATGTCCAACACGGCGCTGGGCGTGGCACTTTGTGCCGGAACCAATGACTGGCAGATCGACAAATGGACCGGCCCAGAGCCACGTTTGAAAGGGTCGCTTTCGGTCATGCAAGAAGATGCGCAAGCGTCGGTGACCGAAATACAGGCGCGCGCCAATGACCGGCGTTTTGTGCAGGTGGCCATCAGCCCGCGCACGCTGGAACCCGCCGGACGTCAGCGATACTGGCCAATCTACGAAGCAGCGGCGCATTATGACCTGCCTGTTGCCATGCATTCGGCGGCCTTCGGCAGTCGCGCCAACACCGGGTCTGGTTGGGCATCGTTCTATATCGAAGAACATTTTGCCTTCTCGCATGCTGCGCAAACAGCTTTGGTCAGCATGATTTTCGAAGGCGTTTTTGACGCCTTTCCACACCTGAAAGTCGTGTTGGTCGAAGGCGGTTTTGCGTGGTTTCCCGCAATGGTCTGGCGGCTTGACCGCGAATGGGAACGCCACAGGCGCGAGGTTCCACATCTCAAGCGCCGCCCTTCGGAATACATCCGCGACCATGTCTGGCTGACGACACAACCGGTTGAGGAACCGCCGCTATCTTCGCAACTTGATGACATTCTGCGCTGGGTGGGCATGGACAGGCTTCTGTTTTCGACGGATTATCCGCATTGGGATTTTGATCATCCCGATTACGCGTTTCGCCTGCCACTTTCGCCGGGGGACCGCGCCCTGTTGCTGCGCGAGAATGCTGTCAAACTGTTCCGGCTGGACGGGGCATCCGTTGAAAGGAGGGGCGCATGACAGACCATGTGGTATGTGCCCTGTCGGAACTGCCGCCCGGCAAAGCGAAGCGTGTCATGATCGGCACCCGCGCGATTGCGGTTTTCAATGTTGATGGCAAGCTTTCCGCCATAGCAGACCGCTGCCCGCACGAAGGCGCGAGCCTCTCTCAGGGGCAGGTCGGTGGTGTCATCGTGTCGGACAGGCCCGGGGAATACCGTGTCAGAACGGATATGAAAATGGTCCGCTGCCCCTGGCATGGATGGGAGTTCGACATGGACACCGGCAAGTCATGGTGTGACCCGGCCCGCATGAAAACCCGTAGCTTCGGTGTAAAGATATGCCCCGGCGCCACGCTGGAAGAAGGGTCCTACAGCCTGGAGGTGTTTTCTGTTTCCCTTCAGGATGAATATGTCGTGGTGACGGTCTGAGTGCACAACTCCGGCAGCACAATCCGGTTCAGATCCCGCCTTGTGAGCAATTAGATCTAGACCACAGTGTTTGCGGCGCCAGAGGGTGAAGACTCTGGCGGCCAGCAAGCGTGCTTGCCTTGCCCAAAAGGTTTGCAGGCTTACGACCAGATGACCCCGTCCTTGTGCGGTCGCTTTGCTTTCATCACAACCGCCTGTAAGGTCAGCAAGTTGGTCTTTGATGGTGATGATTGCGGGGTAACAGCGGCGAAACCACCATATTCTTCCCCGTCTTGATAGGTAGGCAATGCGTCCCATTCTCTGGCACCGGCCTATTAGACACAGCAAAAACCACGCCATTGGGCACCGAGGGCAGAGCCACATCAGCGGCACGGGGCAAACTTGCCAAGCCATTGATGTACCAAAAAACTTTTAGATTTTTGGCTCCGGCGGTAGGGATCGAACCTACGACCAATTGATTAACAGTCAACTGCTCTACCGCTGAGCTACGCCGGAACACAACGCTCCTATAGCAACCGTTTTCGGGGACGTCCAGACCCAAATCACACAAAATCACCGGGCTTTGGCTGCGAGAGTGTAGCGGGCATCCGGGGAGGGGGTGGGCGTTGCGATGACCTGTCCGTTTTCCCATAGGTTTATCAGATGTGCATGCACGTTTCGTGCCGCTGCAGCGTGAAGGCCGGGTGCCACATTCGCGTAAACATGCGCCACCAGTTGGGGGATTGTACCGATCCCGCCAGCAAGATGGGACAGTATGGCAGCTTCACGTTGGTGCCTGTGATCGCGCAGCGCGCGCAGCCGTGCCACTGGCGTGTCGATTGCTGCGCCATGTCCGGGGTGCAAGCGCCGCGCGTCCAGCGCTTCGATCTTGTCCAGTGATCGCATATACGCCCCCAGATCGCCATCGGGGGGGGACACAAGCGATGTGGTCCAGTCAAGCACATGATCCCCGCAAAACACGGCCCCGCGCCATTCAAAACACATGTGATTCGCCATATGACCCGGTGTCCAGATGGCGCGCATGGTTTCGGACCCGAACGCAAGGATGTCGCCATCACCAAGGCATTGATCGGGTTTGAAATCATGGTCCACACCTTCGCCGCCGCCTGAAATGCCGTCTTTGGCCAAGTCTGACATAAGCGCGGATCGCCCGGCCTGACTGTCCCCGAATGCCATGATCCGCGCGCCTGTCAGCTGCGCAAGCGGCCGTGCAAGGGGGGAATGGTCCAGATGGCTATGGGTAACGACAATACACTCGACATGGTCGCTGCGGTCCAGTGCGCGCATGATCGCATGCAGGTGGGTGTTGTCCAGCGGGCCGGGGTCTATAATGCACACAGCACCACGCCCTAGGATATAGGTATTGGTGCCCTGGCCGGTCATTGGGGACGGGTTGGGCGCGCGGATCAGGCGCAGGTCGGGTTCGGGCATGGTAAAGGGCATGATGCAAGCTTTATGAAGACTGGGGGTGAAACGTCAATCTTGGCCGTCTTTTACATGCGACCCGAAGATCGAAAAAGCCTATCACATTTTCCTTGAACTGCTTTAGGATGCCAGACATGTGGAGCAGCTTTCTCAAACGCTTTTTGCCGCGCAGTTTTTATGGCCGCGCTATCTTGATTCTGATCATTCCGATCATCGTGATCCAGATTGTGCTGTCCATTGTGTTCGTGCAACGCCATTATGAACGTGTCACTGCGCAAATGACCGAAAACACGTTGCGCGATATCCGGTTTCTGACAGATCAGCTTGACGCCAGCCCCGATCCTGCCGCGGCTTTGGACGCGCTTGCAGAACTGGCAGCGGCGATGCAGATCACCGTTTCTGTCCTGCAAGCGCCGGAGGTGGACCGGGCGCAGGACATGCGCGACTGGACCGATCTGGCGGGACGCGAGATCATTCGCGTCTTGCGCCAGAATTTGGCAGGCTACCGCAGCGTTGACCTGATGTCGGTGCCCAATGTCGTGATCTTGTTCATGGACAGTTCCCATGGGGTGCTGGAGGTAACGATCCCCCGGCGGCTGGTGACGACATCGAACCCCCATCAGTTGCTGGTGATTGTGTTTCTTGCATCGGCGGTCATGGCGTTGATTGCGTTCCAGTTCCTGCGCCTTCAGATACGGCCCATTCGCAGGCTTGGTCTGGCTGCCGAAGCCTATGGGCGTGGCCGGACAGTGCCGTTTCGTGCGGCTGGCGCGAAAGAGATTCGCGCCGCCAGTCTGGCCTTTATCGATATGCGCAACCGGATTGACCGTCAAAATACGCAACGCAAGCTTATGCTGTCGGGCGTCAGCCATGATATGCGCACCCCCCTGACACGCATGCGTCTTATTCTGTCCATGATGGACCAGACCGAAGACACCGCCGCATTGTCCACCGAAGTTGCCGATCTGGAAGGCCTGCTGAACGGGTTTCTGGATTATTCGCGCGGCGTCGCCACTGAGGAGGCTAAAACCACTGTTGATGCCGTGGCGCTGGTGGCCGACCTGCTGGAAAAATATGCAGCCACCGGGCACAGCAATATCGGTTTCAGCATGGACGGGCAGGACGTGCCACGCGTGCTGCTGCACAAGGGACTGATTGAACGCGCGTTGGACAACCTGCTGTCAAATGCGCTGCGTCATGCCAGTAAGGTGCATGTCGGTCTTTCGGTTTGGGACGGGACATGGCTTGATATAAGCGTTGACGATAACGGCCCCGGTATTGCCGAACTGGACCGCCCCCGCGCAACAGAGCCGTTTGTGCGGCTGGACGACGCGCGCAACCGTGATCAGGGCGGCGGGGTTGGCCTTGGGTTGGCGATCGTCGCTGAAGCGATGCGCGCCCATGAAGGCCGGCTTGTTCTGGATGACAGCCCGCGCCTTGGGGGGCTGCGCGCTGTCATGCGATTGCCGTTACTGCCGGCGTTATAGATTATAAAGTGCGCTGAATTTGGCTTCCAGATACTCCAGAAGCGGCCCTTCGTCGGGGGCAAAACCGCAGGCATGGGTTATTGTGTCCACTGGCGCACGCAAGGCACCGTGGCGTTGCACGCGCGCGCGCAGCCAGTCGGTTGCGGACCGGGCATCGCCAGCGGCAAGGTTATCTTGCAGGTTGGGAATGTCGCCCTGCATGGCCTTGAACAGGCACCCTGCATAGATATTGCCCAAGGCGTAGGTCGGGAAATAGCCAAACAACCCCACAGCCCAATGCACATCTTGCAACACGCCATGGGACGGGCGGTCCACCGCATAGCCAAAATCTGCTGCAAACCGCGTGTTCCACGCCTCTTGCAGGTCGGCGGCGTCCAGTTGTCCGCGGATCAGCGCGCGTTCCAGATCAAAGCGCAGCATGATGTGCAGGTTATATTGCACTTCATCCGCTTCAGTGCGGATAAAGCCCGTATTCACGCGGTTTACAGCGGCATAAAACGCATCTGCATCGGCCACAGACAGCGCGCCGAATTCCTGCTGCATCGCCGCAAACAGCCAACCCGTAAAAGCGCGCGACCGGCCAAGCTGGTTTTCATAGATCCGGCTTTGGCTTTCATGCACGCCCATGGACACGCCCTGCCCGATAGGGGTTAGGGCATAGGCGCGCTCCACCCCTTGTTCATAGGCAGCATGGCCCACTTCATGCAGCGTGGAATACAGGCAGTTAAACGGGTCATCGACGGCCACGCGCGTGGTAATGCGCACATCATCACCCGACCCCGATGAGAAGGGGTGCACCGCCAGATCAATACGCCCGCGCGTGAAATCATAGCCAAAATGTTCCGCCATGCGCCGCGACAGGCGCAATTGGGCATCTTGCGGGAAATGGCCGGTCAAGGCAGGGGGCGTGTGCGCGCCAAGGATGGCTTCGCGCAGCGCCACCAGACGCGGGCGCATCCTGTCAAAAATTGCGGCCACGACATCGGAACTGGTGCCGGGTTCATAATCTTCCATCAGCGCATCATAGGGGTCGGCCCCTTCCGCGATGGCCTGTCCTTCCTCGCGGCGCAGCGAGATCATCTGGTTCAGCCATGGCAGGAAACTGGCGACATCTTCGTTATGGCGCGCGGCTTCCCACGCGTCCTGTGCCAGCGGGGTAATGCGCGCCAGTTCTGACGCCAGCCGTGCCGGCACTTTGGTGTTGCGCGCATAAGCGCGGCGCAGCTCGCGCAGGCAGGCCGCGCCCATGTCATCGGGGGCCTGGGCTGCGTCCAGCCAGTCGCCAAGGCGCGGATCAGTGCGCCTTGCGTGCAGCACATCTTCCAGCGCGGCCATTTCTTCGGACCGTTGCGCATTGGACCCGCGCGGCATGACTGTTTGCTGGTCCCAGCCCAGACGGCCCGCAACCTGCGCCAGGGCTTCGGTCTGGCGGGCGTGCGCCATCAGGTGTTCATACGCGGTCATGCAGTGGTTCCTTTCGGGGTGCGCAAACTGTCAAAGCGAGGAAATTGTGCCAGATGGCGCGCGCGGATAATCAGCACCCATAGCAGCACGGCCGTTGCCTGATGGGCAATGCCCAATTGCCACGGCGCGCCATGCAAGACTGTGACAATCCCCAGCACAATCTGCGCCAGCATCACCACAAACATTGCATTGAACGCCGCGCGCGTGGCCCCATGCGCAGATTTGCGCCCCCGCAGCCAGACCACAACCGCGAAAGCCGCCAGAAAATAGCCCGCCATGCGGTGGATGAACTGGGTTGTTGCGGGATTTTCAAAGAAATTGACCCAAAGCGGCTGCATGGCCAGCAGTTCCGGCGGCAGGAACACACCATTCATCAAGGGCCAGTCGGTATATCCGCGCCCCGCGTCAATGCCTGCGACCAGCGCACCCAGCAAGATCTGCAGGAACGCAAAATGCATCAACCCGGTGGACATGGAAAACAGTTTCGCCTCGCGCGACCGGCGTGCAGTCATCAACTCGGCCTCTGGGCGGTTCAGCAAGAACGCATACCACGCGATCAGCCCAAGGATGACAAAGGCAAGCCCCAGATGTGTGGCCAGCCGGTAGGACGCCACTGTGACCATCCCTTCGGTCAGGCCCGATGCCACCATCCACCAGCCAATCGCGCCTTGCGCCCCGCCAAGCGCCCCAAGCGCCAGCAGGCGCGGCGTCCAGCCTGCAGGAATGCGCGCTGTCAGCCAGAAAAACACGAAACCCGCGCCCCAGACCAGCCCGATCACGCGGCCCAACTGCCGGTGTCCCCATTCCCACCAGTAGATGACCTTGAATTCATCCAGTGTCATGCCGCGATTGACCAATTGATACTGGTCAATCTGGCGGTATTTGTCGAATTCCTGCGCCCACATTTCAGCACTCAGCGGCGGAATTGCGCCAGTGACAGGGCGCCATTCGGTGATCGACAAACCGCTGTCTGTCAGCCGCGTCATGCCACCCACAACGATCATCACGCAGACCAGCGCGAATAGGGACATCAACCACAGACGAATGGCCCCGCGCGCGCCCTTGGGGCGGCGATCTATGACCCCGCCTTGGGGTGTGGTTGACGGGCGCGCTGTGGCGACATCTTCGAATATGGGGCGTTTGCTGGCCATCTGGCCCTCCTGTGTGGTCGCGCTGCAAGCTAGTGTGTGGCTGATGCGGGATCAAGGGGCAGGGATGCGGTCTAAGCGCCCAGCATGGTGCGGGACGGGTATATCGGGTGTAGAATGCGGAAGATGGCCTTCGCGCTTGGATAAAGCCCGCGCCATCGGTGGGCCGGGGGCTGCCGATCCTGCGTTGGTGAAGTTCACTTTATGCAGGCGTCATACTCCGGCGTTAAATGACTTGGCGTGTCACTGGCCAAATCGGCAGGCCGCAGGACGGCCCGCCGATGGTGCGGCGGCCTGCGGCCTTGATTCCGCACCTTGGGGCAATACCCAAAGACCGTTTCAGGCCAAAAGTGTACTCACTGCCCGCCATGCTTGCGCGCCAGTTGCCGCAACATGCCATGCAGGGTTTGCACATCCGCACGCGTCAGCGCCAGACGCGCCCACATGTTGCGCAGGTTCAGGCGCATGTTCTGTGCCTTTTCCGGCGGGGTGAAAAAACCGGCTTCGTCCAGCCTGCCTTCAAAATGGTCGCCCAGCTTCTCGCGCTCGATCGCAGTGGCGAAATCCGTGCCCGCCATGGCCAAGACTTCGGGCGGGGTGTCCGCACCAAGGCGGGCGAATTCATAGGCCACCAGAAGCACGCATTGTGCAAGGTTCAGCGAATAGAAGGCCGGATTGACCGGCACGGTAATAATGGCATTGGCGCGCGCCACATCATGGTTTTCCAGCCCCGCGCGTTCCGGCCCGAACAACACGGCAACGCGCTTGCCTTCGGCCACCATGGCGCGGGCCTGTTTCATGGCGTGTTCGGGCGTCAGCACAGGTTTTGTCAGCCCGCGCCCGCGTGCCGTGGTGGCAAACACATAATCGCAATCACCGATCGCGGCAGGCAGGTCGTCGAACGCGCCCGCGCGTTCCAGCACAGGGGACGCGCCGGATGCCATGGCCGTGGCCTTGGGGTTGGGCCAGCCGTCGCGCGGGGCCACAACGCGCATGCGCGCACAGCCGAAATTCAGCATGGCCCGCGCGGCCGCGCCGATATTTTCACCCATTTGCGGGCGCACCAGCACCATAACGGGGGTGGGTGCGTCGAAAAGCTGGTCATCAAGCGGTGTCATGGAACCTCTGGCGGGTGTGGGTGGTGCGCTGCCAATAGCGGGGCAGGGCGCATGCTTCAAGCTGCGCGTGCTTGTTTCCGGTCCGGCCACAGGGTAGAAGCGCAACAGTTCAAGCGAAAGATGCCATCAGCATGCCCGATGACCAGCCCCAGATTTACCTGATCACGCCCCCCACCTTCGAGATTGAAACCTTCCCCCAGATTCTGGCGCGCGTTCTGGACAGCCACGCTGTGGCGTGTTTGCGGCTGGCACTGGCAAGCCGCGACGAGGATACGATCCTGCGCAGCGCGGATGCCTTGCGCGAAATCGCCCATGCGCGCGATATTCCCATCGTCATTGCCGATCATGTGCTGATGGTGGAACGCCTTGGGCTGGACGGGGTGCATTTGTCCGACACCACCAAACCCCTGCGCAAACTGCGCAAGGATATGGGCGCGGATGCGATTATCGGCAGCTTTTGCGGCACATCGCAGCATGACGGTATTAATGCGGGCGAAGCCGGGGCCGATTACATCAGTTTCGGGCCAGTGGGACAGACCGCGCTGGGCGATGGTCAGGTGGCACCCCATGACCTGTTTGAATGGTGGTCGTCGATGATCGAATTGCCGGTTGTTGCCGAAGGGGCCTTAAGCCGCGATCTGGTCGCGGGCCTTGCGCCTGTGGTCGATTTCTTCGCAGTGGGGGATGAAATCTGGTCGCAAGAAGACCCTGTCGCGGCGCTGACGGACCTGACCCTGCCCCTGCGCTGATCTGCCGGTTATGGCGCGGCAGCATGTGCCGCGTCAAACCCTTGCTGCACAGCGGTTTGTGCTGCAATGGCCAGTTGCTTGCGGTCCGGGAATGCCGCCACTTCCAATGCGGGATGGAAGACCAGATCGACCTGTCCGCGCCGCGCCTGCGCCATCACAACCAGCAGATGCGCCCCGAAATTCATGTTGCCCCACCAGCCATACAGGCGCCTGTCCTGGCCCTGCGGGGGATGATACGCCACACTGACAGGCTGGATATATAGAAATTCCCGCAAGGCAGGGGCAAAGAAGGCCTCGAACAAGGTAGATTTGAACGGCAGCACGCGAAGGCTGTCGGAACTGGTGCCTTCGGGGAAAAACAGCAATCTGTGGCCTGCGCGCAAGCGCGCCTCGAACAGCAGTTTGTGCAGGGCCGAATCGCGCCGGTCCCTGCGAATGAACACTGTCCCTGTTGCCCGCGCCAGCCAGCCGATACCGGGCCAAGCGGCCACTTCGGCCTTGGACACAAAATATACCCTGTCGGCGGCGTTCAGCACAAAGATATCCAGCCAGGACGCATGATTGGCCACAATCGCCCCCGGCTTCGTCATCGGGCGACCGCGCACTTTCACGCGCACCCCTATGATCATCAGGGCAAGGCGGCATACCCCTTGCGTCACAAAGGGGGTGACGGGGCGGCGCAGGCCGAACAGGGGGCGTTCGATCAGGCGCAAAACCAGCATGACCGCCAGACCCGTGCACAAAAGCGGCACCAGCAGGCACAGCCGCACCCCGATCACAGGCCAGCGCGACGGGACAATCGCAACGCGTGGCGGGTCAATATCCCCTCCCCATGTCATGGAAGCATACTGCCTTTGGGGGTCAGGCTGCGCGCGGCGCGCGCCATTACCTTTGTGTCCAGTATCACGCATATGTCGGTGGTGCGGAAATCATGATCAATGAATGCCCCATCGCCCACAACCCCCCCGATACGCAGATACGCCTTGATAAGTGACGGAAGCTGCGCCAGCGCGGCCTTGCGGTCCAACTGGTCGGGCGCGACCATGTCCATGCGCTGGTAAACCTTGGCGCGGACCCGCAATTCCGGCGGCGCAAGGTGCCGATGGTGCAGCAGGCCAAGCGGTTGCGCCAGCGCGTGGGGGTCCGTGCCGTGGAAACTGGCCGCCCCAAACAGGATTTCATGACCGCTTCGGGCCACATAGGCGGCAAGGGCGTGCCACATCAGCAGCATTGCAGGGCCGCCGCGATATTCCGTTGCGACACAGGACCGCCCCAGTTCCAGCAACCTGCGCCCTGAGGATTTCAGCGCGTGCAGGTCGAATTCACGATCGCAATAAAAGCCTTTGGTGCGTTCAAGGCGGTCATCGGGCAACAGGCGATATGCACCGACAACATGCGCCCCATCATCCGGGTTCAGGCGCGTATCCACCAGAAGAAGATGGTCGAAATACGGGTCCAGTTCATCGCATTCCAGTTTGTTGGCATGGTCGACCAACGGCCCTGTGCCGCCCAGTTCTTCGATGAACACACGATATCGCAGATGTTGCGCGGCCATAAGGTCTGCGGTGTCGCGCGCAAGGCGCACGACCAAGTGTGATGGATCGAACGTCATCAGACCTCTTTGTGTGGGTGCCGCTGCTTGCGGGGTCGCCATGGCTTTACGCAGCGCATAGCGGTGTTGCAAGATCGTATTGTTGCCGGAACACCCTTGAATGCACGCCATGGTTGTGCGACATGTGGATTTTAGAAACTGTATACAATTTCAAGGGTTACCACATCACCGTTAATGACTTTTTTACCTTCATCTGGAAAATTGACCGTCACAAGGCTGCCAACACGCGACTGAACCTGCCCAACCCCCCAACCGGGGTGGTGGGGGTGGCGCACGAACATTCCTGGCTCTAGGATCGAATGACTCATTTTATACAAGACTATAGTGAAGCCTTGCCCTTGGAAAGCCCTGTCGGCGTTCTGGAACTGGCCGAATTGCTGACTTCGCGCATCTGCCATGACTTGATCAGTCCTTTGGGGGCCATCGGCAACGGGGTCGAACTGATGACCATGGCGGGCGTTGCCGATGGTCCCGAACTGGGGTTGATTGCGGAAAGCGTTGCGACGGCAAACTCACGCATTCGCCTGTTTCGCTGCGCCTTGGGCGCGGCAACACAAGGTCAGACGATCACGGCTGCAGAAATCAACGCACTTCTGGCAGATTACGGACGCACAACCCGTCATTGGACCGAATTCGACATCAATCAGGATTTGCCCCGACAGGAAGTCAAGCTTTTGCTGCTGGTACTGATGTGTCTGGAAACTGCGCTTCCTTGGGGTGGGGCCGTGCATGTCACCCGATCGGCCAGCGGATACGCTCTGACCGCAGAAGCGGATCGCATTCGCTATGATGCCGACCTGTGGACGATTCTGCGCAACACCGCCACCAAGGACGGGGTGCGCCCGGCCACAGTGCATTTTGTTGTGGCTGCGCTGGAACTGCAGCGGCAGAACTGGGCGTTTTCTGTCAACCACTGCGCGCAAACCATAGATGTGACACTTACCTGCCGTCATCCATGATTATGGCGCGGATCAGGTGGTCAACTGCGGCAAAATGACAGATTGTGATCGGTGGTTTCCCGCCGAAACCAAAACATGGTCGTGACAGCCCCTGAAAACATGTTACCCTTATTTGGTATAAAAGGTCTTAAGGAGGCTAAGTAAAATGAAAAAGCTGTTGATGATTGGTGTTTTGGGTGGCGCGCTGGCCGTGTCCGGGTGCCAAATGACCCAGACCGAGCGTTCGATCGTGGGTGGTGTCGCAGGCGCTGCAGGCGGCCTTGCCGTAGGGAACCTGCTTGGTGCGAACACCAACTGGACCATTCTGGCGACGGTTGCAGGCGCTGCTGCGGGCACATTGCTGGCGCAAAATACCCGCACTGGCCAATGTGCCTATGCGCGTGGCGATGGCACCTATTACGAGGCACCGTGCCCCTGATCCTTTCGCCCCTGCGAAAGCTGCATAAATAAAACAGCCCCGGTCCTGTGGCCGGGGCTGTTGTCATAAGTACCGTGTGGCGTGGTGTCTTATGCCAGCGGCAAGCGCTGTTCTGCCAGTTCAACCCAGAAGCTGCAGCCTGCGGGGATTGCCTCGTCGTTGAAGTTATATTCAGGGTGATGCACGCTGGCCGTGTCCCCGTTCCCGACAAGAATATAGGCCCCGGGCCGTTCTTCCAGCATGAAGGCAAAATCTTCGCCACCCATGACAAGGGGCGCATCATCGCAGCCCCCCGACACGCTGCGCGCCGCCATGGCCGCATAGTCTGTTTCGGTGTCAGTGTTCACCATGACCGGATAGCCGCGCATGTAATTGACCTGCGCCTTGGCCCCGAACGCAGCGGTTATGTGTTCGGCCAGGGCCTTGATGCGCGTCTCGGCTAGGGCGCGCATATCCGCGCTTAGGGTGCGCACAGTGCCGCGCAAGGTCGCGTTTTGGGGGATCACGTTGAACGCCTGCGTATCCGTCACAAAAGAGGTGACAGATACCACCATTTCCTTGGTCGGGTCTGCGTTGCGGCTGGCGATTGTCTGCATCGCTGTCACCAGATGGGCAGAAACCACAGTTGTATCGATGCATTCATGGGGTTTGGCGGCATGACCCCCGCGCCCTTCGATGGTGATTTCGAACTGGTCTGTTGCCGCGAAAAACGCGCCGGGCCGTATGCTGAACTGTCCCACCGGAACGCCCGGCCAATTATGCATTCCATACACTTCGTGAATGCCGAAGCGGTCCATAAGCCCGTCTTCGCACATGGCGCGCCCGCCGCCGCCGCCTTCTTCGGCGGGTTGGAAAATCACCACAACTGTGCCATCAAAACTGCGCGTCTCGGTCAGGTATTTTGCCGCCCCCAACAGCATGGCCGTATGCCCGTCATGGCCGCAAGCGTGCATCTTGCCAGCTTCTTTGGACGCATATTCCAGCCCCGTCGCTTCGTGGATTGGAAGCGCGTCCATATCGGCGCGCAATCCCACCACGCGCCCCGAGTCCGCCTTGCGCCCGTGAATAACGCCTACGACACCGGTGCGCCCGATCCCTTCAACCACCTCATCGCAGCCGAATTCGCGCAGCTTCTGGGCGACAATGCCTGCCGTGCGGTGGCAGTCATACAGGATTTCGGGATGGGCGTGGAAATCCCTGCGCCATTCCGTGATTTCCGGCAGCAGTTCGGCAAAACGGTTCTTTATCGGCATTGCAGCTAGCTCCTTGGATGTGATCGCATTTTGCGCGATTTGGGGCACTGTGCCATAGTATTGGCCCCGCTTCCAGCAATCCCCCCAAAAGAATTTCCTGCCTCACAACTCGTTTACAAAATCATCGATCCGGTAGCCTTGCAGATACAAAAGCGCTGTCAGATCGCCATGATTGATGCGCAGGTCGCATTGCGCGGCCACAGCCGGTTTGGCATGCAGGGCAACGCCTGCGCCCGCGCGTGCCAGCATGCCCAGATCATTGGCCCCGTCCCCCACGGCAATCACATCGCTGGCCTGCAGGCCCAGACGCGCGGTAATGTCGTCCAGTGTCGCAATCTTGGCGTCACGCCCCAGAATCGGCTCGGCCACGGTGCCGGTCAGTTTGCCCCCTTCGACCAGCAGCGTGTTTGCGCGGTTTTCATCAAACCCCAATGTGTCGGCCACATGCGTGGTGAACGCCGTGAACCCGCCCGACACCAGAACCGCATATCCGCCGCGCGCCTTCATCGTGGCAATCACCTCGCGCCCGCCCGGGGTGAAGGTGATGCGCGTTTCCAGCACCTTGGCGATAACGCTTTCATCCAGCCCTTTGAGCAACGCCACCCGTTCGCGCAAGGCATCTTCAAACTGCAACTCGCCATTCATGGCGCGTGCGGTAATTCCAGCGACATAGGCGCCCACGCCTGCCTCGTCTGCCAGTTCGTCGATGCATTCCTGTTCAATCATCGTGCTGTCCATATCGGCAAGCAACATATGCTTTTGCCGCCCCTTCATGGCCTGAATCGCCAGATCAATGCCCTGGCCCTGCAATTCCTGCCAGACGTGCCATTGGTTGTCCGGGCGCGTTTCCAAGGGAAATTCTGCTGCGACACCGGGGTTTAACCATTCGGCCACACCGCCACCCCATGCATTGCGCAGGGATTCAACAGTGGCGGCATCAAGCGATGGATTGGCGGGGTTGGTCAGCAGGGTGGCGACATACATGGGGCAAGTTTCCGATCGTGGACAAGCAGCGTCGTTTTTCTGTGTTCAAGCGGCGCTCTAGAGCAATTTTGCCTCTTGTGCCAGTGGGGAATGGGCCGTAATGCCGTTCGTGGGACACCCTTCCCCAACGAAGGGCATTATATCTGGAAGGATACCATGAGCATACCTGCACAACCGGCAACGCGCCCGGCAAATCCGCGCTTTTCTTCTGGCCCTTGTGCCAAAATCCCCACATTCGCACTTGAAAAACTTGCTGACGCCCCCTTGGGCCGGTCGCATCGTGCTGCGGTGGGTAAATCCAAGCTGAAAGCGGCCATTGACGGCACGCGCGACATTCTGGGCATTCCTGCCGACTACCGCATTGGCATTGTGCCTGCATCCGACACGGGTGCAGTTGAAATGGCCATGTGGTCCATGCTTGGCGCGCGCAAGGCCACGATGGTGGCATGGGAAAGTTTTGGCGCGGGCTGGGTCACCGATGTGGTCAAGCAACTGAAAATCGACGCCGATGTGAAAACCGCCGAGTATGGCCAGATCGTCGATATGGCCAGCCTCGATTATGATACCGATGTGGTGTTCACATGGAACGGCACGACATCTGGCGTGCGCGTGCCCAATGGCGACGCCATCCCCACAGACCGCAAGGGCCTGACGATTTGTGACGCGACATCAGCCGCATTCGCCATGGACCTTCCGTGGGACAAGCTGGATGTGGTGACCTTCAGCTGGCAAAAGGTGATGGGCGGTGAAGCGGCGCATGGCATGCTGGTGCTGTCCCCCCGTGCAGTGGAACGGCTGGAAAGCTACGCCCCCGCATGGCCCCTGCCCAAGATTTTCCGCATGACCAAGGGCGGTAAGCTCATTGAAGGTATCTTCAAGGGCGAAACCATCAACACCCCATCCATGCTGGCGGTAGAAGATTACCTTCTTGCGCTGGATTGGGCGCAAGACATTGGTGGCTTGCCCGCCCTAATTGCGCGTTGTGACGCGAATGCAGGCGTGATCGCGGATTTCTGCGCGGCCAATGACTGGATTGCCAATCTGGCCGAAGACCCTGCAACCGCATCCACCACATCGGTCTGTTTGAAATTCACCGATCCCGCGATTGCAGATGGCGCGACTTTCGCCAAAGCAGTGGCCAAACGGCTGGAGTCAGAGGGCGTTGCGCTGGATATTGGCGCATACCGCGATGCGCCGGCAGGTTTGCGCATCTGGTGCGGGGCCACGGTCGAGAAAAGCGATCTGGACGCGCTGATGCCATGGCTGGACTGGGCCTATCACGCGGAACGTGCGGCCCTCGCGGCACCTGCGCAAGCCTGACATCGTGGCGGGCGCGTCCCGCCGCATTTCCCACTGAACATTCCCTTATTCAAGGAGCCACGAACCATGGCACCCAAAGTTCTCGTATCCGATAAACTGTCCGAAACCGCTGTGCAAATCTTCCGCGACCGCGGCATTGACGTGACGTTTGACCCGTCCATCGGCAAGGACAAGGAAAAACTGCTTGCCGTCATTGGTGACTATGACGGGCTGGCCATCCGGTCCGCCACCAAAGTGACCGAGAAAATTCTTGAAGCCGCGCCCAACCTGAAGGTTATTGGCCGTGCCGGTATCGGGGTCGATAATGTCGACATTCCTGCCGCCTCGAAAAAAGGTGTGATCGTGATGAACACGCCTTTCGGGAACTCTGTTACCACGGCGGAACACGCGATTTCGCTGATGATGGCTGTTGCACGCCAGATCCCCGAAGCCAGCGCGTCAACCCATGCCGGAAAATGGGAAAAATCCCGCTTCATGGGCGTTGAACTGACGGCCAAAACGCTGGGCGTTATCGGTGCGGGCAATATTGGCGGTATCGTCTGTGACCGCGCGCTGGGCCTGCGCATGAAGGTTGTGGCCTATGACCCCTTCCTGAGCGAGGAACGCGCCACGAAACTGGGCGTGACCAAGGTGGAACTGGATGAACTGCTGGCACGCGCGGATTTCATCACCCTGCATGTGCCGCTGACCGACAAGACCCGCAACATTCTGTCTGCCGAAAACCTTGCCAAAACCAAGAAGGGCGTGCGCATCGTCAACTGCGCCCGTGGCGGTCTGGTGGATGAAGCGGCCCTGGCTGATGCGCTGAAATCCGGCCATGTTGCGGGTGCGGGTTTTGACGTGTTCGAAGTGGAACCCGCCACCGACAGCCCGCTGTTCAACCTGCCCAATGTTGTTGTGACCCCCCATCTGGGCGCCAGCACCACCGAAGCGCAGGAAAATGTAGCCCTGCAAGTGGCCGAGCAAATGGCGGATTACCTGCTGACAGGGGCCGTACAGAACGCGCTGAACATGCCATCAGTCACGGCGGAAGAAGCGCGCGTGATGGGTCCATGGGTCAAGCTGGCCAGCCATCTGGGTGCCTTCGCGGGCCAGCTGACGGATGAACCGATTCAGGCGATCAACATTCTGTATGATGGTGCAGTGTCGGAAATGAACCTTGACGCGCTGGGATGTGCTGCGATTGCCGGTATCATGAAGGCCACCAACCCGGATGTGAACATGGTGTCCGCGCCCGTCGTGGCCAAGGAACGCGGCGTCAAGATTTCGCGCACCACACAAGCGAAATCGGGCGTGTTTGACGCCTATATCAAGCTGACCGTTGTGACCGAAGGGCGCGAGCGTTCCATCGCAGGGACGGTATTTTCCGATGGCAAGCCGCGTTTCATCCAGATCAAGGGCATTACCCTTGATGCCGAGGTGGGCGAGCATATGCTCTATACCACCAATGACGATGTCCCCGGCATTATCGGCACGTTGGGCCAGACCATGGGCGAGAATGGCGTGAATATCGCGAACTTCACGCTTGGCCGTTCCGATGCGGGGCGCGACGCGATTGCGCTGTTGTATCTGGATGCGCCCGCGCCCGATGCGGTGCTCAACAAGCTGCGCGCAACCGGATTGTTCCGTCAGGTGCGCCCGCTGGCCTTTGATATAGGCTGATTGTGGAAATCATCATTGCGGGGCTTGACCCGCGATGATTGCCCCTGTTCCTTGTCCGCGCACAGGAACAGGGGTTTTTTATGCGAAGCTACGCTATTGGCGACATTCACGGACAGGTCACGCTGCTGCAACAGGCACATGCCTTGATCGACCGTGACCGCAAGGCCTGCCGCGACATGGATGCGCCGGTTATCCATCTGGGTGATCTGGTGGACAGGGGGCCAGACAGTGCCGGTGTTATCCGTCTGCTGCGCGAAGGTGTCGATGGTGGCGCACCTTGGGTCGTGCTGAAGGGCAACCATGACCGGCTTTTTACCCGTTTTCTGACCGATGCGGGCTGGCGTGACCCAAATATCCGCGATGGGCTGACCTATCTGCACCCGCTGATTGGCGGGGCAGAAACGCTTATGTCCTATGGCCTGTATCGGCCGACATCATTTCACATCAAGACCGTGCGCGCCAATGCGCTGGCGCAGGTTCCGCCCGAAGACATTGCCTTTCTGGAGTCTTGCCCGCTGATGTATCGTCAGGGTGATACCTTGTTTGTGCATGCGGGCATTCGCCCCGGTGTGCCCTTGCCGCAACAGGCCGAACAGGACCTTCTGTGGATACGCGACCCGTTCCTGATGGACACCCGCGATCATGGCCCGCTGATTGTGCATGGCCACACGGCAATTCCCCAGCCCATGCATTACCGCAACAGGGTCAATCTTGACAGCCGCGCAGGCTATGGCGGGCCGCTGACCGTTGCAGTGTTCGAAGGGCGACAGGTGTTCATATTAACCGCTTCGGGGCGCGTGCCCTTACTGCCTCGATAGAAGGTATTTCAATAACTTCCCCAATCTTGGTTAAACAGGGGTTAATTTTTTTCAAAATTGTAACCTATAGTTGTGCAAGCCGCCGCGAATCGTTTTCGGCACCCGCTGCAATGACCAATAGGGGACAATACCAATGCTGCATAAACTCGATTTCTCTCAGAATGCGTCCGTTTCAGAAGGCTATTTTCTTGACAGTTTATTGGGGCTGTATCTGGGCAATGCGGCGCAGGCCGTGTTCGCCCGGGGCAATGTGCGCGTAGTGACCGAGGGCAGGCGCTGCCTGCACAGGCGCCACAGACATTGTGCATTCTGCTTCAGGGTGTGCTGACGCATGATCAGGGCTGGTTAAGCCCGGGCTGCCATTTCAGCAAAATCGCGCACCCGCTGCATGTGAAAGGCCCGCAGGCGCTGATCTGGATGCTGGACATGGCTGATGCGGATTGGCTGAAGCCCGCCAACGCCCAGTTGCGTGCGGCGCTGGACGGGGCGCTGCAGTCCTGCGGGCGGGCCATTGCGGGGGCAACCCCGCCCAACGACCTGCCAGACCCTGAAACGCTGTGCGATGTGAACCATCCCGCCATTCGCAGACGTGCCGCGCGCCTGTTGCGCACCACCGAAGAAGCGACCGCGCAAGCGGTGTTCGCGTTCGTGCAGGCCATGCCTTACCGTTTTGGCAACTGGCAGGAACGCGCATCCGATACATTGGCGCGCGGGTCGGGCATGTGCACCACGAAGGCCAATCTGCAGGTGGCCTTGATGCGGGCTTGTGGTCTGGAAGCAGGTTTTGCCGAAGTGCCCATGGAAATGAGCGTTCTGGGCAAACTGATGCCGGATGCATGGTTGCCGATGATGCGCCCGACAGTGCGGCATTATTTCGGGGCGGTCAAACTGGGCGGGCGCTGGCATGCGGCCGATTCATCCTATAATGACGACAGCATGCGCATCTATCTGGAACAGATTCCCGGTTTTGATTATCTGTTGCCAGCGCGCATTGGCACTGGAACGCCCTACAGTCCTGCGCATTCGCATGATGGTCTGGACATGTTCGACATTGCAGTTGTGCCCCATCTGAATGACGAGATGAGCAAGAAAAGCCGCTTTTCGCCCATGCAATTCGAAGCATTGAACACACGGCTGGATCGTGCGCAAGGATGCTGGCAAAAATGGGTTGCGGCCGATCATCCGGATCTGCAGGGCGATGAACAACAAGGCGGGCGTGTTGCATGAATCTGTTTGACTGGGACTTCTCTGCGCCAACCCCCAGCGATATGGGCGACCATGACGTGCCCCCGGCTTCTGGGCGGTTGGCGGACAAGCGGGTCGCGCTTTTGGTCACAGGCGGCATAGCGGCCATGAAAACCCCGCAAATCGCGCGGGGGTTGCGTCGCCATGGTGCTGATGTGGTGGCTTTCGCCAGTGCCGATGCGTTGCGCTATGTCGCACGCGAGGCGCTGGAATGGGCCTGTCTGGGGCAGGTGGTGGACGGGCTGACATGGCGCGCGGAACACCTGTCCGATGATGCGCCCTTTGACGCCTATCTTGTGGCCCCTGCCACCCATAACACCATTGCCAAGATGGCCGCAGGCATTGGCGACACGCTGGTGACATCGGCGTTGATTTCGGCACT
Source organism: Paracoccaceae bacterium (assembly GCA_017510335.1). Classification (GTDB taxonomy): domain Bacteria; phylum Pseudomonadota; class Alphaproteobacteria; order Rhodobacterales; family Rhodobacteraceae; genus Roseinatronobacter. The sequence goes on from JAFWNM010000043.1 coordinate 88,363, forward strand.
GGGCCGTATGGAACAGGGACGCGCGCGCGTTCTGGTTGCGCCCACCATGCACGGGTCCATGCATAACACCCAGCTTGTGGGAAATTCTCGCAAACTGGCAGCACAGGGGGTGCAGTTCATTGCCCCGCGCAATGCCTATGGCAAGCACAACCTGCCCGATACGGCCGTTTTATGCACAGCCGTGGGGCGCGCGCTGTCCACATCCGCGCTGCGTGGCAAGCGTATCATGGTGACTGCCGGACCAACGCCCGTGCCCATTGACGGGGTGCGGCGGATCGTCAACCGCTTCCGTGGCCGTCTGGGCGCGGATATTGCCGAAGAACTGACATGGCGCGGGGCTGATGCGGAATTGCTGCTTGGGGACGGGGCGTGGCGGCCATCAGCCCCCATGAAGCTGACAATAGCGCGCACATATGATGAATACCGCGATATGGTGTTGGACCGTGTGGGGCAGGGGCTGTTCGCGGGTGTGTTTTCCGCAGGTGTTGCCGATTACCGGCCCAGCAAGGTGGTCGATGGCAAAATTGTGTCTGGCGCTCAGGAATACCCGCTGATGCTGGCCCCCACCGAAAAGGTGATCGATCTGGCCATGGCGGCAGCGCCGCAGATGCACACAGTGGCGTTCAAATATCTGGAAAAAGTCACCGAGGAGGAGTTGATTCGCGTGGCGTCCAAACGATTGGACCGCGCGGGTCTTGTGGTTGCCACGCGTGGCGAAGATACGCGCGGGCGCGAACAACGCGCGCTGATGGTGCGCAAAGACGGCGTGTCGCCAGTGGATGGCAAGGCAAGGATCGCAAGCGCGATTGCGGATTACCTTGAAGGGCTGGCGGGCACGCCCCGCCAACAGTTGGCCGCCGAATAGCTGCGTGCGCAACGCGGCGGCCCTCGGCCTTGATTTCGCACTGGGTCATTCTTCCAACTGTGCCCTTCAGGCCGGGTTATCCGCAAGCGCGGGATAACACCCGACCCGGGCATTCACCCCCAGGGATTGCCCGTGCGTGACAGGGGCGCAGTTTGCGCGATACCGTTTTGCTGTGCCAGTTGCACCAGTGCGGCAATGCGGTTTTCCGTATTGGGGTGGGTAGAAAACAGTTTGTCGCGCTTGTGGACATGCAGCGGGTTGATGATGAACATATGCGCGGTTTGCGGGTTTTGTTCCGCGCGGTCATAATCAATGCGCGAGGCAAAGCCCTGTATTTTTTCCAGCGCGGATGCCAGCCAAAGCGGGTTGCCGCAAATCTCGGCCCCCACGCGGTCGGCTTCATATTCGCGCGACCGCGAAATTGCCATCTGCACCACTGCAGCGGCCAGTGGTGCAAGAATCATCACTGCGATCATGGCAATCGCGCCCCCGGCCCCCTGATTGCGCCCACCACGAAAGAACAGCGCGAAATTGGCCAACATGGAAATCGCCCCGGCAAAGGTGGCTGTAACAGTCATGATCAAAGTGTCATAATTGCGGATATGCGCCAGTTCATGCGCCATGACAGCAGCAATTTCTTCGCGCGACATACGCCGCAACAGCCCTGTGGTTGCTGCGACAGCAGCATTTTCAGGGTTACGGCCTGTAGCGAACGCGTTTGGCTGGTCCTGATCAATGACATAGACGCGCGGCTGCGGCATGCCCGCATCATCGGCCAATTTATGGACCATGCGTTGCAAGTCGGGGTGGACCTGGCTGTTGCATTCCTGCGCATTGTGCATGCGCAAAACAGCCTTGTCGGAATTCCAGTAGGCAAAGGCATTCATGCCCGCAGCCACTGCCAGCGCGATCAGCAAACCTGCCCCCCCGCCAATGGCATAGCCCACGCCCATGAACAGCGCGGTCATGGCAGCCATCAGCATGGCGGTCTTGAAGTAGCCTGTCATCGAAACGCCCCCTTTGCAATGGCTTGGATATGGGCAAAGCTGGTCATGCTTGCAAGATGTGTCGGGCAACAAGGACAATTTTGCGGGCAGGGCAGCGGGGAGAGCCAGTGAAAATGCCGCCATCGCGCACGCAAGGCCATGCGTGGCGACTTGCAATTCGGCGTTCAGGCTGCTCATCATGGGGTGTCGGTTAGGCTGGTCTGCATGGGCCGCAGGGGCAAAATCTCGCAGGGGGCACCGCGATGTTGTATCAGGAACTTATCCGGCGCAAGCGCGATGGCCATGCGCTAGGTGCTGCGGAACTGCGCGCTATTGTGGGCGGTATCTGCGATGGCAGTCTGGGGGATGCGCAACTGGGCGCATTTTCAATGGCGGTCTTGCTGCGCGGCATGGACCTGACGGAACGCGTGGAGCTGACCACTGCGATGCGCGATTCGGGCACTGTGCTGGACTGGGACAGTGGGCCGGTCATCGACAAACACTCTACCGGTGGTGTGGGGGATTGCGTGTCCCTGATGCTGATCCCTGCCTTGGCGGCCTGTGGCGCTGTGGTGCCAAGCATTGCGGGGCGGGGGCTGGGCCATACGGGTGGCACGCTGGACAAACTTGAAGCGATACCCGGCTATGACATTGCCCCCGACGCCGCGCGTTTGCGGCAGGTCGTGGCGCGGACGGGCTGCGCGATTGTGGGCCAGACGGCCGCGCTTGCCCCCGCTGACAAACGGTTTTACGCCATCCGCGACGTGACAGGCACAGTTGAATCGCTGGACCTGATCACTGCGTCCATCCTGTCCAAGAAGCTGGCGGCGGGGCTGGATGGGCTGGTGCTGGATGTAAAATGCGGCAATGGCGCGTTTATGGCAGACCTTGCGTCCGCGCGCAGTCTGGCGCGTGCCTTGGTGGACGTGGGCAACGGCGCAGGGTGCCGGACTGTGGCGCTTGTCACGGACATGTCGCGACCCCTGGCCGTTGCTGCAGGAAATGCGCTGGAAGTGGGCGTTGCGCTGGATTTTCTGACAGGCCGGGCCATTGATGTGCGCCTGTGGGACGTGACATGTGCCCTGGGCGCACAAGCGCTTGTTGTCGCGGGGCTGGCGGCAACAGCGGAACAGGGCGCCGCATTGCTGGAAACCGCCTTCCAATCCGGCGCGGCGGCAGAACGGTTTGCCCGGATGGTTGCGGCATTGGGCGGGCCTGCGGATTTTCTGGAAAACGCACCTGCCTATCTGCCTGCAGCGCCGGTCACCCAAATTGTGGCGGCCCCTGTTGCGGGCTATGTGACTGGCTATGACACCCGCGCCATCGGGGTGGCGGTCATCGGGCTGGGGGGCGGGCGGCGTCAGGCGTCGGACAGTGTGGACCCGCGCGTGGGGTTTTCTGCGATTGCGCCTTTGGGCCAGCCTGTGCAGCCGGGGGACCCGCTGGCATGTGTTCATGCCGCCGACACAGACAGTGCTGCGGCGGCCACCCGTGCATTTCTGAATGCCTGTCAGATAGAAGACGCGCAGACCAGCCCCGCGCCGCTGATTCTGGACCAGATCAGCGCCTGATCACATTCTGGCGCTTGCGCAGCGCGGTCATTGCGCCAAATAGGCCCAGCAGGACCAGCCAAAGGGGCACATCCCCGAACCGGGCATAGGCTGTCGCGGGCAATGCGCCGGGCAGGGGGGTATCCAGAAATCCGGTTTCCCCCAGTCCCAGTTGCGCCACCATCCCGCCGCGCGCATCGATAACGGCGGAAACGCCGGTATTTGCCACACGCAGCACCGGCAACCCCTGTTCCACAGCGCGCAACCGTGCCTGTGCCAAGTGTTGGAACGGGCCTGTCAACTCGCCAAACCATGCGTCATTGGTAATTTGCAGCACCCAATCCGGGCGGTCGGTGCCGCGCAAATGGCGTGGAAAGATGGATTCGTAGCAAATCAGCGGCAATGCATGGCCCAACGGTCCCATATCCAGCAGCGCAGGGCCGGGACCGGCGCTGTAGCCTTGCAACACCTGTGCGGCAAAACCCGCGACACCACTGCCCAGCAGAAATTCCGACAGCGGCACATATTCGCCGAAGGGCACCAGATGGTGCTTGTCATACGTCTGCGTGACCTGCGCCGTGATGTCCAGAACCGCAAGGCTGTTGAAATAGCGCCCCGCATCATAGCGCTGCACGCCGAATGCCAGCAGGGTGTCAGGGCCGTGTTCCTGCGCGGCCTGCGCCATCATGGCCAGCCCGTCGCCGGCATATTCCAGAAAGAAAGGAACCGCCGTTTCCGGCCAGACAACCAGCGCAGGCGCAGGGCTGGCAGGTGCTGCGGTCTGGTCAAGAAGGCGGTTGAAAAAACGCTGCGGGTTATCGCCTTGCCATTTTTCAGCCTGTGGTGCGTTGGGTTGCGCCAGCCGGATGACATGGTCGCGGGGGGCAGGAAGTTCGGTTTGCGCGCCGCCCCATACCCACAGCCCCGCCACAAGGCCCAGAGCGCCCAGCACACCCGCGCCGCGCTGCGCGCCGGTCTGTCCCAGCACGGGCAACAGCGCGGCCACCACCACAAGCAGGCTAAGCGCGCCCGCACCGCCCCAGGCGGCAAGCTGCATCAGCGGGGTCCCGACCAGCACATGCCCCAGCATGGCCCAGGGAAAGCCCGTGAACACCCAGCCGCGCACCAGTTCCAGCGCGACCAGCGCAGCCACCAGGGCAACCAGCCGCCCCCGCCCCCGGGCCATGCGTGCCGCGCTCCAACCGGCAATGGCCCAAAACAACGCCATACCGCCCGCCATCAGCACCAAGGCGAAGGGGGCCATCCAGCCATGGCGTTCGGGTTCAATGAAAAACGGCTCCACAATCCAGAACAGGCTGGCCGCGAAATACCCGGTTCCCGTGGCCCATACGCGCCATGCCCAGTTTCTGGCTGTCGCGTCCAGCGGCAGTATATGGAACATTACCACCAGCGCGGCGATTGTCGCCCACCACCAGCCTAGCGGCGCTTGGCCTGTTGCCATCACGGCGCCCAGAACGCCATGTGCAAACATGCCCGCCCAACGCACCCCTTGCAGGTGTTCGCGTGTGCCGGCAGGGTCGTTTTGCGGGCGATTGCCCGTCATGGGGCAGCAGGTTCGCGCAAGGCTTCGGGAATATGGATGCGCAAGCGCTCGATCCGGCGCAGACCTGCCTCGATCACCTCGAATTCCAGACCGGATTCATGCGTGATCAGTTCGCCACGCACTGGCACGCGCCCGACCAGCACGAAGACCAATCCGCCAAGGGTGTCAATTTCTTCATCGTCATCTTCGGCGGTCAGCGAAAACCCCAGCCGAAGTTCCAGATCTTCCAGCGGCGTTCGGGCATCGGCCAGCCATGTGGAAGGGGTTTCCACCTTGATATGGGCTTCCTCGGCGGTGTCGTGCTCATCCTCGATTTCGCCGACCACCTGTTCCAGCAGGTCTTCGATGGTAACCAGCCCATCCACGCCGCCATATTCATCGATCATCAGGGCGAAATGCGTGCGTTCCGCCTGCATCTTGCGCAGCAAAACGCCCAGCGGCATAGAGGGGGGAACATATAATATGGGCCGCAGCAAGGGTGCCAGATCAAGGCTGTGATGACCGTTAAACCCGTAATGCAGCGCCAGATCCTTCAGCAACAACAGGCCCACGGGGTTGTCCAGCGTTTCCGCATAGACGGGAATGCGCGAATAGCCCGACTCCCGGAAGGCGTGAACAATTTCGGCAAGTTCCGCGCTTTGTTCGATGGCGACGATTTCCGCCTTTGGAACGGCCACATCTTCCACGCGCATGTCAGACAGGTTTGCCAGTCCCGGCAATGCCGGACCCAAACGGTTGGCGCCGCTGGTGTCATCATCGGTGTCGTCAGGGGAAAGTGCGTCAAACAGGCGGCCAAACAGGCCGCGGCTTTCGCTGTCTTTTGGATCATCGTGCGCGCGCTGCGCTGCTGTAGATCCGTCTGTCGTGTCGCCCATGGGTCCTTTCCAGTGCTAAAGCGGCATTTCCGCGCCGTCCGCATATGGGTCCGCGACCCCCAGCATTGCAAGTATGCGGATTTCGATTTCTTCCATCATGGCGGCATCTTTGTCACGGATATGGTCATATCCTAACAAATGCAGCGTAGAATGCACGACCAGATGCGTCAAATGATCAGCGAATGTCTTGTCCTGCTGCTGTGCTTCTTGCGCGCAAGTGTCATAAGACAGCGCAATATCGCCCAAGGGTTCAGGGTCGTCAGGGTCACCGTCCGGGGCATGGTCGGGGTGGTCCCCGTCATGTTCCGCGCCCAGATCCCAGCTTGGCCAGCTAAGCACATTGGTCGGGGCCGGTTTGCTGCGAAACTGGCGGTTCAGGTCCGCGATGCGCGCGTCGTCACAGGCCAGAAGCGCGATTTCATACCCCTGCGCAGGCAGGCCCAGCGTGGCCAGCGTGGCGTGCGCGGCGCGTTCGGCCAGGTCTTCCAGCGGGACAGTGTTCCATCGGTCATCTTCAATGACCAGATCGACCAAAGGCGTCATATCAGCCATTTTTCACTTCGTCGCGTTCATAGGCCTGAATGATGCGCGCGACCAACGGGTGGCGCACCACATCTGCTGACGTGAAGTAGCTGAACCCGATCCCCTTGACCCCGTCAAGGATGCGTTCCGCTGCGCGCAGCCCTGATTGCGTTCCGCGTGGAAGGTCAATCTGGCTGCGGTCGCCGGTAATGGCCATGCGTGACCCTTCGCCCAGCCGTGTCAGAAACATTTTCATTTGCATCTCGGTCGCGTTCTGCGCCTCGTCCAGCACCACGAAGGCATTGGACAAGGTGCGCCCGCGCATGAAGGCAAGTGGCGCAATTTCTATGCGGCGTTCTTCCATAAGCTTTTGCAATTGCTTGCCGGGCAGAAAATCGTTCAGCGCATCATAGAGCGGCTGCATGTAGGGGTCGATTTTTTCCTTCATGTCGCCAGGCAGAAAACCCAGACGTTCACCCGCTTCGACTGCGGGGCGCGACAGCAATATCTTGTCGACATGGCCATCGGTGAACATTTGCACGGCCACGGCCACTGCAATATAGGTTTTGCCGGTCCCTGCGGGGCCGATGCCGAAATTCATCTCATTTTCCAGCAACGCCCGTGTGTAGGTCTGCTGCGCTTCGGTGCGGGGAATGATGGTTTTCTTGCGGGTGCGGATTTCCAGCTTTCCGGTGCGGAACATCTCAAGCTGTTCTTGCGGCCCGTCTTCGTTCGGCGTGGCGCGGCCCATGCGGATCAGCGCAGCAATATCACCTGATTCGATCGGGCGACCTTCTTCCAGCATTTGATACAGGGTTTCCAGAACCTGCACCACCAGCGCGCGCACATCTGGTGCGCCAATGACCGTCAACTGGTTGCCACGACGCAGGATCTGAACACCAAGCTGGCTTTCCAGATGGGTCAGGTTACGATCATATTCTCCGCATAAATCCACCAACAGGCGGTTGTCGGAAAATTCCAGATGGGATTGTGCCGCGTCCAGCGGCGTTTCGGGCGGGGTCAAGGCGTTGATGCCCAAGTAGCTCTCCCTGTGATGATCAAAAAAGCGCGGTGCGCTATAGGGTCATGCTGCCAATTGCGTTGCGTGCTGGCAAGGATTGTTTGGCCGTGCCGGCCGGATCGGCCACGATATCGGCAGTGCACCGCCATTTTGTCCACCAAATGTAGCGCAGATGTGACAGATGGCCTGATAAATCCCGCCATCGGTCCCGCCGTGACCCTGTTCTGGCGCAAGGGGTGGGCGCGCAGGGGGCAGTCCCCCGTCACAGCACAACACCGCCCAGGGAATTCGACTCGCTTCGGGTAATTCTGACGCGCGCGATCTGCCCTTTTTCGATGCGGGGATCGGTGACATGAACGGCATGCAAATACTCGGATTTGCCCGTCATCTGCCCCACATCCCGGCCAGGTTTTTCAAACAGGACATGCACATCCCGCCCGATCATGCTGTTTTGTGTCGCGCGTTGCTGGTCCAGCAGCAGCGCTTGCAGGCGCTGCAGGCGGTCGCCTGCCACATCATCGGGCACGGCTGCGCGTTCTGCCGCTGGCGTTCCGGGCCGTGCGGAATATTTGAAACTATACGCCTGCCCATAGCCCACCTGACGCACCAATGTCATGGTATCTTCAAAATCCTGATCGGTTTCACCGGGAAACCCCACAATGAAATCACCCGATAGCAACAAATCGGGGCGGGCAAGGCGCAGACGTTCAACCAGGCGCAGGTAGCTTTCTGCAGTGTGCTTGCGGTTCATGGCCTTCAGAATGCGGTCACTGCCCGATTGCACCGGCAAATGCAGATAGGGCATCAACTTTGGCTCATCCCCGTGCGCGGCAATCAGATCATCATCCATGTCATTGGGGTGCGATGTCGTGAAGCGAATGCGCGCCAGCCCGTCAATACGCGCCAGTTCCCGGATAAGCCGCGCCAGCGTCCACGTCCCCCCGGCCCCCGCACCATGATAGGCGTTGACGTTCTGCCCCAGCAGCGTGATTTCACGCACTCCACCCTCCACCAGGTCGCGCGCCTCGCTCAGAATACGCTCCACAGGGCGCGACACTTCCGCCCCGCGCGTATAGGGCACAACGCAGAATGCGCAGAACTTATCGCACCCTTCCTGCACAGTCAGAAATGCGCTTGGCCCGCGCCCCGCACGCGGCCCTTTGGGCAAATGGTCGAATTTGTCTTCTTCGGGGAAATCGGTATCCACGGCCCGCGCACCGTCGCGCACGGCCTTTTCCATGGCTGGCAAGCGGTGGTATGTCTGCGGCCCGACCACCAGATCAACCAGGGGCTGGCGGCGCATGATCTCCTCGCCCTCGGCCTGGGCCACACAGCCCGCAACCCCGATTTTCAGGTCCGGATTGGCGATTTTCAGGGGCTTGAGCCTGCCCAGTTCGGAATAGACCTTCTCGGCGGCTTTTTCGCGGATATGGCAGGTGTTCAGCAAGATCATGTCGGCATCATCTGCGCGATCTGTCATCGTATACCCGGATGCGCCCAGCGCTTCGGCCATGCGTTCACTGTCATACACGTTCATCTGACAGCCATAGGTCTTGATAAATAGCTTCCTGGTGTCGGCCATTGGCCCCCCTTGCAGCACTGTATCGGGTTGGCACGGCCATAGCGGAAAGCGGCCGCACCCTCAAGGCGGTCAGATAGCCGCGCTTGACGGCACCGGCAAGCCAAGTGCTGCACGAATTGGCAGGTGGTCGGACGCTTTTCGCGCCAATGCCGTATCATGCGCGCGCAAATCGCTGATTTGCGCCTGACGGCAAGTGATGATCCGGTCCAGGGGCAGAACGGGCCGTTGCGCCGGAAAACTGGCTATGGTCGCCGCAGATCGTTTTACCGCGCGCAATTCCCGCCGGATCGGCATAAGCGAACAGCGCGTGCCCAAGCGCCATTCGTTGAAATCACCCATCACCAATGTGGGCCTGCCATCGCCCCCGTCAATTTCTTCAGACAGGCGACGCGCTTGCAGCAGGCGCGACTGATGCAGCAGGCCCAGATGGGCGGCAATCAGGCGCAAGGGCTGGCCGTTCAGCACAATATCGGCAACAATCGCCCCGCGCGGTTCCAGCCCCGGCAATGTGATGGCGCGGGCCTGTTCCACTTCTGCGCCGCGCAGCAACAGCAAATTGCCATGCCAGCCATGCGCGCGCGTGCCAAGCCGGTCGGTCAGTGTGACAGGACGAAGCCCTGTTTGATCAAACAGCATATCGGGGTCAAGAACCCCCTTGCGGTCCCCGAAACGGCGGTCCACTTCCTGCAAGGCAACAATATCGGCCCCAATTTCGCGGATCACCTGCACTGTTCGCGCCGGGTCGCGCCGCATATCGGTTCCGACGGCCTTGTGTATGTTGTAGGAACTGACAATCAGATCGGGCATTGGCCTTCGGGGTTTTGCAACAGGATATATAACATATGCGGGTCCTCGGGGTGTTTCACAATAGCCAGATGCTCTCAAGAATTCGTTAAGGGGCATGTATGCGCATGACAGAGGCAATCGACGCGCTGGTTATAGGCGCCGGACCAGCAGGCTTGATGGCGGCAGATGTGCTGGCGCGGGCCGGGCGCAAGGTTGTTGTGTGCGAGGGCAAGCCATCGCCAGCGCGCAAGTTCCTGATGGCTGGCAAATCGGGGCTGAACCTGATGAATGCCGCCCCCCTTGACAAGCAGCTGCCCCGCTATGCACAGGCCGCGCCATGGCTTGCGCCAATGCTGCGCGATTTCGGCCCTGCAGACATACACGACTGGGCCAACGGGTTGGGGGCGGATCTGTTCACAGGATCATCCGGCCGGGTATTTCCGCGTGTGATGAAAGCGTCGCCCTTATTGCGCGCATGGCTGGCACGGCTGGACGGGGCAGGGGTCAGCTTGCGCCGGGGCTGGCGCTGGCAGGGTGGTGAATTCGAATTCGCAACGCCCCAAGGGTCGCGCCGGCTGAGCCCTGTGACATGCGTTCTGGCGCTGGGCGGGGCAAGCTGGGCGCGGCTGGGGTCAGACGGGGCATGGGTGGGGGAACTGGCCACGCGCGGGGTGGCCCTTGCGCCCTTTCAACCCGCGAATATGGGGTTTGTGGTGAATTGGTCCGACCATATGCGTCCCCATCTCGGCGCTCCGGTAAAAGGGGTGCGCCTGTTGGCGGGGCAGCACGCTGTGCGCGCCGAATTCGTCATCTCGGCGCGCGGGGTGGAAGGGGGCGGAATTTATGCGCTGTCGCGCCATTTGCGCGACGGGGCTGCGCTGGCGCTGGACCTGTTTCCTGACCGGACCGCGCCCGACATCGCGGACCGGCTGAAGGCACAGCCAGCAAAACTATCGGCATCAAACCGTCTGCGCAAGGCGCTGGGCCTGTCGGGGGTGCGTCTTGCGCTTGTGCAGGAACTTGCGCGCCCCTTGCCCGCCGACCCTGCTGTGCTTGCGGGCCTGCTCAAGGCGCTGCCAATTCCGCTGCAAGGCCCGCGCCCGCTGGACGAGGCCATCTCGACCGCAGGCGGCATCGCGCGCACCGCCCTGACTGACGGGCTGGAACTGCGCGCCTGGCCTGGTGTTTTCGCGGCAGGTGAAATGCTGGACTGGGAAGCGCCAACCGGGGGCTATCTGTTGACGGCCTGCCTTTCCACAGGCCATTGGGCCGGCAAACATGCCGCGCAGCACTGCTGACTTCATCTTGCCCCAAATACTCAAACCCTACGGCGCGCGGGTCTTGCGTGTCGCATGCTAGGCAGGCCGCAGGTTCAGCGCGCGTTCCTGCACAGGCAGATGCACGATGGCCGAAAACAGCCCGACCCCCACACCAACCCACCACACCAGCGTGTAATCGCCATGCAGATCATACAGCGCCCCCCCCAGCCAGACGCCCAGAAAGCTGCCCAACTGGTGGCTGAAAAACACAATCCCGTAAAGCGTGCCCATATAGCGCAGCCCGTAAATATGCGCGATCAGCCCAGATGTCAGCGGCACAGTGGCCAGCCACAGCGCGCCCATGACAATGGAAAACACCAAAACCGACCCCGGCGTGATGGGCGACAGGATAAACGCGGCCGCAACCACTGTGCGCGCCATATAGATTGACGCCAGCAGGTATTTCTTGGAGTAGCGCTTGCCCAGCCACGCGGCTGCCAATGTGCCCGCGATATTGGCCAGACCAATCAGCGATATGGCGACTGCGCCCAGCGCGGATGTGGTCGTAATGCCAAAAGCCGCCAGCATGCCGTCGGGGTTTATGGGGCCGCACATTTCTGTCACCATCGCGGGAAAATGCGCGGTGACAAATGCCAGTTGATACCCGCAAGAGAAGAAGCCCAGAAAGATCAGTGTGAAACTGGGGTCGCGGAAGGCCTGTTTCAGCGCCGCCCCCATGCTTTGTTCCAGTTCAGCGCGGCTGGCGGGGGCCGGGCTGCGCATCATCGGCAGCGCGAACAGGCTTAGCAGCACCAGCGCCGCGAAAATGACAAACACGCTTTGCCATGAATAAAACGACAACAGGATTTCCGCCAAGGGCGCCCCGAAAACCTGTCCGGCACTGCCTGCGGCCGTCGCAATGCCCAGCGCCAGCGAGCGGTTCTCATCTGATGCCGCGCGCCCCACCACGGCAAGAATCACGCCGAAACCCGTGCCCGCAACGCCGAACCCCACCAGGATTTCCAACATCTGATGCGCGCCGGGCGTGACCGCGAAGGACGACAGCACCAACCCTGCTGCATAAATCAGCGCCCCCATGAAAATGGCACGCCGGTCCCCGAACCGTTCGGCAATCGCGCCGAAAATGGGCTGGCCAATCCCCCAGGCCAGGTTCTGAATGGCAATGGCCAGCGAAAACTCTGCGCGCAACCAGCCGAATTCTTCGGCAATGGGAATCTGGAACACGCCAAAACTGGCGCGAACGGCGAAGCTGATCATGATGATGATGCAGCCCCCAATCAGAACAGGGGTTACCAGGGGCGCGCGGACAGCAGTTTGTGGCATGGCAGAGACTCTTGAAAATGCGCGTTTAACATGTTTAATTTCGCGCAGGTCGTCAAGCGCTCACGCGACCAGGGCCTCGGCGTGTTTCAGGTCCACGCTGACCAGTTGGCTGACCCCGCGTTCGCCCATGGTGACCCCGAACAGCCGGTCCATGCGCGCCATCGACAGCGCGTTATGCGTGATGATCAGATACCGCGTTTCCGTGCGGCGGCACATTTCATCCAGCAAGTCACAAAACCGCGCCACATTGGCATCATCAAGCGGTGCGTCCACTTCATCAAGCACACAGATAGGCGCGGGATTGGCCAGAAAGACTGCGAAAATCAGCGCCAGTGCGGTCAGGGTCTGTTCCCCGCCTGACAAAAGCGACAGGATGGACAGCTTCTTGCCCGGCGGCTGGCACATGATCTCAAGGCCGGCATCCAGCGGATCGTCACTTTCCACCAGAACAAGTCGTGCCTCGCCGCCGGTGAACAAATGGGTAAACAACGTCGAGAAGCTGGCATTCACCTTGTCAAAGGCCACAAGCAGCCTTTCGCGCCCTTCGCGGTTCAGGGCGTTGATGCCCGAACGCAGCTTGGCAATCGCGGCTTCCAGATCGGCCTTTTCCTGAACCAGAAGGTCATGCTCGGTCTGGATCTCGCGCGCATCTTCTTCCGCGCGAAGGTTCACGGCCCCCAACGCATCGCGCGCGCGGCGCAGGCGGGTAAGTTCCTCGTCCAGCGCGGTGGCGTCGGGCATGGTTTCGGGGTCGGCGTCCAAGTGCTGCAAAAGCGCCTTGGGTGTTGTTTCCAGATCCTCGCTGATGCGGGTTTCGGCCAGGGCGACATTTTCATGCGCGGCATCACGGCGGGCTTCTGCGCGCGCGCGCGCCTCTCGCGCGTCAGAAGCGGCGCGTTCGGCGCTGCGTTCTGCATCGGCTGCATTGCGCGCCTGGGTTTCTGCTTCGGCCAATGCATCGCGCGCGGCGGTGTGGCGCGTTTGGGCACGGGTAATTTCGTCACCAAGCTCCGCACGTTTTTCAGCCAGTTCCTCGGGGGCGGCGCTGGCGTCGGCTAGGTCTTCTTCGGTGGCGTCCTTGCGCACCTCCAGGTCGCGGATGCGGGCTTCTGCCGTTTCCAGCCTGTGGCGCCAGCCGCTTAGGGTTTTGGTAATTTCCTGCCCGCGCGCCAGCCGCGCTTTTGCATCGCGGCGCAATTCATCGGCCTGTGCGCGGTGCGTCATCATGGTAATGCGGGCGGCTTCCACTGACAGGCGCAATGTGTCGGTAGCCGTGCGGGCCTGATGCAGATCCGGCAGTTGCGCGCGCTGGTCTTCGGCATTTGCCAGCGTTTCGGACAGGTCTTCTATGTCGTCATTGAAACGGCCCATCTGGGCCGTGGCGGTTTCCAGCCGGACCGAAGCACTGTCGCGCGCGGTCTGCGCCCGGGACAATGCGCGCCCTGCATCGGTCAGGCGCTGGTCTGCGGCGCGGCGGGCCTCGCGTGCTTGTCGTTCGGCACCTGTCAGGGCGTCAAGGCGGGCTTTGACTGTGGCGTGGGTTTCGCGGGCCATGTCCAGCCGCGCCTGCGCCTGTTCCAGATCCCGCCGCAGCCTGTCCAGCCGGTTGATTTGCTGCAGGCGCAATGCAGCGGTGCTGGGGGCATCTTGTGCGGCCACATGCAACCCGTCCCAGCGCCACAGATCGCCTGCCAATGTGACAAGCCGCTGCCCGGGGCGCAAGTCCGGCTGCAGGCGGGGACCATCGGCGGCAGTTGCCAGCCCGGTCTGGGACAGTCTGCGCGCCAGCGCATCCGGCCCCTGAACATGGGGCGCCAACGGGTCCGCATCTTTGGGCAGGGGGGCAGCATCATCATATTCCGGCAGCGACACCCAGCCCGACCCGCCATCAGACAACGGCGCGCGCAGATCATCCGCCAATGCTGCGCCAATGGCCTGTTCATAGCCTTCGTTGACGCGCAGCAGGTCCAGAAGCTGCGTGCCTTCGCTGCGGTCACGGTCCACCAACCGCGACAAGGCTGCGGCTTCGGCGCGCAATGTGCTGGCTTCCCCCTCTGCCTCGGCCAGGGTGCCCCGCGCGCGGGATTCTTCAGTCTGGGCATGCTGGCGCGCGTCTTCGGCTTCCAGCAGGGTGGCTTCCGCATCCTCGGTCAGGGCTTGGGTGGCGTCCAGTTCATCCTGGGCCTGTTCCAGCGCATCCTGGGCGGCATGCAGGGCCGTTTGCGCCTGCGACTGGGCGTCGGCGGCCTGCATGCTGGCATTTCGCGCCTTTGCAAGGGCGGCATTCAATTCCGTGATCTGGCGGTCTGCGGATTGGTGGCGCGCGGCCAGCCGCGCCATATCTTCGGTGGCATGGGTCAGGTCCGCTTCGTGATCGGCCAGAATTTGTGCCGCCTCTGTGGCCGCTTCGGTGGCAGTGGACAGTTTGTCTTCATGGCCTTCGGCAGATTTGGCAAGCTGGCCCTGTTCCCATTCCAGTTGGGCAATGGTTTCGGCGGCATCGCGGTTCAGGCCAGCTTCGCGGTCGATGTCTTGGGCAAGCTGCAGCACGCGCGATTGCAGCGTGCGGATGGTTTCAAGCGCGCGCGCTTCTTCCGCGGCCAGCGTGTCACGACTGACATGCAGGCGTTGCAGCACTGCCCCCGCGATGGCGTCTTCTTCGCGCAGCGCGGGCAGGCGCGCGTCTGCGGTTTCGCGAAGGCGGCTGGCCTGTTGCGCGGCGGTTTCTGTCTGCGCGCTGGCCACAAGTGCGGATTGCAAGGCGGACTCGGCGTCCTGTCGTGCCTCATCTGCCTCGCGCCAGCGCCGATAGAGCAACAACCCTTCGACCTGGCGCAACCTTGCGCCGATCTGGCGGTAGCGTTCGGCCTGACGGGCCTGACGTGACAATTGGGCCAGTTGTTGGGCCAGTTGGTCAATCACATCGCTGATGCGTTCCAGATTGGTTTCTGTCGCGCGCAGGCGCAATTCCGCTTCATGGCGGCGCTGATACAGGCCCGAAATGCCGGCCGCTTCTTCCAGAATGCGGCGGCGTGCTTTCGGCTTGGCGTTGATCAGTTCGGAAATCTGGCCCTGCCGCACCAGTGCAGGACTATGCGCGCCGGTTGATGCATCTGCAAACAGCATCTGAACATCGCGCGCGCGTGCTTCCTTGCCGTTAATTTTGTAGGCGCTGCCCGCATCGCGGGTGATGCGGCGCACAATATCCAGCGTGTCGGCATCATTGAACGCGGCCGGGGCCACGCGGTCGTGGTTGTCGACCTGCAAGGTGACTTCGGCAAAATGGCGGGCCGGGCGCTGGTCGGTTCCGGCAAAAATGACATCCTCCATCCCTGCGCCGCGCATGGCGGTCGGGCGGTTTTCGCCCATGACCCAGCGCAGGGCCTCCAGCAGGTTGGACTTGCCGCATCCATTCGGGCCGACCACACCCGTAAGCCCCGCCTGAATCACCAGATCAGTGGGGTCCACGAAGCTTTTGAATCCGTTCAGGCGAAGTCTGGTGAATTGCACAGCGGGATATGCCTTTTGACTTTCGACTATCTGGCCGGAACCCAAGGCCGGAGTCAAGACACCGGCCCCGCATATCGCCTGTTTGGCCGGGTTATCCACAAGATGTTGGGTCTGTACGTGGCTGCGTCATTCTGCCACGGCGCATCTTACTAATACATTGTTATATTCATTTATGTATATATGAATGAAAGGAGACACCATGTCCCATAGTCTTGCACGCCCGGCAGACACTTATTCGCCGCTCTACTTTCTGGCCTCGTTGGGGGCAGGGGGGCTGGCGGTCAGCTTTTTCATGTGGCTGATGCACTGGCTGCCCCATCCGGGGAAAACCGTGCCCGTCTTTGAGGATATCACCGCCGCTTTCGCCAGCGGGTCCGCCCTGACGCAGGCGATGATTATCCTGGCCATGGCCGGAATTGCTGTCTTTGCGTTTCTGAACCTGAAACTTCTGGTCTGGAACCTGCGCAGTTTTGCCAGATGGACAAAAACCGCCGCCTACGCGAAATTCGCGCAAACCAATGCGCAAAGTCAGGTCATGGCGTTACCGTTGGCGCTGGCGATGTCGGTGAATGTGCTGTTCGTTCTGGGCATGGTTTTTGTGCCCGGGCTGTGGTCAGTGGTGGAATACCTGTTCCCCTTGGCGTTGGTGGTGTTTCTGGGCATCGGGGCCTATGGGTTCAAGCTTTACGGCGGCTTTCTGGGGCGCGTGCTGACCGAAGGTGGGTTCAACTGCGCCGCCAACAATAATTTTGGCCAGATATTGCCCGCGTTCGCTTTTGCCATGGTCGGCGTTGGTCTGGCCGCCCCCGCCGCCATGAGCACGCTGCCTGTCATCGCCGGACTGGGATTGGTGCTGTCGACCTTCTTTCTGATGACATCGGGCCTCATTGCGGTTGTCGCCATGGTGCTGGGTCTGCGGTCCATGATGGAGCATGGCGCAAACCCCGAAACGGCCCCTACGCTGTCCATCATCGTGCCCCTGCTGGCGGTGCTGGGTATTCTGGGCCTGCGCCAAGCGCACGGGCTGGGTGAACATTTCGGATCGCCGGAAATGGCGGGCGAAACGCTGGCGATGCTGACGAAATACCTGTCGGTGCAAATCCTGTTCCTGATGTTTGCAGGTCTGGTGCTGCTGCGTCAGGGCTATGCGCAGCGCTTCATCTTCGGGGCAGAAAATTCGCCGGGGGCCTATGCGCTGGTCTGCCCCGGTGTGGGGTTCGCGGTGCTGACGCATTTCTGGCTGAACAAAGGGTTGGTGGACGCCGGCTTGATTGCCAAGTTCAGCGTAGGCTATTGGGCCATCACGGCTGTGGCGCTGGTATCGCAATTTGCCATGGTCTGGCTGGTCTGGCACCTGAACCGGCGCCATTTCGGCACCCCCAAAAATGCGGCAGCCGTGCCGGCAGAATAATCCGGGGCAATACCCCCGCGAAGGGCCGCATCACGCGGCCCTTTTATTTTTGCGCGGATCGGGGCTAATGGGGGAAGCAACAAAAAGGTTTCCCCATGATCCACGCCCTTGCCCTGATCCTGCTGTGCCAACTGGCGGGCGAAGCCCTGTCGCGGTTGTTCGGCCTGCCTGCCCCCGGTCCGGTGCTGGGAATGGGGCTGTTATTCGTGCTGATGCTGGCAGTGCCGCGCCTTGGTGACTTCATGCGCCCCACCGGCGAGGGGATTTTGCGTCACCTGACGCTTCTGTTCGTTCCTGCAGGGGTGGGCGTGGTGGGGCATTTGCGCCAGCTGGGGGAAAACGGGCTGGCCTTGGGGGTGGCGCTGGTGGGGTCCACGGTGCTGGCCATCGCGGCGGGGGTGCTGACATTCGTTTTCGTGGCACGGCTGACAGGGGCGAAAGGCGGCGAGGATGCGTGATTTTGCAGAAATATGGTCCTATCTGGCCGAAACCCCGCTGATCTGGCTAAGTGCGACACTGATCGCCTATCTGGCAGGCGATTATCTGGCGCAGCGTGCAGGGCGTGCGCCACTGGTCAATCCCGTTCTGGTGGCGGTTATCTTGCTGGCGGCGCTGCTGTGGGCCACGGATACCAGCTATGCGACGTATTTCGAAGGCGCGCAATTCGTCCATTTCCTGCTTGGCCCCGCCACGGTCGCGCTGGCCGTGCCGCTATGGCTGAACTGGCCCACCGTGCGCCGCGCGGCCCTGCCGATTGCGGCGGCACTGCTGGCAGGGTCTGGGATGGCCGTGTTGTCCGCTTTGGCCATCGGCCATGCGATGGGGCTGTCGCCCGAATTGCTGGCCACACTTGCGCCCAAAGGCACGACCGCGCCCGTC
This sequence comes from Paracoccaceae bacterium, assembly GCA_017510335.1. Classification (GTDB taxonomy): domain Bacteria; phylum Pseudomonadota; class Alphaproteobacteria; order Rhodobacterales; family Rhodobacteraceae; genus Roseinatronobacter. Next base: position 106,517 of record JAFWNM010000043.1, read on the forward strand.
GCCTTGGGCATCAGCCAGAACCTTGGCGGCTCGCCTACCCTGACGGCGGTGCTTGTCATCCTGACCGGCATCACCGGGGCGATTGTGATCACGCCCATGATGAACGCAATGGGCATTCGCGACTGGCGCGCGCGCGGGTTTGCTGTGGGGGTTGCAGCCCATGGCATCGGCACGGCGCGTGCGTTTCAGGTCAACCCGCAGGCAGGTGCATTTGCAGGCATCGGCATGGGGCTGAACGCTATGCTGACGGCACTATTGGCCCCGTGGGCGCTGGGCCTGTTCCAATAACGCACTCAGCCCAGTTCCTTCATCAGGCGGCGCTTTTGTTTGTCCCAGTCGCGCTTGGCCTCGGTCGCGCGCTTGTCGGCCAGCTTCTTGCCCTTGCCGATGGCGATCTTGATCTTCACCAACCCGCGATGGTTGAAATACATCACCAGCGGCACCAATGTCATGCCTTCCTTGGCCGTGGCCGCCCACAGCCGCGCCATCTCGCGCTTGCTGACCAGCAGCTTGCGGCGGCGGCGTTCCTCATGGCCCCAGATATTGGCCTGCTTGTAGGGCGCAATATAGGAATTCACCAACCACAATTCGCCGTTATCCACCGTGGCATAGCTTTCGGCAATATTGGCCTTACCGCCGCGCAGGGATTTCACCTCGGACCCGTGCAGCATGATCCCGCATTCAAGGTCTTCCTCAATAGCATAATCATACCGCGCGCGGCGGTTTTCAGCGATGATGCGGTAATTCGGGTCTGATTTCTGGGCCATGTCAGTGCAGATAAGGGGCGCATGCGCCCATGTCTAGGGTTTCAGGCGCAGCTGCATGCTGTTGCCTGACGATTTGCGCAGCTCAAACGCGCCCGATTTTGCCACCAACTCGCTCAGTTTGGCACATCCGTAGTTGCGCGCGTCGAAATCGGGGTTGGCCGCAACAATGAATTGCCCGACCTGCCCCAGTGAAAACCAGTCTTCATCCTTGTCTATGGCCTGCATCGCGGCCTCGATCAGGGGCACGGCCTTTGACGGGGGGGATTTCCGGCTCTGCGCGGGTTCGGGGTCGGCGTCGGGCAAAATATTCTCGACAAATATGAACCGCTTGCAGGCCTTTCTGAACGCCTCGGGCGTTTTTCGTTGTCCAATGCCGTAAACATCCAGCCCCTGTTCACAAATACGACTTGCCAGCCGCGTGAAATCACTGTCCGAACTGATCAACACAAACCCGTCAAACCGGCCCGTATGCAACAGGTCCATCGCATCAATCACCAATGCAATATCACTGGAATTCTTGCCCACCGTGTTGGCGGGCTGATGATGGGGCACCAGCGCCAGGCTGGGCAGTTTTTCCTGCCAGCCCGACATCTGTGCACGCGAAAAATCCCCATAGATCCGCCGCACGCTGGCTTCGCCCAGTCCTGCAATCTCCTCAAATATCGCCTCCACCCATTTAGGCGAGGAATTATCCGCATCGATCAGCACTGCCAGCAGGGGGATACCTGAACGCGCCATGATGGTTCCTTTCAGTCTGGTCAAAATATCCCGGGGGAGGCCCCGCAGGGGACGGGGGCAGCGCCCCCTTACAGCGTCCGATACATCACATAGGCATCGACAAATCCCTGAACGGGATGGTGGAACGCACCGGGTAAGCGGCCCGCAATCTCAAACCCGTTCGCCTGCCACAGAGTCACGGCGCGGGTGTTGGTGGACACCACGCAATTGAACTGCATGGCCCTGTAGCCTTGCGCGCGCGCAGTGTCCAGCGCATGCGCCAGCATCTTGCGCGCCACACCGCGGCCCTGCGCGGCAGGGGCGCTGACAAATCCGCAATTTGCTACATGGGCCCCGCCGCCTTGCTGGTTGGGCGCAATATAGTAGCTGCCGACGGGTGTGCCCAGGGCCTCGGCCAGATAGGCGCTGTGCGTGCCCGCGCACCACCACGCCAGCGCGGCCTCGCGGCTGATCGCGCGGTCAATGGCGTATGTCTCGCCCGCGCGGAACACCGGCTCCAGCATCGCCCAAAGCTCGGGGTGGTCGGCTTGGGTGGCGGGGCGCAGTTCTACGCCCCCCTTTTCGGCCTCGCTCAAAACTCCACCACAGCGCGGATGGATTTGCCTTCATGCATCAGGTCGAACCCCTCATTGATCTGATCGAGGCTCAGCTTGTGCGTGATCATCGGGTCAATCTCGATCTTGCCGTTCATATACCAATCCACGAATTTCGGCACATCCGAACGCCCCTTGGCCCCGCCAAACGCCGTGCCCTTCCACACGCGCCCCGTCACCAACTGAAACGGCCGCGTGGAAATCTCGGCGCCCGCAGGGGCCACGCCTATAATCACCGACACGCCCCAACCGCGATGGCTGCATTCCAGCGCATCGCGCATGACCTTGACGTTGCCGGTTGCATCAAACGAATAATCCACACCCCCGATTGCGTCATCCCCGCGCTGCGTCAGCTTGACGATCTCCTGCACCACATTATCCACCCTGGACGGGTTAACGAAATGCGTCATGCCAAATTTGCGCGCCATCTCTTCCTTGCCGTCATTCAGGTCCACCCCGATGATCATATCGGCGCCCGCCATGCGCAGCCCCTGAATGACATTCAGGCCGATCCCGCCCAAACCGAACACCGCCGCCGTGGACCCGATTTCAACGCCGGCTGTGTTGATCACCGCGCCAATGCCTGTGGTCACCCCGCACCCGATATAGCAAATCTTGTCGAACGGCGCGTCGTCGCGCACCTTGGCCAGCGCAATTTCCGGCATGACCGTGTGATTGGCAAAGGTCGAGCATCCCATGTAATGATAAATCGGCGTGCCATCGAGCATGGAAAACCGCGTTGTGCCATCGGGCATCAGCCCCTGGCCCTGGGTGCCCCGAATGGCAGTGCACAGGTTCGTCTTGCCCGACCGGCAGGAATAGCATTCACGGCATTCGGGCGTATAAAGCGGGATAACATGGTCGCCCGGTTTCAGCGTTGTAACCCCTTCGCCCACCTCGATGACCACGCCCGCGCCTTCATGGCCCAGAATGGATGGGAACAGCCCTTCAGGGTCCGCGCCAGAGCGGGTGAATTCATCCGTGTGGCAAATACCTGTGGCCTTGATCTCGACCAGAACCTCGCCCGCTTTTGGGCCGTCCAGGTTTACTTCCATGATTTCAAGGGGTTTTCCGGCTTCCAGGGCGACAGCGGCACGGGTGCGCATTAGGGGTCCTCCAGCATTTTGCGATTTGCCCCAATGTGGCGCAGCACAGGGATGCCCCGCAAGCGAAAGCGGCATGTCGGGGCGAAAAAAAACCACACGCTGCGCAAAAGCTTGATTTTCTCTGACTTCCCCCACAAACTGTCTTTCATGAATATGCAAACCCCATTGCGCGCGACAGATCAGCAGGTCAGCTTTGACCGGCGTGAATTATCGGTTATCCTGTCACTTTACGGGCGGATGGTGGCGGCGGGGGAATGGCGTGATTACGGCATTTCGTGCCTGCGCAATGCGGCGGTATTTTCGGTGTTCCGGCGCACGGCAGAAACCCCGCTCTATCGCATTGAAAAACATCCCCATTTGCGCAACCGCCAGGGGATGTATGCGGTCATCAGCATGGACGGGCAGATCCTCAAGCGCGGGCATGATCTGGCCATGGTCCTGAAGGTGCTGGAACGGCGTTTGCTGCGTGTGATCGGCGAATAGGCTTTACAGGCCTGCGCGCTGGTGCTAATGCGCTGTTTATGAACACAACATATGCATCACACTTGGTTTTGCGACGCCGCTGACGCGGTGTATGTGTTCTTGCGCGGCCACGACATTGGCATGCGCCCTGTTTTACCCTTCCAAATGAAAACCGCCGTTGACTTGTCCGCAGTGCTTTGGCAGGTCAGTGCTTTGATTGATCGGAATGACGCCCATGACCGCACAATTTCCAGCTGTCCTGCCAACCTATAACCGCATACCGCTGGCGTTCCGCCGCGGCGAAGGGGCCTGGTTGATCGAAGAAAACGGCGCGCGCTATCTGGATTTCACCTCCGGTATCGCTGTCAACGCGCTGGGCCATGCCCACCCCGCGCTTGTCCAGGCACTCAGCGAACAGGCGAACGCACTTTGGCATGTCTCCAACCTGTATGAAATTCCCGCACAGGCAAAGCTGGCCGATGCGCTGGTCGAACATACATTCGCAGACACGGCCTTCTTCACCAATTCCGGCACCGAAGCCGCAGAACTCGCCATCAAGATGGTGCGCAAATACTGGTTTGAGAAAGCCGCCAACCGCCCCACAATCCTGACATTCGAAGGGGCGTTTCACGGCCGTTCGACGGGGGCGATTGCCGCGGCAGGGTCCGAAAAAATGACCAAGGGGTTCGGCCCGCTGATGCCCGGCTTCAAGGTTCTGCCATGGGGCGATCATGACGCCCTGCGCGCAGCTCTTGATGATACTGTCGCCGCTGTCATGATCGAACCTGTACAAGGCGAAGGCGGCATCCGGCTGCTGCCGGACCAGTGCCTGAAGGGCCTGCGCGAGCTTTGCAACCAGACAGGTGCGCTTCTGGTCCTGGATGAGGTGCAGTGCGGAATGGGCCGCACGGGGCGGTTGTTTGCCCATGAATGGGCCGGTGTCACCCCGGACATCATGATGGTGGCCAAGGGGATCGGCGGGGGCTTTCCGCTTGGTGCCGTGCTGGCAACTGCGAATGCAGCCTCAGGCATGACCGCAGGAACCCATGGGTCAACCTATGGCGGCAATCCTCTTGCCTGCGCGGTGGGTGGCAAAGTGGTGGAAATCATCACCGCAGACGGGTTTCTTGACGGCGTCCGCCACAAGGCCGGTTTCCTGCGTCAGCGCCTCGAAGCCCTGGTATCCGCGCATCCTGATATCTTTGAAGCCGTGCGCGGCACCGGCTTGATGCTGGGCCTGAAATGCCGCTGCCCCAACCTTGATCTGGTCAAGGCCGCCCAGGCACAGTTTCTTCTGACAGTGCCCGCCGCAGATAACGTCGTGCGCCTGCTGCCCCCGCTGACCATCACCGAAGATGAAATATCCGAAGCGGTGGCGCGGCTTGATCTTGCCGCCTCGTCCCTGTCCTGATTTCATTCTGGCAAAAATATCCCGGGAGCGCGAGGGCAGCGCCCTCGCCCCCCTCTCTTCTTTCAGACAAAAGGTCCGATCCATGCCTCATTTCCTGGACATCCACACCACCGCGCCATCCGATCTGCGTGCCATGATCGACACTGCGCATGCGATGAAGACCGCGCGTAAGGGCCGCCCGATGGCCGCGCCCGATGATGACCAGCCGCTGAAAAACCGCATGGTCGCGTTGATCTTTGAAAAACCGTCAACCCGCACGCGCGTCAGCTTCGATGTGGGGGTGCGTCAGTTGGGCGGGCAAACCATGGTGCTGTCGGGTTCGGAAATGCAACTGGGGCATGGCGAAACCATTGCCGATACCGCGCGCGTGCTGTCGCGCTATGTTGACATGATCATGATCCGCACGTTTGAAGAATCCGTGCTGCACGAACTGGCGCAATATGCCTCTGTGCCGGTCATCAACGGGCTGACAAACCGCACCCACCCGTGCCAGATCATGGCAGATATCCAGACCTATGAAGAACATCGTGGCCCGATTGCCGGGCGCAAGGTTGTCTGGTCAGGGGATGGCAACAATGTCTGTGCGTCCTTCCTGCATGCTGCCGGCACGTTCGGGTTTGATCTGGTCTTCACTGGTCCAGAGGCGCTGGACCCCGATCCTGAATTCGTGGCCCTTGCCCGGTCGCAGGGCGCGCAAGTGGACATCATCCGCGACCCTGTGCGCGCGGTTGACGGGGCCGATCTGGTCGTGACCGATACATGGGTCAGCATGCATGACAGCCAGTCCAACCGTGAACGCCGCCATAACCTGTTGCGCCCCTATCAGGTGAATGATGCCCTGATGGCGCATGCGAAACCTGATGCGCTTTTCATGCATTGCCTGCCCGCCCACCGCGAGGAAGAAGTGACCAACGCTGTTATGGATGGCCCGCAATCAGTGGTGTTTGACGAGGCCGAGAACCGCCTGCACGCGCAAAAAGCCGTGCTGCGCTATTGTCTTGGCGCCTGAAGGGCTGTGGGGCAGGTCAGGCTTTCACCTGTCTTGCCCGCCATAAGGTAAACAGCCCCGCACCCACGACGACCAGCGTGCCCAATGCCACATTGTTGCGCAGCGTTTCGCCAAACAGCAACAGGCCAAATGCGGCAGCGAAGGGCAGTTGCAAATAGGCAAAGGGCTGCACTGCGCTGGCTTCGGCCACTTCATAGGCACGGATCAGCAGGAAGTGGCTGAAGGCCGATGTCATGCACAACACCCCCATCCACATCCAGTCGCCCGCCACCATGGGTTCCCAGAACCAGATGCCGATCAGCGTCATGGTGACTGCGCCTGCTGTGCCCGTCCAGAAAAAACTGACTGCCGCACTGTCGCGCCGCGCCGCATAGCGTGTCAGCAAACCGTATAGCGCGAACATGAAGGCCGCCAGCAGCGGTATAAGGGCCGCAGGGTGGAAGACGCCAAATCCAGGTTGCAGAATGATCAGCACCCCTGCAAAGCCGATCGCAATGGCTGACCAGCGCCGCCAGCCCACTTTTTCGCCCAGCACCGGCCCCGACAGCGCGGCAACCAGCAGCGGATAGACGGCAAACACCGCGTGGCTTTCGACCAACCCCAATATCACGAAGGCCGACACCATGACGCAGACCTCCAGCGCCAGCAGCACCCCCCGGAAGATTTGCAACAGGGGTTGGGTTGTGGCAGCGGCCTTGCGAATGCCGCCTGCCTGACGTGATGCAACCACGATGACGAAACTGGCAAAGAACCAGTAGCGGATCATGATGATCATGAACACATTGTATTCCCCCGCCAGATGCTGGGACATGGCATCTTGCACTGCAAAAATGAATGCAGTCGCACACATCAGCCAGATACCAAGGGAATTGTTCTGCGGCACGCTCATGTCAGGATGCCCGTGGTCATGTGGCGCTTATGGGCAAACCCCTTCTGGCGGTTGACGTCAAACCCCGCTGTGGCAAGGGCGCGGCGCACAGCCCCTGCTGCTGTGTAGGTGGCGAATGTGCCCCCCCTGCGGGTGTGGCGGGCCACCTGTGCCATCAGCGCATCGTTCCATAATTCGGGGTTCTTGGCCGGGGAAAACCCGTCAAGATACCACGCATCCGCCAGTCCCGACCATTCCGGCAAGGTGTCGCGCGCATCGCCCAGGATGACATGAACATGCAGCGGTCCAAGGGTGAACTGGCGCGCGCCCTGTGACCACGCGGCCAGCAACGGGGCGGTGTCCAGTGTGGGGAATGCCGCAAGGGCGCGGGCCATGTCGTCAGCGTGCAGGGGGTAGGCTTCGAAGCTGGTGTAGACTATCGGGCCGGACTGGTCCTGAAGGGCGTGCGCTGTGGCCAGCAGGTTCAGCCCCGTGCCAAACCCCAGTTCCGCGATATGGAACCCCGGCCCCGCGCGTTGCGCTATGCGGTTGCCATCAAGGAACACATGCCGTGTTTCCGCCAGCCCGTCATGTAGGGAAAAATAGGGATCATCGAATCGCGTGGCGACCGGCGTCCGGTTATCTTTCCAGGTGATATCGGCAAGCTGGTCGTTCATGCGGCTCTGCTTTATGACACATGTGAACTTCATGCAGGCGCGCGGGGAAAATGACAATGGGTGATGTCACAATCATGGGGGCAGGGGTCTTTGGACTGGCGCTTGCCTATGCCTGTGCGCGGCGCGGCGCGCGGGTGCACCTGATGGACCAGCGCGGGCCGGGGGCGGGGTCCAGTGGCGGGATTGTGGGCGCGCTTGCGCCACATGTGCCCGAAAACTGGAACGCCAAAAAAGCGTTTCAATTTGATGCCCTGATGCGCGCGCAGGATTTTTGGCGCAGTGTCGCCACGCTTTCGGGGCAGGATACTGGCTATGCGCGCCTGGGCCGTGTGCAACCTGTGCCCGATGGAAAGCTAGACCTTGCGCATGCGCGCGAAGCGGGGGCCGCAGCGCTGTGGCAAGGGGCGGCGCAGTGGCGCGTTCTGCCCAGCAGCAGCGCGCCGGGGCTGACAGTGACTGCGCCATCGGGGTGGGTTGTGCATGACACATTGACCGCAAGGGTTCACCCCAGACGGGCATGTGGCGCGCTTCTGACGGCGTTTCAGGCGTTGGGCGGGCGCTTCACCCTTGGGGCGCAGCCGCAGGCCGATGCGCCGGTGGTATGGGCCACCGGCCATGAAGGGCTGGCCGATCTGTCGCGCGATCTGGGCCGCGCTGTTGGCAGTGGTGTCAAGGGGCAGGCGGCCTTGCTGGCCTATCATGCCCCGACGCCCCGCAGATATTCGCAGACGGGTTGCATATTGTCCCACATGGCGACGGCACCATCGCTGTAGGGTCGACAAGCGAACGTGAATTTGACGCCCCCGATACAGTTGATGCACAATGTGACATGCTTGTGGCGCGCGCAAGGGCCGTGTGCCCGGCGCTTGCTGATGCGCCTGTGGTCGAACGCTGGGCGGGTGTGCGCCCGCGTGCCAGCACCCGCGCGCCCTTGATGGGGGTGTGGCCCGGCAAACCCGGGCAGTTCGTGTTCAATGGGGGCTTCAAGATAGGGTTTGCCATGGCCCCTGTCCTGGCCGAGGTGATGGCCGATCTGGTTCTGGACGGGGTGGACAGGATACCCGCAGAATTTCGCCTTTTAACCGGCCCGAAATTGTGAAATCAACAAGTTAGAGCATGCCTCGTGAATGCGAATGAACACGACAGGCCCAATGAGGGTTGCGTTTTGCGCCAAGCACACCGGGAATCAGTTTCCAGTTCGCATAATGGCCGCAGTTTTCTGGGCAGCACTGTTTCCATGATGGAGTGTAATTAACCATTGTCTGGCCTGCGTTATTTGCAAATCGCAAAAATAGTCGCATTCTGCCTGATTTGTGCCACAACTGCACTATTAACCTTTATTAACCGGATGCAGACCGCTTCGGGATATAAGGCAGGTTGGCAAAATGACCCATGATACTGTGATCCTTCCCAGACGTTTTCCTTCGCGTGCTGTTCCGTATGCGCTTCTGGCTGTCTATGACGGAATAACGATCGACCCTGTGCGCACGCGGCTTACCGCGATGAAACGGGACTTTGACAACGTTGCACCGCAGATCCATATCTTCCGGCATTGAGACATGTTCATGAAAAAATGGACGGGCACAGGCCCGTCCATACTTATGAAACCCGACCGCACAAACGGCGCGGCGCCTGTGTCACACCGCTTTTTTCAGTGCCTCAATCAAGTCAGTGCGTTCCCAGCTGAACCCGCCATCGGAATCGGGTGCGCGGCCAAAATGCCCGTAAGCGGCAGTGCGCGCATAGATGGGGCGGTTCAGGCCCAGATGTTCGCGAATGCCGCGCGGTGTCAGGTCCATGACCTGCCCGATTGCGCGTTCGATGGCTTCGTCATCAACCTGTCCGGTGCCATGGGTATCGACATAAATTGACAGCGGCTTGGCCACCCCGATGGCATAGGACAGTTGCAAGGTGCAGCGCTGTGCCATGCCCGCAGCCACGATATTCTTTGCAAGGTAGCGCGCAGCATACGCCGCAGAGCGATCCACCTTGGTCGGGTCCTTGCCGGAAAATGCGCCACCCCCATGTGGCGCCGCCCCGCCATAGGTGTCCACGATGATCTTGCGCCCGGTCAGGCCAGCATCCCCGTCAGGGCCACCAATAACGAAGGTGCCTGTGGGGTTGACCCACCATTCGGTTTTGGGCGTAATCCAGTCGGTCGGCAAAACTTCGCGGATATAGGGTTCCACAATCGCGCGAATGTCGTCTGATGTCTGGGTTTCATCGGCGTGTTGCGTGGACAGCACAATCGATGTCACTTCGACAGGTTTGCCGTTTTCATAGCGCACCGAAAGCTGGCTTTTGGCGTCCGGGCGCAGGGTTGGTTCCTGCCCGGACTTGCGCACTTCGGCCAGACGCTTCAAAATCTTGTGGGCATACTGGATGGGGGCGGGCATCAGTTCGGGCGTGTCATCGACAGCGTAGCCAAACATGATACCCTGATCGCCCGCGCCGTCACGGTCCACCCCTTGGGCAATATGGGCGGATTGTTCGTGCAGGAAATTCAGGACATGGCAGGTATTCCAATGGAACTTGTCCTGTTCATAGCCGATGTCGCGGATGCAATCGCGCGCGATTTGCGGAATGCGGCCCATGTAATCCTTCAGACGTTCAGGATCGGTCAGCCCCACTTCACCGCCAATCACCACCAGCGAGGACGTGGCGAAAGTTTCGCACGCGACACGCGCGGTTTCTTCTTCTGCCAAAAGCGCATCCAGCACTGCGTCCGAAATGCGGTCACAAACCTTGTCGGGGTGTCCTTCCGAAACGGATTCCGATGTGAAGATGAAATTGTTTCTTGCCATATGTGGGCCACCCGTTCCTGTTTAGGGGCAGCCCTGCCAGACTGCCCCGTGACGTTTAGTTCAGATTGGTTCTAGCGCTTATCAACAAGTTTCAAGCTGCACAACTGTTCGCTATGCGCGGGACTTATGGTGTTGCGGGCGCGACAGTTTCCAAAAACGCTGCGACCCTGGGTCCGATACTCTCGATGATCAGTGCGACCCCGTCAGCATTGGGGTGAATATGGTCCCCTTGCATCAGGTCAGTGAAGCTTGCGCCTGCATCGGCCTTGTCGGTCATGGGTTGCATGAAATTGGGCACCAGTGCCACGTCATATTCCCGGGCCAGTTCGGGATACATGCGATCAAACGCGTCGCGAAATTCCGGGCCATAATTGCCGGGGGCGGGCATACCGGCCAGCATGGCGGGGATATCTTCTTGCTGCAATCGCGCAAGGATAGCGTCCAGATTGGCGCGGCTGGCAGCAGGGTCGATGCCGCGCAACAGGTCATTGCCGCCCAATGTCACTAGCATTGCGTCCACAGGTTCGGCCAGTGTCCAGTCCAGTCTCGCCAGGCCGCCCGCGGTTGTGTCCCCTGACACCCCCGCATTGATCACGATCACGTCATGCCCTTGTGCGTTCAGCCAGTCCTGCAATTGCGGCACGAACCCTTCATCGGCGGGCAAGCCGTAGCCCTGGGTCAGGGAATCGCCAAGTGCCACAAGGCGCAGCGGTTCTGCAACGGCGGGCGCGACGGAAAGGCCCAGCGCCAGCGTTAGGCTTGCAACCGCTGCACCGCAGCGCTTGCCGAACAGGGCACGAACCCCATATGAATGCCACAGGGGCACGCAAAGGACGGATTTGATGGCTGACATTATACTCTCGCTCAAGGAAACGGGATTGACCCTGCAAGGCAATGCCGGGCCGGTCGAGATTTTGCGCGGTATCACACTGGATGTCCTGCGCGGTGAAACCTTGGGTCTGGTTGGGCCTTCCGGGTCTGGCAAATCGTCGCTCCTGATGCTGATGGGCGGGCTTGAACGTGCCACGTCCGGTCAGGTTTCGGCCCTTGGCCATGATCTGACGGCGCTGAACGAAGATGCCCTTGCCCGGTTTCGCAGGTCACATATGGGGGTTGTGTTCCAGTCTTTCCACCTGATCCCGACAATGACTGCACTGGAAAATGTGGCGACGCCCTTGGAACTGGCCGGCAAACGTGATGCGTTTGACCGTGCGGCAGATGAATTGCGTGCAGTGGGGCTTGGCCACCGGATGGACCATTACCCTGCGCAAATGTCAGGGGGCGAACAGCAGCGCGTGGCGCTGGCGCGGGCGGCCGCCCCGCGCCCTGAAATATTGCTGGCTGATGAACCGACCGGCAATCTGGACGGGGTGAACGGGCAAGCCATCATGGAAATGTTGTTTGACCTGCGCGACAGGCACGGGGCAACGCTGATCCTTGTGACCCATGCGCCCGAACTGGCGGCGCGGTGTGACCGTGTTATCCGACTGGCCGATGGCCGCATTGAGGGCGAAGACCGCGCAACCGCACGGGCCGCCGAATGATGCGCGTGGCATGGGCGATTGCGCGGCGCGAATTGCGCGGCGGTTTGCGCGGGTTCTGGGTGTTTCTGGCCTGTCTGGCACTGGGTGTCGGCGCGATTGCGGCTGTGGGGTCAGTGCGCGGTGCCATCGATACTGCGCTGGCGCGCGAAGGGGCCACGCTTCTGGGCGGGGATGCGGAATTGCGCATGACCTACCGCTTTGCAACACAGGATGAACGTGACTGGATCGACGGGTTCGCGGACGATGTGTCCGAAGTGGTCGATTTCCGGTCCATGGCCGTAGCCGGGCAGGGCGACAGCGCCGAACGCTCGGTCACGCAGGTCAAGGGGGTGGACGGGGCCTATCCGCTGGTGGGCACAGTCGGGCTTGACCCTGAAATCCCGCTTGAGCAGGCCTTGGCCGTGCAAGACGGCCTGCCCGGGGGCGTGATGGAACGCATTTTGGCCGAACGGCTGGATCTGCAAATCGGTGATGTGTTCCGCCTTGGCGTGCAGGAATTTCGCCTGACCGCGCATATTACGCGCGAACCTGACGGGATGGGCGCGAATTTCGGGTTTGGGCCGCGCACGATGGTCAAATCAGATGCGTTGCAAGATGCGGGCCTGCTTGGCCCCGGCACGCTGTATGAAGTGAATTACCGCCTGCTTCTGGACGGGCGCGAACTGGATCAGGCGCGCGCAGTGGCCAACCGCCAGTTCGATGGCGCGGGCGTGCGTTGGCGCGACAGCCGCAATGCCGCACCACAGGTGCAGCGTGTCATCGAACGGGTGTCGTCCTTCCTTGTGCTGGTCGGTCTGGCCGGTCTGGCCGTGGGCGGGGTGGGCGTGTCGGCGGCGGTGCGCACCTATCTGGATGGCAAGACGAATGTGATTGCCACGCTGAAAACCCTTGGGGCCGAAAGCCGGACAATTCTAGCGGTATATCTGATGCAAATCGGGGTTCTGACCGCGCTGGGTCTGGTGTTGGGGCTGGCGCTGGGGGCGGCGGTGCCCTTTGCGGTGGCGCCGCTTGTGGCGGACCAGTTGCCGGTTGACCTGCAGATCGGCCTGCACCCCCCTGCATTGCTTGAAGCTGCCATTTATGGCGCGCTGACAGCGCTGATTTTTACCTTATGGCCCTTGGCGCGCACGGAAAACGTGCGTGCGGCGGTCATTTTTCGCGGGCTTGACACTGCTGCGCAGGGCTGGCCGCGCTGGCCCTATATGCTGGTTACGCTGGCCCTTGTTGGGGTGCTTGTGGCGGTCGCTGCAGGTTTCGCGGCGGTGCCGATGCTGGCCTTTGCGACTGCAGGGGGCGTGATCGGCGCCTTGGGCGTGCTGGCAATGGCGGCATGGGCGGTGCGCGCGCGGGCGCGCCGCGCCGCCCGCGCGCGCAGCCTGCGCGGGCACACGGCGTTGCGCATGGCGATGGGGGC
>JAFWNM010000007.1 GCA_017510335.1 Paracoccaceae bacterium
ATCGGCCGCGATGAAATTCTGCGCCTGCGCAGGGCCAAAGGACGGGTTCAGCCCCACGGCAATGCGCAGCACATCCAGCGCGTCCAGTGCGGTGATGGCCGGATCGCCGGTTTGCCAGTCGCGGCTGGCGTTCAGGCGGCCCGACATTCCCATGTCAGGGTGCAGCGTGAATGCGCCCGATGCCAGTGTCGCCACTTGCAACGCTGCGCCCCCATCGGGCGAGAATGTGACCACAGCCCCCGCCAGGGGCGTATCGTCCAATGTGGCAAGCCCGCCTGACAATGTCAGCGGGCCGTCCCCGGGGTTAAGGCCCGGTTCCGGCGGGGTGAATTCCGTCGTGAAACTGGTGCTGTTTTGTGCGTCAGCGCCCGACACAGTGGTGGTTGCGGTGGCGGTCAGGGTTGCACCATCGGGCAGGGCGGCCAGATCTTCGGGCGGGAGTGTCACGGCCCAAAGTCCCGCGTTTACAGGGGTGGTGTAGGTTTGCCCGTTCAGCATGACAGTGACCAGCGCCCCGTCAGGCACGTTTTGGGCACTGCCCGTCAAGGTTAGCCCCTGATCGCGGATTTCGGCCGTCATGCCGCCGTCAAAAGGCACTGCGTCAAAGGTTATGACAGGGGCGGGAAAATCAAGGCTGGCGGTAAAACCAGTCAGGTTGAAAATATAGCTGTTGTCGAACTGGTCGATCAACTGCAGGGGCAGCTGATAGGTAGTGCCGTGTATCAGACGCGCCAGCGTTGTGCCGGGGAAATCAAGCGTCCAGTTCCCGTTGGTGATGGTTGCTGTATGGGAAACACTGGCAAGCGTGATGGTGACGGTGCCGCTGGTTGCGCTGGTCACCCCACTGAAGCTGACGCCTTGCATCAGGTCCGCGCCTGTCAGCGTTGCGCCGAATGGTGACGGGAAGGTGCCCAGCGTTGGGGCGTCGAACGTGGTGCGGAATTCGAACGCGGTTTGCACCGGGCCTGCGGCGGTCTGAGCTGTCGCGGTGATTTGGTATTGCGTGTCATTTGCCAGACCCGCCAGATCGGCAGGCATCAGGGTATATGCCCACTGGCCCGACGTTGTGCGCACAGTGCTGTCCTGCCCGTTCAGGGAAATGACCACCTCGGTGCCTTCGGCAATGTCCTGGGTCTGGCCCGAAAGGGTGACGGGCAAATTGCGTTCCTGCGCGCTTAGGAATTGCCCGAATGCTGGGGTCTGCAGGGTAATCTGGCCTTGTGTAACGGCGCTGTCCAGTGTTCCTTCAGGGGTATAGACCCCGTCTGCAAAGCGCAGGAACTGGATATTGCTAAGCGTATTGGCCCCGTCGCCAAGCGCGCTGGCGCGCAGGTCGTTGACAGTTATTGTGCCCGCGCTGAGCGTGACATCATAATCCGCGAAGGCGCCGCTGAACCACGCTGTGTTCACCCCGCCTGCGCCGTCAATCACATTGTTGCCGCGCCCGACCAGCAAGATGTTGTTCAGGCTGTTGCCTGTCAGCGCCAGATCGCCCGCCCCCAGCAGCCCGCCTTCTGCCACGCCGTCCAGCAGTGTCAGATTGCTGGACGCCATGATCCGGCTGCCGCCCACAATGTCCAGTTTCACATTGCTGATGCTCAGGTCGACGGCGGCGCGCAATTCCTGCCCCTGCCAGTCGATCACCACAGTCACAGGGTCGGGCTGCGCCCCAAGGTTCAGCGCGTAGCCGCCTGCGCTGGCGGTCGTGGTGGTCTGGCCCAATGCGGTAATGGTCACGCCGCCGACAGCTTCGCCCAGCGAATAGAACCCGTCGCCATCATGATCGGCATAGGCCACCCCTGTCAGGAAACGGTCACCCGGGGTTTCGCGTCCGAATTTGTTGGTCATGACAGAGGCGTTGAAAACAGTTCCGCCGCTATTGGTATAATCGCCCATCACCTGCGCGATGCCTGCTTCGGTATAATCGGCATTCAGCAGGTTGGGCCGGTGGGTGATGGAATAGAACAGGCCCTGATGGTGGCCAATTCCTGACAGGCCACTCAGAACCGCCTGTTCCGCGTTAAAAGTCCCTGTTGTTGCGGCAAATGACAGGTTTTCGCCCACAAAACTGGACCCGTACCCCGCATCAAGGGCGCGGTCGACGGGGGTTGTGCCATCCAGCCAGTGATGGCCCGCATTCGGGCCATCCAGCTGCACATTTCCCGCAAGATAGGCGTCCGAATGGGTGGCGGCGGCCTGCGACAATTGGGTATTCACGGCCAAAGGCTGGCGCACACCGTCAGCGATTGTGTTTGCGGGGGGGGCGCTGGACCCGCTTGTGGGGTTGGGGTCGTTCAGCCCTATGCCGAAACGTTCAGCCTCGCCGGTGGGGTTCAGGCGGGCACGGTTCAGTTGCTCAAGAAAAAACTGTTCTGAATTGGTCAGCATCAAAAAAACTCCGGATCAAAACCGCGATGAAATATCCCGCGCAGGGTGTCAGTACATAGTTTAATGCAGGCGACTTAAAATGTCATTATTTTGCCGCACGACGCGGCATGCAGGGCATGCCCGCGCGCGGTTCAGTGAAAATCCCGGCTTGGGAACAGGCGTTTGGCCTGTTCGCGCGGGTGGTAGGCGCGCGGCGGGTAGCGGGGCGGGCGCGGCGCATCATCGGCCTGCGGGGCGGTCAGCCCGATGTCGTGATCCATGGGGTGGCCAAGGTCGGACAAATGATGCGACATGTCGTCGATCTGATCGGCAATCAGATGTGCAACTGCCCCTTCCCGTTCCAGCCGCCCTGTGACACGCAGCAACCGCCCCCCCATGACAACCCGCCGGAACCGCGTATAGGTTTTGGGCCAAACCACCACATTGCACACGCCGGTTTCATCCTCCAACGTCAGGAAAATGACACCGGACGCTGTGCCGGGGCGCTGGCGGGTGATGACCAGCCCGCACACGGCATGTCGCCCAAGCGGCACCGCAAGAAGCTGGTCATGCGGGGTCAGGGTGCCCATGGCGGGGCGCAGCAGTTCCATAGGATGGGCGCGCAGGCTTAGGCGCAGGGCGATGTAATCTTCCACCATCTCCTCGCCCAGATGCATGGCGGGCAGGGAAACGGCAGGTTCGCGCAGCCCTTCGCCATCAATCGGGTCGGCAAAAAGCGGCAGGGGCGCGGGTGCGCGGATGGCACGCACCGCCCAAAGGGCCGCGCGCCGCGTCAGCCCCGTGCCCGCAAAAGCATCGGCTTCTGCCAGCCGGTCCAGCACCGCAGGCGCGATCCCGGCGCGCAACCACAGGCTTTCGGGGTCGGGATAGCCATTGCCCCGCGCCGCCGCGATCCAGTCCGCATCTTCCTTGCGAAAGCCCTTGATCTGGCGAAACCCCAGCCGCAGCGCCAGCGCGCCATCGCCGCGCCGTTCCAGAACATTATCCCATCCGGAATGGTTCACGCAGATCGGGCGCACATCCACGCCATGTTCACGCGCATCGCGCACAATTTGCGCAGGGGCATAAAACCCCATCGGCTGGCTGTTCAGCAGCGCACAGGCAAAAACTGCCGGATGGTGGCATTTCAGCCATGATGATACATAGGTCAGCATGGCAAAGGCTGCCGCGTGGCTTTCGGGAAAACCGTAATCGGCAAACCCTTCGATCTGGGCAAAGCAGGCCTCGGCCACGTCGCGGGCATAGCCGTTTGCCAGCATGCCGTTGATGAAACGGTCCTTATGCGCGCCAATCGTGCCCATACGCCGGAAGGATGCCAGCGAACGGCGCAGTTGGTCGGCTTCTTCTGCGGTGTAGCCCGCGCCCACAACGGCAATCTGCATGGCCTGTTCCTGAAACAGCGGCACGCCCAGCGTTTTTCGCGTGACCTGTTCCAGCGCGGGGCCAAAGGGTTCGGGCGTTTCCAGCCCCTGACGGCGGCGGATATAGGGCTTGACCATGCCGCCCTGAATGGGACCGGGGCGCACAATGGCCACTTCGATGACCAGATCATAGAATGTGCGTGGCCGCATGCGGGGCAGGAAATTCATCTGCGCGCGGCTTTCCACCTGAAACACGCCCACCGCATCGGCGCGGCACAGCATGTCATATGTGGCGGGGTCTTCTTGTGGCACGCTGTCCAGTGTCAGGCGGTTGTGTTCATGGGTTTGCAGCAGGTCGAACGCCTTGCGAATGCAGGTCAGCATGCCCAGCGACAGGATATCAACCTTCAGGATACCCAGCGCGTCAATATCATCCTTGTCCCATTCGATGACAGTGCGCCCCTCCATCGCGGCGTTCTCAATGGGGCATAATTCGTCCAGCCTGCCCTTGGTAATGACAAACCCGCCAACATGCTGGCTAAGATGGCGGGGAAAGCCGATAATTTCCCCGATCAGGCGCAGGGTCAGGGACAGGCGGCTGTCGCGCGGGTCCAGCCCCAGTTCGCGCAGGCGCGCAGGGTCCGCGCCGCTGTTGGAATGGCCCCATATCTGGCCTGACAGCGCGGTGGTGACATCGGCACTTAGCCCCATGACCTTGCCCACTTCGCGGATGGCGGCGCGGGTGCGGAAATGAATGACCGTGGCGCACAGCCCGGCGCGGTCGCGGGTGTAGCGGTCATATATCCACTGAATCACCTCCTCTCGGCGTTCATGTTCAAAATCCACGTCAATATCGGGCGGTTCGGCGCGGTGGCGTGAAATGAAGCGTTCGACCACCATGCCAATCATATCGGGGCTGACATCAGTGATGCCCAGCAGGTAGCACAGGATGGAATTTGCCGCAGACCCGCGCCCCTGACACAGAATGCCGCGCCCGCGGGCATAGGCCACAATGTCATGCACTGTCAGGAAATAGGCGGCATAGTTCAGGTCTGCCACCAGCGCCAGTTCCTTGGCCATCAGCCCTTGCACCCGCTGGGGGGCACCTTGCGGGTAGCGCCGCGCCATGCCGTCGCGCGCCAGCCGTTCCAGCCGCGTTTGCGGGGCTTCGCCCTGCGCCACCTCGTCGGGGTAGTCATAACTTAGCTGCCCCAGATCGAAGCCGCAGCGCGCCGCAATGTCCAGCGTGCGCCGGATCGCGGCAGGGTGGTGGCGATACAGGCGCGCCATATCGGCATGGCCCTTCAGGCGGCGTTCCGCATTGGGCAGGGCGCGGGTGCCGATCCGGTCAATGGTGATGCCTTCGCGCAGGCATGTCAGCACATCGGCCAGGGGGCGGCGCGCGGCACGGTGCATCAGCACATCACCCAGCGCCACCATGGGTGCGCTGGCGCGCAAGGCCAGACGTGCGCAGGCATCAAACCACGCCTGATCGCTGCCATCATAGCGCGGGGCCGCGCCCAGAAACACCTGTCCGGGATAGCGCGATTGCAGCGCCTGCAGCGGGGCGGCGGCCTGTGCCAGCCCTGCCTGGGGCAAGGCAATCAGGACCATGCCCTGACAGCCGGTTTCAAGGTCGCGCAATGTCAGGTGACACCCCCCCTTGGGGGCGCGGCGTTTGCCCTGCGTCAGCAACCGCGCCAGCCGATGATAGGCCGCGCGGTCGGTGGGCAGGGCAATCCAGTCCACTGCGCATTCCTGCAGCACCAGCCGCGCGCCCACAATCAGCTTTGGCAGCGCCGGCAGGGCCACAGGCGGCAATTCATGTGCTGAAACCTGCTGGCGTGATGACGCGTCCATGCGGGTGGCAGACCGCACCGGCAGGCCCTTGCCCGCATCCTCGCGCAGGGTTTTCAGGGCGGACCAGGCACGCACCACACCCGCCAACGAATTGCGGTCCGTGATCGCAATGGCCGCCAGCCCCAGTTCGGCGGCGCGCAAAACCAGTTCTTCGGGGTGCGATGCGCCCGTCAGAAAGGTGAAATTCGATGTCACGCATAATTCTGCATAACTCATGCGAATTCACCCTGCACAAACCAGCCGGGGTTTTGCGGTGTGTGAAACAGCCACAGCCTGCGGCCTTGGCGGGTATGAATGCACCAGTAGTCGCGCATTCCTGTCCGCCAATCGGCATCATCCAGCCACCATTCGGGCGCAATACGTTCCGGCCCGATGGCGCGCGCGGTCTGCAGTTGCATGCGCCGCCAGCGAAACCGCGCGGGCGGTGTGGGGCCTGTGGCGGCAATGGCTTCGGGGGGGAACAGGTGCAGCGGGCGGGGCGGGGTGCTGCGCCAGCCCGTTTCAGGCGCGCTATGGGCAGCGGGGGCAATCAGGAAACTGCGTTCGGGGATGTGGCTGTCGGCGGGCAGAAAGCGCCGCACATTTTCCAGCCCGATGCGGGTGCCGATGCGGGTGACAAGATCGGCCAGCCGGTCGGGGGGGTGTGATGTGGCGCTTAATCCGGCCTGCTGCGCGGCAAGGGGTTCTGTCAGCGTGGCTTCCAGCCGCAGCTGGTCAATGCCGAACCCTGCCTGCACAGTGGTGACGCCCCGTTCGAACAGGGGCAGAATGCGCGCCGCGTCGCGCATGGCGGCGGCCAGCCGCAATTCCACCTGCTGGCTGCCCTGATCCACCCGCCGCAATGTCAGCACCAATGCGCGCGCGCCTGTGCCTTGTGCGTGCAGTTTCGCACATAGCGCTTCCAGCAGGCGGCCGGTGGCGGCCATGACATCCGCCACCAGACCAATGGGGTCAGGCAGGGTCAGGCGCACCGCGTAATGCACCGGCGCGGGTTCGGGGGTGACGGGTTCGGGCATATGGCCAAGCGCCTGATCCAGCCGTTGCAACAGGGCAGGGCCAAACCTGCGCGCCAGCGGTGCGCGGGCTGTGCGCGACAGGTCACTGATGGTGCGCAGGCCCAGCCGTTGCAGCGCGGTGCTGGTGGCATTGTCCAGCCGCAGCGCGGCCACTGGCAGACTGTCCAGCGGTTGTTCTGCCTGCGTGCCATAATGCGCCCGCGCCCAGGCTGCGCCGCGGGTGTTGCCCAGCCCCAGCCGCACTTCCAGCCCGGCTGCGCCCAGACGCGCGCGCATACGCGCCAGAAGTGCCCCTTCGCCGCCCCACAGATGGGATGATCCGCTGATATCCAGCACCAGCCCGTCCGCGCCGTCATACCCCACCCAAGGGCACCAGCGCATCGCCCAGCGGCGCAGCGTGGCCAGAAAGCGGGCGTCCAGATCCGGGCGTGCAGGGCGGCACACCATGTCGGGGCAAAAAGCGCGCGCATCGGCCAGTGACATGCCGCACTGCAGCCCCGCCTGTTCGGCAGGTATGTTCAGGCAATACAGCCGGTCGCTATTGTCCTGCCGGATGGTCAGCGCAAAGGGGCCATCAACCGGATGTGCCCGCAGAACCCGATCTGTTGCCAGTCGGGGAAACCACATGCAAATGACGCGTTTCTGAATTCCATCGAACATGCCAGGCCCCAATTGTTCCTGATTTGTTCTTATTAATTTCCCAATGCATCAGAGTCGAGTCGCTTCTGTGCGGTTCAATGTCCAGGGCGGGTGTTGCATGCCAGCGGGTTTCAGCCGCGTTGGACCCCATCCCTTCAGGAATGATGCACAGCCCTGTGGTGTGTCCTGTCCGTGCCGCCAGTTGCAGCCTGCGCCCCTCGCGCAGGTCCAGCGGGCGGGTGATGGTTATGACAACCAGCGGCGCGGACCCATCCCTGAGCGCTTCTTCGGCCACAGCGAGAGTGTCGGTCTGGTTGGGCGTGCAGGCCAGCACTATGCGTGCAGGGTCCACAAAGGCCGCAAGCCCGGGCGGGTGCAGGGTGCCTGCCTGCCTGCTTTCGCATACCCACAGCACCATCCCATCCATCCTTGCGGCAAGGATGGATGCGAATGCCGTTGCCCCCGCGCCGGACACTTCATGGACACGGGCGGCACGCAAAAATGTGGAAGACGACGGATCACAGGACATGCTGCCAATATATGGCACGCAGTCAGGCGTTTCAAACGGCTGTTGCGTGGCTGGCGCCCGTCAGCGGGTTATGCTGCGCGCCCGAATATGGGCTGGGGCCGCAAATGTGTCAGACTGCGCCACAGCCATTCCCAAGGCCCGTACACGAAATGCCGGAACCACAGATGCGCGAAACCGCACAGCACCACAACAATTCCGATTGCAAGTGCGGCCACGGCAAGCGTGCCGGTCTGGCCGATCAACTGAAACCCCCAGCCGTAAAAAAGCATCTGCCCCAGCGCCGAAGACCCCAGATACGCTGTCAGGCTCATCCGGCCCAAAGGGGCCAACAGGGTATGCACCCACTGCAGGCGGGGGCCATGCAGCGCGCTTGTCAGCACCATCAGATACCCCAGCGCCATCAGGGGCGTTTCCAGATACAATATGAACCAGATGCCCCGTGGCGTCTGGATCAGGTGCAACCCGGCCCATGCGGCCAGACCCAGCGACAGGCACAATGTGCCCATGCGCAATATCACCCCGCGCCGCGTTGCGATGTGCCGCAGAAAGGCACCTTTGCCCGCTGCAAGCCCCAGCAGGAACAGGCCCGACAGCATGAACAGCCGCAACACCAGCATTCCCGCCGCCCCGTCAGCGGCCCCCGTGACCATATTCAGGTTCTGGGTGACCGCATCCGCATAATGCGGCGAGGCAAAGGCCTGCAGGCTGTCCCCATGTCCTTCGGGCACGGGGGCGGGCGGGCCAACCCCGCACAGGGCCACTGGCCCCGCCAGAAGTGCCCCCACCCCCAGCGCGCAAGTGACCCGCTGCGACAGGCGCGCAGCCAGCGGAAGCAACAGCCCCAGTGCGGCATAGGTCATCAGGATGTCAGCCCAGAACAAAAAGATCGCATTGAACGCCCCGATTGCGCCCAGAACCAGAAACCTGCGCATGATCTGTGCCGATGATGTTTCGCCTGCGGGGCCAGCACGCTGCAAGATCATGCTGAAACTCAGCCCGAACATGAAAGAGAACGCCGCGAGGGCCTTGCCGTCAAAAAACATGTCCAGAAAATTCCATGCAGCGCGGTCCAGTGGCCCCAGCATGTCGGCGCGCGCGTCCGGGCCAAGATAGGCCAACCCCGAAAATGTCATCATGTTCATAACGATGACAACACTTAACGCCACGGCGCGCACAGTGTCTATGCGGGTGTTTCGCTGGTGTTCCTGCCAAGCCATCGTCGCTGCGTCCCCTTCGCTACAGGCAGCCATACTGCAGGGCCGGAAGTTTATATCACCCCCCACCGAAGGCCAGTCGCGGCCCTTTTGTGCGCGCGAAATGGGCGTTTTCATGCCAAAACTGCCATGATTGCGCTGGGTTCAGGGCGCGCGGCTGCCTGTGCGGGCCGCGATCCGGGCACGCCGGTATTTCACAACAACAACGCCCCTGGCGGGATGGAAGCCAGCGCCAAGCACCATACAAGCCCAACATCTGCGCGCGCCAGCCTGCGCCAGATCGCGGCCAGTATCTGCCCGGTGGCGCAACCGGCGGCCAGACTGGCGCCCCCTGGGACCGCATGCCCCACAGTGTCGCGTGGTTCAATTCGGGGCGGGCTGAAGAATGCCATGCCCCGAATATACGCGGACAGGCTTGCGCGGCATCCACCCAAGGGTGCTTTCATGCGCGCGGGCATCTTTTCGGGTGGATAGTGCCGTTGGACTGGATGGAACGTCCCTGATGCTCAGTGCGGCAAATAGGGTTTTTGCCCGCGTCCATCTGCGGTCATAGGGCGTGGCGTGCGTTGCAGTTTTGCTGCCGCATGGGTTTTTGCGCAGAAGACAGCTTTTCGCCAGTGCGCAATTGGCCCGCACACAGTGTTCGGCGCGCAGTCAGGCGCAAGATCACCCCACGGGCACACCTGCTTTTGCGACACGTCAAGAAAGTATCGCCGCCCTGTTTCCGTATTGCGTGGACGGTGCCTGAATTGCGTGGACGGTGCCTGAATTGGGGGGCGTTCGCGCCACTTTGGGCGTGCCGCACAGGGCCAGTTCACAGCGCGCATCCGGTTTGCGCAAATGGCCGGGCGCGTAGGGCACAGCAGAAAATGCGGGCCATTCCACCAGCACCCGTCCAGATACGAGCGCGGATCACCCTGTCATCTTCTCATCCTGAAGATGCGACACTTTCCACGGTGCGCGGGTGTCAGGCGCCCCGAACAGATACCCTTGCAGACAATCAACCCCCATATCGACCAGCATCCGCGCATCTTCAGCATTTTCAACGGATTCCGCGACAGTGAACATGTCGAAATGCCGCGCAATCGACACCAGCGCCTGTGTCAGGATCTGGTTGTCGGGGTTTTCACTGATTCCGCGAATGAACTCGCCGTCAATCTTGATGATGTCGAAATAGAAATCCTTAAGATACCGGAAGGCGGTATACCCCGCGCCAAAATCATCCAACGCAAAGCAAATGCCGCGCTCCTGCATGTCCTGCATGAAAACAGTCACAAGGTCGGGCATGATAATGGCCGAGGATTCCGTGATTTCAAGAATCAGCCGTTCCCCGATTCTGGGGTCCTGGCGCAGGCCGCGTTCCAGTGTGGCCAACCATTCGGGGTATCCGATGGACCGCGCCGACATGTTGATGGACAGGCGGATGCCGGGTTCGACAGCCAGTGTGTTCAGCCCCATTTCCAGCGCCAGACAGTCAATCTTGCGGCCCAGTTCCATGGTTTCAACCGCGCCCATGAAATCGCCCGCCGGAATGATCCTGCCCTTGGGGTCCATGATCCTGATCAGCCCCTCATAGAAGGCGGCGCGGCGCGGCATGCGCGCCTGCACAACAGGCTGAAAGGCCAGCATGGCGCGACGATCCTTCAGCGCGTGTTCCACCAGACTGATCGCATCTTGCCGTGTTTGCTCCGCTGCCGCAGCAAAAGGGGAGGAATGCGCTGCATCCTCGTTATAGGGCCGAACGGTAAGTGGGTTTGACATCAGGACTACTCCAAGGCTTTTCCTGACATTCGCGTGTTGCGCTTAATCGGCGGTTAAATTCAGGCGATTCTCTAAAATACTTGTCATATTTTCGGCTTTGCGCGGCGTCTTGGGCGCGGATTGCTTTCGGCGGGCGGCCCGCGTATAGGCTTTTGCAAAATCCGGCGGCGTCAAAGGACAGCAATCATGGGCGAATCTTCGGCAAATTCGATGTGGGGCGGGCGTTTCGCAGCAGGCCCGCACGCGATAATGGAGGCCATCAACGCCTCAATCGGCTTTGACCAGCGCATGGCGCAACAAGACATCGCCGGATCGCGCGCACATGCGGCCATGCTGGCGGCAACTGGAATCATCACGACGCAGGACGCACAGGCCATTGATCAGGGGCTGCAACAGGTCCTCGCCGAGATTGAGGGCGGCAGTTTCGCCTTCTCGACCGCGCTGGAAGATATCCATATGAATGTCGAGGCGCGTTTGTCGGACCTTATCGGTGCCCCTGCAGGGCGCCTGCATACGGCACGTTCGCGCAATGATCAGGTCGCGCTGGATTTCCGCATCTGGGTGCGCGACCAATGCGACGCTGCGATTGCGGGTATCGATGCGCTGATGCGCGCCTTCTTGGCGCAGGCCGAAGCAGGCGCAGATTGGGTCATGCCCGGTTTCACGCATCTGCAAACCGCGCAACCCGTTACATGGGGCCACCATATGATGGCCTATGTCGAAATGCTGGCCCGCGACAAGGGCCGTTTTCAGGACGCACGCGCGCGTATGAATGAATGCCCCCTTGGGGCAGCGGCACTTGCGGGAACGTCCTTTCCGATCGACCGCCAGATGACAGCAACCGCTTTGGGCTTTGACCGGCCGACCGCGAATTCCCTTGATACAGTCTCTGACCGCGATTTCGCGCTGGAATTCCTGTCAGTATCCAGCATTTGCGCGATGCACCTGTCGCGCTTTGCCGAAGAACTGGTCATCTGGTCCTCGGCGCAATTCCGGTTTGTGCGCATGTCGGACCAGTTTTCCACGGGTTCCAGCATCATGCCACAAAAGCGCAATCCAGATGCCGCCGAATTGCTGCGCGCCAAACTGGGGCGCATCCTTGGGGCGACTGTGGCGCTGTTCACTGTCATGAAGGGGCTGCCGCTGGCCTATTCCAAGGACATGCAGGAAGACAAGGAACAGGTGTTCGATGCCGCCGATACCCTTATGCTGGGCCTTGCCGCCATGGAAGGCATGGTGCGCGACCTGACCGCCAACCGCGCCACGCTGGAAACCGCGGCCGCGTCAGGGTTTTCGACCGCAACCGATCTGGCAGACTGGCTGGTGCGCGAATTGAACCTGCCCTTCCGAGAGGCGCATCACGTCACCGGGTCGCTGGTCAAACTGGCCGAGGACAGGGGCTGTGATTTGCCCGACCTGACGCTGGAGGACATGCAAAAAGTGCATGGTCAAATCACACAGGCGGTCTATTCTGTGCTGGGGGTGCAGAATTCGGTCAACAGCCGCACCAGTTACGGTGGCACCGCGCCCGCGAATGTCCGCGACCAGGTCGCGCGCTGGAAAGGAATGCTGGAATGAAATACGCCCTGTTGGCTGCCGTGCTTGTGCTAAGTGCATGTGGTGCCGAAGCCCCGCCGACCTATTCGGCACCGGCGCAATCCGGTGTCAGCGTCACAGGCGAATCCCGCATCGGCGTCAGTACCGAACTATGACGCCGCTGCGCATGATCTATCTGGCCTTGGCCATCTGGGGCACCATCCATCCGATGTATTGGTTCATCACATGGTTTGTGCAGAATGAATGGTCGATAATGGCCATGGTGGACGCATGGCACGTCAATGCGGCCACCAGCGGGCTTGTCTGGGACCTGACGATTGCGGCAGTGGCGTTGACGCTGTTCGTGCTTGTGGAAACATGGCAGCGTCGGCGGTTCATCGGCCTTCTGGCCATTCCGGCGACATTTTGCATCGGGGTATCTTGCGGCGTGCCCCTCTATCTGTTTCTACGCTCCCGCCCTGATTGACCACCATTTCATCTTGCCTCAAATACTCTCGCCGAAGGCACACGCCCTGGCGCCCCTGACCGCCGCCTGACCGAAAGCGCCCCTGATGGACCATTTCCTTTATCGCAACGGTGTCCTGCATGCCGAAGATGTGCCCCTTTCCCGCATTGCGGCTGATGTGGGCACGCCGTTTTATTGTTATTCCACAGCGACATTGACGCGCCATTTCCGCCTGTTTCAGGACGCGCTGTCGGGGATGGACCATCTGGTATGCTTTGCCATCAAGTCGCTGTCCAATCAGGCCATCTTGCAGACCCTGGGGGCCTTGGGCGCGGGAATGGATGTGGTGTCTGGCGGCGAATACCG
The DNA here is from genome assembly GCA_017510335.1 of Paracoccaceae bacterium. GTDB lineage: Bacteria > Pseudomonadota > Alphaproteobacteria > Rhodobacterales > Rhodobacteraceae > Roseinatronobacter. Next base: position 13,137 of record JAFWNM010000007.1, read on the forward strand.
CCGCGCCCTGGCGGCAGGCGTGCCGGGGGACCGGATCGTGTTTTCCGGCGTGGGCAAGACGCGCGCCGAAATGGAATATGCGCTGGCCCATGGTATCCGGCAGTTCAACGTGGAATCGGCAGAAGAACTGCGCGTTCTGTCTGCAGTGGCCAGCGCCATGGGGGCGGTTGCCCCCATCACCTTGCGCGTGAACCCTGATGTGGACGCCAAAACCCATGAGAAAATCGCCACAGGCCGCAAGGAAGACAAATTCGGCGTTCCCATCGCACAGGCCCGCGCCATTTATGCCGAAGCGGCCACGCTGCCGGGCATCGAAATTGTGGGCGTGGATGTGCATATCGGCAGCCAGTTGACCGACCTTGCGCCTTTTGAAGCCGCATTTACAAAAATCGCGGACCTGACGCGCGAATTGCGCGCAGACGGGCATACCATCCGGCGGCTGGATCTGGGCGGGGGCTTGGGCATTCCCTATACGCGGTCGAATGAAACCCCGCCCCTGCCGCTGGACTATGGCGCGATGATCAAGCGCGTGCTGGGCGATCTGGATGTCGAGATCGAGATTGAACCGGGCCGCCTGATCGCGGGCAATGCGGGTATCCTTGTGGCCTCGGTCATTTATCTGAAGCAGGGCGAGGGGCGCGATTTCCTGATCCTTGACGCGGCAATGAATGACCTGATCCGCCCTGCCATGTATGGCGCACATCACGACATTGTGCCGGTTGTGGAACCCTTTGCCGGTGTGGAACAGCGCGCGGTGGATATTGTAGGCCCCGTGTGCGAATCGGGTGACACCTTCGCGAAGTCCCGCAACATGCCCCCGCTTGGCCCTGATGATCTGGTCGCGTTCCGGTCTGCGGGCGCGTATGGGGCTGTCATGTCGTCGGAATACAACACCCGCCCCCTGATCCCCGAAGTTCTGGTGAAAGATGATCAATATGCTGTCATCCGCCCCCGCCCAAGCTTTGACGAAATCATCAATCGCGATACATTACCGGAATGGCTGACGCAAAGGCCATGATCCGGATGGCCCGCCGAATGGGTCAACGAGAGGGTTGATGTTCCGCCGCAAACGACCAGACACGCCACCTGCCCTGACCCGCGCGCTGCGCGGGACATTGGCGGGCATGTGGGCGGAAAGACTGGTGCGCGCGTTCTGGCCTTTCAGCAGTCTGTTGTTATTTTCCGCCGCTGCGCTGGGCTTCGGGGTGCAGGATCATTTGCCGCCGCTTGTGGCCGGGATACTGGCAATTGTGGTTCTGGGGGCCTTGCTTGGCAGTCTGTTGGTCGGGGCGTGGCGCCTGCGCGTGCCGGGGTCTGCAGATGCCGCGCGCCGTCTGGATCTGGCGTTGCCGGGGCGGCCGCTGTCCACATTGGCGGACCATCAGGCCATTGGCGCGCAGGACGCGGCCTCGGTTCGGGTCTGGGCAGCGCATCTGGCGCGGATGCAAGCGCGGCTTGCGCATGTAACCCCCGTGCGCGGCGATATGCGGCTGGCGCGGTTTGACCGTTTCGGCCTGCGCTATGTCGCGCTGACGGCATTTGTTGTGTCGGTGGTGTTCGGTGCCCCGATGCGCGTTGGCGAAATATCGGATCTTGCGCAAGTTTCCGGCCGCGCCGAAGCAGTGGCGCTTGGCCCGTCATGGGAAGCATGGGTGCAACCGCCCCCCTATACCGGACGGCCCAGCCTGTATCTGAACGAAGTGGACCGCGCGCGTCTGGAACTGCCGCAGGGCAGCCGCGTAACGGTGCGGTTTTATGGCCAGCAAGGTATCATGTCGGTCAGCGAAAGCCTGTCGGATCGTGGCGCGACGGACCCTGACGAGATGGCGCAGGATTTCGACATTGAACGCTCTGGCAGGTTAAGCATCCGTGGCCCGGGCGGGCGGGATTGGGAAGTGGTCGCGCTGGTCGACCAACCCCCCGCTGTGGCGCTGGACGGTGTGGCAGGGCGCGAACGCGGCGGGCTGATGCGTCAGGATTTCAGCGCGCGCGACGATTACGGCGTGGTCGCAGGCCATGTTCATATCGATCTGGATATTGACAGTATTTCGCGCGACTTTGGCCTTGCACTCCCGCCCGAGCCAAGGGACGCCCTGACACTGGCGCTGCCATTGCCCGTTTCGGGGTCGCGCGCTGAATTTTCAGATGCCTTTATCGAAGATTTTTCCCAACACCCCTGGGCAAACATGCCTGTGACTGTGGCCCTTCAGGTCGAAGATGCGCGCGGCCAGCAGGGTCAGACAGAAGCGCAGGACATGACGTTGCCGGGGCGGCGGTTCTTCGACCCTATGGCGGCAGCTGTCATCGAATTGCGCCGTGACCTGCTGTGGAACCGCGAAAATGCGGCACGCGCGGGGCAGTTGATGCGCGCCATCGGCCATCACCCGCAAGACGCCTTTCGCGGGGTTGAGGCGCGGATCAGGTTCACGGAAACCCGTGATCTGTTGCTGGCCAGCCTGAATGATGGCGGGCTGGACGGGGCCACCCGCGATGATCTGGCGCAGCGCATGTGGGATCTGGCTGTGTTGCTGGAAGAAGGCGAACTGGCCGATGCCCGCGAAAGGTTGCGCCGCGCGCAGGAACGTCTGGATGAGGCCGTCCGCAATGGCGCAGACCCGTCCGAAGTGGCCGAGTTGATGGACGAATTGCGCGAAGCCATGCGCGATTACATGCGCCAGTTGGCCGAACAGCCCCGCGAACGCGGCGAAGCGCCCCCCGACGGCGAAAGCATGGAAATAACCCAAGACCAGATTCAGCAGCTTATGGACCGCATACAGGAGTTGATGGAAGAAGGCCGCATGGATGAAGCCGCCCAGTTGCTGGCGCAATTGCAGGCCCTTATGGAAAACCTGCAAATGGCCGAAGGGCAGGGCGGCGAAGGTATGCCCGGCAATGAATCCATGGAAGGGCTGGGGGACGCGCTGCGTGACCAGCAAAACCTGGCCGATGACACGTTCAACGACTTGCAGGACCAGTTCCGCAATGGCCAGGACAGTGGCGCGCCAGATGAGGGCGCATCATCGTCCGAACTGGCCGAACGCCAGCGCGAGCTGGCCGACCAGTTGCGTGACCAGCAGCTTGCCCCCCTGCCCGGCGAGGGGACGCCAGAAGGCGACGCTGCGCTGGAGGCGTTGGAACGCGCACAGCGCGCGATGGAAGACGCCGCGCAATCGCTTGAAGATGGCGACACCAGCGAGGCACTGAACCGTCAGGCGGACGCGATGGAAGCCATGCGCGACGGTTTGCGCGCGATGAATGACGCGCGCACCCAGTCCCAGCGCGACCAGCAGCAGGGCGACCAGCGCGGTGAACAGGGCGCCGAAGGGGGGCGCGACCCCTTGGGCCGTGACCGGAACCAGGGCGGGGATGTGGGCACTGATCAGGACATGCTGCAAGGGGGCGACACCTATCGTCGCGCGCAGGACTTGCTGGACGAATTGCGCCGTCGGTCCGCCGAACTGGACCGACCAGAAGTTGAACTGGACTATCTGCGCCGCCTTCTTGACCGTTTCTGACGCGCCTGTGCCTACTTGACGTAAACCCGCCCGCGCCCTATACGCCACAAGGTCTGCGGTCGGATTCGGCCAGCGGACCTTTTTGTATATTGGATGCGCCTGCCGCCTTCGGGCAGGTCTGGTCCTGCAAAAAGCGACGAAAGAAAAGCATGACTGACCTCTGGCGGGCACCGCGGTGGACCCGGACGAAGACCAGAGCTATCAGACAGCGTTACATCAGCGGGACAACCGCGCGATTTTGAAAGGGCTAGCGATGAACCTTATCGCCCAGATAGAAGCCGAGCAAATTGCAGAGCTTGGCAAGGAAATTCCGGATTTCAAGGCGGGTGACACCATCCGTGTCGGCTATAAAGTGACCGAAGGCACACGTTCGCGCGTGCAGAACTTCGAAGGTGTGTGCATCGGCCGCAAGGGCGGCGCAGGTATTGCCGCATCCTTTACTGTGCGCAAAATTTCGTTTGGCGAAGGTGTGGAACGTGTATTCCCCCTGTATTCAACGAATATCGACAGCATTGCTGTTGTGCGCCGTGGCCGCGTGCGTCGCGCCAAGCTGTATTACCTGCGTGACCGTCGCGGCAAATCAGCCCGTATCGCAGAAAAGTCCAACTACCGTCCCATGGACGAAAAAGCTTAAGGAGCGGTCGAATGAAAGCCGATACCCACCCCGATTACCACATGATCAATGTGAAAATGACCGATGGCACCATCGTTCAGATGAAATCGACATGGGGCGCCGAAGGCGACACCCTGTCGCTGGATATCGACCCCTCTGTGCACCCTGCATGGACCGGCGGTTCGTCGCGCCTGATGGATGCTGGCGGCCGCGTGTCGAAGTTCAAAAACAAATATGCAGGTCTGGGTTTCTGAAATCCGCTGCCATCCCGGTTGCAAAAAGGCGCGTTTATCGCGCCTTTTTTGTTTTTAATCATACGCTTGCCATATCCTTTCGTGTGCTTGCGCATATCCATTACCGCGCATAGAAGGGGGCAGGGACAACGCATCAGGGCAATCGCATGGCGCATATCATCGTGGTCGGCAACGAAAAGGGCGGGTCGGGCAAATCCACCGTGTCCATGCATGTTTCGGTGGCTCTGGCGCGCATGGGCAAACAGGTCGGCGCGATGGATCTGGACCTGCGCCAGCTCAGTTTCGGCCGCTACATTGAAAACCGCCTGAATTTCATGGCCAAAAGCGGGGTTGACCTGCCCATCCAGAATTTCCAGCCCCTGCCGGAGATTGATGCGGCCAGCCTGCCAGACGGGGCAAACCTGTCTGATGCGCGCATGTCCGCCGCGTTGGAACTTCTGGAAAAAAGCTGCGATTACATTGTCATAGACTGCCCCGGCGCGCATACACGGCCCAGCCAGTTCGCGCATTCCGTGGCCGATACGTTGATAACGCCCATCAATGACAGCTTCATTGATTTTGACCTGCTGGCCAGAACAGACCCCGACACAGGCAAGGTTCTGTCGCCGTCCATCTATTCAGAAATGGTGTGGAAGGCCCGGCAAACCCGCGCGCAGGCCGGTTTGCGCCCGCTGGACTGGATTGTGTTGCGCAACCGTCTGGGCACTGTCGCCATGCACAACAAGCGCAAGATTGGTGACGCATTGGAAGAACTGAGCAAGCGCATCGGGTTTCGCGTGGCTGCGGGGTTCAGCGAACGCGTGGTTTTTCGCGAATTGTTCCCCCGCGGCCTGACCTTGCTGGACCTGCCCGATATTGGCAATGAAACCATGACAATGTCGCATGTCGCCGCCCGTCAGGAATTGCGCGACCTGTTGGTAACGCTTGACCTGCCTGATCTTCAGGTCAATGTCTGAAATACCCCCGGCACGGCAAGCGGGCCTCAAGGTCATTTGACACCCGATCAAGGCGCATGTCGATCTTGTCGAAGGTTTGGCTTGCCTCGGGTTTTTTGCCCCCCAGAAGGGTTGCGAACATTGCGCCAATGCGAAAGCCCTCAGTATCGTTTTGAAAACTGGCCATTTTGTTCCCCTTTGCATTCCCGTTCCGGCGCGTATGTCCTGCGGGAAACCTGCCTTCCCTTATGCACGCCATGCTCTGGGGAAAAGTCTGGTTAACTGCTGTGGCGGGAATATGGCCTTTGAAGGGACTCTCTGCGGCGCTGCTGTTGACGGTGTTGGGCCGCACAGAACACCGCCCCAAACATGCCGGATGCTGCCTGCAGACAGTCCTTTTTCGTCAAAGTCTGCGGCAGGACCGTAATTGCTGATCATACATTTGCGCCCGTGACCCGACGCGGTCCGCGACCCCCAGCAACCACGGTTTGGCATTATATGACCCGCGCGCAAAGCCCGTGTGCCCTTCGTGATAGGCAAGATACAGGTTGCGCGCATCATTCAGCGGAATGCCGTTGCGTTCCCGGGATTTGTTGGAATACCAGCCCACAAAATCGGTTGCGTCCCGGATATTGGTGCGTGTGGCGCGGCGGTTTCCGGTTTCGCGCTGGTATTCTTCCCATGTGCCGTCAAGTGCTTGCGAATAGCCAAGTGCCGAGGATTGGCGCCCCATTGGGATAACCCCCAAAGTATATCGCACGGGCGTGCGCGCGTCCCCGATGAAGCGGCTTTCGGCATGGATAATCGCCATCTGGACGGGCACCGCAACGCCCCAGCGCCGCTCTGTCGCGCGCATTGCAGCGAAATATTGCGGACGTTCCGACGCCAGAAGGCATGCATTGTCCAGATTGCGCGGGGCGGAAAATTCCTGCCTGCCGCCACATGCGGCCAAAAGGGCCACGACGAAAAGAAGTGCGTATGCTCTGCTCATGACTGCCTCGGACTTTTTCTTTCACCATATCGGATTTTGCGCTGAATGAAAGCCTGCCTTGGCATGATGCGCCCTGCGAAAGTGGTCATTTCTGCAAATCTGGCGCGTTCGTGAACACCGCAATGTCCGATTTCAGGCCCTTAACGATATTTTCAACAACTGCGCATATCCTGCATGACGGGTGAATATAGGTGGGTGTGATGCAGAAAACTGACAATGTCAGACCGATAATTATTAAGCGCAAGAAAGTCGTCAGTGGCGGGGGCCACCACGGTGGCGCGTGGAAGGTGGCCTATGCGGATTTCGTGACCGCGATGATGGCGTTTTTCCTGATGCTGTGGTTGCTGGGGTCGGCGGATGATGAACAGCGCAAGGGCATCGCTGATTATTTTGCCCCCACGCTTAGTTTTCAAAGCAGGTCTTCGGGCGCGGATGGCGTTCTTGGGGGCGAGTCCATGTCGGAAGAAACATCTGTTACCGATGACACTGCCAGTCGCAACCAGATGGAGGGTGAGGACACCTTGCTTGAAGAACTGGCTGAAACATTTCAGGCCATGTCGGGCCAAAGCGCGCAATATGAACAAGCGATGCAGCATGTTAATATCAAGCTGACAGATGAAGGCCTTGTCGTCGAAATTTTCGATCTGCCTGAGTCCCACCTGTTTGACCCGCGCAGTGCGCAGGCCAATCCGGTATTGGTTCTTGTGCTGGATGTGCTGCGCGATGTGTTCGGGATGGTCACCAACCCGGTTGCCATCAACGCGCATTCCGCGGCCTTTCCGTCCGTGGTGCTAGAAAATCCGGTCTGGACGCTGACGGTGGAGCGCGCGCAAACGGTGCGGGAATTGCTGACCAATGGCGGCTTGGCCGAGGCGCGCATGCACCGCGTGACCGGGCATGCCGACCGCAGCCTGGCGCTGGCAACAAACGCCATGGACGTGCGCAATAACCGTCTTGAAATCATCTTGTTGCGCACGACGCGCAGCTAGCGCTGCGAATTAGCGTGTTATTAACGCAGTCGGGTCAGAATGCAGATAAGAATCATACTATAGATGGAGCGGATATGAGCATTTCGTCGTCGATGAACGCGGGCATTGCTGGGTTGCGAGCACATTCAAGCCGCTTGGGCACGATTTCGGACAATATCGCGAATTCTGCGACTTTGGGGTACCGGCGATCGGAAACGTCATTTCATTCCATGGTTGTCGGCTCTGGAATCGCGGGTCAGGGGGCCTATTCCGCAGGCGGTGTTCGGTCCACCTCCATCAAGCTGGTGGACCAGGGCGGGTCATTGGTAGGGACGCAGAACGCCACCGACCTGGCAATCACCGGGCGCGGTTTCCTTCCTGTGACGACGGAACTGGGCGCGCGGCTGACCGACGGAACTGCGCCGCTGTTTTTATCATCAACCGGATCGTTCCGGCTGGACAACAGTGGCGTCATGCGCGATCCCGCAGGCAACGCCCTGCTGGGTTGGCCGGTGAATGCAGACGGGGTCATGCCGGTCACGCCGCGCGACAAGGCGTCGGGCTTGCGGCCCATCACTGTGGATATGAACCAGAAGGCTTCTGTTGCGACCAGTATTGTGAACCTTGGCGTGAACTTGCCCGCGTCGGCCACCTTGCCCAGCGCATCAGGTGACCCGGAGGCGGTGCTGATCGACTATTTCAACCCGGTCGGGTTGCCCGGTAAGCTGGAGCTGGTGTTTACCCCGGAGATTGACGCAGCAGGGGCGACAAACAGATGGTCAGTTTCCTTCACAGAACAGGATACAGGTGAAGCGCTGGGAACATATACCATTCAGTTCAATGACACGCCCGGGCTTGGCGGAACCCTGCAATCCATCACAAGAACCAGTGTCGAAGGGACAGATTATGATACTGATACCGGATCTTTCGGCATCTCGATAGCTGGGCAACCGGTTAGCGTTTTTGCCGGATTCTACGGTCAGAATGAAGGCATGGTTCAGCGCGGCACGAGCTTTGCGCCGACGGGGATTGACCAGAACGGCTTTGGCTCCAGCACGATAATCGGGCTGACAGTTGACGCTGCCGGCAACCTGGATGCTGTCTATGACCAGGGTTTCAGAAGAACGCTGTTCCGCATCCCGATCGTTGATGTCCCAACCCCCAATGGCCTGACAGCAAAGAATAACCAGCTCTTTCAGGTGTCGCGTGACAGTGGGCCGTTTTACTTGTGGGATGCGGGAACCGGCCCCGTTGGCGAAATTTCCAGCTACGCCTTGCAGGAATCCGCGACTGATGTTGCAGCGGAACTGACCGCGTTGATCCAGACACAGCGGGCCTATTCCTCGAACGCGAAGGTCATTCAGACCGTGGACGAAATGATCCAGGAAACAACCAACATTAAACGTTGATCTTGTCCTTTCATTGCAGAAGGTAACTTGCCATGTCTTTGTCGACAGCGCTCCATTCAGCGGCCAGCGGGCTGCAAATCTCATCGCGTGGCGCGCAGGTCGTGGCCGACAATATTGCAAACGCCAATACCGAAGGGTTTGGCGTGCGCTCCTTAACGCAAGCGTCGCGTGTTACGGGCAGTGCTGGCAGCGGGGTCATGATGACGGGCATCGCCCGCGACTCGGACCCTGCGCTTCTGACCGAAATTCGCGGGGCCAATGCGGCGCAGGCAAAGACAGCGAATCTTATGGATTTCTGGACCGGTATGGAATCCGGCATCGGCATTCCAGGCGAGGCAGGCGCGCTCGCAACGCGCATCACCAGTCTGGAAAGCGCGTTCAAGCAAGCGTCAATGCAGCCGGAATCCACCTCGGCATTGCAAAAGATCGTGCAAGCGTCAGATAGCCTTGTCACCAAACTCAATGACATCGACAGCGGCCTGCAACTGTCGCGCGACCGCGCCGACGCAAGCATCGATCATGATGTAAACAAGCTGAATTCCATTTTCGAGCAAGTCGATAAGCTTAATTCCGACATAGCGCGCCAGAGGCTCGCAGGGGGGTATCCGCACGCACTGGAAGATATGCGCCAAAATCTGATCGACCAGGCCTCATCTATGATCCCGCTGAAAGAGATTACCCGCCCCGATGGGCGCTCCATGCTCATGGGGGCGGATGGGACGATTTTTGTTGACCGGAACTTTACGCGCATTGAATTCCAGCGCACCCCGTCCCCCACCGCTGGCGAATCCGTGGCGTCGGGCGACCTTGGGCGCCTTGTCATCAACGGACGCACTGTCGGCGCGACGAGTCCTTTGCTGCAATCGGGCAGCATCGGCAGTGCATTTGAAATCCGCGACGTGCTTGCCCCGCAGATGCAACAGCAGTTAGATGAATTCTCCGCTGATCTTGTCAGCAGATTCGCCGATCCCGGGCTTGATCCCAGCATCCCTGCAGGGGCTTTTGGATTGTTTGCTGTGGCAAATGAAACCACACTGCCCGTTGACTTGGCCGGCATATCGGGCCGGCTGGTCGTCAACCCGGCGGTCACCCCGCAAGACAGCAGTAACGCCTGGCGCATAAGGGACGGGCTTTATGCCGCAGCACCTGGTGCTGTGGCTGAAAATGTTGTCATTTCCGGAATGATTGATGCGCTTTCTTCTTTCTCGGCTGTCGGTGCAGGCAGCGGGCCCAACGCTGATGTTCATGGCCATGCGTCCGCATTTCTTTCCCAGACCGCTACGCAGCGACTGATTGTCGAAACCGAGACTGCCTATACATCCGGTCGCGTTGCAGCCCTTCAGGAATTGCTTGGCGCGCGTGGTGTGGATACCGACGCCGAACTCCAGAAACTCCTTGTTCTGGAAAAATCCTATGCTGCAAACGCACGTGTCATGGCCGCTGCCGATAGCATGCTGCGCACTTTGTTGGAGATGTAAGATGAAACCGCTTGCTCTTGGTGATATGGCGCGCAGTCATGCTTTAAGACAGAACAGCAATAGCGTGAAACGTCAGATGACGTCATTGCAGCAAGAGCTGATTACCGGGCAGGTCAATGACAAGTTGCGCCGCAGCGGTGGGGACACGGCGCTGTTGACCAGTTTGCAGCGGTCACTTGCGCTTGCGGCAACAAACAAGGCGAACACAGCCGCAATCTCGACCTATCTGAACACCCAGCAAGAAGCGCTCAGCAGGGTTTCGGATATTGTCCAGGATAAGGCCGCATATCTGATCAGACCCGAGCTGTACTCAACGGACGACCGCGTGGCAGGGGCTATTGATCGCGTGGACGGGGCGCTGCGCGATATCACAACTCTTCTGAACACAAAAATCGGCGGGAAAAGTATTTTTGCGGGCAACAACAGCGACAGCCCCGCCTTGCGCGATGTTGACGCCATGATCAGCGACATTGTCAGCACCATTCCCGCCGGCGCGGATTCTCAGACCATCAACCAGCTTGTATCGGACTGGTTTGCCCCGGGCGGGGGGTTCGAGAGTGATGATTACCTTGGCGGGCCAGAAAAAACCGGCAATATCAACCTTGGAAACGGGAATAACCTACAGCTGAACCTGACAGCGAGTGATGAGGCAATTCGCGGCATCCTGACCGAATTGGCGAAGGGCGCAGCGTTAAAACAGGGGCTGCTGTCCGGACAACCGGAGCAGCAACGCCAGATGCTGCAAGATATTGGCATAAACCTGTTCTCGGCCATGTCGGCCTTTGAAAATACCCAAGAAAACCTTGGGCTGAAGCAGGCCTATACTGAAAAAGCGCTGGTGGAAGCGGACGCATCCTATACATCTTCGCAGATTGCATTGAACACCATGCTGGCTGTCGATGAATATGATGTCGCGTCGCGTCTGCAGGATGCCATGGCCAGGCTGGATAAAATCTACCTGATGACCGCCCGACTGTCGCGCCTCTCGTTGAGTGAATATCTATGAGATACGCCCGAATATTCGCCCTTTGGGTGTCGATTCTTCTGTCGGCGCTGACCCCTGCGCTTGCGCAAACAAGGTTGAAAGACATTGTTGAATTTGACGGTGTGCGCGGAAATGACCTGATAGGGTATGGCCTGGTTGTGGGCCTCAATGGCACAGGCGACGGTGTGCGAAATTCTCCGTTCACCGAAGAAATCATGGTCACAATTCTTGAACGTCTGGGCGTAAATGTAACGGGCGAACAGTTCCGGCCCCGCAATGTTGCAGCCGTCATTGTCACGGCGTCCTTGCCGCCATTCGCGCGTGCGGGATCGCGCATTGATGTTTCCGTCTCCGCGATCGGGGATGCCTCCAGCCTTCATGGCGGAACGCTTGTGATGACCCCGCTGAACGGCGCTGACGGGAATATCTATGCGGTGGCGCAAGGGGGCATCCTTTCCGGGGGCGTCAGCATCGCAGGAGAGGCCGCCGCCGAAATCCGCGGTGTTCCGACAGCTGGTGTTATTCCCTTTGGCGGAAGAATAGAACGAGAAGTCGATTTCGTTCTTGGGTCCCTCCGGACGCTACGCCTGTCGTTGCGAAACGCTGATTTCTCGACGGCCGAAACGATTGAGAGAGCAATCAATACCCAATTCCAGCGCAGCATTGCAACCATGCTGGATAGCGGAACGGTCGAGATTGACGTATCGCGCGCCAATGTTGCCTCTACGGCGCATTTGATCAGCCAGATCGAAAACATTCTGGTTGTTCCGCAAACGCGCGCGCGTGTCGTCATGGACCAGCGGTCCGGCACGGTCGTGATAGGGAGTGATGTCCAAATCAGCCATGTTGCAGTCTCTCAAGGGACATTGACGTTGCGGGTTCAAGAAGCGCCTGTGGTTGTTCAGCCAAACCCTTTTGCGGCGGGTGAGGCGATCGTTGTTCCAAGAACCCAAGTCGGGATCGAGGATAATGCAGAGCTCGCTTTGTTTGAATTGCCTGCGGCAACGACCCTGACGGACGTTGTTGAAGGTCTGACCGCCCTGGGCGTGGGGCCAAGGGAACTGATTGATTTGCTTAGCACAATCCATGCTGCCGGTGCCCTACATGCGGATTTGATTGTGCGGTAGCGCGTTTGCACGCGAAGGTGTCTGATATGCGCCTTGGCCTACCATCGCTGTCAACGTGACGCTTTGGTAGGGCAGTCGTGGTTTTCGGAATGGGCCAGCGCGCCGGGCGCGCAGTCTTCAACTTACTGAAGTGCTTGGCGCGCTTGAACGGGTGTTTTATTGCCACGCGATGGGTGTGGCCTGGCATCGGTTGATGGGTGCGCGACTGACCTGCCCCTATTTTCAGGGCAACTCCTAAGCCGAGGCTATTCACGTTTCATGTGCCAGTATTTGGCGGCATGGGCAATGGGCATAGGCGCGCCCCCGATCTTTCGCACCCGCCATCCAGCTTGGCCTGACCGCCACGCGCCAAGCCAGTGCATCCACTTTTGACTACGACAACCCTTCTTGAAGATATCCCGCCAAGCAGTGATGAAGATCATAAGCCAAGGCTGAAGATCAAGATCAGGCTTGCCGATAGCAAGACCCGTCCGCCTGCTGCATCGCGCGCACACCTTACTGGTCGCCGGAAGGTAACCCGATCTTTGCGGCGGCGTTCATGGATTGCCTGTCCCGTGCTCTATCCGGATTGTTCACTGACGAAGATCAACGGCGAAAGGTCTGAAGTCATCCCGATAGTCCTGAAACACTCCTGCGGCGGCAGGCCGATCGAGGGCAATAGCCTTTGCATCAATCCTCAATCATGGTTGCGATCGAAGCTGGTTGCAGCAAAAGCTGAACAGACGTGACGAAAAGGGCTATGTCATTGTTTCGACAGCGGCAATGCCCTTTCTACGGTTTCCTCTGCAATCCATTTGGCAGGTCTGCCCGTGTTCTGGAACCGGAAGGGGATCACATCCGGGGCACCCGGATGGGGTCATCAATCCCGCGCCCCACAAACCAGCGGAACATCAGGCTGGAATGCATTTGCTCCATCAACTGCCGCTTGGACCTGAGCGAGAGCAGGATTTGCAGCAGGCGTGCCCGGATCAGCCGCTCCGGCGGGATCGAGGAGGGGGGGGCGAAATCGATGTAAAGCGCCTCGATTTCTGCATCGAAGCTGGCGCGCGCGTGATTAACTACCCGCCGGATCTTGCGCAAAGGGTGCCGCTTCGCATACCCCGTGGACGTCATTGCCGGCCTGCCATGGTGCAACCGGCCTGCTATATGTCGGTCAAGCGGCTGTTCAGCAACTCCCCGCGTTTGCTAAGCAGCGGGTAGCCGATCATGGCGAAAGAGGTGTTCAAGGATTTGAACGCGCGCAAAAGTTCAAGGTGGATTGCGCTTGTTTCGATCGATTCCGCCAATCCTTGACGCAGCCGTTCCAGATGGCGCGATTGCAGGTCGCGCGCGATATTTCTGACATTTTCCTTTTCTGCAACCAGTTCGCGCGCAAGGCCCACATCTTCGGACATCAACACAGCAATCCCTTGTTGGACATTGCGCAGCACAAGGTCGTGAAAATCCCCAAGCTCGCGCCAGCCATCTTTGGAAAAATTCAGGTTCTCCATGGACTTGCGGCGCGCAAGTTCGACGGCTTTGCGCGCGATCATGTCGGCGCCGGCTTCCAGGTTCATGGCCGTCGCGGAAAGTTCGAAAGCCCGCGTGCCAATATCGTCTTCCCCTTCGCGGTTGCGCACCTTGGACAGGTAAATCCGCACATCCAGTGACCGGCTTTCCACCTGATCCAGGGCGTCTTGCAGTCTTTTGGCGGCAATATCGTCAAAGTTTTCGAACAGGGGAAGGACCTGCCGCATCATGGTTTCAATGCGGCTTCCCATGTCCACAAGCTCGCGCACGGCGCAGGCATAGGCGCGGGCTGGCTGGTTCTGCACAGCGGGATCAAGCGCTGTGCGGGCCATTTCGGTGGTGTGGGAAGCGGATGTGTCGGACACAAGCGCTTGCATAAGGCGCATGATGGGGGAAACCAATGGCAGGCATATTGCCAGCAAGATGGCATTGAACAACAGGTGCAGGTGCAACGCCTGCACCCCGGCATCTGCGCCCAGCAGGTGAACGGGAAATTGTCCGGCCGCGATGATCCACAGCACCAATGCAGCCCCGCCCCCGCGCAGCGCAAGATTGGCCCAGATAACCCTGCGCACTGCGACATCAGATTTTAGCGTCAGCAACACCGCAATCACGGCCCCGCCCATGTTCGCGCCAAGAACCATGGCAAAGGCGGCCACCGGCGGCAGTGCCCCCTGCGCGGCCAACGTGGCGAACAACAAGACTGCCGCGACACTGGAATGCACCAGCCACGCAAACGCCGCCGCCAGCAAAAAGGCACTCAGCAGATCATTGGCCAGATACAGCATGACGCTGCGCGCCCCGGGGCTGTCGACCAGTGGCAGGCTGGCCGCGCGGATCAGGTCCAGTGACAAGAACACCAGCGCCAGACCGATCATGATGCGCCCGATCTGGCGCAGGCGTCGGCGTGAACTGCGCAGGAATATCAGCACCCCACCCAACAACAAAACCGGGGTGATACCGCCCAGCCGCGAACTCATGATAAGCGCCACCACCGCCGACCCCAGATCGGCCCCCAGCACGATGGCCATGCCCGCCATACTGCCAATGGTTCCCGCCGAAACAAAACCGGCCATCAGCATGGCCACGGCTGTTGAACTTTGCAGCAGCACCGCAGCGCCCGCCCCGCTTGCCGCCGCCGAAATGCGGTTGGACGTGGAGCGCCGCAGCCACAGGCGCAATTGCCCGCCAAAAGCGCGTTCGAACCCCGTCCGCACCAACCGCACAGCCCAGATCAACAGCGCCGCCGCGCCAGCCATGTTCAGGATAAAAAGAATGGGCGATGTTTCCATGATGTCCCGCCGAAAGAGAGGACTGCCACATTGATCCGCGTCTGGCCGGAAGTCAAAGGGTCGATCCCCCATAAAAGGCGCTTGCGCTGTCCGGCGGTCCTGCGTGCGCGTGTTCTTATGTGCCGATCTGCCCGGACCGGGAACTCCCCGCGCTACTGTGACACGGGGCACTTGCCGTCCCGGACCCATGCGAAACAAACCGCATTTCCTGCGCATGTGCGAAATGTCCTGAAGGGGGCGTTGCGGGCGCGTGTTGTGCTGCAGGTGCCGGCTGTGCCATTCCACTGCGCGGTGCTGAAACCCAATGTGGCGCATCGGATGGGCCGACCCACAGATAGACTTTCGCGCTACACAAATACACGCGATCCTGTAAACGGGATGGGGCAAACCCCGATCGCACGCCCCGTTTGAAAAAGGATAGTCATGATGACGGCCAAGGACGCCCCTGATCTGCCGCTTGATCTGGGCCGTGGTCCAGATACCGAAGCGCCGTTCCCGCCACAGCGGCGCGGCTGGTTTCGCAAGCGCTATCTGCTGGTGTTGCTGATCCCGGTCTTCATGTTTTCGGGCGCGGTGATCGGCATGTATTTCCAGCCGCCCGCGCTGCAAAAATTCTATGCGCTGACTGGGCTGCAACCCGGCGGCGGGGCGTCCAGCCCGATTGCGCTTCCCCCAGAGATTGAACTGCCCGAAGCCATGGCCCAGACCCTTCTGCCGACAGATGTGGTGGGGTTGGCAAGGCTTATGCCGCGTGGCGATGTGGCCATTGTTGCCGCCCCTTATGGTGCGGGTGATGCGCGGGTTGCCGAAATCCTTGTTTCGGTTGGCGACATTGTGGCGCGCGGCGCCCCGCTTGCGCGTCTGGACAACCGCGATGCGCTGGAAGGCGCGGTGCTGACGGCCCAAGCCACGCTTGCAGTGTGCCAGGCGACGCTGGCCCAGACGCGCAGCGCGGTTGCCGCCAGCCGCGCCGAGGCCCAGGCCACGCTTGCCCGTTTTGCCGCCGGTCAGATCGATGACCAGCCAGATGTTGTTGTCGCAGCCCGCAACGTGGCCGCCGCTGAAGCGGAGGTGGCCCGTGCGCGGATGGATATGGACCGCGCCGAAGTGCGCGCGCCCATTGATGGGACGATTCTGGACATCCACGCCACACCGGGACAACGCCCGCCCGCCGAAGGCATCATGGAGATGGGAAATACCGATGTGATGATGGCCGCGGTCGAAATCTGGCAAGACAGGATTGCCAGTGTTGCTGCAGGCCAGCCCGTGGAACTGGCCGCCCCTGCGCTGGGCCAGTCCTTGCGCGGCACTGTGCAAAGCATCGGGCTGACCGTGGGGCGGCAAGGTCTGATTTCTGACGATGCAGCGGCCAATTCCGATGCGCGGGTGATCCGGGTTCTGGTTGCGCTTGATGCGGCCTCATCCCCTGTTGCAGCGCGCTATGTCGGGCTGGAAGCAGTGGCCAGGATCGACACTGGCGCCGCTGCGCGGGCCACGCAATGAGCCGCCTTCTGCAATGGATTTTCGGACGCCTGCCAATTGGCTGGCTGCAACTGACGCATAAGCGGGGCCGTTTCATGGCGGCCCTGTCAGGTGTCGCCTTCGCCAATGTTCTGGTATTCGTGCAACTGGGCATCATGAATTCCATGGCAACGGCAACCCTGCGTCCCTATGCGTTTTTCAATGCCGACATCATGATCTCGGCGGCGGATGCGAACGCGCTTGCTGTGGGTGGCAATGTCGCACGGCAATGGATGTTGCAGGCCTTTGCTGACCCCGATGTAATTGCCGGAACGGGGGTGTTTATCGCCAATGCACCCCTGAAGCGGGGCGACACTGACATCAGCCTGACCACTTTCGGGATCGACCCTGCCCAACCTGATTTCATTGCACCCCAGATCGCAGATGACATTGCGGTGTTGCAGGTGCGCGATGTGGCAATCCTTGACAGGCTTGCGCGTGGCATCCCGAAGGACGAGGCGGCGGCCATCCGGCCGCAAACGCCACTGTCTTTTGAAACGCAGGGCCGAACGCTTACGGCGCTGACCACCTTTGCAGGGGGTGGCGGTTTTGGGGGGGATGGCTATATGTTCGTGTCTGACCAAACCTTCCTGTCGTTATTTGCGTCGCGCAGTTCCACGGCGCCGGACCATATTCTGTTGCGCCTGCGCCCGGGTGCAGATGTCGCGGTCGTGTGCGGCGCGCGCGCTTGGACTTGTGGGCCTGTCGGACCGTCTGGACTACCGGCCTGCAAACCTGTCGGGGGGGCAGAAACAGCGTGTTGCAGTGGCCCGCGCGCTTGTCGGAAACCCTGCCATGGTGCTTGCGGATGAACCGACAGCGGCACTGGACAAGGACAGCGCTGCGGATGTGGTCGATCTGCTCAAGCGGCTTGGAACACAGCGGGGCACAACGACCCTGCTTGTGACACATGACCCCCGGATCCTTGATCGCGCGGACAGCATTCTTACGCTGGAAGATGGCAAGATTGTTTCTTGCAGGGCGGGCAGCACTGCAAGCCGCGCTTGATGAATTGCGTTGCAGGCTTGCTCAAGCGGGTAAGCCGTTTTAGCCACTTGCCCCCGGCAAGTCCGAGCCGTTGGCGTCAGCAATTGCATCAGGGCCGTCGATTAACTTGTCGGGTTGTGCAAGTGTTGTCAGCTTCTCCCGGTCGGTGATGATGACACGCGCGCCGTCCATCTTGACGCCATCTGCTTCCAGCATGCGCAGGGTGCGCGACAGGTTTTCGGGCGTCATGCCAAGGTAGGACGCGATCAGGCGTTTTTCCACAGGTAACGTATAGGATGTGGCGCCCCCGGCCAGCATCGATTGACGCAACAGGTAGGATGCAACGCGTTCGCGTGAATTGCGCAGTTTCAGGGACTTGGCACTGCGCACCACCGAACGATAGCAGGCCGCAAGTTCGGTGATGACCGAAACCGCAAATTCGGTATCGCGCCGGAACATCGCGCGCAGGTCGGCGGCAGGCACCAGAATGATGCGCGTGCGTTCCAGCGTGCGGGCTGACATAAGATAGGGCGCATCCCGAATGCTTGCGGCAAGAATGAATGTGGAAACCGGCTGGACCACTGCCATGGTGCATTCGCGCCCGGACCATTGCGCGAATAATTCCACCGACCCTTCCACCACAATATGCAGAAAATCGGCCGGGTCGCCCTGCCGTATGATGTCCAGCCCTTGCGGAAAGTTCTGCGCGTAAGAGCTGGCCATAAGCGCTTCGAAGCTGGCCTGCGTCATGTCGCGGAACAGATGCAGATGGCGAATCTCTGGCAATTCTTCGGGTCGCAAGGTGCTGCCTGATAAGTGTGAGCCTTCTGCTTGACTAACATCAAGCGGTGCGCGCAGCAAGATCAAGCCTTCGGAAAACATATTTCGGCGGGTCGTCCCAAGGATTTCTGACCAGAAAATGACGGATTACAAATCCGGCACGAATGTTGGACGCAGGTGCCAGGACTTTGATCTCGATCAAATTTTTTCGTGCCCCGCTATGACTGGGTGCTTGCGAACGGGTGGTCAAACGCACCTGAACCGCAAGGAGACGCCCATGCATGTGATGCTGGCCTATGATAATTCCCGCAATGCCCGGATTGCCCTGGATGCAGTGCGCGACCTGCTATCTGCGTTGAACCCCAGCATCACGCTGATTTCGGTTGTCGAAGATGTGGGAAGTGCAACCGCAGGCGCGGACGAGCTGTTTTCAGAACAATACGCCGAGCAGAAGGCAGGAACCGAAGCGGCAGCGGCAGAACTGGCGGCGGCCGGGTTCAACGCCTCTGTGCTTATTGCGGAAGGGGATGCGCGCAAGATGATCCTGCGCGCCGTGGAAGAACGCAAGCCAGACCTGCTGGTGATGGCGCGCCACAGCCACAAGCCCGACCCCGGCCCGCTGAACTTCATCACCCGCAAGATTGATGCGCTGGTCGAGGAATTCGATCACATGACCTTCGGTTCGGTCAGCGCGTTTCTGGCGCGGCGTGCTTCCTGCCCGTTGCTGATCATCCCAACGCATTCCGACTGACGCGTTCGTAACACCCATAGCCGTCTTCAAACCTTCGAGGTCTGACATGCAAGTCAGTGATATTTTTCGCTTCAAGAACGCCGAGATAAAGGCCCTCCATCTGACATGGATCGCTTTTTTCATATCGTTCTATGTCTGGTTCAACATGGCGCCGCTGGCGTCGTCCATGCTGCGTTCTGTCGACTGGCTGACGCGCGATGATATTCGCCTGTTTGCCATCGCCAATGTCGCGCTGACCATTCCTGCGCGCATCATCGTGGGCATGGCGCTGGACCGCTATGGCCCGCGCCGCGTGTTTTCCGTGCTGATGGTGCTGATGGCCATCCCCACTTTTGTCTTTGCCTTTGGCGACACGCGCGAAGTGCTGTTCATGTCGCGTCTGGTGCTGTCGTCCATCGGGGCCAGCTTCGTGGTGGGTATCCATATGACCGCGCTGTGGTTCAAGCCGCGCGATATTGGCTTTGCCGAAGGGTTCTATGCCGGTTGGGGCAATTTCGGGTCGGCGGCGGCGGCAATCACGCTGCCCACCATCGCGCTGACCATGTATGGCGGCGATGACGGCTGGCGCTATGCGATTGCCACATCTGGCGTGGTCATGGCGGTTTATGGCGTGTTCTACTGGTTCGCCATCACCGACGGGCCAAGTGCCGATACCCACAAGAAGCCGCGCAAGGCATCCGCACTGGAAGTGTCCAGTTGGCGTGATCTGGTGCTGCTGTGCATCTTCACTGTGCCTATGGTGGGCATTCTGTCGATCCTTGTCTACCGCGTGCAGATGATGGGTTATATCGACCCGATGACCGCAGTGTTCATCCATGCGGCGATTGCGATAGTCGTGACCTGGCAGGTCTGGCAGGCGATCAAGGTCAACGTGCCGATCCTGAAAAAGGGCGTGCCGGAAGATGACAAATACCCGTTCAGTTCGGTCGCGGCGCTGAATGCCACCTATTTTGCCAATTTCGGCGCGGAACTGGCCGTGGTGTCCATGCTGCCCATGTTCTTTGAAGAAACATGGGGCCTGATGGCGGCGGCGGCGGGCCTGATTGCTGCCAGTTTCGCCTTCGTCAACCTGTTTGCGCGGCCTATGGGCGGGCTGGTGTCCGACCGTTTCGGCAACCGCCGCTTTGTGATGCTGGCCTATATGTTCGGCATTGCGATTGGCTTTGTGCTGATGGGGCTGTTGAATTCCAACTGGCCGCTGATCATTGCGATTGCGATCACCATCATGTGCTCGTTTTTCGTGCAGGGTGCCGAAGGGGCGACCTTCGGGATCATCCCCTCGATCAAGCGGCGCGTTACGGGCCAGATTTCGGGCATGGCAGGGGCTTACGGCAATGTCGGCGCGGTGTTTTACCTGTTCGTGTTCATGTTCGTCACACCGCAGCAGTTCTTCTTCATCATCGCGGCGGGCGCGCTGATTGCCTGGGTGATCTGCTATTTGTGGCTGGTCGAGCCGGAAGGCGGGTTCGGGGATGAATACATCATTTCTTCCGTTGACCGTGAGATTGCACTGGAAGCCGCAGAAAAAAAAGCGGCCATGTCTGAAATCCAAAAGCTGTTCGCCACGTCCGACAAGGTCGAACTGACTGACCGCGGCGGCGCGGTCCATCTGAAGGCGCAATTCAAATCCATCAATGATCTGCGCGCGGCGCTTGCTGGCCTTGATGCCAGAGCGCGCACCGCAGGCTGACATATCCGCAGGCCCGCAAGTCCGGCCCTGTCCCCAAACTAACGAGGAGGACGATCCTAATGTCCATCACAGCCACCCACGCAGCCAAAGGGCCGGTCCTGACGGATTGGCGGCCAGAAGACAGTGACTTCTGGCAGAAAACCGGCAAACGCGTCGCCAATCGCAACCTGATGATTTCTGTCCCCTGCCTGCTTCTGGCTTTTGCTGTGTGGATGGTCTGGTCTGTCGTGGTGGCGCGCCTGCCCGCAATCGGATTTGCGTTCACAACCGACCAGTTGTTCCTGCTGGCGGCCCTGCCGGGGCTGTCGGGCGCGACATTGCGCATTTTCTACAGCTTCGTCATTCCCATCTTCGGGGGGCGGCGCTGGACGGCGATTTCCACAGCCTCGCTTCTGTTGCCCGCGCTGGGCATCGGCTTTGCTGTGCAAAACCCTGAAACGCCTTATGCGATTTTCGTGATCCTTGCACTTTTGTGCGGGTTTGGCGGCGGAAATTTCGCGTCTTCCATGTCGAACATCAACTATTTCTTTCCCAAGGCGCAAAAGGGCAACGCGCTGGCTGTCAATGCGGGGCTGGGCAATCTTGGCGTGTCGGTGGTGCAGTTTGTCGTGCCTGTTGTCATCACGATGGGGGTCTTCGGGGCCATGGGCGGGCAGTCGCAAACCATTTCCGGTGGGGGTGAATTGTGGCTGCAAAACGCGGGCTTTGTCTGGGTGCCGTTTCTGGTGATCTTCACGCTGGCCGCATGGTTCGGGATGAATGATCTTGCGGATGCGAAAGCGAACCTGTCCGACCAACTGACCATCCTGAAGCGCAAGCATAACTGGATCATGTCCTTCCTGTATATCGGGACATTCGGCAGTTTCATTGGCTACTCAGCGGGCTTTCCACTGCTGATGCGCACACAGTTTCCGGCAGTCGATGCGCTGCAATTCGCCTTTCTTGGGCCGCTGGTTGGTGCGCTGTCGCGGGTGTTCACCGGCTGGATTTCCGACAGGTTCGGCGGTGGCCGCGTGACGCTGTGGGTGTTCATTGCGATGATCTTCACCGTTGCGGGCGTGATCTGGTTCCTGCCGCTTGCGGGCAGCGAGGGAAATTTCTGGGGCTTCTTCGCCTGCTTCATGGCGCTGTTTTTCCTGACGGGTGTGGGCAATGCGTCCACCTTCCAGATGATCCCTGTGATCATGCGCAAGGAAATCCCGCTGCTGATGCCGCAGCTTGATCAAGCGGCGGCGCTGAAAACCGCTGAACGCGAAGCGGGCGCGATTATCGCTTTCACTTCTGCGATGGCGGCATATGGCGCGTTCTTCATTCCCAAATCCTACGGCACGTCAATTGCGATGACCGGCGGCCCGGCGGGCGCGCTGTGGGCCTTCGCGGGCTTCTATGTCCTGTGCGTGCTGGTGACGTGGTTCTTTTACACCCGCAAGGGCGCTGCAACGCCCTGCTGAAACATGCGCGGGCGCAAACGCGCGCCCGCCCCACCCAAACTTTGATCGGAGACAGCGATGAGCCATCTTCTTGACCGCCTGAACTTTCTGAAATCCAACCGCAAGGATACGTTTTCAGACGGGCACGGCCAGACCACAACTGAAAACCGCGATTGGGAAGATGTCTATCGTGACCGCTGGCGGCATGACAAGATCGTGCGCTCCACCCATGGAGTGAACTGCACAGGGTCATGTTCGTGGAAAATCTACGTCAAATCGGGCATTGTGACATGGGAAACCCAGCAAACCGATTATCCGCGCACGCGCCCCGATCTGCCCAACCACGAACCGCGCGGCTGTGCGCGGGGGGCAAGCTATAGCTGGTATCTGTATTCCGCAAACCGCGTGAAAACGCCGCTGGTGCGCGGCGCGCTTATGCGGCTGTGGCGCGAAAAGCGCCAGTCCATGACGCCGGTTCAGGCATGGACAGCCATTCAGCAAGACCCGATCGCGCGCGCCAGCTACACGGCCAAGCGCGGCACAGGCGGCTTTGTGCGCGCCACATGGGACGAAGTGACCGAAATTACCGCCGCCGCCAATGCCTATACCGCCAAGGAATATGGCCCTGACCGGGTGTTCGGCTTCTCGCCCATTCCGGCCATGTCGATGGTCAGCTACGCCGCCGGTTCGCGCTATCTGTCGCTTCTGGGCGGCACTTGTATGAGCTTTTATGACTGGTATTGCGACCTGCCGCCCGCCAGCCCCATGACATGGGGTGAACAGACCGACGTTCCCGAAAGTGCCGACTGGTATAATGCGGGCTACCTGCTGCTGTGGGGATCCAATGTTCCGCAAACCCGCACACCGGACGCCCATTTCTACACCGAGGCACGCTATCGCGGCACAAAATCCGCCGTGATCTGCCCCGACTATTCCGAAGCTGCGAAATTCGGTGATGTCTGGTTGAACGCCAAACAGGGCACTGACGCGGCCATCGGCATGGCGTTCGGCCATGTCATCCTGCGCGAGTTCCATCTGGACCGCCAGACGCCCTATTTCGAGGAATATTGCCGCAAATATTCCGATATGCCCATGCTGGTGCAACTGGAGAAGAAGGGCGACAGCTACCTGCCGGGCCGCCAACTGCGCGCAAGTGATCTGGCCGACAATCTGGGCGAGGCGAACAACGCGGAATGGAAAACCATCTGCATTGACGAAAATTCCGGCCAGATGGTCGCACCCAATGGCGCCATCGGGTTTCGCTGGGGCGAACAGGGCAAATGGAACCTGGAAGAAAAGGCCAAGGGCGCAGACATCAGGCCCAAGCTGTCGTTGATCATGGACGAAGACCGCGACGACGTGGTGGGCGTTGATTTCCCCTATTTCGGGGGCATGGCAACCGGCCAGTGGGAAAACGACGCGCGCGGCGATATTCTGACGCGCAATGTGCCGGTCAAGGTGATCACGCTTGCCGACGGGTCGGAAGCGCTGGTCACAACTGTGTTCGACCTGTTCTGCGCGAATTACAGCCTTGATCGCGGCCTTGGCGGCGATCATGTGACGGATGATTATAACGCCGATGTGCCGTTCACGCCTGCCTGGGCCGAACGCATAACGGGGGTAAGCCGCGACAAGATCATCCATGTGGCGCGCGAATTCGCCAGCAATGCCGAAAAGACGAATGGCAAATCCATGGTCATCATCGGGGCTGCGATGAACCACTGGTACCACATGGACATGAACTACCGCGCGGTCATCAACATGCTGGTGATGTGCGGATGTGTGGGCCAGTCGGGCGGTGGCTGGGCGCATTATGTGGGGCAGGAAAAACTGCGCCCGCAAACCGGCTGGACGGCGCTTGCCTTCGCGCTGGACTGGGCGCGCCCGCCACGGCACATGAATTCGACCAGCGCGTGGTATGCCCATACCGACCAGTGGCGCTATGAAACGGTTACGGCAAAAGACATCCTGTCGCCCACTGCGCCTGCGGGTGATTGGGAAAGCCTGAGCCTGATTGATTATAACATCCGGTCGGAACGCATGGGCTGGTTGCCTTCGGCCCCGCAGTTGAAAACCAACCCGTTGAAGGTGGGCGCGGCGGCAAAAGCGGCAGGCAAGGACATTCCCGCCTATGTGGCCGAGCAGTTGAAGGCCGGCACGCTGGAAATGTCCTGCGAAGACCCGGACGCGCCGGAAAACTGGCCGCGCAACCTGTTTGTGTGGCGCTCCAACCTGCTGGGGTCGTCCGGCAAGGGGCATGAGTATTTCCTGAAACACCTGTTGGGCACCAGCCATGGCGTGCAAGGCAAGGATCTGGGGCAGGAAGGCCGCCAAAAACCTGTGGAGGCGAAATGGCATGATGACGCGCCCGAAGGGAAACTTGACCTGCTGGTGACCATCGACTTCCGCATGTCCACAACGGCGGTCTATGCCGATATCGTCATGCCGACGGCCAGCTGGTATGAAAAGGACGATCTGAACACATCTGACATGCACCCGTTCATCCACCCGCTGCAGGCGGCGGTGGACCCGGCGTATGAATCCAAGACCGACTGGGAAATCTTCAAGGCGATTGCCAAGAAATTCTCGGATGTCGCGCCCGAAATTCTGGGCGTGGAAACCGATGTGGTGCAACTGCCGTTGCAACATGACAGCCCCGGCGAGCTTGCACAGCCGTTTGTGAAGGACTGGAAGCGCGGGGAATGTGACCTTATCCCCGGCAAAACCGCGCCTGCCTATATTGCGGTCGAACGCGATTATCCGAACCTGCATGCCCGTTTCACCGCCCTTGGCCCGTTGATGGAAAAGGTCGGCAATGGTGGCAAGGGTATTGCGTGGGATACGAAAACCGAAGTCCACCACCTGAAGGCGCTGAACGGCACCCATACCGATGGCCCGACGAAAGGCATGGCGAAGATCGAAAGCGCAATTGACGCTTGCGAAGTCGTGCTGATGCTTGCGCCCGAAACCAATGGCGAAGTGGCGGTCAAGGCGTGGAATGCGCTGGAAAAGGCAACGGGGCGCGAACATGCCCATCTGGCCGACGTCAAGAAAGACGAGAAGATCCGCTTCCGCGACATCGCCGCCCAACCGCGCAAGATCATTTCATCGCCCACATGGTCGGGCATCGAGTCCGAGGAAGTTTGCTATAACGCGGGCTGGACCAATGTGAACGAGCTGATCCCGTGGCGCACGGTCACGGGCCGCCAACAGCTGTATCAGGACCATGAATGGATGCGCGCCTTTGGCGAATTCTTTGTCACATGGCGCCCGCCGGTGGACCTGAAAACCATCACGCATGACGCCACCAAATCGCTGAAATCGGCAGAAAAGCATGTGGTGCTGAACTTCATTACCCCGCACCAGAAATGGGGCATTCACTCCACCTATTCCGACAACCTGCTGATGCTGACGCTGAACCGTGGCGGGCCGGTTGTCTGGCTGTCGGAAGTGGACGCCGCAAAAGCGGGCATTGTCGATAATGACTGGGTCGAGGTGTTCAATTCCAACGGTGTGATTGCGGCGCGCGCCGTGGTCAGCCAGCGCATGAAGGACGGTACGCTGTTCATGTATCACGCGCAGGAAAAGATTGTGAACACACCGGGCAGCCAGATTACCGGCCAGCGCGGCGGCATTCACAATTCGGTCACGCGCACCGTGCCCAAACCCACGCATATGATCGGGGGCTATGCGCAACTGTCCTACGGGTTCAACTACTACGGAACTGTGGGTGCGAACCGCGATGAAATGGTCATCGTTCGGAAAATGGAAAATGTGGATTGGCTGGATCAGCCCGCAAAAGTGGAGGCAGCGGAATGAAAGTACGTGCCCAAATCGGTATGGTGCTGAACCTTGATAAATGTATCGGGTGTCACACCTGCTCTGTCACCTGCAAGAATGTCTGGACCTCTCGCGAGGGGGTTGAATATGCATGGTTCAACAATGTCGAAACCAAACCCGGCATCGGCTACCCCAAGGATTGGGAAAACCAGAAACGCTGGAATGGCGGCTGGACGCGCACGGCGTCAGGCACCTTGCAGCCCAAACAGGGCGGCAAATGGCGCATTCTGGCAAATATCTTCGCCAATCCCGACCTGCCCGAAATCGATGATTTCTATGAACCCTTCGATTTCGACTATGACCACCTGAAATCCGCGCCCGAAATGCAGGCGTTCCCCACAGCGCGCCCGCGGTCCAAGATCACGGGCGAACGGATGGAGAAAATCGAATGGGGCCCAAACTGGGAGGAAATTCTGGGCGGTGAATTCGCCAAACGGTCACAGGATTCCAATTTTGAAGGTATTCAGAAGGACATCTACGGGGAATATGAAAACACCTTCATGATGTATCTGCCCCGCCTGTGCGAGCATTGCCTGAACCCTGCTTGCGTGGCGTCCTGCCCGTCAGGGGCGATTTACAAGCGCGAAGATGATGGTGTTGTCCTGATTGATCAGGAAAAATGCCGCGGTTGGCGCATGTGTGTGTCGGGCTGCCCCTACAAGAAAATTTATTACAACTGGTCTTCTGGCAAATCCGAAAAATGCACCTTGTGCTATCCGCGTCTGGAATCCGGCCAGCCCACGGTGTGTTCGGAAACCTGCGTGGGGCGCATCCGGTATTTGGGTGTCATGCTGTATGACGCCGACAAGATCAGCCAGGCTGCCAGCGTGGCGGATGGAAAGCAGCTGTATGACGCGCAACTGGACGTCTTCCTTGACCCCAATGACCCCGCCGTGATTGAAGCCGCCCGCGCCGAAGGCGTGCCAGAAGACTGGATCATTGGCGCGCAAAACTCGCCCATCTGGAAAATGGCGATGGAATGGAAAATCGCCTTCCCGCTGCACCCCGAATACCGCACCTTGCCGATGGTGTGGTATATCCCGCCGCTTTCGCCCATCCAGAACGCGGCAGAGGCGGGCAAGATCAGCGCGCAGGACGATATGCCAGACGTTGCCTCCTTGCGCATTCCGGTGCGCTATCTGGCCAATATGCTGACGGCAGGCGATGAAGCCCCTGTTGTCAGTGCGCTGGAACGGATGCTGGCGATGCGGTCCTATATGCGGTCGAAAACCGTGGACGGGGTCATCAATATTGGTGTGGCCAAGCGCGTGGGCATGACGCCCCAACAGATCGATGAAATGTATCAGCTGATGGCAATCGCCAATTATGAAGATCGTTTCGTCATCCCGACCACGCACCGCGAATTGGTGGAAGATGCCTATGACCTGAAGGGGGGCTGCGGCTTTACCGATGGGAATGGCTGTTCCACTGGCAGTGCGGGGCATTCACTGTTTTCGGGCGGCAAGAAATTCCGCAGCCCGCAGGAGTTTATCCAGCCATGAAAACCTATCGCGCCCTTTCCGCCTTGCTGACCTATCCGACGCCCGAGTTGCAAGCGGCAGTCCCCGAAATCGCGCAGACCCTCTTGCAAGAGGGTCTGTTGAAACCAAGCCAGCTGGCCAAGCTTGAACCACTTTTGTCCGAGCTGGAAACCGGCGACATTTACGACTTGCAGGAACGCTATGTCCTGCAATTCGACCGTGCGCGCACGCTGTCGCTGAACCTGTTTGAACATATCCACGGCGAAAGCCGCGACCGTGGCGGCGCCATGGTGGACCTGCTGGAAACATACCGCGCGGGCGGCTTTGATCTGGTTGGCCCCGAACTGCCCGACCACCTGCCGGTTTTGCTGGAATTCCTGTCCACACAAGACCCCGATCAGGCGCGCGCCATACTGGCCGATGCGGGCCATATCATTGTGGCGCTGGCTGAACGGCTGGCGCGGCGCGAAAGCGTCTATGCGCCGGTCATGGCCACCATCGTGATGCTGGCACAGGCCGGAACCACCCCCGAGGCCGAAGCCCTTTTGTCCGAGGCTGATGACGACCCCGAAGATTTGCAGGCGCTTGATGCCGTCTGGGAAGAAGCGATGGTCACCTTCGGCCCCGACCCGAATGCCGGTTGCCCGATCAGCCGCGATATTCTGGCAAAAATGGACATGCCCGCCGCCCCGCGCCCTGCCGCGCCGGGCCAGATGTAGGAGCAACGAGCAATGTTTGGCAATTTCGATATCAACTATCTGATCTTCGGCATCCTGCCCTATGCAGTGCTGGCCATCGCGCTGATTGGCACAATCGCGCGCTATGAACGTGACCCGTTCACATGGAAATCTTCGTCCAGCCAGTTGTTGCGCCGCAAACAGCTGGTCTGGGGGTCGGTGCTGTTCCATGTGGGTATTATCGTGCTGTTCTTCGGCCACCTGATCGGGTTGTTCACGCCCATCTGGCTGCTGGATGCGCTGGGCATCAGCTATGGGTTGAAACAGTGGATGGCGGTCATCATCGGCGGGGCGGCGGGCACAGCGGCTTTCATTGGCTGCACAATGCTGTTGCACCGCCGGCTGGCTGACCCGCGCATCCGCAACAATTCCACCTTTGCCGATATTGGCATTCTGGCGATTTTGTGGCTGCAAATCGTGGTTGGTATGGGCACCATCATCCTGACACTGGGCCATATGGACGGGTCCAAGATGATCCAGTTCATGACATGGTCGCAATCGGTCATGGGGTTGCAGATCAATGCGTGGCAAGAAGTTGTGAATGTGCATTGGCTGTACAAGTTCCACATCTTCCTTGGCATGGTGATTGTGGCGCTGTTCCCGTTCACGCGGCTGGTGCATATGCTGTCGGTCCCAATCCGTTTCCTGTGGCGGCCGGGCTATCAGATCGTACGCTCGCGCGCTGGCGCGAAACCCGCGCGCACGGGCCTGAAACCAATGAAATCATTAAAATAGGCCATTCAGGGCGCGCGTGTCTGCGTGCGCCCTGCCATCCTGCCCCCCCCACGGAGTTTTCCCATGAAACCGCTTCTGCCGCCTGTTTTTGTAAACGGCATTGAAATCTCGGCCGAACGCATTGCGAATGAGGCCCAGAACCACCCCGCGCCGAAGGAAAAACCGGGGCTGGCATGGAAAGCCGCCGCGCGGGCCTTGGCAATCCGCGAGATCATGCTGCAAGAGGCCCGCGCGCGCGGCCTGACCCCTGACCCGGCAGAAGTGGCGCCGGGGCAGGTGGAAACCGAAGATGAAGCGCTGATCCGCCAGTTAAGCGAAGTGGCAATCCAACCCGCCCCCGCTGATGAAGGCAAGCTGCGTGCGGTCTATGATGCGCAGCCAGACCGCTTTCGCGCGCCCACGCTTTTTGAGGCCGCGCATATCCTGTTCCCGCGCCAGGATGACATGGCCGCAGTGCGCGCACACGCCGACGCGGTATTGGCGCAGTTGCGCGAAAACCCCCGCCGATTTGGCGAACTGGCCCGCACCCATTCCGCCTGTTCGTCCAAGGATAATGGCGGGTTGCTGGGCCAGTTGGCACAAGGCGACACTGTGCCAGAATTCGAAGCCGCGATGGATGCGCTGGACGAGGGCCAGATCAGTGACCCGGTGGAAACCCGTTTCGGCCTGCATCTGATCCGCCTTGATGCCTGCGCGCGTGGCGAGGTGCTGCCCTTCGACGTGATCCTGCCGCGCTTGCGCGATGCCCATGCGAAGGCGGCCTGGGCGCGCGCAGCGGCGCAATTTACCGCAGACCTGGTGGCGAAGGCCAGCATCGAAGGCGTGCAGCTTCAGGCTGCATGATACGCGCGATGTGCGGCTATCTTCTGTGGTGTGGTGACGAAAAAACACAATATCCGCCGCTGCGTGTGGTTCTGCCTGCGCAGCGGGCCTTCTAAGGCGTATGCGCGCCAGTCGTCATTCAGCGATGGCGCGATGGGCGGTTATGCCGTGCGGCTGTCTGGCTGGCCCGCGCCCCGCCATGCGCGGGCTTGGGGCGGTGTCAGGCGCAGCAGATCAATGGCGCGCGCTGCAATTTGCGCAGTGATTGCCTGCATGCTGTCGGGCCGCAGATAGAAGGCGGGGACGGGCGGCAGGATAATGCCGCCCATTTCGGTAACCGCCGTCATGTTGCGCAGATGCGCCAGTGTCAGCGGCGCTTCGCGCGCCAGCAGCACAAGGGGGCGGCGTTCCTTCAGTTGCACGCCAGCGGCGCGGGTCAGCAGCGTGTCATCCAGCCCGCTGGCAATCGCGGCCAAGCTGCGCATGGAACAGGGCGCCACGATCATGCCCGCCACCGGATAGCTGCCAGATGCGATGGTGGCCCCCATATTGGCGCCATCATGGTGGGTGGTTGCAAGCCCCTCTAGTTCCTGTGTCGCCGCAGGCCCCAGTTCCAGATCGCAGGTATGGCGCGCCATGCGGGTTATGACCAGATCAGTCGCAATGCCCATGCGTGCCAGCAGGCGCGCACAATCCAGCGCCAAAGCCGCGCCGGATGCACCGGAAATGCCAAGAATAACGCGTGTGGTCATGTTCGGGCCTTTTTGATGTGCTGCGCGACAAATTCTGCCGCACGGGCCTTGTGGTCGGGGTCCAGCGTCATGACCTGCCCCCAGTCGCGCGTGGTTTCCGCGCCGATTTTGGTTGTGGCATCTACCCCCAGTTTTCCCGCCAGCCCTTCCAGTGGTGACGCAAAATCAAGGTAGTCCATCGGTGTGCGGTCCAGAACCATCAGGTCGCGGGCAGGGTCCATGCGGGTAGACAGCGCCCATGCGATATCATCCCAGTTGCGCGGGTTGATGTCGGTATCCACCACGATCACCAGCTTGGTATAGCTGAATTGCGCCAACATGCCCCACAGCGCCATCATCACGCGCCGCGCCTGACCGGGATAGCGCTTGTCGATCTGCACCACTGCAATGCGGTAGGAACAGCCCGCAGGCGGCAGCCACAGGTCGCGGATTTCGGGAATTTGCGCGCGGATCACCGGCAGGGCCAGATCGTTGAACACCTCGCCAATCACCGAGGGTTCGTCCGGCGGGCGGCCAGTCACGGTGGTCAGGTAAAGCGGGTCGCGCCGGTGCGTGATGGCCGAAAGGCGCATGACAGGGAACTGGTCAACCGAATTGTAATAGCCGGTATGGTCGCCAAATGGCCCTTCTGGCGCGGTGTCGTCGGGGTGTATCCACCCCTCTAGCATGATTTCGGCCTGTGCAGGCACCATCAGCGGGACAGATTTGGCCGCCACCAGTTCGGTGCGCGCACCGCGCAAAACGCCCGAAAAGCCCAGTTCTGACACGGTTTCGGGCAAGGGCAGCGCGGCGGATAGCAGCGTTGCCGGATCGGCCCCCAGCGCGATGGCCACAGGCATCGGCGCGCGCGCCTGCGCCCATGTGCGCGCATGCGCGGCCCCGCCGCGATGGGCCAGCCAGCGCAGGATCAGCCGGTCCGGCCCCAGCACCTGCGCGCGGTAAACGCCCAGATTATACCGCGCGATCTGGCCGGCCTGCGTGCCATGCGGGCGGGTGATGACCACGGGCCAAGTGATCAGCGGCCCCGCATCCAGCGGCCATGGCGTCTGGACAGGAATATGTGTCAGATCGGCAATGTCGCGTGCTTCTTGCACTGGGGCGTTGCGGCAAATTCGGGGCCGCGCGCGAAGCGCGGCTTGCAGCATGGGCCAGCGTGACAGTGCATCGCGCACCCCTTCCACAGGGGCGGGCGCGCGCAGGGCTGCCAGAAATTCGCCCAGCATGGGCAAGTCATCCAGCGTCATGCCCAAGCCCGCGGCCACCCGCGCGCGCGTGCCAAACAGATTGGCGACAACCGGCATGCGCGCGCGGGTGCCACCCCTATGCGCATGGTCAAACCGCAGCGCAGGCCCGCCCGCGCGCAGCGCGCCCAGTTGCAGCGCGGTCATTTCGTGGCGCAGATCAACGGGCTGGTCAACGCCCAGCAGGTCGCCGCGCCCGTCCAGCCAATGCAGGAAGGCGCGCAGATCGGGGAAAGGCGGAAGTTGGCGCATTGCATGCCTGTCTGCAAGGTTTGGCGGGGTGTAACAGCCGAAATTGCTGCAGTAATTGATATAAATCAAACATAGTGTCGCGCGTTTCCCCTAAGCAGGGGCACAAGACTGGTCTGCCAAAGCAGGAGGATGCGATGCCAGAGCCGATAGGGAATGTTACTATTCCCCGATTATTTACAGCGCCAATGCACATTTTGCCGCTTTGGCCTGTTTCAATAGCGCTAAGCCGATTGGCGCGAAACCTGTTGCGCACCCATCCTGAAATCTTGCGAAGAATTGATAAATATCAAAATCATCATTTTGAGTTGGACATCACCGATCTGCCCTTCGTCCTGCGGCTTGATCCGGCGCGCGCGCAATTGCGCGCCTTTCGGCGCGGGGCCGCACCCGCCTCTGATGCGCGGATCGCAGGCAGCTTTGCGGCGTTTCTGGCCATGCTGCACGGGGCCGAGGATGGGGACACGCTGTATTTCTCTGGGGCTTTGCAGATCGAGGGCGACACCTCTGCCGTGCTGGCGCTGCGCAACGCGCTGGATGATGCCGAACTGGACCTTGGCGCCGAAATTGCGAACGCGCTGCCATTTCTGGCCGCCCCCCTGCGCCAAAGCCTTGCACCGCTGGAGCGATTGACCGGCCTGCACCTGACGCGCGCTGACACAACACCAGAGGTGTATTGAATGGAACTTGTCTGTCCCGCCGGAACCCCCGCCGCCCTGCGTGCCGCTGTCGATGCGGGCGCACATTGCATCTATTGCGGCTTTGCCGATGAAACCAATGCCCGCAATTTTCCGGGCCTGAATTTTTCGCGCAGCGAATTGGCCGAGGGCGTGGGCTATGCCCATGCGCGTGGCGCGAAGGTGCTGGTGGCGATCAACACCTTTCCGACTGCGGGGAAAGAAAGCCTGTGGCATTCCGCTGTGGCCGATGCGGAAACAGCGGGTGCGGATGCAGTAATTCTGGCCGATCTGGGGTTATTGGCACATACGGCGCAGCGTCACCCCGACCTGCGCCGCCACCTGTCGGTGCAGGCCGCCGCCGCCAACCCCGATGCGATCAATTTTTACGCGCAAGCCTTCGATGTGCGCCGCGTGGTCCTGCCCCGCGTGCTGAGTGTCGAGGAAATCGCCGCCATCAACCGCGAAATTGACGTGGAAACCGAAGTGTTCGTTTTTGGCGGGTTGTGCGTCATGGCTGAAGGGCGCTGTTCGCTGTCATCCTATGCCACGGGCCGTTCGCCCAATATGAACGGTGTCTGCTCTCCCCCGGAACATGTGGATTATGCGACCGAAGGCAGCGATAGCGTGGCGCGGCTGGGGGGCTTTACCATTCACCGCACACCAAAAGGGGGCGTTGCCCCCTATCCGACGCTGTGCAAGGGGTGTTTCACATCCGGCGACAAGACCGGCCATGTGTTCGAGGATGCGGTTAGCCTTGATGCGTCAAAACTTGTGCCAAGGCTGGCAAAAACGGGCGTCACGGCGCTGAAGATCGAAGGACGGCAACGCTCTCGTGCCTATGTCGCGCAGATTGTGCGGGCCTTCCGCGCGGTCACGGATGC
The DNA here is from genome assembly GCA_017510335.1 of Paracoccaceae bacterium. Classification (GTDB taxonomy): domain Bacteria; phylum Pseudomonadota; class Alphaproteobacteria; order Rhodobacterales; family Rhodobacteraceae; genus Roseinatronobacter. The sequence continues at coordinate 46,790 of JAFWNM010000007.1, forward strand.
ACTGGCAGACGGGCGCGACCCGCCCGCGTTGGCCCTTGCGCGCCTGTCCGAAGGGCAGGCCGCAACCACCGGCGCCTATGCCAAGACATGGAGGTGATGCAATGGACCTGACAGTTGCGCCAAACCCGTTTTTCTGGCGCGCCGATGCGGTGCGCGGTTTCTATGCCGCGCTGGCCGATGCCCCTGTGGCGCGGGTTGTGCTGGGGGAACTGGTCTGTTCCAAGCGGCTGCCCTTCTGGCAAGAGGAAATTCCGCAAGCGGTGGAATTCTTGCAGGCGGGCGGCAAGCAGGTGGCCCTGACCTCGCTTGCGCTGATTACGCTGAAGCGTGAACGCAAGTTGACCGCCGATTTGCTGGACCTGGGCCTGCCGGTCGAAGTGAATGACTTGTCCGCCCTGCACCATATTCCGCAGGGCGTGCCCTTCTGGGTGGGGCCGTTGGTCAATGTCTATAATGAAGGCACTTTGCGTTGGCTGGCGCGGCGGGGGGGCACGCGTATTTGCCTGCCGCCCGAATTGCCGATGGCATCTGTGGCCGTGTTGGCCAAAGTGGCGCAGGCCGAAGGCGTCGCGCTGGAAGTCTGGGGCCATGGGCGGCTGCCGCTGGCAATTTCCGGGCGTTGCTACCATGCACGGCTGCATGAACGCGCGAAGGATTCGTGCCAGTTTGTCTGTGAACAAGACCCTGATGGCCGCGATGTGGACACGCTGGAGGGGCAGCGTTTTCTGTCGGTGAACGGCGTTCAGACCCTTAGCCAAGCCTATGCCTGCATGGCCGACCACGCTGCAGAGCTGCGCGATATGGGCGTCAGTGCCTTGCGCCTGCAACCGCAATCGGTGGGGTTCGAGGGGGTGTGCAAGGCGTATTCCCGGCTTCTTGCAAGTGAACTGACACCCGCTGCACTGCTCGAAAATCTGCGCCTTGCGCATGCTGACATGCAATTCTGCGACGGTTTCGGGCGTGGGGCCGCTGGGGCAAGCTGGCAGGGGCGTGCGGCCACTGCCTGACAGGGGGGGGCAAAATGGCGCTTGGCCCGCGTGATATACGATTTGCCCCCCCCCCTGCGGGGGTAGTGCGTTTTGCAGGAATGGCACAGCACCACCGCCACAAGGTTTTAATTGATATTGGTCAACCAATATTTGCAGATAGATGAAGGTATCAGCATCCCATCAAGGAAAAAAGTTCCACCAGCGATGTTTGATTTGATTTATATCAAGGCTTATGCCTTGTTCGTGTCCTAGAACAAGCTTACGCCACCATATAAAGGACGCGTGCCATGCTGTTGGGATACATTAGCCTGCCGGGTCGCGGCGCAAGTGATCTGTTTTTGTCCGACGTTGTTGCGCATCTGGACGGGCGCTTGCGGTTATGCGGCACAGTGCAAGCCAACACAGCGCGGGCAGACCGGCGCAAATGCGATATGGATTTGCAACTTCTTTCCTCGGGAAAGGTGTTGCGCATCAGCGAGGATCGCGGCGCACTGGCGCGCGGTTGCACCCTTGATACCAGTGTTCTGGCGCAGGCCGTGGCCGCGACAGAGGATGCGTTGTCAGGCGCTGATCTGCTGATCGTCAACAAATTTGGCAAGACCGAAGCCGAGGGGCGCGGCTTTACCCCCGTCATCGGGGAAGCGCTGTGCATCGGCTTGCCGGTTCTGGTGGGCGTGAACGGCCTGAACCTGCCCGCATTCAAGCGCTTTACCGACGGGCTTGCCACAACGCTTCCAGCGGATGTGCGGCGGGTCACCGACTGGTGCCTGCGCGCGGGCCTGCGCCATGCCGCCTGAACCCGCGCAAATTGCCATTTTGACAGTGTCGGACCGCGCGTCGCGCGGGGAATATGCGGACCTTGGCGGCCCTGCTGCCGAAGAATGGGTGCGACATGTGGTGACCACGCCTGTTTTGATCACGCGCCAGATTGTGCCTGACGGGCGCGAAACTGTGGCGGATGCCATGCGCGCTTTGGCGGGGGGTGGTGCCGATCTGGTTTTGGTTACTGGCGGCACTGGTCCTGCCCCGCGCGACCGCACCCCCGAAGCGCTGGCCGATATCATCGATTTCGACCTGCCAGGCTTTGGCGAGGAAATGCGCCGTGCGTCCCTGGCCGAGGTGCCGACCGCGATCTTGTCCCGACAGGGTGCGGGCGTGCGCGGGCAAACCCTGTTCATTACCTTGCCGGGCAAACCCGCTGCAATTGCGACCTGCCTGCACGCGGTTTTCGCCGCTGTGCCCTATTGTCTGGACCTGATCGGCGCGCGGCGCATCGAAACCGACCCGGCGCGCTGCGCGGCGTTCCGGCCTAAATCTGGCTAGAGTGTGTTCCGCAAAATGGGACTGATTTTGGGTTTTTAACATTCTAAATCAATAAATTACAGCATGTCCCGTTCATGTGTATTCACGCGCCGCGCCTTGAATTTTTGATGCCGTATCGTAGTCAAGCAGAAAACCGGCATCCAGAACCCTGCAACATGCTCAGGGCAGGAAACGCGGCCAGATAGTCACGCCTGCCAGAATGTGGTGTCCCCCCACCAACACTGCCACGCCCGCGCATCCGGCCCAAAGCCGCAAGCCGGCCCGTGGTGGCAAGCCCGGTGCCGCAGTGCGGCTGGCTGACCGCAGCGCTTGCCATGGCGCGCGCCCGATCTGGCGCTGTTTGCGTCTGTCGATCAGCGCCATTCCCAGCGCTGCGAAGACGCCAAACCCCCCGAACATCAGCGCATGTGCCAGATCCCCGTTCACGGCCAGATGCGCGCCCGCCCATAGACCCAGCGCCATCAGAACCGGGTGGCGTATCAGGCCAATAATCTCGGGGCGGTCGGGGTTGAAATTGTGGTTTGCCGCACCCCCAAAGGAAAACGGGTTCGGGCGCCCAAGCGATAGCGCCAGAAGTGCACAGGCGGGTATCATGCCTGCCAGCACGATCCAGTGCGCGCCTGCAGGCATGGGCCAAAGTGCCACATGTGGCGCGCGACCCGCAGCCAGAAACAGCCACGCCAAAACCCCAAGCGACAGGCAGAATATGCCAGCCCGAACCCGCCCCGCCCCAGACGCTGCACCAACCATGGTTTGACCGGCGGGCGCACTGGAACTGCATGTGTGACGATAAACAGCGCCCATGCCGCGCCATATTCCCCCCAGCCCGTCATGAGGGGTGCGCCCGGCTGACCGCTTTTGCGTTTGCTTTCGGGCGTGTCAGAATGGGCCAGAATACCGCTGAAAACCCGCCAAACGCCGCAACCCAGAATGCCCCTGCCAAATGCAGCAGCCACATTTCCGCAGGCCATAGTCCTGCCAGAAAACGCGCGCAGATGGCTGCGATCAACGCCAGATACACTGCCGCCACCGCGCGGTTGGCCGTCAGCGGCAACCCGGCATGGCCAAGGCTGGCGCGCGTCATCACCGCAAGCGTCATCAGCCCAATGGCACCTGCCAGCCAGACATGCCGCGCCCCCGAGTGGGGCAGCAGGTCAAGGGCCGCCGCGCCCACTGTCAAAAAGCCCAGCGCCAGCATCGCATAGGCCGCATGCAGCACCCAGACCAAGGGTTCGGACCAGGTTTGCAGGCCCTGCCAGCGCGACAGACGCCAGAAATTTGCGGCCCCTGCAAGCAGGCACACCACAGCAGTGAATGTGTTGAACGGTGCAACTACGAAGGCCAGCAGCGCCGCCCCTGTCAGCACCATAACGGCGCCATCCGCGCGGTTGAACGCGACAGGCAGGCGGGCGGCGTGCCGCTTGGCCAGCCAGTTGCGTGTGAAACTTGGCACGATGCGCCCCCCGACCAGTGCAATCAGCATCAGCACTGCCCCCAGCCCCAACCGAAGGCCGACCCCGTCCTGGGCAGGGCCGGTTGCGGCCTGATGGTGGAACAGCGCATTGGCCATGGCAAACATTGCCACCAGTCCAAGCACGGGCAGATTGCGCCAGTTGCGCCCCGAAATAATTTCACGCGCAAGAAACCCAACCAGCGCGACTGGCAAGGCCAGATCGGCCAGCGCCACGCCCAACGCAGGCCAGGACGCGCCAATCATCACTGCCCCCCGCCCCAATATCCACAGACCCACCAACCCGGCCAGCGGCCAGCCCATGACGGGCAGGCGCCCTGTCCAGTTCGGCACCGCCGTCAGCAAAAAACCCGCAATCACAGCCGACAGATACCCGAACACGAAAGCATGCACATGCCAGCCCGTCGGGGCAAACGCGATGGGCAAGGGGGCGTGCCCCGTTTGCAGCAGTATCCAGTAGACCATTGCGAACGCCGCCCACAGGCCGGACACAAGAAAGAAGGGACGAAACCCGTAGCTTAGCAACGCAGGGCCTGTCCAGTTACGGCGGGCAGCAGCGGTTGTTGTCATGGGGCGAAGTCCCTTCTTGTTTCAGACATGGGGGGCAGGTCGCGGCCTTTTGGTCGGAAACCGGCGCGTTGCCGGGGGGCTGTCATGCCGCAACCAGCGCCGCAAGGCGTGCTTGGGGGAAGCGGGTCAGGCACCGGGCAATTTCGGGGCCGTCCATCAGGCAAAACGCGGTGCTCAATCCATCGGCCAGCCATGCATCGGGCGCAATGACACTGACCAGCGCCCAGTTCGGTTGCGCGGGGAACCCTGTTTTCGGGTTCAGGATATGGCCGACACGGCCTTGGCCGTCAAAACTTATGCCATGCGGCGCAGAACTTGCCAGCGCGGCATCCATCAACGGAACCCTGTCTGGCAACACATTCTGCCCAGCCTGCAAGCCGATCTGCCAGGGCGTGCCACCGGGGGCCTGACCCAGCGCCGCGAATTCCCCGGTATTGACCAGCACATCGCGCAACCCCTGTGCGCGCAACAGTGCCGCGACCCTGTCGGCAATATAGCCCTGCGCGATACCGTTCAGGCTAAGGGCCATGCCAGCGTCAAGTGCGATCGCTGCCGTGCCCAGACGCACACGGTCAAACCCGACATGCGCCAAAACTGCGCGGCGCGTCTGTCGATCAGGCAGTGCGGCTGCGTCCATCCCTGCAAAATGGCGCGCATGCAATGCCCAAAGTGGCTGGATCGTCGGGTCAAACAGCCCGTCTGTGGCACTGTGCAACTGGGCGCAGCGGCTCAGGCAGTCCAACAATTCCGGCGGTGGGGCAGACAAGCTGCCCGCGGCATTCAGTTGGTTCAGCGCGGACCCGGGCCTATGCAGGCTGAACACGGCTTCCAGACGGGCAATCTCGGCGCGGGCGATATCGACAATCCGGGCGGCATCAGGGTGTGCCAGCGTGATCGAGGCATCGGCCCCAAGTGCGACACCGCGCCAGTGATGCACGGCCTGTGCCTGCACCGCTGCCGGAATGCCGGCGGCGGCAACAGCCGATATGGCAAGAAAGCGACGACGCGATAATTTGCCCATGGTCATCCCCCATGCCCGTGCGACAGGGTGCGCAGCCGGTCCGCGAAATCGCCTTCGTCATCGGTTCCGATGTCATGCTCGAATTCGACGGGGGCCAGAACCATGTCATCGGTGATCGCGTCGAGGCGCAAAACCTCGCCCCCGTGGCGCGCGATGAAGGCCTGTGCCGCGGCCAGTGTGGCAAAAGGCACCAGTTCGGGCATGTCCATGCCCCCCATCCTGTCAGACCCGGTGACATACTGCGCCGCAGATGCCAGAATCCAGTTATCGGCGCCGGGGCTGTCCCATGTGGCATTCGCTGCCCCCATGTCCGAGACATAGATCGCAGCAATCATGTGGCTTTGTTCGGGCATGCGGTCATAGGCAACCGCATCGCGCACCTGACTGAAGAACAGCGGGTCCGGCAGTCCGTCAAGAAACACCTGCGCCTTGGGGCCGGGGTGTTCGATCATTTCCATCTGGCAGAAATGGCCCACGGCCTCGGCGGTCATGGTGACGGGGGCGGGTAAACTGGCGGTGCCATCCTCGCGGCACGCCCCCAAGGCCAGCAGGGCAAGCACCAGCAAAAGTTTAGGGGTCATGGGGTTACCTTTCTGAAGGCCAGCGCCGCCAGACCAAGGCCCAGAAGCGGCCATAGCAGGATCGACGCCAGCGCATGCGCCGCCGGGATGGCATGGGCAGCCGCGCCAATTCCGGCAGCGGCCGCTGTCGCCTCGGAAGCGGCAAGGTTGTAAAGGCGGAAGGCATCGGCGGGGTTGCCGACCAGCAGCCAAGGGAAGATCCGGGTGGTGAAGCGCCCCCCATCATCGGCCACCACTGCGGCCAGCAGGCCCAGATCATACAGAACGATCATCACCAGCCACAGCGCGATGGCCAGCCCCGCTGCAGCGCCGGGACGGCGCGCAAGGCTTGAGATCGCATAGCCGATTGCCACAAATGCCGCGCCCAGCAGAAGCGAGGTCCAGAACAGCCGCAGCATGGCCGGAAACCCCGCACTGGCGCGGGGGTCCGCCCAGATCGCTGCGCCTGCGGCCAGCCCGTAGCCGATGGCCACCGCCAGCGACAGGATCAACAGATGCGCGATGAACTTGCCCAGCAGGATTTCGAACCGCCCCAAGGGATAGGTCAGCATCAAGGGCAGCGTGCCGCGCTCGACCTCTCCTGCGATGGCGTCAAAACTCATCAGCAGGGCAACCAGCGGCACAAGGTATACTGCAAGACTGGTCAGGCTGGCCACTGTTACCGACAGCCGGTCAGCGCCCAATGTGCCGGTGGGCGCGCTGCCGGCCCCTGTCAGAACCAGCGAGAAAACAGCCATCATGGCAATCGCGATGGCCACCCAGCGGTTGCGAAACGCAATACGGAATTCGGCCGCGGAAATGGCGAGGATGGCGTTCATATGCGCACCTGCTTACTGAAATGGCTGTAAAGATCTTCAAGGCTGGGCGGGATCACATCGACATCTTTGACCAGATCGGCCAAGGCCGTGACCTGGCTTAGGCGCGCAAGTTTCTGGTCTGGCGGAAAGCTCAGGTTGATTGTGGACCCGTTGAACCGCACCCCGCCCAAAGAACTGGCGACCCTGTCTGCCACGCCCTTGCGTGCGCAAACCTGCATCTGGATGGGCAAGGCGGCTTGTTGGCGCAACTGCGCAAGCGACGCATTGGCCACCATCATCCCTTGCGACAGGATCACAATGCGGTCTGTGCGGGCCTCCACCTCGGTCAGGGCGTGGCTGGACAGCAGGATTGACGCACCATCAGCCGCCAGCCCGTCCAGTGTGGCATAGAAATCGCGGCGCGATACGGGGTCCAGCCCCGAAGTGGGTTCATCCAGCACCAGCAGGCGCGGCGTGCCGATCAGCGCTTGTGCCAGCCCGACGCGCTGGCGCATGCCCTTGGAATAGGTACCGATCCGGCGTTTGGCGGCATGGCCAAGGCCCACACGTTCCAACAGACCCATCGCATCGCGCACAGGCTGGCCGCGCAGCCGCAGATAGGTGCAAAGCTGTTCCAAGCCGGTCAGCGCCGGATGGAACGCCACGTTTTCGGGCAGATACGCCACTTGGCGGCGCACAGCGCGGTCGCCCGGCGCGGCCCCCAGCACCTGCACATCGCCGCCGTCATGGGCAATCAGGCCAAGGACGATTTTCATCAGTGTGGATTTGCCTGCCCCGTTATGGCCCAGCAGGGCCACACGTTCGCCGGGCGCGACCGTGAAGCTGACATCGCGCAGGGCGTGTGTCGCGCCGAATGTCTTAGTGAGCTGTGAGAGGGTCAAACTCGCCATCATCAAACCTTCCATTTTGCCACGCGGGCCGGGCTTCGGCCTCGATCCGGGCTATGTTGTCGGGAACCGCGATTTCTGGCGCGCGCATCAGCGGGAAACTGTCAAGCACGCCACCGGGCAGCGTGGCGGGGAATTGCGCTTGGGCAAAGCGGATCAGTTGCACCGCTGGTGCGCCCATCAACAGTCCCGCGGCGGGTTGCGACCACAGGATGTGGTCCATCATGTCATTGGGGCGGAATTTCGCATCGGCAATCCCGTCGCCATCCAGATCGAAGCTGGCATGGTCCGACCAGTAATTGCCGCGCCCGTCATGACTCCATTCAATATCGCGGGTGCCGACATATTTGACCTGCGTGCGGTTGCCGACAAAGGCATTTCCCGTCAGCGCATTGCGTTCTGACCCTGCCGTGAAATGAATGCCGATAGCGCAGCCCTCGAAACGGTTGCCCACGATCACATTGCGATGCGCATTATAGATGAAGGTGCATTTGTCATGCGTGCCGCCCCTGATCAGGTTGCCAGTCACATCGGCATTATTGGCAAAGTTCAGCATCAGGCCATGGCTGCGGTCGCGCAATGACAGGTTGTCTGTCACCTGCGTGCGGTTCGAGAACATGATCGCATAGCCAAGGTGGTTGCCGATTGATGTGTTGCCCGACACCTCGCTCATGTTCGTATACATGAAATGCACGGCAAACCGCAGGTCGCGCATCAGATTGTCGCGGAAGATATTGTCCCGAGAGGCGTTGGCGAATATGCCGTCGCGCCCGTAGCGGATATCGTTGCCTTCGATAATCGTTCCCGGCGCATTCCAGACATAGATGCCATTGCCCCGGTCGTTCATGCGGTGGTCCTGACGGCCGATGATCGTGTTGCCGCGCACCACACTGTCAGTGGCCCCGAAGACGTGAACGCCCACAAGGTTTTCAATCATCACATTGTCTTCGATCAGGGCGCGTTCGGCGCTGCGGTCAAGTTTCACGCCTGCATCCACCACCGGATGCGCGCTGCCAGACCCGATCAGCGTCAGGCCCCGCACCACCACATCCGCACCCGTGATGCGAATGACATCGCCCTTGCCCCCGCCGTTGATCGTTGCGTCGCCGCGCCCGTCCAGCGTGATGGGGCGGTCAAGTGTCACCGGGCCATCGTGGCGGCCCGGTGCAAGGATAAGCACATCACCGGGGCTGGCCCCGGAAATGGCAGCGGCCAGCGCCCCGGGTTCGGCGGGCACAAGAACGTCCCCCGCCCCGGCAAAAGCCGGAACAAGGGCCATGATCAACGCCGCAAACGCGAAACGCAGGCCGCCCATGTCACGCGCCTTTCGGTTCTACGAACATGCGCCCGCGCATTTCCATATGCAGCGCATGGCAGAACCACTGGCAATAATACCAGTAGACACCCGGTTTCGCCGCCACAAATGTGACCGAGGCCGTCTGGTTGGGGCTAAGTTCCATCGCCACACCATGATCGCCCATGGTGAACCCGTGTGCCAGATCCTCGATGTCATCAAGGTTGGTGATGATCACTGTCACCTCATCGCCTTCTTTCACCGTGAAGCTTTCAAGCGAGAAGTTGGGCGCCATGGACGACATATAAACCCGGACCTTGTTGCCATCGCGCACGACTGTGTCCATCCAGTCGTCAATATCCACACCGTCCGCTTCGGCTTGTGCGCGCGTTTCGGCCCATGTCGGGTCATTGCGGTCATAGACATGCAGCGGGTTGACGATATCGCTGCGCACGATGATTGAATCATGCGGTTCTGCGAAGGTTGGCCCGTCATGGACAAGGCGCAGGTCGTCCCCTTCAATGACGAACAACTGCTCGTTTTCGGCCTTCAGTGGCCCGACATTCAGGAAACGGTCTTTTGAAAACTTGTTCATCGAGACGAACCATTTGCCGTCTGCTTCCAGCGTTTCCCCCATGGAGGTAGAGTTGTGGCCGGGCTGGTAATGCACATCCACTTTCGAAATGATGGGGTCCACATCCGCGCCATTGTAAAGCTCGATGGCCTTCTGGATGTTCCATTTCACAATCTGGCTGTCCAGAAACAGCGTGGTAAAGGCATTGCCCTGTCCGTCAAATGCCGTGTGAAGCGGGCCAAGGCCCAGTTCGGGTTCTGCCACCAGCACAGTTTCGCGCGGATCAAGGCTGTCATCCGCGAAGATCAGGTCCAGCTTGGTAACATCGATCACGCTGACAGTGGGTGACAGTTTCCCTGCGATGCACAGGTGTTTCTTGTCCGGGGCCATGTTGCAGCCATGCGGGTTTGTCGGGATCGGGATGTAGCGGGTATAATCCTTGTTCTGGCCCTTGCGCCCGTCCACCACCTTGACGCCCTGCAATTCGATATAGTCCCCTTCGGCAATCGCACGCTCAATAGCGTGGATGTTGAAGACAACCACATGGTCCATTTCCGACGCGGTCATATCGGGCAGGGTCATCCCCATTTCCGAGTTGTAGGAGGTTGAGAATGCCCATTTCCCTTCGTAGTCGGCGTCGGTATTGTCCAGATTGCCCGAAACCATGACCTGCCACGCGACTTCCATCGTGTCGCCGTCCAGCGCGGTGAAGAAGTTTACATATTTCGCCGGATCGTCCAGCACACTGCCGTCATTGACCATCGGCGTCTCGTCTTCACCATTGGCAAAGACATAGCCGGTGCGCGGGAATTTCTGGGGGCGCAGGCCGTGGATTGCCTTGGCATTGGGGATTTCGGTAATCTTGTCGCATTTCATGATGTCACAACGGATGCGTGCAACGCGCGTGTTCGCCTTGTCATTCATGAACAGGAAACGACCATCATAGGTGCCATCCGTAAACGACATGTGGATATGGTGCAGATCACCATTGTCATGGACTTTTTTGCCATTGGCTTCCAGATAGGCCCTGGTTTGTGGCAGCATGCGTTCCTGATGGATGCGCACCGATTCATTGGTCTGGCCCCAGCCCGTGGCCGAACAGCGGTTGAACACCGGCACGCGCATCAATTCGCGCATGGAAGGGACGCCAAGGATGCGCATTTCGCCCGACTGGCCCGAGGACCAGAAGCCGTAATATTCATCCAGCTGGCCGGGGCCGACCTGATAATCGGCGGCGGCAAACGCGCCCTTGGTGGCGGCAGCTGTGCCAAGGGCGGCGGCACCACCCATCAGGCCCAGCCGCGCCGCGCCGCCACCGACGCCCGCGCTCATCAGCGCGGCACCGCCTGCGGTTGCGCCCAGCAATCCGCGCCGGCTGATGCCGGGTTTGGGGGTTTTGTCAGACATGTGGTATCTCCTTCTTGAGGTTGGGATGGTTCGCACGGGCAGGGTCAATGCGCGCTGAAGGGGCAGGGCTGCTGCCTGCGGCAGTTTCCCTGCGCTTCAGTTTGCGGATGACGACCGGGCATTTCGTTTTCGACTGGTAAAGCACCTGACAATTCATGCAGTTCAGGCACTCGTTCGGGTTGATTTCCCCAGTCGGATGAATGGCTTGCACAAAGCATTCGTTCGCGCAGGTCTGGCAGGGGCTGCCGCATTCCTTGTAGCGTTTCAGCCAGTCGAACATGCGCATCCGCCCCGGGATTGCCAGTGCGGCGCCCAGCGGGCACAGATACCGGCAATAGAACCGTTCAATGAACAGCCCGATCCCCAGAAGCACCAGCGCGAAGGTCACAAAGGGCCAGGCGCGATCGAATTTCAGAACGATGGCGGTTTTGAACGGTTCGATTTCGTTCAACTGGCTGGCAAACGGGGCCGAGGCCAGCGTGGCCGCAAACAGCGCAAGGAAGATGATGTATTTCAGCGGCCAAAGGCGTTCATGCAGCCCCCAAGGCAGGGTCAGCTGCGGCACCTTGAAAAAACGCGCGATCTGGTTGGTCAGTTCCTGAAGCGCGCCAAACGGGCATAGCCAGCCGCAATAGGCCCCGCGCCCCCAGAAAATCAGCGCCGCAGCAACAGCCCACCACAAGATAAAGGTCAGCGGGTCCAACATGAAGGCCTGCCAGCTGAACCCCTCGCGCAGCGATGCGACCAGCGCGAGGATATTCACCACGGACAGTTGCGCCGCCGCATACCAGCCCAGAAACACAAGGGTGAACGACAAGAACCCCATGCGGAACCAGTAGGTGGCACGCGCGGACCGGGTCAGGAACATCTGGAAGAAGAACGCGCCGGTCAGAATGGCCAGCATCAGCCCCAAGCCTGCAATCGCATACCGGCGGTCCCACCAGATGCGTTCGATCAACGCCTGTTGCGCGGCCAGTTCGGTTTGGTCGTCGTTCAGGTCGGCTTGGGCAGGGGCAGGGGCCGCGATTTCGCGCAAATACAGGCCGGGGGTCTGGAAGCCCAGATCGAAGGTCGTGAACACCCGTTCCAAAGCGGCCACATCGCGGCTGACCAGCAGCTGCAGCCGCCACGGCGCGGACGGGTCAAACCCGTATTCGGCCGGAATGCGGAACAGGTCCAGTTCGTCAAAGGCGGGGGCGCCCGCCACATCCAGCACGCGCAAGCGGCGGTTGTCCCGGTCGCGGAAACGAATGGATTGTTCGTCCTGGATCAGTACGATCCGGTCAAACATGCCGCCACGCACATATCCCGACCCCTTGTAGGAATACAGGCCCCGCCCGCCAACAAGCAGCGCATGTTCCCCGTCGTCCAGCCAGCTTTCAAGATTGGCATATTCCCGTTCGCCCATCAGGGTGCGCCCGATTGTGGGAATGCTGGCAACTGTGGCGTAGATATCGATGAAGCGCGCGTCATCTTCCTCGGTCAGCGCGCGGCGTGTGGCGCGCGGGTCATCCATCGCCGCAAAGGCTGCGTTGACCTGTCCGACATCCAGTGACATGCGCCGCACAGTGCCGTCGCCTGCCAGCGTGAACCAGTCATCGGCCGCCTGCGCGTCAGGGTTCAGTTCAAACCGGGGGCCGGTTTGCCCGTCGCGCGGCGCTAGTCCCCCCAGCCCAAGGGCGCGCGCGACGCGGATGCCCGAACGCACAATGGAATCGTCAATCACCATGATGGTGACCGTCACGCCGGAAATGATGTTCAGGTCCTGAATGTCGCCCCCTGCATCGGCCGCGGCAGCAAGGTCCAGCCCGATATGGCTTTGCATCAGGTCGCGCAGGCGCGCTTCGGGAATGCCGATCAGCACGATCGGTTCCCAATGCTGCACCAGACTTAGCCCGATGATGCGCGCATCATCATCAATGGCGACCATCGTGTGAATGGGTTTGCCTGAATACCCTGTGGTGCCAACATAATCCGATGTGATGAACACCCAGCCAATGCGCTGATCCTGATCCATCAGGGGGGCCACAGGAATATCGTCGTGCATCTTGCCAAACGCCGTAGCGTCCGGGACCAGCGTTTCAGGGGCAGTATCGGCCAGAAAACGTGGCAAATGCGGGGTCTGCGCCAATGCCTGCATGGGCAGCAGGAACACACCCAGCGCAAGCGAGCAAGCAAGCAGAACGGTCAGAACGGGGGCGGTGCGATACATCATGCGCCTGAACTATCGCACTGCAGCCCGGCTTTCCTTGATCAAGATCAAATGAAATGTCCTTTTGAGAATTTAACCTGCCCTGCACACCGGATTTTGAAGCAAGGGCCGCGACAACCCCTTGTGAATTGGGCTGAAAAGGCCAAAATATATTCCGAGTATTGTTCTGAAAATCATTTGCGCTGCGGCATCGTGCCGTCGCAGGGCGGCCATGCGCCAAGGAAGCGGACATGCAACTTTCCAAATTCACGGATTATGCCTTGCGCATGCTGCTTCTTGCAGCCAGTCACCCCGACCGCAACATCACGATCCGAGAGGCCGCCGATCTGTATGACATTTCGCAGGCCCATCTGAAGAAGGTTGTCTTGCACCTTTCACGGCAGGGCTATCTGGCTTCGGTGCGCGGGCATGGCGGCGGGTTCACGCTTGGCATGCCTGCGGACCAGATTAACCTTGGGCTGCTTGTTCGTTCCACCGAAACAGATTTCGCGCTGGTAGAGTGTTTTCAGGACGGGTCCAACTGCCGCATTCAGGCCGAGTGTCGCTTGCCGGGTATTCTGGACGAGGCGATGCGCGCATTTCTGGACGTATTGGACCGTCATTCACTGCAGGATATTGTTCTGCGCCCGGCGGCGTTTTCATTTAGCTGAACTGGGGCCTATATGGCCGTATCATTGCGGTTCGTGGAACCGGGGCAGGCCAGTGTTCAGTTCCCGTTGGGCGGGCTGGAAAAGGATTGCGACATTGCATTCACGCACACACTGTAAAGATGGCGGACATGGGGGTTGCTTTCCAGAAAGGCACTGCAAGCGAAATGCACGCTGACCGGCTCAATCCCCGTCAGCAAAATGCGCCCGATCCGGTGGTCGCGTTGGCCCACGCTCCATTCAGGGACAATGGCATAGCCCAGCCCCTTTTCCACCAGCCGCGTAATGCTTGTGCTACCTGATGCGGTGGTGGTGATGCGGGGCGGGTGTGTCATGCGTCTGGTCAGATAGCCCAGAACAATGGTGCGGATTGTCTGGCTTGGTTCATAAGTGATGAATGGCCGGTCGCTGAAGGTGGACAAGTCGGCTTCGGTCAGGTCGCAATCGCTCCAGTCCCGTGGGTAAATCAGCGCCAGCCGATACGCGCCGATCAATTGCTGAGAGATGGACGCATTGCCAAAGCTGCGCTCACTGACCGCGGCATCCAGCGAACCGTCAAGCATCATCTGTTCCAGCGTGGTGTCGCGTTCGAAAAAGACCAGTTCGATATCCGGTTCTGTTTTGCGAAATTCATGTATGATGCCCGGGAAGAAGTGGTGGAACAGCGCTTGTGGCACCCCGACACGCAAAACAGTGTGGGCATCGCGCAGCAGAATGCGGATGCGCGACAAGATAGTGTCCAGTTCCTTGCCCAGCGTCAGATACAGCGCCTTGCCCTGCGGTGTCAGCACGACACGGCGCACGCCCTTGTCAGTTTCCAAAAGCCGCGCGCCATACATCTGTTCAAGGCGCCGGACATGGTTGGCAGCAGTCTGGAACGAGATGTTCAATTCGCGCGCGGCCGCCGAAAAAGAGCCAGTGCGCGCCACCAGATGGAAGCTTTGCAACAGCAAAATGTCGATCTTGACAGGCGAGCTGTCGCTTTGGTCATCCATATGGGGGATGTTGCCATCTGAATCAGCCATGCGCAATGTTGTTCTTAGGGGCATCAGCGGGGCCACGCGCCCGGGCAAGTGGTGCAAAGAAGGCACTTTGTTCCAGCAGGTGTGGCGACACGGACGCTTGCGACAAGAACCCTTCATGGCGCAATGCGCCCGTGCACAACAGATCGGCCATAGCACAGACATGTGCAACAGTCGCCATGACACCCGCGCTGCACCACGCGCCATCTGCGCCGCGCCGCGCGGTGATCACCTGTTCAAACCAGTCACGCGGCTGATCGGCGCGTTGCACGTCCAAGGCAATCAGAACGCGGTCCTCCTCAATCACGGGCAGACCGTTCATCAGCAGCGCGCGCAACTGGCGGCGGCGCTGGGCGAAACCCAGATCTTCAAGCAGAAAGCGCATATATTCCAGATGGCCCGGGTATCGCAGGGTCTTGAACACCAGACTTTCAACCGCGACATCATGTATATGCACAAGCGCGTCCAGACTGCCCGCCGTTGTGAAGCTTTCAAAGCATTCGCCCGCCAGCGTGATATTTTCCAGTTCGGCAAGTGGCGGAAGGGACGTTTTGCGCCCCTGCCGGATGGCAAGGCACGGGCTGAAATATTCGACCATAAGCCCGTCGATACCCAACAGGTTGCCATAGCCCAGCCTGTTCGTGCGCCGGGCGGGCAACACACCGACATGTGCCGTCACCCGCGCGCCCGGCCCGGCCCGGCGCATGGTTTCGGCAGTCAGGGCTGTCACATAGCCCGGGGCCAGCCCGCAGGCCGGGGCGAAACAATGCGTTGCCCCCTGCGCCACATCGGCAATATCGGCGGTCAGATCGGGGTTTTCGGAAATATCCAGATAGTGGCAGCCAACCTGCCGCGCAAGCCGGGCAATATAGGCAGTGGTCGCCCAAACATTGCCCGCCATGATGATGGCCGACAGGCCGGACAGTTGCGTGCTTGACAGATCCACTGAGCCGCACCGCACTGCAGGGTGCAGCGCCGGCGCGGACTGGCCGCCCGCTTCCGGTTCGGGGGCCGACAGCCAGACGTCATAGCGCGGATCTGCCGCCAGCGTGTTGGCGATAGTCTGCGCCATACGGCCCCCGCCATGCACCAAAATGCGATACTGCCCCATGCCCCGCCCCCTACCCGTGAAAGCGCGACAGGAAGCCGCGCAGCCGTTCGGACTTCGGGTTGCGCAGAATTGCATCGGGTGTGCCTTCCTCTGCGATCATGCCGCCTTCCATGAATATCACGCGGCTGGCAACCTCGGCGGCGAAGCCCATTTCATGGGTGACCAGTACCATTGTCATCCCATCATCGGCCAGTTTGCGGATCACGCCCAGAACCTCGCCCACAAGTTCGGGGTCAAGCGCGCTGGTCACTTCATCCAGCAGCAGCATGTCGGGCCGCATCGCAAGGGCGCGCGCGATTGCCACGCGCTGTTTTTGCCCGCCCGACAGATGCGCGGGGTAGGCGTCGCGCTTGTCGGCCAGCCCCACCTGCGCCAGCAGGTCCATGGCATGGGCTTCGGCCTTGGCGCGATTCTCGCCCAGGACCACACATGGACCGCGGGTAATGTTGTCAAGCACTGTCATATGCGGAAACAGGTTGAAATGCTGGAACACCATGCCGACATGGCGGCGCAGGGTGCCCATGCCGATACTGCCAGCGCGCGTGCGAAACCGGCGTGCTACGGGTTGGTCACGAAAGGCCAGCGTGCCACCTGTTGGCACTTCCAGCATGTTCATGCAGCGGATCAGCGTGGACTTGCCTGACCCTGATGGGCCGATGACTGCCAGCACCTCTCCTGCGGGGACTGCCAGATCGATTCCTTTTAGCACCTCCAGCGTACCAAACGCCTTTTTCAGTCCGCGCAATTCCATCACCGGCTTGGTGGGGGCAGGGTCTGCGGGCGTCTTGATCTGTTCGAGAATAGCCATGGTCATTGTCCTTCTGGATCAGTCGCTGCGGCGCATGCGGCGTTCGAAATGGTCGGCAATTTGCGTCAGCGGGAACAGCATTGCGAAATACAAAAGCGCAGTCAGGGTATAGGCTTCCAGCGGGCGGTAGGTGGCACTGTTGACCATGGCGGTCATGTAGGTCAGCTCGGCCACCGATATCGCATACAGCAAAGAGGTGTTCTTCACCTGGATCACCGACTGGTTGATATACGCGGGCAGCATCTTTTTCAGGGCTTGCGGCAGGATCACATTGGTCATTGTCTGCACCTGGGACATACCCACGGCCTGCGCCGCTTCGGCCTGCCCCTTGTCCACGGCCAGAATGCCGCCGCGAAAGATCTCGGCATAAAATGCGCCCACATACAGCGACAGCACCATCAACCCGGCGGTTGAATTCGATATGGAGAAGCCCAGCAACATCGGCAGCGCGTAATAGGCCCACAGCAACTGGACCAGAAGCGGGGTGCAACGAAAGATTTCCTGATAGCTGCGCGCCAAAAGACGCAAGACCGCAAAACGCGACAGCCGCGCAAAACAAGTCAGAAGCCCCACGCCAGTGCCAATCAGGATGGACCCGACCGTGTAGAGGAAGGTCATCCATATCCCCCACATGAACAGGTCCAGTGACAACAGAACCGTATAGAAATCCCAATTATACATTGGCAGCGCGCCCTTTCTTGTAATCTGTCTTGCCAGTGGCGGAACGGCCCGGCCCCTAAGGGCCAGGCCAGGCAGGTTCATCCACCGAAGTCAAAGCCCTGCGGCAGGTCATCCATGGTGATGCCAAACGGTGCCATACCGCCCACAATCCAGGTCTGGTTGTTGCCCATCTGGCGGTTGTAATTCGCCCAAGCTGAAACGAAGGTCTTGAACTGCTCGTCAGCGCTGTAGTTGATGCCGATGACCGATGGCGACGACAGGCGCGGTTCAGGAACATAGATATCACCAATGGCGGGATTGCGTGTGCGCATCACCATGGAGTTCAGGACAGTGTTGATCAACGCATCGGCCCGCCCGGTTGCTACAGCAATAACCGCTTCGTCGCGGGTCTGGAAACGCAACATATTGGCGTTGGGCAGGTAGGCGCGCGCGATATTGTCCTGTGCCGATCCGGTATCGACCGCGATGGTGATGTCAGGAGAGTTCAGCTCTGCCCAGGATGCGTTTGCCAGTTCGGCATCGGGCGAGACGATGACAAAACTGTTGTAATAGGTCGGTTCCGAGAAATAGATCGACAGCGCACGCGCTGGCAGTGCCGTCAGCGCGAAGGCCACGTCAACGCGGCCAGACTGGATATCAAGGATCGAGTTTGCCCAGCTTGATTCCACCATCTCCAGCTCGACGCCCATCGTTTCGGCCATGTCGGCGGCCATGTCCACGACAAAGCCCGACCATTCGCCGGTGCGGATGTCGCGCACGAAATAGGGGGCCTCGGTCGGAATTCCGGCCACGCGCAGAACCCCGCGGTCGCGGATCTGGTCGATGGTGCCCTGCGCGTCGGCGGTCTGGCCAAGTGCCACTGCGGCTGCAAGTGCGGCCACACCTGCCAGCATATTCCTGAAGATTGACATTTCTTACCCTCCTGTTGGTTAGCGTCCGGTTTTGGCGCAACGGTTTTCATGCCCCGCATCTGCTGCGATGGCTGTCAGGAGGGCACAGTTTTTCGGGCTGTCAATCAATACAATTATGCCATGGTCACTTACAAAGATATTTGCATGTATATTTCCCATGCTTTTATATCCGGACCATATTTCGGATGGAACACCATCTTATTGCAAATATTTTAGCAGGTTGGGTGGATGAATTTACATCGCGGTGCCGCGACAGGCTGACTAACCTTTGGGACAACGCCCTGCGCATCCTGTGCGGGGCATGGGGTCAGAACTGTGGCAGCAAAGCTTGACATAGCAGTGTTGGGGGCGGGCGTCATTGGCGCCGCAACAGCGCACCATCTCGCCCGATCCGGGGCGCGCGTGACAGTGATAGATGCAACCGGCCCATCCGCCGGGGCGTCAGGGGCTTCGGACGGGGCGGTATCGGTGGCTTCCAAGAAGCCGGGAACGCTGGCGCGGTTGGCCACGGCGTCGTTGCTATACACGCGGCAACTGGCGGCGGAAGGTGTGCTGGCGCGTGCATTTGTGCCCCGACCGGCGTGGTATTTCGCCACCCTTGACGCCGAAGAACACGCGCTGGACGCGCTGGTGGCCAAGCTGCGCGCGATTGACGGGCCAGTGCAGGCCTGTGCGGATGGCGGCGCCGCGTTGCTTCCGGGCACCGGCGCGGGCGTGCGCCGCCTGGTCAAGATCAGCGGCGAGGGGCACATGACCGGATACGCGGCCACTGCTGCCTTGCTGGATCATCCCGGCATCATGCGGCGCTGGCCAGACCAGGTGCGGGCCATCAATCCTGATGCATCGGGCGTGACGCTGACACTGGCCAGCGGACGACTGCGCGTGCGCACAGTCGTGGTTGCCACGGGGCTGGGAACGCTGTCCCTGTTTCCCGGCCTGCCGATGCGCCCGCGTGCGGGGCAGTTATTCGTCACCGATCGCGGGCAGGGCGGCCACTTGCCGGGGGCGCTGACCGCTGCATCCTATCTGATTGCCAAGACCGAAGACCCCGCGCGCCTGCCGGAACCGCCTGTGGTGATCGATCCGCTGACAACGGGCCAATACCTTATCGGGTCCAGCCGCGAGGACCACGGCGATTCGTCGCGCGTTGATTTCGCAACCATGATCGCGCTGATCCGCCGTGCCGCCACGGTCTGGCCAGCGCTGGGCGAACGCCGCGTGATCCGTGCATTTGCAGGTGTGCGCGCGGCCACCGCTGACGGTTTGCCCATCGTCGGGCATATGCCCGATGCGCCGAATGTCATCATGGCAACCGGGTTCGAGGGGGATGGCATTTGCCTGTCAGCGCTGATCGGGCGCGAGGTGGCGAAGATGGCCCTTGGCGATGCGCCTGATGGTGCATTGGCAGACGATCTGTCGGCCCTGTCGCCTGCGCGATTTGCACCAGAAACATGGAGGGACGCATGGGCGGGATAATCCATTGGCAGGGCCGGAAAATTGCCTTTCGCGCAGGTGAAACTGTGGCTTCGGCACTTTTGCGGGCAGGCATACCGCAGTTCGGGCAGTCCGGCACCGGATTGGAGCGCGGCGTATTCTGCGGAATCGGGCAATGCCAGAACTGCCTTGTCATGCTTGCGGGCCGCCCCGTCGAAGCCTGCCTTCTGCAATGCGTGGACGGGATGAATTTGGAACCACAGCAATGGGTTACACAATGAATGCCAAGGGGCCGGTTCTGGTGGTGGGTGCGGGGCCTGCGGGGCTGTCGGCGGCGCTGGCGCTGGCAGGCGCGGGCCTGCCGGTGCGGGTGGTCGACCATGCCCCTGCACCTGGCGGGGCGGTCCATCGCCAGCCATTGCCGGGAACGCGCGCAACCGGCACCCGGGAGCATAAGCGCGCCTTCAGCGCCTTGATGGCAAAGGTGCGCGCGGCGGATATCGATATCTGCTGCGCGACCGGCTTTGCGGGGCTTGACCATAGCGGCGCGGCCCTGCTGACGGGAATGCGCGCCGGGATGGTGCGCCCGCGCGGCCTGATCCTTGCCACTGGCGCCCGCGAACTGGTGCAACCGCGCCCGGGCTGGACCCTGCCCGGGGTGCAGACTGCGGGCGCGGTGCAAACCCGCCTGAAAACTTTGGGCACAGCGCCGGAAGGGCGCATTATGCTGGGGGGCAACGGTCCGTTGCTGCTGGCGGTCGGGGCCGAGCTTTGCGCGCTTGGCAATCCGCCGGTGGCCATCATTCTGGCGGGGCGGCCTTTTGGCGCTGCAGGGCTGCGCCTGCCGCTGGCTTATCAGGTCGAGGCTGCGCGCCACATGGCGCGGCTGCTGGCGGCGCGGGTGCCGATAGTGACCGGCGCGCATGTTCTGGCGATTTCACAGGACGCAGGAAAACTGCTTGCTACAGTGCAAACCCGCCGCGGTTCGCGCGACATAGTGGCCGATCTGGTCGGCCTGCATGACGGGATACGCCCCAACGCCACCGGATTTTCCGCCAATGTGCCGATTCCCGTTGAACAGGCGGGCGATTGTCATGTGGCCCTTGGTGCGCGCGCAGCGCTGGCTGACGGGCGGCGTGCCGGACTTGCGCTTGCCGCCCGACTGGGCGGGCGCGGGCATGGCGCCCTGCCGCATTGCGCTGTCCTTGCGCACGAACGCGCAGCCCAAGCCCGCCTTGCCAAAATCTTCGCGCCGGTTGATGGCCCCAAACTGGCTGATTTGCCCCCCGATACCATCCTTTGCCGCTGCGAAGGTCGCACTGTTGCGGATTTGCGCAATCTGGGGCCGGACTGCACTGCGCGCCAACTTCGCCTGACCGGACGGTTTGCCATGGGGGCCTGTCAGGGCCGCTTCTGTGGGGATTGGGTCGCGCAGTTGGCAGGCCACGCTGATCTTGGTCAACCGCGCCTGCCGCTTCGTCCGGTGGCGATTGCCGATTTGTTGACCCTTGAACCCGACACCCCTGATGGAGAAACCCGATGAACCTTGCCGCACCAATCGCCCATGCCAACGCGCGCCAGATCAAGATCTGCAGCCCCTTTGACAACCGCCTGATCGGCACCCTGCCCGAAGCCGGTGCCGACGCGGTCAACGCTGCGGTCTTGCGCGCGCGCAATGCCGCACGCGCCTTTCGGTCGTCCACGCCTGCGCAACGACGTGCGCTGCTTGACAGTCTTGCCGCATTGATTGCCCGTGATGCCGAACAACTTGCGCGCACCATCAGCGACGAGATGGGCAAAACCATCACCGAGGCCCGCAACGAAGTGCGGCGCGCGCAGAACACACTTCGCTTGTCGGGCGATGCCGCTACTTTTCTGGATGGCGAGGTGATGCATTGCGCCATTGTTGCAGGCGGCGCTGATCGCCAAGCAGTTGTCACGCTGAAACCTGTGGGCGTGGTTGCAGCGATCACGCCGTTCAATTATCCGCTGAACCTGCTGTGCCACAAGCTTGGCCCTGCAATCGGCGCGGGCAATGCGCTGGTGGCCAAACCTTCGCCCAAGGCGCCGCTGGCTGCTGACCATCTGGTGCGCCTGACCATCGAGGCCGGTTTTCCGCGCGATCTGGTGCAGGTTGTGCATGGGGGCGCGGAAACCGCCCTTGCGCTGGCGCGGGCACCGATTGACCTTTTGTCCTTCACGGGCGGGCCGCAAGCGGGACTGGCGCTGAAAAACGCCGCCGGGCTGGTGCGGTGCCTGATGGAACTGGGCGGAAATGACCCCCTGATCGTCATGCCCGATGCCGATCTTGATGCCGCTGCGGAAACGGCCGTTGCGCAGCGGTTCGAAATTGCCGGGCAAAGCTGCGCTGCGGTGAAAAAGCTGCTGGTCCACGAGGCCGTGCGCCGCCCCTTCACGGAACGTCTGCTGGCGCGCACCCGGTCGCTGCCGTTTGGCGACCCGTCATGCGATGATATCGCCATGGGGCCAGTGATCGACATGGCCGCCGCCACCGAAGTGATGGCCCGCATTTCCGACGCGGTGTCAGGCGGGGCGCAGTGTCTGGCAGGCGGCACACATGACGGCGCCTTGGTGGCGCCCACGGTTCTGGCTGATATGGCTGCGGATTGTCGCCTGCTTGCCCTTGAAACCTTCGGTCCGGTCCTTGCGCTGCGCGGCTTTACGGATATTGCGGCGTGCATCGATGAAGTGAATGCGTCGCCCTACGGGTTGCAGGCGGGCGTGTTTACGAATGACCATGCGGTTATTCGCCGCCTGTCGCGTGATTTGCAGGTGGGCGGGTTGATGGTCAACGAAGGCCCCGATTTCCGCGCAGAGCATGTTCCTTTCGGCGGTGTGCGCACCTCTGGACTGGGCCGCGAGGGGGTGCGCATCGCGATGCGGGAGATGTCGGAAACGCATGTGGTGATTGACTGATGCGGGTTGCAGTTTTCGGGGCCGGGGGGCGTGTCGGCAAGGCGCTGGTGGCCCGCATCACGGCGGCAGATGACCTGACACTGGCCGGCACGCCGGGGCATACATTAGCGTCGGGCAGTTTCGACGCGTGTGATGTGGTTATCGATTTTTCCAGTCCAGCGGGCACAATGGCGTTGCTGGACCATCTGGCAGGCAGTGCCCTGCCTGTGGTGGTGGGCACAACCGGTTTTGACGCTGCGCAAATGCAGCGCTTGCGCGATGATGGCGCAAGGCGGCCAATTCTGGTTGCGGCCAACTTCACCCCCGGTTTCGGGGCGTTTCACGCAGCCCTTCTGGGGCTGGTAGCCGCGTTGCCCGATGCCGGTCTGACGTTGCACGAAACCTATAATGCGGCCAAGAAATCGCAGCCTTCGGGCACCACCCTGGGCCTGCAGGCCGATATTGCCGCACTGGACCCGCAACGTGCGCTGACCTTTAAGCTGCACCGCGAAGGCGAAATTTCGGGCATTACGACCTTGGTTCTGGCCTTGGACAGCGCGCAGATCACGCTGACTTTGAACGTCGAAAGCCGCGATGCCTATGCCGCCGGTGCGCTGGCGGGGGCGCGCAGCCTGATCCGTCAAGCGGCCGGTTTTTACACACTCGATACTGTCAACTGACTGAAAGGACACGCTATGACCGATGTGACCCAACGCCTGCGCGGCGTTTTCACGGCACTTGTCACCCCGTTCAATGAACAAGGGGATATTGACTGGCACGCTTTTGACCGCCTGATCGACCGCCAGCTGGAGGCCGGAATTACAGGTCTGGTGCCCGTCGGCACCACGGGCGAGGCCGCAACGCTGGAACCTGACGAGGCCGAAGCCCTTATTGCGCATACCGTCAAGCGCGTGGACGGGCGGGCCTATGTTCTGGCCGGAACCGGCACCAACAACACGCGCAAATCAATAGAAGCGACGCGGCGTGCAGAAGGCGCGGGTGCTGATGGTGTGTTGGTGATCACACCGTATTACAACAAACCCACGCAAGCCGGGCTTGTGGCCCATTTCGGCGCCATCGCTGATGCCACGCGCTGCGATGTGATGCTGTATTCGGTGCCGGGGCGCACAGGCGTGGCCATCGCGCCTGAAACCGCCGGGCAGCTGGCACGCGCGCATAGCAACATCGTCGCCATCAAGGAAGCAGGCGGTGATCCCGCACGCGTAACGGCGTTGCGCGCGGCCTGTGGCACCGCTTTTGGTGTGCATAGCGGCGATGACGGGCTGGCGCTACCGTTCTATGCGCTGGGGGCCTGCGGGCTGACTTCGGTTTTGTCGAACTACGCGCCCGAAGCCTGTGTTGCGCAGTATCGCGCCTTCTTGGCAGGTGATCTGAAAGGCGCGCTGGACTGGCACGAGCGTATGGCCGACCTGGTTGGCGCCCTTTTTGCCGAAAGCAGCCCTGGCCCGGTGAAACGGGCCTTGGCGATGACCAACCAGATGAGTGACACAATGCGCCTGCCCATGATCCGTATCGGCGAAGCGACCGAGCATCGCTTGCAACAGGCGCTGGCCGGTTTTGCGGCCAGTGCGCAAGTCAGCGCAGGTTAGTCACCCGGGCGCATAGCGGGGCGCACATCCGCGGCGGCCTGCTGGGACCGCGGGTGCAGCAGGGCGTCAGGTTCAGTATCGTTAAAACCGAAAGAAACCTGACGCTTCAGCGCCAGATCGCATGACAGTTCCGCGCCATCTGCCCGACCTGCGTGATAACGTTTTCGCGGGTCGTGCAGAAATACCTTGAAGGTTTCGGGCACGCGCCCACTTAATCCGGAGTAAATTAATGATCAGGTAATACATATATGTCTGACGCGGATCATCTGGCGGGCAAGATTAACTGTGCAGTGCCATCAGCCCTGCACATGCGCGCGCGGCGGTGCAAAACCGGCATGTCCAGATGACCGGATATGGCACGAAACTTTCCAAGGGTGTAACATGACCCCCTTTGGCGGCGTTCCTGCCGCAACACTTGCTACTGATAGCCAGGCGGGGCGCGCCGAAAGTAGCATAACAGCCATTCTGCAGCAGCTTCAGCGTGCCATTCTGGACCAGCCCGACGCCAGAACAACCACCTTGCGGACCTTGCTGGTCGTGATGGAGCGAAGCTCTTTTCCCGCGCTTTTATTGGTGTTTTCCATGCTTCTGGTGTCACCATTAAGTGCTATTCCCGGTGCGACCACAGTGCTGGGGCTGACCATCGCGGCAATTCTGGGCCAGTTCCTTCTGGGCAGACAGCACGCGTGGCTTCCTGCCTTTTTGCTGGATCGCCCGATACAGGCAGCCAGAACCCTGCGGGCGTTGCGCAGGTTGGACGGGCCTGCAGACTGGCTGGAACGCCGGTTGCGGCGCAGGCTTGGCTGGCTATTTCACCCACCCCTTTCAAAAGCGCCGAAACTGCTGGCGTTCATGGCCGCACTTTGCGCGCCGCTGATGGAAGTGATCCCCGCCAGCGGCACCAGTGTCGGCGCGGCGATAACGCTGTTCAGCGCCGGTTTGCTGGCGCGCGACGGGGTGTTCGTGCTGGTCGGTGCCTGCCTTGCGGCGATTATGCCAGTCACATTATGGCTGTTTTTGACGTGACGCGCGCAGTGCCATAGGCTGCCGTTGGCGCCCGCCCTTCAGGTGTGTGTCTCAGTGTGGTCGCTGTTGTCTGTGGTGGCGTGGGGCACAACAAATGGCACCACTGCCAGAATGATCAGCACAACCACTGCCGACAGGATTGCCGTCGCCTCCAGTCCCAGCCCGACAATAACACCGATCCCCGCAGTCACCCAGATACTTGCGGCGGTTGTCAGCCCCTCGACCTGATGTTGGGATCTGCGCACGATAATCGCGCCCGCCCCAAGAAAGCCTATGCCCTGCACAACACCTTGTAACACGCGCGACATGTCTTCGATCGGCATGCCGCTTTGCAACGGTCCCAGCACGAACAGCGCGGCACCCACGGCAACCAGCATATGCGTGCGCACCCCTGCACTGCGCGCCTTGCGTTCGCGTTCATATCCCAGAATTCCCCCAAGGAATGCCGCAAGCGACAGCCGCGCCGAGATGACGGCGATGGTTGCCATATCCGGGATATCCGAAAACTCGCTTGCGATGGCCGTCCAGAATTCTTGTTGCATGACAATTCCCTTTTATGCCCGCGTTGATGAAGGTCGCTAGGCATGTAACGCACAACTTCCGCTGGCGGTCATGGTCAGTCGCAAAGATTACGTCGAAAGCGAAACACCCCGCCCGCCGAAGCGGGGCAGAATGGCCGCGCGCTGACGCCCGCAACCACTGGCAGTTTTCCGCGCAAGCCGGGCGTTTGTGGGGTGGGTTGGGAACTACCTGCGCCACGCGTCGTTGACAAGAACCAGTGCGGCAATCGTTTGACTTCGCATGTCTCAAAAGCGGAACGCCGGTTCGCGCTTTTGCGCTACATGCTCCAACAGAAAGTGTATGCGCGATGGGTCAAGAACAGCGGGCATCTGTCCCAGAAACCGAGGAAGAAATTGTTGCACTTATGCCGGCGCTGCGGGCATTTGCCCGAACATTCCATAGCAATATAAACGACGCCGATGATCTTGTTCAGGAAACGCTGACGAAAGCCCTGAGCAAGGTTCACCAGTTCACACCGGGCACCAGACTTAAATCCTGGCTGTTCACCATCATGCGCAACACGCATTTCACACA
This sequence comes from Paracoccaceae bacterium, assembly GCA_017510335.1. Taxonomy (GTDB): domain Bacteria; phylum Pseudomonadota; class Alphaproteobacteria; order Rhodobacterales; family Rhodobacteraceae; genus Roseinatronobacter. The sequence goes on from JAFWNM010000007.1 coordinate 73,198, forward strand.
CTACAGGATCAGCCAGCGTGAATCCCCGGGAAAGGCGGATTGTGTGGCCAATCTTGTGGGCTGCCCGGCGCGGCAGGAATGGTCGGCCCGCCAGCGCGAGTTAAGCAAGGCGATATACCGGCTTCCGTGTTCGCAGCGCGAGGTGATCATGCTGATCGGCGTGCTTGGCTTCAGCTACAAGGAAGCCGCCGAAGTGTGCGGTTGTGAAATAGGCACTGTCAAAAGCCGCCTGAACCGGGCGCGGTTGCGATTGCTGCAAGACATGGAAGAGGACTCCCCCGCCAGCACCACCCAAAATGTATCTGCGCCGGTTTCTGCGGACATACCCTTGGCGTAGCGGGGGATGGCGCGCAGGCGCGGGTCAGCGCGCCCCATGCCAGAAAGAAGCGCGCAGGCATGGGGCCTGTGCCCGCACCATGGAGGGTTTCATGAACGTCCTTGTCATTCTTGGTCATACCCGAAGCGACAGCCTTTGCGGTGCGCTGGCGGGGGCCTATGCCGCTGGGGCACAAAGTGCAGGATGTATGGTGCGGTCCCTTGATCTGGGCAAGCTGGCGTTCAACCCCGATGTCACGGTTGCGTCCCCCGCCGATCAGGCCTTGGAACCCGATCTGGAACTTGCCCGCGATCTTGTCGCCTGGGCCGATCATCTGGTGTTCGTGTTCCCCAATTGGTGGGGCACCATGCCCGCCCGGCTGAAGGGTTTTCTGGATCGGGTGTTTTACCCCGGGTTCGCCTTTCGTCAGGATGGCGGGCATTATTATGGCCTGCTGGCACCGCGCACGGCGGAATTGCTGATCACCATGGATGTGCCGCCGCTGGTCTATCGCTGGGTGCAAGCCGCGCCCGGCCAACGCGCCATGGCGCGCGCAACGCTGGGTCTTTGCGGACTCAAGACATTGCGTGTGCATCATTTTGCCCCGGCAAGTCACGCCGATATGGCGGTGCGTCATGCGTGGGTGACGCGGGCGCGCGCCCTGGGCGAAGGGCTGGCCGGTGGACCGCGTGGCCCGGTGGGCGAACGCCTGCACCGCGTCGGCCAATGGCTGCTGGCCGTGCGGCCGCAATTCTATCCGATGAGCATTCTGGCCTACACTTTGGGGGCGTTGCTGGTGATGCGGCCGCTTGACCCGTTGGCTTTTGGGGCAGGTCTGGCGGCGATGGTCACGCTGAAGGTTGCCACAGTGCTGTCCAATGACATCTTTGACCACGAAAGCGATGCGGCAAACCGGCATTGGGGCCCGTTCAACGGTGGCGGACGCAGCTTGAACGAGCGGGGCATGACACCTGCGGACCTGTGGCGCGGGGTTTATGTGGCGCTGACGGTTTTTCTGGTCGCAGCGCTTGCTGTGCTGGCCGTGGCCCCTGCACCGGGGGGCGCAATGCTGGTTCTGGGCGTTCTGGCAGTGTTGGCACTGGGTTATACGCTGCCCCCGCTGAAGCTGTCGCATCGCGGGTTGGGTGAACTGGATGTCGCGCTGACCCACGGGCCGGGGGTGTTGTTGCTGGGGCATGTGGTGCAGGGGGGCGGGCTTCTGGCGCCGCATGCCTGGGCGATGGGCCTGACCATCGCGGTGGCGGTGCTGCCAGCGATCCTGCTGTCGGGCATCCCCGACCGCGCCGCCGACACAGTCGCGGCCAAAACCACCCTGGTGGTGCGACTTGGTGCCGCGCGCACGGCGCGGCTGGCGCAAGGCCTGACGCTGCTATCTGCACTGTTGGCCATGGTGCTGGCGCTGGTTCTTGCGCCAGTGGGGCTGTTGCTGCCGCTGGTTGTGGTGCCGCATGCGGCACTTCAGGTCTGGATGCTTGCGCGCTACCTGCGCGCTGGCGCACCAGAGGGGCGTATCGACCTGTTGCTGGGGGGCGCGCTGGCCTATGTGGCGTGGTTCGTGGTGCTTCCGGTCGTTGCATTATGGTAGGCCACACGCCGCCACGTCACGCTGGCCCGGCCCGGTTTCTTCGGAACATCCGCGCCTTTGAACGGTTGGACAGGCATACACCAAAGGAGAAACAGCCATGACCAACCCGACACCCGGACTGCCGGGCCACACCGCGCAAGACACTGAAATCGACGAATCCCAGCGCCTCATCTCGTCCAGCAAGGTCGAGGGGACGGCAGTTTACAGCCCCGAAAGCGAAAAGATCGGCAATGTTCACAACTTCATGGTGGACAAGATCACCGGCAAGGTTTCCTACGCCGTGATGTCATTTGGCGGTTTTCTGGGCATTGGCGAGCGTTACCACCCGCTGCCCTGGGATTCCCTGAAATATGATACTGGTGTTGGTGGCTATGTTGTCAGCATTTCGCGCGCGCAGTTGGAAGGCGCGCCAACTTATGCCCGCGATGAAGACCCATGGACCGACCCCGACTATGGCCGGCGTATTCACGGCCATTACGGGTTTCCATACGGTTTGTGATCCTGTCACCTGTAGCGGGGCCTTTTGGCCCCGCTGTTTTGTTCGTGCCCAGTAGGGTGCGGGCTTTGGCTTGCAGGCGCCATTCGATCACGGCGCAGGCAATCCGCGCGCCGGCATCGCCTGATGGCTGGCTTTCGTAATCATCCGGTTCCGCGTGCAGCATCAGGGCGCGGCCGCGAATATCGTTCTTGCCGCCTTCAAGGGTAACCATCGCATTCAGGACCTGCGCGCGCAAAACCCCGTCTGTCGGGACATATTGGTTGGGCATGTCCCCTTCATGGGGGCCGCCCTCGACCAGAAACCCGTGATCTGCGCCCGTGGCCGAAAAATGGCCGCCTGCGGTGTCATGATCCTGGTCGGCATCGCAAACGCCGTCTTCGTGAATATGGAACGCCACCCAGCGTTCGGGGACCAGACCTTCCAATGTCAGATCGATCAGAACGCCGGCATTTGTCTGGGTAAGGATGGCGCTTCCAGCCAGTTCCCCGTCCTGGTCAACAAAGGACGCCGTGGCGGTTTCCCCCGTTTCGGACAATGCCGTGCTGGCCAGAAATGCTGTCGTGACTGCAGTTGCGAATAGAAGTTTCATTTTTCCGGTCCTTTTCTACTGGATATCCCTTCAACTGTGGCAGCCCTGCTATGTTCCGCCGGTCATGGAATGGCCCTGTGCGAATTTCCGCAGGATTGGCCAAAACCGCGCGATCATTTCATGCGTGTCTGGCAAGGTGGCGGGCGTGCCCCAGATGTGCGGTCGTCGTTGGGGCGGGGCCGCGAAACTTTCGTCGTATTGTGATCCGGTCCGAAGGTTCGGTCATAGAAGATGGGTAGGTATATTCAGGGAAGCACACTATTGATGACCAGTCAGGGCAATGACGGCGCGGACAAGGCCAAGCTACAGCAACAGATGAATGACCTGCTTGCCGGGCTGCAGGAAGAGCCGCTTCCAGAGGAGTTGCGCGCCCTTGCCGATAAATTGCAGGCCGCGCTTGCCCGCCATCAGAAGGCAGCAAGGCCGCCGGAATAAACCACACCACGGTCGCGGCGCGCGCGGGTGCTTTCGTCAGGTGCGTCCCGCACATGCGCGGTGCAGGATTGCGGTGTCATGAACATATAAAACGGAACCATTCCGGGCGCCGAAGGTTCGCTTTGCAGAGCCATGCAACTGATGGAGCCGCCGGGAATGTGCCCTAAACGACCCACCGCCACAAGATCGCGCCTGTTCGGACAAACCGGCGCGGCCAGCCATAGCAAAATTGCCCCCTGTGCGGCGGCTTTGCGGGCCTGTGTGCCATGACAGCCAGTAACGGCGCGCAACAGCCCCACACCGGCGAGATCGGCGAGATTGTCGCCACATTACGCAAGGCCGGTGACGACCATTCGCCAAGCGTGCGCGAGATTGTGGAACATCTGGGGCAGGCGTCGTTCGGGGCCATGTTGCTGGTTCCTGCCATGATTGTTGCCACCCCCGCCAGCGGTTTGCCGGGCCTGTCGTCCACCGGCGGGCTGATCATTGCGTTGATTGCCTGCCAGATGATCGTGGGGCCCAATCATGTCTGGCTGCCCGCATGGCTGATGGACCGCCGGATTGACAGCGACAGGTTTGACCGCGCGCTTGATTTTCTACGCCGTCCGGTGCGGTGGGTGGATCATGTCACCCGTGAGCGGCTTACATGGGTGCTGCGCTGGCCCATGGTTGTGCCGCTTCATGTGCTGTGTGTGCTATGCGGGCTGGCTATGCCGTTGTTTGAACTGGTGCCGTTCAGTTCGTCCATCGCTGCGGTTGCGGTGTGTATCATTGCGGTAGCGATCATTGCCGATGATGGGTTGCTGGCGCTTTTGGGTGTTGCCGTGGCAGTGGCGGGCGCTGTGTCCTTCATCGGGCTTGCCGGCAGCATCTCGTCAGGGATTTTCGGCTGACTGAAGGCAGGCCCGGCATTTTGGGCCGCGTGCATATCAAGGAGGCATCACGCATGACAGATCAATCCCCCCAGCAACTTGAAGGGCGCCTGAATGCCCAACGCGAAGCGATTGCCGTGCTGCTGGCGTGGGCCATGCGCCAGCCGGGCAATGACATTCTTGCGGCGCTGGAAGACGGCTTGGGGGTGCAGGACCATCAGGAAGACCCCGGTGTGCTGGCCGACACGGCCTTCGCAATCGAGGGGGCCGCCGCACAAGAAACCGGGCTGTTGCTTGACCGTGCCAAAGCGATCCGCGACACTGCCTGAACGCAGGACCGGCCCGGAAGGTGCAATCGTTTGTGCGAAGCGCCTTGTGCCGTGCTGCCTTCAGTTGCATTCACACAGGGCGGCGTAACCGCATGATGCGCTAGTAGGTGCCCGGCGGGTCACTGGCGGGGAAGGATTCGTCGGCGCGTTCATCCACCATGTCCCAGTCCTTTGGCCGCGCTGTCATGTCCCGCAGGCCGGTGTTGCGGGCCAGTGTGCGCCCTGCGGCACGCCTTGGGCGGGCGCGGGTGTCGCGTGTCAGGGCGCAGCTGGCGACAAAGCCAGCAACGAACAGAAGCGCAAGATTTCTTATTTGCATTTGGTATGTCCAATCGTGTCGGCGGGCAGTCGTGCGCCCGCCTGGTTGCATGTTCCAGTATCGAAACGCGAAATGGACGGGTTTGTTCCCGATCATGCGCCGCCTGCGTGGGCAAGGACACTGGCGCAAGCATGCGCGATCAGTCTGCCGCCTGCTGCAGATCTCGCGCGTTCAAACCGTTGCGGTATCGCGCGGGGAACAAACCCGCCCAAAAGGTGTTGGAGGATTGAAACAGCAAACGGAGCCAAAAAGAATGACCCCCCCAAAGCCCCCGACCCCACCGGATTCCGAAGATAAAATGCCCGCGAACGAGGCCCTGCGCCGGACTGACCCTGATGTGATCGATCAACGCCAGCAACAGATTGACCCCGCCGGCCAGCACCGCAGGGACGTGAATGCCGACGCTGGCACTACGATGAACCCGCGCTGGCATGGCACCGTGCCACCAAAGGATCGGGGCTGGTATCCCGAAGGGTTCCCGATGCCCCCCTTTCCCGAACAGACGCAGGACCTGCCAGGTTGCCTGTCCCAGATGGACCCCCGGCCCGATCATGGCGAAACGTCATGGGTGGGTCACGGGCGGTTGCGCGGCGCTTGCGCCCTTATTACCGGCGGGGACAGTGGCATTGGCCGTGCCGTCGCCATCGCCTATGCCCGCGAGGGCGCGAATGTCGCATTGTCGTTTCTGGACGAAAACCAGGATGCGAAGGACACCGCCCGCCATATCGAAGCTTGCGGGCAGCGGTGTCTGTTGCTGCCGGGCGATATATCGGACCCCGGGCATTGTCGCCATATTGTCGAAACGGTCGCTGCGGAATTCGGGCGACTGGATATTCTGGTCAATAATGCCGCGCATCAGCAAAGTTTCGAAACCCTTGACGAAATCTCGGATGAAGAATGGCAGCGCACCTTCGCGGTCAATATCCATGCCATGTTCTATCTTTCCAAGGCTGCGGTCACACAGATGGGCAAGGGGGCGGCGATCATCAACACGGCCTCGGTCAATTCGGACATGCCCAATCCCAGCTTGCTGGCCTATGCGACAACCAAGGGTGCGATCCAGAACTTCACTGCGGGGCTTGCGCAGATGCTGGCCGACAAGGGAATACGGGTGAATTGCGTGGCCCCCGGGCCAGTCTGGACGCCGCTTATTCCCGCAAGCCTGTCAGGCGAAACTGTCGCGCAGTTCGGGGCCAATTATCCCATGAAGCGGCCCGCGCAGCCGGTCGAACTGGCATCTGCCTATGTTATGCTGGCCGAACCGGCGTCAAGCTATGTTTCGGGGGCGACTATTGCAGTGACAGGCGGTAAACCGATGATCTGACAGGGCGCTATTTTCTGCCCTTGCCGCCTGTGGTTCAGGCCGCAGGGGCACCAGTTATCACGGGGAATGCGCATCGCCGCCGCATTACGCGTTTGCGTTGTTGCGCTTTCGGGTTTGTGCGGCTTTTCGGGCGGAGTCGGATCGCTTTTCGGCCGGGCGCGCGGCAGCAGCTTCGCCGCCTTTTTTTCCGCCCTTCTTTGCCGCCGGGTTTCCAGTATGGGTGCCCCGGCCCGCGCCGCTTTTGTTGCCGCCGCCATCATCCTTGTTGACGGTCGCCCAAGCGCGGCTTTTGGCGTCTTGCGCGGGCACGCCGCGCTTTTCATAGCTTTCGGCGATATGCTCGGCCTTTCGTTTTTGTTTGTCGGTGTAGCTGGACTTGTCGCCGCGTGGCATTTTCGCCTCCTGTCATGGCTATATGGGTCAGGCCCCGGTTTGTCGCGCCTGTGTCGGTGCAGGACGGGGGGGTGCTATGCCCCGTCCGGCAATGCGTGGCCCCATTCACAGGGCAACCGCCCCGCCAAGCGCCCCCGCGTACCCTGCGGGACGTTCGCGCGTGCCGGGGTCGCCTTCTTAACCAGCGGCGGGACGGATTGTTCCGTGCGCCGGGCATATGTGCCAACAGCACAACGGGCAATTCATGCCCCCTTGTGTTTGGAACACCGCACCATCTGGGACGTTAGACCAGCAGAGCATGACATGGCCACGCGGCCACATGAAATTCTGACCATCACGAGGAGGAGTAGACAATGAACATTGTCCAACGCGCCGAGCAGTTCCCCAAAACAGATCCCTATCCCACACGGACCAAGGAAACCGAATCCATCGGTCCGCGCGAAGACCCTGTGCTTTGGCGCAAATGGCAGGAGGGCGCGCCAGTGACACGCGGCCAGGCGCTGCATTACAAGACGAAGGGCTATTTGGTGTGCAAGGACCTGTTCGCAAAAGACGAAATCGACCAGTTGATCGAAACATCGGCTGCGCTGCGGGCCGGCAGCGGGCATATCCGCAGCGAGGATCTGGTCACCGAACCCGGTTCGGATGCTGTGCGCACCATTTTCCGGCTGGATGAACATAGTGCGCTGTTCGCCCGTCTGGCCGCCGACACGCGGCTTGCGGATGTGGCGCTTTTTTTGCTGGATGACGAGGTATATCTGCACCAAAGTCGGCTGAATTATAAACCCGGGTTCACCGGCAAGGAATTCTACTGGCATTCGGATTTCGAGACCTGGCACGCCGAAGACGGCATGCCCCGCATGCGCGCTGTTTCTGCGTCGATCCTGCTGACCGACAATAGCGCCCTGAACGGCCCGTTATTGCTTATTCCCGGCTCTCACAGGTATTTCATCGCCTGTCAGGGCGAAACACCTGATGCAAACCATAAGTCCAGCCTGAAGAACCAAGTGGTGGGGGTGCCTTCGCGGGAAATACTGGAAAGCCTTGCCGCCGAACATGGGCTGGATGCTGCTACCGGGCCTGCGGGGACTGTGGTTTTCTTTGAATGCAATACGCTGCATGCGTCAAACGGCAATGTCACGCCATTCCCGCGGTCCAATGCGTTCTTTGTCTATAATGCCATGTCCAACAAGCCTGTGGCACCTTTCGCGGCGGCGCGCCCGCGCCCGGCGTTTCTGGCCAATCGTTCGGCAATCCGCGCTGTTGCCCCGGTCCAAGGGTCATTGATCGCGGGGTGAATTCATCATGCACGGGCATGGCCTTCGGCCGCGTTGCGTCGCTGGTGCCGCGCCTTGGCGGTTGTGACAAGATGGCGTGCCCGGAAATAGCACGCGCGCCCCCTTGCAGGCCGGATTGTCCAGACAGGGGGCGGGCGTGCCTGCGTCAGTCATCGTCACGGCGGTTGCGCTGGCGCTGCCAAGGCCAACGCCCCTCGATCTCCACTTCCAGCGAAAAACTCAGGAAGGTGCGGATCAACACGATAACTGCCAACACCCCAAGACTGTCCAGCGAAGGTTCGATGATGACCGTGCCCACGATGTCGGCAGCAATCAGAAACTCCACCCCCACAAGAATGCTTTTTGCCAGCCGCGCCCGAAATGCGTCATAGATATTGTGGTCCCCTGGCGGGGGGAAGACGATGCTGCGCGCCGCGCCAAACAGCGCGATTGCGCTGCCTGCAACGATTGCAAGGACGCCCATCACTTCCAGCAGCCGGGCGATGACGTCAAGGTATGCGTGTATCATGTAACGTGCCATGTGGCGGGGCGTTCATTTCTGAAGCCCGGTTTCATAGACGAAAACCCGGCCCGGCGTTGGGGCCGGGGCGGGTTCTGACGTAATCGGGGGCTGGCGATCAAAGATCGTCGACAATCTCACACAGCGCGACCATCTCTGGCGCGGTTGCGTCCGCGTCCGGCGCGCCAAGCGTGCCGGTGTCTGTGGCGTCGTCCGTTTGCTCGGATGTGCCCGGATCGGTGCCGGGCGCGGCATTGCCGGTGTCTGACGCAAGGTCGTCTGCTGGCGCAGTCTGTTGGGCGCTGTCCATGCCGGTATCTTCCGCGTCAGTGTCTTCGCAATATGCGCGCACAAGCTCTTGCTGATCGGTCGACAGGTCCGCCCAGTTTTCCGCGATGTCGTCCGCGTCATGCAGCGCGCCGGTATCGGTGTCGCTGAAGAAGGCGTCAACCGTCTGGGTGTCCCAATCGAATGGCACAGTGCTGACGGTGAAACTGGTTCCGCCATCCACTTGTGTATCCTGCGCGAACACTGCGGTGCCGGTGCCCAATACAAAAGCAAGGGGTAGGATAAATTTAGGGGTCATTTTGCAGCTCCTGCTGGTGATGCCTTGTGAGGGCCTGAACGTGAAGGCCTGAACCCCTCCAACAGTGTGATGGCCGGTATGTTCCAATTATTTTGCGCCCGCTGCTGGTCCGGCATGGACGCATCTTCGTTTGCCAAACCCCGAAGGCGTTTGTGTCCGTGGCTGTCACCCGCGCCGGATTTCTTCAGGCATATTCGGAACAAAACCGGCCATTGCGCTGTTTCTTGGTGGGTTTTCCAAGCTTCAGGAGTGTATGCCATGCCTGATTTTGATGTTTCTGTTCTCGATTTCTCTATTGCCGGACTTTACATCGTTATCATCATGGCCGTCGGGCTTTGGGTTAGCCGGTCGGCCAAGGATTCTGGCAGTTTTCTGGGCGGAAGCGGGGCGATATGGCCGGTCATCGGTATTTCGATGATGTCCGCCAACCTGTCCGGCACATCTTTTGTGGGGCTGGCAGGTGCAGGCTATGAGCATGGCATCGCTGTCTGGAACTACGAATGGACCGCCACGCTGGTGTTGATTTTCTTTTCCTTGTTCGTGTTGCCTTTTTACCTGCGCTCCAAGGTCAGCACGATGCCGGAATTTCTGGAAAAACGCTATGACTGGCGGGCGCGCAAGGTCTTTGCCGCGTTTTCTGTGGTCACTGCAGTCGTGATTGACAGCGCGGGTGCGCTGTTTGCGGGGTCGCTGACGCTGAAGCTGTTGTTCCCTGATGTGCCCATGTGGACGCTGATTGCGCTGATCGCCGTTCTTGGCGGGGCCTATGTTATTCTGGGCGGGCTGAAAGCGGTCATGGTCACAGATACCATTCAGGGCGTATTGCTTATTGTGGTGGGCACGATTGTTTTCTTTATGACATTTGCGCAGATCGGGTCATGGGACGGGGTGAAGCAGGCCGCGCCCGATGGCGGGTTCACAGTTGCCCCACCTGCGGATGATGATTTCTTTCCCTGGCCCGGGATATTCACGGGGGCCATCTGGCTAAGCTTTTATTACTGGACGACCAATCAGGCCGTAGTCCAGAAGGTGCTTGCAGCCAAAAGTATTGACCATGGGCGCTGGGGGCTGTTGCTGGCTGCGGCGTTCCAGTTGCCGTTCCTGTTTATCCTGGTTTTGCCCGGTGTGATGGGGCGCGACGTGTTCCCCGACCTGCAGGAAACCGACCAGATATGGCCTGCACTGGTGTTTGAATTGCTGCCGCAGGGCCTGCGCGGGCTGGCGCTGGCGGCTTTGGTGGCGGCGTTGATGTCCACAGTCGATTCCGTTCTCAATGCCAGCGCGCAGCTGGTGGTGAATGATTTCATCAAACCGCGCAAGAAGAAGATAAGCGATGCGCGCATGCTGATGATCAGCCGCGTGCTTGTGGGTGTCTTCATGGTGCTTGCGGCTGTCTGGGCGCCGCTGATCGGCACGTTCGGCGGGATTGTGGAATATTTCCAGTCGTTTCTGGGTTATGTGACCATGCCGGTTGTGGTGGTCTTTTTGGGGGGGCTGTTCTGGTCCCGTCCACCACGACATGCGGCATTCTGGACCCTGTCCATGGGCATTCCCGTTGGTATTGCATGTTTCACCGCATTCGAGGTCCTTGAACTTATCGATCTGCAATTCCTGTATGGCACCGGGTTGATGTTGCTGCTGAACCTGGGTGTATATCTTGCTGTCACCCTGCGGTCGGACGCCCCTGATATGGATACAACAGACCTGACCTGGAGTCGTGAAAGCTGGCGCAAGGACCGCGAGGAACTGGCCGGCCGGCCATTGTGGCAATCACATCATCTGTGGTCTGCGGTTCTGGCCGCTGTTACCCTTGCAATGGTTGCAATCTTCGTCTGACGCAGGCCGCCGCCCCCTTGTTGCCTTGATTTGTCGCCCTTGCCCCTGTTTTGCAGGCGCATCCAGCGCCCCGCATTGCGGGGTATTCAGGCAATCGTGCCCGGCGCTGCGGTGATGGAATGATAGCCCTGAAACTGGATCAGGCCTTCATACCCGAAATTGCGCCCGATGCCGGATTTTTTGAACCCGCCGAATGGCCCGTTGCCATCCTGCGCTGAAGGACCATGCGCGTTGATGAAGCTGTATCCTGCCTCAATGCGCCGCGCGAGTGCCACCGCCCGGTCGATATCCGCCGACCAGACCGATGATGCAAGGCCGAACTGGTCGTCATTGGCCAGCGCCAGTGCCTGTTCCTCGGTATCGAAGGGCAGGATGGGCAGGATCGGGCCAAACTGCTCCTCGCGCACCACACAAAGCGACGGATCGGCATCAATCACCAATGTGGGCCGCTGGAAATACCCTTGCGCATACAGCGCAGGGTCCGGCACCTGTCCCAGTTCGATGACATTTTGCCCTTTGGCGCGGGCCTGCGCTATCATGTCGGTGACGACCTTCAGCTGTTTGGCGTTGTTCATTGGTCCCATGGTGGTTTCCGGCAGCAGCCCATCACCGATCACTTGTGCATCGACAACCGCGCGCAAGCCTTCCACCACCTGCTCAAAGCGGGAGCGATGCACATAAAGCCGCTTCAGCGCGTAGCAGATTTGCCCTGTCGACATGAATGCCGCGCGATATAGCCTGTGGAAGGCATCCCCTGACAGGTCGGCATCGTGCAAGACCAGCCCGGCATCATTGCCCCCCAGTTCAAGCGTTACCGGCGTAATGTTCCGGGCGGCGACTGTCATCACATGACGCCCGACATCAACCGAGCCAGTGAAATTCACATAGCGCACCAATGGGTGGCCAATGATTGCGTCCCCTATGCGACTGGCCGACCCTGTCAGAATATTGACCACCCCCGGCGGCAGCAATTCCGCAATTCTGTGCAGCGTAAGGGTCGGCGCAAGCGCCGAGTTGGCCGAGGGTTTGACCACCACCGTATTGCCGGCCATCAACGCCTGCGGCAGCTTCGCGCCCAGAATGGCCAGCGGCCAGTTCCACGGCACGACCAGCGCGGCCACCCCGCGCGGCTGACGGGTGATGATTGTGTCATTGGGGGCGGCGCGGATGACCTCGTCGCGGGCAAGGCGTTCGGCGTAATTGGCCGATTGAATGAACCGTTCGCCCAGGCGGCTGATTTCCAGATGCGTCTCTCGCAGGATCTTGCCGTGTTCGCGGGTGAACAGCCGCGCCCTAGCGTCAACTTCTGCCATATCCTGCGTGATCGCGGCCGCCACTTTGCGCAGCAAGGCGCCGCGCTCCTCATAGCCAAGTGACGCCCATGCAGGGAAGGCCGCATGTGCGGCTTTTACCGCGCGGTCAACATCATCGGGTGTGCCTGCCGCTGCACGGCCCACCAGTTCCCCGGGTCGTGCAGGGTTGAAAATACCGTAGGATTTGCCATCCGATGCAGCGGCGGCAGCGCCGTCAATATACAGCAGGGTTTCGATGGGTTCAGTCATTTCCGCACCTTTCTTAGCGCATCGCATCAGGCAAGATCGTCGCGATCTGCGGGAACATCAGGATCAGCACGCCGCCCACCACCATTGCCACGATATAGGGCAATACGCCGATGAATATTGACCCAAGCGGAATTTCCGGGGCGACCGCTTTTACAGTAAACACATTCATTCCGATCGGAGGGGAGATAAGCCCAAGTTCGATCACGATGATCACAAGAATGCCAAACCAGATCAGGTCCACGCCCACAGCACCAAGTGCTGGCAGAAACACCGGGATAAGCAGCAGAAGAATGCCGATGGATTCAAACACCATGCCAAGCAGCACACAGATTGCGCAAATCATCAGCACCAGACCAATCGGCCCCAGCCCCCAACCCAGGATCATTTCGCGCAGTTCATGTGGCATGCCTGTCAGGTTGACGAACTGGGCAAGGATCAGCGCCGTGAAGACGATTGCAAAAATCATCGCGGTTGTCTTGACTGTTTCTTCGAAAACGCCCCGCAGGCTTTCAAGATCAAGGAAATGGCCACGGAACACCCCGAAAACGAACGCCCCTGCACAGCCAACGCCTGCGGCCTCTGTCGGGGTGAAAATTCCACTGTAGATGCCGCCCAGAACGACCCCGAACAAAATGATCACCGGCCAAGTTGCGTAGGACGCGCGCAGCATGTCCGCAAGGCGCATGGCGCGGCCGGCAGGGCCATAGTCGGGGCGGATGGTGGTCACAATGGCCGCCACCAGCATGAACAGGCAAACCAGCATGATCCCCGGAAGAACCGCCGCGATGAACAGCACCCCGATATCCTGTCCGGCCACGATGCCGTAGATAACAAGGGGAACAGATGGCGGGATCATAATGCCAAGGGTGCCGCCTGCCGCGATGGTTCCGGCAGAAAAGCCGTCATTATAGCCAAAGCTGCGCATTGGCGGAATGGCAACGCGCGTCATCGTTGCCGCAGTCGCAAGCGAAGAACCACAGACCGCCGCGAACCCCGCACAAGACAGCACCCCCGACAGGGCCAGCCCCCCCCGAAACCGACCGAACCATGCATAGGACGCATCGAACAAATCCTTGCTGATTCCGGAACGGTGAATAAGCGCGCCCATCAGGACGAATAAAGGAATGATCGACAGGTTGTAATTCGTCGCCGTGTCCACCATCCATTGCGATGATACCGCAAGGGCGGCGTCCCGCCCGCGCAAATACATGATGCCGAAAAACCCGACAGCCAGCGTCGCAAAGGCCAGCGGCACCCCGACAAAGGCCAGAAAAAGCAGAGCTGCGAAGCCTATCAGTGCAAGTTCCGTGATCGGTTCCTTATCCGTCGATTTGCGGGGAATGCGGCGGCGTTTCGCGCTTGTTGTCGCGCATTGCGGCCACTGCGCCAATGATGGCCAGCGCGGCAAGGATGGTCATGCCCCCCAGAAACCAGATCATCGGCAGCCGTAGAACAATCGTCGTTTCGGGGTATTGCGTCAGATCCCAGGTGCGCCATGCCAGAATGCCTGCGACAGCCACGACGCCCAGCAGGGTCATTACATCAAAAATGCTGCGATAACCCCGCCGGAAATACCTAAGCAAAAACGGCTCGAAAAGGGACACGTTGACATGCCCGCGGTCGCGCGTGACAACGAACATGCCACTGAAGACAAGCACGCCAAGCAGAAGCTGGACCATTTCGGACGACCCGAAAACCGGCCGGCTGAACACATATCTCATGAAGACTTCTGCGCATGTGATCGCAATCATCGCAATCAGGCAGCCTGCGCCCAACAGGGTTGTAAATTTCCGCAAAAAGATCATCGCATCCTCCTCATGCGGTGGTGCGCGCGGCGGTGTGGCCGCGCCGCGCGGTGCTTTGCTTAGTTAGCCGAGCTAGCCGCGACACGCGCGCGCGTGTCTTCGATCAACGCCATCCCGTCGATACCATAGGCGGCTTGAACCGCGTCGGCCCACGCTGTTGCAATTCCATTTGAGGCGTCTTGCATGGCGGCAAGCAGGTTTTCGTCCATCGGGGCAAAGGTCACGCCCATGGCTTCAAGCTGCGCGCGTGCCGCATCATCGGCGGCATCGGTTGCGGCGCCCAGACGTGCGGCCAGGGCAGCGCCGGACAGTTCGGTAATGGCGGCGCGGTGTTCTTCTGGCAGGCGATCCCAGCTGCGCTGGTTGAAAAAGATCGAGAAGCTTGCCGATTGCAGCGCAGGCACCATTTCCACGCATGACTTCGTATAGGGGGCAACACCGAAGGCGATGATGGTTTCCATTGTCACGCCAAGATGGGCATCGACAGTGTTGCGCGACGTCAGTTCCTGAAGCTGGACCGCCGGAGAAGCCGTAATCGCAAGCCCCATCGCGGCCAGCGTGTCGGCAATCGTGCCAGGAAGGGCCCAGACGCGCCGGGCGCGCAGGTCTTCCAGTGTGGTAATCGGTTTGTCAGTGGTCGAGCACAGATAGGTGGGACCAAGATGGAAACCCGACGCGACTTCGACACCGCGCAGGTTCTCGACTTCGGCAAAGCTGTCCTTGTAGGTGTCCCAAAAAGCGACGGACATCACTTCGCTGTTTCCCCGGTCGATGAAGGGCATCTGCGTCACCATGGTTCCGGGGGCGTTCTGGGCAAGGAACCCGTTAAAGATGAAGCCCCCATCCGCGACACCATTGCGCACGGCATCGACAATGCCCGGCGGCGGCGCAACTGATTGCGGCGGGAAGGTGATCTTGACCGCGCCATTGGTGGCGGCGGACACGTCTTCCGCCCACGCCTCGAACACTGGCCAAGAGAAATGCGTCGGTGGAAATAGAATATTGAAGGTCAGCCGGGTTTCTGCAGTGGCAGGGCTGGCGAAAGCAGTTGCCGCCAAAAGGCCAGCGAGCAGGGGCGTGCGCGTCATTTTGAATCCTCCCATGGATCGACAAACAGGTGCCGCCCCTTTCCTAGCGCCTTGACGTGATAACGATCAACGGCGATTGTCAAATCGCGATACACTGGGCTTATCACCTACAGCGCCGTCACCCTGCGGCGAATACAATTCACCAAGGCATCAGCGGCAGGGGTCAAGGGGTGACCCGCGCGTGTCATAAGCGATATTTTCAAGGGCGCGATTTCCTCGCGTATCGGAATTGCGGCAATCCGCGCTGTCTGTTGCATTTTTTCCAGCAGCAGTGCGGGGAACGTGCACACAGCCCCCAGATGTTCAACAAGCGCAAGCGCGCCAAAATAGGATTCGGATGTCGTTGTCGCATGCGGGGGCACAAGCCCGTTGTCGATGAAGGGTTGGCGGAAAATATCGCCCGGCCCCCCCGGTGCGCCGATCATGATCCACTGTGCGCCTGTCAGTTCCGCAAGGGACCGCGCCTTCAGCAGCGGTGAACCGGCAGCGGTCACAACAAGAATCTGCGTGTCGATCAGGTGTTCTATGGCAATCTCGCGCGCCATTCCGGCAGGCGGTGTCGGGCCTATCAGAATGTCGATTCGCCCTTCGCGCAAGGGTTTCAGCGCGCCGGGGAACAGCCCGCTGGACAGGCGCACGTCGATGTCAGGATGTGTCTTGCGAAACAGCGTCAGTGCGCGCGGCATGATCCGCATCGCGGCCAGCGGCGAGACACAGACATGAACCGCGCCGATCTGTTCGCCCCGAAGCTGGGCAACTTCTTCATCAAGGCGGTCAATCTCGGATGTGATGGTGCGCGCGCGCAACAAGACGCGTTCCCCTATTTCGGTCAGTTCGACCCCGCGCGATGTCCGCGCGAAGATGGCCACGCCCAGTTCATCCTCGGCCTGCCTTAGGGCTTGCGTCAGCGCGGGTTGCGATTTTCCCACTGCCGCCGCTGCCGCCCGAAGGCTGCCGTGTTCGGCTATGGCCACAAGAACCTGGATGTGTTGGACCTTCATGCGATAACCTAGAATTATACATAGTGATTTTTCAAGTCTATTCTTGATCGGTTGCGCTGCCGTAACTTCGCCTTGAACAAGGAGGATACACATGGCGCAGTCAATCTATGCAGTCACGGGTGTTGCAAGCGGCATCGGCGCTGAGCTGGCGCGGTTGCTGAAAGACCGTGGCGACCGGGTGATCGGCCTCGATATTCGTGAAACCAGCGCGAATATCGATTGCTTCATCCCGCTTGATCTTGATGACCCACAAAGCATCATCGAGGCCGCTGCGCGCATTGATGAACCGTTGGACGGGCTGTGCAACAACGCCGGTCTGCCGCCACGTCCGGGCCTGGAGGAGACAATACTGCGCGTCAATTTTCTGGGCACACGCGCCTTCACACATGCGCTGGTCCCGAAGATGCGCGCCGATGCGTCGATCGTCAACATGGCCAGCCGTGCCGGTCACGGGTGGCGCGACGGGCTTGAGCAGGTCAAGCGACTGGGCCGACTGTCACACCGCGACCCGCTAGAGCGTTTCATCACCCATGAAAAACTTGATGCGACACGTTGCTATAACCTGACCAAAGAGGCCATAATCCTTTGGACCATCGCAGAAGCCGAGGCGATGGTCAGCCGGGGGCTAAGGATAAATTCCCTAAGTCCCGGTGGTATTTCCACTGGCATTCTAAGCGATTTTCAAAAAGCCTTCGGGGATAAAATGATGCGCAACGTGCAGCGCGCGGGCCGCCCCGGCCAGCCTGTCGAAATTGCCGAAATTGCGGCATTCCTATTGTCGGGCGCGTCCAACTGGATCAAGGGAACAGATATTGCCATCGACGGCGGCATGGGGGCGTTTAATCAGGCCGACTTGATGGACCTGCATGAGCTGCGCCTGGTGCAAGAGGAGACGATCACATGACCACACATGCCCCGCTGGCCAATGGCATTCCCATTTCTGACATCGACTTCTATTGCGACGAGGCGATCCGCAACCCCTATCCTGTCTATGAGGAACTTCGCGCGCTGGGTCCGGTTGTCTATCTGTCGAAACACGATCTCTATGCGCTGCCAAACTACAAGGAGGTCAGCGAGGTGCTGCGCCAGCCCTTGCGGTATTCCAGCGCGCGCGGCGTGTCGCCATTGCAGAAGGTGAATGACATTCTGGTGGGGTCGACGTTGAATTCCGACCCGCCAGCACATGATCGCACCCGTTCCATCACGTCCGAACCACTTTTGCCCGGTGCCTTGGCCACGGTCGAGGGGCGCATCCGCGATGCCGCCGAAGGGCTTGTCGACACGTTGTGCCAACGCGGCGAATTCGATGCCGTTGCTGATTTCGCGCGCTTTCTGCCCGTGACCATTGTTGCCGAACTGGTCGGCCTGCCGCCGGCAGTGGACAGCGCGCAAATGCTGAAATGGGCGTCCGCCACCTTCAATCTGTTCGGCACCGAGAATGCGCGCACCAAGGAGGCGTATGAGGATCTGAAGGATCTGCGCGATTTTCTGTTGGTCTATGGCCGTCCAGAGAAGCTGAAGGAAGGGGGCTGGGCCAAACGCATTTTCGAGGTTGGCCCGGAACGCGGGATTAATTTCGAAACCTGCGCGCAGTTGATGCGCGACTACATCAACCCTTCGCTGGATACCACGATTTCTGTATCGGGGCAGTTGATCCGTCTTTTTGCCCAGAACCCTGACGACTGGCAAAAACTGCGGGACAATCCCGCACTGGTGGCCAACGCCGTCGAAGAAACCGTGCGGATTGCTGCGCCAGTGCGCGGCTGGACCCGGTATGTTGCCCAGAACAGCGAGATTGCGGGCCACCCCATCCCCGAAGGTGCGCGCGTCCTGGTGATGTTTGCATCTGCCAATCGTGACCCGCAGAAATTCCCTGATCCGACCCGTTTCGATGTGACGCGGGATGTGCATGATCATGTCGGTTTCGGGCAGGGCGTGCATATGTGCATGGGGATGCATCTGGCACGGCTGGAGATGCAAAGCCTTGTGCAGGCCTTGCGGCGGCGCGTGGCGCGGTTTGAATTGACCGCCGAACCCCAGGTCGCGCTGAACAACTCGATCCAGGGGTATGCCACGATGCCGGTGCGCGTGCATCTGGCAGATCAGGTGCTGGCGCGCGACAGTGTTGAACGGGCCGAAAGCCCCTGGCTTGATGTGACGGTTACCGCCCGCGAACCGGCTGCCACCGATATCATCAGCCTTGAACTGCGCAGCACGCAAGACCGCCCCCTGCCAGCCTATCAGGCGGGCGCACATCTGGATGTCTATATCCGATCCGGGCTTGTCCGGCAGTATTCGCTGACAGGCGACCCGGCTGATACCACAAAATACCGGCTGGGTATCTTGCTTGACCCTAAGTCGCGGGGCGGCTCTGCGGCCATCCACGCCCAGTTCCAGCAGGGCGCAAAGATACGCATCGGGCGGCCGCGCAACAACTTCCCCCTTGACCTGTCAGCCGCGCATACAATTCTTTTTGCGGGCGGTATCGGCATTACGCCCATGCTTGGCATGGCCTATGCCCTGCAGGCGGCGGGCGCATCTTGGGAAATGCATTATTGCGGGCGTGCGCTTGAACGGCTGGCGTTTCTGGATGAACTGGCCCGCTTCGGTGACAAGGTGCATCTGCACATCGACACTGGCCCGAAAGACCAGCATCTGGATATCAACACTGTCCTTGCAAGGGCAGCACCGGACAGACAGCTTTATGTCTGCGGACCGAACGGATTTATGGATTTTGTGCTGCGCGCCGCCCAAAACAACGGTTGGGCACAGGACTGCATGCATCTTGAACGCTTCGGCGCCGAGGTCAACACCGATGGCGCCCCCTTCACGGTTGTCGCAAAGAAATCGGGCAAGACCTTTGACGTCCACCCCGGCGAGACAATTGCCCAGAAGCTGGAAGAAAACGGCGTGCATGTGCAGGTGTCCTGTCAGTCGGGCGTGTGTGGCACCTGTTTGACGACAGTTCTGGAAGGTATGCCCGATCACCGTGACCTTGTGCAAACCGATGTTGAAAAAGCCGCAAATGCGCGCGTTACTGTTTGCTGTTCCCGGTCAAAGACCCGAAAACTGGTGCTGGATATCTGATGGCGCAGGCAAAAAACATTCTATTCATCATGTTCGACCAGTTGCGGTGGGATTATCTTGGCTGCGCGGGCCATCCTTATTTGCATACGCCGCATATTGATGCGCTTGCCGCAGAAGGCGTGCGCTTCACGCGTGCCTATGTGCAATCGCCTGTCTGTGGTGCCTCCCGGATGAGTTTCTACACGGGGCGCTATGTGCATTCACATGGTGCGACATGGAACCGTGTGCCGCTGAAAGTCGGTGAACGGACGATGGGCGACCATCTGCGCGACGCGGGCATGGACTGCTGGCTGATTGGCAAGACCCATATGAAAGCTGATGACGAGGGCATGGCCTGGCTTGGCATCGACCGCGACAGCGTTATTGGCGCGCGTGTCGAGCAATGCGGATTCGATGTCTGGGAACGCGATGACGGCATGCGGCCAGAGGGGCCGGATGGCCTGTATGATGAAAATTACGGCGCTGCAATCTATAACGAATGGCTGCGGGGCCAGGGCTATAGCAGTGCCAACCCGTGGCATGACTTCGCCAATAGCGGCCGCGAAGAGGATGACCCCGAAAAGATGGCCTCGGGGTGGTTTTTGAAGAATGCGCGCAAGGCGGCAGCAATCCGCGAAGATGATAGCGAGACGCCTTATATGACCTCGCGCGCGATCGAATTCATGCAGCAGGCAGGGGACACCCCCTGGTGCCTTCATCTGTCCTATATCAAGCCGCATTGGCCCTATATCGCGCCTGCGCCATATAATGCGATGTATGGCCCCGAGCATGTCATTCCCGCCGCGCGCCACCCGCGAGAGAAAGCCGAGGCGCATCCGGTTTTCAAGGCGTTCATGGAAGGCCGCATTGGCAAGTCCTTCAGCCGGGACAAGGTCCGCGAGGCCGTGATCCCGGCCTATATGGGGCTGATCAAGCAATGCGACGACCAGATGGGGCGTCTTTTTACCTGGCTGAAGGAAACCGGCCGTTGGGAAGATACCCTGATTGTGCTGACTTCGGATCATGGCGATTATCTGGGCGATCACTGGATGGGTGAAAAGGACCTGTTTCACGAACCATCGGTCAAGGTTCCGCTGATCATTCGTGACCCCGCCCCTCAGGCAGATGTGACGCGCGGCACATGCTGCGACGCGCTGGTAGAAGCGATCGACCTTGCGCCAACCTTCCTGCAGGTTGCTGGCGGTGCCCCCAGACCGCATATTCTGGAAGGCCGTTCGTTGATACCCTGGCTGCATGGCCAGACCCCGGAATGGCGGGATTTTGTGGTAAGCGAATACGACTATTCAATGAATCCGGCAGTTGCGAAACTTGCCAGGGACCCGTCTTCGGCGCGGTTGTTCATGATCGCGGACAAGCGCTGGAAGTTCATGTATGCCGAAGGGATGCGGCCACAACTTTTCGATATGGACAATGACCCGTTCGAATATGTCGATCTTGGCGAAACCGGGGCCTGTGTCGATACCCTGGCACTTATGTATGACAGGCTTGGGCAGTGGGCGCGGCGCCTGTCGCAACGCACAACCCGTTCTGACGCACAGATTATTGCCGAACGCGGAAGGTCGTCTGCGCGCGGTGTCACATTGGGGGTCTATGATGCGGACGAAATTCCCGCACCGCTGACCCAGTTCTACCGCGGCGTACCCCGCCCTGACCCGACAACCTGACATGGCCCGCTTGTCGTTTTTCCCGGCTGCCGCATGGTTGCGGCAGACCAATGGCGCGTCGTTGCGCGCTGATGCGTTGGCTGGGCTGACGAATGCGGCCATCGTGCTGCCACAGGGGGTGGCCTTTGCAACCATTGCAGGGCTGCCGCCGGAATTTGGCCTGTATACCGCGATGATCACAGCCATCGTTGCGGCGCTTTTCGGGTCTTCCATGGTAATGGTGTCGGGGCCGACCACCGCGATATCGGCGCTTCTGTTTGCCACGCTCGAAGGGCTCGCTGTTCCGGGAAGCGCGCGATACATCGAACTGGCATTGCTGCTGACATTGCTGGTCGGGGTGTTCCAGATTGTTGCCGGGCTTGCGCGGTTGGGCGGGCTGGTGTCGTTTGTGTCGCATTCCGTTATCGTGGCCTTCACTGCGGCGGCTGCGCTGCTGATCGCGATAAGCCAGCTTTCGGGCGCGCTGGGCCTGGAGGTTGCAGCCGGTGGCAATGTCCTTGACCGGCTGCGCAACGTGGGGGCCGCCATCGGTGATGTAAACCCGCTGGCAGCGATGATTGCAGGCGCTACTTTTGTGACGGTCGCCCTGATCCAGATGCTTGCGCCACGGCTTCCCGGTTTTCTTGTGGCCCTTCTGGTCGGCGCGGGCATCGCCACGCTGAGCAATGCTGCGGAACATGGCGTCAAGATGCTGGGTGCCATTCCCGGCGCATTGCCCAGCCTGTCGGTCCCGCATTTCCAGTGGTCCGATGTTGCGATGCTGGCACCGGGCGCAGCGGCTGTTGCCCTTGTGGGCCTGCTGGAGGCCATCTCGATCGGGCGCACCTTCGCGCTGCGCAGGAAGGAACCGTTTGCGCCGAACCAGGAAATAATGGGTCAGGGCCTGTCGAACACCATTGGCAGTTTCTGGATGTGTTATGCAGGGTCCGGTTCGTTCACCCGATCGGGCGTAAACGCCGAGGCTGGCGCGCGCACCCCGCTTTCGGCGGTTTTTGCAAGCCTCTTTCTTGTGGGTATCTTGTTGGCCTTCGGCAGCTACATCACATCTATCCCGCAGCCCGCCATGGCCGGTCTGATCATCTATGTTGCGTGGCGTTTGATCGACCGGAAGGAAATCCGCCATATCTTGCGGACCTCTTGGCCTGAAACGCTTATCTTGCTGCTGACACTTGGGGCAGGACTGCTTATCGAACTGGACTTTGCGATTTACATTGGTGTGATTGCGTCCTTCTCGGTGTTTATCTACGAAAGCTCGCACCCGTCGTTGCGGGTCAGCGCCCCTGTGGTTTCGGCCAGTGGACGGCGCAAGTTCCGCAATGCGGACTTGCACCGCGTGCCGGAATGCCCGCAACTGGTTTCTGTTCGGCTGGATGGTCCTTTGTATTTCGGGTCTGTCGAACATGTCGAATCCCAGTGGAAGGCGCTTAGGGCCAAGCGTCCGGCGCAAATCCACGCGATTTTCTATCTGAAGGGGGTCGGCAAGATTGACCTGTCGGGTGCTGATTTTCTGATCCACGCAATCCGCGAGATCCGCGCCGATGGTGGCACCTTCCGTATCGTTGCGTTGTTCCCGCCCTTGCTGGAATGTCTGCGGCGTTTCCATGTTCTGGACGAACTGGACAAGGACTGTCTGCACATCTCGAAAGGTGATGCTGTCAGCGCCGCAGTTCGCAGGCTGGACCACCGCATTTGCGCGGGATGTGAAAAACGCGTGTTCACAGAATGTGCGCAGCTGCCTTATGCAGGTGACGCGCCACCCCCGCAAAGCTGAAACACCCCGCCGCCGCCCGTGGCCAGATATCCGGCATTTCGGGCGTGACAGGGGGTGTGGCGGGTGTCATGACAGTTCTGGCCGGCCCTGTTCATGCGGGGGTATTCGGAATACGTTCAGTGTCATTGATATAAGCGTGGAATCGCCCAGCAGGCCAACCAGATCGATCAGCTTTTCGGTGCCAAGTGCCGCGACTGCCGCAGCATACAAGCTATCTGAAACGTCGCTGGTTTCAAGAATCGAACGCGCGACAGCATGGACAACCTTTATGTGTTCGTCAGTATATTCGGGCTGTGTTCCTGTGCGGATCGCTTCAGTAACACTGGCTGAAAGCCCTGCTTTCAGGGCCTCTTTTTTATGCGCGGCCCATTCATATTCGGCGGACCAATGGCGCGCCATGGTCAGAATGGCAAGCTCGCTCAGGCGGGGTGGGGGCAGCAAGGTGTCGTATCTGCAATAGCGTCCAAGGTCCTGCGCACGCGCCGCAAGTTCGGGGCGATACAGCCATGTGGCCAGCGGCCCCCGCACACCACCGCGCGGCCCCGATGCGATACTGTCGCGCGCGCCATTTGTGATGCCCAAGGCCGGGACAGCCTTTGCGCGCACTGCCGAAGTGCATGACACGACGATTGGCTGGCGCTTCATCAACCCGCTGATGCAGGCGCAATACGGCGTTGGGTCGATGCCCGAAACCGCCAAGAATGTGGCCGAGGATTTCAGCATTTCGCGCGCTGATCAGGATGCGTTTGCACTGCGTTCCCAACAAAAGGCCGGGCGTGCCCTGCAAAAAGGCCGCCTTGCGCTTGAAATTACGCCGGTCACCCTGCTGCGGCGCAAGGGGCCGCCCCCAAGTTTTGCGACAGACGAACACCCGCGACCTGATACCACCGCCCGGGCGTTTGCCGCACTCAAGGCCCCGTTCCGGCAGGGCGGGTCAGTCACGGCGGGCAATGCGTCGGGCGTCAATGATGGTGCAGCGGCACTTATCATCGCCTCCGAAGGGGCAGCGCTGCGCCATGGACTGACCCCGATTGCGCGCGTTCTGGGCGGGGCGAGTGCAGGTGTTGCGCCGCGCATCATGGGGTTTGGTCCCGCGCCTGCGTTACAAAAGCTGATGGCGCGGCTTGGCCTGACGCAATCCGATTTTGATGTGATCGAATTGAACGAGGCCTTTGCCAGTCAGGGGCTTGCCACGCTGCGCCATCTGGGAATTGCGGATGATGATGCGCGCGTCAACCCCAATGGCGGCGCAATTGCGCTTGGGCACCCGCTGGGCATGTCCGGTGCGCGGATCACGGGCGCCGCAGCGTTGGAACTTGCGCAAACAGGGGGGCGGCGGGCGCTTGCCACCATGTGCATCGGCGTTGGTCAGGGTATCGCCATCGCCCTGTCGCGTGACATACGGACTTACCCCCGAACAAGCCGAACTGGCGCAGGCTGTGCGCCGCTTCGCAACAGGCAACCTTGGCGCGGGCGCATTCGCGCGAATACCCATGGGATAACGCGCAGCAACTGGCCGATATGGGCATGCTGGGAATTACAATCCGCGAAGAAGATGGCGGTATCGGTGGCACATTGATGGATGCAGTCATCACCATTCAGGAACTGGCCATGCTGTGCCCCAAAAGGTGCCGATGTGGTGCAGGCGGGCAATTTCGGGCCGATCCGCACCTTTGCCGAATTCGCCACCCCCGCCCAAAAGGCGCGCTGGGGAAATTCGCGGAAATGACAGTGAAACTGGAAGCCGCCCAGATGCTGCTATACCGCGCCGCACAGGATGCGGATGCCAATGGCCTGCCATCAGCGCTTGATACGGCAGTGGCCAAACTGGCCTGCAACGAGGCAGGGTTTGACGCGGCAAACGAGGCCATGCAAGCGATGGGGGCCTACGGGTATTCGACCGAGAGTCTGGTGGAATATTGCTTAAAACGCACGTGCGGATGGCAAATTTCCGGGGGATCGCTGGAAATGTTGAAAAACCGAATTCCCGAACATGTCTTTGACCGGCGCTTCAATCAAAGGCCGTCGTGATGGCTGCGCAAGTCTGGCAAAAGGCGCTGCTGCGTCCGGACAGCATAGCCCTTGTGGGGGTGTCTGATGACCCTTTGAAAACGTCGGGTCGCCCGCTGCGGTTTTTGCGTACGGCCGGATATGGCGGCACAGTCTAGGCGATCAATCCCACCCGCGCGACAGTCCAAGGCGAGCAAGCCTATGCGTCGCTGGACGACCTGCCTGCGGTGCCTGACCATGCGTTCATTCTGACCGGCGCCGCGCGCGCTGGACGCTTTGGAAGATTGCGAAGCGCGCGGTGTCGCGGTGGCGACAGTTCTGGCCACAGGCTTTGCCGAGGCGGGCGCTGCAGGGCAGGAAAACCTGGAACGTCTGCAAGCGCTGATTGCCCGTGGAAAACTGCGTGTGCTGGGGGCGTCATCCATCGGGCTGGCCAATCGGCATAATGGCATGACCTTGACGGCCAATGCAGCCTTCGCCGAACCGGACCTGCCAAAAGGCGGGCTGTTCGTGGCGTCGCATAGTGGCCGCCTTATCGGCGCGCTGATGTCGCGCGGCAAGCGCAAGGGGCTTGGCTTTGCGGGGCTGGTGTCGGTGGGCGATGTCTGCATGGCCGCGCTTGATGATTCAAAGGTCGCGGGCTTCTTGCTGTTTCTGGAACAAATGAACCACGCCGACCGCTTGCGCGATTTTGCTAAGGCGGCAGCGGCGCGCGGCAAGCCCGTCGCGGCGTTCAAGCTGGGTCGATCCGACGCGGCGGCGGAACTGGCGCAATCGCATGCTGGCGCGCTGGCCGGCGCGGACGAGGTTGCTGGAAATCGTTCGGGGAACGCAGAGCAGCGACCATGCAATGGCCACTGGCTTTTCGGTGGCGCGGATGCTGGGCAAGCAGCCCGTCGAGGCGCGCAATGCCTTTGGTTTTATTGGCAACCGCGTTTATGCCGCGTATCGCATGGCCTGTGAATTCATGCTGGAAGATGGCGCTTTCATGCACGATGTCGACACGGCCCTGGGAGCGTTCGGTTTCGCAATGGGGCCGTTTGCCGTGGCCGATCTTTCGGGCCTTGATATTGCATCGCGTATGCGCCAGCAACAAGCCCCCCGCCGGAACCTGGCTGACCGCTATGTTCATATTCCTGACCGCCTGTGCGAAGCGGGCCGGTTCGGTCGCAAAACAGGTGCAGGGTATTACCGCTATGATAATGCGGGCAAGCCGCTGGTCGTCTACAAGGTTGGACGTTCGGAATCCGGTGCGCGTGCAGCCGTGTCGCATACTGGCGCAATGACGGGCTTCAGCCCGCGATGACGACCAACCCATCCACTGCGGCCACGTCCTGGGTGGAAATAACCGGGGCGTCGCGGACAGTGGCGGTCCGTGGGACAAACACCATGTGTTGCGTCACTTTTCCGATCTGGGGCGTGATTTCGACAATGTCCCCTATTTTGACCGGCGCCAGAAACTGATGATTCAGGCTGATTGTGGCCCCGCGTTCCGCGCCGGCTACCAGCCTTGCGGCTTGTCCCAGCGCACGATCCACGAATGTCATCAGCATGCCACCATGCACGACACCATTGCGATTGGCATGAATTTCCTGCGCAATGAAGGCAACTTGCCCCACGCCTGCGACATTGCGCCGCCACAACCCGCCGACATGTCCGATAAACCCGTCATCAGGTTCCAGATACCAGCCCGCATTTTCCAAACTTGTGCTCATAGCGAATCTTGTGCGGCAAGGCGGGCCATCAGGCAAGTCAATGTTGCGCGGTCAGAGGCATACTTTTTGTTATGCGCGCCCCAAGTTTAGACTGTTGTGCGAATTGGTCATTGCACAGACACTCGCCCCACAAGAATGAGTGCCGAACCACAGGGAGGGGACAGTGCTGGATTGAAATTACAGAGATATCGTTGCCGGTTTCGGGTTGACGGTCTTTGGTTCAGGGGCCGTCATTTGGCCTTGTCGAATTATGCCACCGGAACCGTCACCCGCATGGGGCCGGGCATGATGCCTGCCGCCTTGGGGGCGATGCTGGCGGTCTTCGGGCTGCTGATCGCGGTTCCGGCATTCCTGCAGAACGGAACAAAAGTTGATGTCCGCTTCCGTGCGCTGATTGTGCTGTCCGCCAGCATCCTGAGTTTCGCGCTGATGATCGAGGAATTCGGGCTGGTCCCGTCGGTCTTTGCGACAACGCTTATCGCAACCTTCGCGGAAACCAAGGTTCCGACGACACGCGCCCTGATCCTTGCCGGTGCGACAGCCTTTGTGAGCTGGGCCGTCTTCATCTTGGGGCTGGGCCTGAGCATACCTGCATTTGGCTGGTCCTTCTTGCAAACCTGTTGCCGGGTCTTGAAACGGCAATCACGCCCACGAACCTGTTTTATTGTTTCGCGGGTGTGTTTCCTGGAACCTTCGTGGGGGTTATACTGGGCATTGGTCGGCTGGCCGCGATTTCGATGTTGTTCCCGATCACCTTCCACCTGGACCCGACTGCGGCGCTTATCATGCTGGCGGGCATATACTACGGAACGACTATGGCGGGTCGACTGCGTCCATTCTGCTGAACATGCCGGGGGCCACGTCATCGGCAGTGACCTGTCTGGACGGGTATCCGATGGCCCAGAAGGGCCGCGCCGGTGTCGCGCTTTTCATGACAACGATTGCGTCTTTCGTGGGCGGGTCAATCGGGATTGTCATCTTAGCCTGTTTTCGCCATTGATTCCCGAATACGCTTTGACCTTCGGACCGGCGGAATATTTCGCGCTGATGGTTCTGGGGCTTGTCGCGGCTTCCACCGTCACCAATGTGACACCGTCCAAGGGCATTGCGATGGTCATTCTTGGAATGCTGATTGCAACGGTCGGGATCGACAGCCAAAGCGGGGCCGCGCGCTTCACCTTCGGTTCCATGAGTTTGATGGACGGGTTCGGCATCAGTGCCATGGCAATGGGGCTGTTCGGCATTGGCGAGATTCTGAGTTCGGTGGGCACGAAGCGCGATGGCAGCATCGACAGGGAAAGCACACGGCTTCGCAACATGGTGCCAACCCGGAAGGACTGGTCGCGTTCCTGGAAACCGGGCCTGCGCGGATCGGCAACCTGCTGTTGCTGATCAACACTGCCGCGATTGCCACAGCCCCCGCCCTGCAAAGCGACCTGCAATTTGACCCGATCGACGACATCACACCGATTTCGCTTCTGATCACCAGCCCCTATGTTCTGGTCGGCGGTGCAAATGTCCAATCACAGGATTTCTCCAGCTTCATGGAAGAAGCGCAGAACCGCCCCATGTTCATGGCAACAGCCGGGCCTGGCAGTTCGGGTCATACCATCTGAACTTGTCATTCAGGCAGCGGACCTTCCCGCTGATGTGGTGCATTTCGGCGGCGCAGGCGAGGCGCCGACCAATCTGATGGGCGGCCATGCGGATACCTATAGTTCCACCATGCAAAGTGTGGTGCCTCATGTCAATGACGGGCGCGCGAAGGCGCTGGCCGTTCTGGCACCAGCGCGGTTTGCCCTGCTGCCAGATATCCAGTCCAGTGGCGAAGTTGGCGTGTCGGGCGTCGAACTGGAAGGCTGGGTCGCAATCTTTGCCCTTGGCGGCATGGAAGAAGACCTTGCAAACCGGGTCAATGCCGATCTGGCTGTAGCGATGGCCACAGACCGCATGCAGGAACAACTTGCGCAGACCTATGCGATTGCGGGTAGCCTGTCATCGGCAAAATTCACCGAGATATATGTGCGTGACCTGCAAATCTGGCAAGACCTGGCCACTGAGCGTGGCATCGGCCAGTAACCGCCAGAGGGCACGAATGCAGGAAGCCGGCGCATGTTTGGGCCGGCTTTTCAATTTGCCGATAGCAGTCGCAGTGGTTTTCCATTCAGCCAGCCATCCAGATTTTCGACTGTCTGGCCATAGAAGCTCTCAAACGTCTCTTGCACGGCATAGCCCAGATGTGGCGTTGCCAGCACATTGGGCAGGCTGCGGATCGGGGCGTCCGGCGACAGCGGTTCATGGTCATACACATCAATTCCCGCGCCGCCAATCCTGCCGCCAGACAGCGCGTCAAGAAGCGCACCCTGATCGACCAATGGCCCGCGCGCGGTATTGATCAGCAACGCGTCGGGTTTCATGCGCAACAGGTCCCCGGCGCCGATGATCCCCTTGGTGGCCGGACCAAGCACCAGATGCAGCGACACAATGTCAGATTGGCAAAACAGTGTTTCCTTGTCGACATGTGTTGCCCCGCCCGCTTGTGCGCGTTCTGCCGTCAGGTTCGGACTCCAGGCGATGACATCCATCCCGAAGGCCCTTGCGACCAGCGCCATGCGCGTGCCCAATTTGCCAAGGCCCACCAGCCCCAACGTGCGCCCATGAACCGCGCGTCCAAGGCGCGTTTGCCATTCCCCTGCGCGCATCGCAGCAGCCTCGGCGGGTAGGTGGCGCATCAGGCCAAAGATCAGCCCCCATGCCAGTTCGACTGTTGCGAATACGCCGTTGCCACTGCCATCGGTCGTCATGACAGGAATGCCAAGTGCCGCTGCAGTGTCGCTGTCAAGTGTCCGGTTCTGGCGCCCCGTCGCAGCGATGGCTTTCAAATTCGGCAATCCGCGCAAAATGTTGCCGGGCAGGTCGGTGCGTTCACGCAACAGGCAAATCGCATCAAACGGGGCCAGATCATCGATCAGGCGTTCAGGGGGGATGGCCTTGGTCAGAAAGGTTAGATCCGCGCGGTCCGCCAGCCGTGACCAGTCGGCAAGCCGGTGTGCAACGCCCATGTAATCGTCAAGGACAGCAACCCTGACCTTGCGGCCAGTGGGCAATGGGCGGTGGTGCTGGGTCATTTGCGGTGTTCCTTGGGGTGTTTTCGGTTTTTGTAGCGCACGATCAGTCGCACGATCCACGGGATATTCGGCATGAAAATGAAAATCCGGACAAGATGGAATGTCGTGATCAGCACGACGTTCTGGCCAAGAAATTTGGCCGTCAGCGCCATTTCATTCACCCCGGCGGGGGCGGCCCCCAACACCATTATTTGCCAATCCACCCCGGTTACCATTGCAATCAGGACCGCGCTGAACGGACATAGCGCCAACAGCAAGACTGAAGATGCAGCATTTACAAGCGTCAATCGCAGGGACGACGCCACGAAGTCGCGCCGGAATGTCGCCCCAAGCCAGGTTCCAAGCAATATTTGCGCCAGTGCCAGAATATCGGGCGGATAGGGCATAAGCCCTGATCCGCTGACGGCCAGCAGCGCGGCTATGGCCATTGGTCCCAGAAAGTTCGGGTTGGGCACGCGCAGGATGCAAAACAGCCACGCGCCCGCCAACCCGGCCGCGGCAAGAACCAGTAACGGCAGGGGGTCGAATTGCCCCAAAGAAACAGGGGTGCGCTGTGCAACCAGCCAGCCGGCCAGAGCATATATGGCGAAAGGAAGCAGGATCAGGACAGATGCCAGACGCAGCGTTTGCAAGACGACCACAGGCGCGGGGTCTATGTCTGCGGCCCGTGCCATCCTCGCGGCCTCGACAGGGCTGGTGGGAACAAATGACAAAAAGGACTGCGCCAGACTTAGCCCGGTCATGCGCGCTACCAGTAGCGCAACAGCAAACATGCACATACCCGGTCGCCAGCGCCGCACCAGACGGCGCTGGCGACCGGGTATGTGCAAGCGAAGCATTGCTGGATGCGGCATGCGCATGGGCCGAAGACCTAACCCAAGGGTCGCCCGCGGCAGTGGCCTTGACCAAGGGCATTCTGGACAAGACATTTGAGAGTTCGGATGAAGACATCTTCGCACTTGGCCGGCAGGCGCAGGCAATCTGCTATTGAACCAAAGAACATCGCGCTTCGGTTGAGGCCTTTCTTCAGAAAGCTGATACAAAGCCATAGCCCCCTTGGTCTGCGCGGGCAGGCTGGGACTGGGCGCATGGTATACTTGCGGCGCGGGCGGATGATGCGCGTATCCGCGCCGTCCCCCCCCCCGCAGACAACCACTTGCCGGGGCTGTGGCGCGCTTCACACCTGCCCGCCCCCGATACGCATTGCGTGGTGGGGGCGGGCCTGAAACCCGTGCAAGATTACGCGGACACCAGCGCAGGTTCCTTGCTCGTGATCATGGCAGGGCGTTGGGACCGCCAGTCGGTGGCCAACTCATAGGCATGGCCCGCCCGCATCAGACCCGCTTCTTCAAATGGCCGCGCGACAAGTTGCAAGCCCAGCGGCAAACCTTGCGGCCCAAAACCACCACATAGTGACAGCGCAGGAACCCCCGCGACATTGAAGGGGAAGGTAAAATTGGGTTTGGTCAGATTGTCCCATCGCGGAACCTGGTCGATCAGGGGCGCTTCGCCGGGGTTTGATGCCGTCAGCAGGATGTCGACATCGCGCATGACCGCTGCCAGTTCCGCGCATAATTCCCGCCTGAAGCGGACGGCCTGCAGGTAATCGGCCCCGGTGACAAAACTGCCAAGGAACATACGGTCCCTGACGCGCGCTGAAAACGTATCAAGGCGTGTCATGGCCCAGTCTTCATAGGCGGCCAAACGCTCGGCGGCGGAAATCAGGAAGCCGCACGCAGACCAGTCCTGCAGGGATGGCAAGGTCACATCGACCACAGTTGCGCCTGCGGCCTCGTAAATCCTGATGGCGTCGGTGATGCTGGCCTGGGTTGCTGGGGAAACAGGGTGGTCGGTTTCATGGAAATGGCGCACAACGCCAATGCGCAGCCCCCTGACACCATCGCCAATTCCTGAAACATAATCCGGCACAGGCCTGTTGGCGCTGGCCGGGTCGGCGGGGTCATGACCTGCAAGGCTTTGCAGCATTATGGCGCAATCCTCGACTGTCCAGCACATCGGGCCGATATGGTCCAGACTATAGGCCGCTGGCGCAACGCCCGCGCGGCTGACCAGCCCATAGGTTGGCTTCAAGCCCGCAATTCCACACAGCGAAGCGGGGCCGCGAATAGACCCGCCCGTGTCTGTTCCGATCCCGCCCAGTACCAGACCTGCCGCCACAGCCGCGCCGGTCCCGCTGGACGATCCGGCGGTGAAATGCGCTGTATTCCACGGGTTGCGCGAAGGCGGATCAGGTAGATCAAAGGATGGCCCGCCATCTGCGAATTCATGCGTTGTCAGTTTGCCCATCAGAACGGACCCTGCCGCATCCAGACTGGCCGCGCAGGTCGCGTCCTTATCCGGTATGTTGTCGGCCAGAAAACGCGACTGGCAGGTGGTCAGAATGCCCTTGGTATCTACGATATCCTTCAGGCCGACCGGAATGCCATGCATCTTGCTTCGCGGGCCTGATGCCATGATCTCGGCCTCAGCCTTGCGCGCATCGCTTAGGGCGCGGTCTTCTGTAAGGGTCACAAACGCATGAAGCTCTGGTTCCATGACACGAATCCGTGCAAGGCATTCTTGTGTCAGTTCGACGGGCGATATGGTTTTTGCGGCCAGCGCTTTTGCGGCCGCGGCGATGGTTGGAATCTGTGACATCGGTTTTCCCTTCAGGTTGAAGATGTCTGAACAGGGGCGAAAACTGCCACTGGTTCAGCCATGTAGCTGCGTGGTTTGCGGACGCGCGATGCCATGGCGCGAACCAGGCCGTAGGCTTCGTAAAACTCCGCGAGTTCGGCCTCGTCATAGGTCAGGCCCTGCTGGGCGATAAGCGACCGGAAGTCCTTTTGGGATAGATCGGTATGTGTCATTCAATGCCTCTTTCTTGGAAGGAATGCCGCGGGCAGGGGGAAAGCCTGCCTTGGGGAGTATGCAACATTGTATCCAATTGGCGCCAAGCGAATCTTGAATGCAGGTATTGATAGCTGCCCAAGCGGCGGCATATGCCTTAAATCTGTCAAGCAGGCGATTTTTTCATCAAAATACCGACAAATTGCGTTGCTTGCGTGTTGATGTTCTGCAAGAATTTCAGGCGGAATGATGAATTTGAATACAAAAAAATTCAATCAGCGTGTCGCGGTCCTTGTTCAATCCCTCGAATTTGTCAGTGAGATTTACAGTAATATACTGATTTAATTGATAAAATATTTGATAATTCCCTATCCCTTCAGGCGATTCGCAGAAAGGAAGATCATTTACTTCTGAATTTTTGTATCCAAAATTGGGTATGCGCATTCTAACGTGTCCTATATCGGCGCGGTCTTTATCAGGGAAAGGGAAATCGCATGTCTGAAATTGTCGCAACACAAGGTCTTGTCACACAAACCATCAAGTTCTGGTCCGGGATTGATGTCCCCAATCCGGCGGCCAGGGAAATGGCCGGTCATTTTCTGGCGGCGCGCAACGATTTTGCAACGCTGCGCGGCAAGGCCCGGTTCGAGGAAGAACCCGCAAGCTTTCTGGCGGCCCTTCAATCGTGCAAGGAGTGCGCGCAATGACCAAGCTTGAAACCAGGTTCGAAAGCCTGACATCGCTAAGTGTCGTGGAGCAGGCTGATGCTGTCGCGCGCGGTGACACCACCGCCGTGGCCCTGACCGAAGCTGCGCTTGCCGCCTTTGAATTGCAAAACCCGTCGATCAATGCGGTGATATGGTTGCAGCAAGACGCCGCGCTTGAAGCCGCAACCGCGCTGGACGCCATGCAACGCACGGGCCGCCCGTTGGGGCCACTTCATGGCGTGCCGCTGGCCCATAAGGATATGTATTATCAGGCAGGCAAACCCTGCACTTGCGGGTCTGACATCCGCAAGAATTTTGTGCCGGACTACACTGCAACGGTGATTGAACGCTTGCACGCGGCCGGTTCGCTGACATTGGGCGGCTTGAACATGGCCGAATTCGCCCAGAACCCCACAGGCCACAACGCGCATTTTGGCGATTGCTGCAATCCGTGGGATTTGGCCTATTGCACAGGGGGGTCGTCATCGGGGTCGGGGGCGGCGGTTGCCGCGCGCTGTGTCGGGGCCTCGCTCGGGTCTGATACTGGCGGTTCAATCCGCTTGCCTGCGGCGCTTTGCGGTGTGACGGGCATCAAGGGCACGCAAACCCGCGTGTCGCGCTATGGTGTCATGCCTTTGTCCTTCTCGGCGGATAATGTCGGCCCGCTTGCACGGTCCGCCCGCGATTGCGCACGGATCATGTCGGTCATTGCGGGGTATGATGCGAATGACCCCACATCCGCGACAGACCCCGTGCCCGACTACGAGGGCGCGTTGACAGGCGATATTCGGGGCCTGCGGGTCGGCGTGCCGACAAATTACTTCTTCGACGACATTGATGACGAGGTGAACGCCGCCTTTGTGCAAGCGATGACTGTTCTGGCGGACCGGGGTGCGGTTCTGGTTCCTGTGACACTGCCGCATATGGCCGATATCAGCGCATATGGCGGCATCATCTCGCGCTGTGAAGGGGCCGCCATTCATGGGCAATGGATGCGCGACGCCCCCCAAAGTTATTCTGTGCACCTAAGTGCAAGACTGTATGGCGGCAATGCCATTCCTGCTGTCATGTATCTTGAAGCCCTGAACCGCAGGGGCGGTATCTTGCGGTCCTTTGCCCATGATGTGTTCGGCGCGTGTGATGTGTTTGTTGCCCCTGCCTTGCGCACCAAGGTTCCCACCCGCCATGAAACCGATATAGACAGCGGGCGTGACGGCACAATCGAAGCGTTCATGAATGTGTCAATCAACACACGGCCCGCGAATTACCTTGGCCTGCCGTCGGCGTCGGTTCCTTGCGGGTTCGATAGCAATGGTCTGCCCATCGGGCTTTTGATTCATGGCCGGCCGTTTGCCGAAGGGCGCGTGCTGAAAGTCGCGGATGCCTATCAGCGCGACACTGACTGGCATTTGCGCCGCCCCCCGATTGCGGCCTGATTGCATGACCCGCGCCCCCAAAGGACAGGGGGCGCGGGTGTTCGGTGTTCACCCCTGTTCAAGCAGTGACTTGGCGATCATGCAGTGCACGCCCTTGTTGCCATTGACGGTCTGGGTGATGCGCAGATCCGCCGCAAGCGAGCACAGCGTATATGCATCTTCAGGCGACAATCCCGCCTTTTCGCCCAGCACCACAATCATGTCGCGCAAGGCCCGGATGACACATTGATCCAGGTCTGGGTCCATGCCCATTGTGATGATATGCGTTGGCGTTTCCGCACGAGGGTATGCAAGGCCCGTCTGCTTGTGCAAAACGAAGGTGAAATCGCCTTCAAGTGCGGTTTCGATGGCGGTTACGCACACTTCGCCGTCACCCTGTGCCCCATGCCCGTCACCGCATGAAAACATCGCACCCGGCACAAAGACCGGCAGAAAAAGCGTTGTGCCCGCAACCAGTTCCTTGTTGTCCAGATTGCCGCCATGCGCGCGCGGCTGGATTGATGAAATACGCCCCCATGCCGGGGGCGGGGCCACACCCATCACACCAAAAAACGGCGCAAGCGGCAGTTCCAGCCCCCATGGCAGGCGGCCCGTGTTTTTCTGCGCGTCCAGCGGGATGGTGATGTGCCGCGTTTCGTGGAAATCGTCGATCAGGGTTCCGGCAAGCGGGCGTATGACATTATACCCCCAGTCCGTGCGCAGTGCGACCTTGTCGATGCGTATTTCCAGCACATCGCCGGGCATTGCCCCTTCAATGGCGATGGGGCCGGTCAGGATATGGCCGGGCAGCGGGCGTTCGGAGCGTTGGTGAATATCCAGCAATTCAGGCGGAATATGGAAGCCGTCGGGGGGCAGAACATCGGGTGCGCCGCTGACTGTCCGGATGGTGGCTGTATCGCCCGATTGCACGACAAGTGCGGGGGGCAAGCTGGCATCGAAATAGCCCCAGTGGCAGGTTTCCGGCGAAGCGTCGAGGGTGTGGTGTGGCATGCTATGTCCTTTGGGGCGCGTCATTGTGATGGCGGGATGGCGGGGTTCGGTTTCCCGCGGGCACTGTTTCTGTGCATCGTGTAGACCGTAGCGCCAACAACCAGCGCCGCGCCAGCAAATGTGGTGCTGTCCGGGAATTCCGCGAAGATGAAAAAACCGATTGCTGTCGCAATCAGCAAACGCACAAATTCAAGTGGCGCAAGTGCCGACGCCTGCCCTGTCTGGTGGGCGCGTGTAATAAGATACTGGCCACCTGTTCCGGTAATGCCCACAAGCGCAATCAGCGCCCATTGCCGCATGTCAGGTTGCACCCACCACAGCAGTGTTGGCACTGCCAGCGCCACAATCAGGAAAACCGCCTGATAAAACAGGATTGTTTCTGTCCGTTCGGATTTTGCCAGAACGCGCACTGTTATGGTAATGCCCGCCCCGAACAGTGCCCCGATCAGCGTCAGCACATAGTAATACCCGATCCCCTCGCCGCTGGGGCGCAGCATGATCAGCACACCCACAAACCCGATGGCGGTGGCAATCCAGCGCCGGGTTCCGACACTTTCATTCAGGACAATCACAGCGCCAATCGTCACGAACAACACCTTGGCAAACCCCAGCGCCGTGACATCGGCCAGTGGTATGTGCAAAAGGGCCGTGAAACCGCACAGCATTGCGCCCAGCGAAAACGCGCCGCGCACCAGTTGCAGGCCCGGATAGCGCGTGCGCAGCGCTGCGGGAAACCCACGCATGAACAGCGGCAGCAGCAGGATTGTAACAATGATCTGCCGGATGAACAGCACTTGCACCAGTGGCAAATCGGTGCCGATTGCCTTGATACCGGCCATCATGGCACCGAAAAGGAAGAATGACGCGATCATAAGGATGGAACCGCGCAGGTTGTCGGGGGCGGCCGCCCACCACAGCATCAGGCGGACCCGACGCATCAAGGGCGGTGCACCTTTTGGTGCTTTGGCTGTCTGAACCCGCGTGGGGGCGGGCAGATCGCCAGATGGTCCTGACACAGGTGGAGGAGTTGGCTTGTTCATTCTTTCGCCTGATGATGGATGTGGGCGGGGCTATTGTCCGGGCATGCCGGATGCGTCCCGTCCCCGTTTGATGCCGCAAACGGGACGCAAGGGGGGGACTTGCGTGCCCTGCTATGCGGCCTGGGCCATGGTGATGTTCGGACGATGGGCCATCAGGCCCGCAGCCGTTTCATAGGCTTTGCCGATCCGAAGAACCGTAGGGTCTGCAAATGGCTTGCCCACAATCTGCATGGACAGCGGCAGCCCTTGCGCGGAAAACCCTGTTGGGATGGACATGGCGGGGTTGCCCGTCACATTGAACGGCATTGTCTGTATGGCCCATGCGGGCGGGGTTTCAGGGTCGATCTCGTCGAAACGCCCCGCCGGGGCCAAGGTGGATGCCGCTATGATGGCGTCATACTTGCCCAGAATCGTGTTGTTCACGCTGATCGACAGTTGGCGCCGCACCCGCAAGGCCTGCATCAGGTCCGACGCAGACAACAGGCCACCAACCGCCATGCGCGCATGGGTGAAGCGCCCGTAATCCAGCGGGCGCGTTTTCATGTCGGCCTCGTGAATGGCATAGGCTTCAGATAGCAGGATGACCCGGCCTGCGGCATTGAACAATTCGTAATCAGGCAGGGTGACAATATCGACAGTTGCGCCCAGTTCCCCCAGTTTCACGATTGCGGCGTCCAGCGCTGAAACAACTTCGTCACTGACCCCTTCTGCATCTTCGAAGAAGTGGCGCGGGAAGGCGAATTTCATCCCCTCGATGCCATCATTGATACCGCCCAGAAAATCAAGGGCACCGGGATCGGCAGAAGCCGGGTCCAGCGGGTCGTATCCGGCAATGACCTGCATTGTGGCGGCCGTGTCATCCACGCTGCGCGACAGGGGACCAGCATGATCAAGCGTGAAAGACAGCGGAAACACCCCCCGCCGTGACACAAGGCCGTAGGTCGGCTTTAGCCCCACAGTGCCACAATAGGCCGCCGGGCCACGGATGGAACCGCCCGTGTCCGACCCCATCGCCATGCGCACGAACCCGGCAGCCACCGCAGCCCCCGACCCCGAGGACGACCCGCCAGGAATATGGTCGGGGTTCCACGGGTTGCGCGCGGGCGGGAACGGCAGGTCAAAAGAGGGTCCGCCGAATGCGAATTCATGTGTTGCGGTCTTGCCAATCAAAACGCCCCCGCCGCTGCGCAATTTTTCCGCCACCACGCAGTCGGACGTCGGCACATGATCTTGCAGCAATTTGGAATGGCAGGTCGTCCGAATTCCGGCTGTGTTGAAGATATCCTTCAAGGCATAGGGAATGCCCTGCATTGGCCCTTTGTCGATTCCGTTTGCAAAATCGGCATCCGCTGCATCCGCATCTGCAAGCGCCCTGTCGGTGGTAAGCGTGATAAAGCTGTTCAGCTTGTCATCCAGCGCGCCAATCCGCGCCAATGCATCCTTGGCAAGGTCTTTTGCGCTGATGGTTCCGGCCCGCAAAAGCGCGCCTGCGTCCAGTATGGACAGGTCATTCAGGGGAATTGTTGGTGCGTTCGGGGTGATTTTTCCGTGTTCAGACATGTCATGCAATCCTTGTGATAGGGGCAAAGCCATAGGTGTTCGCGGGTTCGTCTGCGGCAGTCAGATTCGTGGTGCGAAGCCGGGCGCACATGGCTTCAAGTTCCACAAAGCCGCCTATAATCGCGGGCTTGCGGTCTTCTGGAAGGGGCAGGCCGTTGCGCGCGGCAATCGCTTCGACCAGCATTTCGGTATCTGCATCCTGTGACATGTTCAGATCTCCTTTCGGGGCGCGGGGTGGGCAGAAATCACGTTTCTTAAGAACGGGAGCATGGCTGTGGCGCACTGGAATCAAGCCATGACATCATCGTATGCTATAATGTTTGGTATCGCAATATTGCATACAATAATGCAGTCGCGGCATAAATTTTTTGACTGGCACGCACTTCTTGCTTGCTGCGCCGTCGCCCGAATCGGGTAACGGGAAGGTGAGCGTTAAGCTGTGCCGAATTCGTGAAATTTCTTTTATATATTGATTTTAATAGGATAAATTGAAATAATTATTGCCACATCGTCAGGTTTGGCAGTTTTGACAGTCTTTCTTCAGGTGGTGGCGGGGTGCTGGAAATTGAAGCCGAAAGATGAATTATTCGGCATTGCAGCATTATTGTATCCAAAATGGCATATCGCAATATCAAGTTTGTTGACCGGCCAGCGCGGGTGCGTGCACAAATTTCCTATGAGGCCGAGATGCGATCCGGTTCTCAAGGTCACAAGGGCGATCAGGGTATCCGCGTCTGCAGGCTGCGTATGTCAAGACAAGAGCCATCAACCAGAGATGAAAGGCTGACAAACATGACACTCCGAAAGTTAAGGAAAGAAATTGCCGCAGGTGCTGCTGCGCTGTCATTGGGGGTGATACCTGGTGCGGGGTATGCAGAAACAGTTTTGCGCGTTGCCATGACGGCAGGCGACATTCCCCTGACCATAGGCCAGCCCGATCAGGGGTTCGAGGGATACAGGTTTGTCGGCTACAAGCTGTATGACTCGCTGTTGTTGTGGGATTTGTCGCAGGGGGACACGGAATCTGACGTGATCCCGGGCTTGGCCACCGATTGGTATATCGACCCTGACGACAACAAACGCTGGGTCTTCGAACTGCGCGAGGGGGTCAGCTTCCATGACGGTTGCCCCTTCAATGCAGACAATGTTGTTTGGAACTATGAACGCCTGACACTGGAAGATCATCCCGCGTTCAACCCGCAGCAATATGCAGCCATCCGCACAAGAACGGTGGACATCGCGGGCATTGAGAAAATCGACGATTACACGGTCGCCATCAACATGAAGCGCACCGACAGCCTTTTCCCATTGCAGACCAGTTTCATATTCATGATCTCGCAATGCGCCTTCGAGGCGGCAGGCAGTGATTATGCTGCCTATGCGATGGCCCCGTCAGGCACCGGCCCATATAAATTTGACCAGATGGTTCCGCGCGAACGCCTTGAATTGATTGCAAATACCGAGTATTGGGATGCAGATCGCATACCCCGCCATGACAGGCTTTTGCTGCTGCCCATGCCAGAAGCCACCACCCGCGCGGCGGCACTGATGGCCGGACAGGTCGATCTGGTGGAAGCGCCATCGCCGGATACAATTCCCATGCTTCAGGGCGCGGGCATGACCATAACGACAGCCCCCTATCCGCATAACTGGGGCTATCAGTTGAACTTTGTGGATGGTCCCTTCGCGGATATCCGGGTCAGGCAGGCGGCGAACTACGCGATCAACCGCGAAGAAATGGTGGCCATGCTGAACGGGTATGCGTTGCCGGGTTATGGCGCTTATCCGCCGGATTCGCCGTATTTCGGCGACCCGCTGAAATATGAATTCGACCCCGAAAAGGCCCGCGCCCTGCTGGAAGAAGCCGGCTGCCTGCCGTGTCACGTGACATTTGCAGTGTCAACATCCGGTTCAGGCCAGATGCAGCCGTTGCCGATGAATGAACTTGTTTCGTCCCAGATGAATGCCGCCGGGTTCCGCGTGACCCTGGAGGTGATGGACTGGAACAAGCTGATTGATGTGTCGCTTAGCGGGCGTCCCACATACCCCGAATATGACGCCATCAATGTCAGCCGGGCATTGCAAGACCCCTTCTCTGGTTTGTTCCGGTTCATGCTGGAAAGCCAGCATGGTCCGGCAGGCGGCAATTTCGGCCATTATTACAGCCCCGAAGCCGAAGCGCTGATCACCAAGATCTATGAAACCTTCGACCAGACAGCACGCGACGCGCTGATCACCCAGGCGCACGAGCTGTTTGTTTCCGATGCGATCATGATTTTCGTGACTCATGACACCAACCCGCGCGCGCTGTCGCCAACGCTGAGCGGATTTGTGCAGGCGCAAAGCTGGTTTCAGGACATGACACCCATCAGTTTTGGTCAAACCAATTAGGCAACGTGCCGGGGTCTTGCGGCCCCGGCACCAGTTCTTCTGCGGCGGCACGGTGCCCTTTTGCCCCGCATCGCATGGCGATCAAGCTGCACCAGATCATCGCCACCCGCCCACGCCCGGCCCTGACGATCATCACTGTAAGGAAACGTCATGATTTCATACATCATTCACCGCATTCTCTATGCTATTCCAATTTCCATAGGCGTCACAGTGTTCTGTTTCGCGCTTGTGTATATGGCCCCCGGAGACCCGCTGACCCGTCTGTTGCCCGATGATGCCAGCCCCGAAGTTGTCGAGATGATGAAAAAGGCATATGGGCTGGATAAGCCTATTCCGGTTCAATACCTGATCTGGCTGGGAAATGCGCTGTCGGGCGATCTTGGGACATCTATCCAGACAGACCGGCCCGTTCTGAACGAGGTCAGCAAGGCGCTTGTCAACACCATCATCCTTTCTGCGGTATCTGTGGTGGTGGCCTTTTCTGTGGCTTTCGTTCTTGGAACAGTGGCCGCGTATTATAACGGTCATGCAGTTGACCGGCTTGCCACAGGGTTTTCGGTTCTTGGGGTCAGCATTCCCAACTACTGGTTCGGGATTGTGCTGATCATCATTTTCTCTGTGCAGTTGCGCTGGCTTCCCGCCACGGGAATGGGACCGGCGGGGTCTGACGGGTTTTCGCTGCTTAGTCTGGACAGTTTGCGCCATTTGGTTCTGCCCGTGATCACCATGGCGCTTATTCCGCTGGGAATTATCATGCGCACCACCCGTTCTGCCGTGTCCGAGGTGCTGGGGCAGGATTTTGTCCAGACGTTGCGCGCCAAGGGCCTGAATGAATGGGCGGTGCTGAACCATGCTGTGCGCAATGCGCTGCCCGGTGTGATGGCCGTTATGGGGCTGCAATTCGGCTACCTGATGGGCGGATCAATCCTGGTCGAGACTATTTTCACCTGGCCCGGCACTGGCTCGTTGTTGAACCAGGCCATTCTGAACCGCGATATTCCGGTGCTGCAAGGGACCATCCTGGTTCTGGCGCTGATCTTCGTTGCGACCAACCTTGTTGTTGATCTGCTGCAAACCGCAGTTGACCCGCGCATCAAGCGAACCTGAGAGGGAGTTTTGACATGACGGACACGAACATATCGCTTGGGACCGCAGATGCCTTGATTTCCGAACCGCAACAGGACCGCGTCCGCACATATTGGCAACTGGTCCGGCTACGGCTGCGCCATGACAAGGTGACATTGTTTTTTGGCGCCATCATTCTGACCATCGTTCTGCTTGCCGTTCTTGCCCCGATCCTGCCACTGCGTGACCCGCTGGAAACCGGCATGATAAACCGTCTGAAACCTGTCGGGTATCAGGGGTTCATTCTGGGAACAGATGAATTGGGCCGTGACATGCTGTCGCGGATTATCTGGGGCGGGCGCAGTTCCTTGCTGATGGGGTTGTTGCCTGTTGCACTTGCCCTGCTGATCGGCGGTGGGCTGGGTGTGATTGCCGGGTTCATGGGCGGCACCGTCAACATGATCATCATGCGCGTGATGGATGTGTTCTATGCGTTTCCGTCAATCCTGTTGGCGGTTGCAATTTCTGGCGCCATGGGCGGCGGCATGATGAATGGCCTGATTTCGCTAACCGTTGTGTTCATTCCCCCCTTGTGCCGTGTGGCAGAAACCGCAACGACGCAGGTGCGCGGGCTGGATTTTGTGGAAGCCGCGCGCGCCTCGGGTGCGGGGCCTGCATCCATCATCGGAACGCATATTCTGGGCAATGTTCTGGCGCCGGTGTTCGTCTATGCGTCGGGCATGGTGTCGGTGTCCATTCTGGTGGCTTCGGGACTGTCATTCCTTGGGTTGGGGGTTGCACCACCGACGCCGGATTGGGGGCTGATGCTGTCGACCTTGCGCCAGGCCATCTATGTAAACCCCGTCGTTTGCGCAATTCCGGGCATCGCCATTCTTATCACTTCGTTGTCGTTCAACATGGTCAGCGACGGTTTGCGGCAGGCAATGGACGTCAAGATGTGACCGGCCAAACCCGCGCAAACCAGTTTTCAGTCACGCATTGCAAGGAGTTGCAACAGTGAACAAGACAGATACATCCCCCCTGACAGGACAACCCGCCCCGCCCGTGATCGACGTTGTGTCCAATAAAGACCCGCGCGACAAGGGCGGCCCCGCACAACCACTTTTTCTGGTGAAAGACCTTGTTAAGAACTTTCCGGTGCGCGGCGGCCTTCTGAACCGGACCACAGCGCAGGTGCAGGCCGTAAGCAACGTAAGCTTTCAGGTCCTGAAAGGCGAGACACTTGGCGTTGTCGGCGAAAGCGGTTGCGGCAAATCAACGCTTGCGCGTTTGCTGATGCATCTTCTGGACCGCACATCAGGAGAGTTGATTTTCGACGGCGAGGCCGTCGGCGTCAATGGTGGTATGCCAATGCGCAAGTTCCGCGAAGCTGCGCAAATGGTATTTCAGGACAGCTATTCGTCGCTGAACCCCCGCTTGCCAGTCGAAGATTCCGTCAGCTATGGCCCGAAAGTGCATGGCATGAACGGCAAGGCCGCGCGGGAATTGTCGCGCGACATTCTGCGCAAGGTCGGGCTGCGCCCCGAAATTTTCGGCCCGCGCTACCCGCATGAACTGTCCGGCGGTCAGAAGCAGCGCGTCAACATCGCCCGCGCGCTTGCCCTGTCGCCGCGTCTGGTCATCCTGGACGAAGCGGTGTCCGCGCTGGACAAGTCGGTAGAAGCGCAGGTGCTGAACCTGCTGCGTTTCCTGAAGCGGCATTTTAACCTGACATATGTGTTCATCAGCCATGATCTGAATGTGGTGCAGTATATTTCTGACCGGGTTCTTGTCATGTATCTGGGCGAGGTGGTCGAACTTGGCCCCGTGGATGAAATATACAACCGTCCACGCCACCCCTATACACGCGCGCTGCTGCGCTCGCGCCTGTCGATGGACCCTGACGACAGGATGGATGACGCCCCCATCGCGGGGGACCCGCCAAACCCCATCAACCCGCCATCCGGTTGTCGGTTCAGAACCCGCTGCCCCTATGCCGAACCGATCTGCGCCACCACCGCGCCCGCCATTTCAAAATGGACTGGCCCGGAAAGCCACACAGTCGCGTGTCACATGTATAACCCTGTCGAAGGCCACAGCCTGAGTGGCAAGCCGCCTGCACCGGATGCGGCACCCGGCACGGACACCAAGACCCATCCGACCCGCGTTCACGCCTGAAAAGGAGGCACGACCATGCCAAACGACCAAGTCGCCACGTCAAGCGCCCCCGATACAGCCGTTCCCATTGTCGATGTGCAGGGAATGTCCGTCAAGTTCGTCTCCAGAGAGGCGACCGTTTATGCCGTCAATGGCGTGGATTTTCGCCTGATGCCCGGTGAAGTGCTGTGTGTGATCGGGGAATCC
Organism: Paracoccaceae bacterium; assembly: GCA_017510335.1. GTDB lineage: Bacteria > Pseudomonadota > Alphaproteobacteria > Rhodobacterales > Rhodobacteraceae > Roseinatronobacter. The sequence continues at coordinate 117,333 of JAFWNM010000007.1, forward strand.
GGTTCCGGGAAATCGGTATCCATGCGCGCGCTGATGCGCCTGTTGCCTGACAAGGCGCAGATTGCCGGAAAGGTGCATGTGTCGGGCCGCGATGTGCTGTCCATGACGCAATCCGAACTGACAGCGATGCGCGGCCGCGATGTCTCGATGATTTTTCAGGAACCGATGACCGCGCTTGACCCGGTTTACACCATCGGGGACCAGATATCCGAAACGATCCTGCGCCATGAACCTGTCGGGCGCGATGTGGCCATGAAACGGGCGCTTGATTTGCTGGAATTTGTGCGTGTCCCGTCAGCGGCGCGGCGTCTGAAATCCTATCCGTTCGAATTGTCCGGCGGCCTGCGTCAACGCGCCATGATTGCGATGGCCTTGTCATGCAGCCCCAAGCTGCTGCTGGCCGACGAACCGACGACCGCCTTGGATGCGACCGTGCAAATTCAGGTGCTGATCTTGCTGCGCAAATTGCAAAAGGAAATGGGAATGGGCATGATTTTTGTCACCCATGACCTGTCTGTGGCAGCTCAGGTCGCTGACAAGGTTGCGGTCATGTATGCGGGCCAGATTGTCGAGATGGGGCATGTCCGCGATGTGTTGCGCAACCCCCAACACCCCTACACACAGGGAATGCTTGCCTCAACCGTGCATGGGCAGGACCGCAACAAGGACATTCCTGCCATTCCCGGCAGCCCGCCCGATATGCGTTTGCGTGTCGCCGGCTGCAGTTTCGCGCCGCGGTGTCCGCATGCATCCGAAAGCTGTCATACATCCGAACCGCCGCGCGTGGCTTTGGGCGCGGACCGCTACGCCCGATGCATTTTGCCCGACCCGTCACGCGGGCCAAATATTATGCCGCAAAAAGTCAGCGCCTGACCTAGGGAGAGTTTCGACATGCATAAGATCCATATTCCCCAACATATCGTAGACCGCGTGATTGACCGGCGCGGCAGCGCCCATCCGTTCAGTGATCTGGACCCGGCCCGCACGGCTTTGGTCGTGATCGACCTGCAAAACGGTTTCATGGTCCCCGGTGTGGCACATGCCCTGTGCGAAACCGCAGTAGAGATTGTGCCAAATGTCAACCGTCTGGCGCGTGCGGTCAGGGCAGGGGGGGGCAAGGTGTTCTGGGTGCAGAACACCCATGACGATAGCTGCCTGACAGAGTGGTCCGTTCTTCATGACTATACTGTGCGTGGAAAACAGATGCACCGTGTCAGGTCCATGTCTGAAGGCACCGAAGGGCACGCACTTTATCCGACGCTTGATGTGCAACCGGCGGATGAAACTGTGCAGAAAACAAGGTTCTCTGCATTCATCAGCGGGTCATCCGATCTGCCTGAACGGTTGAAAGCGGCAGATTGCGACACTGTGCTGATTGTGGGGACAGTCACCAATGTGTGCTGCGACAGTTCCGCGCGCGACGCCATGATGCTGAATTTCAAGACAATCATGGTCAGCGATGCCAATGCGGCCCTGACCGATGACGAACATAACGCCGCCCTTACGGCGTTTTACGCAACATTCGGTGACGTGATGGACACCGATCAACTGATCGCCTGCCTGTCACGCAATACCGAACCCGAACAACGCAGGGTCAGCTGACCTGACCCCGATATGCCCCGAAAAGCTGTGGTGCCCCGCACCTGTCACAGAAAGGTATAAGATCAAATGAATTCCAGCATATCCGACAGCCCCGCGCGGCAACCGGGTTCGCGCGCAGAAATTGTGCGCGCGCAGGGTGTCTTTGTATCCGCCGCGGATGAAGATCGTATCGGGCGCATCACAGATGGCATTTCCGCAGCGCTGCTGAAAAGCCCGTTGCCAAGCCTGTTTGACACCGAACCTGCCCATTTCGACCGCGCGCAGATATCCGGCGCCGCAGCAGCCACCAACAGCACGCGGGGCGCATCATCATGAAAGATCAGGCAAAACTAGCGTCAGATCCTGCTGACTGGTCAATTGTGGAAACCGTGGATGCGGTCTGCGCGGGCCATGCGTCGGCGCTGGAGGTGACGCAGGCGGTTCTGGACCGGATCGCGCGGCGCCAGCCGGTGCTGAACTGCTTTATCCGCATTGATGGCGACCGCGCCTTGGAAACTGCGTCTGGTCTGGATGCGGCGCGGTCCGCAGGCAGAACACAGGGACCACTGCACGGGGCGGTTCTGGCCCATAAGGACATGTATTACCGCGCCGGGCTGGTCAGCACTTGTGGTTCGGAAATCCGCCGCGATTTTGTTGCGCAGACCACGGCGACCGTTTTGGACAAACTGGACAATGCGGGCGCGGTGGATGTCGGAACGCTGAACATGTCCGAATTCGCGTCGGGACCGACCGGGCATAACCTGCATCATGGGAATTGTCATAACCCGTGGAACCCTGACCATATCACAGGCGGGTCCTCGACCGGGTCGGGGTCGGCGGTTGGCGGCAGGCTTGTCGCGGGGTCGCTTGGGTCTGATACCGGCGGTTCGGTGCGGTTGCCTGCGGGAATTTGCGGGGCATATGGCATCAAGCCGACACAGGGCCGTGTGTCGCGTCACGGAGTCATGGGCCTTTCGTTTTCACTTGATAATGTTGGCCCGATTGCGCGCACAGCGCGCGATTGCGCGCGCATGTTGTCGGTCATCGCGGGGCCGGACCCGATGGATACAACAGCATTGCCGGTTCCTGTGGATGATTACGAGGCCGATCTTGATGCCGGGGTCACAGGACTGCGTATCGCGGTGCCGAAGACCTACTATTTTGACGATATTTCCCCCGAAATCTCGAAACTGCTGGACAGCGCACTGGCGGTTTTCACATCGCTGGGGGCCAAAATCGTGCATGTTGACTTGCCACATCACGACATTATCGGCGCTTTGGGAAATGCTGTTGGCAGTTCTGAACAATGCACGCTGCATGATTTCTGGCATCAGACCTGTCCTGAAAAATATGCCCCGCTTATCAGGGCGCGCATGCAGGCGGGGTTCGGGGTCACAGCGGTGGAATATCTGAAGGCCTTGCACTTGCGCAGCAGCATTGCGCGCGCGGTGTCGGACGCGGCATTCGGCGATGCGGATGTGATGTTCCTGCCCGTCTTGCGGTTTCCCGTCCCAACACTGTCGGAAACCGATGTTGGTGATGGCGCGGGGCTGCACGAAATCCTTGGCAGTATCAACCATTGCACGCGCCCGATCAACTACCTTGGGTTCCCTGCGCTAACGGTGCCCTGTGGCTTTTCGGCATCTGGCCTGCCTGTCGCGTTCCAGCTGGCTGGCCCCGCATTTTCCGAGCGGCGGTTGTTTCGTTTTGCCGGTGCGTTTGAAGCGGCAAATGGTCTGTCCGACTGCGTTCCTGACCTGCCCTGACCCAAAAATACGCCTTAAGCGGCTAACTTCAAAGGATAATATGATATGAAACCAAAGGTCGCCGTCATCGGGACGGGGGGAACGATTGCTTCTATCGGCACTGGCCCGTTTGATATTGTGGATTATGGTGCCAATCAAAAGATGCTTCAGATCGACGGCATTCTGGAATTGTTCCCGCAGGTGCATGACTGTGCCGACGTCATTGCAGTGCCCTACAAGGCAATCCCAAGCCCTGATGTGGGGTTTGCGGACTGGAAGATGCTTGTTCTGAAGATGGATGAACTTGCCGCCGCGCACCCCGATCTTGCAGGCTTCGTCATCACGCATGGCACTGCGTCGATGGAAGAAACAGCCTATATGCTGTCGCTGGTGGCCAAAACACCCTTGCCGATTGTCGTCACCGGGGCACAAAGACCGGCTTCGGCCTTGTCCACTGATGCAGGCATGAACCTGGCCAATGCCATCCGCACCGCTGCAAGCCCCGAAGCCCGCGGGAAGGGGGTGTTGCTGCTGCTGAATGATGAAATCCATGCCGCGCGGGATGTGGCCAAAACATCGACATTCCGCATGCAAACCTTCCGTTCCCCCGATTTCGGTGTGCTGGGGCATGCCGACGGGGACCGGGTGGTGTTTTACCGCAGCCCGGTGCGCTGCACCTGCCCGGATACGGAATTCGACATTCGCAGCCTTGATGAATTGCCACGCGTGGACATCGTGTATGCCTATTCAGGCTGCGACGGCACCGCGTCGCGTGCATTCATTGCGGCGGGCGCGCAGGGGATCATCTCGGCAGGGTTTGCGCCCGGCTTTCCCGGGACTGCCGAACATGCTGTGCTGGCGCAGGCTGTGCAAGACAAGGGTATTATCGTCATGCAATCAACCCGCGCGGGCAGTGGGCGGGTGTTTCGTGGAAAGCGGATGCGCGACAGCGGAATCCTTGCCGCAGACAACCTGACGCCCCAAAAAGCGCGCTTGCTTCTGGCGCTTGCGCTGACCGTCGCCAAGGACCCGTCCGAGATTGAGCGGATATTCCTTAAATATTGAAAGAACCTGTCCAATGGCCGTGCGTGAAGGTATTTTCCCCACACAAGAAAATCGCGATCCGCGCAAGGGACTTCTCTTGATGCTTGTCGGAATAGGGCTGTTTTCGGTCCTCAACGGGGTCGTAAAGGCCCAGATGGAAGTGTTTCCGCCCAATCAGGTTATCTTGTTTCGCAACGCCTTCGCGCTGGTCCCGCTGTGGTTCATGCTTTTGCCGCTGGGCGGGCTGGCTGCGCTGCGCAGCGCGCGGATCAAGGAACATGTCGTGTTGTCGGTTTTGTTTACCGGGACGCTGTTGTGCATCTTTTTTGCCTATTCCATCATGCCTTTGGTTGATGTTACGGCAATTTCCTTCACGCAGCCGTTGCTTGTCAGTGTGTTTGCCTTCGCGCTTAGGTTGGAAAAGACCACGCGCCTGCAATGGCTTGCCGTCGCCATCGGGTTGGGGGGCGTGCTGGTGATGGTCCAGCCCACCGGGGGCGGTCCGGTCATCGGCGGTCTGATTGCCCTGGTTGGCAGTGCGATGGGCGCGGCGTCCATGCTGATACAGCGGCGCCTGTCGACAAGTGACAGCACGCAATCCATTGCATTCTACACGCTGGGCATTTCTGCGCTGCTGATGCTGCCGTTGATGTTCTATTCCTATGTGACGCCGACATCCTGGCAGTTGGCGGGGCTTATCGGCATGGGGGTGGCGTCTGGAATTTGCCAATATGTGATTGTGCGCGCATTCTACCACGCGACCGCGTCTGAAATCGCCCCGATGACCTATACCAAAATAATCTGGGCGGTTATCATCGGGTATCTGTGGTTTTCAGAGGTTCCGACACTGGATGTCATGCTTGGGTCGATTGCGGTGATGGGGGCCACTTATCTGGCGTTTCGCAGTGCTGCGGCTGCGCGGATGACAATATGATACCTGTCCTTCGCAAGAAAGACCGCGCGCGGTTGCTGCAGGCTAACCCCGGATTGATGCAGTGGCGCTTCTGGGGGGAATTTGCCGCCACTCTGGCCTTGGCAATTGCTGGCGCCGTGCTGTTTGACTGGCTGTCACTGCCCTTGCCGTGGATGCTGGGGTCAATGACATTTGTTACGCTGGGCGCTGTGTTGCGCTTGCGGCTGTTTGCCCCGGCTGGAATACGGCCCCCCATGACCGCTGTAATCGGTGTGTTGCTGGGGGCGTCATTCTCGCCTTCGGTGCTGGACAACCTGCTTGTCTGGATGCCCACGCTTCTGGGGTTGACAGTGTTTTCGGCGTTATCGGGGCTGTGCTGCGCGGTCTATCTGCACAAGGTTGCCGGGTTTGACCGGGTGACGGCTTTTTTCGGGGGCATGCCGGGCGGGTTGGTGGAAATGATTGAACTGGGCGCGGAACGCGGTGCAGACGAACGCGCCGTGGCACTGATGCATTCGGCGCGCATCTTGCTGGTTGTGTTTTCGCTGCCCTTTATCCTGCAATGGACCGAAGGCGTGCCAATCAACGGATATGACGAAAGCAGCGCAGGCATACTGAACGCACCGCTTTCGACCTTCGCGCTGTTGTTGCTATGCGCCGTGGTCGGAACGCGCATGGGCCGCGTGCTGCGCCTTCCTGCAAAAGACCTGATGGGGCCGATGCTGTTTTCGGCAGTTTTGCATATCAGTGGCCTGACGGACTTCTCGCCACCTGATGAAATTGTGAAATTCGCGCAACTTATCATTGGAACTGTGCTTGGTGTTCGGTTTGTGGGGGTCGCCCCGCGCCTGATCGGGCGGATGATGGCCATCGCCATGGGAATGACGGCCATTCTGATTGCGATTGTCTTTGCAACGGCAGGGGTGGTCGGCACATTTACGGGAATACCGCTTGCCACGCTGGTTCTGGCCTATGCCCCCGGCGGCCTTGCCGAAATGAGCCTTGTTGCGCTGGCTCTGAACGCGGATGTCGCTTTTGTTGCCACACATCACCTTGCGCGGATATTGCTTGTCATGCTGGGGGCCGCACCGATTTATGCGCTTCTGGTGCGCCTGACCTTGCCGCGCGCACATCCCAATTCGGGGCAGGAACGCGCTGTTTCACCTGCTGCACGTTCCTTGGAGGAGTGAACACTTGTGTGAATTGTGTCCATTCGGGGTGGATGAAGTGGAAATGTATGCTAAAGAACATGAGGGATGGAGGCAAAACATAGGACATGTATATATGGCCACGCGTGGTCTGGAAGTAACGCGGTCGATCCGGGAGGGTATTGCCAGCGGTGATTACAGCCCCGGCAGCCGCATGAATGAAAGCGAGCTGGCCGCGCGGTTGGGGGTTTCCCGAACCCCTGTGCGTGGGGCGCTGTCTGTGCTGGCGGTCGAAGGGTTGCTGGAATACACCCCCAATAGCGGCTATCGGGTCCGCAGCTTCGGTTCCAGCGACATTCAGAATGTCTACGCTGTGCGCGCCAATCTTGAAGGACTGGTCGCGCGTCAGGCGGCGGTGAACGGCCTGTCCGATCATGCACGCGGCACCGCGCACCGTATTGTCGACGAAACCGCAGCGCTTGTGCGCATGCAATCCTGGGGCGACACTGTGCGCGCATCCTGGGAAAAACTGAACCATGAATTTCATGAAGTGCTGCGTGATGCGGCGCAGAACGAATATCTGGTGCAGATGATCCGCCGCACCGATGAAATACCCTTTTTCGGTCTGATCCGCTTTCAATGGTATGATGCGGAATATATGCGCAGCGCGCATGAAGAACATATCGAAATTCTGGATGCCATCATCAACCGTCAGGCAGGCCGCGCGGAAGCTCTTGAAACCGAGCATGTCTACCGTTCCGGTCGCCGCCTTGCGCGCCAGTGGCAATTGATCGAGGATCGCAAGAAACCCTCATCCGATGCAAGCGCCGTGGGTATGTGAAATACCGGCCGCACTGCATTGGCTTTGCGAATGCGCAGTATCATCAGCCTGGGCAGGGGGGCGGAACCCATAGCGGCCGCGTTGCGGTATGTATCGGCACCCCCCTGTGTGACTGATGGGAACATACGGCACAACCAGCGCAGCCTGTGGCGGCGCGTCATCACGCAGTCACACTAGCCGGGATACCCAGCATGGAGCTTTGGATCACCCTGTCGATCGCCGCCGCCGCGTTTCAGACCCTTCGCTTCATGCTGCAAAAACACCTGAGCATGGGGGCGCTTAGCGCCGGGGGCGCAACGCTTGCGCGTTTTTTCTATTCCGCGCCTTTTATCGTTGTGCTTGCGTTCGGGTATCTGATTGTCAGCGGGGCAGGGGTGCCGGGTCATGCGCCGGTGTTCTGGAGTTATGCCGTGATCGGGGGGCTTGCGCAGATACTGGCGACATGGTGCGTTGTTGCCCTGTTTGCGGCGCGGAACTTCGCGGTCGGGATCACCTTCAAGAAAACCGAAGTGGTCCAGACGGCGATTGTGGGGTTTGTCATTCTGGGGGACCGCATAACCCTGCTTGGAACAGGTGCCATCGTGCTGGGGTTTGTGGGGGTGCTGCTGCTGTCAGACACGCCCGGTCTGAACCGGGTATGGTGGCGGCGGCTTGGCAGTCGGGCAACACTTCTGGGGCTGGCGTCCGGCGCTTTCTTTGCCATCTCGGCCATCGGGTATCGTGGGGCAACACTGGAAATCGCCAGCGCCGATCCGGTGTTGCGCGCGGCGCTTGCGTTGTGCGTGGTTACCCTGTTGCAGGCGGTCGGCCTGTCCTTCTGGCTTATGTGGCGCGAACCCGGTCAGGTTGGGCGGGTTATTGCGGCACGGCGCACTGCGGTGTGGATGGGCTTGACGGGAATGGCCGGTAGCCTGTGCTGGTTCACTGCCTTCACATTGCAAAATGCCGCACTGGTTTTCGCGGTTGGTCAGGTCGAGGTGATTTTTTCCCTTTTCGCCGCAGTGCTGTTTTTCGGCGAAAGGATCACATTGCGCGAAGGCATCGGGATCGCGCTGATTACCCTGTCTGTGGTCGCGGTCGTGGCATTTCGTTAAGCGTTTGTGGCGCTCCAACGAAATGCCAGAATGCGACGGGGCATGTTGCTCAAATGCGGGAACCGGTTTTAAGCTTTTTGGATATGCGACATGCGCTAGGATTGAAAGACATAGCTGCCGGGCGCGGCCATTAAGGGCGCATAGCCTTTCTCTTGGGTGCCGATGGCTGGCGCGGGCACCATAGCGCCCCCATTAGCCCGAAGCCACGCGACCCAGTCCGGCCACCATGACCCGGGCTTTGGTGCATGTCGGGCCAGCCAGGCGTCCGGGCCGATATACAAGGCCCCTTCGGGCCGGTGCGACATACGGTAGTGGCGCCCCTTATGGCCCGGCTCGCTTAGGATGCCGCCATTATGGCCCCCTTTTGTCAGCACAAAAGTCAGGTCGCTCTCGGTGAAAAGCTGTGTCTTGTAGACGGAGCGCCACGGCGCAATGTGGTCGGTTTCCGTGCCGATGACGAATAACGGCGCCGAGATGTTCTTCAAGGCGATGACCCGCCCTTCCACAGCGAACCGTCCCGCCGTCAGACGGTTTTCCAGAAACAGCGCGCGCAGATATTCCGAATGCATCCGCGCAGGCATGCGGGTGGTGTCGGCGTTCCAAACCCCTATATCGCTGGGCAGATCATCACGCCCCAGAAAGTAGCGCTGGACATTGCGGGTATAGATCAGGTCTTCCGCCCGGATTGCGGCGAAAGCCCGCGCCATTTGCGGGCGGTCAAGATAGCCCTGTTCCCACATCAGGTCTTCCAGAAAGGCAATCTGGCTTTCATCCAGAAACAACAGCAATTCGCCCGCTTCCTCAAACTCCACTTGCGCGGCCATCAGCGTGACCGATCCCAGGCGCGCATCACCATCGCGTGCCATGGTGGCCGCCGTGATGGCCAGCATTGTGCCCCCAAGGCAATAGCCCACAGCCTGAACAGGGGTGTCGGGCACAATGGCGCAGACCGCATCCAGTGCGGCCAGAACGCCACTTTTCCGGTAATCTTCCAGCGACAGCCCTGCCTGTTGGGCAGTGGGGTTGCACCACGAAATCATGAAGACCGTGAACCCCTGACTGACCAGATACTGCACCATCGAATTATGCGGCGACAGATCAAGGATGTAGTATTTCATAATCCATGCAGGCACGATCAGGATGGGCCGTTCCTGCACCTGCTTGGTTTGTGGCGCATACTGGATCAGTTCGAACAGGTCATTGCGAAACACCACCTGACCGGGGGTGCAGGCCAGATCCTTGCCGATCTGATAGCCTTCGGGGGCGGGGTCGCGTTGTCCGGTCAGCGTTTTGTGCATGTCATGGGCAAAATGGGCCATGCCTTCCGTCAGGTTCTGGCCGCCGGTCTTGCGCGTCGCCTCGATGATTTCGGGGTTTAGCATGGGGAAATTTGACGGCGCAATCAGGTCAAGCATCTGGCGGGCCAGAAAACGGGTGCGTTCGGCGTCGCCCTTGCGCAGGCCGCGCATTGGTTCGGTGGCATGGTCCCACCAGTCCTGCATCGCAAGAAACCCTTGTTGCCACATGTGGAACGGCTGTTTTTGCCAGTCGCTGTGGCTGAAACGGTGGTCATAGGGTTTCGCGCGAAAGGGCGCATCGGCGCTTGGGTCTGTCAGCACGCCAAGCAGTTTAAGCGCGTTTTGCTGCGCATGCTCGGTCAGTTCCAGTTGCCGCCCGGGGGACCGTGCGATGTGCTGCGCCCAATCGCTCCAGGCTTCGATGAAGGCATGGGTGGACACACCGCCGCTTAGGCGGGCCATGACGCCGCGTGCCGCGCGGTCGAAATTCCCGTGCCCGGGTGCGGCAGAAGGTGCGGGTGCCGGGGCAGGTCCGGCCGGGGGCGATGTGATGGGCAATTGCGCGCCCGCTGGCCGGGCTTTCGGTTTTCCGGGGCGTCTGGTCGATGGGGTCATGGCAATGACTGTCCTGATATTGGGGGGGGCGGTGCGGCACAAACGGCGTGATCTTCGCCTGTGGGTCAAGGCAGGTGCGAAGGGCCGCCAGATCCAGCGTTTCCTCGGCTTCCAGTCTGGCGATAAGGCGCATGATCCGGTCGCGGTGCTGTTCGATCAGCTCTCCCGCGTCTTTCTCGGCGTTTTGCAGCAAGGATGCCACGGCCTGATCCACGCGCGCCGCCGTCGCGTCCGAGAAGCTTCTGGGTTGCGCGATCTGTTGCCCAAGAAAGGGGTGATCTTCGCTGTCGCGCAGGTCGATGGGGCCAATGTCGGCGTCCATGCCCCAGCGTGCCACCATTGAACGCGCCAGCGCGCTGGCGCGGCGGATGTCGTCATCAGCCCCAGAGCTGACGGACCCAAGCAAAAGTTTCTCTGCCACGCGCCCGGCCAGAAGCGTGACCAGTTGCGCCCGCAAGAATTCCTCGGTCAGGGTGTGGCGGTCATGGTCGGGCAGCATATGGGTGCTGCCAAGGCTGCGCCCGCGTGGGATGATCGTCACCTTGTAGACCGGATCACCGGCAGGGGTGTAAAAGGCCGCAGCCGCATGTCCGGCCTCGTGAACGGCAAGGCGGTGCTTTTCGTCTGGTTGTATGGCCAGTGTGCGCACTGTGCCCATCATCACCTTGTCGCGCGCTGCATCCAGGTCCGCAGGGGTAATTTCGGCAGCCCGGCGGCGCGCGGCGGCAATGGCGGCTTCGTTCAGCAGGTTCTTCAGATCAGCCCCTGAAAACCCCGGTGCGCCCGCCGCCACAAGGTTCAGGTCCACGTCCTGGCGCAGGGGCAGGCCCCTGACATGAACATCCAAAATGGCCCGCCGCGCGTCCTTGTCGGGCAAGGACAGGGTTACATGCCGGTCAAACCGTCCCGGTCGCAACAGCGCGGGGTCCAGCACATCGGGGCGGTTGGTCGCGGCCAGCACCACGACCGCTTCGCGCGCGCTGAACCCGTCAAGTTCGGCCAGAATCTGGTTCAGGGTCTGTTCGCGTTCATCATGGCCACCCCCCAGCCCCGTGCCGCGCGTGCGCCCGACACTGTCCAGTTCATCAATGAATATGATCGAAGGCGCATGTTTGCGCGCGGCTTCAAACATTTTGCGCACGCGTCCGGCACCGACGCCCACGAACATTTCCACAAATTCGGACCCCGACGTGGAAAAGAACGGCACCTCCGCCTCGCCGGCCAGGGCGCGCGCCAGAAGGGTCTTGCCGGTGCCGGGCGGTCCCATCAACAACACACCATGGGGCACGGTTGCGCCGACCTTCTGGAACCTGTCGGGGTCGCGCAGGAATTCGACCAGTTCCGACACTTCGCGCTTGGCCTCATCCTGCCCGGCAACATCTGCAAAGGTCACCTTGCGGTCTGCTCTGGCAGGTTTCGCCGCACGCCCGCCCAGAAAATCGCCCATGCCACCGGGCAATCCCCCGCCAAGGCCACCTGTCACGCGGCGGCTTAGCCAGAAATAGAACGCGATAATCAAAATCCACGGCAGCGCCCAAATCAGGGCCGATGGCGTGCGCGGTTCTTGGGCGGTCACCGTGACGCCCATCTCTTCCAGCAGGGGTAACAGCGCGGGATCGGGTTGTTGGGGCGTGATTGCGCGCAGCACCGTGGCCCCGTCGGCACGGCGTTCTTGCAGCACAGCCACAATGGCTGTTTCTTCCAGCGTTGCGGCGTTCACATCGCCGTTGCGAATAAGCGTCTTCATCTCGCTGTAGGAAACTGGCGTTGGCGCGGCTGACTGTGTGGGTTGCTGCGTCAGAAGCACGCTAAGCGCGACCAGTCCAAAGACAAAGAACCACAATATCGGGGGCAAGCCCGTCTGTTCAGGTGGTTGTGGCGTGTGCTGGGTGCCCATGATGCGTCCCCAATTCGTGACGGTGCCATTCTGGCCGGACGCATGAAAATATGCATCCTGCGGGCAGGATACACAGGCGCACTCAGCCCCGCTTTGACCCAGATCAGTATGCGCGCGCCCGCCCCGTCACTGGCGCGCGGCCCGAAGCGTTGCCCCCTTCGGGCAGGACGGCGGGCTGTCACATGCTCAGGCCGCTTTGGTTTGCTGGCGCATATCGGTCAGCACCTGTGCCGCAATTTCGAAGGACCGCACGCGCGCTGTGTGGTCATGTATCATGCCGGTCACCATCAATTCATCCGGCTTGAAGGTGGCAATGATCCTGCTCAACTGCTCTTGCACATCCTGGGCCGTGCCTGTGGCGGAATGCGACAAGGCATGCTGGACTTGCGCCATCACCGGCGCGGGAATTTCCGCGTCGATATGCTGTGTGGGGTGGGGCAGTTTGCCGGGCTGCCCGCTTCGAAGGCGGGCGAAGGCAAGAAGTTGTGAACTGCGCAGCAATGTTGCCTCGGCCAGTGTGTCGGCGGCACAGACATTGGCGGTCATCATCACATAGGGGTGTTTCAGGTGCACCGAGGGTTGAAAGCTGCTGCGATAGACCGACAGCGCCTGTTCCAGCATCGCTGGCGCAAAATGCGACGCAAAGGCATAGGGCAGGCCCAGATAGGCGGCCAGTTGCGCACCATACAGGCTGGACCCCAGAATCCAGACAGGAACATGCGTGCCCGTTCCGGGGATGGCGCGCACAGCGTCCGTTTCGGACCTGTCGCTGAAATAATGGATAAGTTCCTGCACATCTTCGGGAAAACTGTCCTGTGCGGCCAAATGGCGGCGCAAGGCCCGCGCGGTGGCCATATCCGTGCCCGGTGCGCGCCCCAGCCCCAGATCGATCCGCCCGGGATACAGCGTGGCAAGCGTTCCGAACTGTTCGGCAACAACAAGCGGGGCATGGTTGGGCAGCATGATCCCGCCAGCGCCGATGCGTATGGTTTGTGTCGCCGCCGCGACATGGCCAATCACCACAGCCGTTGCCGCACTGGCAATGCCCGGCATGTTGTGATGCTCGGCCAGCCAGAAGCGGTGATACCCCAAGGCTTCGGCGGCGCGCGCCAGATCGGCAGTCGCACCAAGGGCATCTGCGGCGGTTTTTCCTTCCGGGATGGGCGAGAGATCAAGAAGTGAGTAATGTTGCATGGCAGCCTCCGTCAGGGGGCAGTTAAGCATCCCGCAGCGGTGCGCCAAGGGCATATATGCAAATCAGGTGACGCGCGCGGCCCCCCGCCCGTGGCACAAGGTGCGCGACCCGCTATTGTCTGCCCACAAGATGGACAGCACGGGGGGGCAGGTGCGCACCTTGCGTTCCCCGCGCGGCTATGGTGTTGACCCCCGCACTGGGCGCACATTACACTTGCCCCATGGACAAGATTTTCCTGAAGGCCGCATTTCACCGCGCCATGCTGTTTGCGGGGGGCTGGCTGGTCCTGACAAATGCGCAGCATGACGCGCTCGCGCCTGGACTGGGTGTGTCAATTGCGGCGACCTGGCTTAGCCTTCGGCTGCTTCCCGCCCGCCACCCCGTCATGCTGTGGCGGCTGGCGCGCCATCTGCCCCGGTTCGTTGCAGGGTCGTTAAAGGGCGGTGTGGATGTGGCGCTGCGCGCCTTTTCACCGCGCATGCGCCTGAACCCCGGCTGGATTGAAGTGTCGTGTGATTTGCCCGATGGCGCGCGCGCCGCGCTGGGCGGGGAATTGTCGCTGATGCCGGGCACATTGGCCGCCGGCAGCGCGGAGGGTAAACTGCTTGTGCATCTGCTGGACACCGATGCGGGCCATGACACCGCCATCCCGCGCGAGGCGGCCTATATCGCGGCACTTATCGGGCGCAGGTCCCAACAGGCATGACATGACCGTGTGGTTGCATATTGTGGCTTTGGGCTTGCTTGCCAGCCTTGGGGGCGCGCTGTGGCGGGTATGGCGCGGCCCGTCACAAGCGGACCGCATGATGGCCGCGCAGCTTGTCGGCACGGGCGGGGTGGGGGTGATGGTTGTCCTTGCTGCCCTGCAGGATTGGGGGTTGCTGGTGGTGGCCTTCGCGCTGGCCTTGCTTGCAGGACTGGCGGCTGTGGGGTTTGTGCAGGCGCAAACCCCCGATGGCGCGGGCGATCCCGAAGAAACCGCGCCATCCCGCCCTTGGAAAGACGCCCTTGCCGCAACGCAGGCGGAGAAGAAACCATGATGGCAGATCTGGCAACCTATGTCCTGACTGCGCTTGGGCTGGTGTTCTTCGTGGCAGGCACAGTGGGCCTGCTGCGCTTTCCGGACACATTCAGCCGCCTGCACGCACTGACCAAGGCGGACAATCTGGGGCTGGGCTTCATCGCGCTGGGAATTGCGTTTCAAACCGAAACCTGGGCACAACTGGCCATGCTGGCCCTGATCTGGGCGTTGGCGTTGCTGGCTGCAGGCACAGTGGCGCAACTGGTCGCCCGCGCCGCCCTTGCCACCACGCAGGAGGAAGAATGACCCTCGCGCTGGATCTTGCGTTATGTGTGCTGATTTTGGGGGTTGCGCTGGCCAGTGTGGCCGGCGGGGGTGTGTTCCGGGCGGTGATTTTCTTCATCACCTACGGGCTTTTTGTGGCCATGGCCTGGGCGCGGCTGGGCGCATTGGACGTGGCCCTGGCCGAAGCGGCCATTGGTGCCGGGCTGACGGGTGTGTTGCTTCTGGCCGCGCTTGGGCGGTTGCGGCGCATGAACGCCACATCCCCCCCACACCGCACGGGCCTGCACCTGCCCGCCGCGTTTGCCGGTGCAGCACTGGCCTGCGCATTGGGGTGGGCATGGTTTGCACTGCCCGCCCCGTCCCCCCCTGATCTGGGGCCGGTTATGCCGCAATCAGGGGTCGGCAATCGGGTGACAGCTGTTTTGCTGAATTTCCGGGCGTGGGACACATTGCTGGAAAGCATTGTGCTGCTGGCTGCCCTGCTGGGCGTGTGGATGCTGGCGCAGGACAAGGATTGGACCGCCCCGTTGGGACCACGCTATCACGCGCAGGCAGGCGGTGTTCTGGCCAGTTTCGGGCGGCTGCTGCCGCCTGTCGGGCTGGCGTTCGGGGTGTATCTGGTCTGGGCGGGGGCGGATTCCACTGGTGGGGCATTTCAGGGCGGCACGGTTCTGGCCGCAGTCGGACTGGTCGCGCTGATGTCGAATGTGATGCGCCCGCCGCGTGTGTCGCAGGGCGTGTTGCGCGCGGCGCTTGTTCTGGGGCCGGCTGTGTTTCTGTGCGCCGGATTACTGGCCACGGCGTCGGGCGGCGCATTTCTAAGCCTGTCGCCCGCGCTGGCCAAGCCCGTGATCCTGACGATAGAGGTGGCGTTGACCATCTCCATTGCGGTGACGCTGGCATTGCTGGTCATCGGCGCGTCAGGCGATGGGGAATACGCCCCATGACGCTGACATATTACGCGTTGACGGGGGCTGTGCTGGTGGGGCTGGGGGCCTATGGCCTGCTGGCAGTGCCGCATCTGATCCGCAGGATCATTGCCTTCAACCTGATGGGGTCCGGGCTGTTCCTGTTTTTTGGCGCGGCGGGCGCGCGCGGTGGGGTGCCCGATGCCATTCCGCAGGCGCTGATTATCACGGGCATTGTCGTGGCGCTGTCGGCCAGTGCGCTGGCCGTTGGGTTGGTGGTGGCGCTGGCGCGACGGTCTGGCAAGGCATTTTTGCCCGATGACTATCCTGCTGATGACGAAGACCGCGCGCCATGAGTGCGCTTGTGGCTGTTCTGACGCTGCCGCTTGTCGCCGCCCTTGGGGTGTTTGTGGTGCCTGCGCGCCTGCGTGTGCCGATGGCGCTGGCCAGTGCGGCCATGATCACAGGGGCGGCGCTGGCACTGTGCGTGACGGTGGCGCGCGGCGGGCCGGTCATGCTGATGGCCGGGGGATGGGCGCCGCCCATCGGAATTGCCCTGCGCGCGGACGGGTTGGCGGCTGCGCTGATCATAATGACCGCGCTGGTCATGGGGGCTGTGACATGTGCCGCATGGTTTGAAGCAAGCCCCGCCCGGGCCGGGCCGCGCATGGCTTTCGGGTTCTGGCCGCTTATGCTGCTGCTTTGGGGGGCGCTGAACGCGGTTTATTTGTCGCGCGATCTGTTCAATCTGTATGTGGGCCTTGAATTGATCAGTCTGGCGGCAGTGGCGCTGGCCGCACTTTCGGGCACGGCACAGGCCTTCGCAGCGGCGCTGCGCTACATGATTTTTGCCTTGGCAGGCTCGCTGCTGTATCTGGCGGGGGTTGTGCTTGCCTATGCCGCGCATGGCACGCTGGATATCGGGCTGTTGACTGCGCGCACCCCTGCCCAAGGCGACGCGCTGGCCCTGGGGCTGATGACAGCGGGCCTGCTGGCCAAAACGGCGCTGTTTCCGTTCCATGTCTGGTTGCCCCCTGCCCATGCCAGCGCACCGGCACCCGCCTCGGCGCTGTTGTCGGCGCTGGTGCCAAAAGCGTCTTTCCTGATCCTGATGCGGCTGTGGTTCGAGGCAATGCCCGATCTGGCGACCCCGGCTGCGCTGCTGGCGCTGGCCGTCCCTGGCGCGGCGGCGGTGTTGTGGGGCGGGGTGCTGGCGCTGGTGCAAAAACGCCTGAAACTGATCATCGCCTATTCGACTGTGGCGCAATTGGGATACATGTTTCTGGTGTTCCCGCTGGCGGGCGGGGGCGGGGCGGCGCAGCCCTGGGCGGCCGGGGCATGGACAGGGGCGGTCTTTCATGCGCTAAGTCACGGACTTGCCAAGGCTGCGATGTTTCTGGCCGCAGGCATTTATATCGCCGCTGTCGGCAGTGACCGGCTTGGGGATTTGCGCGGTCTGGCACGCGCGTTGCCGATGACGGGCTTTGCCTTCGCGCTGGCCGCGATCACGCTGATGGGACTGCCGCCATCGGGCGGGTTTACCGCGAAATACCTGCTGATGACATCGGCCTTTGCGGCGGGGCAATGGCCATGGGCGCTGCTGCTTGCGGGCGGGGGCTTGCTGGCGGCGGGCTATTTTTACCGCCCCATGGTGGCACTGTTTGCGCGCGATGCCCGCGTGCCCCTGCTGCGTTCGATCCCGCGCGCATGGCAAAGCGTGCCGCTGGTGCTGGCTGTCCTGTCCATCATGCTGGGCCTGCTGTCTGCCACACCGTTCGATCTGTTGCAGGTGGGGCGGCCACCCCCCGCATCGGAGGGGTTATGACCGCTGCCCTGCCTGTGCTGATCGTGCTGACCTCGCTTGTGCCGGCTTGCGTGACGTTCTTTCTGGCGCAGGACAGCCACCGCCTGCGCAATGGCCTGAACCTGAGCGGGGCAGTGCTGAAGCTGGCGCTGATTGTCTGGATGCTGTTTGCGGTGGCGGGTGGTGCCAGCTATGAAGCCACGCTGCCGCTTGCACCGGGCCTTGTGATCTTGCTGCGGGTGGACGCGCTGGCGCTGCTGTTCATTTCGCTTTCTGCGGCGCTGTGGTTTGCGACCACGATCTATGCCATCGCCTATTTCGGCAAGAAGGCAGAATTATCGCGCTTTTTCGGGTTCTTCAGCCTGTGTGTGGCCGCGACCACGGGGCTTGCGCTGTCGGGGTCGCTGATTTCGTTTTTCATCTTCTTTGAATTGCTAACCCTGTCCACATGGCCGTTGGTGGCGCATAAGCAAGACAAGCCCTCGCTTGCGGCGGCGCGGGCGTATCTGGCTTATGCCTTGCCCGGATCGGCGGCGCTGTTATGGGCGATCATCTGGCTGGAAAGTGCCACAGGGCCGGTTCTGTTTACCGACCCCCCTGACCTGAGCGTGCTGGAGCCGGGCGCGCTGCGCGCCATTTTCGCGCTGTTCATCATCGGGGTGGGGGTCAAGGCCGCGCTGGTGCCGTTGCATGGCTGGTTGCCTGCCGCAATGGCCGCGCCTGCGCCGGTGTCGGCATTGCTGCATGCGGTGGCGGTGGTCAAGGCCGGCGCATTCGGGGTGGTGCGCGTGATCTATGATGTGTTCGGCGCGGGCAATGTTGTGGCGCTTGGGGTGGGGTGGCCCTTGGCCGTGCTGGCATCGGTTACCATTCTGTGGGGGTCGCTGCGTGCCTTGCAGCAAGATGAAATCAAGAAACGGCTGGCCTATTCCACAGTCAGTCAGGTCAGTTACATCATTCTGGGGGCGGCACTGGCCAGTCCGCTGGCCATGATCGGCGGGTTGGTGCATCTGATCCACCAGGGATTGATGAAAATCACGCTGTTCTTCTGCGCGGGTATATATGACGAGCGTGCGGGCGTGAAAAAGATTACGGGCCTGAATGGCATGGGGCGGCGCTTGCCCTGGACGTCTGTGTGCTTCAGTCTGGGGGCTATGGGCATGATCGGGCTGCCGCCAATGGCAGGGTTTGTCAGCAAGTTCTATCTTGGTCTTGGGGGGCTGCAGGCGGGCGCACCGTGGGTGCTGGGGGTGCTTGCGGCATCGACATTGCTGAACGCGGCCTATTTTCTGCCCTTGCTGTATCGGTTGTGGGTTCTGCCTGCGCCTGAAGATGCAAAAGGCGATGAACGCGCGCCCGGGCTGGTGGTGCCAGCGGTTGTTACGGCGGCTGCCTCCTTGGGGGTGGGTTTGCTGGCGGCCAGCCCGATAAGCCCGCTAAGCTGGGCCACACTGATTGTCACGCGGGAGTATGGACCATGACCGCGCTGTATTCGGGCACATTTTTGCCGTTGGGCGTGCTGGTCTGGCCGCTGCTGGTGGGGTTGGTGGCCATGGTGGTGTGGTCGCGGGGGGCGTTGTGGGTCTTGCCGCTGGCCCCGGTGCCCGCGCTGGGCTTTGTGGTGGCGGGGGCGCCGGGCAGTGTGGTGGTGCCAGACCTGCTGTTGGGGGTGCATCTGGGCATTGTTCCGGGGGGCGCGTTACTGCTGGGCATGACCGCGCTGGTGTGGACAGTGGCTGGCATGCATGCGGCGCTGACCCTGCGCGCGGGGCCGCAAGCGGCGGTTTTCGCGGGTTTCTGGTGCGTGACACTGGCGGGGAACTTGGGCGTTTTTCTGGCGGGTGACATTGTCACCTTCTATCTGGCATTTGCGGCGGTGTCGCTGGCGGCGTGGTTTCTGGTGATCCATGAACGCACCCAAAAGGCGCTGGCGGCGGGCAGGCAGTATATTACCCTGGCGGTTCTGGGCGAAGCTGCGCTGTTGGTCGGCCTGATGATAGGGGCGGCCGCTGCGGAAGATTTGCACATCGCGTCAGTGCGCGCAGCCTTGGTTGATGCGCCGCTGGGGCCGCTTGGCGTGGCGGCGCTGGTTCTGGGGTTCGGGATAAAGGCGGGGATGGTGCCGCTGCATCTGTGGTTGCCGGTTGCGCATCCGGCGGCCCCTGTGCCCGGTTCGGCGGTCTTGTCGGGCGCGATCGTCAATGCCGGGCTGATTGGCATGATGCTGTTCGTGCCAGACGGCACAGGATGGGGGGATGTGCTGGTGGCCGCGGGTCTTGTGGGCGGGTTCGGGGCCGCGCTTTGGGGCCTGACGCAGCGCAACCCGAAGGCAGTTCTGGCCTATTCCACCATCAGCCAGATGGGGTTGATGCTGATGCTTGTGGGCGCAGGGTCGGCGGGTGTGGCGTATTACGCGTTCCATCACGGGCTTGCGAAGGCGGCCTTGTTTTTATGCGTTGGTGTCATGGCCGCAGCGCAGACCCCGCGCCAGCGCGGCGCAACGCTGGGGCTTGTCGTGCTTGTGGCGCTGTCGGTCGCGGGGCTGCCGCTGACGGGCGGGGGGGTGGCGAAACTGGCGGGCAAACAAGGGCTGCCCGACGCCCTGTCCCTTGTCCTGACGCTAAGCAGTATGACCACAACGCTTGTCTTGGTGTGGTTCGTGCTGCGGCTGGCGCAGGCCCCCGCACCGCCACTGGCCCCGTCCCCCCTGTGGCGCAGCCTGTTTGCCGGTGCGGCGGTTCTGGGCGGGCTGGCGCTTGTTGCGCCCTGGGCAGTTTGGGGCCATGCAACCGGGTTGCCCACCGGCTATCCGGCGCAGCCCGCCAATATGTTTGCAGGGATATGGCCCTTGCTGGCAGGGCTGGGTGCCGCCGCGCTGATCCCGGGGCAGAGGCTGCCGGAATACCCCCCCGGCGATATTCTGGCGCTGCTGCGTTGGCGTGGCGGGGGCTGGTCAGGTCGGGCGGGGGCCGCACGGTCTGCCGCCCCGCGCCGACACTGGCGGCGGGCGGTGTTGCGCGCCTTGCTGCATGTCAGGCGTCTTGAAACCCATATGCGCCCCTGGCCGCGCGCCGGTTGGGTGTTGATCGTCACGGCATTGACGTTCTCGGGCCTTGTCTTGTGGACACTCTGACCGGCGCATCCCTCAGGGGGGGGATGCGGAATCAAACAAGGGTGTAAAACCCGCCCACATCATCCGCATACCGTCAAAGGGCATTTCCGACATGTCCATTTCGCCCATGTCGGCCTCCATCGCCTTGGCTGCGGCATCGCAGGTGGCGCGGTCGGGCCAGGCGGTCCAGCTGAAGACGGGCACTTCGCCGTCCTTGGCCTTGGTTGCGCGGTAGAAATCCGTCACCTTGCCATGGGGTACATCTTCGCCCCAGCCTTCGACCATGCCTGTTGCGCCGCCCTTGCTGAACATCTTCCACCCCTCATCCGCCATTTTTGCATAGGCGGTCTTGTTCTGCGCGGGAACTGCCAGAATAAAACCCTGATAATAGCCCGCCCCCATAAATGCCCCTGCTGAATAAACGGGGGCAAATCCCCCAAAGATCATGCGCGTGCCATCAAAGGGCATTTTGGGCAGGTTGGCCATTGCCGGGTCGTTTTGCATTTTTGCCCATGCGGCATCCGCCGTCATTTTGTCGGGCCATTCGATCCAGGAAAAGGTGATCGCTTCATCTGGCTTGGCATCCACTGCGCCATAGAAGTCCGTGACCTTGCCCTTCGGCACATCCTCGCCCCATGTTTCAACCATGCGGTTGGCCCCATAGGACTGGAACAGGGGCCAGGTTGCCGCGACATGGCGTGCATAATCGGTTTTATTGGCAGTTGGCACGGCTGCGACCGCGCCTGTGAAGTAAGTCATGCTATGTCACCTTTTTGCTGGGGGGTGCCCGGGCGATTCCCGCTTGAAGTTTCAGCGTGTCACGGTTAGTTGTAAAAAACAACTATTGGTATTAAAAGAATGGGAAGAAAAGTAAAGGATACGCGCATCCGCTATGATGAAGGGTGCCTGGCGGCGCATGCGCTGAACCTTGTCGGGGACCGCTGGGCGCTGTTGGTCGTGCGTGAACTGATGTTCGCGCCCAAACGCTTCCAGATGATCCGCGCAGGCATGCCCGGCGTTACGGCAAGTGTGCTGACCGGGCGTCTGGCGCAGCTTGAACAGGCGGGGGTTGTTGATCATGATGACCGGCTTGGCATTTATGCGCTGACCCCTGCCGGGCGCGGTTTGCTTCCGGTGCTGGAAGCGCTGTGCCGTTGGGCGCTGCTTGTGCCCGGGCATGATCCGACGCGATTCATCAGCCCGTCGGCATTGATGATTTCCATGGGCGTTAATCTGGTGCCGGACCTTGCGCAGGGGCAAACAGTGCTGGCGGGGTTTGATTTTGGCAGCGAAGCTTTCGAGATGCGCTTGGCGGTGGGGCGCTTGCGGACAGTGTCTGTCCCCGAACCCGATGCACCCTTCGTGCTGTCCGGCACGGGAAACACATTGGCGATGGCGGTTTATGGACCCCAGCCGTTGGCCGTGTTGACATCGCAAGGCAGTGTCGGCGCCCAGGGTGATCTGGGTGCCGCACAGGAATTTTTGGCGCTGTTCAGACTGGCCCCGCAGGCGTGACCCGCATTTATGACTGTGGCCCCAGATCAAGCACCAGCCCGTCACGGGCGGGCACGCTGATCCTGTCATCTGTTGGTTTCGCCCCCCAAAGCGCTGCCTGCGGCACCACGGCCTTGCCATCAAGCAGCAGACGCCCGCTTTGTGCGGTGTGCGTGGGGTTGATAACCCAAAGATAGCGATGCGCCCTGTCCTGATGCAGCCGCGCGACCAGATGCGGGTTTGCGGTGGCAATGCGCGGGCGCAGGGCGGCGAAATCCAGACAGGCGCGGAACCACGCGGCCCCGTCATTGCGCCCCGCTTCTTTGGCGGCCCAATAGCCGACCGAAACGTGACTTCCCACCAGCAAGGTTTTTCCCTTGCCGAAACTGTGGGAAATAATCGCATGTCCGCCCTCCACGAAGGACGCCAACGCGGTGCCACCTTTGGGCAGATAGCTTTGCCGGAAGCCACCGCAGGGCAGCATATGGCCATCCATGACAATGGCGGACCGCCCCGCAATGTCTGGCATGAACTCCACGTCGTCCTCGGTCGCGCCGAAAACGCTGTCAAGCTGGTTGCCGGGCTGGCGAATGCGCACGCGCCCGCGATCCCCGAAATACCCCGGGCAGGCTTCTGAAATCAGGGTGCCGCCTTGTTCGACCCAGTCGCACAGGCGCGCGACCAGTGCCTGCGGCAGCAAGATGGGGTAGGGCGCATACAGCGTGTCATGGCTGTCAAGATCATCGGAATGCACCCAGTCGGGTTGCACGCCAAGGTCGAAAAAGCCGCGATATGCCCCCCACATGGCCTGTTCATAGGTTTTGAAGCCGCCTTCATGGCTAAGCAGATAGTCCCAGGACTGTGCCTCGGGGACCAGAAGTATGCCGATCTCGCCGCGCACCGGCTGCGCTTTCATTGCGCGGGATTGTTCGGGTGCATTCGTCCAGCGGGCAATTTCGGCCGCCGATTGGGACCGGCTGGTGGGTGACCCGTCCATCGCATATGACCCGAAAGCCCCGAAAAGCGGCCCGTCCAGCAAGGGACGATAACGCAGGTTCATCATTCCGCGCGCCCCCGCCGCAAAAGAGGCCAGCGACCAAAGGCGGATATCCTCGGCGTCTGCAACGCGGGCATCCGCCTTGTCGCGGCCCATCACCTGCGGTTGCATCCATAGCGGCCCGCCCTGCCGTTCGGCATGCCAGAACGGTTTGCCGCGTGACGCGCCGCGGATCAGGTCGCCAGCGAAGAAATTGCGCCATGGCTGGTTGCCCTTGCGCGCGGCAATCCATGTATAGCCGTAAGTGTCCACCTGCGCGGCCGCGCGCCAGTCGTTGCAGCCATGCCCGGCCATTGCGGTGACCGCCCCCGCGATACCGTGGGACATGATCGCGGCGTCCGGGTCTGCTGCGCGCAGGGTGGCAATCTTGTCGTCGACATGGCGGTAGAAATTGTCCTCTCGGAAGGCAAGCCAGTCAAGGTTTTCGGCATAGGGCTGCACCTGACGGGGCGGCATGACATCATCCCATTGGGCATAGGAATAGCGGTGCCATGCTGTGGCCAGTGTATCAAGGTCACCATATTTCATTTGCAACCAGCGCCGAAATGCAGCGGCTGTCTGGTCCGAGAAATCGAAATCAGGCTGGTAGTTCACCTCGTTGTTGACATCATATCCCAGTAGACCGGGATGGCCGCGATAGCGGGTTGCCATCACTGTCAGAAACCCCATGACGGCGTCGTGGACCTCTGGCGCGTTCAGCGTCAACGCGCCGGCCCCGCCCAGCCCCTGCCCGAACCCGCCCACTGCCGCCGACGGACTAAGCGTCGAGGCCATGGTCGTTCCGTCCGCCCGCCGTTGCACCGCATGGGACAGCTTGCGTTGCAGCCAGTCCGGCGCGGCCATGGTGAATTCGGCAATGACAGTGGCCATGCCATGTTCGGCGGCCAAATCCAGTTGCCGGTCGCAATCATCCCAGTCATAGACGCCGGGACGGCGTTCGATGGCCGACCACATGAACCAGTGGCGAAACGTGTTCAACCCGTCAGCGGCGGCCTGTGCATAATCGCGCGCCCAGTCCTGCGCCGGGGGGTTGGATTTGCGGAAATACACGGCACCGAAGGGAACCTGTGGGGGGCTGGCGGGCATGATAAGGCCTTTCGCGTTGGCAATAAAACAGGTGGCGCGGTCAAGATGCAGAAAGCCTGTCCAGGGTGCGGATCAGGGCGGAATGGTCCAGGTCCCCGTCACCGCGCCCGACAGCGGCATTCATCAATTGCTGGACAAGTGCCGTATTGGGCAGGGCAATATCCAGCGCGCGGGCGGCGTCGACGGCCAGTCCCATATCCTTGCGGTGCAGGCGCATGCGAAACCCCGGCTGGAAGGTTTCGTTGATCATGCGCTCGCCGTGAACCTTCAGGATGGTGCTGTCCGCAAACCCCCCGATCAGGGCTTCGCGCACCTTGGCGGGGTCCGCGCCTGCCGTGCGTGCCAGAAACAGCGCTTCGGATACGGCCTGTATGGTCAGCCCGACGATGATCTGGTTGCAAAGTTTCGCGGTCTGTCCGTCGCCTGCACCGCCGACATGGGTAATGCGGCTGCCCATCGTTTCCAGCACGGGGCGCGCGCGCCCAAAGGCTGCGTCCGTGCCGCCCGCCATAATGGTAAGCGCTGCATTCTTTGCGCCCATTTCACCACCAGACACCGGCGCATCCAGCCAATCTGCGCCAAGGGCTTCTATACGGGCGGCAAAGTCCTTCGTGGCGACAGGGGATATGCTGCTCATGTCGATGACAAGCGCGCCTTCCTGCAGGCCCGCGGCAACACCGTCCGGCCCGAACAGCACGT
This sequence comes from Paracoccaceae bacterium, assembly GCA_017510335.1. Taxonomy (GTDB): domain Bacteria; phylum Pseudomonadota; class Alphaproteobacteria; order Rhodobacterales; family Rhodobacteraceae; genus Roseinatronobacter. The sequence continues at coordinate 142,170 of JAFWNM010000007.1, forward strand.
CGTCCACATCGGGGGTGTCGGGCAACATCAGAATGATGACCTGCGCTGCCTGTGCCACCTGTCGGGGCGTTTCGGCCGCTTTGGCGCCCGCTTCAATCAGGGGCATGCTGGCCGTTTTGACACGGCAAATCGTCAGGTCATGGCCTGCTGCGATCAGGTGGCCCGCCATGGGGCGGCCCATCACGCCCAGCCCGATAAAACCGATATTCATGTCTGCCTCCATGCGTTGCGCCAGCCAAGGGTTTGGGACGTGCCTGCGGATGGTTTGTATTCACACCCCACCCAGCCAGTGTATCCAAGGCGGTCCAGACTGGAAAAAATATGGTCGTAGTTGATTTCGCCCGTCCCCGGTTCGTGACGGCCGGGATTGTCCGCAATCTGGACATGGGCAATGTGGTTTTGCAGACGCTCGAATGTCGGAACCAGATCGCCTTGCATGATCTGCATGTGGTAGAAATCATATTGCAAGAACAGGTTGTCTGACCCGACAGCAGCGTAAATACGTTCATACTGGTCAGTGCCAGTGACCAGAAAACCCGGAATATCACGGGTGTTAATGGGTTCCAGCAACAGGCGAATGCCGGCCTCCCCCAGTGTGTCGGCGGCGAATTTCAGGTTTTCGACCAGCACCGTTTCAGATGCGGGCGGGGCAATGCCCGACAGACAATTGACCTGCGTGCAGTTCAGGGCCTGCGCGTAGCGAATGGCTTGTTCAACCCCGTCGCGGAATTCCTGCTTGCGGTCGGGCAGGCCGCCCAGTCCGCGTTCCCCTGCCGCCCAGTCCCCGGATGGCAGGTTGAAAAGCGCCTGCGCAAGTCCGCTATCGGCAAGGGCCTTGGCGACTGCTTCGGGGGGGTGGTCATAGGGTGACATGTATTCCACCGCACCGAACCCGTCCGACGCCGCCGCGGCGAAGCGGTCAAGAAAAGCATGCTCCTGATAAAGCATTGAGAGATTGGCTGAAAATCTTGGCAAACTATCCTCCTACGGGGCTACGAAGCGGGTTCGGTGCAGCATGCGTTTGTCGCGGGGGTCGGGGTTCGGAACCGCCGAGACAAGCGCTTGCGTGTAAGGTTCGCGCGGGGTGGTGCATATCTGTTCGGCTTGTCCTGTTTCGACAATGCGGCCCTTATGCATGACCACCACGCGGTCGCAGAAATAGCGCACCACCGAAATGTCATGTGCAATGAACAGGTAGGACAGCCCCAGTTTGGCTTGCACTTGCAGCAAAAGGTCCAGAATTTGCGCGCGGATTGACACATCCAGTGCAGATGTCGCTTCGTCCAGAACAATCACCTGCGGGTCCAGCGCCAGGGCACGCGCAATCCCGATACGCTGGCGCTGCCCGCCGGAAAAGGCGTGGGGGTAGCGTTCCATGGCTGTGGGGTCCAGCCCGACAAGCGACAGCAACTGCGCCACCCTGTCGGTGATCTGGCCCTTGGTCAATGTGCCAGAAACGATCAGCGGGTCCGCGATCACCTGCTTGATGGTCATCCTGGGGTTCAACGATGCAAAAGGGTCCTGAAAGACCAGCCGCACCGCGCGCCGATATTCAGACAGCCCGGCACGGCCCATCGCTGTGACATCGCGCTGCGTGCTGTCAGCTTGTGCGGCATTCGGGGTCCAGAGAACACGCCCTGACGTTGGTTCGATGACACGCAACAGCATCCGGCCCAGCGTGGTTTTGCCCGACCCGCTTTCGCCCACAATTCCAAGGTTCTCGCCGGGCCAAAGGTCCATGTCCACATGGTCCACCGCGGTCAGGGCGAAAGTGGTCTTGCCCCGCCAGCTTTTCTTGCCAAAGGCCTTGGTCAGTCCGCGCGCGGATAACAGGGGCGGCCCGTCAGTGGGCGGGGCGGCGCGTGTGGACGCGCGGTCCAGCCGCTGTGTCGCGCCAAGCAGCGTGCGCGTATAGGCATCTTTGGGGGCGTGGAAAATGTCATCAACCGCGCCCTGTTCCACAATCCGCCCCCAGCGCATGACGGCCACTTCGTCGGCCACTTCGGCCACAAGGCCCATGTCATGCGTGATCATCAGCATCGCCATGCCGCGTTCGACCTGAAGGCGCTTGATCAGATCCATGATTTCCGCCTGCGTCGTCACGTCCAGCGCGGTTGTGGGTTCATCGGCTATCAGGATTTCGGGGTTGCAGGCCAGGGCCATGGCAATCATGGCGCGCTGGCGCATTCCACCCGAAAACTCGAATGTGTAGCGGTCGGCCATCTGTTCGGGGTTGGCGATTTCCACCTGTTTGAGCAGGCGCACGGTTTCGGCCTTGGCATCCGCCACCGACATGGGACGATGCAGGCGCACGGATTCGACGATTTGCGCGCCAATGGTGCGCACCGGGGAAAGCGATGACATGGGTTCCTGAAAGATCAGCCCGATACGCGCGCCACGAATGGCGCGTATTTCGCGGCTGTCCGCGCCCAGACGGTCAAGGCGCACTTCCCCCTTGGGGCCAGCCAGCGTGATGGACCCGCCCGCCACCTTTGCCAGCGGGTCGATGATGCGCAGCAGCGCGCGCGCGGTGACGGATTTGCCCGACCCGCTTTCGCCCACAAGGCACAGCGTGCGCCCCGCCAGCAGGTCGAAGGACACATCCCGCACCGCATGCAGGATATGGGTGCGCAAATGGAAATCGATCGACAGGTTGCGCACCGACAAAAGCGCGGTGGGCGCGGGCGCGGCTGTGGGGCGCGCCCCGTCACGGGACAGGGAAAGTTGGGTCATCAGGTTTCATACGGGTCAGCGGCATCGCGCATCCCGTCCCCCAGAAAGTTGAAGGCAAGCACTGTCACAACGACGGCACCGGCAGGCCAGACCAGCAGCCACGGGGCTGTGGCAACTGTGCGAATGTTCTGCGCATCCTGCAAAAGAACGCCCCAGCTGACGACCGGCGCCTTCAGCCCGATCCCAAGGAAGGAAAGCGCGGTTTCCGCCACGATCATGGTCGGGATGGCCAGTGTGACAACCGCCAGGATATGCGATGTCAGCGATGGCAGGATATGGCGGAAGATGACCCGGCGCTGCGACGACCCGTCAAGGATGGCCGCAGTCACGAAATCTTCGTCCCGCAAGGAAAAGAACCGCCCGCGCACCTCTCTCGCCAAGGATGTCCAGGCCAGCAGCGATACGATCAGCGTAATGATGAAATACACACTTAGCGGGGACCATGTGACAGGAATTGCCGCCGCCAGCCCCAGCCATAGCGGGATCATCGGCATGGCCGAGATGACCTCGATCAGGCGTTGCACCGAAAGGTCGACCCAGCCCCCGTAATAGCCCGAAAGCGCCCCCAGAACGACACCGATAATCAGCGATGACACCACGCCAATCAGCCCGATGGACATGGAAATGCGCGTGCCATAGATCAGCCGCGTCAGCAGATCACGCCCAAGCCGGTCTGTGCCCAGCAGGTTCATGGGCTGCGTAGGGTCCAGCGGGCCGAAAAGATGGCGGTCAGTCGGGAACAGCCCCCACAAGTCGTAGCTTGCGCCCCTTACAAACAGCCCCACCGGCACCACGCTGTCAGGGTCCACCACGAAGCTGCGGCGCAGGCTGGCAGGGTCCACGGACATGGTATATCCTTTCACATGCGGCAGCCAGCTTCGCGCGCCGGTATCGTCTGTCACAAAGAAGGCAATGGGCTGTGGCGGCGCATAGGTGAAGCGCGGCTGCGCGGTGGATGGCAGGCCGGGTGCCAGAAATTCGGCAAACAGGGCAATGAAATAGAACAGAAGAACCACACATCCTGCAGCAACGGCCACCTTGTTGCGGATGAATTTGTGCCAGATCAGTTCCCATTGGCCGGCAACGGCAATTTTTGACGGGTCGTCGCCGGGGCGCAGCGGGCTGATGGCCGGTCCTGTTTCGGGCGCGGACGGCGTGCTTGCCATAGTGGGCCGGGACATATGCGCGGCGGGCTGTGGGGGGAAGGCATCGGTCATGGCGTCCTCAGGTAAAGCGAATTCGCGGATCGAGCGCGGCAAGAAGAAGGTCCGAAATCAGCATGCCAACCAGTGTCAGTATGCCCATAAGCAGGATAAACGACCCGGCAAGATACATGTCCTGACTGACCAGCGCGCGCACCAGAAGTGGCCCGGCGGTGGGCAGGTTCAGCACGATGGCCGTGATTGTCACCCCTGAAACAAGCTGTGGCAGCACCCAGCCAATGGCAGATATGAACGGGTTCAGCGCGATACGCACCGGGTAGCGCATGATCACCTGATATTCCGGCAGCCCCTTGGCGCGCGCCGTGATGACATAGGGTTTCGACAATTCGTCTGTCAGGTTGGCCCGTAGAATGCGGATCAGCGCAGCCGTGCCGGATGTGCCGACCACGACAACCGGGATCCACAAATGCGTCAGCATGTCGCCCACGCGCCCCCAACTCCAGGGCGCACCGATATATTCAGGCGAGAAAAGACCGCCCACGGACTGGCCGAAATACTTGTAGCTGACAAACATCAGCACCAGCGCAAGGATGAAATTGGGAATTGCCAGCCCAAGGAAACCGAAGAACGTGAAGAAATGGTCCCCGAAGGAATGCCTGCGCACGGCTGAATAGATGCCGATGGGAAGTGACACGGCCCACACAAAGACCAGCGCTGCAACAGAAACGCCCAGCGTTGCCCCCATGCGGTCCCAGATCAGTTCCGAAACAGGGCGCCCCCATTCGAAGGAATACCCGAAATCGCCGCGCAGCAAGATGCCGCTGATCCATTTCCAGTATTGCACGATCATCGGGTCATCCAGACCATAGACCTGTCGCATTCTGGCAATTTCGGCGGGGTCCACTGTCTGGCCGGAATCCGCCATCATCGCCAGAACCGAGGTCAGGTAATCCCCCGGCGGCAACTGGATGATGAAGAACGCGATAATCGACATTCCGATCATGGTCGGAAACATCAGCAAAATGCGTTTGATGACATAGCCAAGCATGTGCCCCCCCCTTTTCGCTGCGTCACTGCCAGTCGAAGCGGACCGCTTCCAGCGTATCGATCCCCGGCACTGTCACTGTGGCCCGCGCGCCGCTGCATGTCACCGCCAGATCTGCGCCTGTTGTCACAAGCTGCGCGGTCGCGCCGGTCCTGCCTGCCGGAATTTCGACTGTGATTGTCTGCGCCCCCACAGGGTATGTTTCGCGGATCGGCCCTTTCATCATCATCGGGTTGGTCAGGTTCATCAGCAAAACGGCTGTGATGTCTGCGCCTTCGCGCACGGCCACATCCAGCACGCCCTTTCCTGTCACCTCGACCATTGGGCGCTGGCCCAGCCCCCAATGCACTGCATTGGTGATAAGGCGCCCATGGTCGGGCATCATCATTTCCCAGAATGTGGCCCCGATGTTCCACGGAATATGCACTGCCCGCCCGCCCGCTTGGGTGGTGCGTGTTGTCACGGCCGGTTGGGTTGCGGCGTGGCGCGGATACACTTCTTCCATGGGCAGGTCGGGGAAGTCAGGGACATACAGGAACGCCGCGTCGGCCCGGGTGGCGGCCACGCCGGTCAGCATGGTGCCGCCGATAATCCGCAAGGCGCCGTCATACCCTTCGGTCAGGGCATGCGGGCGGCGCAGTTCGACATAGCTGTTCTTGACCGGCCCGCGTGGCGCATGTGTCATGGTCGTGCCTGTCACATCACCAAGCGCGAAATCAGCGCGGGGGGCGCCCGTTTCATCGCATGTGCCACTGGCCCCCGCCACGATGATGCTGCCGCCCCGATCGACCCAGGCGCGGATCATCGCGGCTTGCGCGTCTGACAGGCATATCGCATTGGGCACGATCAGCAGCTTGAAGCGGTCAAGCAAGCTGTCGGTCATCGCGTGGTCCGAAAGAAACTCGAACGGCAGGCGGGCTTCAACCAGCGCATGGTAGAAACCGTGTTCATCGGCTTCTATTGTGGCGCGGTCTGTCCAGTCGTATTGGCGCAGCGTGGTCGTTGCGTCCAGAATCGCAATTTCGGTCGCGGGCATCGTTTGCGCCATCAGCGGTTCCAGCAGTGCATGCAGATTGAACGCAGTTGCAACGGGCGCAATCCAGCGGGTGTCAGGCACAACGCCATTGAATTTTGTAAACCATGGCAGCATGCCATGGGTTGTGCCATTATTCATCCAGGCTTCTATCTCGGGGCCGGTCGTTACGCTGTCTTTCCAGCGGCGCACCGGATTTTCCGGCCCGATGGAGGTAATCAGGATAACGGGCCGGTCCCGGAAGGTGGCGCGAATGCGCTTGGCGTCGCGGCCGGCCATCCAGACAGGTTCGGTCCCGTTGCGGCCTTGATTGTCCACAACAAGGAAGGGACAGTGTTTTTCGATCAGGGCAAGATCAAATTCCATCAGGGACGCGCCGCCCATATTGGGGATAAAACTTGCATGGGGTTTGATGGCCTTTACGGCCTTGTCCCAGTCGATGACCATGCGCGTCAGCACATCGCGCCGCCATACGGTCCAGGCGCGCCAGTCGGGGTCAGCGGGGTCTGTGGTTTGCGGCAGGTCGCGGCCATGGGCGGCATGAAACCGCGTGCGGCAGTTGTCGCAGTAGCACACGCCATGCCCCTGCCAGCGATTGGCAAATACCGCGTCAATATCATAATCGCGCACCAGTTCCTTGACCACTTCGGGCATGAAGATAGTGTTGTAATCGCCATATGCGCAGGTCACCCACACATCGGGGAACGCCCAGTGGCGGCGTTTGTTGCCCTCGCGGTCACGGGCGACCCATTCGGGATGGGCATCTGCGGCATCTTGATGAATGGCGTGCGGGTCCACGCGCGCCATGACATGCATGCCCAGATCGCGCGCGCCCTCGACAAGCCTGCCGAAAGGGTCACCATCCCCGATGAATTTTGAAATATAATGCAGCGGCACTTTCGACGGGTAATAGGCAATGTATCCCCCCGCGCTTAGGCAGGCGGCGTTCGACCCCGTTTTGCGGAAAATGTCGATCCATTGATCGGGGTCAAATTTTACCGGATCATCCTCGGCCAGGGTCAGTTGGGTCCAGCGCGTGGCGGTGCGATACCATTGCGCTGTGCGCAAGGGGGTGTCCGTCCGGGGCTGGGCGATTGATTTATGGACTTGCATCTGGCCTGTTGACTTTCGATCTGGTGGCTGGGGTGGGCGGACACAGGCGGCAGCGTTCCCGCCCCCATGACAAGGCAGGTTGGCGCCGCACTGGAAATCCGCGGGGCAGGGGGGCGGCGGGCGCAATGCCGCCGCCGCGCTGGCGCTACGCCTTGAAGAACTGTTCAGGCCGCGAAGGGCCGGGCGTGGGCCAGCCGAAGCTGTTGGGCATCACATCCATGGTGTTGACCATGTCGTTCTTGACCACCCCGTAGCCATCCGGCGGCAGGCTTACGCCGAAAACAAGAAACTGGTCCGCCGCGCGTTCTAGGATTGCCGCCATTTTTTCCTGTTGTTCTGCAGGGTCACCCGTGGCCAGCAATTCCCGATATGCCTGCTGCTGCAGCTTGACGCCTTCGGGCGGTTCTATCGCATCGGGGTTGTCGGGGCTGGCATAATACAACGCCCAGCCCGGTGCATAGATCGCATTCGGGTTGAAGGGGATGAAATACCGTGGGTCAAGCATTGCAGCAATGCCCGAATTCGCCCCGAACTGGTGGGCTGTCGCGTCGAATTCGCGGCCATTGCGCACGCGGGTTTCCCATAGGGACCGGTCCATCGTGCGAATTTGCGCATCCAACCCCACCGCCTGAAACATGGGGATGGCAAGTTCGAACATGTCGATAAACGTGGTGCGCGTCTGGTCTATCTCGAAGATGATGGACAACCGCCGCCCCGAGGCATCAAGCCGGTATCCGCTGCTGTCCTTTTCGGGCAGAAGGCTGTCCAGAAGTTCGATTGCGCGGGCAGGGTCATATTCGGTGTGCTGTTTTGCCAGCCGTTCATTATACAGCGGGTCCCCTTCCGCGATGGACGGCTGCGCGGGCGCACCTTGCCCGACAAGAACCGCATCGATCAGCGCTTCGCGGTCAATCGCCACGGACAGCGCCTCTCGGAAGTCGCGTGTGTTGAACAGTTCGTTTTTCACGGGATCGGTGTGATTCAGGTTCAGCTGGAACACCATCACATTTGCCGCTGTTTCGCGCAGGGTGTAGAACCGGAAATTGCCGGTGTCCTGCGCATCGAACAGCACGGGTTTGTTCGTCGGCGTGGCGATGTATTGATCCATCATGTCAATCTCGCCCTGAAGGGTTTTCAGCAACAAAACCTCCGGGTCGGAAACCATTTGATATACAACCCGGTCAAAATAGGGCAGTTGCGTGCCTTCGGTATCAACCTTGTGGTAATAAAGGTTGCGTTCTGCAATTGCGCGTTCGGTGTTTTCCCCCGGCGCCGAGGTGAACGCCCAGGCGTTCAATGTCGGACGGTTGGAGTTCTGGTAAAATACATTATCCTGATCAAGCCCGTGTTCGCGCTGGAACAGGGCGATCCAGCTTTGCATGCCGCGCTGTTGTGCCAGCGCGTTTGCGTCAGGATTGTATTTCAGGTGAAACTGCTTCAGGTAATGGGCTGGCACGCGGGTCATTGTATCTTGCTGCGCCCATGCAATCTGTTGTGCGAAAAAGCCGTTTGGCCCTTTGAACCGCACCTTGAATGTCACGTCGTCGATGATTTCAAGCTGCCCGACTTCGCCATCCACATACCAGTGTTGCTGGCCCAGGCTGGACGGCGCATCAGGGTCCTGGAAAATATCCTCATACCAGAAGCGGATGTCTTCTGTTGTGTAGGGCGCACCATCCGACCACCTGTGCCCGCGCCGCAAGGTGAACGTATATTCCGTGGAGTCCGCGTTTACATCGTAGCTTTCCGCGACATTGGGTTCAATGCCACTCCAGTCCGGGTTGAAGCGCAGCAAGGGTTCATAGCCCTGATACCGCAGCAGCATGGACAGGGACCCCCCGCCAACCAGCGCGTGGTTCCATGTGCCCCCCTGTTGTCCGGGTCTTTCTGTGGGGGTTATGACCAGCGGGTTATCGGGCAAGTTGGGGTTCGTTCTTTCTTGCGCGAATGCGGGGAAACCCGCCAGTCCGCCGCCCGCCAGCGCGGTCCCTGAAGCCAGAAAAAGACGTCTGCTAATCTCGGCCATCCCATTTTCCTCCCGAAAATTGTTGCCAATCTTTTACTAAAAATTAGCATTTCATTTGTTCATATGTTAGGTAAAGCGTTATGTGAAAATTTCGTTGCGGCAGCGCAGTATCAGATATTTTTTATGGTTTTCATCTGATTATATCTATTTTTCGGCGGCGCAGCATGGAAAGTGATCAAAGATGTCAAGAATAACATTGCAAAACATTGCGTCCGAAACCGGCCTTTCAAAATTTGCCGTGAGTCGGGCCTTGGCAGGCAAATCGGGCGTCAGCGAAGACACCCGAAACAAGGTAATCGATGCGGCGGAACGCCTTGGATATCGGCGCACCGGGGAACCGGAAGGGTGTGTGGTGGCCGCGATCTTCGATGCGCGCGACCAGTTCAATGGCGAACAGCACATGCAGGTCCAAAGCGGCCTGCAGAGCGAAGCGCTGAAATGCGGCTGCACTGTCAGAATGCACTGGACCCATGACACAGATGATCTGCCGCGGGTGATTTCCGATTGTCATGCCATTCTTGCTGTCAATATTGCCGCGCCCGAATCTGTTGCCCTGCTGCGCGATAGCGGCAAGCCGCTGCTGCAATCCGGGTGGTTCGACGTGCTGGACCCGGTCAGCACCATCAACGGCACTGACCATGCTTCTGGGCATGCGGTGGGCAGTTATCTTTTGGAACGGGGGCACCGCGAAATTGTGTATGTTCACGGCGACGCCCACTTGCGCGGGCGCAGAAAGCGCCTGAACGGCCTGCGCGAGGCGCTGTATGAAGTGCCTGAGGCGCGCTATCATGACCTTTGGTGGGACGCCTCGTCATCTTTTACGTCGCGCATGAATGATGTGCTTGCGGCGGGCGGGCGCCCGACGGCCTTTTTCTGCGCAACGGATGGGCTGGCCATCACGGCAATCAGTGATTTGTTGGCGCGCGGCTGGAAAATTCCGCAAGATGCGTCTGTCATTGGCTTTGGCGATTTTAGCGCGGCGCAGCAGGTCCGCCCCGCGCTGACAACGATGAAAGTGCATGGGCAGCATATCGGGCGTTCGGCCTTGCGCCATCTGATTGCCCGCCTGCGAACCCCGGACTGGCCGTCCTATCCGGTGCAGTTGCTGATACCGCATACACTGGTCGAACGGGCCTCCACGGGGCCTGCGCCCGGCTTTGCGGGACCGGCCACCCCCGACGGCGCGCAACGCATTTAACGCATGTCGCCCACATGCGCAGGCACACGACAGGCTTTGTCTTGGTGTTGCGCATGTTCGAGACGCTCTAACCGGTTTCCGGTTTTGAACGAAATGCGATGCCGCCGTGGCGTGTCAGTCAAACGCCAGCGGAACGCCAAGCGGTTGGATCGCCCCTTCGCTGAAGTCGGGCCATTGTTCGGTCAGGTGCTCCACATGCCAGCCGCCGCTTTGTGTGGCAATCCGCACTTCTGCAGGGTGCGTCCACAGCGACAGGCGGTCCCCGCCAATGCCGATGCACTGCCCCGTTATGCCACGCGCCGCGCCAGAGGCCAGAAACACAACCAGCGGCGCAATATCCTGCGCTGTGCCAATTCCGTGTTTGGCCCGCAGGTTTTCGGGCAGCGGTTCGCCGCGCTCCAATGCTGCGACATGGGCCGCAAGGGCGGGGATGGTGGCAGTCATGCGTGTCAGCGCGGTTGGAACAACGGCATTGACCGTCACCTTGTCGCGCGCAAGTTCCAGCGCGTGGCTGCGCATCATGCCGACAATGCCTGCCTTGGCCGCCGCATAGGCCCCTTGACCGAAATTGCCCGATTGCCCCGCAGGTGACGCAGCATAGATCAGACTGCCGCCCCCCCCCTGCGCGCGAAACTGGCGCACTGCCGCACGCGCGCATTGAAATGTGCCGCGAAGATGGGTCGCAATGACCAGATCAAACGCGTCATCTTCGGTTTTCCATAAAACACTGTCGCGCAGCACACCGGCATTGGCAAACAGCCCGTCCAGCCGCCCGAAATGGTCAACCGCTGCACTGACGCAGGCTTCGGCTGCACCATCCGTGCCAATGGCGGCAATCACGGCATGGGCCTGCCCGCTATTTGCGCGTATGGTGTCACACACCGCATGGGCGGCGTCCGCGTCCAGATCATTGACCACAACCGCAGCGCCTGCGCGCGCAAGCTCCAGCGCTGTGGCGCGCCCGATGCCCTGACCTGCGCCGGTCACGACCACCACTTTGCCATCCAGCCTGCTGTTGTCGGGGTTACCGCCCATGATACACCGCCTTGCGTTTTTCGATGAAGGCGCGCGGCCCTTCGCGCGCATCCTCCGTGGCCATGACAATATCCTTTGCGCGGTCTTCCAGGTCGAAGCCGTCATTCAGTGTCAGCCCGCTGGCGGCGGTGACAGTGCGCTTGATTTCACGCACAGCAATCGGGGCGTTTTCGGCAATGCGCTGGGCAATTTCCATGGCTGCGGGCATCAACGCGTCACTGGGCACAATCCGGCTGACAAGCCCCGCTTTCAGCGCGGTTTGCGCATCAATCGCGGTGCCTGTCAGCAACATTTCCATGGCCAGCGCATAGGGTATCTGGCGCGGCAGGCGCACCAGCGCGCCCGCAAAGGGAATGACACCGCGCGCCGCTTCGGGCAGCGCAAAGCGCGCATGCGGCACAGCCAGCCGGATATCGGTGCCCAGCAACATTTCCATACCGCCCGCCATGCAGGGGCCATTGATGGCGGCAATCACGGGTTTGTTCATCTCGAACCCGCGAAAGGCGATGCGCGCATCCAGCCCGTCTTCATTCAGCAAGCGGTGGTCCCAGTCGGTTTGGGGGGCACGCGCGCCCGACAGCAGCGGCAATGACAGCGCCAGATCGCCCCCCGAACAGAATGCCTGTTCCCCGGCCCCTGTCAGGATAAGGCAGCGGATGGCGGGGTCTTCGGCGGCGTCGGCCAGCGCGTCGGCCAAACGGCAGATCAGTTCGGGGCTAAGCGCGTTGCGCGCTTCCGGCCGGTTCAGCGTCAATACCAGAACCGCGCCATCGCGTGTTTTCAGCAAGGGGGAATGTGTCATCTGGGCACTGCCTGTATTGTGCCATCTGCAATGGCCGTCGCCGCCATGTCGCGCAGCGCAAATTTCTGGATCTTGCCATTTGCCGTCATGGGCATCTGGTCCACAAGGGAAATATATTTCGGCATCTTGTGGCGGGCCATGCGGCTTTTGCAGAACGCCTGCAAGTCGGGTTCCGTGGCGGTGCTGCCCTGCGTGCCTACGACGAAGGCGAAGATCTCCTCGCCCAGTTCGGGATCGGGGACGCCCACGACCTGCGCCTGACTGACCATCGGGTGATCCAGCAGGCAGGTTTCAATTTCCACCGGATACACGTTTTCACCGCCGCGGATGATCATGTCCTTCAGCCGCCCGACAATGCGCAAATGGCCGCTGGCGTCCAGCACCGCCAGATCGCCGCTATGCAGCCAGCCGTCACTGTCGATTGTTTCGGCGGTCTTGTCGGGCATGTCGAAATAACCGGCCATTGTCAGATAGCCGCGAATGCACAATTCGCCTGCCATCCCGAACGGGACCACAGCACCCGAATCGGGATCAATGATGCGGATTTCCGTATGCGGCAGGGGGGTGCCCGCCGTTTGCAGGCGGGTTTCAAGGTCGTCATCGGGCCATGTCTGGGTAATGACGGGGCTGCATTCGGTCATGCCCATAATGATCAACGGCTCGCCGCCGGTCTGGTCGCGCATGCGGTGCATCAGGCTGGGGGGGATGTTGGTGCCGCCGGAAATAACGCGGCGCAGCGTGCGCAGGTCGGTGCGTGCGGCGTCGGGGTGTTCCAGCATACGCGTCATCATGGTGGGCACCGCATTCAGCAAGCTGGGGCGTTGGCGCTGCCACAGGGCCAGCATGCGCGCAGGGTCGAACGCATCCATTGTGACCAGACACCCGCCACAGGCCAGCATGGCCATGACATTGCACACGCACCCCGCCGTATGAAACAGCGGCATGGCCGACAGCATGATGTCATCGGGGGTGTATCCGCCGCGATCTGCCATCAGGCGGGCGTTGTTCAGCGTGGAATAATGCGTCAGCATGGCCCCCTTGGGTTTGCCGGTGGTGCCGCTGGTATATTGAATTTGCGCCACATCGCGGGCCTTCACTGCGGCCTGACGGGTCTGGCGCGCGCTGTCGGGCACAGTGTCGCCCAAATCCAGCATATCCGCGAAGGGGCGCGCAAAACTGCCACCGCCCTGACCGATGCAGACCAGATTGCGCAGCAGCGGAAATTGTGCAGGCGCGTCGCGGTGCCCGTTGGTGACAGTGGCCAGATCAGGCATCAGCGCCAGCAGGTCCGCGCCAATATCCGCGCCGCGAAAGCTGGGCGCGAAGATCAGCATGCTGACGCGCCCCTGCACCAGCACATAGGCCAGTTCATCCCGCTTCAGCGCGGGGTTTACCGTCACCAGAACCGCGCCCACCTTGGCCAGCGCATATTCCAGCATGACCCATTGCGCACAGTTGGCCGCCATCAGTGCCACACGGTCCCCCGCCTGCACCCCCAGCGCCATCAGCCCCCGCGCGGCGCGGTCCGCATGATCGCGCAGCTGCGCATAGGTCCAATGGGTGGTTTGCGCCTGCGTTGCATCATCCACGCAGACCGCCGGGCGTGGCCCGAACTGCGCGGCCTGACGGTCCAGCATGTCACCAAGTGTCATATCCACAAGGGCGGGGCCGTTGCGATCCGCGGGCCAGATGGCGGGGTCGGGGGTCGGGGTCATTATGCGATGCTCCAGCTTGTGCCGAAAGAACGGCTGGACAAAAGGTATATGTGATGTTATCAAATAGTTCGACATCAATCAATATGGTGCAGAACAATGCTGGCAAAATCTGTTTTGGTTCAACCTGATGTGGATGACACTTCACGTGACGCGCTTGAACTGCAGCCGGAACTGGCCAGCAGCATCAACTTTCGTCTGCGCATGGCGCAAATCCTGGCCTATAAATCCTTTGAGGCCTGCACCCCCGACCATGGCGGCGCGGCGCGCTATCTGGGGCTTTTGTCCATTATTTGCGCCAATCCCGGCCAACCACAGCACCGCGTTGCCGAAGCCGTGGGTTTGCAGCGCTCCAGCCTTGTTCCCATTCTGGACCGGCTGGAAGCCAACGGGATTGTGGAGCGTCGCGCAGTCGAAGGGGACCGGCGCAGCAATGCAGTCTGGGCCACACCGCTGGGCGAGGAAATCACCGCTGAACTGACCCGCAAGGCGCAGGCGGTCGAAGACCAGACCCTTGCAGGCTTCACCGAGGCCGAGGTGACCGCACTTCTAAGCGGGCTGGACCGCGTTATTGCCAATCTGAAGCGGCTGTAACCGTCCGGCCCGACATATGACCGGCGCGCATGCGACATGCCGCGCCGCTGACCAATTCATGCAACATCAGGGAGGATACAGCATGACTGCAAAATTAATGACAACAGGGGCAGCGCTTGGTCTGGCCATGGGCAGTGCCGTTACCGCGCAAGAAGTCACCTTGGCGCTGTCGCATTGGTTGCCGCCGGTGCACGAGGTGCACACCGACGGCATGACCGAATGGGCAGACTCGATCGCTGCAGCATCGGACGGGCGTATTCAGGTTGATCTGTATCCCGCCCAGCAACTTGGGTCCGCGCCGGACCATTACGACCTTGCGCGCGATGGCATTGTCGATATCGCCTTCGTCAATCCGGGCTATCAGGCGGGGCGTTTCCCGATTATCGCGGCAGGGGAACTGCCGTTCCTTGTGTCCAACGGCACCACTGCCAACCGCGCCTTGCATGAATGGTATATGCAGCACGCCGCGCAGGAAATGCCGGATGTGCATGTCTGTCTGGTCAACCTGCATGATCCGGGCACGTTCCACGCCACACGCGGGCCTATCGCTGAACCGGGGGATTATGCGGGCATGAATATTCGCCCCCCGCAGGGCACAATTGCCCGCATGATCAGCCTGATGGGCGCAAGCCCTGTGCAAGTGCCGGTTCCTGAAATGCGCGCGATCCTGTCATCCGGCGGGGCGGACGCAACTGTGTCGCCATGGCACAGCCTGTCGGTATTCAACGTGGCCGATATTGTGACCCACCATCTGGACCTGCCGCTGTATTCGGTGACATTTGTTTACGCCATGAACCAAGGCGTATATGACAGCCTGTCGCCCGAAAACCGCGACGTGATTGACGCGCATTGCACGCCCGAATGGTCCGAACGGATTAACGCAGCCTGGGCCGAACAGGAATCCTCTGGTCGTGCGCGCCTTGTGGATCAGGAAGGGCATGTCTTCCACACCCCTGATGATGCGCAGATGGCACAGTGGCAGGCGCTGTCGGACCAGTTGCGCGAAGAATGGGCGCAAGCGGCGGCGGCTGCCGGTCTTGCTGACCCTCAGGCCGCGCTGGAGGATCTGACAGCACGCCTGCAGGCCGTGGGCGCGGCTTACGAATAAACCATGATTGCGCGCGCCTGCCATACGGGCGCGCGCTGCCCCTGTTTGCAGGTAATCCAGTGGTGTCGGAATGATGCGTCTGCTTCATCTATACATGCGCGCTGTGGAGCTGGTTGCGGCAGTCCTTCTGGGGGCTGTGACGCTGCTGGTCGTGGCGTCCACCCTTGGGCGGTATGTGTTTGCCCTGCCGGTGCCTGACAGTTTCGATTTTTCGCGCCTGCTGCTGGGGGCGTGCCTGGCATGGGGGTTTGCGGTCATCGGGTTGCGCGGCGGCCATGTGCAGGTGGATATTGTGGCGCAGACCGTCAGTCCGCGTATTCGTCGTGCCATTGACGCGCTGGCTTGGGCGTTTTTGCTGTGTTTTGCCGTTCTTGTGGCATGGAAAATGCTGGGGCGGGTGGACAGTGCGCGCCTGTCGGGGGAAACCACGTTTGACTTGCGCATCCCCATCTGGCCGTTTCTGGGGCTGATCTGGGCGGGCATTGCTGCCAGTGTCGTGACAATTTTCATCAAACTGGTGCGTATCATCAGCGGCCATGACCAGGTGGAATCGTCCGAAGACATTGATTTCAAAGAGGTGACCCGTGGCATACGCTGATATTGTCGCCATCAGCGGTTTCGCTGCGCTGTTTGCCATGCTTTTGCTGCGCGTGCCGGTGGGTGTGGCGCTGGCCTTGGTGGGTGTGGGCGGGTTTGCCGCCATACGCGGCTGGACGCCCGCGCTGAACCTGCTGGCCACGTCGCCCATTCGCGTTCTGACGGATTTTCACCTGAGCCTTGTGGTGTTTTTCATCCTGATGGGGACACTTGCCACCAATTCCGGCCTAAGTCGCGAAGTGTTCCGCGCCGCCAGTGCATGGTTCGGCCCGCTGCGCGGCGGGGTTGCCATGTCCACAGTGGTGGCCTGTGGCGGGTTCGCCGCCATATCGGGCAGTTCGGTGGCCACTGCCGCCACAATGACGCGCGTGGCCCTGCCTGAAATGCGCCGCTATGGCTACCGCGAGGATATGGCCACTGGCGTAATTGCGGCGGGCGGCACATTGGGCATCATGATCCCGCCTTCGGTGGTGATGGTCATCTATGCGTTTATTACCGAAACCGATGTCAGCCAGTTGTTTATCGCGGGCATCATTCCCGGGCTGATGGCGATTGTGCTCTATATGCTGACCATTCGCATTGCCTATGGGCGGGGCCTGCCGGACGGGCAACCGTTTGTGCTGCGCGAGGCGGTGGCGTCGCTGTCGGGCATCTGGGCGGTGCTGCTGTTGTTTGCCGCGGTGATCGGGGCCATCTATCTGGGGGTTGCCACCCCGACCGAGGCTTCGGCCCTTGGCGCCATTGCCACGCTGGCCATCGGGGTTGCGCGAGGGCAGTTGAACACCGACAAGATTTTGCGGTCCCTGGTGGAAACCCTGCGCATTTCGGTGTCCATTTTCACAGTGCTGATCGGGGCGGTGCTGTTTGGCTATTTTCTGGCCATCACACGCTCGCCGCAAAAGCTGACAGCATGGCTTGTCAGTCTGGACATGTCCGCGCATGGCACGCTGGCGCTGATCCTGATTGCGTTTATCATCGCGGGTTGCATTCTGGACACGATGGCCATGATCCTTTTGTTGGTGCCCATCGTGTTTCCGGTGGTCATGCATCTGGGCTTTGACCCGATATGGTTTGGCGTCATCATCGTTATGGTTGCGGAACTGGGCATGATTACCCCGCCCATGGGGATCAATGTTTTTGTCATCAACACCTTGGCCAAAGGGGTGCGGCTGACCACCATCTTCCGCGGTGTATTCCCTTTTGTCGTGACCGATGTGATACGTCTGATCCTGCTGATCCTGTTTCCGGCGCTGGTGCTGTTCTTGCCCAATACCATGTAGCGGGCGCAGGCATGTTTTATGGCGTGATCTGCCAGCCGGTCGCCGCCTGCAGTTCTGCCAGAAGATCGGCTTTCCTAAGGGGTTTGCTCAAGAACCCCTGAAAGCCGCGTTGCAGATAATCGGCTTTGCGCCCATCCATGACATTGGCGGTCAGCGCAATGACAGGCACCTCTGCTGCCGGGCAGGGCATCTTGCGCAGCGCCTTCAGGGTTTCGGGGCCATTCAGGACCGGCATCTGCATATCCAGAAAAACAAGATCGACATTTTCCCGCGACAGGATGTCAAGCCCCTCGCGGCCATTTTCGGCTTCCAGACAGGTCAGGCCCAGCGGGCGCAGCAGGCCAAGAACCACGCGCCGGTTGATGCGGCTGTCATCAATCACCAGAATGGTGCGGTCTTTTTCAGGATGCGTGAAGGACCCCGCCTGATGGGGCTGTGCCTTCTGTGCGGTTGGGGGGGGGCTGCCTGCGCGCTGAAGGTCAGCACAAATCTGGACCCTTTTTCTGGGCTGGAGGTCAGCGTGATATCCCCGCCCATCAACTGCGCCAGCTTGCGTGAAATGGCCAGCCCCAACCCCGTGCCGCCATAGGTGCGCGCAATAGTGGCGTCTGCCTGTTCAAAGGGCTTGAACAGGCGCTGTTGCACCTCGGGTGCGATGCCCAGCCCTGTATCCTCCACGCTCAGTGCGATGGTCCAGCCGGTTCCTGCCGCCACCGCCGACAGGGAAACCGTAACGCGCCCGGCGGGCGTGAACTTGATTGCATTGGATACAAGATTGGCCAGACATTGCCGGACCCTGACGGAATCGAAAATGGCGTATTCGGGCACATCCGCGTCCACCAAAAAGACCAGGTCAAGCCCCCCTTCGGCCGCGCGCCCCCCGAACAACTGAACTGTATCGCGCGACAGTTTCACCAGCGGCTGGCGCGCCGGATCAAGCGAGATTTCACCAACCTCAATCTTTGACAGGTCCAGAACATCCGCGATGATGCCCATCAGCAACTCGCCCGACTCCCCGATCATGCGCAAGGCTTCGCGCTGTTCTGCTGTCAGTTCTGTGGATTCCAGCACTTGCGCCATGCCCAGCACACCATTTAGCGGGGTGCGGATTTCATGGCTCATATTCGCCAGAAACTCTGTCTTTGCGCGGTTGGCCACATCAGCGGCCATCAGGGCGCGGCGCAATTCGGATTTCACGCTCAGAATCCGTTCGACAAGCGAATACCCGAACAGCACTGCAGGTGTCGCCACCGCAATGGCAACAATGGCCGCAGCCGCCACAACAGCGCCAAAAACACCGGGTTGCGTGTCAAATGAAAGTAAACTTGAGAAAGCACGCCACAACACTGCCATCAACAGCGCACTTGCAAAAACGATGCCCAGGATTAGGCCAATGTTAAAGCGCCATGGATTGCTTTGTTCCGCATGCTTCAGGAAATCCTCGAACACCACGAGCAAGCGCTTGCGAAATTTTCTGAAGGCGCGCATGGCACATTGTCCCCCGGCACAATCTACACCCCACATATGCGGTTTTGGACAACAAGGCTGCTAAAATAAGTAGCTTACTGGAAAAACGCACGTTCTTTGGTCAATCTCTCTTAATCCGTGGCGTTGATCAACCACTTCCTGCGCAAATTGCCGGTTCATTTAGATACATTCATATCCATTAATGCAGCATTAAGCTAAAGGTGCGACGCGCGCCGCCTTTGCAATGGGGGCCGGCGCAGGGCGATAGTATACCAAAGACAATTTACCCTGCGCGCCCGGTGCCATAGGGTATAGCGCAAACCCCATCCCTTGGACGGGGCGCATGAAGGGGCCGGAACGCCATCATCTGCCGAACACCAAAACAAGGAGCTTCCATGAAAGTCGCCGTTTACCTGCCCGCTGCAGAAAAGATCCAATGGTGGGTCGACATGCTGAAGGGGCTTTTGCCCGGTTGGGATGTGGTGTCCCTAGAGGATGTGGGCAATCCGGATGCTGTTGACTATGCCGTGGTCTGGCGTCCGCGCAGCGGTGACCTGGCGCGGTTTCCCAACCTTCGGGCGATTGTGTCAATCGGGGCGGGCATTGACCATGTTCTGGCCGATGCAAAGTTGCCCGCGCAGGTGCCCATCATCCGCACTGTAGGGTCGGACCTGACGCAAAGAATGCGGGAATATGTGGCGCTGCATGTCTTGCGCCATCACCGTGACATGCCGCGCCAGTTGCGTGCGCAGTCCGAACGCGACTGGCATGCCATTGTGGTGCCTGTCGCGCCGCGTCGCACTGTCGGGGTCATGGGGTTGGGAAACCTTGGAACGGCGGCGGCGCAAACATTGGCCGGGCTGGGGTTTGCAACCCGTGGCTGGGCCAGATCGTCCAAGGTCATCGAGGGGGTGGACTGCCACTCCGGGCCAGAGGGGTTTGCGCGGTTTCTGGACGGGTGCGAAATTCTGGTGAACCTGCTGCCGCTGACCGATGCCACGCGCGGCATCATGGACGCGGCCCTTTTTGAACGCCTGCCGCAGGGGGCGTGTGTGATCAATTGCGCGCGCGGTCCGCATCTGGTGGATGATGATCTGCTGGCCGCGCTGGACAGTGGGCATATCAAACAGGCCACGCTGGATGTTTTCCATCAAGAACCGTTGCCGCAGGATCATCCGTTCTGGACCCATCCGGCCATTACAGTGACCCCGCATGTGGCTTCGCAGATCGATGCGGCAACAGGTGGGCGGATCATTGCCGCCAACCTGCTTGAATTTGCCAAAACCGGCACCTGCAAGGATGTCGCTGACGCGGCGCGGGGGTATTGACGCCTGCTGCAGGAAACCTGTCCCCGGTTTTCTGCAGCGTGAACCTGTGGGGTCAGATATTGAACGCGACGCCTGCTTCGGCCTGTCCCCCGCCAAGGGCGGATACGGTGCCATCTGCCCGCCAGCATGCGGCCCCCGTCATCACGCCATCCGCCCCGAACGCGATGGCGTTCATTCCCCCGCCGATATGGGGCACCACGCGCACATCATGCCCCTTGGCGCGCAACGCATCCGCATGGTGGGCATAGCCCGGCTCAAGTTCAAGATGCGCGCCTTCGGTCCACAGGCGCGGTGCCTCCACGGCCTGTTGCGGGGTCATGTTGTGGTCAATCAGGTTGACGATGGCCTGCAACGCGGATGGAAATATCCGCAACGCCCCGGGCAGCCCCAGCGCGAAGCGGGGGGCGTTGTCGCGCAGCACGATCATGGGCGCCATGGACGTGGGCACCCGTTTTCCCGGCTCGATCGACAGCGCCTTGCCGGGGTGCGGGTCGAAATTATACATGTAATTGTTCGGGATGAACCCGGCATCCGGTACCATGATGCGCGCGCCAAACAGCCCGTTGATGGTGTGGGTGGCAGACACAATGTTGCCGGACGCATCGGCAACGGTAATATGTGTGGTGGACTGGCTTTCATACCCGCCAGCGGGTAGCGGTGTTGCCCCGCCCGTATCACGCAGGCGCGCAATGCAATCGCGGGCGTAGTCTTTGGAAATCAGCCGGTCCACCGGAATATCCACAAAATCCGGGTCGCCTGACGCTGCCCGCCGGTCTTCAAACCCTACGCGGATGACCTCGGCCAGCAGGTGCAGGCGTTCGGTCGTGTCATACCCCATACCGGCCATGTCGAAGCGTTCCAGCATGTTCAGCATCTGCGCCACATGCACCCCCGATGATGCGGGGGGCGGCGGGCCTGCAATGTCGAACCCGCGATAGCGGCCGAAAATTGCGTCGCGTTCGCGCACTTTGTAGCGTTGCAAATCTTCTAACGACACATGCCCGTCATCCCCCAGCCGGTCAATCAGCGCGTGCCCCAGCGCACCGCCATGCAGCGCGCGCGCCCCTTCGCGGGCAATCAGGCGCAGGCTGTCGGCATATTCGGGTTGAACAAGCGTCTGACCGGGCTGCAAGGGCTGCCCGTCTGGCAGGAATTTTGCTGCAATTGCAGGGTCTTGCGCCAGATCGCCGGCATGAAGCGCAATGTTCCTGCTAAGATATCCGGTTGCGCGAAACCCGTTGGCCGCCAGCCGGATGGCAGGCGCGATCACATCGGAAAATGGCAAAACGCCATGCTTTTCGTGCATGCTGCACCACCCTGCCAGATTGCCGGGCACAGCCACCGCAGACGGGCCAACAAGATTGCGCCGCCCTTCGGTTTCCATGTAATCGGGCAGGTGGTCGGACAGGGGGCGGAACATGTCGGGTTTGGCCGCAGCGCCCGCATGCGACATGCAGTCGAATACGATATGCGTGCCACTGGCCAGCCGCAGATGCGCAAGCCCCCCGCCCGCGATCCCCACCATCATGGGTTCCACCACGGTCAGCGCCAGCAGGGCTGCAACGGCGGCATCCACGGCATTTCCGCCCGCGGCCAGCATTTCATGCCCTGCCACCGACCCAAGCGGATGGTTTGTCACCACAACCCCGCCCTGGCCGCTTGCGGGTGCTTTGCGACACAGAAACGGCAGCGCGGGCAACGGGGTATCTTGGGTCATGTCATGTGGTCCTTCTTGCGGGGGCTGTGCGCCCTCAGTCCTTGGGGATAAGCGGCATGTGCGCTTCAAGCGCACGGACAAAAGCGCGCGCCGCTTCGGTCATGGGGCGGCGTGCCGGTTCCAGCAGATACAGGCTGCGCCACAAATCCAGCCCTGCCACCGGAATAAACCTGATCTGCGGATCACGAAACAGCATCACGGCATCGCGCGGCAAAAGCGCGACACCAAGCCCGGCGCGGATCATGCACAATTGCGCAATTGTGGAATGGGCCTGCAAGCGTGGTGACAGAAAGTCATCTGGGATCTGTGCGCATCCTTTCAGCAGGTGCTGTGTGCCGGTATTCGGGTCAAGCCCGATCAGCATACTGGAATCCAGATCGTCCAGTGTCACGGTGTCTTTGCCGGCCAGCGCGTGATCTGCACAACAGGCAAGCCCGACAGGGTCATGCAAAATGGCGCGCTGGCGCAGGTCGGGCGAATGCTGTGCCCGCCCCGCAACGGCCAGATCAAGCCTGCCGTCTGACACCATATGCGCCAGCGTTTCCGCGATGTCGTCATGCAATGTGCAGCGCAGACCCGGCCGGTTGGACAAGAAGTCCTGAAGAACCGGTACCAGAACCCCGGAAATAGCCGAAGGCGATGCGCCCAATAAAAGCGTGCCATCTTCCAGCCCGGCGCTTTGGCGCAATCGACTTACGGCGCGGTCCATCCCGTCAAGCAAGGGCTGGGTGTCGCGCAGAAAATCCTGTCCAAGGGGCGTAATGGCCGGGGGGCGGGTGCGACGGTCAAACAGCGGCGCGCCAATCGTTGTTTCCAACTGCCGCACCAGTTCCGACAACGCCGAAGGGACCACGCTGAGCCGCGCGGCGGCAGCGCTGAACGACCCTTCTTCCGCCACGGCATGAAGCGCGCGCAGATGACGCAGATTTAAGTTTATATTTTCTGATTCAAGCTTCATTTAATTCGGATAATATGACAGTATCGGTTGCATATCAATCGAATCTGTTCCGGGGGTGGCCGGACATACGACCGCGCCTACAAGTCCCCCCGCTGCATTTGCAAAATACCTTTCGCACGATGTCCGGACGCCATGCGCCCCGTTTTCTGCGCGGTCCTGGCAATGTTTTCCAAGCCGCGCAGGGGGCACATGGATTGCAAACAAGATGAAAGGTGCGATGTGAACGACGAACGACCCATCATGCTACTGACCGGGGCCAGCCGGGGAATTGGGCACGCCACAGTCAAACTGTTTCAGGAAAGCGGCTGGCGCATCCTTACAGTATCGCGCCAGCCATTCTCGCCCGAATGCGCCTGGCCCGAGGCGCGTGAAAACCACATTCAGGCCGATCTTGCCCAACTGGGTGGCATTGACGCGCTTGCGCAGGATGTCCGCGCGCGGCTGCCGCAGGGCAAGCTGCACGCCTTGGTCAACAATGCAGGTGTTTCCCCCAAAGGGGGCAGTGGCGCACGCCTTGGTCTTATGGAAACCGAAGCCGAGGTCTGGACGCGGGTGTTGAATGTCAACCTTGTGTCAACCGCGCTACTGGCGCGCGCCCTGCTGCCGGAACTGGAACGCGCGGGCGGGTCCATTGTCAATGTCACCTCTATAGCGGGGTCGCGTGTGCATCCTTTTGCCGGTGTCGCCTATGCCGCATCCAAGGCCGCACTGGCGGCGTTGACGCGCGAAATGGCCCATGAATTCGGGCGCAGGGGCGTGCGGGCGAATGCCATTGCACCGGGGGAAATTGAAACCTCCATGTTGTCGCCCGGCACCGAGGACTTGATCGCTGCCGAAGTGCCAATGGGCCGACTGGGGGACGCATCCGAGGTGGCATCAACAATTCACTTCCTTTGCACCGCCGCTTCATCCTACATCAACGGGGCCGAGATTCACATCAGTGGGGGGCAGCACGTCTAAAGCACCTTGGTTCGGACACCGCCCCGCTTCGCGCCGGACGTTTCGTGGAAAGGCACACAGATGATACGACTGAGAGCGTTGCGCGCCTTCATACTTGTCGCCGAACTGGAAAGCTTTCGAAAAGCGGCGGCGCATCTGAACACCACACAACCCGCAATTTCGGCGCGCATACGCGGATTGGAGGATGATTTCGGCCGCAAATTGCTGCACCGCGAAGCAAGGCGCGTGCGCGTGACGCGCGATGGGCTGGAAGTTCTGCGCTATGCCAAGCCGATTGTGGAACTGACCGACCGCCTGCATTCGATCTTCGAGGCAGAACCCCGCATTACCGGCACTGTGCGCATCGGGGCGATTGATACCATCATTTCCAGCTGGCTGGTTGATCTGTTCGAACGCCTGCAGACCGAACACCCCGGTGTCAGTTTCGAGGTGCGCGCCGACACATCGCTGCGCCTGATCGATGACCTGAAAAACGGCGAGATCGACATTGCCCTTGTCATGGGGCCGGTGGACGAAGAAGGCATTGAAAACGTGGGCATCGGCACCTTTCCGATGGCCTGGGTCGCCAATCCGCGCCGGTTCCGTTTTGACAGGCAAATTGATGTCACCGAACTGGCCAATTACCCGATCATCTCTTACCCGCGCGGATCGAAGCCTTATCGCATGATTGACCGCACATTAGTGGGAACAAGCGCGCGAACCCTGCAGCTGAACTGCTCGAATTCCTTGTCCACCCTTATCCGGCTGGCGGCGGACGGGTTCGGGGTGGCGGCCATTCCGCCCGTGATGATTGAACGTGAACTGGCGGAAGGGTCGCTGAAGGTTATCCCGGTCCAACAGGAGTTTCCGGGGCTGGAATGCCACGCTGTCTATTATACTGCGTCTGGATCCGCCGCCCCCGGTGTCATCGCCGCCATGGCCCGAGAGGAGGCGGGCCGCTTTTGGGCCCGCCACGGTATGACACTGTAATCACGCAGGTGCCAGATTACCTTCGACCATCTTGCGCGCGCCCGACAGGTCGGCCAGTTTTTCGCCCGCATGAATTTTCGCCAGCAGGCCGATTTCACGTTCCTGCATGCCCAAGGCGCGTTCGGCCACCGCATCAACCTGATGGGGTTTCAGAACAATGACGCCGCTTTCGTCACACAGCACCGCATCACCGGGTTCCACAGACTGCCCACCCACAGAAACGGGAATATTCATGCCCCCGCCCAGACCCAGCAATTTGGTTGTGATGGGCGCAGGGCCACGGCACCACATGGGCATTTCCTGCGCGCGGATTTCTTCAAAATCCGTGGCAGGGCCGTCAATTACCGCAGCCAGCACACCGGCCTTTTTGGCGGCATGCGTGACCACACCGCCCCAGCAGGCATGCTTGTCGTCGCCTGCGCGGTCAATGATCAGGATGTCCCCGGGCCGCGCAATACTGACGGCATAATGCAGCAAGGCAGAATCCGGTCCCGCCAGCCGCAGGGTTACGGCCGTTCCGGCAATGCGCTTGCCTGGCAGAACCGCGCGGATTTCGCGGTCCAGAAAGACATCATGCAGGAAATGGCCAATGGTTGCAGTTTCGCATTTCGCAAGTTTTTCCGCCATTTCCGTGGAAATTTGCTGTGGCATATCCTTGACTGTATACATGGTTTGTTTTCCTTTATTGGGGTAATCAGGCCGGAACCGGCTGTGGCGTCAGGGTCTTGCCCAGGCGGTGGTGGTGCATGACCGGCATTTTGGCGCGCACGTCATCGGCATAGGACGGGTCAATGGTGGCCGTGATGAACCCGACCTTGTCGGGCGCTTTCGCCACGACGGTGCCCCACGGGTCCACGACGATGGACCGGCCATAGCAGACCTTGCTGCCGCCATCGTGGTCGAACACCTGTCCGGTGGCCACCACCCATGTCTGTGTTTCGATGGCACGCGCCTTGATCAGGGTTTCCCAATGGTCCTTGCCGGTCATCATTGTGAAGGCGGCAGGCAGAAAGATGACCTTTGCCCCCTGGTCGCGCAGCGCGCGGAACAGTTCGGGGAACCGCATGTCATAGCAGATGGACAGGCCCGCCGTCGTGTCCCCGATCGGGCAGGTCACCACGTCCGATCCCGCCTTCATCGAATCCGATTCCCGGTAGGAAATACCGCCGGGCACGTCCACGTCGAACAAGTGGATCTTGCGGTATTGGGCAATGATGTCGCCCTGCGGATTGAACACCAGTGTCGTATTGAAGCATTTCCCGTCAGAGCGTTCTGCGATGCTGCCGCCATGCACATAAATTCCGTGCTCCCGCGCCAGTTCGGCCATCATCTGGCAGGCCTCGCCATCGGGGATTGTTTCGGAATTTCCGTATTGCACGTCGAAATTGCCAGTCATGGATGTCCAGGTTTCGGGCAGGCTGACAACATCGGGGCGGTCTTGCGCGACTGCGGCCTCGATCAGGTCGCGGGCCACGCGCAGGTTTTCGGCCTTGTCGTCGCGTGTGTTCATCTGGATCAGGGATATTTTCAAGATACTCTCCATAGTCGGTTGAAAAGGGGGGCTTGTCCTAGCGCGGGCCAAGCACCGTATTGGGTAGCCACAGCGCGATCTGGGGCACTGCGGCCAGCAGCGTCAGAACGATCAGCAGCGGGATGAAGAAGGGCAGCACTGCGCGCACCACATGTTCCACCGGAATTTCGGCAATGCGGGCGACAATATACAGACCAATGCCCATGGGCGGGGTCGCAAGGCCCAGGATCAGGCCCATCTGCATGACAATGCCGAAATGGATGCGGTCAATCCCGTAAGCATCCACCAGGGGCAGCAGGATCGGCACAAGCAACAGCTTCGCTGTTACCCCGTCGATGAAACACCCCACCACCAGCACAATCCCGACCACGGCCATCAGAAACAGGAAGGGCCGGTCAATCAGGCCCGGCACGGCGGCAGCAATATCTTGCGGGATGCGTTCCACCGCCAGCAGCCAGCCCATACCATTGGCAAACCCGATGATGATCATGATCATCGCAGTAATCAGCATGGTGTCACCTATGGCCGACCAGATCGCGGAAAACCGGAAACTGCCATAGAACAGCGACAACAGCAGCGTATAGCCACAGGCCAGAATGCCTGCCTCGGCGGCGGTGGTGGTGCCGGTCAGAATGCCTGCCATGATGATGCCGGGCGCGGCCAGCGGCGGCGTGCCTTTCAGGATGCAGGTCCAGATCTCGCGCCCGGTGGCCTTGGGTTGGGTCGGCAGGTCCACAACCGACGCATAGATGCGGTTATAGATCATCAGCGCCACCGCAATCAGGATCGCAGGCCCGATACCGGCCAGAAACATGCGCGCCACTGAGACATTGGCCAGGAACGCATACACAACCAGCGGAACAGATGGCGGGATGAACGGGGCCAGAATGGCCGATACTGTCGTAATCGCCGCCGAGAAGGATGCCGTGTAGCCCCGCTCGCGCATGGCGCGAATTTCCACCACACCCAGCCCGGCGATATCGGCCACTGCGGCCCCTGTGCCGCCGGCCATCAACACGGATGCCAGCACATTGACCTGTGCCAGACCGGCCTTGAAATGGCCAATCAGGGCGTTGGCCATGTTGAACAAACGCTCC
Organism: Paracoccaceae bacterium; assembly: GCA_017510335.1. GTDB lineage: Bacteria > Pseudomonadota > Alphaproteobacteria > Rhodobacterales > Rhodobacteraceae > Roseinatronobacter. The sequence continues at coordinate 169,636 of JAFWNM010000007.1, forward strand.
GTCAGGCCGACAGCATTCATCAGGTTGCCCGCCAGCACAAAAAACGGGATCGCCAGCAGCGATGAATTGTTCACCCCTTCCTGAACGCGCATGGGAATAATCCACAAGGTGGTTTCATACCCTGCCGCAAGCAGCGACCCCAGCACCGAAATGCCGATGGCCATGGTAATCGGAACCCGCAGCGCCAGCAGCACAAGGAAACCCACAAACAGCAGCATTGCGGTCATTGCACACCCCCCGGCACATTTGCGGAAACGGACTCTCCCTCATCGGGGGCACCGTTGATCAGTCGGTCAACCGTGTCGCGCAGGAAATCCAGCAAGATCAGGGTGCAGGACGCGTAGAACGGCACAGAAAGCCAGTAGCGCTGCAGACCAACATAATCCATGTTGCCCACCTGACGCGGCAGCAGCGTTTGTGCCTGCCACAAGATGACGCCCATCAGCGTCATGATGACAAGGTTGGTCAGGATGGTGACGGCGTTTTGCATGCGCAGCGGCATCAGCCGATACACGATGTCCACCTTGATGTCCCGGTTGCGGCGGTAAATCACATAGAACCCCAGAAACACCATCCAGACAAATAGAACCGTCGTCCAGGGAAACACCCAGATCAGTCCGCGTTCCCACAGGAAACGCGACCCGATATTCGCGATGTTGATAAACAGGATGACGATCAGCGCACCGTTGGCGCCGACGAAGAAAACCTTCTCCGTCAGCCCCAGAAAGCGGTCCAGCAGTTGCAACATGGTGCGACTGCTATTCACGCGTTTCGTTTACAGCATCCAGAAACCCTTCGGGCAGGGTTCCGGCCGCGTCCATTGCCGCATACATTTCGGCCATACGGGAAACAAACGGCGCAGTATCCAGATCGCTGAACGTCGCGCCTTCGCCCTTCATGCGCTCGATGGCTTCGTCAGCGATTTCGCCCATGACGCGCGCCGATTCCTGCGCCACCGCATCATACGCATCCAGCAGATGGCCCTGCATTTCTTCGTCCAGCTGGTTCCATGAAACGGCACTCATCATGAAGGCCATGCCCTGTTCGTATTCGTCATGGCGCAGGATATGGGGCGCAACTTCGTGGAAGCGCATGGATTCGACCAATGCGATGGGGCTGTTCACAGCCTCGACAATGCCGCGCCCGATGGATTCGTAGGTTTCGGTCCAGGCCAGGGTGCGCACCTCGGCACCCAGATGGCGCCAGCTTTCGGCGGCCAGTTCGTCAGGGTGCATGCGCAGCCTGATGCCGTCCATTTCCTCCAGTGTTTCGAACTGGCGCGACGCCAGCATCACCCGGTAGGGGCCGCGCACAAACGCTGTGGAATCGCCCAGAACAACAATCCCGGCTTCATCTTCAACGCGGCCCAGCCAGCCCTGAACCATGTCCGACGCCATGAAGCGCGACCAGTGGTCGCGATCGTCAAACAGAAATGGCGCCGAGGTGAACTGCATCTCGGGGACCCATTTCTGAAGGTAGCTGATGCCTTCGGGGTAAATATGGATGGTGCCCAACTGGATTTGCTCCAGCACCGCATCATCTGATCCCAGTTGTTCGCTGGGATAGACTTCCACGCTCAGGTCGCCGCCTGTGCGTTCGGCCACCTCGTCTGCGAACATCTGGAACAATCGCCCTTCGATAGATTCCGGCGGCATCTTGTGCGACATCCGCCATGTCTGTGCGACCAGCGCGCTTGATGCTGTCAGGCCGATTGTCACCGCGGCAGCACCGCTAACCCACTTCGAAACTGTTATTTTCATTGGAAGCCTCCACTGTAGGAACGTCAGTCAAGGTAGGCAGGAAGTTAATGTGGAATCAAATCTTCATTTTTGCGTCCATCCGATAAGAATATTTTATCGCACAGCATGTGCCGGAATTTTTGGCGATGGGCGGGGGCGTGCGCATGCGGGCAGCTGCCGGGTGGTCGGCCCTTGACACTTTGCGGCAGGGCACGTCATCTGCTGGCACACCCTTTTGCTGTTTCCTTGCGGTCAATCATCCTATGCATCCGTGCCAGACGTGCCCTTTGCGCAAGCATGACCTGTTCACGCCCTTCAGTCCTGAAGACCTGAAGTTCATGATGCAATTCCGCGACGGCGAGGTGACATTGTCGCCCGGTGCGGCGCTGTATCACGAAGGGGATGAAACCGATTATTTTTTCACCGCACGCGAAGGGCAGGGGGCGCGGTTCAAATACCTGCCCAATGGTGAACGGCAATTGGTGAATTTTATCTTCCCCGGTGACATGGTGGGGTTTCAGGCCATGTTGGCAGACGGGGCCGCAACCTCGGCGATTGCCGCAAGCCCGATGGTGCTGTGCCGGTTCCACAAGCGCAAACTGTCTGATCTGTTTCGCAATAATCCGCCACGGGCCTATGCCCTGACCTGGATTGCCGCAGTCGAGGAACATTTCCTTAATGAGATGATTGCAACCCTGGGCCAGCGCACCGCCCAACAGCGTATGGCCTGGGCGCTGTTGAAAATTCACCGGCGGCTGGCCGCCGTGGGGCTTGCCCCGAACGGGCGGGCGCAGTTTCCCTTCACGCAACGTGATCTGGCCGATGCGCTGGGATTGTCGCTTGTCCACACCAACAAGACCCTTGCGCGCCTGCGCTCACTGGTTACATGGGAAAACGGCGTGTTGCAGATCCTGGATGCAAAAGCCCTGTCTGCACTTGCGCTGGCCGATAGCTTGACGCCGCCGGAACGCCCGCTGCTATGATTTGCGTGCGAAATCCGCCACCAGTTGTTGCAGATCCTTGGTAAAGAAGGGCACACCCAGCACCGGATAGCGCGATCCGTCATCAGGTTGTCGGGATGAATCATCCAACAAAATGACATGCGCGCCGCGCTGTTCAAGGGCCATGCGCAAAGGGCTTTGCGAAAAGGCATCGGGCGACAGTTGCACCACCGCCAGCCGCACGGCCGCCCCTTGCGCAAGATCCGTCATCAGGGCAAGCGCCTCTGCCTCGGATGCGGCAATCAGGGGAATACCGAAACCCAGCTGTTCCAGGGTTGTGGAAACATCCTTTGCCACAATCGAAAAATTTACAAAGACAAGAAATGTCCCATCCATAGCGTCACGCACCTTGCTGTTCCAAAGGCAGCATATGCACAGATATCGCAAAGGCATGCTATAAACTGTGACATAGCACAGCGGGCCTTGCATTTTTTTGCCAGCGCGCCCATTCAGGATGCTGTGATCCAGTCCTTAGACCCCCCTTCCCATTCCTTGGCGGCCCTTGGTTGGTCGGCGTTTTTTGATGACCAGCTGACGCCGGATGACGCTGGCCTTGCACGGATGCGCATTGCGACCGTCCATCGCGCCAGAATGACTGCGATTTCGTCACAAGGGCCGGTTCGTCTGACACTTCCGCCCCGCGCCAACACGGCTGACTATGCTGTGGGCGACTGGGTTCTGGTCCAGACAGATGCGCCGGTATTGGTGCGCAGGCTGGACCGCAAGGCCCTGCTGCAACGGCGCACCGAAGGCGGGCGCATGCCACAACTGATCGCGGCCAATGTGGACACGCTTTTCATTGTAACCTCTTGCAATGACGACTTGAACCCCGCGCGCCTGGAACGGTATCTGACCCTTGCGAATGAGGCGGGCGCAACGCCTGTCATTGTGTTGACCAAGGCCGATCAGGTCGATGATACCGCACCTTACCGCGCGCAGGTGGCGCACTTGCAGCGCGGCTTGTCGGTCGTGGCACTGAACGCGACTGCACCCGATGCGGCCCTGACGCTGGCGCCCTGGTGCGGCGCGGGGCAGACCGTCGCGCTTGTCGGGTCGTCCGGTGTCGGGAAATCATCGCTTCTGAACACGCTGGCGGGCAAATCACCCGAAGACGGGCAGATGACCGGAAGCATTCGTGAAGCCGACGCCAAGGGCCGCCATACGACAACATCGCGGTCCCTGCATCCGGTTGTGGGTGGCGGCTGGGTGATTGACACACCCGGCATGCGCACCCTTCATGTCAGCGACAGCGCCGCAGGGTTGGAACAGCTGTTTGCCGAAATCACCGAACTTGCGCCCATGTGCCGCTTTCGGGATTGCACCCACGCCCATGAACCGGGATGCGCTGTGCAGGCTGCCTTGGCCGACGGGCGGCTTGACCCCGCGCGCGTGGACAGGTGGCGAAAACTGTTGCAGGAAAATCAGGCCAACACCCCTGTGCAGTCCGGCCCGCGCGGCAACAGGATAACCAAACCCCCCGGCAGGCCCCCCGGCGGCAAGCGCCGCTGAGCTGCGCGTGGTTTCCAGCTTCTCGAACGCGCGAAATCAATAAGTCAACGCATGTCGCGTGAATGCGATTGAACGCGACATGCCTAAGCTGAAGGCAGGCTTGCCAGCGCGGCGGGGGCTGTTCAGAACAGCATTTGCCGTGACAGCAGGATAGGGGCCAATTGGGTAAACAAAACCCAGAAGACCGCGCCCGCGCAGGCGGACACGATGCCAATGCCCAATCCGCCCCGCGCGTTGGACCCCGACAGGCACCAGATCGCGCCCGCCATGAACAGTGCCGTTGATACCGCCAGCCCGATATGGCGCACCGCGATAAAATAGCATCCGGCCCAAAGCAGCCCGGCCGCAACCGGCCATGGGGACAGGGTCAGCACGTCCTCGTGCTTGCTGGTGGGCCGTATCCGCCCCGCCAGAAGCCCCGCCCCGGACAGGACAATAACCCAATATGCCACCATTGGGATCAGGTGGTTGCCAATTCCCGGCCCCGGCCGCCATGCCCCGTAGCGGATATCCAGCAGCCCCGCCGCCCCCAGCAGCAACAGCAAGATGCCCAGCAAGATGTCGCGCTGTGCAGCGCCCATGCGTGACGCAGTCATGATGCCTCTCCTTTGGCGGGGGTGCGGCGCGCGCGGGTCAGCAGCCGGAAAATCACCAGAAGCCCGATTGTCCCGCCATAGATGCCCAGCGCCAGCGGGCTTGTGACCAGATGGGACCAGTCATTGCGTCCCAGCATCAGCGCCTGCCGAAGCGATTCTTCCAGCCCCGGGCCTACGATGAACCCCAGCACCAGCGGCCCCAGCGGCACCCCGAACCAGCGCAGCCCCACCCCCAGAACGCCCGCTGCCAACAGCATCCAGACATCCTTGACGGAATTGCCCGACGCATAGGTGCCAAGGATCGCCAGACCCAGCACAATGGGCAGCACGAAGCGCGGCTGGATCATCGCCAGACGCGAATAGACCGGCAGCAGCAATTTGGATGCGACCAGATTGAACAGGTTTGCATAGATCAGGATCATGAACAAAGCATAGATGATTGGCATGTTGTTTTGCATCATGGTCGGCCCGGGTGTGATGCTCATCATGATCAGGGCCGCACCGAACAGCGCCGCTGTGGCGCTGCCGGGAATGCCGAAGGCAAATAGCGGGATGAATGTTGCCCCCGATGTCGCGCTGTTGCCCGCCTCGGCGGCGGCCACCCCTTCAAGGGACCCCTTGCCGAAATCCTGTGGCCTGCGCGACAGTTTTTGTGCCACGCCGTAACTCATGAACGCGGCCAGCGATGCACCCGCCCCGGGCAAGGCCCCGATGAAGGTGCCCATGCCCGTGCCCAGCATCGTCGCCCTTAGGGTGGAACGGAACGTGGCCCAATCCATCTTGTCTGCCGCCGGGTCATATGCCTGGCTGTCGGACCCTTGGGCCGCAGTGTCATGGGCCACACGCCGCGCCGCCCATTGCCGCGCAATCTGGACCATGATTTCGGACACAGCGAACACCCCGACCAGCAGCGGAATAAGGCCAATTCCGCCTGACAGTTCCGGCAGGCCAAATGTCAGCCGCTGTGCCCCGGTAATCGGGTCGCGCCCGATCATGGCCAGCATGACCCCCAGCGCCGCCGCCGCAATACCGCGCGCCACCTGGCCCATCGTCAGCGCGGCAACCAGTGTCAGCGACACGACATATAGCGCGAAGAATTCCACAGGGCCGAATTTCAGCGCCACCAGCGCCAGCGGCAAGGCAAGGAAAATCAGGATCAGGTCGCTTGTCGTGTCGCCAATGATGGACGAATACAGCGCCGTATGCAGCGCGCGGTTGGGCTTGCCCGCAAGCTTGGCCTGATATCCGTCAATGACCGTTGCCGCAGCCCCGGCTGTGCCCGGCACCCCGAATGTTATTGCTGAAATTGACCCCCCGAACATGCTGCCCTTGTAAATGCCCACCAGCAAACCCAGCGCCGCCGCGGGTTCCAGCACGAAAACAAAGGGCAGCAGAACGGCAATTGCCATATCGCCCGACAGGCCCGGTATGGCCCCCACTGTTATTCCCACCACAATGCCCAGACAGGCGAAAATTATAACCTCTGGCGCGAATGCAAGGGCAAGCGCCTCGTTGAGGAATTCCAGCATTCTTGTCTCCTGATGCGGGGATAGGGAAGGGGGGGGAAGGGGGGCAGGGGACAGGGCTGAAAACGGGCGGACGCATCGCGCCCGCCCGTCACAAACACTCAGTCTTCAAAATGATCCAGAATTGCAATCAGATTGTCGATGGTCGTAAGATAGGCCGTCTGGCTGGCCTCTGCGCCCAGTGGCTGGACATCGGTGCCGGTGCGCTGGCCCAGGGCTTGGGCAGCATCGCTCTCAAGGGCGGCCAGAATGCCCTCTTCAAGGATTGCGCGCCGTTCTTCGGACACATCACGATGTGCGAAAATCGTATACCAGGCCGGCAGAACCACGTCATACCCCAGTTCGCGCAGGGTTGGCACATCAGGCTGTGCTGCGACACGTTCTGCCGTTGCAACGGCCAGCGCGACAAGGCTGCCGTCATCAATGCCGCCCTGAATGGTCGAAGGTACGGACGCGCCGATATCGACCTGCCCCCCCAGAACGAAGGCCAGCGCCTGCGATCCGCCGGTTGTGGGCAAGTGGATGGTGCTGAAATCGGCTTCGCTTTCCAGCAGGATCAAGGGCAGATGCGGCACGCTAAGGTGGCGGCCATGCCCCACGCTGATGGTATCAGGCGCAGCGCGCGCGGCGTCAATCCAGGCTTCAAGGCTGGTGTAATCGCTGTCGGCACGCGCAAAGAAGATCGGCGCGACTTCGGTGATCTGGGCACTGGGCACCCATTCATCCAGTTCATAGCCCACATCTTCGCGCAGCGCAGTCGTCACCAGCGGGCCGTAATCGGTGATCAGCAGCGTGTAGCCGTCTGGGTCGGCGTCGCGGACATATTGAATGGCTTCTTGTCCGCCTGCCCCGCTTAGGGAAACAACATCGACGCGCGTATCCAGAAATTCACCCGACACGCTGGACAGAATGCGCCCTGCAATGTCAACCGCGCCCCCCGCACCATAGGGGCTGATCAGGCGAATGGGCTTTTCGCTGGGAAAGTCGGCAGCGCTGACGCCCCCCGCCGTGATGCTGGCAACGCTGACGGCGCAGGCCAGTGCGATGTTCTTGAAAGTCATGGAATCTTCTCCTGTTGGTGATCTACTTGCCGCAGCGACATGCGAAATCCGCCTTGGCGTGTCCCTTTCATTTGCTGCTGACCCTGTTCCGTCAGCGGCTGAACGCGCGCCAAATGGTCGCAGCGTCCTGCTGGTTTGGTATACAATCAGTATTCATTTGTCAAAGCTTTGTCATTGTTTTTGTCACCCGCGTTGCGGCAATGCGCAATTGTGCCGGATTGACAGGCATTCGGCCGAACGGCATAATGGCATACAGTTAGTATACATTTTGGCAGGGGCAGAACGCATGTTGTCTGAAGGCGCGGATCTTTTGCGCGGCAGTATCGACTGTCATGTTCATGTCTGTCCGCATATGAACGGCCGCAGTGCCACAGTGTTTGACGCAGTGCGTCAGGCCAGTGCCGCAGGGCAACGGGCGATTGTGCTGATGGACAATTTCCAGAATTCCGCCGGGTATGCGGCCCTGGCCGCGATGGAACTGGCGGACTTGAATGTAGATGTGCTGGGCGGCGTGATCTTGCAACCCTGCGCCGGGGGCATATCGTTTGAAGCGGCGCAGATTGCTGTTGATTATGGCTATGGCGCAGGCACCGGCGCGCGGTTCATCTCGTTGCCAACGCATCACACTCGCCATGTCGCGTTGCACGAAGGGCGCAGTGCCGCGCAGGCCGATGCTGCCTTTCATGTGCCCGAAAACGGCCTGTTGCCTGAGGCGCTGTATCAGATCATGGATTTGTGTGCGGCGCGCGACATTGTGTTTGACTGCGGCCATATCTCTGGCCCCGAAGCGGTGCGCCTGACCGAAATTGCCCGCGCGCGCGGGATCGAACGCCTAAGGGTGCATTGTTCGGACCATACCCCCGATACGATCCGGGAACTGGCGGCACTGGGGGCGTTTTGCGAATTTTCCTTCTTCGTGCTGTCGCATGCCACACAGGTGGGGCTAACCCATGCGGATGCCGAAAAACACAAGATTGCGGGCATGACCCTGGACGCACAAGTTCAGCGCATTCGCGCCGCGGGCGCACAGGCGCTGGTGTCGTCGGATGCGGGCATATCGTTGCTTGCCCCGCCGGTTGAAACCTTCCGGCAGTATTTGTTGCTGCTGCGGGCAGCGGGGTTCGATGACACCCAGCTTCGCCGCATGAGCCGCGACATGCCCGGCGCGTTGTTCGGGATACCCCTGAATGACACCGCCCAACCCCTTTCCCAGCGGAGATAAGCCTATGGACATGTTCGACATCGTTATTACCGGGGGAACCATCGCCACCGCATCCGATACGTTTTGTTGCGATGTGGGCATTCGCGGTGGAAAGATTGCAATGCTGGGCGACGGGCTGGCGGCCTATGCCAATGAGGTGATTGACGCCACTGGCAAATATGTCCTGCCCGGCGGAATTGACAGCCATGTGCATATTGCCCAACCGTCAGGCGAGGGGATTGTCATGGCCGACGGGTTCGAAAGTGGCACCCTGTCTGCGTTGTTCGGTGGCAATACCACAATCATGCCCTTCTGCCTGCAGGAACGCGGGCGCGGTTTGCGCCAGACATTGGCGGAGTACCACGCCCTTGCAGAAGGGAGTTGCTACACCGATGTCAGCTTTCATCTGATCGTGTGCGACCCATCCCCCGACGTGCTGGGGCAGGATTTGCCGGCGCTGGTCCATGATGGCTACACTTCGCTCAAGGTGTTCATGACTTATGAAAACCTGCGGCTGAATGATGCGCAATTGCTGGCGACCTTCGATGTGGCGCGCGATCTGGGCGCAACTGTGATGGTCCATTGCGAAAATGAAGACGCGATTCGCTTCCTGATCGAAAAGCACGAAGCGGCGTCGCTGCTTCGGCCGTCCAGCCATGCGACCACGCGCCCCGTCGCAGCCGAACGCGAGGCAACACATCGCGCAGTGTCACTGGCCGAAATCGTCGATATTCCGGTGGTTATTGTCCATGTGTCGAACGGGGCCGCGATTGATGAAATCACGCGCGCGCGGCAGCGCGGGTCCACAGTGACCGCTGAAACCTGCCCGCAATATCTGGTTCTGACTGCGGCCGATCTGGACGGGATGGACTGGGAAGGTGCAAAATTCGTCTGCTCCCCCCCGCCGCGCGACACTGCCGATCAGCAAGCGTGCTGGCAAGGGCTGCGTGATGGCACCTTCGATCTGTTTTCATCAGATCATTGCCCTTACAAATATGACAGCGTGGACGGCAAGCTGAACCCCAAAGGCGCGCGCCATTTCCGGCATATTCCAAATGGCATTCCCGGTGTTGAAACGCGCATGCCGATCCTGTTTTCCGAAGGGGTGCGCAAAGGGCGCATTGATATCAACCGCTTCGTGGCGCTGACCTCGACCAACCACGCGCGCAGCTATGGGCTTTATCCGCGCAAGGGCACCATCGCCATAGGGGCGGATGCCGATATCGCCATCTGGGACCCCGAACTTGACGTCACCATCCGCCATGACGATTTGCATGACGGCGCCGATTATTCCCCTTATGAAGGGCTAGAGGTGCAGGGCTGGCCCGTCACAGTGCTTTTGCGGGGCAAGGTGATGGTGCGTGACCGGATTATGGTGGCGAAAAAGGGTGACGGACAGTATGTTCGGCGCTAATCACCGCGCATGTGCGTAATTTCCGGGCCAATACAGGTGTCGCCAAACCATGCAAAAACCGTCCTCCACCTTTGTTTCGCGCACAGGGTCGCTGCCTGACATTGCCGTTCAAAGGATTACCGAATTTGTGCGCAACCGCAAATTGGTTGGTGGCGAAGCGATAGTGGAACAAAAACTGGCCGAGGAACTGGGCATTTCGCGCACCCCGCTGCGCGAGGCCCTTCAGCGCCTCGAAGGCGAAGGGATGCTGGAAAAGGATTCGGGGCGGTCATTCCGGGTGCGCCGCGTCTATATGGAAGAATATCTGCAAAGCCTGAAGGTCCGTATCTTGCTGGAACCGCAGGCCGCAGCCGATGCCACAGGCCGCATTCCGCCGTCAGAATTATCCGATGTGCGCATGCGGTTGGCGCAATTGCGCCCCGTTGCCGATACCCCAAGGCAGCAGCACTGGGATTTCGACGATATGATGCACCGCCTTTATACCCGCAATTGCGGAAACGCAGTGCTGCAAGCCATCATTGAACGGCTGCGCGTCGCAACCCGGTTGTTTGAAATCGCCGATCTGGGTGCCCGTTTCGAGGCTGACATCGTTGAACACACCGCCATCCTTGACGCCTTGGAAAACGGTGTTGCCGCAGATGCCCGCAAGGCGGTGCGCGCGCATCTGCGCAGCCTGATGGACTTCTCGCTGCATCAACTGCGCTAGCGCATGTTTCTCAAAAGTAGGGACCGGTTTTGAGCTTCTCGAACATGCGAAATCAATAAGGCAGCGCATGTTGCCCAACGCCGGGAATTGGTTTTGCGCCTTCTAGGCGCGGGGCAACGGGTCCCGGTTCCAGTTCTTATAAATCAGGTATCGCGCGTTTTCCCGCCCGATGGCCCCGAACCATTGCGGGCAATACGCCCCCATCCAGATGGTATCCCCGGCGGTGACAGGATACCAGTCATCTTCCAGCCGGTAAATTCCGCCGCCATCCAGCATGACCAGCCCATGTTCCATGAAATGCGTTTCGACATAGGGCAGGCTTGCGCCCGGCTCAAAGGTCATGGTGTTGATTTCCATGTCCCATTCCGGCCCTTCGGGCAATAATTTCTGCACCTGCAACCGCGCGTCGCCCTTCAGGGGGGCGGACGGCACAGCCCCGATCGCGGCAAAATGCGCGGCAGGGGCAGGCGTGTCTGCCTTTGGCACATAGGGCCGTTCCAGAACCAGCAGCTCTGCGCCCGCGTCTGCGCTGAGTGTATGGGCATATCCGGCGGGCAGAAAGGCATAGTCATCCTTGTGCAGTGTCTTGCGCCCGCATTGGGTGTCAATACCCACCTGTCCGTCGCGGACCAGCACAAACCGTTCGTGCATTGCGCCGCACTGCGAAACACACAGCGCATCTTGCGCGCGCGCCAGAAACAGCGAAAACCCCGCCCCTGTCTGTGGCGTGACCAGATGCACAAGGCCCGCGCCCGCCCAGTCGGGCAGGGTGACCATTTCGTGGCTGTCAGGGGTAATCAGCGCGTGCCGTTGCGCAATCCGTGAACGGGTAAGGCCCAATGTGTTCATCATGGTCGCTTTCATGCCAGTAGGTTCGATCCGCAAAGAACCGCGCGCAACCGCGCCAGTTCGGGTTCTGTCAATTGCCGCATCGGACGGCGGACAGTGTCATGCGGGATGTGGCCCATCAGTTTCAGGCACGCTTTCAGGCGCGCTGTTGCCAGATTGCCGGGTGTGTCACGGTATATCGCAACTGACAGTGCATACAGGTCTTCGTGACAGGCCCGCGCGGCCACCCAGTCCCCCGCCTGCGCGGCAGCGCATAGCGCAACGATGGTTTCGGGAATGATTGCCGCCAGCGACACCTGACTGCCATGCGACCCAATCAGATAGCTTGTCAGCAAATGTTCGTCCCCTGATCCCAGCACCGCCACATCAGGGCGCAGGGCGGCTGTCAGGCGCCATGTGTTTTCATAGGCGGCAACTTCCCAGCTGCCTTCCTTGATGGCGGTTATGGCGCTGATCTCTTGCAAAAGCGCCGTCATCACCGTGTCGGGATAAGACATCGGCCCAGCGGTGACAGGGGCCTTGTAAACCACCAAGGGCAGGTCAACTGCCGCCGCAATGGCCGCGTGATGGCCCAGGACAATATCCTTGTCAGCGCCCCCGGCCCAATGATTGGGGGGAAACACCAACAGCGCATCTGCCCCCGCCTGCGCGGATACGCGCGCTTCGTCAATGGCGGCGGCGGTCGATTCAGCCGTCACGCCGGCGGTAATGAAGGTGGACCGCGCCGTATTGGCGCGCGCAATCGTGATGACCTGCGCGCGTTCGTCCTGCGTCAGAAAATGCCCTTCGCCCGCATGACCGTTCAGCAACAGCCCCTTGATACCCGGCGTGTCGCAGGTTTGCGCCAGATGGGCCGCCAGGGCCTGCGTGTCAATACGCCCGTCCATGTCCATCGGGCAGACTGTGGCCGCGTGAATGCCCCAATGGACGACAGGGTTTGTTGGTGGAACGTTACTCACGACGATGTCCTTGCGTTTTGGTGTCAGTGCCGGGCTGCGCCAGCAGCCGGTCAATGGGGAAAAGCGGCATCTCTGGCTCTTGCCCGAGGATGGCTTGCGTGATGCAGCGCGCCATATACGGCGCGCTTGTATAGCCCGAATGCACGGACCCGCAGACCCATGCGCCATCAAATCCGGGAACCGGCCCGACAGCGGGCAGCGCATCGGCGGTTTCGGCCTCGAAGCCGGTCCAACTGCGCACAATGCGCGTGGACCCAAGGCCGGGAATGGCATGCATGGCCAGACGCACATTGCCAATCAGGCTGCTGTGGCGGACAGAATGGGTGTTGGATGTCCTGTTACCAATGCCCTGCCACCCGCCACCTATGACAACAGTGCCATGCGGGTATTGCTTCAGCGACAACAGGCCGCTTGCAATGCCCACCACTGTGCGCATGACAGGGGGCATGCGTTCGGTCACGGCCAGTTGGTTGATCAGCGTTTTGATCGGCAGGTTGACGCCCAGCCAGCCCAGCATCGGTTCCAGCCAGACCCCGCCTGCGAACACCACCTGCCGGGCGCGCAGCGTTTCATTCGCCAGATGCACGCTATACCCCCCCGCCGACGGGTCCACAGTTTGCACGGTGGTATATTCGCGCAGCTCCACCCCTTCCGCGACCAGCGCGCGGCGAAAGGCAAGGCCGGTCAGATAGGCATTGGCAAACCCGTCAATCGTGCAATGGCTGGCCATGCGTATGGCGGGGCTGACACCGGGTTCAATCTGGCGGGCCTGTTGCGGGGTGACAAGCCGGATGGGGGCACCCGCCGCGCGCCGCGCGTCCGCGCGTTCCGACAACAAGGCTTCCTCGGCCTCGGTAAAGGCCAGCGACAGCCCTTCGCAGGACACCACGCCCACATCATGACCCAGCCATTCCGGCGCACGCACCCACATGTCATGCGCCCGCAACGCATAGGGAATCAGCGCCGCGCGCGTCATTTGCATGGTCAGCGTGCCCGCATTTGTCCCCGACGCCCCGCGCGCCAGCGCGTCGCGTTCAACCAATGTGACCCGCATGCCCCCGCGTGCGGCAAACAGCGCAATCGCGGCCCCATGCACGCCGCCGCCAATAACGACAAGATCCACCCCCCCTGTCATAGCGGGGCCGGTTTCGGAACAGGGATGTCTGCATAGTCGAACTGGCCCGCCAGTTGGGCCACCGCGACCGGGTGCAGGGGGCTGCGCGGTGTCAGGACATCGCCACCGGGTTTCGTGCCCGGGCTGGTGCGCAGCAGGGCGGCTGCATTGGCACCACACATGCGGCCCTGACATGGCCCCATGCCCAGGCGGGTAAAATGCTTCAGTTGGTTCGCGTCTTGCGCCCCGTCCGCGATTGCGCCGCGCACGGCGCCGACGGTCACATCCTCGCACCGGCACAGAACCACATCATCCGCCAGACCGGCAATCCGCGCATCGTCCACCTGCATCAAGCTGCAAGACGCATCTGCGAAACGGTCCATACGGCGCGGCGTTTTTGCAGGTGCCGCACTGAGCGCGCAGCCCGCATCGCGGGCAATGGCAAGGCCCGTTCGGGTGCCCTGGGCGGCTGCCGGCAAGGCCCCGCGAATGCGCCCCGCATCCCCAGCGACATACAGTCCGGGAATTTTGCAGCGCCCTTCGTCATCTGCCTCTATGCGCCAGCCCGTTAGGGGGTCTGGCCTGCGTCTGGCCCCCAGAAGGCGCAAAATCTCGTCCCCGGGCACCAGACTGTTGCCCACAAAAGCGGTGTCCACTTCGAACATCCGGGGGGTGCCGCCGCCAACCGGGGTAACGTGAACAGCGCCCAAAGCGCCTGCATCATTCGCTTCAGCGCGGGAAATCGCGTGTTTTCGCAGGATGGGCACGCCCGCAAGCGCCAGTTTCGCCTGCCATGTCAGCCCCTGTCGCAGGGATGGCAGGTGCCCGACAAAGCCACGCAACGCCTGGACCCAACGCCCAAGGCCGTTGAAATCCACCACCGCGACAGGGGCCTTGCCAAGTTTCAGCGCTTTTGCGGCCACAGCGACCAGCAACGGGCCTTGGCCCGCCACCAGAATTCTGCGCCCGGGCAGGAAGTTTTCGGATTTCAGCAAAACAGTTGCCGCCGCCAGCCCGAAAACCCCCGGCAAGGTCCATCCCGCGAATGGCACAACGCGTTCCTGCGCGCCGGTGGCAACCAGAAGCCTGCGGGTGCCAATCAGTTCCGGCCCCTGTGGGCTGGCAATTGCAACCTCGAATCCGTCTTGGGTTGCTGCGACTGACCAAACGACAGTTTGTGCCCGCAACGCAACGCCCGCTTGCGCGACCTGCGCGCGCAGATGGTTGCCCCGTGTAAGGTCCGGGTCCGGGGGCGGATGGGTGCCCGCTGCGGGCGCGCGCCAGACTTGCCCGCCGGGGTGTGCGGCTTCGTCAACAAGCACCACATCAAGGCCCGCGCCCGCCGCCGACAGGGCCGCATTGGCCCCCGCTGGCCCCGCGCCTATGATGATCAGGTCATGGAAGGGGGCCGCGCTCATCCGGCCGATGCCCCGGCAAGAACCACGCACATGCCATCGCGCACGACAGTTTGACAGGCGCGCTGGATGTGGCCGTCAATCATGATCGCGCATTCCTGACAGGCCCCCATCAGGCAAAACGCCCCGCGCGGGGCGCGTCGCGCAGGGCTGGTGCGGAACTGATAGATGTCCTGCGCCAGCAGGGCTGCGGCAACACTCATCCCCGCGCGGCAGGCCAGCGGACGTTGATTCACAGTGATCTGTATCGCATCGGTCATGGGGCCTCGGATGTTAGTACACTGTTTGTATACCGAACCCCTGTTGTGTTGCAACCGGATTCGGTCCTGCCCACCCTTGCGCAAACTGGCGACCGCGGGCGGGCCTGTCTGCGCCGCGCGCGCCGCTTTGGTCCGCAACACCCCGGAATGGTTTACGGGTCGGTGTCGTGCAATGCAGCGGGTTCCAGCCCCAGCGCGGTAAGCGCTGACAGACCACATGGGCCAGCCAGAATCGTGGTGATGGCCGGGTTGGCGGACGGGGGCGGGTCGGTTTGTTCCTGGTCCGAGGCAAGCCATGCGCCCGGTGGCGCGTCCGGTTGCAGCCCCGATGCAACGCGATACAGATTGCCCTGACGATCCGCCCACAGCGGCGAGTCGGCGTCGGTCAGTTCGGGGGGGTGGTTTGCCGGTTCTGCAATTGTCACTCTGAACATGGTGTGTCCTTTTTCTTCGGATGGGGTGGGTCAGATGGACAGCGCGGCCTTCGTGGCCAGCCATGCCTGCAGGGTCATGCGTTCGGGCCCTGACAGCGCGCGCGGGATCAGCGCGCCCGCATAGAACCGCCCGCTGGAATAGGCACTGCCGGCGTTGAAAATATGCGACAGTCCCGTAAGGGGGGACAGGCTGCCTGCAAGCGTGCTGATGGTCGCGGTTTGCCCGCTTCGCCATGCCTGTGGGGCGGCTGGTCCGTCGATTTGCACAATATCAACCTGTCTGCCCTGAACAGATTGCGTGGAAAAATCCGCCTGATTGTCGACGGCCTGATTGCGCCAGCGCAGACCACTGGACACAGTTTTGGTAAAGCGCCCTGTGCCGCCGAAAATGATCCCCTCGTTGGGGGCGGCGGGCAGGAACGCAATGTCATGCGCGGCCGCAAGCATATAGGATGTCTGGCCCCCGAAAGGGGTTGCGAATGCCAGCCGGTCATCCACCCCGTCAAAACCCAGATATTGCACATCATCCTGTCCGGCTTCGGTCACGTCAAACCCGTTTGCAGCCGTGATCTGCACGGCACTCGGTTCGCTGGCCTGTTCCAGCTGCGGCGCCGATATGTCCAGCACTGTGTCGATTGCGCCGCCTGACAGGGACAATTGCAACAAGATACGCGTGTTGGTAATGCCAGCGCCAGACAATACGCCCGTAGCCGCGCGCCGCAAATCATCTGCCAGGCTGTCCAGAAAATTGCCGCCATTGGTTCCGCCCAGAAACCCGGTTGTGCTGAAATGGGTGTTGATGATTGACGCGCCTGTAATGTTTGCCGTGCTGCCGCCGACCATCTGCACCCAGGCTGAACCTGACCATGTTTGCCCTGTCGCGCTGGAAACCGATGCGGGGGGCGTGAAGTTGATCTGCATGTTGCCGGTGGGGGTGCCGCTTAATCTGATGCGGGTGTTCGGCCTGCCATTTTTCGGCGCAATCGAGAGCACCTCGACCGCGCTGTTGGGTATGTTGGAAATGCCCCATGCGGCGGGCAGTGCCCCCCCCGCGCCCAATACGCCGGTTGCAGCGCCATCCATGCGGGTGTTGGGCAGGCGGTTGCGCAACCCCGATGCGGGGTGGCGGCCAAATGTCGGGCGGCTGTTGGGCGCGCTTTGGGTCGCGTGCAGGCCCAGCCCCGACTGGTCGTGCAGGCATGCGACGCTTTGGCCAGGTGTGGTAACGGGCAGGGTGCCCGCGACATCCTGAAACGCCCCTGTATCAGCAGAAAACACCGCGCCTTGTGACTGGTGTGTGAACAACAGTTGTGGCCGCCACCGTCCTTTGCGGTGCCATGCCGGCATATTGTGCAGGTTTACCGACAGCCCCAGTTTCATGCGACCACCAATGCATGAATGCCGCCCGCTGTGGTGCCGGTTGCCAGCACGCCCCGCACGCCCACAGGCAGCAACGCCAGATCCCCGACAACCACAGTGCGGGTTTCGTTACGAATGGTGCGTATGACAAGTGTTCCGCCGGTTTCGACATACAGCGCCGAGGCGGGAAACGCCAAATCCGCTGCATCATCCGGGGTGACGGGCAGAAGATCAGTGGCAGGGCCTGCAGCGGTCAGGGCGTGTGATTTGAAAATGTCCATGATGGTGTCCTTGTTCAAACTGTTTTGGGGCAATCCCGCCCCGTTGGCCGGGCCTGAGACGTGTTGCATCATGCCAGTCAGGGTTTTGAATTCGCCTAAGACAGCGCGCGGCACGCCCGCAACAGCCCGAATTTTAGGGCGTTTGCACTGCTGCGCCCTGTGTGGTCGACCGTGTCATTGACAAGCAGGGCTGAATTCTGAAAGGAAACAGCATCAGGTTCACAAAAGCGCAGGGACATGGTGGGGCAGGGTCATGGATCGCCCCCGCTGCCCCCGCCACCCTTGCCGGAATTTGGAGCAAACATGCCCCCGCGCCCCCCTTCCGATTGGCCGGTCATTCGCACAGTCGGTGTGGATGGCATGTTGGTCAGCTTTGGCGACCGGCTAAGCGAGGGGGCAAACCGTGCCGCGCTGGCCTTTCGTGCCGCACTGGATGGCGCGCCCGTGCCGGGACAGGAAGAAACCTCGACTTCGCTGGCATCTGTCTATGTGCGGTTCGATTTGCGCGGTTCGGATCATGCGGCGGTGCATTCTGCCCTGACAAAGTTGCTGGCCCAGCGCGACTGGTTTGATGCCGCCTTGCCACACGGGCGCAAACGCTGGCGCGTGCCCGCTGTTTTCGGCACTGCGCTTGCCCCGCAACTGTCTGAAGCCGCCGCTTTGGCAGGGCTGTCCCCGGATGAGGCAATCCGCAGCATTTGCGCGACCCCCTTGCGGGTTCAAACAATCGGGTTTGCGCCTGGCCAACCCTATCTTGGCGAATTGCCCCCGCACTGGGATATTCCCCGCCAGACAGGGCTTACCCCGCGCGTGCCCGAAGGGGCGCTTGTGGTGGCCATCCGGCAAATGGTGGTGTTTTCTGTCAGCGCGCCCACTGGCTGGCGCCATGTCGGGCAGACAGCCTTGCGCCTGTTCCGGCCTGACCAGCCCGACCCTTTTTTGCTGCGTCCGGGGGATGAGGTGCAATTCGTGCCCGTATCTGCCGAAACCCTGGACACCATGCGCCGCACCGATCCCGCTGGCGGGGCCGTGGCTGTTGCCATTGCGCAGGGGGCTGCGTGATGGGGGGGGGCATGGCGGGCAAGATGACGCTGGAACGCGCAGGCCGGGCATCAGCATTCAGGACCAGGGGCGCAATGGGGTGCTGGCGCAGGGCCTGTCGCGTGGTGGCGCGGCCGATCTGCTGGCGCTGGCAGAAGGGGCGGCCCTTCTGGGGCAGGATACCGGCCTTGCTGCGCTGGAAATTGCGGGCAGTTTCCTGCGCGCCACACTGGACGCGCCTGCGCGCATTGCCCTGACAGGGGCACCCATGCGGGCGGTGTGCGACGGGGCCGCGCTTGCGTGGAATGCCAGCCATGCTGTGGCCGCCGGGGCCACGCTGGACTTGTCGGGCAGTGCGGGGGGCTACAGTTACCTGCATATGGGCGGGGGAATCGTGGCACCCAAGGTGCTGGGCGCGCGCTCGGCGCATCTGGCGGCAGGCATCGGGGCCATGCTGGTGGCGGGCGATGCGCTGGAATTCGGCCCTGATGCAGGGGGGCGCGTGGGGCTGTGCCTGCCAGCGCTGCCGCGGTTTGACGGGGGCACCTTGCGGATGGTGGAAACCCCCCAGACGGCGCTATTCCCCCCGACACAGCGCGCGCGGTTCACCGAGACAGTCTTTCGCAAGGATGCGCGTGCCAATCGCATGGGCCAGCGGCTGGTTTGTGACGGGGCAGGGTTCGGGGCCGAAACGGGCCTGAGCATCCTGTCCGAAATCATCGTGCTCGGCGACATCCAGATCACGGGCGACGGGGCGCCTTTTGTGCTGCTGTGCGAATGCCAGACAACGGGCGGCTATCCGCGTATCGGCACGGTGCTGCCTTGTGATATTGCGCGGCTGGTGCAGGCCCCGGCAGGGGCGGCGCTGCGTTTCAGCTTTGTGTCGCTGGAAGATGCCGTCAGGCTTGAACGTCAAGAAGCCGCACGCCGCGCCGGGTTGCGCCGCACGCTGCGCCCGCTTGTGCGCGATGTGCATGCCATTGCGGACTTGCTGGCCTATCAGTTGATAAGCGGTGTAACCTGCGGGGATGAACTGGAAAGCGGGGGGGGGGCATGATCACACGGATTGATCTGAATGCAGATATGGGCGAAGGGTTCGGGCCTTGGGCGATGGGGGCGGATCGCGCGCTTTTGCAGGTGATCACATCTTCCAATATCGCGTGCGGGTTCCATGCGGGCGACCCGGATGTAATGGCCACAGCCATGGCGCAGGCGGTTGAAAACAACGTGGGCATCGGTGCGCATCCGGGGTTGCCGGATTTGCAGGGTTTCGGGCGGCGGCGCATGCAGATATCCTTGCCGGAAGCGCGCAATCTGGTGGCCTATCAACTGGGCGCAGCGCAGGCCATGGCGCGGTCGGTGGGCGGACAGGTGCGGCATTTGAAACTGCATGGCGCGCTGGCCAATATGGCCACACAGGACGAAGCGCTGGCGCGCGCCTGTTTTGAAGGGGCGCTGGCTGTTGATCCTGACATTATTCTGATGGTCATTTCCGGCACGGCACAATTGCGCGCAGCGCAAGCCCTTGGCGCGCGGCTGGCATGCGAGATATTCGCAGACCGCGCCTATACCGAAGACGGCGTGTTGATGGACCGCCAGTTGCCCGGTGCAGTGATTCATGACGAAGACCAGATTTGCACCCGCATTCTGGCCATGCTGCGGGCCGGTGCGATCATCACGGCCAAAGGCACGCATCTGCCTGCGCAGATTGACACAATTTGCCTGCATGGTGACACGCAGGGCGCTGTTGCCATTGCCCGGACATTGCGCAGCGCCTTGCTGGATGCAGGCGTGATGCTGCAGCGTTTTGACGGGGCGCGCAGCACTGGACGTTAGTGCATGCTGTTCAAAAGCGGGAATCGTTTGACCTTCTCGAACACGCAAAATCAATAAGTCAGGGCATGTCGCGCGAATGCGAATGAACGCGACATGCCCAAAGGCAATTTCAGAAGAAGGGGGGCAAGTCCTTGTGTTCGAAATTCCGGTAGAACACGCCTGAATATCTGGTGCGCATACGGGGCCAAGGACAGGTGGCCCGTGTGCGGATTGAAACAGAAGTTTCACATAACTCTCATGTGCGCGTTACACTTCGCTGCGATCAGGTCGGCGCTCCCGAATGCGGGACCAAAGCTGCCAACCTGATGTGGAGATCACACATATGACCACCAAGGCCCTTGCCTGTCTGCTTGCCGCAACAACCGCGCTAAGCACCCTTCCCGTGACCGCCAGCGCCGATTGGCGCACTGACATGCCGGTGTTCCGTATCGGCCTGCTGGGCGGCGAGAATGAAGCCGACCGTCTGCGCAACAACGACTGTATGGCCAATGCCCTGTCCGAACGCCTTGGGGTTCCGGTCGAAATGTTCCCCGCGCCTGACTATGCCGGTGTGATGCAGGGCCTGCTGGCAGGCCAGCTGGAATATGCAGCGCTGGGTGCGTCGGCCTATGCGGGCATTTATCTTCAGGATGCGGACGCGGTCGAACCGATCTTCGTGACCAAGGAAGCTGACGGATCGCTGGGCTATATTGCTGCAATTTACACCCGTTCGGACACTGACATTCATTCGCTGGAAGACATGGAAGGTCATTCACTGGCCTATGCGGACCCGAATTCGGCATCCGGTTATCTGATTCCGCGGTTCGAATTGCGCCGTGCCGGTATCGTGGAGGAAGAATTCTTCAGCCGCACGGGTTTTGGTGGCGGGCATGAGCAGGCGGTGATCGCCGTACTGCAAGGCCAGTATGATGCAGGCGTGACATGGGCATCCGGTCAGGGGGACCCCGCCGAAGGGTATACCCGCGGCAACCTGAAACGCATGATCGATAACGGCCTGCTGGATATGGCCGATCTGCGCATCATCTGGGAAAGCCCGATCATTCCCAATGGCCCCATCGTCATCCGTCAGGCCCTTCCCCAAGAGGTGAAGGACATCGTCACCGACTATCTGGCAACCCAGCATGAACAAGATGTCGAATGCTACTATAACGTAAGCTATGGCGAGGGGTTGGGCTGGGAACCTGTCACCCATGAGTTCTTCGAGGGCATTGTGGAAATGCGCCGCGAAGAACTGGCCGGTTCGCGCTGACGCAATGTGAAGGGCGGCCCATCAGGGGCCGCCTTTTTTCATGGCCCGCGCGGGGGAAATGTGCCGGGGCATTTTGACATTCTACCAAAAAGGACCACCACCATGACCAAGACCTTCACCGGCGCTGCTGCCACGCTTGCTGTTCTGATGACCACCGCTGCCCCTGCTGCCGCCGACTGGCGCGCGGATTTCGGGACATTCAACATAGGCCTGCTGGGCGGCGAGAATGAAGCCGACCGCCTGCGTCGCTATGACTGCATGCAGGAACTTGTAGAAGAGGTGCTTGGCGTGCCGGTCGAACTGTATCCTGCCGCCGACTATGCGGGTGTCATGCAGGGCCTGCTGGCGGGCCAGTTGCATACTGCGGGCCTTGGTGCGTCCGCCTATGCGGGCATCTATCTGCAAGACCCCGATGCGGTAGAACCGCTTTTGACGCGCGCCCAGCTTGACGACAGCCTAGGGTATTACGCGGTCATGTATGTGCGCGCCGACAGCGACATTATGACATTCGAGGATATGGAAGGCCGCAGCCTTGCCTATGCCGATCCGAATTCGGCGTCGGGTTATCTGTTCCCCAAGGGGCAGTTGCGCCTGCAAGGCATCATGGATGACGACTACTTCAGCCGCACCGGATTTGCGGGCGGGCATGAACAAGGCGTGATCGCGGTGCTGAACGGACAGTATGATGCAGGTGTCACATGGACGTCGCTTCAGGGCGAGTTCGAGGAAGGCTATTCGCGCGGCAACCTGCGCCGCATGGTAGATAACGGTCTGCTGGACATGAACGACCTGCGCATCGTGTGGGAATCCGACATTATCCCCAATGGACCGACAGTGTTTCGCAAGGATTTGCCCGATGAAGCGCGCGAGCTGCTTTTGGACTTCCACAAAAGCATGAACACCGAGCATCCGGAATGCTACCAGTTGACTGCCGGTGGCGACGACAACGGCTATGTCGATATCGACCACAGCTTCTATGAAGGCACAGTTGCGCTGCGCCGTCAGGAACTGGAAGAGTCGCGCTGATCCCTATCACCGACACTGGCAGGCTCTTGCATCGGCGAGGGTCTGCGTTTTTTCGCGGCTCCCCCCCCGCCGCTGACAGGAGTAGACCTATGCTGGAATTCAAGGGACTGACAAAACAGTTCAACAGCACCATTGCCGTCAAACCCGCGACACTTGCCATTCCTGACGGGCAGATGGTGGGCATTATCGGGCGGTCTGGCGCGGGCAAATCCACGCTTTTACGGATGATCAACCGCCTGAACGAACCCTCGGGCGGGCAGATGCTGTTTCAGGGGCGCGACATAACTGCCCTGAAGGGGCGCGAATTGCGCCAGTGGCGCAATGAATGCGCGATGGTGTTTCAGCAGTTCAACCTTGTGGGCCGCCTGAACGTGATCACCAATGTCATGTCGGGGCGGTTGTTCCATCATGGGTTCGCCTCCTCGATGCTGGGGATATTCACCGCCAAGGAACGCGCATTCGCCATTCGCGCGCTGGACCGGCTGGGCATGGCGCATGTCGCGCTGCAACAAACCGACACATTGTCGGGCGGGCAGATGCAGCGTGTGGCCATTGCGCGCGCGCTGGTGCAGGAACCGCGCATCATGCTGGCCGACGAACCCATAGCCAGCCTTGACCCGCTGAACGCCAAAGTGGTGATGGACGCGCTGCGCGCCATCAACCGCGAAGACGGGCTGACGGTTATTTGCAACCTGCACACGCTGGACACGGCACGCCAGTATTGCGACCGCATCATCGGGATGCAGGATGGCGTCATCGTCTTTGACGGCACACCCGGCGAGCTGACCGACAAAGCCGCGCGCGAGATTTATGGCGCCGAAGCCGAAGAAGCCTTTTCCGAAGCGATGACATCAACCGCTTTGCGCCCCAAACCAGCCGCGCAGCCTGAAGCGCGCGTGGTGAACTGACATGGCCAGCGTCACGACAAACGGGCCGCAAAACGGGGCGGACCGCGACCCGGTCACCTTGTTCGAAGGGCACCGCGCGCAGATGATCCGCGACCGCATGGTGGTCAATATTACGCTGGTGGTGCTGTTTTTGGCCTTTCTGGCGTGGTCAGTCTGGATTTCGCGCTTCACGCCGGACCGTCTGGCAACGGGTATCCCGCGCATATTCGAATATTTCGGCACGGTCATTCCGGCGCTGCAATGGGATGTCATGTTCGACGCCCGCAACGAGGCGGGCCGCTTTCCGGCCGGGTCACTGGGCTATTGGTATAATGATTTCTGGAAATATCTGCGCCTGATCTGGGAAACCATCCTGATGGCGCTGACGGCCACATTGCTGGGCACAGGGCTGGCCGTGGTGCTGTCGTTTCTGGCGGCGCGCAATTGCACGCCCTACCCGTGGATGGGCGCAGCCGCGCGGCGGTTTCTGGAATTCTGCCGCGGGGTTCCCGAAATCCTGTTTGCGCTGATCTTGGTGTTTGCAGTGGGTATTGGCCCGCTGGCAGGTGTGCTGGCCATCACCATTCACGCCACAGGCGCGCTGGGCAAGCTGTTTTCCGAAGTGAATGAAAACGCCTCCATGCGGCCGGTGGACGGCATCAAGGCCGTGGGCGGGTCATGGTTCGAACAGATGCGCTATGGCATCCTGCCGCAAGTGCTGCCCAATTTCACATCCTACGCGCTGTGGCGGTTTGAAATCAACGTGCGCGCGTCGGCCGTGGTGGGGTTTGTGGGCGCGGGTGGCATTGGTGCCGAACTGAGCCACACAATCAGCTTCTATTCTGATGACCGGGTCACGGCAGTGTTGATCCTTATTGTTCTGACAGTCACCATGATTGACCTTCTGTCCGAACGCCTGCGCCATGCATTGATCGGCAAGGAGAACATGAAATGAGCACGCTTGCCTTCGCAGCGGTGACCGATGCCGATATCGCGGCCCTGCGCAAACGCAACCCGCAAGCCTTCAGCGACCCGTTTGCAACAACCCTCAAAGTGCTGAGTTGGGCGGGGATTATCCTGTATCTGGCATGGTCGCTGCATTTCTTCGAAATCGGCAAACTGCTGAGCGCATCGGACAGGGTATGGATGCTGCTGCGGCGCATGGTCATATGGCAGGACATGGCCAGTTGGCAATATGGCAATATCTACAAAGGGATAGCGCAAACTGTCGCCATGGCGTTCCTTGGAACGCTGCTGGGCACGATCTTCGCATTGGGGCTGGCGTTTTTTGCTGCGCGCAACACAATGCCGGTGGGGATAATCCGCCATGCGGTGCGCCGGGTTCTGGATGTGTTCCGCGGCATCGATTCCGTGGTCTGGGGCCTTGTTTTCGTGCGGGCTGTGGGCCTTGGGCCATTGGCAGGTGTGCTGGCGATCTGGATTTCCGATATGGGAAACCTGGCCAAACTGTATTCCGAAGCCATCGAGAATATCGACCGCAAACAGGTTGAAGGGGTGCGCGCCACGGGGGCAGATACAGGCCGGATCATCCGCTACGGATACCTGCCGCAGATATTGCCAGTGTTCATTTCGCTGTCGCTGTATTCGTTCGAGTCCTCGACCCGGTCTGCGACCATTCTGGGGCTTGTGGGCGCAGGCGGGATTGGCATGATCATCATCGAGCGTTTTCGCGCAGGGTTGTTTGACCAGGTGGCTTTCGTGGTGCTGAATGTGCTGGTGGTGATCGCGGTGATCGATTGGGGGTCCGGGCTGATCCGCAAGCGGTTCATCGGAGAGCGCGGTCACTGACCCCTGCGGCTGTGCCAGATTGTTCCCGCCGGTGCCTCCGGCGGGGATATTTTTGCCAGAATGAAAGCAGGTGCATGCATATTGTGATTACAGGTGTGGCGCGCGGGATTGGTCGTGAGCTGGCTTTGCAGGCCGTCGCGCGCGGGTGGCAGGTGACTGGCACTGTGCGGCGCGCAGGCGACGCGCCAGAGGGGGTGCGCGAGATCCTTGCGGATATGCGGCAGCCCGACCGCCTGCACGCGATTGGCCCGCAGCTTGGGGCGGTGGATGTTCTGGTCAATAATGCGGGCGTGATCGGGCCTGACCGGCAATCGACGCTGGATATGGATTTCGAGGGTTTCGCGCAGACACTTATGGTCAACGCGCTGGCCCCGCTGGCCATGGCGCAAGCCGTGCGCCCGCAGATGCGGGCAGGCGGGCGCATTCTGACGATATCAAGCCAGATGTCCTGGATGGGATATGCGAAATCCGACCGGATTGCCTATCGTGCGTCGAAGGTGGCCGTGAACAAGGTGATGCAGGGACTTGCCACCGATTTGCGCGCGCAGGGCATTTCTGTGGTATTGATTGACCCCGGCTGGGTGCGCACGGATATGGGCGGGCCTGACGCAGAAGACGACGTGACCGATGTGGCGCGCGGGATACTGGATATTGCGAATACGCTGGATATGGCCCGCACTGGCCGTTTCCTGCATTGGCGCGGCAAGGAGCGCGATTTCTGATGAGCCGAAAATTATCGCCGGAAGGCGCGCTGATTCACCCTGATTGCCGGATTGTCGACAGCCGGTTGGGTGCGTGGACGGAAATCGGCGCGGGCAGTGCGCTGTCGAATATGACGATGGGGGATTACAGTTATTGCGCGCGGGGCTGTGACATTGCCAATGCAGATATCGGCAAGTTCGTCAATATCGCCGCCAATGTGCGCATTGGTCCGACCGACCACCCGATGGACCGCGCCAGCCTGCATCATTTTCTGTATCGCTCCAACCTGTATTGGGAAGATGAGGCGCCGGATGCCGCGTTTTTCAAGGCCCGTGCGGCGCGCCGGGTGCGTATCGGGCATGATGTCTGGATCGGGCATGGCGCGATCATCCGACCTGATGTCAGCATTGGCAATGGCGCGGTGGTGGGGGCGGGCGCGGTTGTGACGCGCGATGTGGCCCCCTATACCATTGTTGTGGGGGTGCCCGCCGAGAAGCTGCGCCGTCGTTTTCCCAAGCAGGTCGCGCGCAGGCTGGATGCCCTTGGGTGGTGGGATTGGGACCATGACCGGCTGCGCATGGCGCTAAGTGATTTCCGCCATCTGGAGGTCGAGGCATTCGTGGCGAAATACGAGGAGGTGACACTGCATTGATGACCAGCGGAAACACCGACAGTCTTCGCGTTTTGACCGCGCAAGTCGCGCAGGTTTCGGATCTGTATTCTCAGCGTTTCGATATTTGTCGCGATGAGTTTTGGCACCTGGCAAAGCTAACTGAAGAGCTCGGCGAACTCACCGCCGTCATCTTGCGTCAAACCGGTCGGGGCCGTGCAAAGGACACGACAGAATCAGAGCTGAAACGACAGCTTGAAGATGAAATGGCCGACCTGCTGGCGCATGTCTTGCTTCTGGCACGACATCGCGACATTGATCTGGAAGCAGCCTTAGAGCGAAAGTGGCTGGCCCACCTGCGGTGACAGGCAGATCATGCAACAAGTTGATTTCCGCGCAACTTACCCAGGAACCTTTCCAGATTTGGATCAGTGTCATCGAGGGGCGCGTCATCAAAGCGGAACCAGTGCATGTTGCGGTATTCGCGGCGGTCATAATCGGGGATCTGGCCTGCATGTCCCTGCACCGGATACCACAGCGACACATCTTCATGCGGGTTTGCGCCGACCGTCGCGGAAATGGTCAGAAAAACCGGCCCGTCACTTAGGAAACGCGCGGGCATGCGCAATTCTTCCAGGCATTCGCGCTGCACTGTGTCGCGCGGGTGTTCGTCTGGTTCGACATGCCCGCCGGGTGGCAACCACAGGCCGGAACTGATGTGGTCCCCCAGCAGGATGTGACCGTCATTGACTACAGGAAAATAGCTGACCAGATGCAGGGGCGGTGTTGCTGGCGGGGCCATGCGGCACAGCGTGGCCCCTGAACGCACCCAGTCAAGCGCGCGGTTCAGATGGTCGATTTCCAGCAGGTCGACAGGGCGTATCCGGCGGAATTCGGCGGCAATCAATGCGGCATAGGTCATGGGCAGGGTCATTGCGCGGCAAGCGCAAGGCAGGGCTGCGCAGTGATGAACCGGCGCGCTGCTTCGGCGCTGGCATGGGTGATCTTGCCATTGGCGATCGTGGCTTCGATGCGGCGGGTGTTGGGGTTCATCACCACAAGGTCGGCGCGTTGGCCAGCGCATAGCCTGCCGCGGTCGGTCAGCCCCATAATGGCCGCAGGGCGGGTTGAGATCATTTCCCAGGCATGCGCGAAGCTGAGCGCGCGGGCATCGGCAATGGTCCAGGCGGCCTGTGCCAGTGCGGGAATGTAGTAATCCGAGATCAGCGCATCGCACAGCCCGTCTTCGACCAGGTCCATGGCCGCGATATTGCCCGATTGCGACCCGCCGCGCACGATATTGGGCGCGCCCATCAAGACGGGCTCGCGCGCGTCGCGTGCGGCCTGTGCGGCGTCCAGGCTGGTGGGAAATTCGCATACCCGCGCCCCGATCCCCCGAAAGAAGGCGCGCGTGGCCGCGTCCGGGTCGTCATGCGAGCCAAGCGTGACGCCATGGGTGCGCAGGTCGGCGGCCAGCGCGGAGAGGAAGGCCGGTATTTCGGGGTCGGCCTGTTTGGCGGCATGCACGATGGCAAGAAGCGCATCGGGTTCGTGGCCGTTCTGGGCGGCCCAGCTGGCAAAGCGCGCAGGCGCCTTTTGCGCCAGTTCCACTGCTTCGGGCAGGTGGTTGTTGAAGATGATGTAATCAAGGTGGAAGTCGCGCACCACGCCCATCAGGGCGGCATGATCATCCGGCATATGGGTTTCAAACCGAAGCTGGATGCGGATGTCGGCGCCAAGCCGGTGGGCGATCTGGCGGCGCGCTTCCAGCAGGGCCACAGCTTCATCAGGGCTGCGAGAGCCGCCTTCCCATGACCAGCTTTGGGCAAACCATGCGGTGGTCACACCGTGCGCGGCCAGTTCCGCATCAGCGGCCAGCAAGGCATGGCGTTTGTCAAACGGGGCTGTGGGGCGCGGGCGGATATGGCGTTCAAACCCGTCACCATGCAGGTCAACAATGCCCGGCAGCAGCCAGTAGCCCGACAGGTCAACATCATGGGTGGCCCTGTCCACAGACCCGAAGGTTGCGCCATTCAGTGTCAGGTCACAATCATCAAGTGTGGAGTCAATCAACGACAGCGCGCCGGTCAGGCGCAGATTGGGATGTGACATGACAAGCTTCCTTTGCGTTTTGGCCGCCGGATAGCGCAGCTATATGGCACTTGCATGACAAGCGGGGCGGTTTGGTCATTCAAGCACCAATTCGACGCGTGCGCCCACGAAAAAGGTGCGCCCGTATTCCACAGGCGTGCCGTTTGGGCCAATATTAACCGATTCAGACAGGATCAGGGCGTCGCCTGTGGCAATTTGCAAATGCCGTGCCTGCACTGCGTCGGCATTATGGCCGGTCAGGCGGGTGGATTTGCGGGTGTAGTCACTGACACCCGAATCCGCCAGCGCCGCCGTCACCGACCCGTGCGCGCGCAGGGCGGTGGCAAGGGCGGGGAATTGCGTGGCACAAAAGCACGCGCGCGACAGCGACACTGGCAAATCATCGGCAAAACTGACGGATTCGGCCACATGAACCGGCGCACCGGGCGACAGTCCAAGGGCCTGCGCTTCGGTCGCGCTGGCGCTTTGCACCCCCAGATGCAGCAACCGCCGCGACGGGGTGCGTCCTGCCGATAACAGGTTCTGACGAAACCGCGTGCGCGCGCCGATCTGGTAGGGAACGGGCGTCATGCGCACGAATACACCTGCGCCGCGGCGCGATTGCACCAGACCGTCCTGGGCCAGCTGTGACAGGGCGCGGCGGATGGTGTGGCGGTTGACATCGAAGCGCCGGGCCAGCTCGGCCTCGGTGGGCAGGCGTGCGCCCGCGCGAAACGCCCCTTGCGCAATTTCCGCGCGCAAGGCGTCCGTGATGCTTTGCCATAGGGCGGCTGGTTTGGTCATGTCGTGAAACTTTCATAAAAATCCTTTTGAATATAGCGCGTAAAAGATGTATTTGTCTAGTTGTCTAGAACAGTTGAAAGCCCAGACCATGACTGCTGAACCTTTTGCCCGCCGTGACTGGATGGGCCTGATTGCGCGCGCGCCGCTGACGCTGCTGGATGCGCACTGGCCTGATGACGCGCCCGCTTTTACATGGCTGCGCGCGCCCGAAATGGGTGCGATGATGGTGCAGGGCCGCGCGGGTGCGGTGGGCGCTGCGTTCAATCTGGGCGAGGTGACGGTGACGCGGGCTTCGGTGCGGCTGGGCTGCGGCACGGTGGGGCATGCGCTGGTGCAGGGGCGTAGCCCGCGCAAGGCAGAACGCGCGGCACTTCTGGATGCGCTGTTGCAGACAGCGTCCGGCGCAGCACTTCAAACGCGGGTGCTGGCCCCCTTGCAAGATGCCGAACGCCACCAGTCCGAGGGCCGCGCCCGCCGTGCGGCAGCGACCAAGGTTGATTTCTTCACATTGGTTCGGGGGGAAGCATGAGTGTGCATCTGACAGCCGGTTTCGACGACCCCGCCCGTGATGGCGCGCGCGCCTTCCGGCAGGTGCTGGACGCAATGGCGCATCCGGGCCGTATTGTGGCGCTGGACGGGGTGGTGGCGCCTGCGCCATGTTCGCCCGCCGCCGCTGTGGTTTTGCTGACACTGGTGGATGCCACGACACCGCTGCATCTGGCGGGGGCGCATGATTGCGCGGCGCTGCGCGACTGGGTGGCATTCCATACGGGCGCGCCGCTGGTTGACGCGGCGCAGGCCAGCTTTGCCCTTGGGCGCTGGGACGCGCTTGGTCCGCTTGCCACTTATGCGCAAGGCAGCGCCGAATACCCCGACCGATCGGCCACGTTCATTGTCGAAATGCACGCGTTGCAAAATGACGGCGCGCGCCTGACAGGCCCCGGAATAGAAACGCAGGCGTTTTTGTCGCTGCCCGATATGCCCGCGCTGGTGGAAAATGCCGCGCGCTTTCCCTTGGGGCTGGATGTCCTGTTCACAAGCGGCCCGCGCCTTGCCGCGCTGCCGCGTTCCACCAAGATAGGGGACTGCTGATGTATGTCGCTGTAAAAGGGGGCGAGCGTGCGATTGAAAACGCGCATGGCTGGCTGGCACAGGCACGGCGCGGCGATGTGTCGGTGCCCGATCTGGCTGTGGCGCAAATCCGTGAACAAATGGCGCTGGCCGTGGACCGGGTCATGGCGGAAGGGTCGCTTCATGATCCTGATCTGGCGGCACTGGCGTTGAAACAGGCGCGCGGTGACGTGATCGAAGCGGTTTTCCTGATCCGCGCGTTTCGCACGACCTTGCCGCGCTTTGGCGCCAGTGTGCCGGTGGAAACGGGCGATATGCAGATCATCCGCCGCATTTCAGCCACATACAAGGATGCGCCGGGCGGGCAGGTGCTTGGCCCGACATTTGACTATACCCATCGGCTGCTGGATTTCGATCTGGCTGATGGTGCAGCGCCCGCGCCCGCAGCTGAAGCCCCGCCCACGCCCGGCCCTGTGCCGCATATCCTGTCGCATCTGGGCGCAGAGGGGCTGATGCAAAGTGAACACGCCCCTGACCCCGGCGGCACGCACGACGTGCCGGACCTGACACGCGCGCCGCTGGAATTTCCCGCCGCCCGCCCCTTGCGGTTGCAGGCGCTAACGCGCGCGGATGAGGGGTTCTTGCTGTCGCTGGCCTATTCCACGCAGCGCGGCTACGGGCGCAACCATGCGTTTGTGGGGGAATTGCGCATCGGGTATGTGCGCGTCAGCGCCCATGTGCCCGAACTGGGGTTCGAGATCGAGTTTGCGGAAATCCTGCTGACGGAATGCGAAACGGTGAACCAGTTTCAGGGGGCGAAGTCGGAACCTGCGCAATTCACGCGTGGCTACGGGCTGGTTTTTGGCCAGTCGGAACGCAAGGCGATTTCTATGGCGCTGGTCGACCGGGCATTGCGCGCGCGCGAGCTGGGCGAGGATATTGGCGATGCGCCCGCGCAGGACGAGGAATTCGTGCTGTCGCATTGCGATAACATCCAGTCCAGCGGCTTTCTGGAGCATATCAAGCTGCCCCATTATGTGGATTTTCAGGCCGAGCTGGAACTGATCCGCAAGTTGCGGCGCAACGCGGCGGGCCTGCAGGATGCCGCGGAATGACCGCCGCTGTTGTCCATGGCGCGCCCTCGCGTCGCCCACCCACCCACCCGCTCCGCGAGGGCGCGCAGGTGACCCGCATGAGTGCCTATAATTTTGCCTATCTGGATGAAGCCACCAAGCGCATGTTGCGCCGCGCCATCCTTAAAGCCCTAGCCATTCCCGGCTATCAGGTGCCGTTTTCCAGCCGCGAAATGCCCATGCCCTATGGTTGGGGCACAGGCGGTGTGCAGGTGACGGCCGCCTGTCTGGTGCCAGAAGACACGCTTAAGGTCATTGATCAGGGGGCTGATGACACCACAAACGCCGTGTCCATCCGCAAGTTTTTCCAGCGCGTCGCAGATGTGGCCGTGACGGACCACACGACACAGGCCAGCATCATACAAACCCGCCACCGGATACCTGAAACCCCGCTGCTAGAGGGCCAGATTCTGGTATTTCAGGTGCCCATCCCCGAACCGCTGCGGTTTCTGGAACCGCGAGAGGTGGAAACCCGCACCATGCATGCGCTGGAAGATTACGGCCTGATGCAGGTGCGGCTGTATGAAGACATTGCCCGCCACGGCGAGATCGCGCGCGCCTATGCCTATCCTGTGCGGGTGGAAGGGCGCTATATCATGGACCCGTCGCCCATTCCGAAATTCGACAACCCGAAACTGGACATGTCGCCGGCGGTGCAACTGTTCGGCGCCGGGCGCGAATGCCGCATTTATGCGCTGCCGCCGTTCACGCGCGTCGAAAGTCTGGATTTTGATGATTATCCTTTCACCGCGACCAAGGCTGCGGGGCAGTCTTGCGCGATTTGCGCATCGGCGGTGTCCTATCTGGATGAGGTGGTGACCGATGATGCGGGCGGGCGCATGTTTGTGTGTTCGGACACGGATTATTGCGCGGCGCGCGTCGCTGCGAAACAGGGAGATGCTGCATGACACCGCTTTTGCAGGTTGAGGGGGTAAGCAAGCATTACGGCGCGCATCTGGGCTGTGGGGACGTGACTTTCACGCTGTGGCCCGGCGAGGTGATGGGCATTGTTGGCGAAAGCGGGTCGGGCAAATCGACGCTGCTGAACTGCATGGCCGGTCATCTGGCCCCAGATGCGGGGCGCGTTGTGTTTGACACGCGCATGCACGGGCCGCGCGACACTGTCACGATGACCGAGGCGGAACGCCGATGGCTGGCGCGCACGGATTGGGCGTTTGTCCATCAGAACCCCCGCGACGGGCTGCGCATGAATGTCAGCGCGGGCGGCAATGTGGGCGAGCGGCTGATGGCTGTGGGCGCGCGCCATTACGGGGACATTCGCGCGCAGGCCCAGGACTGGCTGGGCCGCGTGGAAATTGACGCAGGCCGCATGGACGAGCGCCCGCGCGCGTTTTCCGGCGGTATGCAGCAACGCCTGCAGATTGCGCGCAATCTGGTGACAGGGCCGCGGCTGGTGTTCATGGATGAACCCACAGGGGGGCTAGATGTCAGCGTGCAGGCGCGGCTTCTGGACCTGCTGCGCGGGCTGGTGCGCAAGCTGGGGCTGTCTGCGGTGATTGTCACCCATGATCTGGCAGTGGTGCGGCTGCTGGCGGACAGGGTGATGGTGATGAAGGACGGGCGCGTGGTCGAACAGGGCCTGACCGATCAGGTGCTTGATGACCCGCAGCATGCCTATACGCAATTGCTGGTCAGTTCGGTGCTTCAGGTCTGATGCGGTGCGGGGCGTGGTGGGAGTTTGAGTATTTTTGGCAAGATGAAGGGTGAGGGCATGATCGAGATTTCAGATGTCGGCAAGCGTTTTGTGCTGCACAATCAGGGTGGGGTGGTGCTGCCGGTCATGGCAGGGGCATCCTTGCATGTGGGGCGGGGCGAATGTGTGGCGCTGACGGGGGCATCCGGGGCGGGCAAATCGACCCTGATGCGGATGATCTGGGGCAATTACCGCTGCGATGAAGGGTCGATCCGGGTTGCGGGGCTGGAATTATGCGGCGCACAGGCGCGCGACGTTCTGGCGTTGCGGCGCGGCACATTGGGGTATGTAAGCCAGTTCCTGCGCGTGATCCCGCGTGTGCCCGCGCTGCAGATTGTGGCCGAGCCGTTGCTGGCGCAGGGTATTGAGGAAGATGCGGCGCTGATGCGCGCGCGCGATTTGCTGGCGCGGCTGAACATACCGCAGCGCCTTTGGTCGATTTCGCCCACCACCTTTTCCGGGGGCGAGCAGCAGCGCGTCAATATCGCGAGGGGCTTCATTCAGGACTGGCCGGTGATGCTGCTGGACGAGCCCACTGCCAGCCTTGATGCGGCCAATCGTGCTGTCGTGCTTGACCTGATCCTGGAGGCCAAAGCCCGTGGCGCGGCGATTTTGGGAATTTTCCACGACACCGGGGCACGCGACGCTGTGTGCGACCGCGAGGTGGATATGGGGGCCTTCCTGCCCGGGCGGGCAGCGGCGTGAGCGTGCATCAGGGGCGTGGCCAGTTGGTGGCAGTTGTTGGCCCGTCAGGGGTTGGCAAGGACACGCTGATTTCGGCGCTGGGACAGGCATGCCCCGGTTTTGCGATTGTGCAGCGGATCATCACGCGCGCCGCAGATGCAGGCGGCGAGGATCATTGCGCTGTGTCTGATGCGCAGTTCGAGGCACAGCTTGCGCGGGGGGATTTTGCCTTTCACTGGGGGGCGCATGGGTTGCGCTATGCCATTCCCGCCAGCATTGATGCGCAGCTTGCCCAGGGGCGTGTGGTTGTGTTCAACGGGTCGCGCAAGGCCTTGCGCGCGATTGCGCGCGCCTATCCGCAGCTTGTGGTTCTGATGGTCACGGCCCCGCCCGCGGTGTTGGCCCAACGCCTGCACGGGCGTGGCCGCGAAACCGCGCACCAGATTGCCCGACGTCTGGAACGCGCCGATCTGGAAGCACCGCATACTGCGCAGGTCATCATGAATGACAGCACTGTGGAGGCGGCTGTGGCGCAGATGCGTGATGCCATCAGCCGCGCAACGCAAAGCGCCTGATCAGATGGAAGCGTCCCGCTTCATCCTCGGCGAAGACGGCCAGATCGGTCATGACCTGCGCCGCATCAAGCGCGGGGTCGAACCATGCATGCGCAGCGCGCAGCACATCGGGCATTGCGGCGGGCTGCAACCTGCCGCTCAGGGTGATGTGAAAGCGGAATTCGTCCAGAACATAGGGATAGCCCCAATCCTGCAACAGGGTGTCCTGTCGGGGCGACAACGGGGTTGCGCGGCGGCGGGCCAGTTCATCGTCCGACAGGGGTGCGCGAAACGCATCAAGGTCTTGCACGATGCGGGCGGCGGCATCGCTGAGGGGGGCTGGTTGGGGGGCTTGCGGCATGATGGCCACAAACCCGTCCAGCGCGCGCAGCGACAACCGGCCCAGTTCGACGGGGGCAAGGGCCTGCGCCACTGTGTCGACCCCGTCCAGAAAGGTGGCGACCGGACAGGCAAGGCGCATGGGAGGTTTGAGTGTGCCATGAAGCCCGTATTTGCGCGGTGTCGCGGTCAGTTGTGCCAGATCCAGCCCCAGATCGGGATGCGCCACTGCCTGACCGGCATCTGCGTCCCATCCCAGCCACCCCGCACCGGCGCGCGCCAGTTCGCTGCCCGGCGGTGGCGCATAATAGACAGCAAAGCGGGTGAAACTGCCCGTCATGGAACCCTCCTTCAGCGTTTTTCACTGACTGGCATATCGCTGTGACAGCGGTGTGACGTATACCCCAAGGACCAATGATATGACAGAACTTGTTCTTGCCAATGCCCGCCTTGTGCTGCCGTCAGAGGTTTGCCATGGCACTGTTGTCATTCGTGATGGTGTGATTGCCGCCATTGATGCGGGCACCGGTGTGGCGCGTGGCGCTGTGGATTGTGAAGGCGACCTGATTGCGCCCGGTCTGATTGAACTGCACACCGACAATCTGGAGCGCCATCTGGCCCCGCGCCCCGGTGTGGACTGGCCCCATGCGGCGGCCGTGATCGCGCATGACCGCGAATTGGCAGGCACGGGGATTACAACTGTATTTGATGCGCTGCGCGTTGGGTCGTTGCTGGATACCACGATCAAGGGGCGGGGGCAGTATGCGCGGGCGCTGGCGTCGGAAATTCTGGAAATGCGGGCGCTTGGCGCGCTGAAGATCAGCCATTTCCTGCATCTGCGCGCCGAGATTTGTTCCCAGACATTGCTGGATGAACTGGACGAATTCGGGCCTGATGACCGTATCGGCATTGTCAGCCTGATGGACCATACGCCCGGCCAGCGCCAGTTTGCCGACCTTGCGCAATTGCGCGTCTATATGCGCGGCAAACATGGCATGAGCGATGAAGATTTCGACGCCCATGTTGCGCGTCAGCAGGCCCTGGGCGCGCAGGTCCGCAGCCCCCATGAAGCCGCCGTGGTGGCGGCTGCGCAGCGGTTTGGCGCGACACTGGCCAGCCATGACGACACAACAGACCAACAAGTGGCCATATCGGCGCGACACGGGGTCAGGCTGGCGGAATTTCCCACAACGCTGGCGGCGGCGCATGCCTGCCATGCCCACGGAATTGCCGTGATGATGGGGGCGCCCAACCTGATCCGGGGCGGGTCGCATTCGGGGAATGTGGCGGCTGCCGATCTGGCCGCTTGTGGGCGACTGGACATTTTGTCATCGGATTATGTGCCTGCGGCGCTGTTGCAAGGCGCTGTGCAGTTGGGGCAACGGCTGGGCAACATGGCATTGGGGTTCGGGGCGGTCACGCATGCCCCGGCGCGCGCTGCGGGCCTGACAGATCGCGGGCAAATCCGCGAAGGGTTGCGCGCGGACCTGATCCGCGTGGCGCTGCCCGGATCGGTGCCGATGCTGCAGGCGGTCTGGGTGCAGGGCCAGCGCGTGGGCTAACGGCGCGCGCGTCGCATCAAGGGCAGGCGGCTGGCGGCTGCAACAAGCCCTGCATGGTCTGGGCCAGCAGGCGTGCCGGTTCGATCTGGCCAAGCGGGCGCGCGGAAATGGCCAGCACGTCAAATGACACTTCGGGGTTCAGCGGGATCAGGCGCATGGTAGCGTCGCTTACAGCGCTGGCCGAAAAGCTGTCAATCACGACTGTCCGGCGCAAGTGCTGCGCCAGCGGGACCATAACCTGAAGCGAATAGGCAACGATCCGCCCCCCGCTGTCATGCTGCACCCTGTTGTCCAGCCAGCTATGGAACAGCTTGCCCAAGGGACGGTCAAAGGGCACATCGATGGCCGCGCCGAACTGGGCAATATTGTCGGGGGTAACATGCGTCATGTCGGGCGGCGCGGCCTCGTCCGGGGTCATCATGACCAGCTTGCCCCGCCCGATGCGGGTGGCATGCAGTTCGGCGCAATCCACCATACCCACGCAGAACCCTATATCGATCTGGCCTGCGCGAATGGCCGAAAGCTGTTCAACAGCGGTCTGCACCCACAGGTTCAGCTCAAGGTCGGGCATCTGCCGCATCAGGTGGCTTACGGCCTGTGGCAGGTGGCTTCTTGTCAGCATGCCGACACATCCGACCGACAATTGCCGTTCGGCCCCCATGCGATACTTGTCGATCCGCTTTGACAGTTCGCGCACGCCTTCGCTTAGGAACTTGCTTTGATGATACAGCCAGCCTGCTTCCGCGCTGGGCGTGATGCGCCCCTGGTCCAGTGTGAACAGGCTGAGGCCCAGGGCGCGTTCCAGGTCGCGCAGGTGCTTGCTGACAGTGGGTTGTGAAATACTAAGCGCGCGGGCAGCAGCGCTGAAGGAGCCATGCTCATACACAGCACAGAAAACTTGCATCCGTTGCAGGGTTATTGCGCGATGATCCATGCTGCACCCATAGTTTATTGCTATGCATATCGCAAAAACTTTTCATTTTATTTGAGGGGATTGCCCGCAATACTGTTTCACAAGTGTAACAGAAGCCGGATTGATCTTTATGCAAGCAGTTTTTGTTCTGGGGTTTCTGTTCATTGTCGTGTTTGCGGGCGCGGCCATCGCTTATGCGGTTGGCGCGGCGGCAATCCTGACATTCATCATGTCCGACAATACCCGCTACATGGCTGTCCTGCCGCAACGCCTGTTCAGCCAGCTTGACGTGTTTGCCTTTCTGGCGATGCCGCTGTTCATTCTGGCGGGCGATCTGATGAACCGGGGCGGGCTGGCCAAGGCGCTGATCGATTTTTCCATGTCACTGGTGGGCCGCCTGAAGGGGGGCTTGGGGCATGTCAACATTCTGACCAGTGTGTTCTTTGCGGGCGTGTCGGGGTCTGCTGTGTCGGACGCGGCGGCATTGGGCAATTCGCTGGTGCCCGAAATGGAAAAGCGCGGCTATTCGCGCGACTATGCAGCGGCGATCACGGGCGCGTCGTCCATCATCGGGCCGATCATTCCGCCCAGTTCGATCCTTATTTTCTATGGCGCGCTGATGGACACGTCCATCGCCGCGTTGTTTGCAGCGGGCATTGTGCCGGGGTTGTTGCTGGCGGGCGTTCTGATGGGGATGAATGCGTTTTACGCATGGCGCGACGACCACCCCGGCGGGCGCGATGCGGACCTGCCTGCGGTGCTGCCATCCGCCCTGAAGGCGCTTCCGGCGCTGCTGTTGCCGGTTATCATTCTGGGGGGCACGTTGTTTGGCATTATGACCCCGGCCGAGGCTGCGGGCGTGGCCGTCATGGCGGCCCTGCTGATTGGCATCGGGTATGGCCAGTTGGGCTGGCGCGAAGTGGGCGAAAGCCTGCACCGCACGGGCGTTTTGCTGGGGGCGTTGTTCATCATCCTGTGCGCGATTTCGACCTTCAGCTATCTGGCAGCACTTATGCAATGGCCACAAGCCATCGCGGCCACGATTGAAGGCTGGGGCCTTGGGCCGCTGCAATACCTGATGCTGATCAACGTCATTTTCCTGCTGGCCGGTATGGTCATGGATGTGAAGGCGGCGGTGGCGCTGTTTGCGCCCATCTTCGTGCCTGTCGCGCTGGCCATGGGGATTGACCCTGTGCATCTGGGCATTGTGATCTGTTTCAACATCACCATCGGCCTGTTGTCGCCGCCCTTGGGGGGCGTGCTGCTGATCCTGGCGACAGTGGTGAAAATGGATTACTGGCGCCTGATCCGCGTGACGCTGCCGTTCTTTCTGGTCGAACTGGTCGTGCTGATCCTGCTGACCTTCTTTCCGCAAATCTCGCTGGCGTTGCCTGTCGCACTTGGGCTGCGCTGAACCGTTTCACAACCAAAGAGGACTTGAAACATGACAAAGACACTTCTGGCCACTGGCCTGAGCTTCCTGCTGGCGACAACATCGCTTTCCGCAACCGAGGTCAAGATTGCCATGAACGGCGTGAATGATCCTGCCACCAATGCCGAAGCCGCATTTGCCGCAGGGTTTTCCGAAGCGCTGGAAGGCACGGGGTTCGATGTCAACATCTTCCCGTCCGACACATTGGGCAGCGAACGCGAGCGTTTTGACCAGGTGGCCCAAGGGCTTCTGGAAATCAATCTGGCGACCGTATCCACCACCTATGGCATGAGCCCCATGGTCCGCGGCGTGGCGCTGCCCTTCATGTTCGAAGATGGCGATGAATTTGACGCTGTGATCGCGCAATCCGACCTGCTGGAGCAGATGAACGAACCGCTGGTGCGCAATGGCGTGCGGCTGGTGGGGTTCACCTATATCGGTATGCCCAACGGGATTCATAACCGCAGCCATGCAGTCACCAAGATGGAAGATCTGTCATCGCTGCGCCTGCGTGCGCTGAATGCCGAACAACTGGCCTATATCGAAGCGCTTGGCGCATCGGGCACGATTGTGGCCTGGGCGGAAGTTGCAAACGCCATCCAGACCGGCATTGCAGACGGCTATATCAACCCGCCCAATTCGGCCATCCGCACGGGCCACACCGAATTCCTGCGCCATTTCACGCAAATCGCGGTCACGCCCTCTACCCGCATCGTGCTGATGTCCGAAGACTGGTATGACATGCTCTCGGACGAAGAAAAAACCCAGATCGATTCCGCCATTGAGGCAGGTGTCGCGGCCAACCGCGCCTGGATCGAGGATTGGAGCACAATCGTCACCGAACGTCACATTGAGGCCGGTGTCACCATTTCCGAACTGGACGAAGGCGAGCGTGAAAAGATGGTCGCGGCCACACGCCCCACATGGGATGACGTGATGGAAGCCGACGATCTGGCGGCCTATCTGGACGCGCTGGACCTGGTGCGCAACTGATGCATATGGCCGGACGGATAGTCGTTGCGCTTAGCCGTGGCATTGACCGTCTGGCCAGTGCCTTGTCGATGATGTTCCTTGTGGTGCTGGTGGGGGCAGTCATGACGCAGGTTGTTGCGCGTTATGTGCTGAATTCCCCCCCCGCATGGACAGAAGAACTGGCCCGATACGCCATGATCTGGGCAGGGTTGATGGGGGCAACGCTGTCATTCAAGCGCCGCTTCGATCCTGCTCTGATCGGGGCTGCCAACCCCGACCGCCCTGCATGGGTGTCGGCGGTCACAGGGGCCATTCAGGGGCTGGCGGTGCTGATTTACCTGTTGCCGATCCTGTGGTTCAGTTTCTTTGGCCCCAACATGAACCCCGAACGCAGTTTTCTGGTGCGTCATTCGCGCATGACGGCTGAAACGCTGGGCTTTCCCACGTTTCTGGTCGCGGTGGCGGTGCCGTTGATGGTGGTGTTCATTCTGGTCCATCTGCTGGCCCGCCCGTTTGAACGCGCAGCGCCCGAAACAGCGCCCCCCCAACAGGATATCGCGTAAGCAGGCCTTGCGCTTTTTGACCTTCCACATGTCAGGACTTCCCATGAAAGCGGATGTAATTTTCCGGAACGCAACGATTATTGACGGCACTGGTGGCCCGTCATGGCAAGGCGATCTGGCCATCACCGATGACCGGATCACGGCCATGGGCCAACTGGCGCAGCACAGCGCGGGTGTGGAGCATGACTGCACCGGGCTGGTGCTGGCACCGGGGTTCATTGACCCGCATGTGCATCATGATGAAATCGTGCTGACTGACCCCGACATGGCCTGCATGGTGGGGCAGGGGGTGACAACCATCATCAACGGCAATTGCGGGTTTTCCATTGCGCCCTTGCGCGCGGATGTGGTGTTGCCTGCCCCGCTGGACATTATCCTGTCGGCGGATGTGCCCCGCTTTGGCAGTTTTGCGCAGTATCGCGCGCGGCTGGACGCCGAACCGCCTGCAGTGAACACGGCCTGTCTGATCGGGCATGGCACCTTGCGCGTCAACGAATGTGCCGATCTGAACCGCCCCGCCGACAAGGCCGAATTGCGCGCCATGGCGGCATCATTGGATGCGGCCCTGGCTGATGGGGGGATCGGGCTGTCCACAGGCACCTTCTACCCGCCCGCGCGCGCGGCCCCTACGGCTGAACTGATCGAAATGGCGCGCATCGCGCAGTCCCATGGCAAGCTGTATGTCACCCATATGCGCGACGAAGGCGACCGCGTCATCGAGGCCCTGGACGAGACGCTGCAAATCGGGCGCGCAGCCTGTTGCGGGGTGCATGTGTCGCATCACAAATGCGCAGGGCTGGCCAATCACGGCCTGTCTGAAGTTACGCTGTCCATGATTGACGCGGCGCGCGC
Organism: Paracoccaceae bacterium; assembly: GCA_017510335.1. Lineage (GTDB taxonomy): Bacteria > Pseudomonadota > Alphaproteobacteria > Rhodobacterales > Rhodobacteraceae > Roseinatronobacter. Next base: position 210,904 of record JAFWNM010000007.1, read on the forward strand.
CCATCAGGATGTGGGGTTGGACACAACGCCCTGGACGGCCTCTTCCACCATGCTGAATTCCGGGCGGCACAAACAGGCGCAACGCGTGATGGTGGCCGATTCCGTGCCCTATCCCGACATGGCGGGCCGCGATCTGGCAGATATTGCGCACGAATGGGGCGTTGATCTGGACAGCGCCATGGAACGGCTGTTGCCTGCAACCGGCATTTTCTTTCTGATGGCGGAAACCGATGTGCGGCGCATTTTGCAATACCCGCATACGATCATTTGTTCCGACGGGATCGGGCGGGGCAAACACCCGCATCCGCGCGTCTGGGGCACTTTTCCGCGCGTGCTGGGCCATTACGCCCGCGATGAGGCCGTGTTTACCCTTGAAGAAGCGGTCAAACGCATGACCTCCATGCCTGCAGCGCGGTTCGGGCTGACAGGGCGCGGGCGGCTGGCGGTCGGGCATTTTGCCGATCTGGTGGTATTTGACGCCGCGCGCATTGCTGCGGGCGCCAGCTATGAAGACCCCAAGCGCCCCGCAATCGGGCTGCACCAGACCTGGGTGAATGGCCGCTGCGTGTGGCGTGACACTGCGCCCACGGGCGCAAGGCCGGGCAAGACGCTGGATCGCAATGACGGGGTCAGGGCCTGACGTTTGCAGGCCCCATGCCGTTTGGTGCGGTCCTGGTCAGCTGGACACAACGCCCTTGCGCAAGATGAAATTGCCATAGAAGCGGCGTTCGGTGGTGCGGATGATGACAAAGGATGTCTGCGCCGCCGCATAGAATGCAAACCGTTCAACCATGGCAATATCCTGCCCGGCTGCGCGGATCAACGGCACCGCATCGCGCACCGCTTCGGCCAGTGTTTCGGGGGTGTCCACCATTTGCATGGCGCGTGCGGGCGGGGTTTGCGGGTCGAAATTGTCCAGCGGCAGCACGCCGAGAATGGCCTGAAGGGCCTGTGTCGAATCGCCGCCAAAATCCACAACCTGCCCCCAGACAGTGTGTTTGGCAGCCGTAACCGCCGGATAGTTCGCATCAACGATTGTCAGGCAGTCGCCATGCCCCATGGATGCAAGCGCATACAGCAATTCCGGCGTCAGCCGTCCGTCCAGTCCAATAAGCATGTGTCCCCCTTTCCGGGTCAAGTGTGTCGGTGCATCGCCTAATGCTTGTCGCGTGTTCAAGAAGCTTAAATCCGGTTCCCGCGTTTGGGCAACATGTGTCAGTGCAGCGCCAGCTGGGCTGCGGTATCGCGCAACACGTCCAGCGCGTCGGATATACTGACATCTGATGCGGGATGCGTGTCAACACGCTGAATATAGGGGCAGGTCAACACTGCGATGGCATTGCCGTCCATGCCGAAAATCGGAACAGAAATATCTGTCACCCCGACCAGTTGCTGGCTGGGTTCCATGCGGTAGCCAGCCTTGCGCACCTTGTCCAGCATCGCTTGGCGGGCGGCGTCAATTCCGTGATGATCGGCCAGATCTGCGCGCAGGATACGCGCGCGCGCGCTGTCGTCCTGAAAGGCAAGCAATGTCTGGCCGGACCCTGTTGACAGCATGTCCAGTTGCGCCCCCACCTGCAGCCTGAATTCCCAGTTTGCCCGGTGACTGGCCTGTGCCACCACTGCCGCGCAGGGGCCTTCTTGCATGACCAGATGCACCGACTGGATGGTGCGGCGGGCAAAGTCGTTCATCAGCGGTTGGGCCTGTGACACCAGACGGCGCATGGGCGGGTGGGCCGCGCCCAGAAGAAAAAGCTTCATCGTCAGCGCGTAGCGGTCCCCTTCTGCCGAACGGCAGATATAGGCGCGCGCCACCAGCCGTTCGATCATGCGGTATATTTCGCTGGGGCTGCGGTTCATGGCGCGAACAATCTCGCTGCGGGTAAGCCCGCTGGGTTCGTTTGCCAGAAGTTCGAGTATATCCAGCCCCTTGTCCAGCGCGGGCGCGCGATAGCGTGTTTCATCCGCATTTGCGGGAACTGCTGCTTTTCGCGCCATGTCCACAGGTTTGCTCATCCAGATGTTTCCTTGATGCGTGCCGCCCCTCCGCCCCCCTCCGCAAAGCGGGCAAGGGCAAGGCCGCTGCAAAACTTTATACTTGCAAGCTTATCAAATATAAATAAGCTATCCAAATATAAACTTGCAACCAACCCGGGGAGGGGTGACGCGTTGCCAGGTTTTTTGGGGGGAATATGCGACTGACAGGGAAAACTGTCCTTGTGACAGCGGCCGGGCAGGGCATTGGCCGTGCTGCGGCCATGGGCTGCGCCACGCAGGGCGCGACGGTAATTGCCACAGATATCAACGCCAGCTTGCTGGATTACGCTGGCCCATGTGGTGCGGGCCAAGTGCAGGTGCGCGAACTGGATGTCTGCAACCCGCAGGCTATTGAAGCGTTGCAAGGGCAGGTGCCTGATCTGGATGGTTTGTTCAATTGCGCGGGGATCGTGCATCAGGGCAGCATTCTGGACCTGTCCGATGCCGATTGGGCGCTGAGTGTGGATGTCAATGTCACATCGATGGTGCGCATGTGCCGCGCGTTCCTGCCGGGCATGTTGCGGCAGGCGCAAACGGGGGGCACGGCGGCCATTTTGAACATGGCGTCCATGGCGTCCTCGGTCAAAGGGTTCCCGAACCGCGCAGCTTACGGCGCCACGAAGGCGGCCGTGATTGGCCTGACCAAGGCCATTGCCGCGGATTTTGTGCAACAGGGGTTGCGGTGCAATGCGCTGTGCCCGGGAACGATAGAAACCCCGTCCTTGCGCGGGCGCATTGCGCAAGCTGCCGATCCCGCGCAGGCCAGGCGCGATTTCATTGCCCGCCAGCCCATGGGGCGTCTGGGCAATGTGGACGATCTGGTGCCGATGATTGTCTATCTTCTGTCTGACGAAAGCCGCTTCATGACCGGACAGGCGGTGTTGGTGGATGGGGGGGTAACAATCTAGGATGTGGGCGTTGGATGCACATTGCCATATCTGGGCGCTGGATCGCGGCGATTACGGATGGCTGGACCGCAGCAATCCCGCCTTTGGCCCCATCGCACAGGATTTCGGCGTGCGGGATCTGTCTGAACGGCTGGATCAGGCGCAAATCGGCCGCGCCATTGTGGTGCAGGCGGCCCCGACGCTGGCCGAAACGCACTGGCTGCTGGCGCAGGCGCGCGGCTGCAAGACGATTGCCGGAATTGTCGGTTGGGCGGATTTGACACAGCCCGATATTGGCGCGACCTTGCGCACGCTGGCCGGTCACCCCGCACTGCGCGGCATACGCCCGATGTTACAAGATATTACGCCCGATGACTGGTTGCTGACCGCCCCACATAGCGGTTGGGTGCAGGCCATGCAGGACAATGACCTGCGCTTTGATGCGCTTGTGCTGCCGCAGCATCTGGACACCCTGTTGCGGTTCTGCGCGCGTCATCCTGACCTGCCGGTGGTGATTGACCATGCTGCCAAACCCGCCCTGTCTGCGCCCCGCGATGATCCGCGCCATGGGCTGTGGCGCGAAGGTATGATGCGCCTTGCGCGCGATACGGGGGCCTGTTGCAAGCTGTCGGGCCTGTTGACCGAACTGGCCCCCGCCGACCTGCCAAAAGCGCGCGATATCCTGTTTCCAGTGATGGATGCGCTGTTGGACTGGTTCGGGCCTGCGCGGTTGATGTGGGGGTCTGACTGGCCGGTGCTGCGCCTTGCGGGCAGTTACCGCGGGTGGCATGCGCTGTTTGCCACATGGCTGGCGCAGCTGCCGGACGCCGACCGCGCGCAGATCACTGGCCAGACGGCGGCGCGGTTTTTCGGGGTGCAGCCATGACCGCGTTGATTGAGATGCGCCATATCGACAAGCGCTTCCCCGGGGTGCATGCGCTGCGCGATGTGCGTTTTGACCTTGTGGCGGGCGAAGTGCATGCCCTTATGGGGGAAAACGGGGCGGGCAAATCGACCTTGATGAAAATCCTGTCAGGGGTGTATCACCGCGACGGGGGCACTGTGACGCTGGACGGGCAGGACGTGTCCTTCGCCAGCCCCAAGGCCGCGCAGGATGCAGGCATCGGCATCATTCATCAGGAACTTAGCTTGATGAATGACCTGAGCGTGGCGCAAAACATTTTCATCGGGCGGGAGCCGCGCGTGCTGGGCATCATGGTTGATGATGCGCAGATGGTCCGGCAGGCGCGCGCGTTGTTTGACGCCATGAACGTGCCTATTGACCCTGAAACCCCTGTTCACCGCCTGAGCATTGCCAAACAGCAGATGGTGGAAATCGCCAAGGCGCTGAGTTTTCAAAGCCGCGTGCTGGTGATGGATGAACCCACCGCCGCCCTGAACGACCGCGAGATTGACGAATTGTTTCGCATCATCGCCAAGCTGCGCGCCAGCGGGACGGGGATTATCTATATCAGCCACAAGATGGATGAAATCCGGCGCATTTCAGACCGCATCACTGTCATGCGCGATGGCCAGACCATTGGAACGCGCACAACCGCTGACACCACGCTGGACGAAATCATTACCATGATGGTGGGGCGCGATCTGGGGCAGGATACCGCCAGCATTCCAGACCTGAGCGCCGCACCCATCGCGCTGGAAGTGCGCAACCTGCGCCGCGGGCGCGAGATACGCGATGTCAGTTTTTCGCTGCGCAAAGGCGAGATTCTGGGCTTTGCGGGGCTTATGGGCGCAGGCCGGACCGAAGTTGCGCGCGCCATATTCGGTGCCGACCCGCTGGAGGGGGGCGAGATACTTGTTCATGGCGCGGCGGTTGGCATTCGCACCCCTGCCGATGCCGTGCGCGCGGGAATCGGCTATCTGTCCGAGGATCGCAAGCATTTCGGACTGGCATTGCCCATGTCGGTGCGCGACAACATAAGCCTGACCAGCCTGCACCAGTTCACCCGCGCAGGGGGCGTGCTGGATGATGCGGCACTTGCGCGGACTGCATCAGACCAGATTCGCGCGCTGGACATCCGCACCCCGTCCGACCGGCAGGAAGTGCGGCTGTTGTCAGGGGGCAACCAGCAAAAGATTGTCATCGCCAAATGGTTGCTGCGCGACTGCGATGTGCTGATTTTCGACGAACCCACGCGCGGCATAGACGTTGGTGCCAAAAGCGAGATTTACAAGCTTCTTTCTGCGCTTGCCGCCGAAGGGCGCGCCATCATCGTGATTTCGTCGGAATTGCCGGAAATCCTGCGGCTTAGCCACCGCATCGCAGTTATGTGCGAAGGGCGCCTGACCGGCTTCTTGCCCGGTGGTGTGGCCACGCAGGAACAGATCATGGAACTGGCCACCCGGACCGCCCCATCCCACCGACATGACAGCCCGCCAAGACCAGAGGTTCGCGTATGACCGAAGCCACCACCCCCGCCCAACCCGCTGGCCAGGCAGAGCCTGTCAGTTTTTTTGCGACAGCCACTGCGCAGCGCCTGCTGGCCTTTGCCAGCTTGGTTATCATGCTGATCGGGTTTTCGCTGGCTTCGCCCAATTTCATGCAAAGCTCCAACATGATTGCCATTCTGCAGGCCGCAAGTGTGAACGGTGTGCTGGCAATTGCGGTTACACTGGTCATCATCACAGGGGGGATTGACCTGTCGGTGGGCACGATGATGACATTTTGTGCCGTTATAACGGGGGTGGTGCTGACCAACCTTGGCATGCCGCTTTGGGTGGGGGTGTTTGCGGCCATCGGGACGGGGGCCTTGTGCGGGTTCGCGTCAGGAACATTTGTGGCGCGTCTGATGATCCCGCCGTTTATTGCGACCCTTGGCATGATGCTGATGCTCAAGGGGCTTAGCCTGGTGACATCGGGGGCGCGGCCCATCTATTTCAACGACACGCCCGGATTTGACCAGATTTCGCGCGGATCGGTGGTGGGGCAGGTCTTTCCGGCCTTTCCGCTGCCCAATGGCGTGTTGATCCTGTTTGCGGTTGCGCTGGTGGTGGCCTTCATCCTGAACCGCACGGTTCTGGGGCGCTATACCTATGCGCTGGGGTCCAATGAAGAAGCCGTGCGCCTGTCTGGTGTCAATACGGCCGCGTGGAAAACCGCGATCTATACCTTGTCGGGGGCCATTGTGGGCATCGCAGGGTTGCTGATTGCGTCCCGCCTGAATTCGGCACAGCCCGCGCTGGGGCTGGGCTATGAACTGGAAGCGATTGCCGCTGTCGTCATCGGGGGGACATCGCTTTCGGGGGGGCGCGGCACAGTGCTGGGCAGCCTGATCGGGGCGTTGATCATGGCGGTTCTGGCAAACGGGCTTCGCGTTATGTCTGTGGCGCAGGAATGGCAAACGGTCGTGACGGGAATGATCATCATTCTGGCCGTCTATGCCGACCAGCTGCGCCGCAGAAAGACAGGATAACAGGCAGGCAGGACATACCTGCCCAGAGCAGTTTTCAAACCGGGAGGAGACTATAATGCTGAAAAGACGTTCTTTGATTGCTTCGGTCATGGCACTGGGGCTTATGGGCACTGGTGCCAATATGGCGCTGGCGCAGGAAACAACCATTCCGCTTATTTCCAAAGGGTTCCAGCACCAGTTCTGGCAAGCCGTGCGTGCGGGGGCCGAACAGGCCGGGCAGGAATTCGGTGTGCGCATCGTTTTTGAAGGGCCCGACAACGAATCCCAGGTTGACCGCCAGATCGACATGCTGGCCGCAGCACTGGCCAACAACCCGCCCGCCATTGGCTTTGCCGCGCTGGACAGTCAGGCGGCCATTCCCCTGCTGCGTCAGGCACAGGATGCGGGCATTCATGTCGTGGCCTTCGATAGCGGCGTGGCCAGCGACATTCCGGTGACCACGGCGACCACGGACAATGTGGCCGCCGCTGCCCTTGCGGCAGACAAAATGGCGGAATTGCTGGGCGGGTCGGGCAAGGTGGCGGTTGTCGCACATGACCAGACATCGGCCACAGGTGTGGACCGGCGCGACGGTTTCCTGAACCGCCTGAGCGAAGCCTATCCCGACATTGAAGTTGTCACAGTCCAGTATGGTGGCGGCGATCATCTGCAATCGACGGAAATTACCAAAGCGATCCTGACAGCCAACCCCGATCTGGGCGGTATGTTCGGCACCAATGAAGGGTCTGCCGTCGGCATTGTGAACGGTGTGCGCGAAGCCGCCCGCGAAGGGTTGGTTGTCATCGGGTATGACAGCGGTTCAGCCCAACAAGGTGCCATCCGCGACGGGCTTATGGCCGGTGCGATCACGCAAAACCCCGTTGGTATTGGCTATGAAACTGTGCGCGCGGCCCTTGCCGCCATGAATGGCGAGGAGTTGCCCGAGATCATTGATACCGGCTTCTTCTGGTATGATGCCACCAACATGGACGAAGACCAGATTCAGGCCGTGCTCTACGACTGAAGCCTGTCGCGTTGCGATACCGGCAGGGGCGGCCCCGGCCGCCCCGCCCCTTGATGACATGCGCCTTATGCGCCAGACAACAGGACGACCAATGAAATTGCTGCGTTATGGCCCTGCAGGGCAGGAAAAACCGGGTTTGCTGGATGGACAGGGGCGTGTGCGCGACCTGTCGGCCCATATCCCCGATATTGCCGGACAGGCGTTGTTGCCCGACAGCCTAAGGCACCTGGCCACGCTGGATGTGGACAGCCTGCCGCTGGTGGCGGGTGTGCCACAAAAAGACCTGCGCCTTGGGGCCTGTGTGGGCGCAATCGGCAAGTTTATCTGCATTGGTCTGAATTACGCCGACCATGCCGCCGAAACCGGCGCGGCCATCCCACCAGAGCCGGTGATCTTCAACAAATGGACATCCGCGGTGGTTGGCCCGGATGATGATATCCAGATTCCGCGCGGGTCCACCCATACAGATTGGGAAGTGGAGCTGGGCGTTGTGATCGGCAAGGGCGGCAGCTACATTTCGCAAGATCGGGCGCTGGAACATGTCGCGGGCTACTGCGTGGTCAATGACGTGTCCGAACGTGAATTCCAGCTGCACCGTGCAGGCACATGGGACAAGGGCAAGGGATGCGACACATTCGGTCCCACAGGCCCGTGGCTGGTCACGCCTGACGAACTGGACGATATCGACAATCTGCATATGTGGCTGGATGTGGATGGCAAGCGCTATCAGGACGGGTCGTCGGCAACGATGGTCTACAAGATCCCGCATCTGGTGTCCTATTGTTCGCAATTCATGTCCTTGCAGCCCGGCGATGTCATCTCGACCGGCACGCCGCCGGGGGTGGGCATGGGCCAGACACCACCTGTCTATCTGAAAGGCGGCGAAGTGCTGCGCCTTGGTATTGCCGGACTGGGTGTCCAGACCCAGCGGGTGCGCGGGGCCAGCCAATGACCCGCGTTACCGGATTGCGCACTGTCGATGTCCGGTTTCCCACATCCGCGCATCTCGACGGGTCGGACGCCATGAACCCCGATCCCGATTATTCCGCGGCCTATGTCATCCTTGAAACCGACGGGCCGCATCAGGGCCACGGTCTGACATTCACCATCGGGCGCGGGAATGAAATCTGTGTCGCGGCCATTGACGCGCTGCGCCCGCTGGTTGTGGGGCTGGACCTTGCGTGGGTTGCGGCGGATATGGGGCGCTTCTGGCGCCATGTCACCAGTGACAGCCAGTTGCGCTGGATCGGGCCGGACAAGGGCGCGATCCATTTGGCCACGGGCGCGGTTGTCAATGCCATGTGGGATTTATGGGCCAAGACCGAAAACAAGCCCGTCTGGGCACTGGTTGCGGACATGACGCCCGAAGAATTGGTGCGCTGCATCGATTTCCGCTATCTGACTGATTGCATCACGCCGGAATGGGCGCTGGCGTTTCTGACCGAACAGGCGCACGGCAAGGAAGCCCGACGCGCCGATCTGCTGGAAAACGGCTATCCGTGTTACACGACATCGGCGGGGTGGCTGGGCTATGATGACGCGAAGCTGGCGCGCCTGTGCCGCGAAGCCATGGATGCGGGGTTCCGCCATATCAAGATGAAGGTCGGGCGCGACCTGGACGATGACAAGCGCCGTCTGGCCATCGCGCGCGACACCTGCGGGCCTGACATGAACCTGATGATCGATGCCAATCAGGTCTGGGAGGTTGGACAGGCCATTGACTGGGTGCGTGAACTGGCCTTCGCCAAGCCATGGTTTATTGAAGAACCGACCAGCCCCGATGATGTGGAAGGGCACCGCGCCATTCGCAACGCCATTTCGCCAGTGCAGGTTGCCACTGGCGAAATGTGCCAGAACCGCATTGTTTTCAAACAGCTTATCATGCGCGAAGCCATTGACGTGGTGCAGATTGACGCCTGCCGTCTGGGGGGCCTGAACGAGGTTCTGGCAGTGTTGCTGATGGCGGCCAGATACGGGCTGAAAGTGTGCCCCCATGCGGGCGGGGTCGGGCTGTGCGAATATGTGCAGCATATCTCGATGATTGACTACCTGTGTGTTGCCGCCACCCATGAGGGGCGCGTGGTCGAATATGTCGACCACCTGCATGAGCATTTTCTTGACCCCTGCGTTATTCGCAATGCCGCCTATATGCCCCCGCAAGCGCCCGGCTATTCCATCCAGATGAAGCCCGCTTCGCTGGAAACCTATTGCCACAAGGGGGGTTAGGCCATGGATCTGGGGCTTGCAGACAAGGTTGTGATTGTCACGGGTGGCGGGTCCGGGATTGGCGCTGCCATTTCCATGTCCCTGGCGCAGGAAGGGGCGGTGCCTGTCATTGTGGCGCGCAGCGCGCCGGACGCGGGGTTCATGACCGCGCTGACCACACTTTGCCCGCGCGCGCGCGTTATCCGCACGGAATTGACCGATGACAGCCAATGCGCGGCGGCGGTCGCGCAGGTTGTGGCGGAACTGGGCGGGATTTACGGGCTGGTCAATAATGCAGGCGCCAATGACAGTATCGGGCTGGATGCAGGGCCGGCGGCCTTTCGCGCGTCACTGGAACGCAATCTGGTGCATTATTACACCATGACGCATCTGTGCCTGCCCCATTTGCGCGTTCAGACAGGGGCAATTGTGAATGTATCGTCCAAAACGGCGCTGACCGGGCAGGGGAATACATCGGCCTATTGCGCGGCCAAGGGGGCGCAGTTGTCCCTTACACGCGAATGGGCGGCGGCGTTGCTGAAGGACGGGATCAGGGTGAACGCGCTTGTTCCCGCCGAAGTCATGACCCCGCTTTATGATCGTTGGTTGCAGACATTTGACGACCCCAAGGCGCGGCTTGACAGCATTACCCGCACCATTCCGCTGGGGCAGCGCATGACCACACCGCAGGAAATGGCCGATACGGCCGTGTTCCTGTTGTCGGCGCGCGCCAGCCATACCACCGGGCAATGGGTGTTTGTGGACGGGGGGTATTCCCATCTGGACCGTGCCTTGACCATGTCATGACGGGGCTTGCCCCGGTTGCGCCGCCTGTCCGACAGTGCCGCGCAAGACAAGCTGCGGGGGCAGGATGACAATATGCTGCCCGTTTTGCGGGGACAGCAAACTGCGCGACGCCTGACGCCCGATCCCCGCCTTGTCCACGGCAATGGTGGTCAGGGGCGGATAGGTCAGGCGCGCTTCTTCCATGTCGTCACAGCCGATGATGGATATATCCCTGCCGGGCATTTTTCCCTGTTCCTGACACCCTGCGATCATGCCAAAGGCGATCAGGTCGCTAAAGCAGATTACTGCGGACGGGGGGGTGTCGCGCGCAAGCAAGTCGCGCGCCATCTGGTGGCCAAACTGCCGAGAGGTCGGACCGTGCAGCGTTTCCGCCTGCGGCAGTCCTGCCTTGGCCAGTGTCTGTTGCACGCCCAGAAGCCGGTTTTGCGCTGTGGATGTCTGCTGCCCGCCACCGACCCAGACAATGCGCCTGTGGCCATGCTCGATCAGGCATTGGGCAGCAAGCTGCCCGGCGCGCAGGTCATCATTGACAAATTGCGGCAGGGGCACATCGCTTAATGCGCGTGACACGACCACCATGGGCACCAGCGGGTCTGGCCGCCCGTCGGGCAATACTGCGGACAGGTCCGCGCGCGTTGTGCCCCTGACGGGCAACAGAATAATGCCCCCCACACCTTGTTCCAACGCGGTTTGCAGGAACCGGCGCTGCACGGCGCGATCTTCACGCGCGATCCCAAGAAAGACCTGCATCTGGTGTTCGCGCAATTCGTCTTCGATATGTTCCAGAAATTCATTGAAAACGGGGTTGGACAAATCACTGACGCAAACCGCAACAAGGTTGCTGCGCGTCTGGCGCAGATTGGCGGCAGAACGGTTGTAGATATAGCCCAACCGCGCCGCCGCCTGTTCGACACGCTGTGTGGTTTCCGCCGATATGCGCGGATGCCCGCGCAAGGCCAGCGACGCCGTCGCGACCGTTATTCCCAGATCGTCAGCAATAGTGCGAAGGGTAACGCGTTTGATCATAATTGGCGTAATATAGCCGTGAAAAGATATGAATTCCACCTGTTTAATCGATTGACTAAAGGATTTATGGCATGTTTACTTCCCGTCGGGAGGCGCTGGCGGATTCGTCACGCAATGCTCTCATATACGGAGGAGGAGGAATTTACATGAAAGCCATGATGAAGACGGCCCTGCGCCTTGGCGTTCTGGGGGCAATTGCCGCATCAACCAGCACTGCAGCGCTGGCGCAGTCCTGTGACTGGACGCCGGATCGTGCTGTAACCTATATTGTGCCATGGGGCGCAGGCGGCGGCACTGATGCCAATTCGCGCATGCTGGCGTCCATGCTGGAACAAAAATGGGGCGTGCCGTTCAATGTGGTCAACCGCACTGGCGGCAATGGCGTAACCGGCCACAGTGCCATCGCAAATGCCGACCCAGACGGTTACACTGTGGGGGCGGTGACTGTTGAAATCAACACCATGCACTGGGTTGGTCTGACGGAGTTGAACTACAGCAATATCACCCCGTTGGCGCTGATTGATATCGTGCCTGCAAGCGTGCTGGTGTCCAAGGACAGCCCCTTTGAAACCATTGGCGATTTGCTGGATCATGCGCGTGAAAACCCCGGTGATTTGACCGCGTCGGGCACATCGCTGGGCGGTATCTGGCATCTGGCACTGGCCGGTATGCTGAACGCCGAAGGCATGGACCCCGAAAGCATTCGCTGGATTCCGTCCCAAGGTGCGGCCCCTGCGCTGCAGGAATTGATTGCCGGTGGTGTGGATATGGCAACCCCCGCCCTGTCCGAAGGCAAGGCGCTGGTCGATTCCGGCGAAGTGCGCGCGCTGGCCTATATGCATGACACGCCCATGGCGGCGCTGCCAGATGTGCCTGTGACGGCTGAAGCGCTGGAAAGCGGCTGGACGCTGGCGGCGTATATTTCCATCTCCGGCCCTGAGGGCATGTCAGATGAAATCGCCTGTGCCTATCAACAAGCGGTCGAGGAAATTACCCAAACGCAGGAATGGGCTGATTTCAAGGCCTCGCGCGGCGCAGAAGTCGTGTTCACCGGCGGCGATGACCTGACAGCCTATATGCAGGCGCAGGACGAAGCGCTGGGCGCAACGATTCAGGCTGTCGGTCTGGCCGAATAAGCGCGGTTTCACGACATGATACTTAGACGCGACTTTGTGGTGGGGGCGGTCCTGATCGCCCTTGCCGTTGCCATGATATGGGGTGCGCAGGGGTTCCCGCGCATTCGGGCCATGCCCTATGGGCCTGATCTGTTTCCAAAGATCATCGCGGGCGGGCTTATCCTTTCGGCCCTTGGCATTATTCTGGAAGGACTTCGCAACATGCGCAGCGGACAGGCGGATGACAGCACCACGCGGGGCACGATAACCCCGTTGGCCGCGCTGTCCTTTCTGGGAATTGTCGCTTTGGTGGCAGGGTTTGCGTTGCTGTTGCCGGTTTTGGGGTTTCATGTTGCGGCGGCGCTGGTGCTGTTGTGTGCTGTGCGCATTTTCGGTGGCAATTGGGTGCTGGCGGGGATCATGGCAGTCTTTGCGCCGGTAGTTTTGCATTACATCTTTTACACAGTAATGCGCGTTGTGCTGCCTTGGGGCGTGCTTGCGTCCTATGCGTGGTAGCGGCGCATGGACCTTATTGCCATCTTCACCATCGTGCTGGAGCCGCGAATTCTGGGAACGATCCTGCTGTGCACGCTGTATGGGGCATTCGTGGGGGCAATGCCCGGGCTGACGGCCACCATGGCCGTGGCGCTGCTGGTGCCGTTTACATGGTTCATGGACCCTGTTCAGGCCGCAGCCGCAATTGTTGCCACAACAACCACGGCCATCTTCGCGGGCGATATTTCGGGGGCATTGCTGAAAATTCCCGGCACGCCTGCATCTGCGGCCTATGTCGAGGACAGCTTCCGGCTGTCGCAGACAGGCAAACCCCGCACAACGCTGTTCACATCGCTGTTCGCGTCGGTATGCGGGGGGGTAATCGGGGTTGCCATTCTGGCCTATGCCACACCGCAGCTTGCGCAACTGTCCCGCAGTTTTTCCAGTGACGAAGCTTTCTGGCTGGCCACATTGGGCTTGTCCTGCGCGGTGTTTGTGGGCGGGCCATCGGTGCCGCGCAATTTTGCAAGCCTGTTTATCGGGCTGGCAGTGGCCACGATTGGCATTGATGTGGCCGTGGGGCACCCGCGGTATACGTTCGGGGTGCTGGAATTGTATGATGGCATCAATTTCATTCCGGCCATGATTGGTATTTTTGCGCTGTCGGAACTGCTGCGCAATGCCGCGCTGGGCCGGCAGACACGCCTTGGCAAACTGGTCGTCGAACCGCTTTTGGTGGCCATTCGCGCCGCGTGGCAGGAATTTTGCAAACGCTGGGTGAATGTCATCCGGTCTGCCAGCGGCGGAACGGTCATCGGGGCCTTGCCCGGCGCGGGCGCGGATGTGGCCGCTTGGATAGCCTATGCCGTGTCGCGCCGGTTCTCGAAAACGCCCGAAGCCTACGGGCGTGGCCATGTCGAAGGCATTGTGGACGGGGGCGCGGCAAATAACGCTGCCGTGGCGGGTGCCTGGACGCCCGCGCTGGTGTTCGGCATTCCGGGCGACAGTGTGACAGCCATTGCCATAGGTGTGCTGATGATGAAGGGCCTGACGCCGGGGCCGGATATCTTCGCCAATGATACAGTGTTGGTCTATACGATTTTCGGGTCGTTTTTCATGGCGAATGTGCTGATGCTGTTCACCGGCGGGCTGGCCGTGGCCCTTGCCACACAGGTGCTGCGCGTGCCGCGCGCTGTGCTTATGCCGCTGATTTTGCTGCTGTCGATGATTGGCGGCTATGCAATTACCGGCAGTGTTATCGCCATATGGATCATTCTTGCGCTGGGGTTGCTGGCCAGTGGCATGATCTGGGCCAGCATACCGCTTGCGCCCGCCATTCTGGGCATCGTGCTGGGCCGTATTGTCGAGGACAATTTCATGGTGTCGATGATGAAGGCGCGCGGCGATCTGACCGAATTTTTCGCGCGCGACACGGCTGCGGTGCTGGGCACACTGACATTGCTGGTCTGGGCCGCGCTGTTGCTGCGCGCCGGCTGGAGCTTTTTTGGAAACCGGACTTCGTCCAAATAACAGAGATGACAAGATGACAGGAAGAAACAAACTGAAAGCGCGCCTGAAGGCGGGCGAAACCGTCGCTGCGGCATGGCTTGATCTGGGGTCGCCCGATGTGGCGGAACTGCTGGTGCATGCTGGCTGGGATGTCATTGTCGTGGATTGCGAACATGGCGCTGCGGGGCTGGAAGATGGCTTCAACCTGATCCGCGCGGTGGAAGCGGCAGGGGGCGAGGCCATCTTGCGCGTGCCCGACGCCAGCGAGGCCGTGTTGAAACGCGCATTGGACCGGGGCGCGCGGTCGCTGATGGTCCCCATGGTGCATTCTGCCAAAATGGCCCAGGGCGTGGCCGATTGCTGCCTGTATCCGCCGCGCGGCCAACGCGGGTATGCAGCCCCCATTGTGCGCGCGTCGGGCTTCGGCGCGTTACCCGATTTCGCGCGCGAACGTGCCCATGACGAATTGCTGCTGATGGTGCAGATCGAACATGTGGATGCGGTTGCCGAAATTCCCGCGATCACAGCTATTGACGGCATAGACATGGTATTTGTCGGCCCGAATGATCTGGCGGCGTCGATGGGCTATCTTGAACGCATGGACACCCCCGAAGTGCTGGAGGTGGTGAACAAGGCGGAAGAACTGACCCTTCAGGGTGGGTTGTCCTTGGGCACAGTGCTTTGGCCAAATCGCAACTACCGCGATTTGCACGATGCGGGCTATCGCCTGATAGTCGGGCCGTGCGATGTGGCCATGCTGGCCAATGCGGCCCGCGAAGCGCGCGCCGCCTGCCTTGACATGCTGCGCTAGGGTCAGGTGGGCCATGGGCACGACCGCGCCGCATATCATCTGCGGGGGACTGATTGCGCTGGATCTGGAACTGTCGGTGTCCAGCTACCCGGTGGCGGGCGCCAAGCACAAGGCGCAAGCGTCCCGCCTTGTGGGGGGGGGTGGTGCCCTGAATGCGGCGGCGGCCATCGCGCGGCTGGGCGGGCAGGTCACATTGTATGGCGCGATTGGCGATGATGATCTGGCCCCGGTGATGCGTGCGCGCATTCAGGCGCTGGGCGTGCCGCTGGATCAGGTGCATGGTGTTGCGGGCGCGGTAACCCCGCATTCTGCCGTGCTGATCGAAGCAGACGGGGACC
Source organism: Paracoccaceae bacterium (assembly GCA_017510335.1). Classification (GTDB taxonomy): domain Bacteria; phylum Pseudomonadota; class Alphaproteobacteria; order Rhodobacterales; family Rhodobacteraceae; genus Roseinatronobacter. The sequence continues at coordinate 226,571 of JAFWNM010000007.1, forward strand.
GGACCATCATCAATGCACGCGATGACCAGCTTGCCGCGAACCTGCCGCCCCTGCCGCACCCCTTCGGCTATGATGGGGCGCTTGTGGACACACGCTTTCCACAGATCACCACAACCCTGTTGGCGGCGGCGCGCGCGGCCGGAAAACCCGCTGTCATTGACGCCGAAGCGCCTGTGCGCCTTGTGCAGGATGCGCTGTGCCACGCGTCCCATATCGCGTTTTCGGTGCAGGGCCTGACAGATTATACCGGCCGCGCGGATGCCGATGCCCTGGCCCAGGTGGCGCGGCATTTCAATGTCTGGGCCTGTGTGACACGCGGGCCTGACCCGGTGCTGTGCCATGACGGGAAAGCGGCATATGCTATACCTGTTCCGGTGGTGGTGGCACAAAACACCAATGGGGCAGGGGACACATGGCACGGGGCCTTTACACTTGCGCTGGCCGCCGGACAGGATGAAATGGGCGCTGTCCGCGCGGCCAATAGCGCAGCCGCGCGCCATGTGGCGGGACAGACAGACAGTCTTGCGCCGTTGGGGGCATAAAGACGCCATGACAACACAGGATGATGCATCGATGAGCAAACCGTTGAAAGTGGCCATTGCGGGCGCAGGGGCCATTAGCGAATTCCACCTGAAGGGGTGGCAGGCGCAATCGGGGGTTGAACTGGTGGCCATTTGCGACCCTGACGCCGCGAAGGCAGGCGCGCGCGCGCAGGAATTCGGCATTGCGCAGGTCTATTCGGACACGGCCCGCATGCTGGATGACACCCGCCCCGATGCGCTGGACATTATAACGCCTGTGGGCACGCATGCGCCACTGGTGCGCATGGCCGCCGCACGCGGCATTCATGTCATGTGCCAAAAGCCCATGACCCCCACAGTGGCCGAGGCAGAGGCCCTGATTGCCGAAGTCGGCGAAAAAATCCGCTTCATGGTGCATGAAAACTACCGTTTCCGGCCCCATTACGCCGAAATCGCGCAGCGTGTGCGGGGCGGGCAGATCGGGCAGTTGCGCCATGCAAGGCTGACGGTGCGATCTTCATCCTTGTTCAGCTATGGCGACACGCCTGCATTTTTGTTGAACCGCCAGCCCTATCTGGCAGAATTCCCGCGCCTTCTGGTGTTCGAGGTGCTGATTCACCATCTGGACGCGCTGCGCGCGATTCTGGGTGAAATGCGCGTGCTCGATGCGCGTCTGGACAGGATCAACCCGGCCCTGAAGGGCGAGGATGTGGCATTGGTCACGCTGCAATCGCGCGACGGGGCCGTGATCATGATTGATGCGAATATCTCGGCGCTGGGCTATCCTGATCTGCCCACCGACCGGCTGGAATTGCTGGGCGATGCTGATACGCTGGTCTATGACCGCGACCGCATCACGCTGCTGTCGCGCCCTGATGACGTGTCCATCCATGATCTGGCGGCGAATTATCAGGCGTGCTTTACCGGCGCGGTGTCCGATTTCGTGACGGGTCTGCGCACCGGCCGGCCGTTTGCCACCGACCGGCTGGACAATCTGGAAACCCTGCGCCTGATGGAAGCGGTGTATGACAAGGCGGGTGGGGGTGTGTAACGCCCAAACCCGCCCTGCTATACATCCAGTTCTTCCACAAACCGCGCATTCTCGCTGATATACTGGAACCGCAATTCCGGTTTCTTGCCCATCAGGCGCTCCACCAGATCGGATGTTTCGCCCGGCAGGTCGTCATCCACGCAGACACGGATCAAGCGGCGTGACGCGGGGTCCATGGTGGTTTCCTTCAGGTCTTTTGCGTCCATCTCGCCCAGGCCCTTGAAGCGCGACACGTCGATCTTGCTTTTGCCGCCAAACCCTTCCGCGATCAGGCGCGCTTTCTCGGCCTCGTCCAGGGCATAGACGCGCTTGGCCCCTTGGGTCAGGCGAAACAGGGGCGGGCAGGCCAGATACAGATGGCCTGCATCAATCATGGGCCGCATCTGGGTGAAGAAAAACGTCATCAGAAGGGCGGCAATATGCGCGCCGTCCACATCCGCATCGGTCATGATGATGATCTTGTCATAACGCAGATCATCCAGCCGGAATTTGCTGCCCAGCCCCACGCCCATGGCCTGGCACAGATCGTTGATTTCGGCATTCGTGCCCAGTTTGTTGCTGGCCGCCCCCAGCACGTTCAGGATTTTGCCCCGCAGCGGCAGCAGGGCCTGCGTCTTGCGGTCGCGCGCCATTTTGGCCGACCCGCCCGCGCTGTCGCCTTCGACGATGAACAATTCGGTGCCCGCGCGGTTGGTGGCAGAACAATCTACCAGCTTGCCCGGAAGGCGCAGCTTCTTGGTGGCGGTTTTGCGGCTGGTTTCCTTTTCCTGCCGCCGTTTCAGGCGTTCTTCGGCGCGCAGCACCAGAAAATCAAGGATTGCACCTGCCGCTTTGGGGTCGGCGGCCAGCCAGTTGTCGAAATGGTCGCGCACGGCCCCTTCGACCATGCGCGCAGCTTCGGTGGTGGCCAGCCGGTCCTTGGTCTGGCCCACGAATTCGGGTTCGCGGATAAAGCACGACACCAGCGCGCAGCCCCCTGCGGCCATATCCTCGCGGGTGATCTGGGCGGCTTTCTTGTTGTTGGCCAGTTCGCCATAGGCGCGAATGCCCTTCAGCACGGCAGCCCAGAAACCCGCTTCATGCGTGCCGCCTTCGGGGGTGGGCACTGTGTTGCAATAGCTTTGCACAAATCCGTCGCGCACCGGCGTCCAGTTGATGGCCCATTCCACCGAACCGGGCTGGTTGAATTTTTCCTGAAAGCTGACCTTGCCCGCGAAAGGCTTGTCGGAATAGGTGATGGCGCCGGTCAGTTGTTCATTCAGGTAATCGGCCAGACCGCCGGGAAAGTGGAATGTGGCCTCCATGGGGGTGTCGCCGTCAGGGATGGCAGACTTCCAGCGGATTTCCACGCCCGAAAACAGATACGCCTTGGACCGCACCATTTTCAGCATTCGTGCAGGGCGGAATTTCAACGCCCCGAAGATTTCCGCATCCGGGTGGAAGGTAACACTTGTGCCGCGCCGGTTGGGGGCGGGGCCGACCTTGGCCACCGGCCCTTGCGGAATGCCGCGCGAAAATTCCTGCGCGAACAATTCGCGGTTGCGCGCCACTTCTACCCGCATATGGTCCGACAGCGCATTGACCACCGACGCGCCCACACCGTGCAACCCGCCCGATGTCTGATAGGCCTTGCCGGAAAACTTGCCGCCCGCGTGCAGGGTGCACAAGATCACTTCCAGCGCCGATTTGCCGGGGAATTTCGGGTGGGGGTCAATGGGAATGCCACGGCCATTGTCACGGATGGTGACGGAATAATCCGCGTGCAGTTCCACCTCAATGCGGTTGGCGTGTCCGGCCACCGCTTCGTCCATGGAATTGTCCAGCACTTCCGCGACAAGGTGGTGCAGCGCGCGTTCATCCGTGCCGCCAATATACATGCCCGGGCGCTTGCGGACAGGTTCCAGCCCTTCCAGCACCTCGATCGAGGATGCATCATAGGTTTCGGAATTCTGCAAAAGGTCACTCATGGGGCACTGCTCGATTCTCTTGGGGGAAGCTATACCACCAATAGACCATTGCAGCGCGCCATACGCAAGGATTAGGGCTTGACCCCTTAGAGCACCGTCCAGATGTGAAACAACAGTCCGGTTGCGAACGCCCCACCCAGCGAAATCGCGATATACAGTGCAAACACGCGAAAACGCACCAATGCCCAGACCGCGATGGCTGCGGGCAGCGATGTCACGCCGCCTGCAATCAAGAATGCCATGCCCGCACCGGCCTGCATGCCCTGTTCCATCAAGGTGCCAATCAATGGAAGCGCTGCATAGCCGTTGAAATAAGCAGGAACACCAACAATTGTTGCAATGGCAATGGGCGCAAGGCCGTTTCCGCCCAAGGTCTGGGTGACCAGTTCTGCAGGCACATATGCCAGCATCAGGCTTTCAAGCAGAAACGCCAAAGATAGCCATTTCAGCAAAAACAGGAATGTGCGTGTCCCCTCCGTGCGGAATTTGGTCAGGCGCGCAGGCTCTTGCCAGAACTGCCAGACGGGGGGGGCAGGGTTGCGCGCCTTCGCACCACCACAGCCGCCATTTCCGACACCGTCGCGCAGTGGCGTGGCCAACCCGCCCGCGCGCGTGACCAGATGCACAATTGTGCCCCCCATGACCCCCATACCCACGGCGATCAGGGTTTTCGCGATGGCGAATTCAAGTCCCAGAACGCCCGCCGTCAGCACGAACATGGACGGGTCCATCAACGGCGAGGCAAGCCAGAATGCCATTACCGGCGCAAGTGGCACGCCCATTGCCAGAAGCGCGGCAATCAGCGGGATCACCCCGCAAGAGCAAAAGGGCGACAACCCGCCCGCAATCGCGCCTGACATGATCATCATTGCGGGCGCCCCCGTGAAGGCGCGCGCAATCAGGTTGTCCGCGCCAGTGGCCCCTGCCCATGCCGCAATCAGGATGGACGCGGTCAGAAACGGGGCAATGGACACCAGCGCGCCACCGATCTTGTGCACCGAAGGCCAGAATTGCGCGGGGTCCAGCAAGGCCACTGCCAAAAGGACCAGCGCAAATGCCAGCCACGGGCGCTGTTTATGCCAGACATGCGCGCCGAACGCCGCAACAGGGCCGGACTGCGGAAGGGTGTGGTCGCTCATATCTATATCTCCGGCTTTGTGGTTGTATTGTGCAGGAAAATTCAGGGCGTGCGCGTCAGGGCAGGCACGCCTTTGCAGCACTCACTCATAAGGAAATCCAGCACATTGCGCAGGCTTTCGGTATCGGCATGTGTTTCAACTTCGCGGCCCTTGCGGGTCTGCGTGATCAGCCCTGCCTGTTTCAGGCTGCGCAAATGATGCGCAAGCGTCGATAGCGGCATTTCCAGATGTTCGGCAATCTCGCCCACCAACAAGCCTGATGGTCCGGCCTGAACCAACAGGCGAAACACCATAAGGCGCACGGGGTGCCCAAGTGCGGCCAACGCCGCTGCTGACGATTCTGTTTGTGTTCCCATGCGTACAAAATAACTATAAATCCAGTTATGTAAAGGCATTTCTGTTTGTTGGCAGTTGATTGCGCAATAAATGCAAAGATTTTGCCCCCATTTGCGCAACAGTGCCAGATTTCCGCATTGACGACACTGCTGCATCGTCTTAGGTAAAGTGTGCTAAGGCTCGGTGGATGGCTATGAAATATGAACTCGTGATTGTGCTGGGAAGGATGCGCATGGGCCGGTAACGGACACCCTTCAAGGACCCCATGCGCCCCCGAAACACAACGGGGGCTTTTTTATTGCCGACCGCCGCGCTAAAGCGACCTTGAATTGACGCCTCGATGGAGCAACACAGATGACACGTCAGATGACCGGAGCGAAAATGGTGGTTCAGGCCCTGAAGGATCAGGGTGTGGAAGTGGTATTCGGCTATCCGGGTGGCGCGGTACTTCCAATCTATGATGAAATTTTCCAGCAAAATGATATTCGTCATATTCTGGTGCGCCATGAACAAGGTGCCATTCACGCCGCCGAAGGGTATGCGCGATCCACCGGCAAACCCGGCGTGGTGCTGGTGACATCTGGTCCCGGCGCGACCAATGTTGTGACGGGCATTGTCGATGCGCTGACGGATTCCATCCCGATTGTTGTTCTGTCGGGGCAGGTGCCCACCTTCATGATCGGGTCTGACGCCTTTCAGGAAGGCGACACTGTGGGCATTACCCGCCCTTGCACCAAGATGAACTGGCTGGTCAAGGAAACCGACAAACTGGCCGAAACGATCCATCAGGCATTCCATGTGGCAATTTCCGGCCGCCCCGGCCCTGTGTTGGTGGACATCCCCAAGGATGTGCAATTCGCCACTGGCACCTATATGGAAAAGCCCAAAGCCAGGACCGAACATTACAAACCCCGCGTCAAAGGCGACATTGACGCAATCACCCGCTTGGTGGAGATGATCGAGGCCGCGGAACGGCCCGTATTCTACACCGGGGGCGGGGTTATCAATTCCGGCCCTGCCGCCAGCCAGTTGTTGCGCGAACTGGCCGAGGCAACGGGCTTTCCCGTCACATCCACGCTGATGGGGCTGGGCGCCTATCCGGCATCGGGGAAATCATGGCTGGGCATGCTGGGCATGCACGGCACCTATGAAGCCAACTGGGCGATGCATGATTGCGACCTGATGATCAATATCGGCGCGCGGTTTGATGACCGTATCACGGGGCGGCTGAATGCCTTTAGCCCGAATTCCAAAAAGGCCCATATCGACATTGACCCGTCCTCCATCAACAAGGTGATCACGGTTGACCTGCCTATTGTCGGTGATGTGGGCCATGTTCTGGAAGACCTGCTGAAAATCTGGAAATCACGGGGCCGCAAGGTCAACCGCGAAGCGCTGGCACGCTGGTGGAAACAGATCGAGGAATGGAAATCCGTGGATTGTCTTGCCTATAAGCCTTCCAGCGGCAGCATTCGCCCCCAACACGCGATTGCACGTCTGGAAGCGTTGACCAAAGGCATGGACCGCTACATCACCACTGAAGTGGGCCAGCACCAGATGTGGGCCGCGCAATACCTGGGGTTCGAAGATCCCAACCGCTGGATGACATCTGGCGGGCTTGGCACAATGGGCTATGGCCTGCCTGCTTCCGTTGGGGTGCAGATCGCACACCCTGATGCGCTGGTCATCAATGTCGCGGGCGAGGCGTCATGGCTGATGAACATGCAGGAAATGGGCACCGCCATGCAATACCGCGCGCCCGTCAAGCAGTTCATCCTGAACAATGAACGCCTTGGCATGGTGCGCCAGTGGCAGGAATTGCTGCATGGCGAACGCTATTCCAGTTCGTGGTCCGAAGCGCTGCCCGATTTCGTGAAACTGGCCGAGGCGTTTGGCTGCAAGGGCATCCGCTGCGACAACGAGGCCGATCTGGATGACGCCATCCGTGAAATGCTGGCCTATGACGGGCCGGTGATCTTTGATTGTCTGGTGGAAAAGCATGAAAACTGCTTCCCCATGATCCCGTCGGGCAATGCCCATAATGACATGCTGCTGGGCGAAGCCGATACGCAGGGCGTTATCGGCGCAAGCGGCGCGGTATTGGTGTAAGGAAAGAGTTTTGTGTGAATTGGAAAAACTTGAGCCCTGAAAACCGTCGTGAGCTGATTGGAAGGTTTGAAAGCAAAACCGAGAAACGGCGCTATTACCTGTTGGCAGCGGCAGGTGCGAGCATCGGTTTTTTGGTGACGCAAATGAACGACCTTGTTCCGAATTTCGGCCTTTGGCTGATGGTTTTATCGCTAGTTTGTCTCGGTGCAAGTGCCCTGCTCGGGTTGGTTGCCGTGAACCTTTCGATCGCGGTAACTCAGGGAGAAGTTGTGCTTTATGACTTCGAACCCAAGGCGCTTCCCGAAGCAGTATCTGTTTCATGGGTCAAGGATTATCTAAAAGACACGAAGTTGGACCCGACATTCAAGAAAATGCGCATGTATGACAAATGGCAAACGATTTTCCTTCTAGTCGGTTGCCTCTTGGTTCCCGTATGGAGCTTAACGCGATGCGAAGAATGCACCACGTATTTGTGGCGCAGCTTAACTAATCTAGGATAAAAGCAAAGGCTACCTCATGTCCCCCCTGCAAATCAAAAAAGGTTCGTCCAAGCATTCCGCCTATGACCTGCGCGACCCGAATGCGGAACTGATCGAAACCCATACGCTGGCTGTCAGTGTCGACAATGAATCCGGTGTGCTGGCGCGTGTCATCGGGCTGTTTTCGGCGCGTGGCTATAATATCGACAGTCTGACCGTGGCCGAGGTGGACCATCTGGGCCACCGTTCGCGCATTACTGTGGTCACGTCGGGCACGCCGCAGGTCATCACCCAGATCAAGGCGCAGCTGGAACGCATGGTCGTTGTGCATGAAGTGCATGACCTGACAGTAGAAGGCCCCTCCGTGCAGCGCGAACTGGCGTTGTTCAAGGTGCAAGGCAAGGGTGAACACCGCATCGAAGCGCTGCGCCTGGCCGAGATTTTTCGTGCCAATGTCGTGGATTCCACGTTGGAAAGCTTCATTTTCGAAATGACCGGCACGCCCGAAAAAGTTGACGCCTTCGCGGTGCTGATGCAGCCCCTGGGGCTGGCCGAAGTGGCGCGCACGGGCGTTGCAGCCCTGGCCCGCGGCACCAGATAGGCCGGTGCCCGCCATGGGGCAGGGACGTTGTGCCGTGCCCTTCAGGGATTATCCCGCAAAAAGGGGGGCAGCGCAGGGCGCAGACCTGCCCCCCATCATGGACGCGCAAGGCGGTGTGACATGCCCCCGATGCAGACAGATGACGCGGTTCTTGCGCTGATATCGGCCTTGCCCCAGCCCGTGCTGCTGGTGGGGGATGACGGGTTTGTGACAGCCGCGAACCCGCCGGCGCTGGACCTGTTTGGCGCGCATATTCGCGGCGCCCCCGTCAGGGCACATTTGCGCCAGCCCGAAGTTACCGCCATGCTGGGGCGCGTTCTGGACGGTGCGGCGTCGGGGCAGGCCAGCTTCACGGCCACGGGCGTGGCAACCGAAGCCATCTGGCAGGTCACCGCGCAACGCATGGACGGACAGGGGCTGGTGATCAGCCTGCGCGATGTGTCCGATATTGAAGCGGCCAGCGCGCAGCGGCGTGATTTTGTGGCCAATGTCAGCCATGAATTGCGATCACCCTTGACGGTGCTTGCGGGGTTTATCGAAACCTTGCAGGGTCCGGCAGGCGATGACCCCGCCGCGCGGGCGGAATTTCTGGGCATCATGTCCGAACAGGCCGCGCGCATGGCCGGGCTGGTGGCTGATCTGCTGTCGCTGTCGCGTGTGGAAGCGGTGGAAAAGATTCGCCCGCGCACCCTTGTGTCCATAGATGACGTGCTGCGCGCAACATTGGCCGCCCTGCGCCCGCGCAGTGACGCGGTCGGGGTGAACCTGGTCTGTGACCTGCCGCCCGACCTGCCACAAGTGCCCGGCGACCATGACCAGCTTGTGCAGGTCTTTCATAACCTGATCGAAAACGCCGTGAAATATGGCGGAAGTGGGGGCCGGGTCGAGATTGGCGCGCGTGTCGGCGCGGTTATGCCCGGCTTTGACGGGCCGGTGCTGCAAGTGACTGTGCGCGACTATGGCGAAGGGATTAATCCCATTTTCATTCCGCGCCTGACAGAACGGTTTTACCGCGTGGACAAAGGGCGCGCGCGCGACAGTGGCGGCACAGGGCTGGGGCTGGCGATCGTCAAGCATATCCTGTCACGCCATCGCGGGCGTCTGGTGATCGAAAGTGGCGGCACGGGGCGCGGGGTGTGTTTTGGTGTGGTGCTTCCCTTCTGATGAGCTGTGCAGTTTTGTGGTATGGAATCTGTGTCATGCAAGTGTCACAAATGGTGTTTAAGGAAGGGTCAAGCCAAAAGGATATCTGAGATGAAACCGCATACGTTGTCGTCTTTTGACCGTGATCTTGACGCGATCCGCCTGAATGTTCTGACGATGGGGGGTCAGGTCGAGGATGCTATTTTGAACGCGTCCCGGGCGTTGGAGACGCGCGATGAGGATCTTGCGGCGCAGGTTGTGCAGGGCGACAAGCTGATCGACGCCTCTGAAGAAGAAATCAACGCGCAGGTTGTCCGGCTTCTTGCGCTGCGCCAGCCGCAGGCGGATGACCTGCGCGCGGCAGTGGCGGTGATGAAGATGGCGGGCGAGCTGGAACGCCTGGGCGATTACGCCAAGAACATGGCCAAGCGCGTGCCGGTGCTGATTTCGGCCCCTGTGATTGACGGCGCTGCGGGCGCGTTGCGGCGCCAGTCGCGGCTGGTGGGCCAGATGCTCAAGGACATGCTGGACGCGTTTTCGCGGCTGGATGTGGCGCTTGCGCGCGATGTGATTGCGCGCGATGTGGAAGTGGACGACATGACCAATGCGCTGTTTCGGGAATTCATCACGCATATGATGGAAGACCCGCGCAACATTACGCCCTGTCTGCATTATGTGTTTATTGCCAAGAACATAGAACGCATGGGCGATCTGGTGACGCATGGCGCGGAGCATGTGATTTTCGTGGCTGACGGCCGGCCTGCGGGCGCGCGAGAGAAGGGCCATTCGACCGCGTTGATTGATGCGCCCAAAGGGTGATGTGATGGTGGACGCCGACACGCCGCTGGTGCTGATTGTGGATGACGAACCCGCGCAGCTTGCGTTGCTCAGTTACAACCTGAAGGCGGCGGGGTTTCGCATTGCAACGGCCAAAGACGGCGAGGAAGCTGTGCTTGCCGTGGCCGAGCAAGGCCCCGATGTGGTGTTGCTGGACTGGATGCTACCGCGCCTGTCGGGGCTGGAAGCGTGCCGCCAGATCAAGGCCAGCGTGGCGGGGCGGGCTGCGGCAGTGATCATGGTGTCGGCGCGGTCCGAAGAAAGCGACCGCGTGCGCGGGCTGGACACGGGCGCGGATGATTACATTGTCAAACCCTATTCGGTGGCGGAACTGGTGGCGCGGGTGCGGGCCAATCTGCGGCGACTGCGCCCTGCGGCCAGTGGTCAGGTTCTGGAATTCGGCGATATCCGGCTGGACCCTGACAGCCACCGCGTGACGCGGGCGGGGGCGGCGGTGCATCTGGGGCCTACGGAATTCCGGCTTCTGGGGGCATTGATGGAACGCCCCGGCAAGGTCTGGACGCGCGAGGCGCTTCTGGACCGCGTCTGGGGGCGCGACATCTATATCGACACGCGCACTGTGGATGTGCATGTCGGCCGCCTGCGCAAGACCCTATGCACCACCACCAACGGCCCCGACCCCATCCGAACCGTCCGCGGCGCAGGATATGCCATCGGCGGGTAG